>CAYPTB010000009.1:0-130600 GCA_964413535.1 uncultured Planctomycetaceae bacterium | reverse complement strand
GCGCGGTTCGCGCGCGCCGTCTGCAGGTCGGGAGGGTCAGCGGGCAGCGCGCTCGAGCTGATCTCGAGCACGACCTCCTGGTGCGCATGCGCGCCGGCGAGGTCGCCCAGGGCCTTGATCGTGTTGGCGAGGTTCCCGCGCATCCTCTGGAGTTCGGGATGTTCTGCGGGCAGCGTGCGCGAGAAGACCTCGAGCACCTGCTCCAACAACGCGCGGGCGCCGGCGAGGTCGCCCAGAGCCTTGATCGTGTTGGCGAGGTCCCCGCGCACCGCCTGGAGGCGGGGGTGGTCGGCGGGCAGCGTGCGCAAGAAGACCTCGAGCACCTGCTCCAACAACGCGCGGGCACCGGCGAGGTCGCCCAGGTCCTGGATCGTAATGGCGAGGTTCGCGCGCGCCGTCTGCAGGTCGGGATGGTCAGCGGGCAGCGTGCGCGAGCTGATCTCGAGCACGACCTCTTGGAGCGCATGCGCGCCGGCGAGGTCGCCCAGGGCCTTGATCGTGTTGGCGAGGTTCCCGCGCATCCTCTGGAGTTCGGGATGTTCTGCGGGCAGCGTGCGCGAGAAGACCTCGAGCACCTCCTCCTCGAGAACTCGCGCGCCGGCGAGGTCGCCCAGAGTCTTGATCGTGTTGGCGAGGTCCCCGCGCACCGCCTGGAGGCGGGGGTGGTCGGCGGGCAGCGTGCGCGAGCGATGAAAAAGCGTTTCCCGCCACGCCCTCTCCGTCGGACGCAGCAGCGCCAGCGCGTACGCCTCGAGACCCGCCGCCGAGGATCGATCGCACACCCTCTCGCTCGTCGCCCCGCCCTCGATCGTGGCCAAGCGTTCGATCAAGGCTCCCACGGCCGGGCGCGCAGCCGTCAGGTCCCCGGCTTGCCTCAGCCTCTTGATCTCGACGAGCTCGGCCTTCGCCCGCTCCGCCTCCGCGAGCGTCGTCGCGGTCTCGGGCGCGGCCACGAGATGCAGTTCGAGGTCCGCCGCGTCACTCCGGCCGACCGATGCGTCCGACTTCGCGAGTGCAACCGCGATGCGCAGCTCGAGGCCGGGCTCGACCGCGAGCTTCACGTACGGCGTCGGCTTGCCTCCGGAGTCGTCGTCGGCGGCGATCAGCTTTCCTTCCGCGTTCTCGACGCGCAGGAAGAGATCGAGCTCGCGCGCCGACTTCGTCCACACGTGCAACGTGCCGGAGAAGAGTACCTCGTGCTCGATCCAGCGCGCCGGGCCGCGGCCTTCGAGCGGCGGATCGTCGGGCCACAGTTCGAGCTCGACGACGCGATCGAAGGGCGTGGGCGCGATCACCCCGGTCGTCTGCACCGCCTGGACGGGAACGAACGCCAAGAGGGCTGCAGCGAGCATGCAGTGACGATAGGTGCGCCGACGAATCCGCGCCAGGGTCGCACGACACTGGTCGAGTAGGCGCTCGCGGACGACGCGGTGCACCGTCCGAGCAGGGGACGCCCGCAGCGTTGCGCACGCAGCACCCGGCGAGTCCTCAGGGCTAGCGGCGGCTCGGCAGGAGCGCTTCGAGCTCGGCGAGGTAGCGCGCGAGGTCGCCGGGGTGCGGGTGGCTCGCGAGGATCGCGTCGAGGCGCTCGAGGTCCGCGTCCACGGCCGCCGCGTCGCCGAGCGCGTGGTGGCACATCGCGAGGAAGATCCAGTCGTCGCCGTACCGGCCCTGCGACAGGTCGATCGAGGCCTGGATCGCGCTCACGGCCTCGGCGTAGCGTCCGAGGCGGTAGAGCGCCTTGCCCGTCGTGGCCGTGTGGAGGCTGTGGCTCGGGTGCAACTCGGTCGCGCGCCGGCTCGCCGCGAGGGCGCGATCGTAGAGGATCGTGCTGAAGCCCGGCGTGCGCACGGCGAGGTCGGTGACGACGGTGAGACGGTGCGCGTTCGTCTCGTCCTCGACGGAGATGCGCAAGTGCTTCTCGAGGAAGGTTTCGAGCGCCGTCGGTCGGTTCCAGGCGCCGTAGACCTCGGCCAGGCTCGCCAAGACGGAGGTCGTCGATTGGTGGCGCGGTCCGAAGCGCACCATGCACTCCTCCCAGGTCAGCGCGAGCTGGTCGCACGCCTCGTCGAAGTGCCGCTGCGCGAGCTGGCTTCGGACGAGCTCGCGCTGGCTCTCCAGCGTCTCCTCGTCCTCGAGGCCCCAAGTGCGTCGGCGCAGCTCCCACGCCTGTCCGAAGTACTCCTCGGCGCGGACGGGATCGTTCTCGCCCGTCATCGCGATCAAGCCGAGGCGCATGAGCGCGCTCGCCACCGGCTGCGCCAGGCGCTCCTTGTGCGGCCCGAGCACGCCCAGGATCTCCTCGCACATGCGCCGGTCGATCTCGTGCGGCTGGCCGATCTCGACCTGGCAGTACTCCGCGAGCAGGCGTCCGACGATCACGGCGCGCGGGTCGTCGTCGGGGAGGAGCTTGCGGCGCAGCTCGATCACGCGATCCAGGGCTTCGGCCATCCTCCACAGGAAGGCTTCCTCGGTGCGGGGTGCGCGCGTCGCCTCCATCATCATCGCGTCGAGCCGCGCGCAAGCCTCCACGAGCTCGGCGTGTCCCTCGTCGAACGCGGCGGCTTGCTTGCCCCAGTTGAACGGGGCGTTGCGCGAGAACGCGAGGGCCTGAGCGAGTGCCTTGCGGTGCACGTCCGCTTCCATCGGGCGGTTGGTGGCCTCGTAGTGGCGCACGAGGCGATAGGTCGAGTCGATGCCGACGCGACTCACGAGACCGCGCGACGAGACGAGCTCGTCGTGGCTCGGCACGAGCAGGTCTTCGGCCTGGATGAACTCGCCCTGTCCGCTCAGGCACTCGCCGAGCAGCGAGCGCGTCTCCGCCAGGAGCCAGTGTCCGGGCGGCAGCAGGTTCAAGTAGATGTCCATGGACTCGCGCACGAGCTCCTCCGACCGCCCGTGTCGTCCGAGGAGGTTCTGCACCGTCACGAGCTTGTTGAGCGCGCGCGCGATCTTCGGGTGCGCTGCCGGCAGCTCGCGGCGCCGGATCGCGAGGGCTTCGTCGAGGTAGGCGATGCCGGCTTCAGAGCCCCAGTGGTAGCCCAGGTGATGGCCCAGGAACTCGTGGACGTCGGCCACGAGCAGCCACTTGGGGTCGCGCGGGGCGAGGGAGCGCCCCGCGATCGACCGCACTTCCTCGAAGTAGCGCGCGGCGCGCTCCACGTCGACCGACATCACGCCGCGCACGAGGTGGGCGAGCTTGCGGCTCAGCTCGGGGTTCGGCTCGCCGATCATGTCGATCGCGAGATCGGACGCACTCAGCGCCAGCGCGAACGCGTCCCGACTGTCGGACTCTCCGTAGACCTGCGCGAGCCGCGCCATGGTGGCGTAGAGCTCCGCGGGTGGAACGTCCTCGAGACCGCGCTGGATGTCGAGCGCGCGCCGCAGGTGTCCCTCGGCCGCATCGAGCAGGCCGAGCGAGTGGAGCCCTTCCCCGAGCACCTTGCGCACGGTCGCCTCGCCCTCGGGAAGGCCTTGGAACGTCGTCTCGACGCGCTCACCGGCCCGCAGGAGCATCGTCTCGAGCGTGGGATGCGCGTCCAACGAGGCCTCGGGATCGGCGAGGGCGAGGGCGTTCACGAGGAACTCGGTCACGGCCTTCGAATGGCGCGCTTCGACCACGGCGATGCCGCGCAGGACTTCTTCCGCTTGGCGCGCCGCGTCCGCAGCCTGGCGCTCGCGATCGGCTTCGTTCCGCGCCGATTCGGCCATCGCCTTGGCGGTCAGGGCCTCGTCGCGCTGCTTCTCGGCTTCGGCGCGCTGCCGTTCGGCTTCGTCGTGCTGACGCAGGGCTTCGAGCCGACTCTCCTCGGCGTCCCGTTCGGCGGCCTCCGCGTGAGCCTGCGCCGTGAGGGCCTGGTCGCGTTTGCGCGCGGATTCGAGCATTCCCCACGTCGTTCCGATGATCCCCGCGACGAGCGCGAGGAGCACGAGCACGCCCGAGGAGACGGCTACGCGATTGCGGCGGACGAACTTCCTGAGGCGGTAGGCGACGTCCGGTGGACCGGCCAGCACGGGCTCGTGCGCGAGATGACGCCGCACGTCGGCGGCGAGACCCGCAGCCGTCGCATAACGGCGCGCGGGATCCTTCTCCATCGCCTTCAAGGTGATCCAGTCCAGATCGCCCGACAGTCGCGAAGCGAGGCCGCGCGCATCGAGGTTGCGGTCCAGCGCGACCTTCGCGGTCGTGTCGCCGAGCCGGGTCACGCGCGTGCTCGGCGGAACGGGGTCCGTGTGACGCAGGATGTCCTGCACCTCGAGGGCCGTCTTGCCGCGCAGCGCCGCGGAGTCCATGGGCAGGACTCCGGCCAGGAGCTCGTAGAGCATCACGCCCAGCGAGTAGATGTCCGTCCGCGTGTCGACGTGCACGTCGTTCGGATCGGCCTGCTCGGGACTCATGTAGTAGCAGGTTCCGACCACCTCGGCCGCGCCCGTCTTGTGTGTGCGCTCCGCGAAGGTCTCCGAGGTCGCGCGCGCGATGCCGAAGTCGATCACCTTCGGGCTCGAGCGGCCGTCGATCCGCGAGACGAGCACGTTCGTCGGTTTGATGTCCCGGTGGATGATCCCCTTCTGGTGGGCATGTTGAACCGCCTCGCAGACGAGGCAGAAGAGCTGCAAACGCTCCTTCACACCGAGGTTCTCCCGGTCGCAGAAGCGGCTGATCGGGAGCCCCGGCGCGTACTCCATGACGAAGTACGGTCTGCCGCCGGCCGTGGCGCCGCCGTCGAAGATGCGGGCGATGCACGGGTGATCCATCATGGCCAGGGCTTGACGCTCCAGCTCGAAGCGTTGGATCACGCGCTCGGTGTCCATCCCCGGCTTCACGATCTTCAGGGCGACGCGCCGCCGAACGGGATGCTCCTGTTCGGCCAGGTAGACGGAGCCCATGCCTCCCTCGCCGATGCGCTCGAGGATCAGATAGCGGCCGATGCGTTCCGGCATGAAGCTCGAGCCGGGTTCGGGGAGGGCCTCCCCGGGAGCGTGACCGTTCGTTCCCGTCTTTTCGCGCGCGCCGATCACCGGACTCTGCAAGAAGTCCTTGGTGCCTTCGTCGTCCTGGCGCAGGAGCTCGTCGAGCTCCCTCTCGAGGGCGATGTCGTCGCCACAGTGGCGCGCGTAGAACGCCGCGCGCTCGCTCTGCGGCAAGTCCGCGGCGAGCTGGAAGAGCTCCTCGAGCCTGCGCTCGCGATCCCGCAGGGACCTCGCTCTATTCGGGTCCATTCGACGGACCTTGCATCTGCCTCTGGAGCCACGAGCGCGTGAAGCGCCACTCGCGCTCGACGCGCGTCAAGGGAAGACCCAACACCTGGGCGACCTCGGGCATCGAGAGTCCGGTGAAGAAGCGCAGCTCCACCAAGCGCGTCTTCAACGGGTCGCGTTCCTCCAGGCGCCGCAGTGCTTCGTCCAGCATCAACAGGTTCTCGACCGGCGCGGTGACGCCGACGTCGGCGAGGGCGAGCTCGTCGACGCGGCGCCGATCGCCGCCGTGCTTGAGGCTCGCCTTGCGCCGACTCTGCTCGACCAGGATGTTGCGCATCGCCTGGGCCGCGGCGCCGAAGAAGTGCGCCCGGCACTCCCAGCCCGGGTCGCCGTGGCCGAGGATGCGAATCCAGGCCTCGTGCACCAGCGCGGTGGCTTGCAGCGTCTGTCCCGGTTCCAAGCGCGCGAGACGCGCATGCGCCAGGCTCCGCAGTTCCTTGTAGACCAGCGGGAGCAGCTCTCCGGCGGCTTGGGGCTCGTGGCGTTTGACCCGGTCGAGGACCTGGGTGATCAGGTGCGGATCGGGTTCGGACGTGTCGTCGGCCATCCCGTTCGTGGGACTCCTCGGGGCAGGAAGATCCGGCCGGAGTGCCCCGGAATGCGCGCGCCCCGCAGGCAATGGTAGCGCGCTGGGCGGGCTTCGGTCCGGGCGGAGGCGCTATCCGCACCCGGCCGCTGCGCCGGGTCCCCGCTCGAGCGCGCCGTGCCGGTCGCCGCGACGGGGGACGCCGCGGCTCACGGCGACGCTTCGCTCTCCGCCAAGCTGCAGGCGTTCTCGATCAGCGCCGTGTGCGAGTAGGCCTGGGGGTGGTTGCCGAGGGCCAGCCCGGTCTCGGCGTCGTACTGCTCGGACAAGAGGCCCGTCGGACCGGCGAGCTCGGTCCAAGCCTCGAAGAGCGCAAAGGCGTCGTCGCGCCGGCCGACGAGCCGATAGGCCTCCACGAGCCAACCTGCGCACAGGTGGAACCCGCCCTCGTGCCCGGGGAGACCGTCGTCGACGAGGTAGCGGTAGACGGTGGGACCGTCGCGCAGCTCGGTCTCGACGGCTTCGACCGTGCGCGTGAAGCGCGGGTCGTCCGGCGCGAGCAGGCCCGACAATCCGACGTGCAGCGCGGATGCGTCGACGTAGTCCCCACCGTAGGCGCCGGTGAAGCAGCCCCGCTTCTCGTCGTAGCCGTGCGTGAGCACGTCCTCGCGAATCGTATCGCGCACCGCTTCCCAGTCTTCGCGAGCTCGTCCGCGCAGAGCGCGTGCGAGCCGCGCGGCGCGATCGAGCGTGAGCCAGCCCATGATCTTCGAGTAGACGTGGTGACGCGGCACCAGGCGCTCCTCCCAGATGCCGTGGTCGGGCTCGCGCCAGCGCTCGACGACGGCGGCGGCCATGCCCTCGACCATCTTCCAGTGCTCGCTCGACAGCGGGGCATCGAACTCGAACAGGCGGTGGACGAGCTCGACGATCGGCCCGAAGACGTCGAGCTGCACCTGGTGCACCGCGGTGTTGCCGACGCGCACGGGGCGACTGCCGCGGTAGCCCGAGAGCTCGCCGATCTCGGCCTCGTCGTGGACCATCCCGCGGTCGACCGTGTACAGAGGTCTCAGACGCGACGACGAGGGCAACGTCGCGCACACGCCGAGCAGCCAGTCGAGGAACGCCATCGCTTCGTCGGTGCTCTCCAGCCGCACGAGCGCGGCGGCGGCGAGGGAGGCGTCGCGCGGCCAGCAAAAGCGGTAGTCCCAGTTGCGCACGCCGCCCACGTGCTCGGGCAGGCTCGTCGTGCCCGCGGCCAGGATGGCCCCCGTCGGGCCGTGGCAGAGGGCCTTCAGCACGAGCGCACTCCGGCGCACGGCGTCGCTCGCGATCGGCGGGACTCGCAGGCGGCGCGCCCAGTGCCGCCAGTATGCGCGCGTGTCCGATTCGCGCTCGGACGCCGGTCGGCGCCCCGGTCCGAGGTCGGCGGTGCCGTAACGCAACTCGAGCACGAGCTCGCCCTCCGCTCCGAGGTCGGTCTCGGCGCGCGCGACGGTCTGCCTGGCCTCGCGCGCGATCCTCCAGTCGAGCCCGGGGGCGCGCAGGACCAATGGATCGGGCCCGCCCAGGATGCGCAGACCGTCGGGCTCGGCCGCGAGGTCGACCGGCATTCGGCCGTAGTCGAGCATGGGCGCGAACTCCACGCGGACGCGGCCGCGACCGCGGACGATGCGCACGAGGTCGGCACGGCCGGGACTGCGCGCGAAGCGCCCGCCGCTGCAATCGAGCAGGTCGACGACCGTCAGACTCGGCCAGGAGGTCTCGAGCACGAGCGAGTCCCGCGAGTAGCGCTGCCCGATGGGGGCGATGTCTTCGGCGGGACCGACGGCGAAGTAGCCGGCCGCCGGACCGCCGAGGAGTTCGGCGAAGATGGGCGTCGAGTCCACCCGCGGCAGGCACAGCCAGGTGACGCGCGCGGCGGGTGTGACGAGCGCGAGCGTACGCTGATCGGACAGGAGCGAGTGGTGCTCGATCTCGACCGCGTCGCCGCCGCAGATCCAGTCCGTTCGCAGCTCGCACAGGCGAGCGAGCAGGAAGGCGACCTGCTCGGGGCTCTCCACGCGGTGCGGCGCGATGGAATCGCCCGGGCCGACCTTCACCGCCAAGTCGGGTCCGCGCAACGTGGCGAAGGCGTCCTCGTCGGTGATGTCGTCGCCGATGAAGAGGGTCGCCGTCGCGCCCACTTGCGCGCGCAAGCGTTCGAGCGCCACGCCCTTGTCGGTCGCCACGAGGGCCAACTCGACCACCTGCTTGCCGTGCTTCACGTGCACTTCGGGATGAGCGGCGGGGGCGGCTCGGACCTCGGCCAGCGCGCGCTCGGCAACCGCCGGCGCGGCGTTGCGGTAGTGGAAGGCGACGCTCGCGGGCTTCCGCTCGAGCAGCGTGCCGGGCGCGCCGGCGACGATCGCCGCGACCTGTCGCTCGAGCTCGTCGCGCAACGCGAGCAGCTCGGGCGCGATGCTGCTCGCGAAGCTCGAGTCGAACTCCCTGCCGTGGCTGCCCACCATGTGCACCGTCGACGACAGGCCGGAGAGTCGCGCGAGGTCGGCGAGCGATCGGCCGGAGACGACGGCGACGGAGGTGCGCGGCAGCGCCGCCAGTCGCTCCAGCGCCACGATCGACTCGCGGTGCGGACCGGCCAGGGCGGGATCGTCGACGAGCGCCGCGAGGGTGCCGTCGTAGTCGCTTGCAACCAGCAGGACCGGCGCGCGGGCCACGTGTTGCAAGAGGCGGTCGAAGGCTACGTGCACAGCACTCCCAGGAAATTCTTGGCCCAACCGTGCACGTCGTGGGTGCGCACGCGAGCGCGCAGCGAACGCATGCGCCGGCGGATTTCGACCTTGTGCAGGTTCAGCGCCTCGTGGATGCGTTCCGCCAGGCCCTCGACGTCGAAGGGATTGATCATCAGCGCCTGGCGTAGCTCGAACGCGGCCCCGGCGAACTCGGAGAGCACGAGCACGCCGTCGTCCTTCGTGCGCGCAGCGACGAATTCCTTGGCGACCAGGTTCATGCCGTCGCGCAACGGCGTCACGAGCATGACGTCGGCGGCGACGTAGAGCGGTACGAGCTCCTCGGTGGCCAGGTCGCGGTGGATGTAGTGCACCGCGACGCCCGCGAACGTGGCGTGCTTGCCGTTGATACCACCCACGAGGCGCTCGACGATCTCGCGCTGAACCTCGTACTCCCGGACCTGCTCGCGGCTCGGCACCGCCACCTGGACGAGCACGCACTCGCTCGCGGAGACGCGCCCGCCGTCGAGGAGCTCCGCGTAGGCGCGCAGGCGCTGGTCGATGCCCTTCGTGTAGTCGAGTCGATCGACACCGAGCAGGATGCGCCGGCCACCGAGGTCCGTGCGCAGCTCGCTCGCAGACGCGATGATCTCTGCCGAGCGCGCGAGACGGTCGAAGCGCTCGAAGTCGATCGAGATGGGGAACGCGGCAGCGGTCGTCCTGTGGTCGGAGAGCTCGACGCGCTCGCCCTCGGTGGAGGCTCCCAAAAAGCGCTTGCACAGCCGCTGGAAGTTCTGCGCGCCCACGTTGGTCTGGAAACCGGCGACGTCCGCTCCGAGCGTGCCAACGAGGATCTGCTTGCGCCAGGGCAGCCGCGCGAAGAGCTCTTGCGGCGGGAAGGGAACGTGCAGGAAGAACCCGATGCGCAAGTCCGGGCGTAGCTCGCGCAGCATGCGCGGCACCAAGTGCAGATGGTAGTCCTGCACCCACACCGTCGCGCCCTCTGCTGCGTGGGCCGCCGAAGCCTCCGCGAAGCGGCGGTTCACGACCACGTAGGACTGCCACCACGAGCGTTCGAACACGGGAGTGCGCACGGCGTCGTGGTAGAGCGGCCAAAGCGTGCGATTGGAGAAGCCTTCGTAGTAGGCCTCGAGGTCCTCGGCCGTCAGCTCGACGCCGATGTTCGACACGCCTTCGATCGCGAAGGGCCCGGGCGGCTCGCCCTCCATTCCAGCCCACCCGATCCAGATCCCGTCGTGGTCCCGCAAGACGGGCAGTAGGGCGGAAACGAGTCCGCCGGGGCTCGTGACCCAGCCCTGCTCGGTGAGATTCACCGGCAAGCGGTTGGCCACGACCAAGAAGTTCCCTCGGTCGTTCATCTGGGTCGCGAACGAACGGCTAGGCGCCCAGGCGCTGGAGCTCCCTCGCTTTCACGCGGTCGAAGTCGGCGCTCAACACGGCTACGCGATCGTCGGTCAGCCTGGCGCGCGCGTACGACAGGAGCTCGCGCTCCACCCAGGCCACGTGCCGCTCGACGACTCGTGCCAGCTCCTCGAAGACCGCCGTCCAGCCCGGAGCGGGCGGCTGGTTCTCGTTCAGCCGCTCGATGAGCGCGTCGATGGTCGCGTGGGTCGCGTCGGCGACCCGCAGGAGATCGGAGACCCTGGTTTCGGTCCGTTCGCGCAAGGCGCGATGGAAGACCTCGTCCACGGCCTTGGCGTAGCTGAGCCACTCGCTCCGGATCAGCGGACCGAGCTCGCTGCGCACGGGCGACCCCTCGGGGGACTCGAGTACGCGTTCGATCAGCAAGGCGAGGACGGCGTGGTCCTCGCGCAGTCTCCGGAAGATCCCGACGTCGAGCTCGGGGGACGGAGCGCACGCCGCGAGCGCCGGTGGGTCGGGTTCGCCAGCGAGCTCCATCTCCATCATGTTCCCGCGCGTTCGCAACTGACGTTCCCAGTCGGCGGCGACTGCGATGGGACGAGCCGGAGTTCCGCGACGGGATGGCGATCGACGCACGTACAGTTTGCATTGTGCGACAGCGCATGTCCACGACGCGCGCGGCACAGCCCGCAGCGCGTGTTCCGGGCCCGAATGCCTCTCGATGGGGCATCGGGCCCGCGAGCGTGGGCGGTGCGCACGGTCTTGGGGAGCGTCCTGGTGGCGCGCGCGCGCTGATTCGAAGGCCGCTCCTCGAAGGAGCTTCGCAGCCCGACGGGAGTCGCGCCCGAAAGCTCGTTCCGCCGAGGTGATGCCTCCCGGTTCGAGAGGGTCGGCTCGCGACGACCTCCTCGAGCCCTTTCTGAGCCCTCGAACGCGCTCTCCCCGCCGGTTTTCCTGCCCCGCCGGCCAGGACCGCCGCGGATGATCGGAGCTGGGGGCCCCCAACCCAAGTCCGCTCCCTAGCCTGAGTGCCGATGTCGACCGAGGCCGCCACCGTTCTCGTATACGCCGTGCTCGCCTACGCCGCCGCAGGGGTGGCCTTCGCCCTGCCTTTCGTGTGGATCGGAGCGGCGCGGATCGATCCGGCCGCCGCGCACGCGACCTTCGGCTTTCGCGTGCTCGTCCTCCCCGGGGCGGCGGCCCTGTGGCCGATCCTCTTCGTCCGCTGGTTGCGCAACCGGAGCACGCCCGCGGAGCACGGTCCCCATCGCGCGGCGGCTTCGGCCCCGGGAAAGCCGGGAAAGGGCGAGCGACCGTGATCGCCCCGCTGCGCCGCCGGCACCGGCGCGTGTCGATCGGCTTGGCCCTGGTGCTGCCGGTGCTCTACTTCGCGGCGTTGCGCGCGCGGAGCACGGTGCCTGCGACCAACGCGCTGGTCGAGACCGTCGAGCGCGCGTACGCGGTGGACGGAGCGGACGGTGGGGCGCGAACGCTCGACGTCGCTTGGGAGGGAGCCGTGATCGAAACGCGCCTTCAGAACGGGGGCAGAGTGCTCGAGCTCGCAGCGCGCGAGGATCCCAAGAAGCCGGACGTGCTCGTGTACTGGCGACCGCGCGCCGCGGAAGCCCCGTTCCTGCTCGGGTCGCTCGCCGGGACGCAGCCCCGGCGCTACGAGCTGCCGAGCGAGGCGCTCGAGTCGGCGGGTACGCTCGAGCTCTACAGCCTGGCGCACGACGAGATCGTGGCCAGAGGCGCCCTGCCTGCGACGCGGGAGTAGCCATGGGAGCGGGCTATCGGGCGGTGGGATGGAATCGGCAGAAGAAGCTCTACGACGGGACGATGCTCGCCGTCGTCGGCGTGTACCTCGCGTCGTTCGTGGGGATCGGCTTCGCCGTTCACCCCGACGCGACGTTCGAGACGATGCTGATCCGCGCGTTCGGTACGGCGGCCTTCCTGCTCCTCTCCGTCGTGCTCTCGATCGGACCCCTCGCGCGTCTGGACCGACGCTTCCTGCCGCTGCTCTACAACCGGCGCCACATGGGCGTCCTGACGTTCGGGATCGCGCTCCTCCACGGATCCCTGGCCCTGTTCCAGTTCCACGCCCTGGGGAATCTGAATCCGCTGGTGTCGGTGCTCGTCGCGAACCCGCGCTACGGGAGTTTCGCGCAGTTCCCTTTCCAGCCCCTCGGCCTCGCCGCGCTCGCGATCCTGTTCCTGATGGCGGCCACGAGCCACGACTTCTGGCTCGCGAACCTGACAGCACCCGTGTGGAAGTCGCTGCACATGCTCGTGTACTTCGCCTTCGCGCTGGTCGCGATGCACATTGCGCTGGGGATCCTGCAGGCGGAGACGAACCCCGCGTACGCATGGCTCGTCGGTCTCGGTCTGACCGGGGTCCTCGGTCTGCACGTCGTCGCGGGCCTGCGCGAGTCCGCTCTCGACGAGGAGCTCCCAGCGGAGGACGAATGGGTCGACGTGTGCGCGCTGAGCGAGATCCCCGAGCGGCGCGCGGTGGTGGCCACGGTCGCCGGCGACCGCGTCGCGGTCTTCCGCTACGACGGAAAGGTGTCCGCGCTCTCCAACGCCTGCCAGCACCAGAACGGACCGCTCGGTGAGGGCCGCGTGATCGACGGCTTCGTCACGTGTCCCTGGCACGGGTACCAATACCTTCCCGCCTGCGGCCGTTCGCCGGAGCCCTTCACCGAGCGCGTGCCGACCTTTGCCGTCAAGCTCGAGCGCGGCCGCGTCCTCGTGAACGCGCGTCCGTTCGCGGCGGGAACGGACGTCGCGCCGGCCCTGATCCCGGAGGCGATCGGTGGGTGATCCGGTGAGCTCCGACGAGTTCTACGTCGGCTATCTGCCGAGCGCTCCACCCGCGCTCGCGCGCTTCGTCGGGCGGCGCGTCATCGGGCTCGCGCTCTTCGCCGTGGCGCTGGTTCCGCTGCTCGTGCTCGCGATGCGGCCCTTCTCCAAGGCCGTCTTCGAGTTCGGCGTCACGCGCGAGTTCGCGGGACGGATCCAGTGCATGCCCTACGCGACCTTGGTGGTCGAGCGCGGCGGAGTGCCCGCTCCCGGCGCGGCCGGCGTCTCGCGCTATCTGCTCGTTGCGCCGGGCAAGTTCGGCGCGTCCGAGGAAGTCGTGACGCGCGCGGGACGCCGGGTGAGGCTCTCCGGCACGCTCGTCTACCGCGACGACCAGACTTTGATCGAGGTGGTCCCGGGCAGCGTGCGCGAGCTGGACGGAGCCGCGGGCGTCGAGCGCGCCTCGGACAGCGCGTGGTCCGAGGATCTCGGCCTGCATTCGTTCGTCGGCGAGATCGTCGACAGCAAGTGCTTCCTGGGCGTCATGCAGCCGGGCAGCACCAAGCCTCACCGCGCGTGCGCCGTCCGCTGCATCAGCGGAGGGATCCCTCCGGTGCTCCTCGTCCGCGACGGGACGGGTCGGGCTTCCTATTTCCTGCTCGCCTCGTCCGCAGGCGAGGCCGTGAACGAACGGGTCCTCGACAAGGTCGCCGAACCCGTGCTGATCGAGGGTCGCGTCCTGCGCTACGACGACCTCCTGGTGCTCCGCGCGGATCCCGATTCCTATAATCGACTGGAGTGAACGAGATGAAGCCGACTACCGGAGGAGGAGCGGTAGGGCGCCGCGGGAGCGAGTTCCTGCGCGACCTCGTGCCGCCTTACGAATACCGACAGGGCCGCTACTTCGTGCGCTTCGCGCGGAACGAGGGCGACGTCGACCGGTGCTGCAAGCTGCGCTACGAGGTGTTCAACCTCGAGCTCGGCGAAGGCTTCGAGAGTTCCCACGTCACGCGTCGCGACCGCGATTCCTACGACGACCAGTGCCACCACCTGATCGTCGAGGACGTGAAGACCGGCGCCGTCGTCGGAACCTATCGCCTGCAGATGAAGGAAGCCGCCGATGCCGGCATCGGCTTCTACTCGGCGTCCGAGTACGACCTCTCGTCGGTTCCGGCCGAGATCCTGTCCGGGATGGTGGAGCTCGGCCGTGCCTGCACGGCGATCGAGCACCGCACGCGGGCCGTGCTGAACCTCCTGTGGCGCGGCATCGCGACGTACATGCTCCACAACCGCCGTCGCTACGTCTTCGGCTGCAGTTCGCTCACGAGCCAGGACCCCGCGCTCGGCCTCGCGACGCACCGCTACCTGCTGGAGCGCGGGTACGGACACCCCGAGCTCGACATCCAACCGCTGCCGACCTTCGTCTGCGAATCGACCGAGGACGCGCGGACGAGCGTGAAGCTCCCCACGCTCTTCACGCTCTACCTGCGGCTCGGCGCGCGCGTGTGTGGTCCGCCCGCCATCGACCGCTTCTTCGGGACCATCGACTTCCTGACCCTGATCGACACGGGCACGATGGATCAAGGCATCTTCAGGAGCTACGTCGACTAGCCTGGGCGCCCCCGAGCTCTCGGAGGGGACGGACGGGTGAAGGCATTACGCGCGATGTGGAGGCTTCCCGCAGTCACCGTCGTCACCACGCTCGCGTACGCGACGTGGTTGGTGACGCGTCCGTTGGCCATCGTCTCTCCCGCGCTCGGCCGCAGGTCGCATCACTTCGCCGTGCGCAGTTGGGCGAGGGCGATCGTGGCGATCCTCGGGATCGAGATCGAGGTCGAAGGCAAGCTGCCCGAGTCCCCCTACTTCCTCGTCTCGAACCACCTCTCGTACGTCGACGTCGTCGTGCTCTTCAGCAAGCTGGACGGCTTCTTCCTGGCCAAGTCCGAGATCGCCGGCTGGCCGATCCTGGGCTTCCTCGCGCGGACGACGGGAACGCTCTTCGTGGATCGCCGGCGCAAGACCGACCTCTTGCGCGTGATCGGCGACGTCGAGCGCGTCCTCGCCGGGGGCGGAGGCGTCATCGTGTTCCCGGAAGGCACCAGTACGCGTGGAGACGCGGTCCTCCCGTTCCGTCCGTCACTCTTCGAAGTAGCCGTCCGGACCGGTTTGCCGGTCCATCACGCTAGTCTGACCTACCGCACCCCCCCGTCCGGTCCCACGGCCGACCTCGCCGTCTGCTGGTGGGGAGACATGGGATTCTTCTCCCACCTCCTTTCCCTCTTGACCTTGCCCTCGATTCGCGCCGGGATCCACTTCGGGGCCGTTCCGCTCGTCGCACGAGATCGGAAGACCCTGGCCCGGCGCGCACACGACGCGGTGGCGAAGCACTTCGTTCCCGTCGTGGCTCGCGAAGCCGGAACCACGACCCCATGACGCTCATCGCCGACAACGTTCGCGTCCTTCGACAGGGAATCGAACTCCTGGAGCGTCTCGACGCCGAGCTCTACGCCAAGCCGGAGCCTGCGGTGTCGTCGAGCGGGATCGGCAGCCACGTGCGGCACGTCCTCGACTACTACGAGCTCTTCCTGTCCGGGCTCGCCGACGGTCGCGTCGACTACGACCAACGCGCGCGCGACGACCGCGTCGAGAAGAGCGTGTCCGAGGGTCTCTTGCGTTTGCGCGGGCTCGCGCAGCGGCTCGAGGAGCTGCGCTCCCGCTCGATCCCCGACATCGTCAGGGTGAAGATGGACGCGCAGTGCGAGGAGGGGGCGCCGTGGTCGCGCTCCTCGCTCGAACGCGAGCTCCAGTTCCAGCTCAGCCACGCCGTCCATCACTTCGCGCTCATCGCCGTCATCCTGCGCTTGAACGGTCTGGAGCCCGAGGAAGGCTTCGGTGTCGCGCCTTCGACGCTGCGCTACTGGAAGGAGAGCCGGATGTGTGCACGCTGAGCTGGTACCACACCGACCTCTCGTACGAGCTCGTCTTCAACCGCGACGAGCGTCGCTCGCGCGGCCCCGAGATCGCGGCCGCATCGGATGCGCGTGACGGAGTGCGCTTCCTCGCGCCGCGCGACGGCGACTTCGGCGGCACGTGGGTCACCGTCAACGAGTACGGCGTCGCCCTGTGCCTCTTGAACGCCTACGTGTCGAGCCTGGGCCCGAAGCGCGTGCAGCAGAGGAGTCGCGGGCTCTTGCTCCCGTCGCTCGCGGTCGCCGCTTCCGCGCGCGAAGCCCTGCGCCGCGCCCGGACGTCCGAGCTCCAGCACTACCCGCCCTTCTTCCTGGCCGCCTTCGAGCCCGGCGAGGTCGCGCACGTCGCGCGCTGGGACGGCGTCGATCTCGTCGACGTGGCGGACGCCGAGGCTCCGCTCGTCTCGTCCAGCGTCGACGCCGAGCGGGTCCGCCGCCACCGCCGGGCCCTGCACGAAACGCTCGTCACCGAAGCCGGCGGCCCGAGCACCGCGGTCCTGCGCGCCTTCCACGCGAGCCACGCCGGAGGTCCGAGCGAGCTCTCGCCCTGCATGCACCGCGAGGACGCCGAGACGAAGAGCTCCTGCCGCATCGCGGTCACGGAGGAGAGTGTGCTCTTCGAGC
This sequence comes from uncultured Planctomycetaceae bacterium, assembly GCA_964413535.1. GTDB lineage: Bacteria > Planctomycetota > UBA1135 > UBA1135 > CAYPTB01. The sequence continues at coordinate 114,305 of CAYPTB010000009.1, read as the reverse complement.
ACACTCTCGGACCGCCTTGCTCCACCCAGCCCCTCCCGGCGCTCCTCCTCGCGCGGCGCTCCCCCGTTCCCGCCGCAACGCGGAGCGCCCGTTCCTAGCGCCGTGCGCGCGTGAGCCGAGTTGGAAAGGGCCGAGCCGAGGGTGGAGCGCCGTGCGTTCGCGCGCTGGTGGGTCGTCTATCTCGCCCTCCTGCTCGCCTCGCACGCCGTGCGGACCGTGCGCGAGCCGCCCGCGCCGAGGAGCTCCGCGCAGGAGGTCCTGCGCGTGCCGGCCTTCGACTCCGCCGGTGAGCGCGGCGGTGAGGTGGATCTCGCGTACCGCGACGTCGCCGCCGCGGACGCGGCAGCGCCGCCGCTCGTCCTGTTGCACGGCAGCCCGGGGAGCTCGAGCGACTTCGACGGGTTCGTTGACGCGCTCCCGGCGAGTCGCAGGCTCCTGATCCCCGACCTGCCGGGCTTCGGGCGCTCGGAGCGCTCCGTTCCCGACTACTCGATCCGCGCGCACGCGCGCTACGTGCTCGCACTCCTCGACCGTCTCGAGGTCGAGCGCTTCCACCTCCTCGGTTTCAGCATGGGCGGCGGCGTGGCGGCGACGCTGGCGGATCTCGCGCCCGAGCGCGCGCTGTCGCTGACGCTCTTCTCCTCCATCGGCGTGCAGGAGCTCGAGCTGTTCGGCGACTACCGCCTGAACCACCTCGTGCACGAGGCGCAGCTCTTCGCGCTGCGCGTCCTCCCGCTCGTGACGCCGCACTTCGGGCTCCTGGACTCGACCCTGCTCGACGTTCCCTACGCGCGCAATTTCACCGACACCGATCAGCGGCCGTTGCGGGGCATCCTCGAGCGCATCGAAGCGCCGGTGCTCGTCGTCCACGGCGAGAGGGACTTCCTCGTGCCCGTCGAGGCCGCCCGCGAGCACCGCCGCATCGTCCCGCAGAGCGAGCTCGTGGAGCTGGACGCGGGGCACTTCTTCGTCTTCGTGGATCCCGGCCCGGCCGCGCGCCGCGTCGCGGACTTCGTGGAGCGGGTCGACGGGGGGCGCGCGCTCATGCGCAGCGCGGCCGACCCAGGGCGCAGCGAGCAGGCCGCGCTTCCCTTCGATCTCGCCCGAGTCCCGCCGCTCGCGGGACCCGGACTGCTGGTGCTCTTGCTCGTCATTGCAGCCGCGACGCTCGTCTCCGAGGACCTGACCTGCATCGGGACGGGGCTGCTCGTCGCGCAAGGGCGCATCGGCTTCGTCGCGGGGACGTTCGCGTGCTTCGCGGGGATCCTCGTCGGGGATCTCCTGCTCTATGCGGCCGGGCGCGGCTTGGGGCGACCGGCGCTCTGCCGCGCTCCGCTCCGGTGGTTCGTGCGTCCGGAGGCGGTCGAGCGTGCGGCCGCGTGGTTCCGGAGGCGCGGCGGTCGCGTGGTGTTCGCCGCGCGCTTCGTGCCCATGACGCGGCTCGCGACCTACGTGGCCGCGGGCATGCTCGGGCAACCGTTCTTCACCTTCGCGCTGTACTTCGTGCTGGCTGGACTCCTGTGGACGCCGCTCGTCGTGCTCTTCGCGAGCTGGGCCGGCGTCGGGGCCAGCGAGGCCTTCGGGCGCTTCGAGAACTGGACGCTCTCCGCCGTCCTGTTGCTCGCGCTCGGGCTGCTCATCGTCCAGCGCCTGGTCGTCCCGCTCTTCAGCTTCCGCGGCCGCCGGCTGCTGCTCGGCTCGCTGCGCCGCAAGCTCCACTGGGAGTTCTGGCCGCCGTGGGTCTTCTACGTCCCGGTCGTCTTCTGGATCGCGTGGCTCGCGCTGCGCCACCGGAGCCTGTCGGTCGTGACGGCGGCCAACCCCGGCATTCCGACCGGTGGATTCATCGGCGAGTCGAAGAGCGCGATCCTCGAGGCCCTGGGGGAGGGGAACGAGCGGGTCGCGCGCTTCGTCCGTCTCCCGGCGGCGCTCTCCGCGGACGAGCGGCGCGCGCGCGCGCGCGCGTTCCTTGAAGAACACAACGGAGAAGAAGAACACAACGGAGAACACAACGGAGAAGAACACAACGGAGAACGCAACGGGCTCACGCTGCCCCTCGTGCTCAAGCCGGACGTCGGCCAGCGCGGCTCCGGCGTGCGCATCCTGCGCGACGAAGGGAGTCTGGAGCGCGCGCTCGAGGAGCTCTCCGTCGACGCGCTCCTCCAGGAATACCTGCACGGCCGCGAGTTCGGGGTGTTCTACGTCCGACGCCCGTCCGAGGACCACGGCCGCATCTTCTCGATCACCGAGAAGATCCTGCCCACCGTGGTGGGAGACGGGGTCAAGAGCCTGGAAGAGCTCATCCTCCGCGACGAGCGCGCGATCGCGCAGGCGAACGTGTACTTCGACGCGAACGCCGAGCGGCTGGCGGACGTTCCGGCCGCGGGCGAGGTCCTGCGCCTGGTGGATCTCGGCACGCACTGCCGCGGCGCGATCTTCCTGGACGGCGTGCGCTTCCGAACCCCCGCTCTCGAAGCAGCGGTGGACGACCTCTCGCGCTGCTTCGACGGCTTCTTCTTCGGGCGTTACGACGTCGTGGCGGATTCGGGGGAAGCGCTCTCGCGCGGGGAGTTTCGCGTGCTCGAGCTGAACGGTCTCACGGCCGAGGCCACCCACATCTACGACCCGAAGAACGGCCTACTCGACGCCTACCGAGTCCTCGGGGAGCAGTGGCGCCTCGCGTTCGAGATCGGGAGCGAGAACGTGGCCCGCGGAGCGCGGACGTCGTCGCTCGCCCGCATCGTGCGCGAGGTCCAGGCCTATCGAAGACTGGCGCGGAGGAGGGCCTGAGGTGGGACGGCCCCGCGCCCGCTTCCCTCGGGCCTCCTGCGACCGAAGCTCGTGCCGGATGAGGGTTTCGGGCGTCCCAGCGAGGACCGGATCCGGCACGGCGCCCGCTCGCCCACCGGTCCTTTACGAGCTCGCGACCGCGCCTCCCGGCGAGTGCGTCTACAATCCCCGACCCGCCTGTGCTCCTCGCGCTCTCGAGAGACCCCTGCGTCGAGCGCCCACCAGGAGTCGCGCGCCGGGGACGAAGAAGGAATGAGACAAGACGGTTCGGCACCGGCGTCGCGTCGCGTCGCTCGTGTTTTTTTTCCATCGGGTCGAGGAATACGAGGCGGTCGACGACCGTCTCGTCGCGGCCGAGTGGAGCTCACCTCAGGCCGTCCGGACGGATCCAACTCTGCGTCAAGGAGTTCATGACGATGCCGATCATCAACGAAACGAACGTGTTCTGGTCGAAGGTGCTGTCGACAGCGGGTGTGCTTTGTATGTGCGCGCTGCCCGGCTTCGCCGCCGACGACGACGACGAGTCGGACAAGGAGAAGCCCGAGTTCCCCAAGTGGACCGAGGTCTCCAAGGACTTCACGAAGGTCGTGTCGACCGCCGAGGGGACGAGTCTCTACGGCATCTGGATCCGCAAGAAGGACGGCCAGGTCCTGGCCGAGCTGCCGGCCGGTTTCGCCGGTCAGAAGCACTACATCGCCATGACCATGCCGACCGGCGAGATGTTCGCCGGGCTCCAGTCCGGCGACCGCTACGTGTACTGGAAGCGCTTCGACAAGCGCATGGCGCTGATCGAGCCCAACCTGGACGTGCGCTCGACGGGTGATCAAGAGTCGAAGGACGCCATCGTCCACCACTTCGTCGATCGCGTGCTCATCGACGTACCGATCGTCTGCATGGGTCCGAGCGGCCAGCCGGTGATCGACCTCGACGAGATGCTGCTCGGCAAGGCCAACACGTTCTACGGAGGGTTGGCGAACGGCATCAACAAGGCGCTCTCGAGCATCGCTGTCGTCAAAGCGTTCCCGGAGAACGTCGAAATCGCGTTCGAGGTGCCGGCGGCGGGCGGAGCGCTCAAGACCTTCCACTACTCGATCAGCCAGATCGGCGGCAGCCCGAGCTACAAGCCGCGCGAGGCCGACGACCGCATCGGGTACTTCACCACCGTCTACCGCGACCTCGGCAAGTATCGCGACGACGAGATCACGACGCGTTACGTCAACCGTTGGCACATCGAGAAGGCGGCTCCGAACCTCAAGCTCTCGCCGCCCAAGGAACCGCTCGTCTACTACATCGAGCACACCGTTCCGATCCGCTATCGCCGGTGGGTCAAGGAGGGCATCGACTACTGGAACGATGCGTTCGAGAAGGTCGGGATCAGCGACGCCATCGTCGTCCAGTACCAGGACAAGTCGACCGGCGCGCACATGGACAAGGATCCCGAGGACGTGCGCTACAACTTCATCCGCTGGCTGTCGAACGACATGGGAACGGCGATCGGCCCCTCGCGCGCCCACCCCATCACGGGCCAGATCCTCGACGCGGACGTCGTGCTCACCGACGGTTGGATCCGCCACTTCTGGTTCCAATACAACGAGTACCTGCCCGAGCAGGCGATGGAGAGCTTCAGCCCCGAGACGATCGAGTGGCTCGAGCGCCATCCCTCCTGGGATCCGCGGGTGCGGCTCGCGGCGCCGCTCGAGCGCCAATCGGTGATCGAGAAGATCCAGCGCCAACGCGCGGAACGCGGCGAAGGGCCGCTGGCCGCCGCCATGCTCGCCAATCCGTTCCTGTGGCGCGACGAAGGTCTGCGCGATCTCGCCCGCAGGGTCGGCTCCAACTTCTCGCTGTGCCTGGCGGCGCAGGGCAAGTCCCTCGACATGTCCGTGATGGGACTCACGCTGGAGATCATGGGTCTCCTCGAGGACGAGGAAGAGGACGGCGATGCCGCCGACGAGCCGAAGGACGGCGAGGAGGAAGAGGAAGCGAAAGAAGAGAAGGGCGACCTGATCGACGGCGTTCCCGAGTGGTTCGTCGGACCGATGCTGGCCGACCTCACCGCGCACGAGGTCGGGCACACGCTCGGCCTGCGCCACAACTTCAAGGCGTCGAGCGTCTACTCGATGGCCGAGATCAACAGCAGCGAGCTGAAGGGAACCAAGCCCTTCACGGCGTCGGTCATGGACTACACGCCCGTCAACATCAACATGGAGGACGGCGAGCTCCAGGGCGACTACACGATGATCGGCATCGGCTCCTACGACGCGTGGGCGATCCGCTACGGATACGGCTTCGAGGACCCGAAGAAGGTGCTCGCGGAGGTCGCCGAGCCCGGCCACGTGTACGGGACCGACTTCGACACGAGTGGCACCGACCCCTACGCGCGTCGCTACGACCTGGGCGCCGATCCGCTGAGCTTCTCCAAGAGCCGCATGCGGCTGGCCAAGCAGCACCGCGAGCGGATCGTCGAGAAGTTCGTGAAGGACGGCGAGAGCTGGGGCAAGGCCCGGCGCGGCTACGAGATCACGCTCGGCATGCAGACGAACGGCCTCAGCACGATGTCCAACTGGATCGGCGGCGCCTTCGTCAACAAGGACCACAAGGGCGATCCCGGGGCGCGGGCTCCGCTCGTCTCCGTCGACGCCAAGACCCAGCGCGACGCCCTGGACTTCTGCATCCAGAACGCGTTCTTCGAGGAGTCCTTCGGTCTGACGCCCGAGCTCGTGCGCCATCTCACGGTGCAGAAGTGGGGCGACTCCTCGGACTGGAGGACGTCCTATGACGATTCGACCTGGCCGCTCCACGACCGCGTGGCGGGGATCCAGGCGTCGGTCATGACCATGCTCATGAACCCCACGACCCTGCGTCGCGTGTACGACAACGAGGCCCTGGTGGACCCGAGTGAAGACGCCTTCACCCTGCCCGAGCTCATGGGCACCGTGTTCGACAACGTGTGGACCGAGCTCAAGGAGAAGGACACTTCCCTGGCCAGCACGGTGCGCAGCCCGATGATCTCGAGCCTGCGCCGCAACCTGCAGCGCGAGCACGTCGAGCGGCTGATCGACCTCTCGCTGGACTCGGACGGCCGGGCGGCGCAGAAGGCGATCACGAACCTCGCCACGCACCAGCTCCGCAAGCTCCACAAGCTCCTCGGCAACGTGCTGGAGAACGGCGCCAAGCTCGACGCCTACACCGAAGCGCACTTCTCCGAGGCGAGCCTGCGCATCGGAAAAGCGCTCGACGCCCAGTTCATCTACAACACGGACGCGATGGGCGGCGGCGGCATCTCGATCTTGTTCTTCGGCGAGGAAGAAGAGCGCTGATCCTCCCTCCACCACCGAGGCCCCCGCCGAGCTCGTCTCGCCGGGGGCCTCGATCGTTTTCGCGCAGCACGCCGGCGTCGTCGTCGCTCGAGCGAGCTCGACTTCGCGCGTTCTCCGGCCGTTTCCGCGCAACCGCGCGGAGCGTTGAGGCTACTGGGCGGCGTATCGCACATCCGGCCGTGCGACTCCCACCCGTTCTCCTCCGGAATGAAGGACGCCTCATGTCGAGCATCGATCTGCGCGGGTTCTCGCGCACGGCCGCCTTCGCGCGCGCGTGTTTCGTCTCCACGATCCTCTGCGCCGCCGCGAACGCCGACGTCTCGGAATTGCCCACGCCCTACGGCCCGAGCTGGTCCCAGGCTACGCCCAAGAAGGTGCTAGCGATCGAGTTCGATCCGACGCAGAGCGCCGACCAAAACGGCGAGCTCTTGCGCAAGAAGCTCCTGACGCTCGTGCCCGGCGATCGCCTCGAGATCGGCGCGGGCACGTGGTCGGTGAAGAAGCTCTTCATCGTGAGCCTGAAGGGCACGCAGTCCGACCCGATCTGGATCGTCGCGAAGCGCGGTACGCGGCCGGTGATCACGCGCCCCGATCCCTTCCAGAACGTCATGAACGTCGGAACCCTCTCCAGCGGGCCGACCGAATTCGTGGCCTTCCGGGGCCTCGAGATCACGGGCGGCTCCATCGGCCTGCGTCTCGACGCGTGCTCGAACGTGTGGATCGACCAGTGCGTGATCCACGACACGGATCAAGCGGGCTTGGTCGCCAACACGCAGGACACGTCCTTCCTGCACATCACGCGCAACGAGATCCACCACACGGCCGGAACGGGCGAGGGCATGTACCTCGGCGGCAACAACGCCTCAGCCGTCATGAGCCAATCCATCGTCGCCCAGAACTACGTCCACCACACGAGCGGTTCCCAGGGCGACGGCATCGAGGTGAAGCAAGGCTCCTGGGGCAACCTGATCGCCGAGAACCTCGTCCACGACACGAAGTATCCCTGCCTGATCGCGTACGGAACCGGCGGCAATCCGCCCAACGTGATCGAGCGCAACGTCCTCTACCGCGCCGTCGACAACGTGCTCCAGGTCCAGGGCGAGGCGATCGTGCGGAACAATCTGATCATGTCCGGGCTGAACGGCTTCCACAGCCACGACCACCAGGGACAGACGCGCGACCTCGTCTTCGTCCACAACACGATCGTCAACGAGAAGCGCGGCGCGAACCTGACGAGCTGGACGAACCGTCCCGGGATGGTCTTCGCGAACAACGCGGTCTACAGCAATAGCTCCCAGGCCGTCGTCTTCGGCGGCGGCGGCGCGGCGGGCGTGACGGTCGCGGGCAACGTGCGCTTCGGAAGCGTGCTCGGGGGCGGCGCCGGTTTCGTGCCCGGCACCGGTCTCGCGGACTTCGTGAACGTGGACTGGACGGGTGGGAAGCACCAGGCGCAACCCTCGCCCGCGAGCCCGCTGCGCGGCGCGGCTGCGCTCGCCTTCGCGCTGCCCTTCGACCTCAACGCGCGCGAGCGCCTCGACCCCGACGTGGCCGGCGCGCTCGACTACCTCTCCTTCGGGCTCCACTACGGTCAGGGCGTCGCCGGCTTCGGCGGGAAGACTCCGCTCGTGGCCGTCGACTCGCCGCGCGACATCGGGAACGCGTCGCTCTCGATCGAAGTCAGTCGCGCGCGGCCCCTCAGCACGGCCATCCTCCTGCTCGGTCTCGGACCGAGCTCCATGTCACTGGGCGGCGGCCAGTTCCTGAACGGCGCCGACCTCCTGCGTCTCGAGCGCACCGACGCCTTCGGCTTCGCCGCCCACACGGTTCCCGTCCCGAACGACCCCGCGCTCGCGGGCGAGGCCTTCTACGCGCAGTGGATCGTCGAGGACGCCGCCGCACCCGGAGGCATCGCCTTCACCGACGGCCTACGCCTCGTCATCGAGACGCCGTGATGAACTGCGACTCGCAGCCTCCGGCCGAGCCCCGACAAGCCTAGCGGTGCTCCCAGCGCGGCGCGCGTTTCCCGAGGAAGGCTTCGAGGCCTTCGCGCGCGTCGTGCGTGAGCATCAGTCGCTCGAGGTAGTCGCGCTCGAGCGCTTCGAGCTCCGCCAGAAAAGGCTCCGTCCACGTCGCACGCGCGGCGCGCGTGGTGTGCCGCAGGGACGACGCACTCTTCGGCGCGAGGTTTCGTTCGATCCAAGTGCGCGCATCCGCAGTCGGGTCGTCGGCGACCTCCGACACTAGCCCCAGGGCGAGCGCTTCCTGCGCCGAGACGTCGCGACCGGTCTGCAGGAGCTCGAGCGCGCGCCTCGGACCGACGATGCGCGGGAGGAGCAGCGAACCGAGCGGCGCGAAGACGCCCAACCGGATCTCGGGCTGACCGAAGCGCGCGGTGGGGGATGCGACGACGCGGTCGCACAAGCACGCGAGCTCGAGCCCGCCGCCCAAGCACCAGCCGCGCACGGCGCAGACGAGCGGGACCCCGGAGCCGAGGAGATCGCGCGCGAAGAGTCGGAAATTCGACAGGAGCTCGCGCACGTGCTCGGCGCGGTGCTCCTCGACGCTCGCGCCGAACGAGAAGTGCTCACCCGAGTGGTCGAAGAGGATGGCGCACAGCTTCCCTTCGTCAGCGTGGACCGCCAGCACGTCGCGCAGCTCGCTCAGCACGCCGCGCGTGATCACGTTGCCGCGTCCCGCGTCGAGCTCGATGCGCAGTACGCGTCCGCCGTCGTCCACTTGCAGGTTCTTCCAGCGCGCTTCGCCCATGTCGCGTCAGCCCTCCTCGTCGTTCTGCGCCAGGGCCTCGCGGACCTTCTCCTCGAGCCCCGCGCCGAAGCCCGGGACCGCGCGCACCCGTCCCGCCTCCAGGGCTGCGGCGATGGCGGAAGCGTCCCCGCTCCCGAGCTCCTCGCGCAGGGCCCGCAACCGCTTCGGCCCGAAGCCGGGAACGCGCAACAGGAGCGCGATGCCGCTCCCCACGCGCTCGATCGCCGCGTCCAACGCCGCGAGTCGCCCGGTCTCGACCATCTCCGCGATCTTCCCCGCCGTCGCCTTGCCGATGCCGTGCAGCTCGGAAAGATCCTCGCCGCGCCGCACGAGCTCGCCCATCGGCTCCGCGTGCCCGCGGATCGTCTCGGCGGCCTCGCGGTAGGCGCGGATACGGAACGGATTCTCGCCCTCGATCTCGAGCAGCAGCGCGAGCTCTTCGAAGCGTTCGGCGATCCGTGCGTTCCCCTCGGCCAAGCCGCGCCATTGGACGGCGAGCCGCCCCCGCGGACAAGCTCGAGGCCGATCAGCACTTGCCCATTCGGGCCGGAGCCGAGAGCCGAGCACACGCGAGCGAACGACCCCGCCTGGGGATGCTCATGCCGAAGAGCGCGCCGTCACTCGCCGTTCGTGAGCTCGAGCACGAAGGCCGCGAGCCGCATCCTCTCCGCCTCGTCGAGGTTCGCGTAGGACGCCATGCGTCGGCCGTAGCGCTCCGCGAGATCCGCGAGCCGCCGCTCGCGCTCCACGAAGGTCTCCGGATCGGCGAAGAAGCGCGCGAGCGCGCCCTGCTCCCAGTGCGCGTCGAGCCCGCGCAACGGCGGCCCGAGCGATCCCCCTTCACCGGCGTCGCCATGACAGTTCGCGCACAGCTGCAGCTCGTAGATCCGCTCGCCCGTAGCGCCAGGCGGCGGATCGCGGCGAAAGAGACAGCCCGTGGCCAGCACGAGCACGGCGATCGCGGCAGTGAGTTGCTTCGGACTCCGATTGGTGTTCACGCTGACAACGGTACCGCGATCCACACGATAGGGCATGGCTGCCGCTACAGGACCAGATCGGCGTGCGCCTTCAACTCGCGCTTCACGGGTCCGCCCAAGTGATCCAGGAGGACCTGCAGACCTTCACGACGTGCGAACTTGAAAGCCGGCACCAAATCGCTGTCGCCGGTCACGACCACCAAGACTTCCACGAGCTGACGCAAAGCGAGACGGGCGATGTCGAGCCCGATGCGCAGATCGACGCCCTTCTGCTCGAGATTCAGTTCCAGATCGTCCGCTCCCAACGGGCGTTGCGAGAGAGCAACCTCACGGAGCGCGTCGTTCCGGATCCTCCAGCCCTGAACGGAGAGCTCTCCCCTGCGCATCGCCACGTTTGGTTTCAGCTCGAGCTCGTCCTGGAACCTCCTTCGAATGGCGAAGACGTCCGTCTGGCCAAGGTTGATCGCCTTGCCATTGAGCGGGTTGGTCACGACCTCGGAGGCCGGCGGAGCGTCGTAGAAGTAGATCCGCAGCAGACTCCATCCTTGGAGCTGGGGGTGCACAGCGATCCTCTCGCATTCAGCCAGGACGTCATCGGGCAATGGGAATCGCCCGAGTCTCCTCCGCAATCGCTTGGTCACGAACCCGCCGTCCAGCAGGATCGCGTATCGGCCGCTCATGAAAGAGAGCGACCCCGCGCGCTCGTGGCTTCCTCGTGGAAGCGCTTGGATGAAGACGAGCGGGCGGGATCTCGTTGTAAGGGGAGTCGGATCCCAACGTCCCTGCGGGAAGTATCGACGACGACCTGCGGCCAGGGCAAGTAGGCGGCAGGGCAGATCCCCCGTTCACGGACTACGGACCGCGTCAGGTGGCCCAGGTTTCCTGTCGAACGCCAGAACTTCGTAGGAGTTCGCGCTCGGGCTCCCATCACCTCCAGGAGTAGGACGCGGCGTGTCCCAGGGCGATGTGGGCCAGGGCTGCCGAAGCGCTGGGCGCGAGGCGACCGAGTGTCACGACGGCGCGAGCGGACCACTCGAAACGCGAGGTCAGGCGCAGGAAGCCCGCCAGGCGACGGCGCTGCGAAGTCTCGCGCGCGTAGGCGCGCGCGTAGCGCCGCTCGACTGCACTAGGCGCGGCTCCAGCCGCGATCTCGGCCGCAGACTTCGCTGCGAGCAGTCCCGTCGCGAGCGCGATGCTCACGCCGCAGCCGAGGATCGGGTCCACTCCGCCGCCGGCGTCGCCCACGGCGAAGGTCGAGGATCCTGCGACGCGCCGCGACGCCGCGCCGAGGCGGCGGCTCGAAGGCGGCGTCTCGATCGCTCCGATGCGCGCGCGCGCCTGCGGGTACAGCGCGAGGGCGTGCTCGACGAGCGCCGCGGAGCCGTGCACGCGGGCGGGCAGCTTCGAGTAGAGCACGGCGGCGTTGACGAGGCCTTCGGGCAGCGGAGTGAGGTAGACCTCCGGCCCGCGGCCGATGTGCACCTCGACCTGCTCGAGCGGCGCCGTCGCGCGCGCGCGCAAGCGCAAACCGACGCGCTCGCGGCTGCCGCCGGGTCTCGCGCGGCGCGCGAGCCAGGGCGCCGTGCTCCCGAAGTTCCCGTCGGCGACCGCCAGCGTGCGCGCCGTGAACGTCTCGTCCCCGGCGCGCAGCGTGAAGCCTGGGCCGCTCGCGTCGCGCTCGACCTCGGCGCGCTGCGCGACGAGCTCGATGCGCGGCTCGCGGCGCAGGGCTTCATCGAAGCACGCTTGGAGCAGCGGGCGCGCCAGGGCCACGGCCGAGCCGCCGAGCGGGACGGCGAGCGACGCGAGCCCGGGCGTGCAGTAATGGATCGCGTCGAACGCGACGCCAGTCGCGAGCACGTCGCCGAGGCCGAGCTCGCGCAGCACCGCGACGCCCGAAGGCAGGATCCCCTCGCCGCACGGCTTGTCGCCGTCCGTGCGCGGATCGAAGGCGACGACGCGCAGGCTCTTGCGCGCCGCCGCGAGCGCGCACGCGGCTCCACCCGGACCCGCCCCGACTACGGCGAGGTCGAAATCGTAGTCATGCCTGCGCGCGGCGTGCTCCATCGCGTTGCGCTCACTCGTCCGTGCTCGCGCGGCACCACGAGCTCGGCGCGAGCGCCCAATCGGGGAGCTCGCCCACCTCGGCGGCGCCGACCTGGATCTCGAGCGTCTGCGCGCCCGCGAGCGTCGCGCTGCGCACGATGACGCGCTCGGGGACGCCCTCGAGGCTCGCGAGCACGTCGCGCACCGCGCGCGGAAAGCCGTCGAGCGTCGCGAGCAGCGCGGCGAAGTTCCCGTCCCCGCGCCGCCCGTGGACTTCGAGCCACGTCGTCCCGCCGATCCGCACGACGACACCTTCGGACTCGTCCACCTCGGGCTCGGCGCTCGCCGGCGCGAGCGCGATCATCTTCTCGAAGGTCGCGATGTTGGACGCGAGGCTCTCGCGTCGCTCTGGCTTCGCCGTTGCGAGGTCGGCGCGCAGCTTGTCGAGCTGCAGCGCGAGCTCGCCGAACGCCGTCTCGGCGGGCTCCGCAGGCGCGAGCACAGAGCCGCGCGCGACGTCGATCGCGCACACGCCTTCGGAGGAAGCGACGTGCCAGGAGCCGCCGCGTTCCCACAGCGAGCCGCGCTCCGAAACCCACAGACGCTCCGAATGCCGTTGGCTCGGCACCACTTCTCCGCCGGGCCGCTGGAAGCGCTCGTTGACCTCGATAACGTAGCTCTGCGCCGCCACCGCTTTCGCGGCGACGGGGACGAGCATCAGATCCCACCAGGTCTCGACCTCGTCCGCGGTCTTGATGAAGAGCACCTTGGGCGGTTTGATCCCGAACGCGCTCATCTTCACGCGCGAACGACCTCGTATGCGCAGCGCACCGTCCGCGAGGCGCAAGACCTCGACCTGCACCTCCTTCGGAACCTCGACTCCGCGAACGCTGAACGCACCCTGGATCGTCGTGTTGTCCCAGCCGACCGGGAGGGGACCGGAGCGTTCGATCCGGAACACGAGGTTCGTGTGCGCGTCCACCTCGAGCAGCTCGTGCATGTCCTCGTCTCGGCCGGAGCTGTCGGTGTCGAGCGAGCTCGCCAGCGCGAGGACTCGGCCCCTGGCGCACATGCGCGGATCGGGCAGACAGAGGGTCAGCTCGCCGCGGACGTTCTTCGTCCTGCCCGTGAAGTCGTGCAGCGAGGAGGAGCCGTCGAAGCCCAGCTCGCTCTGCTTCGCGTCCACGGTGTAGCGCTGGATCGCCGGCCGAACGGGCGTCTGCGCGGCTGCGAGGAGCAGGGCGAGGATCACGCGACACCGCCCTTCCCCGGGAACTCGAGCAAGGCCATCTCGATCGAGAGCCCTGGCCCGATGGCGACGAGCAGGGCTTCTGTCTCCGCGTCGCTTCGTTCGGCGTAGAACGCCCGCTCGAGCACGGCAAGGATCGACGCCGACGACAGGTTGCCGCACTCGGCCAGCACGCCGCGCGAATGGACCAGGCCGTTCGCGCCGAGCCCGAAGCGCTCCTCGTAGGCCTCGAGGATCTTGCGCCCGCCTGGATGGACGAGGTGCAGGTCGACATCGCCGGGCGTGCGCCCCACGGCTTCGAGGAAGCTCTCGATCACGCGGGGCAGGTGATCGCACACGACGCTCGGGAGCTCGCGGTCGAGCACGATGCGCATCCCGTGCGTGCCCACGTCGAAACCCATGATCTCGCGCGTCCCGGGGATCAGGTGCGAGCGCACGGCCTCGATGCGCACGCCCGGCGGCTCCGTGGCCACGACCGCGGCGGCCGCGCCGTCGCCGAACAGGAGCGACGCGACCAGGTTCGTGCGCGAGCGGTCGCCGTGCACGAGCGAGAGCGAGCACAGCTCGACCGCCACGAGCAGGATGCGGTGACCGGCGCGCGCCAGGGAATCGGCGAGCCCGATGGCGAGCGCGCCGCCGGCGCAGCCGCTCTCCGTGATCGGGATGCGCCGCACGTCGCGGCGCAGACCCAAGAGCGGCGCGAGCGAGACGTCGAGTGCGGGGATCGCGATGCCCGTGCACGACACGTCGATCAGGACGTCGATCTCGTCCGCGCCGAGGCCGGAGCGGCCGAGGGCGGATCGACAGGCGCGCAGGGCGAGCTCGACGGCCGCGGCGTGGTAGTCGGCGTTGCGGCCGGAGAAGCACGAGGGCGCGAGCACCTGCTCCAGCGTGGGGGAGATGAAGCGCCGCTCGACGCCCGAGCGCCGCACGAGCTGCTCGATGCGGCACGGGTCCTCTTCGGGGAACAGCCGACCGAGCACTCGGATCGCGTCGGCCTGCTCCACGACCGTCGACGGGAAGGCCGTGGCGACCGAGGCGATGTGAGAACGCGCGTCGGCTCTGAGGATCATGACGTTCGCCTTCGTGACGTGGCCGGAGAGGCTCGCGGCGGGCTCTGCGATTCGAGCAAGTCGTGCATCGGGATCCCGGGCCCCGAGGCGCGTCGGATCCGCGAGCCGAGCGCTACTGTAGACCCGCGGTCACGTCACGCGCGATCCCCGACCCGTCCGGGTCGAAGGATCCTCTCGCCACTCGCCGGCGCAGGTCGACGAATCTGGGTAACGGGTGCTCCTCCTTCCGTGCGCTCGACGTTCGGTAACGGGCGCGGATCGGCGACTCCCGCGAGGCTCAGCCCTTCACGCACACGACCTGGCGCAGGGTGTGGACGATCTCCACGAGGTCGGCCTGAGCGCGCATCACGGCGTCGATGTCCTTGTACGCCATGGGCGTCTCGTCCACGACGCCCGCGTCCTTGCGGCATTCGACGTGCTTCGTGGCCGCGGCGTGGTCGGCGACCGTGAACTGCTTCTTGGCCTCCGTGCGCGACATGGCGCGCCCGGCGCCGTGCGAGCACGACTCGAAGCTGTCGGGGTTGCCCTTGCCGCGCACGATGAAGCTCTTCGCGCCCATCGAGCCCGGGATGATGCCGAGGTCGCCCGTGCCGGCGCGCACGGCGCCCTTGCGCGTCAGGAGGCAGTCGCGGCCGAAGTGACGCTCGCGCACGACGTAGTTGTGGTGGCAGTCGACGACGAGCGCGTCGGCTTGGAAGCGCGGGATGCCGGCCGTGCGGGACACGGCGGCGACGACGCTCTCCATCATCACGCGCCGGTTCAGCCGCGCGAACTCCTGGGCCCACGACACGGCCTCGACGTAGTCGTCGAAGTGCGTGGAGCCCTCGCTCAGGTAGGCGAGATTCTGGTCCGGCAGGTTCGCGAGGTGACGCCCCATGTCCTCCTTCGCGAGCTCGATGAAGACCGTGGCGATGCGGTTGCCGACGCCGCGCGAGCCCGAGTGCAGCATGAACCACACGCGCTCCGTCTCGTCGAGGCAGACCTCGATGAAGTGGTTGCCCGTGCCGAGCGTGCCGAGGTGCGCCACGTTGTTCGTGTTCTTCAACACGCGGTAGCGCGCGACGAGCGAGTCGAAGCCCTTCTGCAGGTGCTGCGCCCAGACGTTGCCGATGTGCTCGGGCACGTCGCCCCACGAGCCGACGTCGCGCTTGCCGCGCCGCACCGATCGGCCGTGGGGAACGGCGCGCTCGATCGACGTGCGCACACCCTTCAGGTCGTCGGGCAGATCGCGCGCCCCGAGCGTCGTGCGCACCGCGCACATCCCGCAGCCGATGTCGACGCCCACCGCCGCGGGAATGACCGCGCCCACGGTCGGGATCACCGACCCGATCGTGGCCCCCATGCCCCAGTGGACGTCGGGCATGACCGCCACGTGGCCGTGCACGATGGGGAGCCGCGCCACGTTACGGAGCTGGACGAGCGCGTTGTCCGCGATCTCCACGCCCTGCGTCCAGGCCTGGATCGGCACGCCTTCGGTCTCGATGCGGACGGAGGAGCTCATGGGGGTCGTGCGGTCCGCGTCGATCGTATCGGATGTCGCCGGGCGCGCGACGATACCGTCGACGGCCGTCTCTCCGTCAAGCCAGGGGCTTGCGCAGGATCGCCCAGGCGGTCTTCGGCTCGTGGGCGCTGTAGGCGTTGACGAGTTCGTAGCCGAAGGCGGCGATCCAGGCGTCGAGGTCCGCGCGCTCGACGTCGGCGCCGCACCAGGTGGGGTCTTGGTGCTCGCCGCCCCACGGCTCGGTCTTGACCAGGAACTTGAACAGGCCGCCCGGGCGCAGCGCGCGGTGCGCGTCCGCGACGTAGTCGCGGATCACGGCCTTCTCGGGCACGTGCTGGAACACGGCGTGGGAGAGGATCAGGTCGAAGGACGCGTCCTCGTACGCACCGAGGCTGCGGCCGTCGCCGGCCGCGACGTGCACGTTGTCGAAGCGCGCCAGGAAGGTCCGCGCGCCGTCGATCATCACCGGCGAGACGTCGATCCCGTGGACCTCGTCGAACAGCACCGCGAAGAACTGCAGCATGCGCCCGATGCCGCAGCCGATCTCGAGCACGCGCATGTCCGCGCGCAACCACGGGTGCAGGTCCTCGAGGATCGTGAAGGCGTCGCGGCAACCCGAGAGCGAGAAGTTCAAGCCCTCCGACTCCTTGTCGGCGATGTAGAGCCGGGCGTTCTCCGCGGCGCGCCGGTCCCAGTCCCGCCGCATGCGCTCTCTCACGTCTTCGCTCATGGCTGCGCGGGGAGGAGAGTAGCGCCGGGATCCGCCGCGAGTCGCCCTGCGCCGACTTCGGGCGCGCGCGGGGCTCGAGTGGGGAGCTCGCGAGGCGTCGCGCCGGCTTCGTCTGCCCGGAACCCGGCTCTCGAGAGTGTTCGGTCGTCCGAGTCGCCGCGCCCTCCTTTCGCGGCCCCGGAAGGCCGGCGAGCGAGGAGTCGTCCCGAACCGGGGCCGGGCGCTCTCCCCGGGACGCCGTCGGAGGCCGCCCGACTCCAGCGCTTTCGGCGGGGAAAGGCTAGAAAGGGAGAACTCCGCCCGCGGCTCCGACGCGAACGCGCGCCGGCCATCCGAACGACGATCTCGAAGGAGGAGCCTTGAACGAGACGACGCGCTCCGAGAGCACCGTGTCCCACTCCGTGCGAGTCCTGGCCGCGCGCGTCCTCTTGCTCGCGCTCGTCGCGCCCTCCGCTGCGACCGCCGCGCAGACCGGCGGCACGCACGGTTCGCCCGAGGTGGAGCCGAGTCCGATTGGGCCTGGCGGCGGCCCTCCGTGGATCCCGCCCGATCCGTTCGACCCGTACGGGATCCCCGGCGGGGAGGGCAAGACGTTCGGCCGCACGATCGCAGGACGCTTCAACGACGACGACGTGCTCGACGCGGCGCTGCTCGCCGACGACGAGGTGCTCTTCCTGTCGGGGCGCGACCTGTACCTCTCGCACGAGACGCCCTGGACGGGCGCGATCGACCTCGACACGTATCCGGGCGGCGGACCCGACGGTCAGGACGCGGTCGTCTTCAGCGACGCGAGCGGCCTCCACCTCGGCTGGTGGGACTTCGCGACGAAGGCTTTCGCGCGCACGCAGCTCGACGGGGGCGCGTGGGCGGGAGCGCAGCTCGTGCGCGCGACCGGCATCCGGGGAACGGTCCGTCCCGACGTCGCCGGAGTCTCCGCGGACGGGTACACGTTGCTCGTGATGGGCGTCGTCTCCGAGTCGCCGCTCGCTTTCTCGCCCCTCTCCGGAGCGAGCTTCACCGTCGCGAACCCCATCCTGTCCTTCACCGCGCTCGAGTGGGACGGGGTCGCGCCCGCCGAGTGGGCCGTGCTCACCACCAACACGCTGCGCATCCACGACGGCGCCAGCAACGTGCTCAGGAACTGGGCGACTGCCGGCGCGGGCGGTTCCCTCGCGACCCTCGAGAGCGAGTACCAGCCCTACGACCGGCTCGTGTGGCTCACCGCCCCGGCGGCGGCGCAATTCGTCTTCGCCCTCGACGCCGCCCACGTCGACCCCGCCCTGAACGTCGCGGGGATCCTCGCGTCCTCCATCGTCGCGGGCGACTGGGATCGCGACGGCGACGACGACGTCGCGATCGGGAACCAGTTCAACCAGAAGATCTTCGTGGTGGACAACGAGCGCTCGATCGCCGCGCCCGACGCGATCTCCTTCCCCCTCGGCGGAGGGTTCGAGGTCCTGCCGCTCAGCGATCCCGGCGCGTCGAATCCCGGCCACGTCGCCAATCCGGTCATCGCCGACTTCGACGGCGACGGGGATCCGGACGTGGGGACGGCCGTGCAGGCGAGCGCCGAGTTCCGCATCGCGAAGAACGGCGACGTCGACGACGACGCGCTGGAGCCGGTGGTGCTCGACATGAGCTACCTCGTCCTCGAGAACTCGAGCTACGGCGAGCTCACGATCGAGCTCGACCGGTCCGCGGGTCTCACGGCTCCGGTCACGGACGTGCGCGTGACCCTGTGGCGCCAGGCGGAGCTCGGGGAGCCGAGCGACCAGAGCCCCGAGGACGACCTGATCTTCCCCATCGCACAGTGGCCGGTGCAGATCACCGTGCAAGTCCCCGAGTCCGGGCACTACTTCGAGTCCGTCTACTACTTCGAGATGCGCTTCCTCGAACGGGACGCGCAGGGAGCGGTCGTGGGGAGCCATCCGGCCTCGCTCGGCGGCCTCACGCTCTCGCCGCTGATCTACGAGATCCTCGTCATGGTCGAGGGCGCGGGCCCGCAGCTCGGCTTCATCCCCGAGGGTTACCTCGTGTTCCCGCCTGGCGGGAGCGGCGTCCTCGCCGGCGCGTACGTCCCCGACCTGCGCGTCCCGGAATCGACCGGGATGAATCATCAGTAGCGAGTGAGGCGGCCGCGCCTCGCGCCGATCGCCACGGCGAGCGCCAGCGCGGCGAATGCGCCCGCGATCCACGCGCCGCTCCACTTGCTCGGCTCCGCCGCGCTCAGCGGGACGGGCGAGTCCGCGCGTTCGGCCGTCACGCGGGCCGGGAAGAGCGGTCGGTGGGCGAGACCCGTGACGTGCAGGAGCGAGTGGTAGAAGGGGTCGGTCCAGCGCGCGTCGCTCGCGACGCTGCGCCGTGCCGCTCGCAACGCTGCCGCCGGCGAGAGGCCGTCCCATAGGGATTCCAGGAAGACGCCTCCCATCTCGCGCGCGGCGGCGAGCTCGAGATCTCCGCGCGCGAGCACGACCGTCTCCGCACCCGCGCGCAGGAACGCCCCGCCGAGGTGCGAGACGCCGTCGTCTCCCATGCGCAGCGGACCGCGCGAGGCGCCGCAGGCTAAGAGCGCCACGAGCGGGGGAACGCTCCAGGTCTCGACGCGCTCGCACCACGCGAGCCCGGAGGGATCCAGGTCGTCCGGCGCGAGCGCGAGCCCGGCGGGACGCTCGCGCTCGGCGTCGTACACGCCGTGCGCGAAGAGCGCGAGGACCGAAGCCGCAGTCGGCGCGAGTGCGTCGAGGCAGGACGGCGTGACCGCGGCGCCGAAGCGCACGGACACGCGCGCGCCTGCGCGGCCGATGCGGTTGGCGAGCTGCGTCAGCTCTTCTCTCTCGAGGGGCAGCGGCTCGAGTTTGGGCCAGCGCGCGAGCGCGGGATCCGACGGGCCGGGAACGGCGAGGATCAACGCGTCGCCGTCCGTGGCGACGCCGCCTCGGATGCGCGCCGCGGCGCGTCCCTCCAGGGCGAGCCACAGCGACAACGACGGGACGTAGGCGAGCGCGGAGGAAAGCCCCAACACCTCGCGACCACCCCAGGACAGGCTCTCGAACGACGGCGAGCCGAAGAGCTCCGCGCCGACGATCGTCACGGCGTCCCACCCTTCGACCTGCGCGCGGATCGCGCTCGGGACGAGCAGGTCGGCCAGACGGCGACCCGCGCGCTCGAGCTCGCCCGAATCCCCGCCGCGCAGTCGCGGAGGGCTCTCCAGCAAGGCCGTGTGCTCGCGCACGGCCTCCTCGAGCTCCACCGCGGAAGGGAGCTCCGCATGCCGGAGCGCGAAGCGATCCAGCGCGAAGACGTGCGAGCGCTCGAGCGACGAGAGGTACACGAGCGCTCCCCCGCGCTCTCCCTGCAACGCGCGCGCGTCCTCGACGCTCGCGGGTCGCGCTTCGAGCTCGCGCGCCAAGGTCGAGAGAGCCTGGGCGCGCAGCACGCGCTCGAGCGCCGAGCGCACGCCCGCCTCGCCGGGCAAGCGCTCGAGGTCGGCGCGCACGAGCGCGTCGATCACGAGCAGGCGCTCGTGGAAGTGCAGGTAGCCGACGCCGCCCCGCCGCAACGCGGTGCGTCCCCACTCGCCGAGCAGGGCGTCGAATGCTCGTTCGGCCTGCGTGACCGCCGCCCCGAGCTCCGCGCCATCGATTGCTTGGGAGTCGGAGCCCTCCGCGTCGCCCGTCGTCGCTCGTCGCACCAGTGCGATCTCGACGCGCACGGCCGCGAGCAGGCCGCGGTCGCGCGCGCGGCCCGCGCCGGGGAGTCCCGCCGTCAGCCGCTCGACGTCGCCGCGAGCGCGTTCGAGCTCCTCCGCCGCCGCGTCCGGCTCGCCCGCGGCCAGTCGCACGCGCGCGAGTGCGAGCCGCGTCCCCACGCGGTCCTCGAGGTCCAGGTGAGGGCTCGCGAGCGCTTCCTCGAGCTCGCTCCGTGCCTCGTCGAGCCCTTCGCCCTCGACTCCGGCGAGCGCGAGCTCGGCGCGCACGCGCGCATGGATCGCGAGCAGCACGGCGCGAGCGGCGGGCGGACCTGCGCGCGCGAGCTCCTCTTCCATGTCCGCTTGCACTTCGCGGGCGACGGCGACCTCGCGCAAGTTGGCGCACAGGAGCGCCGCGCGGTGGATGCGCGCGGTGCGCAGGCCGTCGGAGTCTCCGCGCTCTACGGCCGAGCGGCGCTCGAGCTCGATCCAACGCGCGGCCTCGTCGAGCAGCCCGAGCTCGAGGTGAAGGATCCCGCGCAACCCGAAGACGATCGGCCGGATGCGCGCGTGGAACTCGACGTCGCCGTCGAGCAGGGCCTCGGCCTGGTCGAGCCCCTCCAGCGCGAGGTCGCTCTCGCCGCGCAGGCGATCGATGTCCGCGAGGAGGACGAGCGCCCACGGCCGCGGCACCGGATCGAGCGCGGGCAACGCGCGAACGAGCACGTCGCGCGCTTCGCCCATGCGGCCCTGGCGGCGCAGCGTCTGGCCGATCTCGAGCTCGAGGTCGGCGCTCTCCCACGGCGGGAGCCGAGCGTAGGTCCCACGCGCGCGCTCCCAACACGCCTCGAGCGGCATGCCCTGGCGCGCGTCCTCGGAGACGAGGCCGAGCGCGATCATGGCGCGCGCGAAGGCGCGACTCGCGGCGACGTCTTGCTCGGCGAACGGCTCGAGCGCGGCCGCGACGTCGAGGAGTTCGAACGCGATCGCGGCTTCGCGTTCCGGCGACGGGCTCGGCAGCTCGCCGAACAGCTCGACCACGCGCGCGAAGTAGCGATCCGCCGGAAGTTCGTCGACCGAAGTCTGAGCGGCGTTCGTTCCTGCGAGCAGAATCAGCGCGGCGAGCGTCAGGGAGGAGAGCGCTCGTCGAGCACGCCTCGGACCAGACCGCCGGGCCCGAAGGCGCGCACGCGGATGCGCAGGTTCGCCGGCAAGTCTTCGCTCGTCGTCCACTCGCTCTCCTCCAGCTCCGTCTCGCGCACGAGCGGGAGCGCGCCCTCCGGCGCGTCGGCCGCCCAGATCTCGAGCGTGTACCATCCTCCCGCGGGGAGCTTCGAACGCCAACGCACGACGCTGCGCCCGTCCGCGCCCGCCGTTCGCTCGAGCGGACCGAGCTCGAGCTCCTCGCCTCCGAGGAAACGCTCGTCGCCGTTCGTCCGGACGGGCTCCGACCCGAGCCACCACACGGAGCCGAACAGAGCGAACAGCACGGCGGCGGCGGCGAGGAGTCGCCATGGGAGACCGCGGGGGCGCGTGCCCGCGGATCGCGCGAGCTCGGAGAGGACGGGCTCCACGCGTTCAGCGCCCGGGAGCGCGGCTTCGTGCACGGCGTCGCGCGCGACCGCCAGGACCGCGCGCTGCTCGCGGCCGGCGGCCTCGAGGGACGCGGCGAGCTGGCCGAGCTCGGCGAAGCGCAGGCGTTTCCCGGCGTCCTCGAAGAGCCGCAGGGCTTCCGGCGAGGCGGGGTCGAGATCGCCCGAGAGCAGGCGCTCGAAGAGCTCGTCCTCGTCCGCGGAGCTCATCGTGAGCGGGCCTCCCCGGCCAGGACGTCGCGCAGTCGCGTCATGCCCCGGTAGTACTGCGTCTTGGCGGTGTTGGGCGAGATCGCGAGCCGCGAGCCGATCTCGTCGAAAGTGAGCTCCTCGAAGTGCTTCAAGCGGATGACGTCCGCCCACGGCAGACCGATGCGTTCGAGACCGCGGTGGAGGAAGGCGTACTCGCGCATGGCGGGCTCCTTGGGCGCCGTGGGTTCCATCGAAGCTTCCTCAGCGGGCGCCTGGCGTTTCTTCCGCCGGCGCACGCCGTTCATCAGCTCGAGGAAGCAGAAGCGGTAGACCCACGTCTCCAGCGCCGCCCTGCCCGCGAAGTCTCCTAGTTTCGTCCATACGACCGCCAGCGTGTCCTGGACGACGTCTGCCAGGTCCTCGCGCTCCAAGGGACTGCCGAGGCGCGCGTTCTGCGCGGCGAGGATCGCCGGCACGCAACGCATGCGCTCCACGAAGCGCGCCACGGCTTCCGATCCCCCCCCGCTCACGTCGCGGACCAGGCGCAGGTCGTCGTCGTGCGAGGTTGGCGTCGACCGGGAGCCAATCGTTCCGCGTTCCGCGGGAGAACTCGTCCGTGTCGGGGGTCCCATCGGAGAAAGGCTCGTCGGACGATTGTAGCGAGCGCCGAAGCTCCCGAACGCGCGGGCCGTGCGTCGCGACGAGCCTCCGGAGTTTCAGGATTCGCCGCCGAGGGAATTGCGAGGGGAATTGCGAGATGGGGGAAACGACGCCCGGCGCTCTGGACGCTCACTCGGCCGGCGGAGCGCGAGTCGATTCCGCGGGGCATTGCCCGCGAGCGCGCTCTCCTTCCGAACTCCTGACGAGGCACGAGCATGAAGCGGGCACACGTGAATCTCGAAGAGCTCCTTCAGAACGGCGCGATCGCGTTCGCAGCGCTGGCCGTCTTCGCGGCCGAGGCCATCCACGCGCAGACGGCGACGCCGGGGGGGCCGGTGATGGGTCCCGTCGTGCCGGGTCCGATCGTGCCAGGACCCACGCTGGACGACACCATCCCCTACGAGATGGTCGACAACCTAGAGGGGGACTGGGTCAACCTGATGAACCCGCCCTACCGGCCGATGGTGCTCGACGGCAACGGTTTGTGGGCGGTCGACAACCACAACCATCAGGTCCACTTCTTCGACGACGTGAGCGGCAATCCGTCGGCGACCTTCGGTGTTCCCGCGGGGCCGGTGTCGATCGCGAAGTGGATGGACGGCCAGGAGCTGCGGCTGCTCGTCGTGTGTCGCACGAGCTGGGTCGTGTGCCTGCTCGACGCGGCGACCGGGACGATCCTCGAGGTCGCGCAGATGAGGGATCCCGCGACGGGCCGGCAGCTCGGCGAGCCCGCGGACATCGTGGTGATCGGGAACGAGGCCTACGTATCGTGCTCGGCGAGCGACGCGGTGGTGGAGCTCGAGCTCCCGAGTCTCGCGATCACGGGCGTCGCCTACCTGCCGTCCAAACACCCCACCTTCTTGTCCGTCGACGAGAACGGCGACGTGCTCGTCGTCCCGCAGGCATCGGGCAACGACACGTTCGTCCACAGGCTCGGGCCCAACTTCTTCGCAACGACCGGGCACGCGGGCCCGCTCGGCATCATCGACGGCCGCGACACGAGCATCGTGGAGAAGGGGCTGAACGACTACGACGTGTTCCGCATCGACCGCTCGGGGACGACGCTCGCGGTGGCGCCCGCGGCTCGCCACGTCGGAACCGTGCTCTTCGCGCACGGGATCAACCCGGCGACGCACGAGCTGTGGGTGCTCAACACCGACGCGAACACCCGCGACTCCAATCTGCAGAGCGAGCCCGAAATCAACGGGATCATCGCGTTCAACCAGCTCAGCATCATGACCTTGCAGCCCGGGCAGGTCGTGACGGCGCCAGCGCCCCTGGACCTCGACCTGCACCCCGACGGCATGGGCGGAACGTTCCACGACCCGGCGAAGACGATCGGGCAGCCCTTCAACCTCGAGTTCGGTCCGGGCGGCTACTGCTTCGTCGTCGGACTGCTCACGGACAACGTGACGGTGCTCACTCCGCAAGGCCAGTTCTTCCTCGAGTGGGACCTGCCCGCGGGGTCCATTCCGCGCGCAGTCGTGTACTCGCAGCCGCTCAACACGGCCTTCGTGTACTGCTGGGGGACGAACGTCGTCCTGGGCTACGCGATGACCTCGCTCTCGGCGCCGTGGGTCGAGTGCGAGCTCGGCCTGGACCCGACGCCGCCCGAGCTCAAGGAGGGTCGCGCGACGCTGTTCGACGGCGGGAAGTCGCTCGCCAATCGCTTCTCGTGCCTCACGTGTCACGTCGACGGGGGCTTCGACGGCATCGCGTGGAACCTCGGCCAACCGAAGGACGACAAGGGGCCGATGCTCACGCAGTCGCTGACGGGTCTCGAGACGGTGCACCCGTTCCACTGGCGCGGAGAGCAGGAGGGAGTCGGCGACCAGCTCATGGTCGACTTCAACGGAGCGTTCGCGAACCTGCTCGGCGGAACGGAGCTCGACACGACTCCCGGCGCCGAATGGGACCGGTTCGAGGACTTCGTGTTCTCGCTGCAGCAGACCGCGAACCCCAACCAGAACATCCGCCGTCGCGTGGATCCCGACCTGCACGCCGAGCTCTTGCTCAGCCAGCCCCAAGGCGACGCTACGCTCGGCCAAGGGCTCTTCGTGCAGGTCTGCACGATCTGCCACTTCTTGCCGAAGGGCACGAGCAACGACTTCATCGCCGACGGAGTCCTCGACGACCACCCGCACCAGATGGACTTCAAGGTGCCCGGCTTCCAAGAGGACTACCGCTGGGAGCAGGACGCCGACAAGGTCACGCCGGGCGTGCAGCTCGAGGAAGTCGATTTCGTCGACTCGCAGCCGGATCTCCCGGACACCGACGATTTCCCGCCGCTCGGCGGCGCGTTCACGCACGCCGGGTTGTTCGCGAACCTGCACCACTTCGTGGGCATCTTCCTCACGGTGTTCACGACCGAGCAGGTCTCCCACGTCACGGACTACATCCACCAGTGGGACAACGGGCTCGCGCCGGTCGCGCACCGCGTCTACCACGTCGACCAGGACTCGCCCGCGTCGGCGTTCAACGGTGTCCGGAACTACCTCGTGTCGCAGTGCACGACGCCCATGGCGACGTCGAGTGGGCAGAGCGTGATGAACGGCGACTTCGCGGCCATCGGGACCTTCGAATGGCAAGGCGTCGAGATCCCCATGCGCTGGTACTGGGATCCCGTCACGCAGCGCTTGATCCCGGAGGACAGCTCGATTCCGCCCCAGACGACCCAGGCTCTCCTCGACCAGGCCCTGCAAGGCAAGTCGGCGAACACGTTCATCGGCATGCCTTACGGCACGGCTCGGCGCTTCGCGGTCGACTACGACGGCGACGGCATGTTCAACGCCGACGAGCTCGCCTACGTCGGGGCCGGAGCGATCGTGCACCCCGATCCCGAGCAGCAGGACTCCGACGGCGACGGATGGTGGGACGGCTACGAGATCGATCGCGGCTCCGATCCAACGCTCGCCGCGAGCGTCCCCACGGCCGACGCGGGCGCTCCCGACTTCGTGAACGACACGGTCGACGTGCTGTGGACGACGTCGAAGACGGCGGTCCTGCGCTTCGAAGCGACCGAACAGTCGCGCGCGGTCGTGAGCTACATGACGACGGGCGCCGGCGGCTCCGGCCACGCCGGAAGCGCGACGAGTCGCTTCGCGTTCCACCACCGCGTCGTGCTCGCGAACCTCGATCCGGAGCAGACCTACGGGGCGACGGTCGAGCTCTTCGATCACTGGGGCAATCCGAAGCAGAAGGTCGTGAGCTTCGCCACGAAGGCGTTCAACGGCATCCCGCGCACCAAGGTCGGCTCGCTCCAATTCACCCAACTGCCCGCCACGCCGACCTCACCGATCACGCTGCGCGTCATGGCCGCGGATCGGAAGAAGGCGGGTCCGCCCGTGGGCGTGGCCGGCTATCAGGTCGCCGCCCGGCTGTGTCTCGACGGCGCGTTCGTGGGCGATGCTGACGTCGACACGTTCGGCCAACCGAAGGCCTTCACGGTCGACGGCGCGCAGTACACGACGCTCCCCGGACCGTTCGTGATCGCGAGCGCGCTCACCGACGTGAACGGCTTCGCGGACCTCGTCTTCGCCCTGCCGAATGCCCAGGCGGGCCAGGTGCTCACGGTCGTGATCGAGGTCATCCAGACGCCGGGCGCGAACTGGACGGCCGCCGCTCCCGACTACGACGACCTGGCCAAGTGGAGCCACTCGGACACGCCGAAGCTCCTGCGGACGATCGATCTGCAGTTGTAGAGGTAGGCAAGCGCGCGCTCGCCGATCAGGTCGGCCGCTCCACGGAGACGCGAGTCTCGACGCGGACCCCGAACTTCTTCATGCGGTAGCGCACGGTGTCGCGTGAGACGCCGAGCAGGCGCGCGGCCTGGGAGATCTTGCCGCCCGCCTTCTCGAGGGCTCGCACGAGGGCGCGCAGCTCCATCCGTTCGAGGTCCAGGTCGTCCTCGGGTGCCGGCGGCGGCGCGCTCGCGGTCGGCGCGCCCGTCCCGAGCACGAGCACGTCCTCGTGGACGATCGGCCCGTCCTCGAGGAGCACCACGCGCTCGATCGCGTTGCGCAGCTCGCGCACGTTCCCGGGCCAGGGGTGCTCGACGAGCTTGCGCATCGCGCCCACCGAGAAGCCTTCGAAGGACTTGTGGAAGCGCGTCGAGAAGTGCTGGAGGAAGTGGCGCGCGATCACGGGGACGTCGCTCGCGCGGTCCCGCAGGGGAGGAACGCTCAGGGTCACCACCTGCAGCCGGTAGTAGAGGTCGCGCCGGAAGCGGCCCTGCCGGACGAGCGCGTCGAGATCGACGTTCGTCGCGGCCATGAAGCGCACGTCGACGGTGAGGTCTTGCGTGCCGCCGACGCGCCGGATCGTGCGCTCCTCGAGGAAGCGCAGGAACTTGGCCTGCAGGACGTGGTCGAGCTCACCGATCTCGTCCAGGAAGAGCGTGCCGCCGTCGGCGGCCTCGAGCAGCCCGAGCTTGCGCTTGCGCGCGTCGGTGAAGGCGCCTGCCTCGTGACCGAAGAACTCCGCTTCGAGCAGCGTGAGCGGAATGGCCGAGCAGTTGACCGCGATGCAGCGGCGCGCGGTGCGCGAGCTCTCGTGGTGGATCGCGCGCGCGATCAGCTCCTTGCCCGTGCCCGACTCGCCGAGGATCAGCACGGTGGAGGCCGCGCTGCGAGCCACGCGCAGGAGGTCGCGCCGCAGAGCCACGATCGCTGGGCTCGAGCCGAGGATGCCCGAGGTCCCGGCGAACTCGGCGCTCACCGGCACGCGGTCGACTGCGGGGAAGGCCGCCGTTTCCGCGATCGAACGGCGGTCGACGTCGGCGCGAGACTGGGGTTCGGCGCTCAAGGCGGTCGCGGGTCGGGACCCCCGGAGCGCTCATTCTCCCGCACTTTGCCGAGGAATCCCACGGATTGGGGCTTGGGTTCCGGGCCGTCGGCGTGATCTAAGCGACCACAGGCCATGGACATAGAGCATCGTGGCGAGCGGGTATGCCGCTTGCCCGGAGGGGGGCTGCCGGGCGAGGATTCGGGAGCGTCCCGGACGCCTGGCCCGGCAAGGGATGCCGAGGGCACGGTTCGGCATCTTCCCCTGCGCTTTCGCGCGACGTGCGTCTCCTTGACCGATCCATGAACGAGAAGAAGCCGCAGCAGCAGCCCATGAAGGGAACCACTCCTCCCAAACCGGCGGCGAAGCCGACGACCTCGCCGAGGCCCGCCGAGACGAAGCAGCCCAACAAGCCGCAAATGCCGTCTTCGCCCAAGAAGAGCTGATTCGAGGAGTCTCTCGAAGTCTTCCCTTCGACGGAGACGCCGGCGCCGCCGCGCCGGCGTCTCTCGTTGTTCCAGGGACCGTCGCTCATGGCGCGCGTGCGCTCGCTACTCGGCAAGTTCAGGTAGCCGGTAGGGGATGGCGGGACCAAGAGCTCCCGGAAAAGCGCTCGGCCACGACCCGCCGTCCCAACCGGAGGCGGATCGCCCCTTCCTTCAAGGGTTTCCCGAGCCCGGCCCGATGAATCCAGTGGACGTGTCCTACGGGTGGTCGGCCGGAACTCGGCGACCGGTGCGTGCCGTTTCGAGGTTCGGCCCGTAGGATCGTTGGCCGCTGGCCCCGGACTCCCGGGGCCGTTGCCGTACTTGGGAAACACATACGGACCTGGGCTCGGTGAGAGCTCTACGGACGACCGAATGGCGAAGCGGAAGCTCGACTGGGTCAATCTCATCTTCATCACGACGGCCCACCTGATGGCGGTCTTCGCCGTCGTCTACCTGGCCCTCCACTTCTCCTGGTGGACCCTCGGCTCCGGGTTCCTGTGGTTCGCGCTGTGCGGCGTGTCGATCACCGGCGGCTACCACCGGTTGTTCGCGCACCCCACGTACCAGGCTGCTTGGCCGCTGCGCGCCTTCTATCTCCTGTTCGGCGCGGCCGCGGTGCAGAACTCGGCGCTCAAGTGGTCGGCGGACCACCGCCTGCACCACGCGCGGACCGACACGGATGATGATCCCTACAACATCCGGCGCGGCTTCTGGTGGGCGCACATCGGCTGGGTGCTCTTCAAGGACAACGAGGAGCGCGAGCTACCCCGCGTGAAGGATCTGCGCGACGATCCGCTCGTTCGCTTCCAGGACAAGCACTACGTGCTGCTCGCCGTGCTCGGCGGGGTCGTTCTACCGGTCGCGGTCGGGTTCGCGTGGGGAGATCCGATCGGGGCGCTGCTGGTCGCGGGATTCCTGCGGCTCGTCGTGCAGTGGCACGCGACCTTCGCCGTCAATTCCGTGGCGCACATGCTCGGCTCGCAGCCGTTCAGCACCGAGAGCTCGCCGCGCGACAGTTTCTGGACGGCGCTCCTGACGCTCGGCGAGGGCTATCACAACTTCCACCACCGCTTTCAGCTCGATTACCGCAACGGGATCCGCTGGTACCACCTCGATCCGACCAAGTGGCTCGTGTGGCTGCTCTCGAAGGTCGGGATGACCTGGGACCTGCGCCGCACGCCGCCGAAGCTCGTGCTCGCCGCTCGGCAAGCCGTGCGCAACGAGGCTGCGGCGAAGCGTTCGTCGGGACGCCCGGGCCGCTAGTCCGCCACGACGGGAGCGCGGTTGCCTACGGACCGCCGAGGACGTCCGCAGCCTTACCACCGAGTTCTCCATCGGCGTCGAGCCACGCGTCGAGGACGATCCCGATGTTCGGGTTTGGATTCGTGAGGCGTTGGATCAACGCCCCGCTCAGCGGACCGGCCTGGAGTGCACCGCCGCGGTTCGACGCGCCCAGCACTTGATCGGTCGTCGGATGGCTGTTCGAGCCCGTCGGCGTTCCGTCCTCGCGCACGATGCGGTCGAGGTTCAAGACCGCGTCGTGCGTCAGGTCCTGGTTCTGATCGAGGCGAATGCCCCAGTACTGCAGCACCGTGCGGTTCGAGCCCTGGTGGCAGCCCGCGCACGTGTAGTCGTCGATGCCCTGCACCGTGTGGCCGGAAGGGTTGACCCGCGCGGTGCTGACGATCACGTGGGCGCGCACGTGCGAGCGCTCCGGCGGGTCGATGTCGTCGGGGTCGACCGGCTCGTTCTTGTCGACGTTCGGGTCGAGGCTCCCGCTCTTGCCGTCCAGGCTGTAGGGCATGTGGCAGGCCGTGCAGCCCGACGAGCGGAAGTCGAATTAGCGCGGGAGTAGTCCGGTGAGTGCGTGGCGGAGAGAGTGGAACGCCCGCATACTCACGCGCCGTGCAGGACGCCGCGCTCGTGTCCCTCCCGCTCGTTCAGAGCACGCCCTTCGGCGCCTTGTCGGCCGAGACGATCGTCGTCCGCTTCCTGGTCGCCTTCGTCCTGGCGTTCATCGTTGGCTTCGTGCGCCAGAAGTCGGGGAAGCCGATCGGATTCGGGACCTTCATCTTCGTCGCGTTGGGCTCGTGCGCGCTGGCGCTCACGGCCATCGCGTCGGGAACGGAGAACCCCCTGCCGCTGCTCGGCGCGATCGTGACCGGCATCGGCTTCCTGGGCGCGGGAGCCCTGTTCCGGACGCCCGATCGGATCGTGGGCTTCACGTCCGCCGCGACGATCTGGGTCTTCGCGGTCTTCGGCCTCACGATCGGCGTGGGCGAGTACCTGATCGGCGCCTTGGTGTACGCGGCGATCTGGCTCGTCCTGCTCTTCGACCGCTGGATGGAGAAGCGCTGGATCGGGGCGCATCAACGCAAGCTCGTCGTGCGCGTGCGGCCGGGAACGAGCGACGTGATGCTCGAGAGCGGCCTCGGCTTGCCGCCGCGCTCCGCCGCGCGCACGATCGACTCCGACCGCAAGGACGGCCGGCTCACGCTGCACTACTCGATCGATCGCAGGCTCGGTCGCATCGAGGAACTAGTGACCCGCCTCGAGCAGAGCGAGGACGTGCAGGGCTTCATGCTGGAGTAGTACGGTGCCAGTCCAGTTTTTCACACTTCCGCGGCAACGCTGCCTCACTCCGAGGCTCTGCTCGGAAGTGTGAAAAACTGGACTGGCTCCGGACTACTGCCCGAGCAGCACGAAGCGGTCGAACGCGACGCGGCCCGTACCGCGTGCCACGAGCGTCAGGACTTCCGGGCGACTCTCGAGGGGAACGGTCTCGCGGTGTTCGCCGTCCCATTCGAACTCGAGCATCTTGTCGTTCCAGGTGATCGTGAAGTCCACGTGCTCCGCACCGCCGTCGTCGACCTTCCCGGCCACGTCGCCGACCACGGTGACGTCGAAGCTCCCGGCTTGGTTGCGCTCGACGCCTGCGATGCGCGAGACGAAGCAATCGCCTTCCTGGCGAACCATGAACTCCACGCCCTTCTCGCCCGAGTCGAAGCGCACGCCGCCGAAGGTGCACATCTCGTCGTACTCGTTCACGAGCCACAGCGAGCCGGTGAGCCGCCAGCTACCCCCGGGAAGCGCGAGGTACTCGATGGAGCACTCGTCACCGAAACCCGAGCTCCCGAGGCCGCGCTCGATCTCGCTCTCCTCGCGCTCGCTGAACGAGCCCCATTGCCCGACGGCGTCCTTGTAGTTCCAGTCGGCCGATGCGGGCAGCTCCTGGGCGAAGAGCTCGCGCCGTTCGCCGCGCCGCAACGGGAGGGGAAGGATCTGCACGGTCGTCCGCGCCTCGGCCTGCAGCTCCCCGTCGTCGACGCGGAGTGCGAACTCGAGCTCGTTCAGGCCGCGCGGCTCGTACTTCGGCGCGGTGAACACGATGTTCGGAGCTCGCGTCTCGGGGATCACGCCGCGGCCGCGGACGAGCTCCCATTCGTAGTTGAGCTTGGTGTCCGCCAGGTCGACGTCCTGCGCCTCGCCCTGCAGCTCGACCCTCTGCCCGGCGAGGACGGACCTGGGTTCCCCGGCTCTCGGCTTGGGCGGATGGTTCGGGTGGAGCTGGATGCGGTATTCGCAACGGCCTTCCTTCTTCCCCGGACGCGTGACCGTGAGCCGGACCACGAGGTATCCCTCGCGCTCGAGCACGGGCGCCTCGAACTCGAGCACCGGGCCGTTCGCCGGACCCAGGTCGACCTCCGGCGTCCCCTCCTCCTCCACGACCTTCCACTCGAAGGTAGCGCCGAGCTCCGCGCCGGGCGCGAGCTGGCTCTCGAGCCGCACGCGCTCACCGTACTTGTACTTGGTGCGATGGCTCCGGATCTCGACCCACGTGACGAAGTCTCGACTCGGGACTCCCTCCGCCCCGGTGGTGCGAGCCAGCGCGCCCTCGACGCTGTCCTCTCTCCCGCCGAACATCCACAGACCCGAGCCGACGAGCACGGACGCGCCGATCACCGCGGCGGCGATCGGAATCCTCTGCACGCGGCGGCGGTTGCCGACGGGCAACGCCCCCGTCGGTGCGTGCAGGAGCTCGCTGCAGGTCGCGATCAGGTCGTCGTAGCTCGCGGGGCGTTCGCCAGGGTCGCGCGCCATCATGCGCCGCACGAGCCTCACGACCGGGGCGGGCGTGCCGACGGACGTCTCGCTCGGATCCGGGCCGAGCGGCGCCTCCTTCTTCGCGTCGAGGATCTGCGCGATCGAGGGCTGCGTGAACGCGTGGCGTCCGGTCAGCATGTAGAACAGCACGCAGCCCAGGCCGTAGATGTCGGCCTTGAAGTCGACGGATTCGGGCGCGAGGTACTGCTCGGGCGCCATCGTCGCAGGCGTCCCCATGACGGCGCCGGGATTGGTGAGCAGCGTGTGCTCGCCGTCCGCGTAGCGCGCGAGCCCGAGGTCCGCGAGCTTCACCTCGAAGGGGAAACGCCCCGTCGGCTCGTCCAGCGGCTCGAGCAGCACGTTCTCGGGCTTGATGTCGCGGTGGATGATCTTGTGCCGGTAGGCATGGTCGAGCGCCCGCGCGAGCGAGCGACAGACCTCGAGCGCGAGCGCGGGATCCGCCGGACCGTGCTTGCCGATCCACTCGCGCAGGTTCGGACCCCGCACGAACTCCATCACGATGTAGCAGCTACCGTTCTCCAGCGTGTCGGCGTGGTAGCACGACACGATGTTCGGATGCTGCACGCCGGCGAGGATCTGCGCCTCGCGCCGGAAGCGGTCCTCGAACTCGGCCGAGACCTTCTCGCCGGGCTTGAGCACCTTCACGGCCACTTCGCGCCGCAGGAGCGTTTGGCGTCCGTGCAGGACGAGACCCATCCCGCCGCGTCCGAGCACGCGGTCGACTTCGATCCCCGGGATCCGCGCGAGCGGTTCCTCGGGGATCACGGCGGGGAGTTCGCGCGTCGGATCCATCAGCGGACGAGCGCGATGCCGCTCGTCAGGGGTCCATCTCCCTCAGGGCGTCCAACACCATCTTGGCCGAGGGGCGGTCTCCCTTGTCGACGCCGACGTAGGCGAAGCGCACCACGCCCGTCTCGTCGATGACGAGCGTCGTCGGGAAGGCGCTCACCTCGTTCGCGAGGATGTCGAGCTCCTTCGGGAGACCCATCTCAGGATCCTCGCGCAGGATCTTGTAGGGGATGTCCATCTCGCCGGCCGCGCGTTCGTAGGCGCGCGCGAACTCGTCGACCTTGCCCTTCGTCCCCGGGAAGAGGACGAGCACGTCGACGCCGAGGTTCTGGAACTCGTCGAACGCTCCTTCCTTGCAGTAAGCCTTCGTCTGCGCCATGCAGTACACGCAGATCCCGCCGTTGAAGCCGCGCAGGACGATGAACACGACCTTCCTGCCGCGATAATCGACGAGATCGATCTTCTGGCCGTTCGTGTCGATGAAGGCCGAGGAGTCGAGTTGCTTGCCCAGGATGCGCGCGGCCTTCGCCTCGTCGCCACCGGTTCGGGAAGAGCTCGCGCTGCGCGCCGCGCCGTACTTGCTCGCGGCGTCGCCGGTCAGCGGGCCGGGGTCGATCCCGTACATGTTCACGTAGCTCTCGAACTCGCGCTCCTCGCGGACGGTGATGGGCAGCGCTTGGACCGGCGCTTCGGGGCGAACGTCGGCGAAAGCGCCCAGGGGCTCCGCGACGAGCGTCGCGGCCACGCCTTGCTCCCAGTCCCCGGCCACGGCGATCACGGCGGTCGGTTCGACGGTGGAGCGCATCTCCGAGATCCAGGTCCCTACGACCGATTCCGGCTGGTCGCGGTCGACCAGCGAGGCTTCGCTCCAGCGACCGAAGATCGGCTCGGGCGGACGTACACCTTCCGCGCGCCACTCGCGCTCGCCGGAGAAGCTCCCGATCGTCCAGGTGCCGCTCATGCGGCCGTCCTGCATCTCGCCGCTCGCGAGGACTTCACCGTTCCCGCGCCGCGCGAGCCACGCGCCGACGGGCACGTCCTCCTCGAAGACTCCGCACACGCGCTGGCTGCCGTCCGCGTTCCACGTGATCCACATACCCGTGCGCTTGCCGTTCGAGAGGAAGCCCTCGCGGCGCACCGCGTTCGAGTCCTCCCATCTGTCGCACACGAGCTCGAGCCCTTCCGGTAGCGCGAAGAACTTCTGCGTGGCGCCACCGTTCTCGTCGTAGATCGTCCAGGGTCCGACCTTGTGTCCGTCGTAGAAGTAGCCCTCGGCCTTCTTGCGACCGGTGTCGTCCCAGTACTGCCAGCGCAGGTGCTGCCGGCCGCGGAAGAACTCGCCGCGCTGTTGACGGACACCCTGGGAATTCCAGTACGTCCAGGTTCCGTCCTCCTGGCCGTGATCGAAGGCGCCGGCCGCGCGAACGTCGCCCGAGCGGTGGTAGTAGGTCCAGATCCCGTCGCGGCGTTCGCCGTCGTAGCGTCCGCTCATCTCGGGCGCCGCGTTCTCGTACCAGAACTCCCACGGGCCGTTCTGGACGTCCGCGACGTAGGCGCCGCGCGCCTTCGGACGGCCGTTCGGATGGTAATGGGTCCAGACGCCCTCTTGGAGCCCGAGCACGAGCTCGCCTTCGCGCTTCTTCTCGCCGTTCGGCCAGGTCTCCTGGACCCTCTGCTGATCCATCAGCAGCTCGCAGCCGCTCGAAATCGACACGACGGCCAGGAGAGCCAGCATCGGGCTCGAATGTTTCATCGTTCCTTCCTCCTACTTCAGGGCGACGGAGCGTCAGAGCCTACTCGCGATCGCCGATGCCGCCCAGTCACGCCGTCCATGACGCAGCTTCGGACGGCTCCCGAGCCGTCTGCCGGCACCCTCACCCGCGGAACGCGCTTTCCCCGTATCCTCTCCGGCGTACGGTGCCAGTCCAGTTTTTCACACTTCCGAGCAGAGCCTCGGAGTGAGGCAGCGTTGCCGCGGAAGTGTGAAAAACTGGACTGGCACCGTACGCCGGAGAAGGACGTGAACCGAGGAGGATTTGGCATGGGAAGGTTCTTGCCGCTGTTGCTCGCGTGCAGCGCGCTGACCGGTTGTCTCGTGCGGCCGGGTACGCGGCCGCGACTGTCGAGCGAAGCGGCGGTCGCATCGCAGTTCAACCACCGCGGCATGGTGCAGAACGAGCGCGGCGTGCTGCAGCTCGGCGGGCGCGTCGACCTGGAGACCAAGCTGCGCGGCGACCTCAGCGCCGAAGTCTTCGGCAACGTCGACTTGCGCAACGACACGGGCGACGCGTGGTTCCCCGACGGTCACGCGGGCAAGTTCACCGAGGTCGAACTGAAGCTCTGGTACACGCACCGCATCGGTCAGCTCTTCGTCTCGGGCGGCATCGCGCCGTACCTCCTTCCGAACGGCACGGAGTTCTTCGCGACGCCCGCCGGTTCCGAGCGCGGCGAGACGAAGGAGCTTTTCGTCAACGTGGAGACGGAGATCGCGCGCTTCGTTCCTTCGCTCACCATTCACTACGACTACGACGAGGCCGAGGGCTTCTACGTCGAGACGGGCGTCGAGCGCGGCTTCCCGATCAACCACAAACTGCGAGCCGAAGCGCGGCTGCGCGGCGGTTACTCCGACGAGGACCACTCGCTGTGGACCTACGGTCTCGACGAATCCGGCTTCGCGGACCTGGGCCTCTCAGGTTCCGTCTTCTACCTCTTCGACGCCGCGACGGAGTTTCGCTTCACCGTCGCGACGTCGACCATCGTCGACAGCGGACTGGACGAGTGGTTCGACCTGATCGGCATCGAGAGCGACAACATATGGGCATCGATCGGAATCCTGTGGACGTATTGAGGAGGTCCGTCATGGTCGCACCAGAACGCTCGAGCGCGTTTCGGCTCGCGGTCGTCGCCGCCGCACTCTTCCTGCCCGCTTGCAGCAGCGGCCTCGGCGACAACCTCCCGGTCGCGAGCAGCGCTGCGTCCCCGGAGCCCCCGCCCACGGGCTTCCTGGCCGTCGGCGTCGACACGGGCGCCGATCTCGGGGTCGAGCTCCGAGCGGTGCGGGTCCAGGCCCACTCGCTGGCGGGCAAGGGCATCACGCTCGCCGCGTTCGTCACCGACGCCCCGGCGGACCAGCCCGCCGCCCGGCCGCTGGACTTCGAGGCGCCGAGCGACTCGAACGGGGCGGACGACGTCTTCCTCGCCGTCTACGACGACGCCGGCGAGATCGCGGACGTGCTGCTCGTCAGCCGCGACCACACGAGCGCGCGCGCCGGAGCGGGGCCGTCCTCGCAGCCGACCTTCGCCTTCCAACCCAATCCCGCCTTCACTCCCACCGGCCCCGGCGCGGCGAATCCAGCGGCCTTCGTCCACGTCGCGTTCGCGAGCGCGGCGCCGCTGCTCCTCACCGACACGAACGGCGTCTCGGACGTCTACCGCGCGAAGGTCGAGGTCTACGTCGACCGGAACCCGGCGACGGGACAGCCGTCCCAGGGCGAGCTCGACCTGCGTCTGGTCACGGGCGGGGAGCTCGCGCGTGCGAACGTGCGCAACGGGATCGGACTGCAGGGCAACGGAGCCGCGAGCGCGCCCGTCCTGGCCGAGAACGGGGACGTGGTGGTCTTCCTGTCGGAGGACTCGACCATCGCCGACCCGAACAAGAACGGCGTGTTCAACGATGACGCGAACGGCGCGCTGGACGTGTTCGTGCACCGGTTCAGCACCACGACCACGCTGCTCGCGAACCCTGCGGTGGGGGGGACCACCTTCTCGGCGGGCGGAATCATCGGAGTGCCGCAGCTCGGCGGAGCACAGGGACGCATCGTGGCTTTCGCGTCGAGCGCGCCGAACCTCGTGCTCGGCGACACGAACGGCGTCGCGGACGTGTTCTACTCCGTTCTCGACCTCACGGGCGTCTTGCCGCCGATCGTGCGGCGCGCGAGCGTGGCCAGCGGAGGCGTCGAAGCCGCGGGAGGGGATTCGCGCAACCCGAGCCTGTTCGTGCTGGACGAGGCGGCCGGAGACGTGCTCGTGGCCTTCGAGTCCGACAAGACGAACCTCGTGACGGCGACGCCCCCCGCGACGACGACGAGCGTCTATCTCCACGAGGGCCGCGGCGCGCGCACGACGCTGCTCAATCAGGCGATCGGCTTCGGAGGAGCGCGCGTCGGGAAGGCCGCCGGCGGCCTCCTGCCCGCCGATTCCTTCCGGCCGAGCTTCGCGCCCGACGGCAGCGCCGTCGTCTTCGAGACCCTGGCGGACGATCTCGACCTCTTCCTGCCGAACGACGGGAACGGGGTCTCCGACATCGTGCTCGCGGACCTCACCTACTTCTTCGCGTCCGGCGACCTGCGCATCCACCGCCTGAGCGTCGGTCCCGAGGGCCAGGACGCCGACGGCGGCTCGACGTCCGCGGCCTTCGGCGCGTTCGAGGCGGGAGCGGGCGTCCAAGGCGTCGTCGACAACTTCCGCGACGGGCTCGCCGCGGCCTTCCGCCATCCGCGCTGCTTCACCTGCCACAGCTTCAACACGCCGTTGTTCTCCCAACTCGTCGCCCTGCCGCACGTCGCGGACTCGAACTGCAACGGTTGCCACGCAACGGGCTTCACCGAGGTGAGCGTCTGGGAAGCACCGCCCGCCATGCTCTCGTTCCACGACAAGACGATCGAGGAACTCTGCGACCAGGCCATGGATCCGGGCGCCTTCGCGACGTTCGAAGAGCACCTGAAGCAGGACGAGAAGATCCTCTGGGCGCTCGAGGTCGGCCGCGCGCCGAACCCGGCGTCTCCCAGCGATCCCGGCTCCGCGCTGCAGAAGGACCTCGTTCCCGGCGGGAGCGCGCAGTTCGTCCAGCTCGTCGACGCCTGGATCGCCGGCGGGACGAAGTGCCAGAGCCTCGGCGGGGGAGCCAAGGCTCTCGTCCACTATCGGACGGCGGCCGAGAACCTCGGCGCAGCGCCCGGCGACGACGACGTCGTCGCGTTCCTCTCCGACCGCGCGATCGAGCGCGTCAGCAAGGCGTCGGGCTTCGGCTCCGCGAGCGCGGAGCTGCGCTTCGCATCCACGAGCCCGGTCGTCACCGCCGACGATCGCTACGTCGCCTTCGTCACGGCGGCCGCCGTCGATCCGCGCGACGGGAACGGCGTCGAGGACGTGTACCTGCGCGACCTGTTCCTCGGCACGACGACGCTCGTCTCCCGCGCAGCGTCTGGCTCCGCCGCGGGCGACGGACCCTCGACGGAGCCCTCCGTGGCGCTCGTCGCCGGCCGCCCCGTCGTCGCGTTCACCTCGCGCGCGCGCAACCTCGTGACGGGCTTCATCGACGCCAACGGAGCCGAGCCGGACGTCTTCGTCGCGGATCTCTCTGCGTTCGACGGCAAGCTGCTCGCGACCCTCGCCGTCACGCTGGTCAGCGCAGCGACCGGCAGTCCGACGCAGGGCGGGGACGGCGGCTCGAGCGCCCCGGCCTT
This sequence comes from uncultured Planctomycetaceae bacterium, assembly GCA_964413535.1. GTDB lineage: Bacteria > Planctomycetota > UBA1135 > UBA1135 > CAYPTB01. The sequence continues at coordinate 76,072 of CAYPTB010000009.1, read as the reverse complement.
GGCCTCGAGCTCCGGCACCTTCGTCGCCTTCGCGTCCACGGCGCGCGACCTCGTGCCCTCGTTCGTCGACGGGAACGGTGACGGGTCGGACGTGTTCGGAGCCGAGCTGGGCGGAGCGACCGTCCTCGTGAGCCGGACCTTCGGAGCGGCGACGACGGGCGCCAACGGGCCATCGGGCGAGCCTGCGATCTCGCGCGACGGGCAGGTCGTCGCCTTCACGTCCGGGGCCACCAACTTGATCGCGTCCTTCGTAGATGAAAACGGCGACGGCACGGACGTCTTCCTGCGCGGGCGGAGCGGCCCGGCGGAGCTCGTGAGCCGGAACGTCGGCGCCGTCCTGAGCGGCGGGAACGGCGCGTCGAGCGCTCCGGCCCTCGACGGCCTGGGCTCGATCGTCGCCTTCGAGTCGCGCGCGACCGACCTCGTGAGCCCGTTCGTCGACGCCAACGGCCCCGACCCGGACGTCTTCGTGCGGGATCGAACGGCCGGGAAGACCGCGCTCGCGAGCGTCTCGGAGCTCGTGAGCGGAACGGGTGCCGACGGCGAAGCGCGCCGGCCGAGCCTTTCGCCGAACGGTCTGCTGGTCGCCTTCGATTCGACCTCGACGAACCTCGCCGGCGGCGGCGGCGAACCCGGCTCGGACGTGTTCGTGCGCGACGCCGAGCACGCGCTCGCGCGCGTCTCCATCAGCATCTTCGGCGGCGCCGGCGACGGCGCTTCGACCCACGCGAGCCTCGGCTCCGACTCGGGACGCGTCGTCTTCACGACCAGCGCGAAGAACCTGCTCGGCGGCGGCTTCGACGGCAACGGCGTCGCGGACGTGTTCCGCATCGATCCGCCGGAGATCGCGACCGTGAAACCGCCTCCGCCGATCGCGAGCTTCCTGACCTCGGCGACCCAGGACATCGCCCCCTTCGAGGTGTCCTTCACGGACAAGTCCACCGGCTCCATCACGAGCCGCACCTGGAGCTTCGGCGACGGAGCTAGCTCGAGCGAGAAGGACCCCACTCACACCTACGTGAATCCCGGGACGTTCCTCGCGACGCTCACGGTCGAGGGAGCCGGCGGTCAGGGCCAATCGACCCGCAGCTTGAAGGCCTTGTTCCCACCACCGATCGCGGTGATCTCCGCGGACAAGACGAGCGGCATCGCACCCCTCAGCGTGACCTTCACCGACCAATCCACGGGCTCGCCGGTCCTGAGCCGCAACTGGAGCTTCGGGGACGGGATCGTCCAGAACCCCGGCCCGTCGCCCGTGGGCCACATCTACGGTTCCGCCGGCACGTTCAAGGCCAGACTGACCGTCTTCGGCCCCGACATGATGTCGGACTTCGACGAGGTCTTCATCGTCGTCGGCGCACCGCCCCCCATGGCCGCGTTCAACACGACGATCGACCCCGACGACGACTTCCTCCCGATCTCCGTCTCCTTCTCCAACACATCGACGGGGGCGACGTCGTTCTCGTGGAACTTCGGGGACGGGAGCCCGCCGTCGACCGCGAACTCGCCGACACACTCCTACACGAAGTCGGGTACTTTCACGGTGACGCTGACGGCGACGGGCCCCGGCGGGAGCGACGGCGAGACGAAGCCGAACCACGTGACCGTCCTGCTCCCGACCTTCACCGGGGTCGTCGGGGTCTTCGACCCCGCCGGAGCGGCCACCGGGAAGTGCGGCAACTGCCACCCGGGCACCCCACCCAATACGGCCAGCTTCTCGGCCTACGTGAACGCGAGCGGGCAGGGCGTGGACTCCTCGTGCGGCTCCACGACCAAGAAGCGCGTCGTACCGGGAAACCCCGGCCAGAGCTACCTCATGGAGCAGCTCAACGCCGCGACGCTCGGGACTTCGGTCGCCTGCGGCAAGATGCCGCTCGCGGGACCGCCTTTGACGGAGCGCGAACTCGACCTAGTCTTCGGTTGGATCTTCGACGGCGCGAAGAACAACTGAGCGCGTCGAGCACGTGACGTGAACCCACCGAAGAGAAAGCGCCGCTGGCTGCGTGTCCTGATCGCCGTGCTGGTGCTCGGCGCGCTCCTCGTCCTGGGCGTCCCGCTCGCCGTGGGCGCCTTCGGGCCCGGTTGGCTGACGCAGCGCCTCGAGCGCGATCTCGCGGTGCGCGCTTCGCTCGCGGGGCTCTCGGTGGGACCGACGGGGAGCGTGACCGCGCGCGGTCTCGCCCTCGACGACCTCGCGGGGCGACCGCTCGTGCGTCTCGACGCGCTCGACGCGCGGGTCCGCCCGCTCGCGGCCCTCGGCGGGCGCTACGACGTCGACCTCGAGCTCTCAGGTCTAGAGCTCCACCTGCGGCGCGAAGGCGACGGGCGCTGGAACGTCCAAGACCTCCCGCGCGATTCGGGAGACCCGCCTGAGTCGGGGGATACCGACGAGGAGGACGAGCGCGAGTCACGCGACTCCCTCCCCGAGGTCGCGGCCCTGGTGCGCTTGGCCGACGTCCGGATCTTCGTCCACGAGGGCGACGCGACCGCCGTCCTGACGCTCGCGGACTTCGACCTCGCGCTCGACGACCTCGAGCGTCCCGCGAGCTTCGCGGCCAGCGGATCGCTCTGCGGCGAGGGCGCGGGGGGCGGCGCGCTCACGGTCTCGGGCAACGTCGCGCTCGCGGAGAGGGGCCGCATCGCGCCGCGCGGCAGCCTGGAGCTCGCGCTCGAGGAAGTCCTGCTCGACGGCCTGCGACCGATCGTCGCGGGCTTCGTGCCGCTGGCCGAGCTCTCCGGGCGACTCTCGGCGGACGCGCAGGTCCGTCTCGACTCGCAGACCGGTCCCTCGGGCACGCTCGACGTCACCGCCCTGGATCTCCTAATCCGCGGCGAGAGCGGAGAGCCTGTGCGCCTCGAGCGGCTCGTGCTGCACGGCGAAGCGGCGCCGGCCGAAGCCGGGCCGGGCGCGCAACGCGTGACGCTCGCGGCCGACGAGCTCTTCGAGCTCACATGGGACGGCACGACGACCCCCGGCGCGGACGGCGCGGTCGTGGAGGGTCGCCTCGCGCTGGAGGCCGAGCTCGAACGCCTGGCGACCTTCGCGACGGCGTGGACGAGCGAGCTCGTCGAGCGGCGCGTCTCGGGCGCGCTCGAGGTCGACGCCGACCTGCGCGCGGACCTCGCGAGCGGCGTGAGCACGGTCGACGCGCGGCTCGGGCTCGCGCGGCTCGGGGCGCTCGGCGCGGACGGCGCTCCGCTCGCGCTCGCGGACGGACTGGAAGAGCTGCGCGCGAGCGTGAGCGCCGAGCTCGGTCCGGATGCGCTCGAGGTCACGGCGTTCTCGATCGACGGACCGCTGCACGCCGCGGGGAGTCTCGCGCCGACCTCGTTCGACTTCGACGACCTCCGGGCGAAGGTCGAGCTCGACGTGGACCTCGGGCGCTTGGCGCCGGTCGCCGCGGCGTACACGGGCGAGGCGTACGACTTCGCTGGTCGCCTCGCGCTCGAGGCCGACGTGCAGCGCGCGTCCAGCGGGGCGCTCGCCGTGGAGGCCCAGGGCGTTCCGAGCGGCCTGCGCTTCGACGGGAACGGCGTCGACGCGGAGCGGTTCGAGGTGCGCCTCACGACCACGCTCGGCGCAGCCGAGTTGCCCTTCGAGCTCGACGCTCTGTTCCACGAGCTCGTCGTCGAACTCGCAGCCGAGCCGGAGACGGAACCCCCGCCGCCGCTCGCGTTCGCGACCCTAGGGCTCGAGGGCCGCGGAACGCTTCGGGATTCGGCCCTCGAGCTCGAGTCGCTCGCGATCGAGTCGGACGTCGTGCGCGGGACGCTGTCGGGCCGCATCGCGAAGACCACGGCGCCGGGAGGGAACGGCGCGGGGAGCGGATACGCGTTCGACGGACTCACGGGCGACCTCGTCTACGTGCCCGAGCGCGCCGGGGCGCTGCTCGCGCACTGGATCCCGGGAACACTCACGGGTCTGGAGGAGCGATCGATCACGTTCCGCTTCGACGGCGAGCCGATGGCGCTCGACGCGGTCGCACTGCTGCGCGCGCTGGAGGGCGAGTCGACGCTCGGGATCGGCCGCTACGAGGTGTCGGGCTTCGCACTGGACGGCGACGTGACGCTCGCAGTGCACGGGGGAGTGCTGGACGTCGAGAGCGTGCTGGGCGCGAACGGCGGGAAGATCGAGCTCACGGGGCGACTCGCGCCGAGCGCGGAGAGCGCTCCCGAAACGGGCGCGGGCGCGGCCGCGACGCTCTCCCTGCGCGCGAGCGGCGTTCGCGCGAACCGCGAGCTCGCCCTGCTCTTCGCCTTCGTGCATCCGGCCTTCGCTCAGGTGCGCGAGCTCGAGAACGCGGAGCTCGACGGCGTGGTCGAAGCCGAGCTCGAGCTCGCCTACGACGCGCCGCTCTCCTTCGACGCGCTCGCGCGCGCCCTGGCCGGCGAGGGGCCCGTGCCGCTCGAACCGATCGCGGGCAAGGGTCGCCTCGAGGTGCGCGAGATCGAGATCGAGGGCTCGCCCCTGCTCGACGCCCTGGAGGGCCGACTCGCGGACGGCTCGGAGTCGCTGCGCGTGCGGCCGATGGCCTTCGACGTGAAGGGCGGGCGGGTCTACTACGCCAATCCGTGGACCTGGACGTTCTCGGACGCGGAGACGACGTTCACGGGTTCCGTCGGGCTCGACGAGACGCTCGATCTCGTGTGGAACGTGCCGGTCACGGAAGCCCTGGTCGAGCGCTACGAGTTCCTGAAGTACGCCGCCGGCGAGACGCTCGCCGTTCCGTTGCGGGGCACGGCCAAGCGGCCCGAGCTCGAGTGGACCGGCGTGCTCGACGATCTCGCGAAGAGCGCCCTGAAGCGCGGCCTCGGCGAGAAGCTCGGGATCGGCGGCGCCGAGGATCCCGCCGAGCTCCTGAAGACGGCCGACGACCTCTGGTCGAAGGGCAGCCGCGCCGAGGCCGCGGTGCTCTACGCGAAGCTCCGCGAGGACTACAAGCTGTCGATCGTCTACGCGCTGAACCGCGACCGCATCAAGGAACGCAGCAAGTTCAGCGAGTGAGCCCTGGGAGGGGGAACGGGGAAGGGCGATCCGCTCGCACCGGCCGTCCGGATCCGTATCCTCGGCCGCCGTCGCGCGCACCCGGCGCCCGTCGTCCTGCAGGATCCCCAGCTTTCCATCCCCATGACCGACTCGCGACCGAGCCCCGCGTTCCCCGCCGCCGCCGTGCGCCTCGCGGCGCTGTGGATCCTCGCGGGGGCGGTGTTCAAGCTCGGCTTCGGGACGCCGATGGATCTGCCCAAGATCGTGCGCGAGGCGTCCGCGCTGCCGATCGGAACGACCTATCGGCTCGTCATCGCGATCGAGCTCGTCGTCGTGGCGCTGGCGTTCCTGCGGCCGCGCTGGGGGTGGTGGGTGGTCGTGTTCCAGTACCTCGTGTTCGAGGCCGTGCTCGCGACGCAGATCCAGTCCGGCGCGAAGGCTTGCGGCTGCTTCGGCTCGAAGCTCGAGGCCCTGACGCCGACGATCATGATGACGATCGACACGGCGCTCCTGCTGCTCTTGCTCGCGTCGCGGCCGTGGCGCATCACGAAGCGCGGGCTCGCGCTCCCACTGCTCGTCCCGCTGTGCGCGCTGCTCGCCGCGCTGCCCTGGCTCTTCGACCGCGAGGTGCGCACGACGCCGCAGGATCCGTCGACGCCCGGCGGAACCACCTCGACGTCGCCGAACCGAGGCTTCGCTGTCTTCGACATCGAGAATTGGGTCGGCAAGACCATCGCCGAGACGCCGCTCGGCGAGTGGCTCGAGGAGGACGTGTCGACGCTCCCCACCGAGGGCATGTGGGTGCTGTGGCGCTGGACGTGCGATCACTGCGCGAAGCACCTCGAGGAGCTCGTCCGCGAGCCGCCGTTCGTGCCGTTCCTCACGCTCGTGCGCGTGCACGAGCGCCACGACTCCCCCGAGAACAAGCTCGTCCACTTCATCCCCGAGGGCGAAGGGGTCGTGCACGCCAACCTGCCCGACACGATCGAGTACGCGATCCTGACGCCCGCCGAGCTCATGCTCGAGGGAGGTATCATCGTGTCGGCCAAGGAAGGCCTGTGACCTCGGGAGCCGACTACTTTCGCGCCGTCCTCGAGTCTACGGCGGACGGCATCCTCGTCGTCGACGAGAACGGTAAGGTCGTCACGTCCAACCGGCGCTTCGCCGAGCTGTGGGGCATCCCCGACGAGCTCTTGATCCGCGGCAACGACGAGGAGATGGTCGCCTACGTCCTGGAGCAGCTCGTCGACCCGCAGTCCTTCGCCAGTCGCGTGCAGGAGCTCTACCGCTCCGAGGTGGAGGAGCTCGACGTGCTGCACTTCCGCGACGGGCGCGTGTTCGAGCGCTTCTCCGCGCCGCTCGTGCGCAACGGGAACACGGCCGGCCGCGTGTGGTCCTTTCGCGACGTGACGGGGAAGCGCAGGGCGGAGGAGGCGCTGCGCGTGAGCGAGGCCCGCTTCCGCTCGCTCTACAACCTGAGCCCGATGATGCTCCATTCGGTGGATTCGTCGTGGTTCATCGCGGACGTGAACGACTATTGGCTCGAGCGCATGGGGTATCGACGCGAAGAAGTGCTCGGGCGTCCCGTGGACGACTTCATGACGGACGAGTCGCGCGCGCGCGCCCACGAGGATATCCAAGGCATCGTCGAGGAAGGCTGGAGCCGCGAGACTCCCCATCAGTTCGTCACGAAGCAGGGCGAGGTCTTCGACGTGCTCGTGTCCGCCGTCGCGCAGTACGACGCGGCCGGGAGCTTCAACCGCGCGGTCGGCTGCTGCGTCGACGTGAGCGAGCGCAAGCGGGCGGAGGAAGAGCGCGCGAAGCTCGAGCGCCAGATGCTGCACGCCCAGAAGCTCGAGAGCCTCGGCGTGCTCGCGGGCGGCATCGCGCACGACTTCAACAATTTGCTCGTCTCGATCCTGGGCAACGCCGACCTGGCGCGCGGTCACATCGAGGAGGGCACGCCTCCCCGCGTGCTGCTCGAGGAAGTCGTCGAGGCCGGCCGGCGGGCGGCGGACCTGTGCAGCCAGCTCCTCGCCTACTCCGGCAGCGGCCGCTTCCAGGTGCAGCCCGTCGACCTCGGAGAGGTCGTGCGCGACATGGTCCAACTGCTCGAGGTCTCCGTTCCCAAGCGCGTGGAGCTCGCGCGGAGCTTCGCCCCGAACCTTCCCTCCGTCGAGGTCGACGTCACGCAGTTGCGTCAAGTGATCATGAACCTGATCACCAACGCCGGCGAGGCCATCGGCGACGCGCAGGGCCGGATCTCCGTCTCCGTCGACGCCTTGGAGTGCGACCGCGAGCTGCTCGACGGGACGATGTTCCCGGACGAGGCCGAGCCCGGGGCGTACGTTCGACTCGAGGTGTCCGACGACGGGCAAGGCATGGACGAAGCGACCTTGCCCAGGATCTTCGACCCGTTCTTCTCCTCGAAGGAGACGGGTCGCGGACTTGGGCTCGCCGCGACGCTCGGCATCGTGCGCGGACACCGCGGCGCGCTGTCCGTCCAGTCGAAGTCGGGCGCCGGGTCGACGTTCTGGATCTACTTCCCGGCCTCGCACCTGCCGGCGGTCTCCCTCGCGAAGCCGCGCACCGAGGAAGTGGCGTACACCGGCCGGGAGCTCGTGATCGTGGCCGACGACGAACCCGGCGTCCGCAACGTTGCCCGCCGCGTGCTCGAGAACGCCGGGTTCCGGGTGCTGCTCGCCGAGCGCGGCGAAGAGGCGATCGAGCTCTTCGCCGCGCACGCGCGCGAAGCCAAGGTCGTGCTGCTCGACCTGACGATGCCCGGACCCGGCAGCAAGCAGATCATTCGCGAGTTGCGCCGCCTCGATTCGGACGTCCGCATCGTCCTCACCAGCGGTTTCGACGCCGAGTCGACGACGCGCCGCATCACCGGCGCGGAGAGCCCCGACGGATTCCTGCAGAAGCCTTATCTCGGCCGGGAGCTCGTGCGCTCGATCCGCGACGTGCTGGATCCGCGTCCGCGTTGATACGGCCGGACTCCCCCGGACTCCGCCGACCGACAGGGTGCGCGGGTAGACTGCAGCGCGGCGGTGCCGGCACGGCTCGAGCGTTCGAGGCGCGGGAGGGTCGGATGTCCGCGGAACTCGGAGCATGCACGCCCCATTCCACGACCCCACGTCGCGTACGCCGTCGAGCCAGGCCCTCCTGCTCGGGAGCGTCGCTCTCGCCCTTGGCGCGTGCCGAACGACGGAGCCGCCGACGTTCGCGCCGCCGCGCCTCTCGCTCGAGGCGTATCACTTCGCCGGAACGCCGCTCACCGGTCCGGTGTTCCCCGACGCTTCCGCCATCGAGACATCGGACGTCGTGGCGGTGTCTTTCCGCCTCGTCTACCTCGAGCACATGCCGCACACGGAGCTCGCTTCGCTCGCTGCGCGTACGCGCTTCCTCGGCGCCATGCGCGGCGCGGATCCCGTTCCCTCCTCGGCGGTGCTCGCCGAGGGCGCGCGCGTCGGGGTGGGAAACGACGCCGAGGACTTCCTGGACGAGCTCGAGCGCGGGGCCTTCGGCCGTTCGGTCGAGTTGGGCGTGCTGACCTGCGCCCTTCCGAAGCTCGAGACGGGCGTCACCGCGGTCTTCGAAGCCAACTCGGAGCGAACCTTCGACGTGCCCGACGTGGGAACGGTGCAGACGAAGCTCTCGCTCTGCGTCGCGCGCGCCGACGCTCCCTGGCAAGCGGCCGACGCCGAGCGCGAGCTGCGCGCCCTGCTGGTCGTCGAGGATCGCCGAGCGGAGAGCGAGGCGACCCTGTCGGCGACCGGGACGCCGGAAGCGCCGTTCCTGCGCGAGCTGATCGGTCTCGCGGACGAGCCCTCGCCCGGCGGTGGACCGCTCGTGGTCGTGCTTCGATCGCCCTTCGGCGTCGAGGCCGACGGACGACGCTCGCCCGCGGCCCACGGCACAGGGTCGTTCGTCGCCGTGCTCACGGCCGCGTCCCTCGCTGCCGCTCCGGACGCGGGCGATCCCGCGTCGGACGCGGGTTGGGAGGCGCTCGCGCGCTGTCGCGAAGAGCTCGCGCTCGGAGGCCCTCGCGGCGATTCGTTCCTCGCTTCGCACGGCTCCCTCGTCACGCAGGCGAATGCCCTCGATGCGTTGGAGGACCCGCGCTTCCAGCGTTCGGGGCTGCTCTTCCTCGCGACGGCGAGCGGCGCGGAGCTGGCGGAGGACGTGGCGCTCGCCGCGGAGGAGCCGGAGCTCGCGGACTTCGTCGCTCGGATCCTGGCGGAGCGCGCGAGCGGCGCCGCCGAGCCTGCGTTGGACTGGCTGCTCGAGCGCAATGCGTACACGTTCCTCGCGTCGCTCCTGCTCGACTCTCCGCCGCTCCCGCGCGAGCTCTCCGGAGTCTTCCTGCGGCACGCGGGCGAATTGGGCCGCTACCCGGAGTTCCTGCGCGGGATCGTCGCGGAATGCGGCGACGTCGCGACGCTCCAGTCTCGCATCTTCGCCGCGAACGCCGACTTCCTCGAGGACCAGAACCCCGGCGCGCGCATGCGCGCCTACGAATGGTTCGTCGCGCGCGGGCGCGCTCCGGAGGGCTTCGATCCCCTCGCTCCCGAGGACGCGCGTCGGGCCGCGTTGGAGAGTTCGCGTTCGACGCTCGAGGCCGCTCTCGAGGTCGGCGCACCGTGAGGCGGGCTCGACGCGATTCCGCCGCGGCGCAGGGCGCGCCGCCGCGCGAGCGTGGCGCACCGCCGGCGAGCGATGCCCCGTGCGGGAGCGATGCCCCGATCGCTGGCTGTGCGCCGTCCCAAGGCGGCCGGGGCGTCGGGCGCTGGCGGCGCCGCCTCGTGCGCGTCTTCGTAGTTCTCGTGATCGTCGTCCTCGTCGTGCGCGCGGCCTTGCCCTTCGCCGCGCCGAGGGCGCTCGCGGCGTGGGCGGAGGCGAACGGGCTCGCGGCGCGCTACGAGTCGCTCGACCTCTCGCTCCTCACCGGGCACGTCGAGCTGTGGCACCTCGAGCTCCGTGACCGCGAGCGACCGGCTCCGGAAGCACCGCTCCTGCACGTCGAGTACGCGACCCTCGACCTCGACGTGTCGTCGCTCCTCTTTGGGCGACCTCGACTCCGCCGCCTGGAGATCGACGGGCTCGACCTCGAGCTGCGCCGGCGCGCGGACGGAACGCTGGACCTGCCCTTCGGGAGCGGAGGCGCGGCCGCATCCGATGGCGGGGTCGTCGCGGGCGCGGGCGTCGCGCAGGGCGAGCAGCAAGCCGGTGATGCCGAGCAGGGCGAAGAGAGCGCACAGCGCGCGGACGCCATGCCGACGTCGTTGCGCCTGCCGGTGGAGCTCTCGGCGCTGCGCGTGCAGGCCGTTCGCGTCCACCTCGTGGACGAGAGCGTCGAGCCGCGCATCGACGCGAACCTCGAGCTCGAGTTGCGCCTGTCGGACCTCGGCGCGGACGAGCGCCCGGCGCGCCTCGAGCTGGCCGTCACGTCACCGGGAATCGTCGATCACCTCTCCGTTCGAGCGCTCGCCACGACGACGGCGGAGCGCGTCGACGCGCGGCTCGACTTCGCGCTGCTCGGGCTCCACCCGCACGCGCTCGCGGGCATCCTCGAGCCGCTCGGCCTCCAGCCGACCGCCGAGACGATCGAAATGCGCTGGGCGGCCCACGCGACCCTCACGGCGGCGAGCGAGTCCGATCCCCAGCTGCGCGCGACGCTCGCCGTGCGCGACGTCGCCCTCACGCCGGAGGGCGGACTTGCCGCGAACCTGGACTCGACGTTCGAGCCGAACGGAGCGTTCGCGGAGCCGAGTGGTGCGATCGAAACGATCGACGTTTCCCTCGCGCTGGGAGTGGGGGAGGTCGTGGTCGAGGAGGTCGTCGTGCGCGGCCTGCGTGGGAGAGCGGCGCGGCTGGCCGATGGACGGTTCGTCACGGCGGGTTTCGTCCTCGGCGGCGCCAAGACGACTCCAGCGGCGGAGAGCGAACCGGCCGCGACCGCGACCGCTTCGCCGCCGGCGCTCCAGGTCGATTCGGCGCGGATCGAGGACGCGCGCTTCGACTTCGTGGACGCCGCCGCCGCTCCCGAGTCCGTGCGCCTCGAGCTCGTCATCGCGCGCATCGCCGTTTCGAACCTCGTTATCGATCCGCGCCGGCCGGGCGAGCGCGGTTCGTTCGAAGGAGAGCTCGCCGTGCCCGGCGTCGCCGGGAAGATCGACCTCTCGGGCACGTTCGTTCCCGACCCGAACACGATCGCGGCGAACCTCGAGCTCGAGGTTTCCGCGCTCGCGCCCGAGCGCCTCGCGCCCTACCTCGCGGCAGCCGGCCTCGAGTCGACGTTCGCGGACGGCTCGCTCTCCGCTCGACTCTCGGCCGGCGCGATCCTGGAGGACGGCGGTCTGCGGGACGGGCGCGTCGCGCTCGTCGACGTGCGTCTGCGCGACGGCGAGCGCGAGCTGTTCGGGCTCGCGGAAGCGAGGGTCGACGCGATCGCCCTGGCCCCGCTCGACTCGCGCGTCGGCAGCGTTCGCATCAGGGGCATCGACCTTCCGCTGGCGCGCGACGCGGAGGGCGCCCTCGAGTTCCTCGGTCTGCGAACGCGCACCGCGGCCGATGCGACACCGCCCGACGCACGTGCCGGCGCCGGTCCGGCCGACGACGCGAGAGCGCCGAGCGCGCCGATCGCGAGCCCTTCGTCCTCGGGCGCGGCCGGTCGCTTCGAGCTCGGTCGCTTCGAGCTGTCCGAGACGTCGATCCGCTTCGAGGACCAGAGCGTCCTGCCGCACCTGGCGCTTGCCGCGGACGAGCTCGAAGCCGAGCTCGAGGGCCTCGTCCTCGGCGCGAGCTCGAGCCCCGCCCGGCTCTCCGCGCGGCTCTCGGTCGACGGCGTCGTGGACGAGCTCGCCCTCCTGGGAACGCTCGTGCCCGGCGCGAGCGCGCCCGATCTCGCGCTCGACCTCGCCGTGCGCGGGAGCGGCTTCTCGACCGTCGGCCTGCATCCGCTGGTCGACGTCCTGGGGCTCGAGTCGGTACTGCAGGGCGCCCTCCTGGCGCTCGATCTCGACCTGGATCTCGCGCAGCGCGACGGCGGGCTCGCGCTCGACCCGCTGACGTTCGGACTGAGGCTGACCTCGGGCGACACGTTCGACGAGCTCTCCCTGGAGGGCGAGGCGTTCGTCCGTCCCGAGGAATCCGGAGTGAGCGCTCGGGTGGAGCTGAACGGCATCCGGAGCGGAGAGCTCGCCGCGCTCCTGCCGCCGGGTATCGAGCTCGCCGTGACGGACGGCCGTCTCGCGGCGGCGCTCGCGGCGGGCTCGACGGCCTGCCCGGAAGGTGGTCGCAGCGCCTGGTTCGAGCTCTCCGACCTCGCGTACCGCGACGGGGAGCGCCCGCTCGCCGCGCTCGGGACGCTCGCCGTGCGGGCGTCGCGGCTCGACCCGGCGGCCGGCGTCTTCGCCTTCGACGAAGTCGCGCTGCGCGGGCTCGAGCTCGAGGTGTTCCGCACCGAGCCCGGGCGGTTGGAGCTCCTGGGACTCGCGTTCGCGGAACCGCCGGCGGCCCCCGAAGAGCACGGCGTCGACGCCGCGGTCGTCACCGAGCCGCCGGCGCGAACCTCGGGTGGAGCGACGCCGAACGCGAACGCTGCGCTCCCGCTCGTCACGCTCGCGAAGCTCGACGTGGGGATCGCGCGTTTCGCCTTCCTCGACACGACGCAGGCAGGCGCCAGGCCGCTCGACGCGAGCTTGCGTCTCTCGAACACCGCGCCGCTCGTCTTGCTCGACGCCCATCCGGATGCCCTGCCGCCGATCGAGCTCGCGCTCACGGGATCCGCGGAGCCCGTGCTCGGCGAGCTCGAGATCGGGATCGGGATCGAGCCCTTTGCCACTCGTCCCGAGATCGTGGTCTCGATCGCGGCCGCGCACATCCGCGGCGGCGGACTGACGGAGGTCTTGCCGGAGCTCGTGTCCGTTTTGGACGGGAGCGGGCTCGTCGACGGACGCTTCGACGCCAGCGTGCGCGGTGCGCTCGACTGGCGCCGCCGCGGACCGACGGACTTCGACGTGTCGTCGGGCTTCGGGGCGGAGCTCGAGCTGCGCGACGTGGCCTTCCGCGCCGAGCCCGAAGGCCCGGTGCTCGTCGGCGTCGACGGAGTCGACGTCTCCGTCGCGCGCATCGACCCGGCGACCGGCGCCGTGCACGTGAGCTCGGTCGAGATCGAGACGCCGCGGCTGCACGCGCGCCGCGACGCGGACGGGCTGCACGTCGCCGGCATCGTCGTCCTGCCCGCGCAGGCCGACACGGGAGCGGTCGACGTCCCGGCGGGCGCGAGCACGCGATCGCCCGAGCCGGCCGTCGCCGCGGTCGAAGCGGCGTCTTCGAAAGGGGAGCGGCCGTCGGCCCCCGCTGCGCCCGAGTTCCGCCTCGACGACCTGTCGATCCAGGGGCTCGACGTCGAGTTCCGCGACGCCAGCGCCGAGCCGGAGCTCTTCTTGCCGCTCGAGGATCTCAGCCTCGAGGTGAAGGACTTCAGCACGCTCGCCTTTTCGCAGCAAAAGCACGTGCGCTACTCCGCCTACTTGCGTTCCGGACGAGTGCCGCTGCCGATACGCAGGCAGCGTTCCCTGCTCGGTGGCCTCGCGCACGGCGCTCTCGGCATGGCGGGGCTCGGAAAGGAGCAGGACGAGCGCACCGAGGAGCGCGCGTTCTTCGACGAGATCGCCGTCACGGGCAGTCTCGCGTTCCACCCGGCGCTCGAAGGCTGGACGAAGATCGAGGTCTCGTCCCTCGAGCTGCTCGGCTTCGAAGGAGCGGCGCGCGAGGGCGGCGTCACGATCGGCGACGGCGTCCTCGACGCGAGCGTCTACGTGCGCTTCCGCGGCGAGAGGGGCGCGAGCACGGTGTCGTCCTTCGACTTCCAGCACCTCGCGCTCAGCGAGCCGGCCAACGGGCCGATCTCGCGCTACTTGAAGCTGCCGATGCCGCTCGACGCGGTGCTCTTCGTCCTGAGGAATTCCGAAGGCGCGCACGTCGTGCCGCTCTCGTTCGACACGACTACCTCCGGCGGGATGGGCGGGGGCGCGCTCGCCGCAGCCGCCGCGACGACCTTCGCGAAAGTCGTGGCCGAGGCCGTGGCGCAGTCACCGTTGCGCGTCACCGGAAAGCTCACGGACTTCGTGGGGTTGACGGGTAGGCCGCCCGAGGACCTCTCGCAGGAGGGCGTGTCGTTCGCGTTCGAGGCGGCGGATCCCGCCTTCGACTCGACGGAGCTGGGCCGGGTCAAGGGGCTCTTGACCAAGGTGAAGGCGGACGACGAGCTCGGGCTCGTCCTCACCCACTCGATCGGGCAGCTCGACGTCGAGCGCGCGAGCGTGTTCGCGAATCCGAGCCCGGAAGCCTGCGTGCACCTCTCCCTGGAGCTGCGCGCGAAGAAGCGCGACCTGGGCGGCCTGCGCGAGGACGTGGCCGCGCGTGCGCGCGCGCACTACGCCGTCGGCAACGAGGCCGCGGCCGCCGCCGCGACCGAGCGCCTGCGCGCCATCGAACGCGAGCTCTCGCGCACGGAGGACGCGCTCGACCGTCTGGGCGATCTCCTGCGCAGCGGCGCCGACCGCCGCCGCGACAAGCGCACGCGCGCCGCGTGTCTCGAGATCGCCGAGCGCCGCCTCGAAACCGTGCGGGCCGCGCTGCTCGAGGACGGCGTCCACCCCGGCCGCCTCGAGGTCCGCCGACCGCGCTTCGTCCTCGACGACACGACGCCCGCCAACGGTCAGGTGATCCTCGTACCGAAGCGGCGGTAGGCCGCGGCAGACGTGCCCGCTCGGAGTGGCCTCGACGGATGGGAATCGTCCGCGCCGCGGCCCCCGTTCTCGCTTGACGGTTCGCGCGCTTCGGTTCTACTGCGCTCCCCACCCGACCACGAGAGACGCGTGTCGCGCGGGTCGAGGTGGGGTGGTTCGAAGGAAGTCCTGGGATGCTTGCTCGCTTCGTCTCGGCCTGTTCCACGCGCTCGTTCCTCGGCCGACTCGCCCTGACGGGATTGCCCTTGGCGAGCGCCGGGCTTGCGCGCGTCGACGCCGCAGGCGAGCTGGTCGTCGCAACGGGCGAGCACTACTCGCTCCACTACGATGGAGGCGACGAGGGGATCGCGCAGGCCGGGCTCGACGCGATCGAGCGTGTCTGGCCGATCGTGGTCGACTTCCTGGGCGTCCCGGACCACTCGCTCGAACGACCGCTCGAGGTGCACCTACACCGCACGATCGCGGCCTACGAGGCGGCGGACATGGAGCTCTCGGGGGGCAAGTTCCAGCGCAACCTGGCCATGAGCCTCCACGCCTCGAAGAGCGCCCACGTGGCGCTCCAGCCGCCGTGCTCCGACGAGGTTTTGCGCGCGATCTCCCTGCCCGGCCAGACCCTGGCCCTCCTCGCGTGGGAGGCGTGCCACGTGGCCCGTTACGAGCTGTGTCCGAACTTCGCGCACCACCCGATGTGGTTCGTAGACGGTCTCGCCGCCTACGTGAGCAGCGAGGTGCTCGAGGATCTGCGTCCATGCGGAGACGCGACCGAAACGCCGTTCTTCGCCTCCGCCCTCGCCGAGGTGCAAGGCCTGCAGGAAGGAGGGAAGCTGCCGCCTGCCGGCGCGATCCTCGCCGACCGGATCGACGAGCTCTCCTTCTCCAAGCGCTACGCCGTGCGTCAGGTGCTCTTCCGGTTCCTCGCCGAGGGCGCCAAGGCGTCGAAGCTCCGCCAAGTCGTCGGGGTGATCCGCTCGACGGGCGGCGGTGGGGACTACGCGCAGACCGTGCTCGCCGCGGCGACCAAGGCCTTCGGCAGCTCGCTCGACAAGGACTTCGCGAAGTACGTGAGCCGCCTCGCGCCGGCGTGGCGTGAGATGTATCGCTCGCTCACGACCTCAGGCACGGAATGGCACCAGCTCGCCTTCGAGGACCAGAACGCCGTCGCGTGGAACGGAGAGTCCGTGCGGGGCGGTCTCGCGGCCAGCGGTTCCCTGCGCATCCTGCCCGGACCCGGCAAGCAGTTGAACTTCCTGTTCGGTCGCAGCGAACTCGGCTTCTACTCGGTCGCCTTCGTGGCCGACGACGGCTTCACCGTGTTCGAGTACCGGGCTTTGGACAACACTTGGAATCGCATCGGCGGGGCCGATACGCCGGGACTGAGGCTCGGGTACACCTCGACCTTCGAGGTGCGCGCGAAGGGCGTGGACCTCACCGTGCTCCTCGACGGGCGCTCGTGGCCGTTCGAGCTTCCGCGCCCCCTGCCCGACGAGGTCGAGTGGGGCCTCGGCGCGCAAGCGGGGTCCGCCGGCCTGTGGATCGACGTCGAAGTGCGCGCGGCCAAGCGCTAGGGGGCCAACGCGTTCGCGGCGTGGGCGAGCGTGAAGTCGTTCTCGGAGATGCCGCCGAGCGAGTGGGTCGTGAGGTCGATCCGGACCTTGTTCCAGGAGTTCGACCAGTCGGGGTGGTGGTCGTGCTTCTCGGCGACGAGCGCAAGGCGCGTCATGAAGCCGAAGGCCTCGACGAAGTCGGCGAAGCAGAGCTCGCGGTGGAGCTTCCCGTCGACGAGCTCCCAGCCGGGGATCTCGGACAGGCGCGTCTCGACTTCGGCGTCGCTGAGCTTGCGGGCGGGCGTCATGGCTTGCTCCGGTGGGGTGCGGGACTCGAGCGGGTGTCGTCGAGCGCCTGCGAAGCGGCGACGACGAGGTCGTGCGTGACGATGAAGCGACCGACGAACCGAGCGTCGCGCGGGAGCTCGTCCTTATCGGGCGAGACGCGCGCGACGAAGGCGCCCCGAAGTCCCTCGCGCTCGTCGCCGAGCTCGAGCTCGAGCTCCACGTCGTCGAACTCGAGGAAACGGCCGGTGAGCGGGTGCTGACACTTGTAGAAGGCTTCCTTGGCGCTGAAGACGAGCTTCCCGAGGCGCCCGCGGCGGTCGGCGGGCTGGCGCGCGAGCCAGGCGCGCTCGCCTGCCGTGCAGATGCGCGGCACGAGCTCGTCCCCGAGATCGGCCGCCGCCTCCACGTCGAGGCCGAGGCTCCGGATGCGTACCCGGTTCGCCGTCTCGCCGTCGTCCGTGCGGGCCTGAGGGTCATCTGGAGCGCGGGGAGCGCTCGCGGCGCTCGCGGCGACGGCGCAGAACCCGCGCGTGTGCGAGATGCTGCCCACGAAACCCGCGGGCCACAGGGGAGCGCGGCGACCGTCGGTGAGGATCGCGCCCGCGGGAGCGCCGAGCCGCGCCAGCGCGCGGCGGGCCAGCACGCGCCCGGCCGTGAACTCGCGCCGGCGCTTCCCGATGGCGCGGGCGACGAGGAGCTCTTCACCCGGCCAGAGCTCGCCCTCGACCTCGTCCGGTACGCCCGTCTCGACGATCACCTCGCCCTCGAACAAGGCTTCGATCTCGCGCGCGAACCCGGCGCGCATTCTACGCCCGGGCGAGCTCCCGCTCCGGCCGGGCGGGGCGCTACATTGAGGGCATGAAACGCCCCATCCTCTGCGCGCTGCTCGCGCTTGGCGCCGCGTGCCAGACCGTCGCCGAGACGGGTCGCTCGCAGCTCATCCTCATCCCCGACTCCGAGCTCGTCCCGATGGCGCTCCAGGCCTACGAGGAGGAGACGTCGAAGTACCCCTTGGTCACGAGCGGTCCATCGTTCCAGATGGTGCAGCGGCTCGGGCAGCGCCTCGCCGCCGCGTCGGGCCTGGAGGCGGACTGGGAGTTCCGTCTGCTCGAGGCGCCGGACGTCGTCAACGCCTTCGCGTTGCCCGGCGGCAAGGTGGCGGTGTTCACGGGCATCCTGCCGATCACGCAGAACGAGGACGCGCTCGCGGCCGTCGTCGGCCACGAGATCGCGCACGTCACGGCGCAGCACGGGAACGAGCGCATGTCGCAGGCCTACGCGCAGCAGGGCTTGCTGCTCGGCGCGGGCGCGGTGCTCGATTGGAGGGGTTTGGCGCCCGAGCAGAAGAACCTGTGGCTCACGGGGCTGAACATCGGGAGCCAGCTCGGACTCATCCTGCCGTACAGCCGCACGCACGAGAGCGAAGCGGACGAGATCGGGTTGCGCTACCTCGTGCGCGCGGGCTACGACGAGAACCAGGCTCCGCTCCTGTGGGAGCGCATGGCCCAGCTCTCGGGCGGAGCGTCGGATCCCGTGAGTGGGCTCTTGAGCACGCACCCCGATCCGCTCGACCGCGCGAAGCGCCTGCGCGAGCTCATCCCGCGCATCGTCGCGGAGGAGCGGGGGCCGAAACCGTGAGGACCGATCGCGCTGATCAGGAAGAGGACGAGGAGGACGACGTCCCCGAGCACTCGTCGCGCTACATCCCGCCTTGGAAGCGCGTGCTGCTCGTCGTCGCCGTGCTCGCGATCGGCGCGGGCTTCGCCCTGAGAGCATTCGGCGACGGCGGCGCGAGCGAGGGAACGCGCGCGACGTCCCAGCAGAGCGGCTCGACGACCCTTTCCACTTCGCTCCTGCCGCAGGGCTCGGGACAAACCGGCGAGGCGCCGCAGACGGCCGAGACGAAGGGTGAGGAAGGCCTCGCCAAGTGGTCGCCGTTCCTCGTCAAGGGCGGATTCGGGTTCGTCGTCGGCTTCTGTCTCGGCTACGCGCTGCGGGCCTTCTTCAAGCTCAGCGCGATCGCGCTCGGCGTCGTGTTCCTCGCGCTGTTCGGCCTGCAGCACTTCCAGATCGTGACGATCGACTGGAGCGCCTTCAGTCGCTTCTACGACGACCTCGTCGCGCGTTTCTCGGGCCAGTTCGAGAACATCGAGGGCGCGCTCAGAGGCAGCTTGTCCTCGGTCGCAATGGCCGGGCTCGGGCTGCTCACGGGCTTCAAGGGCCGGAGCTGATGTCCATCGCGAGCCACAGTCGCGACGGGATCGTGCAAGGACTGCTCGCGCTCTCGACGCCGAACCTGTCGGACGCGCTCGATCGCCTCGAGCTCTCGGGCGCGCCGCTCGGGTTCCGGTCGGTGTGGCCGGGTGCGCACAAGTTCGTGGGACGCGCGGCGACGATGAAGCTCGTCGCGTCGGGCGCGACCGACGTCTCCCCGGTGCTCGGCACGCTCGAGGCGATCGTCGCGGCGCGCGCGGGCGACGTGCTCGTCATCGACCACAATGGTCGGACCGACGTGAACAGCTTCGGCGGCGTGGCCGCGTTCACGTCGGTGACCCGCGGACTCGTGGGCGCCGTCGTCGACGGCGCGACGCGCGACGTCGACGAGCTGTGCCAGCTCGGCTTCCCCGTGTTCGCGCGCGGCGTCATCCAGCAATCGATCCGCAACCGCTGCGCGTTCGGCGGCTTTGGCATCGACGTGGAGCTCGGCGGCGTGCGCGTGCAGCCCGGCGACTTCGTCGCCGCCGACGAGAACGGGGTGGTGGTGATCCCCTCCGGCCGAGCGACCGAGGTGCTCGAGCTCGCGCGCGAGTTCCTCGCGATCGAGGAGCAGGTCAAGGACGCGATCGCGAGCGGCCTCGATCCGGTGCGCGCCCACGAGCAGGTGCGCTACGACCGGATGACCGAGCGCGCCCGCGGGTAGGGAGGAAGGAAGCCCGCGCGCGGGTGGCTGCTGGGGTGGGAATCGAACCCACAACCGCCTCCTTAACAGGGAGTTGCGCTACCAGGTTGCGCTACCCAGCAATGGGGCGCCTCCGAGGAGGTCGGAGCCGGTCGGCCGCTAGGGTTCCAGCGTGACGTTCCAGTACCGGTCGCTCACGAAGCGCTCCCAAGACTGTCGGACGCGGGCGATCGGGATCTCCAGCGTGGGCGTCCAATTCGGTTTGCCGGGGAGGCCCAGGAGGCTGAGGCCGGCTTCCTTCGGGAGGCGGCTGCCCTTGCGGCGGTTGCAGCGCATGCAGGCGAGGACGCAGTTCTCCCAGGTGCTCTTGCCGCCCCGCGAGCGGGGGACGACGTGGTCGATCGAGAGCTCCGCCTGCCCCGGCCGCGAGCCGCAGTACTGGCAGGTGTAGCGGTCGCGCCGGTAGAGATTGCGGCGCGAGAAGTTCACCGACAGGGTCGGAACCCCGTTGTACTGGGTGAGGACGATCACCTCGGGAACCTTGATCCGCAGCGAGACGGTCGTGACGCAGGGCTCGTCGGCGTGGACGGCCAGGTCTGCCCAGCTATCGAAGCTGTGCATCTCGTAGGTCTCCGGCCGGACGGCCTTGGCCGCTCCGGTGAAGACCAGCCCGAGCGCGTGGCGCACCGTCGTCGTCGCGATCGCGACCCACGAGCGGTTCAGCACGAGTGCTGGCTGCGTCAGCACACTGGTCGTCGTCACGACTCACCCTCTTTCGGGTCGCTCAGGATCGGGCTGAAGGCTGTCCCCCTGTGGGTCCGCGTCTCGATGGTGGGTGGGTGCTGGAAGGATCCCAAACCGAGTTGTTCCTCGAACAATCTAGCACAAGGAATCGGTTTCCAAGGAGGGGGGGGATCAGAGCGCATCGAGGAGCAACTGGAGCCTCGTTTCCACCTCGGCGTCGACGATGGGCACCTCGACGAAGGGTCCGGTTCCGTCCAACCGGTACACCTGCCGGAAGATCTCGACGCCGGACTTCTCCTCCACGATGAGCCGGTACTGCCCCTGCTGCACCGTCTTCTGGTGTGACTTCACGTCCGAGAGGAGCCCGTTGGGGTTGCCGACCTCCGCGAAGAGTCGGGTCCGACGCGGCGTCGTGCCCCGCACTCCGAGCGTGTGGGCGAAGGAGAGCGTGTCGGCGCCCAGCGGGCCGCGATAGCCGATCAGGTCGGCGACCGTCGCCTGGACGTCGACGAGCGAGACGAGCTCGAGCGAGATCTTCGGTACAGCACCCGGAACGTGGACGAAGAACGGCACGTTGATCCCACCCTCGTGCACCGTGAACTTGGCCGGAACGGCGGAGATGGCCTGCGTCGTTCCGTTGTCGGACATCACGAAGACGGCGGTGTCGTCGAGGTCCAGCGCCGCGAAGAGCCGTCCGATCTCCGTGTCCGCCGCGCTCAGCATCGCGAGCGTGTGCTCGTACTGGGTCGTGCCCGGCGATACGCCGGGCGGCAGCAGCTCCGCGGGAGGGGCGTGGTGCGGTGCGTGCGGCGCGTGCAGGGAGACGTGGGCGAACTTGGGACCCGGGACCGACGACCACCACGCGATCGTCTCGTCGATCACGACGGACGTCGCATAGCGCGTCTCGATGCGTTCGAACCCGTTGTCGTTCCTCAACCAGCGACTGTAGTCGCCCGGAGTCATGGCTCCCTGGGGGGTCTGGATGCCGACGTTCCCGTGCGTCCAGGCGAGCGCGTCGTCGTACCCGTGGAGGTTGGGCGCGAAGAGGTGGTCGTAGTTCGCCGTCGTGCTGAGGTGCCACTTCCCCGCGTGCAGCGTCCGATAGCCCTGCGCCTTCGCGACGTGGGCGAGACTCGTGTGATCCAGATCCGCGTCGATCGGATCCGGCTTCATGATGATGTAGAGCAGGGAGCCGGAGGGATTGCGCCGTCCGTACTGCCCGAACTGGAGCATGTAGCGCGTCGGCGAACACGTGGGCATCGAGTAGGCGCGCGAGAACGTGACGCTCTCCTCCTGCAGGCTGGAGAGATTGGGGATCTCGGCGGCGTTCCACAGGTCCCAACCGACGTCGTCGACGACCAGGAGGACGATGTTCAGTTGTGCGAGGAGCGTCAGGGCTGCTCCCGCGATCGAATGCTCACCAACCAGGTACATGGCTCGCCTCCGATTCGCCCGCGCGAGTGAGCTTGGACCGGCGGGGCGAAAGTGGCAAGGGGCACGGGTAGTGGGTCCGCTCCGACCGACCCACTACCGGGCACGGGGCCGAGCTCGGTTCCGTGCGCGTCGCCCGATCAGAGCGATTGGAGGAGGAACTGGAGCCGGGCTTCTATCTCGGAATCCTGGATGGGGACCTCGACGTAGGGTCCGGTTCCCTCCAACCAATACACCTGCCGGAGGGTCTCGATACCGGACACCTCTTCGACGATGAGCCGGTACAGCCCGTACTGGACCATCTTCTGGTGCATCGTCACGTCCGAGATCAACCCGTTCGGGACCCCGATCTCCGCGAAGACGTGGGTTCGTAGAGGTGTCGTGCCCCGCACGCCGATCGTGTGGCCGAACGAGAGCGAGTCGGCTCCGAGAGGACCCTGATAGCCGATCATGTCGGCGACCGTTGCCTGGATGTCGACGAGGGAGACGAGGGCGAGAGTCGCCTTGGGGGCGGCACCGGGTCGATACACGAAGAAGGGAACGTTCACGCCCGCTTCGTGAGTCGTGAACTTGGCCTGCGTCGGGGACAGCGTCTGCGTCGTGCCGTTGTCCGACATCACGAACACGACCGTGTTCTCGAGGTCGATCGCATCGAACAGGCGCCCGATCTCCGTGTCCGCTGCGCTCAACATCGCGAGCGCCTGGTCGTACTTGGTCTTCCTCGCCGAAACGCCGGGTGGAAGCAGCTCCGGGGGCGGATCGTGGAGCGGCTCGTGCACCGTGTGCAGAGCGACGTGCGCGAACTTCGGACCCTGGACCGACGACCACCACGCGATGGTCTCGTCGATCACGACGGACGTGGCGTAGGCCGTCTCGACTCGCTCGAAACCGTTGTCGTTCCTGACCCAGTTCGTGTAGTCACCACCCGCCGGGATGACGAGGTTCCCGTGCGTCCACGCGAGCGCGTCGTCGTACCCGTGGAGGTTGGGCGCGAAGAGGTGATCGTAGTTCGTCTTCGAGCTGAGGTGCCACTTGCCCGCGTGCAGCGTCCGGTAACCCTTTGCCTTCGCGATGTGAGCGAGGCTCGTCTGGTCCAGATCGGCGTCGACCTCGGCGGACTCCAGGATGATGTGGACGATGGCGCCCGAGGGATTGCGCCGGCCGTACTGGCCGAACTGGATCATGTAGCGCGTGGGCGAGCACGAGGGCATCGCGTAGGCGCGCGAGAAGGTGATGCTCTCTGCTTGGAGGCTGGAGAGGTTCGGGATCTCGGCGGCGTTCCACAGATCCCACCCGACGTCGTCGAGCGTCAGGACGACGATGTCGGGCTGCGAGAGGAGCGAGAGGACGCCTCCCGCGACCCACTTCGCCGCAAACGTGCTCAGGGGATACATGATTTTCCGCGCGTGTCCCCCTCGAGAGCGAGCATGCGCCAGCTTGTCCCGGGCCGCAATCCGGGTTTCCCACCATTGGGTGCGAAAACTGCTACCCCCGCGGATGAGCGTCACTACGAGGCGCCTTGGATATCCAGCGAACTTCGCCGGATGCGGTGGGTCGGACCCCGCACCACGCGGCCCTCGTAGCGCCGGCAGGGGAGCAACCGAACCCTGCTCGCGGCGGTGAGTGCATGAGACCTCCGATCCACCCACCCCGGAGCTTCGTCGCGCTGCCCCGCGCACATTCCGCACGGATCCCGAAGCTAGGCTGTTCGCGATGTTCGAGCCGGTCGATGCAGCACTCCTGCCTTGGGAGCAGTGGAGCGTGCTCCTCGGACGCCTTCACGTGCTCGTCGTGCACTTCCCGATCGCGCTGTTGTGGATGGCGCTCGCGGCGGAGTTCCTGCGGGTCGTCCGCAGGCGCGAGGAGCGTTCGACGACCGCCTTCGCCTGCCTGTCGGTGGGGGCGTTCTCGGCCCTCGTCGCGGCCGGCCTCGGTTGGATCCATGCGGAGGCGGAGCCGCTCGGCCGATCCCTCGAAGAGACGCTCTTCCTCCACCGCTGGACCGGCGTTGCGACCGCGGGCCTCGCGCTGTTCACGTGGATCCTCGCCGTTCTGCGGCAAGGGCGCGCCTACCGGATCGCGCTCTTCGCGACCGTCGTGCTCGTCACGTCGGGGGCGAACTTCGGCGGCGAGCTCGTGTACGGCGAGGACTACCTGCGCGCTCCGCTCGCGAAGCTCCTCGACGCTCCGGCCGATTCGACCGACGGCGCGGCGAATCGACCCTTTCCGGCGGACGAAGCTCCGAGGGGCGGTTCGACCGTCCAAGCCGACCCTGACGCGATGCCGCCCGCGGACGAGCCGACGACGTCCGCGCGTTCCGTGAGCTTCTCGAGCGAGGTCGCGCCGCTCCTGGCCGAGCGTTGCCACAACTGTCACGGTCCGAGGCGCCAGCGCGCCGATCTGCGCCTCGACGACCTCGCTGCGCACTTCGCGCGCGATCCCGCGGAATGGGTCGTCCGGCCGGGCGACGCCGAGCACAGCGAGCTCTACCGGCGCATCCGTCTTCCCGCAGACGACGACGACGTCATGCCGGCTTCGGGCGATCCGCTGACGGAGGACGAAATCGCGCTCGTGCGCGCGTGGATCGATCAAGGCGCGCACTACGAGTGAGCCCGCATCCCGCCGCCGCTACCATGCCGTGCGGCACCCGACCCGGAATCCCAGCATGCCCCGACTCATCTCGAACCCCACCGTCATCGCCTCCGCCGGGAACAAGCCCAAGCGCATCGAAGAGTACGCCGGCCGCGTGAACAGCGGTCACGCGTCCGTGAGCGTCGCGCGCATGAAGTCGCCGCAGGGCTGGGTCGAGCCGGGCCAGCGCCCGGAGTTCGAGGAGATCACCGTCGTGCTCGCCGGTGCGTTGCGCGTGGAGCACGAGGGCGGTGTGCTGCACGTCTCCGCCGGCCAGGCCGTCGTCACCGCACCGGGCGAATGGGTCCGCTACAGCACGCCCGATCCCGGCGGAGCGGAGTACGTCGCGGTGTGCCTGCCCGCCTTCTCGCCCGCGACCGTGCACCGAGACGAATGACGCGTCCGGCCGGGGGAGCCGAGTCGCCGATCGGGCGCTGATGCGGCTGGACGCTCTTCGTACGCTCGCCTGCGCCCCGGTGAGCGCGGAGCGCGGGTTTCTCGGGCGCCGGGATCAAGATCGGCTGTGCGGCGGCTCGACGAGGGCCCTGAATGGATCCGACTCCCTCCAAAGGCTCCGTGCGCGAGGTCCTGGCCCGCGCGTCCGGAGGTCGTCCGCCGCCGAACGTGCTGGCCGCGTCGCTCGCGAGCGCCGGTTGGATGCACTGCGTCGCTCCCGGCTCGGAGGACGAGCCGCGGCGCGTCTTCGTCGATCACGACGCGCTGCACGAGCACGCGATCGGCCACGCGTCGCTCGCGCAGCGCGGTTACACGTCGGTCGCGAGACCGTGGGCTGGCGGTCTCGCGGAGCTGCTCGCGGACGGCTGCGCGGGCATCGTCCTGGACGCAGGTCGCGGAATCGAGCTCGCGCTCGACCGCCGCGACCTGGTCGCCGTCGTGGCGGCCCTGGCGCTCGAGCGTTTCGTTCGCGAGCGCGAGCTGGTCGTGCTCCTCGTCGGGAACAAGGTCCACTTCCACGTCGACGCGAGCGGAGAGCCGTGCGGCCTCGCGTTCAGCTCGCTCGACCTGGCCCGACGCTGGTCGTCGGAGGCGCGCGCGACGCTGCCCGATCTACGCAGCCGGCAGGCGCCCGCCGAGCTCGTCTTCAAGAGCCTGTGCGAAGCCGGCGTCCAGCGGCTCGTGATCGATCCGGGTCTCCCGAGCCAGGCCGTGTTCGAACGCGATGTCCTGGAGGTCCTCGGCGCCGTCGACTTCGCCGCCGAGCGGTCGGTGGCCACGGCGACTCCCGAGAAGGCCCAGCCCATCGTTCAGCCGGTCGGTCGTCTCGTACGCGCGCAGCGCGACAACAGCAAGGCGACGGTCGCGCGCGCCCACGCGCCCCTACCGCCCCCCGGACGTCACGGAGCCCTGGCGCGCGAACGCATGCGCGAGATCCGGGAGCTGGCTGCGCGGAACACGGCATCGCCCTGGATCGTCGCGGAGTGTCTCGCGAACGACGTCGACCTGTGGGTGCCGATCGGCGCTCGAGCCTCGGACGGAATGCACTGGCCCGCGCTCGTGCGGACGCGCGACGACGCTTCCGGCGACCGCCAGCGCGCTGAATTTTATTCGAGCGAGGAGAGCGCGCGTCGCGCGCACGCGGGTGTCGCCGCGCTGTCGGGCATCGAAGCGTTTCGCTGGAACTGGTCGTCGCCGCACGACGTCTCCGAGGTGGTGCTCGATCCCGACGAGGGCGGGGGATGGTCGCTGACCGACCGCGAAGTTCTTCCGCTGCTCTTCCCCGCGATCACGCCCATCCGGGACCTCGAGCTCGTTCCGAACGAACCCGTCGAGCGGCTGTCGAAGCTTCCGTGGCTCCACGGTCTGAAACCCGAGGTCGTGCGCTTCTTCTCGAAGACGTGGAGCACTTTGTACGGGCCCCCTTTGGACGGCTCGCAACCGCCGATTCCGTTCGCAACCGGCATGTACCTGCCGGTCTTCTCCCACGCCGAGCGCTTCTACGAGTTCACGCGGCGCGGAGCGCACCGCGCGCCGACGCCGCAAGTCGCGGGTTCGAAGCCGCCTTTCCTGCGCTGGCTGCGGCTCACCGCGCGCTGCAGTGGCATCGTGGTGGATCCGGCCTCTTCGCACGCCTTCGCGATCGAGACCACGGAGCTCTTCTACTTGCACCTGTGGGCGTCGCTGGGGCGCGCGCCCGACGGCCTGGGTGTGGCGCAGGCGCTCGCCCTGCTCCAGGGCGGCGACTACTCCGTGGACCAACGCACGGCGGGGCGGGTTGCGGCGGACTGGCCGCTGTACCTGGCGGCGCGCACGATGGGAGCGAACGAGGGACGCAGCGAGCTCCTGACCGTCCCGGGCACGGGCGATCTCGCCCTGTTCACCTCCGAGCGCGGCCTCGACGACTTCGCCCGACTGCATCGGAAGAGCGGAGTGCAGCGCGAGGCGCTCGAGTGCGTGCATCTCCTGCCGCGTTGGCGGACGAGCTTCTTCCACATCGCGCAAGAGCGTTTCCTCGGCGTTCGCATCGACGTCGGATCGGCGGGAGGCGGCGACGGCGTCCATCTGGACGGCAAGGGGCTCGACGGAGCGCTCGAACGTTTGGAAGAGCGACTCCGCCCGCGCGTGGCGGAGCTCCGATCCGGTCGCTGACGCGCGCCGGAACGACGTCGGTTAGAATCCGCTCGTCGGCGGGAGCCCGCATGCGAGTCACGGCGCGACACGGATCACCCTACGCGAGCGGAGCACGGCTGGGAGGCGCAGCATGACGGCCGAGGTAATCGGTGACGGAGCCTGGGTCGCGGATTCGGGGCGGCCCGGCAAGCGTATGTGTCTCTCGTTCGGCGTGCACGGGAACGAGCGTCCGCCGATCGAGGCCGGCAAGCGTCTCCTCGACGAGCTCCAGAGCGGTGAGCTCGCGCCCGCGGCCGGCGCACTGCTGCTCTTGTATGCCAACCCGAAGGCGTCGGAGGAGAACCGGCGCTGGTCCGCCGACGGCGTCGACCTGAACAGATGCTTCCATCCCTCCGTCCTCGGCCGTGCTCCCGCGCTCTACGAGGAGCGGCGCGCGCGCGAGATCGTCGACATCCTCGAGGACTTCTCCTCCTCGATCCTCGTCGACTTCCACTGCACGGTGGAGCCGGGCCGCCGCTTCCTCATGCACCATCCGCCGATCTCGGACCCGGCGCACGCGGCCGTCACGCGCTTCCTGGAAGCCGAGGTCGTGCTGGCGGATCCGGCTTTGCGCTTCGGCGGGGTCTCGCTCGACGAGTGGATGTCGATGCGCAAGCAGGTGGGGATCTGCTACGAGACGGGCTGGATCGGGGACCCCGCCAATACCTCGGAGTCGGTGTACGCCGAGATGAAGAACGTCATTTCGGGCTGCGGGTTGCTCAACGGACGCAGAGCCGCCAGCCATCCCGACAAGCATCGGCTCGAGCTCTTCTCCGTCGTCACCTGCGAGGGCACGGGGTTCACGTGGGTCCCCGGGATCGGGGAGAACCTGCAGTCCCTCTCCGCGGGCACGTCGCTCGGCTGCTACGCGGACGGCCGTGAGGTCGCGATCGGCGAGGATGCGACGCTGATCTTCCCGAAGAAGAAGCCCGAGCTGGTGCAGAACGGGAAGCCGCTCGTGTTCCTCGCGCGCCGCGTCGGAGCGTGAACTTCTGCACGAGCTGCGGCGCTCGACTCGAGCTGGCGATCCCGGCCGGCGACGATCGTCTGCGCGCGGTCTGCACGCGCTGCGGGTCGATCCACTACGAGAACCCGAAGACCGTCGTGGGTTGCGTGGTGGAGCACGAAGGGCGCGTCCTCCTGTGCCGGCGCGCCATCGAGCCCGCGCGCGGCTTGTGGACCGTCCCCGCCGGTTACACGGAGCTCGGGGAGAGTCAGGTGCAGGGCGCGATCCGCGAGACGCGCGAGGAAGCCGACGCCGAGATCGAGATCGCGGCGCCGCACGCCTACCTCGACATCCCGCACATCAGCCAGACCTACGCCATCTTCCGCGCGCGTCTACTCGGAGGGAAGTTCGGCGTCGGCGTCGAGAGCCTGGAGTCGCGCCTCTTCTCGCTCGACGAGCTCCCTTTCGACGAGCTCGCCTTCCCCGTCGTGGCCTTCGTCCTGCGGCTCTTCGTGGAGGACGTGAAGCGCGGGAGCCCGCGCCTCCACGTGGGCGTCGTGCGCTGGAACGGAAAGGGCTCCCGTTACGACGCGCGCCAGTACGACCTCGAGGAGCACTTGGCCGTGGCGCTGGACACGACAGCCCGGCGCTGACCCGCGTTCATGGGTCGACGCGCAGGAACTCGCCGCCCGTCGCGCGCGCGAGGGCTTCGAGCGTGCCGTCGTCGTAGGGACCGATGAGCACGCAGTGGAAGACCACGCGCAGCTCCGCGTCGATCCGCTCCACGAAGGGCGCGACCCAGCCCGGACCCTCGGCCGTCGCGCCGTCGCACAGGATCACGACCGTGTCCGAGTGGACGCGCGCGGCATCCACCCGACCCTGCGCGTCGACGCGCAGGGCCCGCTCCACGGCGAGCTTGAGGTTGGTGCCGCCATTCGGCTCGCGCCCGACGAGCGAGCTCCGCAAGCGCTCGAGGATCTCGGGCGTGGCGGCGACGAGACCATTCGTCGACATCGTGGGCGTCGTGTCGAACAGCACGACGTCGAAGAGCGTGTCCTCGCCCGAAGCGTGCAGGTAGCTCACGAGCTGCTCGATGACCTCGACCCAGCGCGAGCGAGAGGTCGAGTTCCAGGGCTCCTGCATGCTCCCCGAATGATCGATCAAGAAGGTGACGCGATCCGAGACCGGCTCGAGCCCCAAGAAGGCCGCGGTCGTCACGGGCCGGCCCCGCTCGCCGGCGCTCTCGTGCAGCGGGACGCTCCCGTTGCACACGCCCTGCCACCACGTGGTCCAGTTGCGCGGGTTGGCGCCGATCGTCTTCCCCGACAAGTCCTGGAGCTCGCGGACGATCTCGTGGACCAGCCTGCGCGCTCCGCCCAGGTGCGTCTGTCGGACCTTCCAGGCGTGCAGAGCTTCGATGAGCATCGGAGCCGAACGCATCGGATCGACGCCACGGATGATGGCGAGGGCCCGCGAGGCGTCGCGCCAATCGCTCGACAGGAGCATCGACTTCGTCCGTGTCGCGAGCGAGGCTTCCGCATCCGAGCCGAGCTGCCCGCGCTTCAACCGTTGACGCAAGAGGTCGAACGGATGGGGATCGTGCAGCGGATCGCGCGGGAGATCCAGGAGCTCCACGAGGTACCGGTCCGTTCCGTCCGACCCGGAGACCGGCATCGCGCGCAGCGCGTCGGCTCGCAACGGATCGCTCGGGTCGCGCGCGATGCACAGGAGCGTCTGGTCGAAGGCCTCCGAGCGCATCCCGCGCAGCAAGTACAGCGCGACCCAACGGCGTTCCTTCGGATGGCGCCGGGCTTCGGCCAGCACGCCGCGCGTGACCCAGTCGAGGAGCTCGCCCTCGCGCTCCGTCTCCGTCAGGCGCTCGAGGGCCCGCAGTCCGTGCGCGCGGACTTGCGCCGCCTCGGCGCCGCCCAGGAAGTCCGAGGGCCCGGGCATGCGCACGAGCCCGAACCCCGCCAGGTCGACGAACTCGGTCGCCACGAGGTCGAGCGCGGACGGGTTCTCGGCAAGCAGCTCCTCGAGGTCGGCGACGCGCTCGCGCAGCCACGCGCCGCGCTGCCCCGAGAGGGACTTCGATCGGTCGACCCGCGCGAGCCAGTCGTCGAGGCTCCCCGCGATCCGCACGACCTCCTTGGCGACCCGCACGGCGTCCTTCGCGAAGGTTGCCCGAGGCGTCTCCCGCGGAGGCGCTGCGTCTTGCGCCAAGACCGCCGGGGCGAGGACGAGCGCGATCAGGAGTAGGCGTGCCGGGCGCAAGGGGAGCTCTTCCCTCGTCCTTAGGTCGCCGGTGGGCCCGGGTCACCCCGAGCCCACCGCGCCAAGAAGACTACCCCGGCTCGACCCCCCGCCCGCGCGCGCGGAGGCTCTCGGGGAAATCAGTAGCGCGTGATCGCCGCGCGCTCCGCGACGCTCCCGCGGCCGATGCGGTCGTCCACGTAGTCCCGGAGGACGGCGAGCGGCAGGCGAACGACCACGCGCACGTCGGGGGCGCTCAGGGTGAGGAGCGGCGCGCCGGAGCTCCAGAACAGGGTCCCCTCGCCCGCTGCCGCCGGGGCGATCACCTGCGGCCGGGAGCGGAAGCGGCCCGAGCTCGAGGCGTTCAAGAGGACCGTGATGCTCTCGCCGGGTCCGAGGCCGCGGATGCGGTTGCCGTGCGACGCGAGGGTCTCCACGACGCGATCGATCGCCGCGTCGAGCGCTTGGGGATCGATCCGGTAGGTTTTCGTGCGCGCGACGGCGACCGCACCCTTGAAGCCGCCGCCGCTCTGCACTTCGCGCCGCGCTTGCTCCCAGGCGTCGTCGTCCTCGCGCTCGTCCGAGCTCGCTCCCGGCTCCGTTTCGTACACGGGGAGCTCGAGGTCGATGGTGAACACCGCGCCCACGCCCGGTACGACGAACCCGCGCGCGTGCGTCACGCCGTCGTTGCGTCCGCCGAGGGAGTACGCCCAGACGCCCTGGGCGTAGGAGGTGGTGAATCCGTCGGCGGCTTCCTCGGGCGCGTGAGCGGGCGCGAGCTCGCCGAGCTCCTTGACCAGGAGGCGCCGCATCACCTCGACGTCCTCGGCCGCGTGCTTGGCCGGGGCCTCGGCGGATTCCTGGGCCGGCTCGGCGGCGGGGCCGAGCAGCCAAACGGTCGTCAGAGCGAGAGAGAGGATCATGGCGTCTCCTTGAAGATTGCCGTTCGAGTGGATCAGGGCTGGCGCTCGCGCGCGACGAACGACGCGAGCTCGGTGACGGCCTCGCGCGTGAACCGGATCTCCTGGGCCGCTCCGCGCTGGAAGCTCGAGAGGACGTTCGCGAAGCTCTCGCGATCGAGCTCGCGCGCGCGGTCGATGGCGTGCACGAGGCGCGAGCGCTCTTCCGCTTCACGCAGGCTCCAGTCCGCGAGCCGCCCGCCCTGGGATGCGTCCCAGGCCGCGAGGCGCTCGTCGGCCGCCGCGCGTGCGATGCGGCGCATCTCCTGCGTCCAATCGCCTGCGTCCGCGAGCTCGGACTCCGAGGAGATCCAGGGAAGCTCGAAGGAGAGCGTCACGCGCCCCGCGCGCCAATCGAGCTCCGCGCCCAAGGCGGAGAGCCCGAGGAAGACGAGCAGGGATGCCGCGAGGCCGAGGAGTACCGAGCGCTTGCGGTGCGCGACGAGCGAGCGACGCCGTGCGCCGCGCGCGACCTCGCGCGCTTCGCGCCACGCGTCCCCCGCGTCCCCGGACGCCGGCGGGCTCCAAGCGTCCAGCGCGTGCTTCGTGCGCGCGAAGCCTTCGAGCACCCCGCGACACGCGTCACAGGACTCGAGATGCCGCTCCACCTGCGCACTCGAGTCGCCCTCGAGCTCGCCGTAGAGCAGGGCGGCGAGCTCGTCCTGGATCGCGGAACACGGAATGGGATCGTTCGCTTGCTTCATGATTCGAGGTCCTTCAGGCGGCCGCGCAGGAGACAGAGCCCCTTGGTCATCCGAGACTTCACCGTGGTCGCGGGAGCTCCCTGGATCAGGCCGATCTCCGCGAACGAGAGGTCGTGGTAGTGGCGCAGCACGACGACCTCGCGCTCGAGCGGTGGCAAGGCCCGGACGGCGACGGCGACGCGTTCGGCGAGCTCACGCTCCTCCGCGCGTTCCGCGGGAACCTCGCTCCGGCTGCGCGGCGGCTCGAGGGGCGCGAGCAGCGCCAACCGATCCTCGTTCGCCGTGCGCTTGCGGTGGCGGTCGCGGCACAGGTTCAAGACCACGCGATACAGCCAGGTGGAGAGACGCGCGCCGCCGCGGAAGCTCGTGAGCGTCTCGTGCGCGCGCAACAGGGCGAGCTGACCGATCTCGCGCGCCTCCTCGCGATCGCCCGTCATCCGGTAGGCGAGCTGCAGGAGCTCTGGGTGGAAGCGCACCGCCACACCCTCGAACGCGCTCTCGTCGCCGCCACGGAAGCGCCGCAGCAACTCGTCCTCGGATGCTTCGATGCTCCGTTCGCGTTCCACCGCGCCCTTGGACGCGGCCCGCGCGCCCCGGGACGACGGAATCGCACCTTTCCCCATTCATGGCGCCCTACGCGCGCCCAGGCCGTCGAGTTGGGGAGCGCTGGGCGCCCGCAGCGCGACCGTTGCGCGCGATTCCCCGCTCCCCCCGCCAACACGTCGAGCCGCGCGCCGGTAAGAGCGCGGTAGACACCCGATCCACGTCGGGTTCCTTCCGCGCGCCCTGCGCTCCACGGCTGCATCGAACCTAGAATCGCGCGCATGAGGTCCTGCTCGAACTGCGGCTCGGCCATCGAGGCCTCGGTGCGCTTCTGTCCGAGCTGCGGCACGCGCGTCGTGGACGCGGACGTCGCGGTGGGCCTCGTGGGGCGAACGCTGTCGGACAAGTACCGGGTGCTCTCCGTGCTCGGCGCCGGGAGCATGGGCAAGGTCTACCTAGCGGAGCACATCGGCCTGAGGAAGAAGGTCGCCATCAAGGTGCTCCACTCCGACCTGCTGGTGAGCGAGGAGACGCTCCAGCGCTTCCAGCGCGAGGGCATCGCCGCGGGCAAGTTCAACCATCCCAACGCGATCCAGATCTTCGACTTCGACCGCGTCGAAGGCCTGTGCTACCTCGCGATGGAGTACGTGCAGGGGCGCACGTTGAACGATTGGCTGCGCGAGAACGGGCCGCTCGAGCCCGCGGTCGCCGTGTCGGTCGTGCTCCAGATCCTGGGCGCGTTGGGAGAAGCGCACGAGCAGGGCATCGTCCACCGCGACCTCAAGCCCGACAACGTCATGGTGCTGCGGGGCGCCTCGGGCGGGCTGTCCGTCAAAGTGCTCGACTTCGGCCTGTCGAAGCTCGTCGATCGCCCGCTGAACGCGAGCCTCGTCACGCAGATCGGCCGCATCATGGGCACGCCGCTCTACATGGCGCCCGAGCAGGCGAACGGCCAGGAGGTCGACCACCGCACGGACCTCTACGCCGTCGGGCTCGTGCTCTACGAGTGCCTGACCGGCCGTCCGCCGTTCCAGGGCACGTCGATCACCGAGATCATCGTCAAGCAGGCCACGCAGCCGCCGCCGTCGATCTTCGAGGCGAATCCGAGCCTGGGCGTGCCGGTGGGGCTCGAGGACGTCATCCGGCGCGCCCTAGAGAAGGCGCCCGAGCAGCGCTTCCAATCAGCGGCCGACATGATGGCGGCGCTCGAGTCGGTCGACCTCGCGGTGCTCGCATCACCGCGCGGCGCAGCGCGACGTCACGCCGCGCCGCCCACGCCGCGTCCCGCGCCTCGAACTGCGGACGGCGCGACTCCGCGCACGTGGTCGAAGCTCGTGCGCGGGCTGCTCGTCCTGGCCGCGGTCGTGATCGGGATCGCGGCTCTCGGCGCGCTGTGGCCCGGCGCGGGGGGCGGATCGACGCTCGCGACGTCCGCGGCTCCGCGCGTCCGCGAGAAGCCAGCCGGCGAGCGCTCGGAGCTCGAGCGGGCCTACCTGCAGAGCCTCGACGGGGCGCGCGAGCACCTCACGAACGGCAGGCTCGAGTCCGCGCGCGCGCTGGTCGATTCCGCGAAGGCGATGAGCTCCGCGGATGCGGAGGCCGTCCTGTTGCGCGGCCGCATCGCGTTCGCCGCCGGCGATCGCGATCTCGCGCGCCTCGACTTCGAGGACGCACTCGAGCGCGATGCGAGCTACGCGGAGGCGCGCCAAGAGCTCGGTTGGATCGACTTCGAGAACGGCGAGCTCGACGCGGCGCGCGAGCAGTTCACCGCGAGTCCCGGCGCGGAGTCGTCGGGAGCGCTCGCGGGTCAGGGCGCCCTCGCGCTGGAAGGGGGCGACTCGGCGGAGGCCCTCGAGCTCCTGACGCGCGCCGTGGAGCTCGACGCGAGCGATCCGCGGGCGCAGGAGTGGCTCGGCCTCGCGCAACTCGAGTCGGGCGCCGCGGAGGCCGCGCTGTCGTCGCTCTCGAAGGCCAAGCGCAACGGCTCGATCTCCTGGCGCACGTATGCGGCCCTCGGCGACGTGTACGCGCGGCAGGGCCGCATGGACGACGCCCTGCGCGAGCTCGCGCGCGCGGTCGAGCTCGATCCGCGCGCCATCGACTCCCTGGCGGACGCGGCGCTCGCGCTCGTGGAGGACGAGCGCCACGCCGAGGCCGCGGCCCTGCTCGGCGGTCCGCTCGCGCGCGGCACGAGCTCCGGACGGGCGCAGCTCGCGTACGGCGTCGCCCTGCATGGCCTGGAACGCACGTCGGAAGCCGTCGGCGCGCTCGAGCGCGGGCTAGCCGACGCCACGCTCGACGCGTCGGACGCCGCGCGCGGCCGGATCCTGCTCGGGATCCTGTACCAGAGCGAAGAACGCGACGACGCGGCGTTCGAGCAGTACCGCGCGGCGCTCGCGCTCGACGACGCATTCGCGGTGCCGCACGAGAACCTCGGATTGATCCTCATGCAGCGCGAGCGCTTCGACGAGGCGCGCGCCGAGCTCGAGCGCGCAGTCGAGCTCGACCCGAAGCTCGCGTTCGCGCACTTCGCTCTCGGCATCCTGAACATGGACTACCTGGGCGACGCGGCGAAGGCCGCTGGGCACTTCGCGTCCTATCGCGCCCTCGGTGGCGACGACCCGCGTGTCGCGGGGTGGATGCAGAGCCTGGGACGGCGGTGACCGGACTCGGGCTCTAACTCCGAGGGAACTCGAACGCGAAGAAGTCGCGCTCGAGGTCGGCGAGGCGCTTGCCGAAGAGCTCGTGCACCGGGTGCAGGTGCGCGTCGTCCGACGAGAGCAGGGCGTCGAGGTACTCCGAGAACGGCGCCTGCCACACGTCGCCGCCCTGCTTCACCGTGCGTGAGTCCTCGCGGTGGTGGAGCAGGTACGCGACGAGCATCCCGAGCTCCACGAAGCGGTCTTCCGCGCGGTCGGCGAACCGTTCCTCGTTCGCGGCTAGGAGCTCGCGCAGGGGCATCAGCCCTCCCGACGCCTTCATGCGCTCGAACTGGGCCACGCCGTAGGAGAAGTCCCAGCACAGCGCGAAGTAGCTCGCGAGGGCCTCGTCGAGCGCCGTGGGCAGTCGCTCTGGGCCGGCGCGCTCGAGGAACTGGTGGAAGGCTCCGTGCGTGATCCACATGCGCAGGAGCTGTCGGTTGGGCACGAAGTAGGTCGCGACGGGCCGCCCGGGAGCGGTCGGCGAGTAGAACGCGCCGTAGAAGGACGAATGGTGCTCGCCGTTCGCGTCGCCGAAGGCGTTGTAGGCGCCGATCTCCGGATGGATCTCGATGCGCAGCGGCTCCCCGAGCTCCCACTCGGGATCCACGAGGAGCGTCTCGCGGAAGAGCGCGAGCATCCCCTCGAGCTCCTCGGCCGTCGATGCCGCGAGGTGGTGGCCGTGGATGGTAACGACCTCATAGTGCTCGCTCCGCACGACCCACGCCTTGTCCCAGGTCGAGTGGTCCTCCCACAGCTCGAGCTTCGCCTCGAGGCGCGTCTGCGCGCGGCGCACCGCGTCGTCGAGCGCCGGGTCGAGGCGGTCGCCGTCGTCTTGGGCGTGCGGCGGCGCGGCGAGGGCGAGCAGGAGGAGGATCGGACTCACGGGACGCCTTCCACTATAAGAGTCGCTCGCATGGCCTCCCGTACGAAAGAGGTTCGACGTTGCGAGTGGGCGCAAAGCGAGCTCGCGATCCGCTACCACGACCTGGAGTGGGGCGTCCCGCTGCACGACGACCGCCGCTTCTTCGAGCTCCTGACGCTCGAGGGCGCCCAGGCCGGCCTGTCGTGGGACACGATCCTCAAGAAGCGCGCGCGCTACCGCGAGGTCTTCGCGGACTTCGACCCGGCAGTGGTCGCGCGCTTCGACCGGCGCAGGATCGAGCGCCTGCTCGCCGACCCCGGCATCGTCCGCAACCGGCTCAAGGTCGAATCGACGGTCGGGAACGCCAAAGCCTTCCTCGCCCTGCAAGCCGAGCGCGGGAGCTTCGACGAGTACGTGTGGAGCTTCGTCGGCGGCGAGCCCGTGCGCGCCGCGCCGCGCCGCCTCGCGGACGTCCCCGCCCGCACGCCGCTCTCCGACGCCCTCTCGAAGGACCTGAAGCGGCGCGGCTTCCGCTTCGTCGGCTCCACCATCTGCTACGCGTTCCTGCAGGCGACGGGGCTCGTGAACGACCACGTCCTCGGTTGCTTCCGGCGCTGAGCGGATTCCCTCGGTCCTCCGGCCTCGCCTACCATGGGGAAAGCACGGCGCGGCGCTGCCCTTGACCTGGGGTGCGTCGTGCCCTCGGGAGAATGGCGCTGACGGTCCGGGGTCGGTAAGGGCGCGGTGCAGTCTGCGCGCGAGCGCTTCCGGCGTCGGAGAAACCGGGAGCTTCTTGCGGGCCGGCCCGGTCTCGGGCTGTCTCTAGCGGGACGGGGTCCTGGATCCCGGTGGAATGATGGCCCCCACACGTTTGCCTCGGGACCTCCTCGCGCGAGGGCTCACCCCTGCGGCGCATGCCGCTCGGGCGCTCCTGGAGGCTTCGGTCGCGTGACGAGCGGGGCCCTCGACCGGCAGGGCTTGCGCGCGCTCTTCCAAGCGGAGCGCCAGATCCTGTTCCGGTTCCTCTACCGCCTGACGGGCGACGCCGCGGACGCGGAGGACCTCCTGCAGGAGACCTTCCTCGCCGTGTGGAGGAAGCGCAAGCAGTTCGCGGGGCGCGGCGCGGCGGCCGGCTACCTGCGTCGCACCGCCTACCGCTTGTTCCTTAACGAACGCGAGAAGAAGGAGCGCCGGCGCGATCTCCTGACGCTCGTCGACCGCGATCCGCGTCTCGCTCCGCCCGCCGGGGCCGAGATCGAGCGCGCGGAGACGCGCCAGTTCCTGGCGCTGCGCGTGCGCGAGGCGATCGACTCGCTGCCGGCCCCGATGCGCGAGACCTTCTTGCTCTTCCGTTACGAGGGGCTCTCGTGCGCCGAGATCGCCGCCGCTCTCGATGCGCCGGCGAAGACCATCGAGAGCCGCGTGCAACGCGCCACGAAGCTGCTCGGCGACAAGCTGCGCGCCTTCGCGAAACAGGTGAACGCCTCTTAGAGACCGACCATGGGCACCCGACCTTCACTCGAACGGATCCGCGACTGGGCCGACGGGGCGCTGTCGCCGGACGATACCGCCGAGCTCGAACGCGAGCTCCGCTCCGATCCCGCGCTCGCGGACTTCGCCGAGCAGTACCGCTTCGTCCACGCGCTCTCGGGCTCTCCCGGCGTCGTGCCGAACGTGCCGCCGTGCACGACGGGTTTCGAAGCGATCGAGCGCCGCGTTCTCGACGAAGGTCGCGCGCGCCGAATCGCCCCCGTCGCTCCCGCCGCGCGCGTTGCCGCGATCGCCGCCGGCATTCTCCTCCTCGCGGGCGCGCTCGTCGCGACGCGGCGCTTGGCGGAATTGGCCGAGCCCACGACGGTCGAGCTGCGCACGATCCCGCTCGCCGCCGGTTCGGAGCGCGACACGCGGGCGCCCTCGATCCCGGCTTCCCTGGCCGACTTCCACCCCGTGCAGGAGGGGCGCATCCGCTGGGTGCGTGCGCTCGACGAAGCGCGCGAGATCGCGAGCGCGACGCACCGCCCGCTCTTCCTGTTCGTGCGTTACGAAGGGTGTCCGATCGCCGAAGCGCTGCGCAGCAACGCGCTGCTCG
Source organism: uncultured Planctomycetaceae bacterium (assembly GCA_964413535.1). Lineage (GTDB taxonomy): Bacteria > Planctomycetota > UBA1135 > UBA1135 > CAYPTB01. The sequence goes on along the minus strand of CAYPTB010000009.1, from coordinate 38,101 downwards.
ACGATCGCGTGATCGGGCTCGCGGAGGAGTGCGTCCCGTGCGAGCTCGACATCCAGCTCTTCCCCGCCGGCGAGCAGAAGGCGATGCTCGCGAGCGGGTATCCGTTCCTCGAGCTCCAGGCGGACGACGGCGCCTCGCTCGCGACCTTCTCGGGGGTCTACGCCGGTCCCGACGGCGGCGACGAGCTGGCCGGTCGGCTGGACGACGGTCTCGCCGGCTTCGCTCCCGACGCCGAGCCGCTGCCCTGGTCCCTGTCGCGCGATCTGGCCGAGCTCCACGGGCGTGCGCGCTCGGCGGAGGACGCGCGCACCTTCGGCGCGGCCCGGCGCTTCTACGAGGAGCTCGTCGCCAACGGCGCGACCGGAGAGTTCGCGGAAGCCGGCCGGCGCGGAATGTTGCGCATCGCGCTCCTCGCGCGCGACGTGCTCATCGCCGCCCGCGCGCTCGCGCAGGAGGAAACCGCGCGGGCCGCGGAGCACCTGCAGCAGGGACTGGAGGAGTTCCGCGGAACTCCCCACGCAGCCGAGCTGGAGGAGGTGCTCGAACGGTTGCGCGCGACGGGACGCTTCCCGCCGCTCGATTGGGCGAGCTGAGTATCGCGCAGGTTTCGTCCGCGTTGGGATGCGATCCCCGCGCGCTTTTCCCGCGGTTTCGCGAAGGAGCGGCGGCGCAGCGCCCTGTCTGAACGCTCGTCAATGGGCCCCCCCAAAGGAGGAACCCCAATGAAGAAGCTGTTTGCAATCCTCGCCCTCACCGGGCTCGCGTTCTCCGCACAGGCAGGCGAGTCGTGCGAGGCGAAAGCCTCGCTCGCCACCTTCCGCTGCGCGAACGCGTGCCCCCTGGCGAAAGAGGCGAACTCCCTCCGCGCCTTCGGCAACGAAGCGCTGGCCATCTCCACGGTGGTCCGCGCCGAGCTCGCCGATGCGGTGGAAGCGAACCTCGCCAGGATCTGACGGCGACGCAAGCGCGGCCGGGCCGGTGCAACGTGCACCGGTCCCGGCTCTCCTTCCACGGCCCGCGACCCAGCGAAAGCGGAGATGAGCATGAAGATCACGACCCTCGTCGGCCTGACCCTCGGCGCAGCCACCCTCGCCCTTCCCGCGCGCGCGGACGCGCCGCTCTCCGAGGCGCTGACCGCGTTCCGCGCGGGCGAGTACGCGCGCGTGCTCGAGCTCACCCGCGCCGTCGCCCCCGAGCACGAGGACCATCCCAAGGCGCTGTACCTCGCGGGGGAGACGCAACTCCTGCTCGACGACGCCGCTGCCGCCGAAGCGAGCTTCCGCGGCGTGCTCGCCGCGCGCCCCAAGGCCGTCCCGGCGCAGGTCGGCCTCGGGCGCGCCTTGACCGCGCGCGGCGACCTCGTCGAAGCGCGCGGCGCGCTCGCACGGGCGCTCGCCCTCGAGCCCGAGGACGTGGCCGGGAGACGCGCCCTGGGCGAGCTCGAGACCCTCGCGGGCAACTTCGTCGAAGCGCGCAGGATCCTGCTCGAAGTCTTCGAGGCGAGCCCCGCGGATCCCGCGAGCGCGCGCTCCCTGGTCGAGCTCTTGCTCTCCATGGACGTCGCGCCCGACGCGCTGCAGGTCGCGCAGGATTTCGCGGCCGCGCATCCCGGCGGTCCCATGGGACCGTTCCTCCTGGCGCTCGCGCACGAGAAGCTCGGCGCGGACGAGGAGGCGATCCGCGCCTACCAGACGGCGATCGAGCGCGACGCGAAGTTCCTCGACGCGCACAAGAACCTCGCGATCCTGTGCCACACGCTGAGCGACACGTACCAGATCGTCGAGCGAAACCGGCTCGCCATGCGGCACTACGGCATCTACTTCGAGCTCGGCGGCAAGGACGCGGCGCTGCGCGCCACCTACGGTCAGCTCGAGACCTTCCTCACGCCCGAGGGAACCTTCAGGAGCCGGCCCGCGCAGAACGGTTGAAGGCCGGCGGGTCGGGACGTCCTCGAAGCGCGGAGGACGCTCTTGTTTCGGTCAAGGCTCGAGCGCGGCGAGCAGCCGATCGAGGAACGGCGCCTGCGCGGGGTTCAACGCGGCGCGCGCGCTCGGGACGTCGAACCACGCGGCGCGGTCGACCTCCGGGTAGCTCCGCCGCAGGCCGCTGCGCGGCGGCCACTCGAGCTCGAACGTGTTGCTCTGGACCTGCGTGGGATCGCAATCGCCCGCGCAGGCCCAAGCCAAGACGAGCTTCCCGCTCGCGAGCCGCACTTCGCCGAGCTCGACGAAGTCCCGGGCCTCGACGGCGAACGAAGTCTCTTCGCGGAACTCGCGCAGGGCCGCATCGAGCGGCTCCTCGTCGCCGTCCAGGAGGCCCTTCGGGATCGTCCACGCGCCCGCGTCCTTGCGCGTGAAGAATGGCCCGCCGGGATGCACGAGCAGCACCTCGAGGCGCTCGCCGCCACGTCGGTACATGAGCAGACCGGCGCTTCGCTCGGGCATGGCGACACGAGGATACGCAGCTCTTCCGGTGCGGCATGGAGCCGGTCCTTTCCTTACAGCGACCAGAGCTCCTGCGCGGCGGCGAAGCCTTCGCGGGCGAGCGGAACGGCTCCTTCGGGCAGTCGATCGATCCACGCGAGCGCCGCGCCGGCATCGAGGATCAGCGCTCCGCCGTACGAGCTCATCACGAGCTCGCTCTGGAAGCGGAACCCGAGCCCGCGGAAGTAGGGCTCGGCGAGGGGATGCCCCACGACCCGCGCGGTCTCTAGGACGATCTCCGCGGGCTCATAGAAGTAGTGCGCGCCGAACCGGCCGATCCCCTCCGCGAGCGGGCCCTCGATCTCCGCACCGAGCTGGCGCGCGAGGTCGAGGGCGCGCACGACGTCGCCGCCGGAGAGCTCCGCCGCGCGCGCACCGAGGCCGCGCAGGAACTCGGCGCGACCATGGGGATCGACCTCATCTAGCAGCGCCAGGAGCGCGTGAAATTCCTCCCGCGCTGTGGCGAGCGGAACTCGTGCTCTTCGGTCGGTGGCGACGCCGGACGCCGCGGCCGACGCGATCGCCGGATAGACGAGTCGCGGATCGTCGTCCACGAGTGTGAGGACCGTCAGCCGTTCGCGCTCGCTGCCCTCGAGGTGCCCGAGCAGGAGCTTGAAGTAGTGCGGATAGACGTAGCCCTTGGTCCGCGCGAGGTACGCGAGGTTCGCGACGGGCGATCCCCCGCGGCCCTCGGCGACGATCGCGACCGCGTTCGCCGCGCCCAGCGCGAGCAGAAGTCCCGTGGCGCACGCCGCCGCTCTGCGAAAGGCTCCCCGCCGACCGAGCGCGTCACCGAGCGCGGCCGCCTGGATCAGGATCGACGCGATCCAGAGCGGCGAGAGCCGCGCGAGGAGCAGGTAGTGCGTCACCTCGCCGACCGCGAACCCGCTCGACGCGTAGGCCGCGACCCACGTCGCGAGGTAGACGACGAGGGGCGTGCAGCGCGCGCGCAAGGCTCCGCCGCGCCACAGGACGTAGGCGATCGAGGCGAGCGTCGCCGCGGGATGGATGAGCGCGTTCGCGACCTCGCGCGGGTTGCGGTCCTCGAACAAGGAGCGCGCGAGCTCGATCGAGCGCCGCGCCCCGCTCGACGGGTCGAAGAGCGCTTGTCCGTGGATGTCGAACACCTCGCGTCCGACGAGCGCGAGCGTGATCCACAGCGGCGCGAGGCCCAGGGCGAACGCCGCGAGCCCCGCGAGCCCGTGGCGTCCCAGCGCGAGCCGCGGTCGCCGGACGAGCACGATCAGCGCCATGGACGCGACGGCGAGCACGGTCTGGTAGCTGAAGTAGCACCCGAAGCCCGCGGCCAGGCCGAACGCCACCCAGGTTCGGACGCGCGGCTCGTCCGCGAACAGGATCGCGAGCGCCGAGCTCAGCACGAGCAGCAGGAACAACGTGCCGTCCCAGTGGTTCCCGAGGTGCAGGAGCGCGAGCTTCTGGAACGACTCGGGACCGAAGACGAACAGTCCGCCGAAGACGAGCGCCGCGCGAGCTCCGAAGTTCGTTCGCACCAGGCCGTGGCCCGCGAGGAAGACGAGCGCGCACACGAGCAGGGCGACGAGCTTGTGCGCCAGCACGCTCGGGCCCACCACCAGGAACATGAGGGCCTTGAGGTGCGCCGCCACGAACGCGCCGCCCTCGAAATAGTGTGCCGAGAGCTGGTGGTGGGGGACGCCGAGCCCGCTCAGGATCGCCTTGGCCGTGGCGCCCTTCTCGAGCTCCTCGAGGTAGAAGAACACGTCCGCGAGGGAGACGACGAACAGCGCGCGGACCGCGAGCAGCACGAAGAGGATCCACCACACGCCTCCGCTGCTCCCGATCCCGCTCGAACCGCTCCTCTGCGCACGCTCCACGCGGGGAAAGGGTAGTCGGGAGGACGCGAGCGGCCGCCGTCCGCTCGGTTTCATCCAGGAGCGCGCGCGCTCCGGCGTCGATAAACGTCCGTGGAAAGCCCTTCGAGGGACTCGTCCCTGCGCGCGGGCTGCGGAGGGGACTTCCTCCCGTCCGGGGGCCCCGGGATCGCTCCACTTCCCGACCCTTCCCACATAATGGTGGAGCGTTCGTTCCCCATGCTCACGACCGAAATCGCATTCGTCCTCGACCCCGAAGCCGGCCCCATGGCCGTGCTCGAGACCCTCGCTGCGCGCTTCGCCTGCCGCGAAGGGGCGAGCCGAGTCGAGCGAGCGGTCTTCTACGACACCTTCGACGGACGGCTGCACCGCAAGGGCTCGTCGTTGTGCGCGCGCGAGGAAGACTCGGGTTGGCGCCTTTCCTGGGGCAACGGAGGCGGCGTCGCGCGCGAGGAGCGGATTTCCGAACCGATCTCCTTCGCGGCCGACCTGCCCGCCGGGCGCTTGCGCGAGGTGCTCGAGCCCGTGGTCGAGATGCGCCGTCTCCTGCCGCTCGTCGAGGTCGAGCACCGCGGCCCCGCTCTGGACCTCGTCGACGACGAGGAGAAGACCGTCGTGCGCGTGCGCTTCGAGGAAGGCCGCGCGCGCGCGCCGCGCGAACGCTCGGCCTGGCACGAGCTCCCGCAGGTCGTGAAGGTCGTGCCGGTGCGCGGCTACGAGCGTGAGTACCAGGTCCTGATCGACGTCCTGTCGCTCGTACCCGAGCTATCGCGCATCGCGGCCGGCCCGCTCGACATCGCCCTCGCCGCGATCGGCGGAGCGCCGTCCGTCGGACGGTTGTCGCCGAGCCCCAAGCTCGATCCGCACGTACGCGCGGACGAAGGGTTGAAGCGCGTCCACGGGGCGCTGTTCGAGATCCTGCGCGCCAACGAGGGTGGCGTGCGCGAGAGCCTGGACACGGAGTTCCTGCACGACTTCCGCGTCGGCGTGCGCCGCACGCGAACGCTGCTCGGTCAGTTGAAGGAAGTGTTCCCGGCGCCCACCGTTCGTCACTTCCGTGCGGAATTCGAGTGGCTCGCCGGGACCACCGGCGCCACGCGAGACCTCGACGTGCTGCTCCTCGACCTCGACTCCCGCGCCGAAGGCCAATCGGAAGACGACGTCGCGCCGCTGCGCGAGTTCCTGCGCGACCGCCGCGCCGATGCTCAGCTCGAGATCGTCGCCGCGCTCGATTCGCCGCGCTACGCGGAGCTCATCGGGGGCTGGCGGCGCTTCCTGGACGAGCCGGTCCTGCCCCTGCCTCCGCAACGCAACGCCGCGCGCTCCCTGTCGCTCGTCGCCGGCGATCGCATCCGAAACCTGTATCGGCGGGCTCGACGGCGCGGCAAGGAGCTGCACGCCGACTCGCCGGTCGGAGACCTGCACCGGCTGCGGCTCGACTGCAAGAAGCTGCGCTACGTCCTCGACGCCACGAAGACCTTGTTCGAGGGCGAGCGGGTCGAGCCGATCCTCGCCGTGCTCAAGCGTCTCCAGGACGACCTCGGGGTCTTCAATGATTGCAGCGTGCAGGCCGAGAAGCTGCGCGAGTTCGGTCACCTCATGGCGCGCAAGGGCCGAGCGCCGGTAGGGACGCTGTTCGCGATGGGGAGCATCGTGGAACGCACGGGTGCGCGCGCCCGCGATGCACGCAGCGCCATCCACGCGCGGCTCCGAGACTTCTCGAGCCCGAAGACCAAGAAGCGCGTACGAAAGCTGTGCGAGGGTCCGCCCCCCGAACCGGCGTTCCTCGAGTAGGTGAGGACTTCAGCGCGCCAGGTCGAGTCGCCGGCGACGATCCACCTGCTTCCACCCGACGGACCAGATCCGAAGAAGAGAGCACGACCCGGGCGCTGCGCCCCGGTGATGTCCGTCAGCGGGAATCGCCCGGACGACGCGTATTCCGTTCGGCGTCCGGAGCGGTTCGCGAGCGTGCGCGACCCGAGCTCAAGCCCACGGACAGCGCCCAGCCCGCCGGCAGACTCGTCAGGACCAGGTCCGCCGGTGGGATGTCGCACTGCGCCAGCGCGCGCGAAAGGCGCCTGGTTTCGTCCGACGTCGCCGTGCCGCGATCCACCGCGGAGCTCGGACTGCTCGGCTTCCGCCGCGCCACCCAGATCAGCGCCGAGGCGAGCAGGAGCAAGGCGAGCCCGATGATCAGCGCCGCGAGCCAAGCAGAGGTGACGGAAGCCAGGAGGAAGTGCCCCGCGGCGGACAGGAAGACGAGGCTGCCGCACGCGGCGGAGAGAGCGAGGCCGAACAGCAAGAGCTCGCGACCGAGACGATCGCGCCAGCGATGCAGCGCTGCGCGCGCCGGCGACGCGAGTGCTTCGACGAGCGTTGCGAAGAAACTCGCCACGCTGCTCCTCACCGCCGGCGATCGAGCAACATGCCCAGCACGAAGCCGATGACCAGACTCGTCACGACGCTGGCGAGCGGCCGCTCCCCGATCTCCTTCTCCAGCGTATCGCAAGCCCCGCTCGCGCGCGCGCGCGCTTTCTCGCCGACGTCCTCGAGACGCTGGTAAGCGTCATCCTTCTGTTCACCGGCCAGATCGCGCAGGCTGCTCAGCAAGGAAGACACGTCTCCCTTGAGCTGAGCCATGTCGGCCCTGATCTGATCGAGTTCCTTGCCCACGTCTGCTGTCGTCATGGAATGCTCCTTCGCGTCGGGCGGCGGCGAGGCTCGTCCCCTCGCGAACGGATCCGCTCGACGGCGCTCATGCTCGCGCAGTCGGAGTAGGAGCGTGATCCGCACGAATGCGTAGGAACGTCCGGAGGACTGCGCATCGGGAGCCGCCAGCGACCGCTCCCACGCCGTGGCCGTTCTCCACGAAAACGGCGGAACCGGGAAGGAGCGTGCTTCCCCCCGGTTCCGCCCGGCTCGCGTGGGGTCACTTGGCCTTGATCTTCACCTTCGTGACAGGTCGCGGCTCGGCCTTCGGCAGGTGGATCTCGAGCATCCCCTTGTGGAAGGTCGCGTGGATCGCATCCGCGTCCGTGACGAGGCCCCTCGGCAGCTCGATCGAACGCCGGAACGATCCGTACTGTGACTCGACGCGATGGAACTCGCGGCCCTTCTTCTCGTGCTCCCACTTGCGTTCGCCGGAGATCACCAGTTGGTCGCCGAGCACCTGGATGTCGATGTCCTTCTCGTCCATGCCGGGCAACTCGATCGTCGCGACGAAGTCCTTGTCCGTCTCGGAGACGTTCACGGGAGGTACGGGCCCGCGCAGGGCCTTCGGCAATCGGCTCGTCTCGAAACCGTCGCGGAAGAACTCATCCAGCCAGTTCTCCAGGTTGGGACGGAACGAGGTGAGCGCGCTGCGCTCGGACCAAGGTATGAGTGACATCGCTGGGCTCCTTCGCTTCTTTGGACATCCGCAGTGCGACTCGCGCGAGCTGGAAACACCGCCCGCGTCCGTGCCTGCCCATCACACAGTAGTCGGGGCCGTTGGGTTCGAATGAGTAGGCGGACTGCGCAAGTCCGCAGGAAACCAGGGCGTAGGACGCCTCCCACACGAAGCGCCTAGCACTCGGGGTCCGAGATGGCGCGCTCCAATCCCGACCTGGAGGGCGCGCGCGGGATCACGCGGGCCAGCGCGCCGCTGCGCGGCCGGCTGTACTGCAGGATCCTGCTCAATTCGGCGAGCTCTTCGGCGAGCTGCGCGAGCACGTCGTCCACGCTGATCATGCCCGTCAGACGGCCCGCTGCATCGACGACCGGCATGCGCCTGACGCCCAAGCTGCGCATCGTGGACAAGCTTCCTTCGACCGGCATGTCCTCCGAGAGCGTGCGCGGATGCCCGGTCATGACGTCGTCCACGAGCGCCTTCGCCGGGTCGAGCCCGAGCGCCATGACGCGCAGGACGAGATCGCGGTCGGTGACGATTCCCACGGGGCTGCGACGCGAGTCGATCACGACCAGCGTGCCGAGGTTCTTCGCTTTCATTCGCTCCGCGGCGACGCGAGCGGTCTCGTGCGGCTCGAGGACGTGCACATCACGCGAACACAGACGACCGATGTTCATGGCCTACTTCCTTCCGAGGGGGGATTCGAGCGCCGCACCTTCAAGAGCGAACATCTTCCTGCTCGAGCTCGTCGAGGAGATGTTGGAACTCCTCCTCGCTCAGGTGCTCGCGCAGCGCTTCCACGTCGCGTCCGTCCCACTGCTCGAGCCACGCCGCGTTCTCCCAACCCATCTCGGTCAGGATTCGCGCGATCCGGTCTCCGTACGCCGTCGAGATGCTCGCAGGGTTCTTCATGGCGCTTCCTCGCTGGTGCAGCGGTCGCGATGCCCAGCGCATCGGGGCCGCTGGACGCAAGCGGAGGATCGGCCGTTCCGCGAACGCTGGCAATGGCCCCGGCTGCGTAGGCGGATCCCTCCGAGTGAGTAGTCGCGCCGCGACACGCCATCGCCGCCGAGCTGAGCGCTCCCACTCGCGGACCTGCCGCGGTATCGGCCCTCGCGGCCAGTGCTTGCGGCGCCGGAGCCGACACATCCAACTGCCACACTCGGCCCGGCGCAGTCGGTTCAGGAAGCTCTGCGAAACGGGACGAGGTAGCGCACCTCGCTCTGGTAGCGGCGGAAGTCCTCGCCGAAGCGCTGCGCGTAGCGGCGCTCCTTGAAGCGCGGGCCGACGATGCAGTAGGCGGTCCAGACGAGCGCGAGCGCGAGCCGGTCGAGCGTCCACACCGGGCCCGTCCACAGGGTGAGCGCGAAGGCGAGGTAGACCGGCTGGCGGCAGCGGCGGAAGAGTCCGTCCTGCGGGAACGGCCCGAAGGCCGGGCGTCGGCCGCGGAACACGGCCCACCAGCCCTTGGAGCCCGTCTGCACGGAAAGGCCGGCGTCCCACATCGCCTTGCCGAGGAAGAGCCATGCGCCGGCGAACGCGAGCTCGAGGACCGCGCTCGCGACCCCGTGCGGCCGCCACGCCGCGCGCGCGATCGGCGACCAGCCGAGGAAGACCGTGACCAACTGCAGCGAGGCGAACGCGGCGTAGGTCGTGGTGGCGAGGTCGCGCCCGAGTCCGAGCGGCGCGAGCCGCGCGAGCCAGCGCCCTCCGCGGCGTCCGAGCATGAGCGAGTGCAAGAGTGGGAACTGCAGCACGAGCAGCGCGTCGACGGCCAGGGCCGTGACGCCCTCGAACCTGCCCCGGCCGGTCGCGAGACCCTCGTGCAGCCCGAGGACCATCGAACTCACGCCGACGGCGAACAGTCCGTGCGCGAGCACTCCGTACGCGAGTGCGCAGAGGCGTTTCACGCTTCCTCCTTGCGGAACAGCGCGCAGTAGGAGAGCGCGAGCGACGCGCTGCGCCGCGGAACGAGGGTCCACGAGCGCAGCGTGGCCGCGAGCGCGGGGCGCTCGCCCTCGAGACGCACGAGCTCGAGCCCCTGATCGCGCGCGGCGCGGCACAGCTCCTTTGGCTTCACGAACAACCGCGGGTCGTGCGTCCCGCGCGGGACGAGCCCGAGGCCCTCCGCCACGCCCACGGCCAGCAAGCGGGCGGAGGCGGTGCGGTTGAGCGTGCTCGCGAACAGGTGCCCGCCGGGACGCAGGACGCGCGCGGCCTCGCGCACGAGCTCCGTCCACGCCGGCACGTGCTCGAGCACGTCGCCGAGCAGCGCGAGGTCGGCGCAGCCGCTCACGAGCGGAGAGCGCTCGCCGCTCGCGCGCACGAACGACGCCGGTGCGTCTCCCGCTGCGTTGCGTGCGGCGCACAAGCTCTGCTGCGACGTGTCGACGCCCACCGCGCGCCACCCTGCTCGCGCCAGTGGCACCGACACGAGCCCGCCGCCGCAGCCGAGGTCGACCACGATTCCGCGCTCTCCGTCGAGCCACTCGCACAGGACGCGCGTGCGGTGCGCGTCGATGGAGCGTAGCGAGCGGAAGGAACGTCCGCTCCACCACTCGCCCGCGCGCTCGTCGTACAGGCGCCGATCGCGATCCCGACCAGGGCTCGCGCGAGAGCGGGAGCGGCGCGTCCGAGGCGCACGAGCGCGCGGGCGGAAAAACGATGCGCCGAGATCGCGCGCAGGAAGAGAGCGAGGTGCCTGCGACCGTGGGTGTCGCGCCGGTACGCGCGCCGGTACATCCGATCGACGTCGCCCGGATCCGCTCCTGCGCACAGCGCTGCAGCCGCGCGACCGGCTTGGATACCGGTCGTGAGCGCGATGCTCACGCCGCAGCCGAGGATCGGATCGACCCCGCCTCCCGCGTCGCCGACGGCGAAGGTCGCGTCGCCCGCGACGCGCCGCCGCCGAGCCCCGAGCTTCCGGCAGGCGGGCCGCGTGACGGTCTCGCCGAGTCGCGCGGCAGCCGCGGGATGCGCGGCGAGGGCGTGCTCGAGCAGCTCCGACGTCCCACGCGCTCCTTCCGGCATGCGCCCGAAGAGCACGGCGACGTTGACGATCCCATCGGGGAGCGGCGTGAGGTAGATCTCCGGCCCGCCGCCGAGGTGGACCTCGACCGCATCCAGGGGTTCGGCGGCGAGCGCACGGAACCGCATGCCGATGCGTTCGCCCGAGCCCGAACGCATGCGGATGCCGATGCGTTCGCCCGAGTCCGAACGCATGCGGATGCCGATGCGTTCGCCCGAGAGCGTGTGCGTTGGGGTTGCGTTGCCTCCTCTCGCGAACGACGCGGGACGGGCGGCGTCGCGCCGAAGCCACGGCGCGCAGCTTCCCTGGCCGCCGTCGGCGACGACGAGCGCGCGCGCGCGGAACGACTCGCGGCCCGCATGGAGCGCGAAGCCGCCGCGAGGACAGCGCTCGGCGACCGCGCGCTCCCGCACGAGCTCCACGCGGGGCTCGCGAGAGAGGGCCTCGACGAGCCAGGCCGCGAGACGCGGGCGCTGGAGCGAGATCCCCGTGCCTTGCAGCGGAACGACGAGCGGCAAAGCTCCCTCCACTCGGTAACGGATCGAATCGAACGAGCGGCCCGCGCCGAGGACCTCGTCGAGGTCGAGCTCGCGGAGCGCGCGCACGCCCGGCGGCAGGATGCCTTCGCCGCACGGCTTGTCGGTTTCCGGCCGCGGATCGAACACGATCACGCTGAGGCCGGCACGCGCGGCGCTGAGCGCGGCGGCGCTACCGCCCGGACCGGCTCCGACTACGGCGAGATCGAAGAAGTGAGGCTGCACGGCTGTCTCGCGCAACGACCTAGTGAGCACCGACGCGGATCCAGCGGCTCGGCGTGAGCGCCCAGTCGCACAGCTCGCCCGGCTGCGCCGCGCTGGCGCGGATCTCGAGCGTCTCCGTTCCCGCCAGCGTCGCGGTGCGCAGGAACACGCGCTCGGGAACGCCGTCGAGCTCCGCGAGGGCCGTGCGCACGGATTCAGGGAGGCCTTCGATCCCCGCGAGGCACGCGCCGAAGTCGCCCTCGCCGATCCGTCCGCTCACTTCGAGCCAGGTCTCGCCGCCCAAGCGGACGGAGAAACCGTCCGAGGTGCGCGCGATCTCGGGAGGCGCGTCGGGCGGAGCGAACGCCAGCAGGCGATCGACGCGCTCGCGCGCGACGTCGCCGGCGAAGACGCCGTACCGGGCCGCGATGCGCTCGCGCTCCCGAGCGAGCTCGCTCGCGGTTTCTTCGGCCGTCGACGGAGCCGGCAGCGCGCGAGCGCGCGCGAGGTCGACCGAGGAGCGTCCTTCGCCGCCCGCGACGTGCCAGGTCTCGCCGCGGTCCCACAGCACGCCGTCGTCGCAGACGAAGAACCGCTCGCGTCGCTCGCTCCTCTGCGGCGCCTCGCCGGGACCTGTGAACTCGGATACGACGGACAGCGCGTGGGTCCGCGCGGAGACGCGCGCGGAGGGAACGGGCTCCAGCACGAGGTCCCAGAACGCTTCGACCTCGTCGTCCGTGTCGAGGAAGAGCACGCTCGGGGGCTCGATTCCGAAGTCGCTCATCGCGAGGCTCGCCTCGCCGTGCACGCGCAGCGCGCCGCCCGGCAGGTGCTCCAGGGCGACCGCGACGACCTTCGGCAGGGGGATGCCGCGCACGACGAACGTCCCCTGCACGTGCATCTCGCCGTGCTCGGCGGGTAGAGGATCCGACGCGGCGCCGAGTTCGAAAGCGATGTGCGCGTGCGTATCGGCCTCGAGGAGGTCGCGCATCTTCGAGTCGCGGCGGGTGCTGTCCGTGTCGAGCGAGCGCGCCAGCACCAGGACGGCGCCGACTGCGCAGCGACGCGGATCGCCGGCATCGAGCAAGAGCTCGCCTGCGACGTTTCTCGTGCGACCCTCGAAGTCGTGCAGGTCGGACGAGCCGCGGAAGCCGACCGTGCTGCGCGAGGGATCGATCGCGAACCGCTCGACCGCGGGTCGCACGGGCGCCTGGAGGAGCGCGAACAGCACTGTGGAGAGCATCACGACGACCTCCGCGCGGGTTCGAAATCCAAGAGCGCCATCTCGAGCGACAGTCCGGGACCGATCGCGACCAGGAGCGCCTCCTCGGCGCGACCGCCGCGTCCCTCGAGCAATGCGCGCTCGAAGACCGCCAGGATCGAGGCCGAGGAGAGGTTGCCGCACTCGGACAGCACGCTGCGCGAGTGCACGAGCCCGTTCTCGCCCAGACCGAAGCGCTGCTCGTAGGCTTCGAGGATCTTCTTGCCGCCGGGGTGCACGAGGTGCAGCGCGATGTCCTTCGGCTCGCGGCCGGCCGAGCGCAGGAAGCTCTCGACGGCGCGCGGCAGCTCCGCTGCGACGATCCCGGGCAGCTCCCTCTCGAGCACGATGCGCATGCCGTGGGAGCCGACCTCGAAGCCCATTACCGCGCGTGTCTCGGGGATCAAGTGCGAACGCACCGCTTCGATGCGCACGCCGGGCGCCTCGGGCAGCACGACGGCCGCAGCAGCTCCGTCCCCGAAGAGCGCGGATGCCACCAGGTTCGTGCGCGTGCGGTCGCCGGGGCACAGCGAGAGGGAGCACAGCTCCACGGCGACGATGAGCACGCTCTGTCCGGCGCGCGCGAACGACTCAGCCAGGCACAGCGCCAGCGCACCCGCCGCGCAACCGCTCTCGGTGATGGGCACGCGGCGCACGTCCGGCCGCAGGCCGAGCAGCGGCGCGAGCGAGACGTCGACGGCGGGGATCGAGATGCCCGTGCAGGAGACGTCGATCAGGACGTCGATGTCCCCTGGCTCGACCCGCGCATCGACCAGGGCTGCGCTCGAGGCGCGCAGAGCGAGCTCGACCGCCGCAACGTGGTAGTCGGCGTTGCGCCGCGTGAAGGAACTCGAGTCCAAGACCTCCTCCAGCGTCGAGGAGATGTAGCGCTTTTCGATCCCCGAGCGCCGGACGAGATTCTCGATGCGCTCCACGTCTTCCTCCGGGAACAGCTTCCGGAGCGTGCGGATCGCGTCGTGTTGGTCGACGATCGTTTCCGGGAAGGCCGTGGTCACCGACGCTACGTGCGCGCGGGGATCTGCTCTGCGAATCATGGAGTCGTACTCGCGGTCCGGGGCCGGGCAGGCGCGCGAGCTCCACGCCTCGGCGGGGCTCGCACGGGTCCCGAACTCGAGTGAGCACGGGCAACCCGTGGAACCTACGACCGTCTCGCAGCGTGGGTCACATTACGAGCGAGCAAGGAGCTCACCCGCGACGCGACATGACAGAACTGTGGTCTCGCGCCACCTCCTTCGCGGCGCCGAACTGCGCACGACTGCGTAGGAGGCGTCACGAGTCACGGCTTCGACGCGCTCTTCCGCGACCGCGCGCGGCTGCGTCGGGATCCTGATCGAGCGGCGAGGGCGACCTCGCCGCGCTCACTTCGCTCCCGTCGGCCCGCCGGCGGTCCAGTCGAACGTGTATTCGGCCCGCTCGACTTGTTCCTTGGCTCCCTCGCCCTCCATCTCGATGCGAACCGTCTTGGTCTGGCTCGCGCGGAGCGGTTTCAGAGTGGCTGCATCGGTGACGACGGTCACGACCGAGACCGAGCGCATGTCGATCAACTCATTCTTCGGGAACGGCGGGCTGCCGCTCTGACGCGCGAACTCGGCCATGGATTCGGCGAACGCGCTCGTCGCGCTCGGTCCCTCCATGACGGTCGTGACGAACAGCTCGACGTGGCCGGGATGCTCGGCGACGAAGCCCAGATTCCGCTTCGTGACCACCGCGGGCAACACGACGCCCATGAAGGATGTTTCCTGCTCCTCCACCGATTCCTGGCCGGGCTGCAAGTCGAAACCCACCCATGCGCCGACCCACGTATTCCAGTAGCCGCTGCCGGCCGCTTCGAACATCGCCCGCGCCGACGGCGACTTCATCCCCACGAGCAATTGCTTCTGCTTCGCCTCGCTCTCGCCCTGGCTGGCGAGCAGCGCGACGATCCGGTCGACCATCTCGTCGACGCCATCCATGCGCAGGTAGATTCCGTTCGTGTCGACCACCATGTCCGGCACCGCTTGCGCCATCGCGAGGATGGGCGCGAGCTCCTCGCGCGCCTCGGGGCTCGTCACGTCCCGCCCGCTCACCATCAGGAAGTCGAAATCGTTCAGACGAGCGCGATGCTCCCCGTCGTTCGCGCCGGACAGCGTCACGCGATAGCGCATCGTCGCCCTCTGACCGCCCTTCTCGGAGTCCTGCGTCACCCAGACGCTCGTCGGAAGGGGCCAAGCGAAGTGGCACGGCTTCCAGGTCTCCGTGCCGGCCTGCTCGACGCGAGTGAGCGCGGGCTCGGGGGTCGACGCGAGGACGAGCAGGAACGCGAGGTGGTGGATCATGGTCGTGCGGCGCGGCGCAGCACCGAGGCGCAGAATAGCCGGAGGAAGGCCCTGGACGTCCCGAACGCGCCACGGAGAATACCGGGCCGCGCCGACGGCTCGCCATGGTCTCCTTCCTCGCACTCGCATGCTTCGCGCTCGCCGCTCGGGGAGAGGGCGCGCTCCTGCCGACCGTGCCGCAGGGGTGGCGGCGCGAGCACCTCGAGTTCCCGCTCGCGTTCGCACCCGAGCTCGACTTCGAAGGGATCGAGGAGCTGGCCTTCGCGCCCGGCATGTTCGAGCCCGCGTCGGATTCGTACTTCTCCTATGCCTTCGCGCTCCGGCTCGCGGGCGACATCGAGGTCGACGAGGCCCTGCTCACGCACTTCCTCGAGACCTACTACCGCGGGCTGTGTCGTGCGGTCGCGGCGGAGCGCGGGCTCGACCGCGACACGGACGCGATTGCGGCGCTCGTGGACCGCGAAGGAGCGCGCTTCCGCGCGCGGATCGACCTGTTCGATCCCTTCACCACCGGCGAGTCGCTCGCGCTCGAGCTCGAGCTCGCCGTCCACTGCGCACCCGGCGCGACCGAGATCTGTGCGCTCGCGTCGCCGGTGCAGGACGACGCGCCGATATGGAGCGAATTGCGCGAGGTCGGCCGGGCCTGGCGCGCGGCTCGGCCCGCGCCGGTGTTCCTGAACCACGTCTTCGCGGTCGTCGACGGCGAGACCTACGCCGCGCTGGCGGGGTCGACGTTCCTGCGCGAGACCTTCGCGGTATCCGAGGAGCGCACGACGGTGCGCGCTGACATCTCGTACACGGGTCTCTACTTCTACGGGCGGCGCACCTACTTCGAGTTCCTGTCGGCACAGGCCGCGGCGGGTCTCGTCGAGGGGGCGACCGGGCTCGCGTTGGGCCTCGAGACCCAAGGCGCACTCGACGAACTCGCGAGCCGGCTCGGCGAGCGCGAGGTGGGCACGCAGAGGGGACCGATCACGCGTCAGCTCGGCGAGACCCAGGTGCCGTGGTTCCAGATCCTCGGCGTCGAGATGCCGCCCTCCGCGCTCCAAGTCTTCGCGATGGAGTACGACCCGCGCTTCCTCGCGGGCTGGCATCCCGAGCTCGCGCCGGCAGGCGGAGGCCTCGCGCGCGCCGACGTGCTCGCGCGCTACGCCGCCGCGCTGGGAAAGGTCGAGGCGCACGCGAACGCGCCGTTCACGGACGTCATCTCGGTGGAGCTCGCCCTGTCCGACGCCGAGCGCGAGCGCCTGCTCTCCGTTTGCGCGGCCGCCGGTTGGGAAGTCGAGCAGAGTGCAGGAGTGTGGACTTGCAGCGCTCCGCAGTTCCGCCTCGTCCTGCGGCCGTCGGACGCGCCAGGCGGAATCAGCGCCTTCGAGCTCGCGTTGCGTGCTCCGATCGAGCGCAAGCCCCTCGAGCTCGGCCGCGCCGTGCTGAGCTTCCGCGGCGAGACGGCGCGCTTCGAGCTGCGCCGCTGAGCGAGCCGAGCGCGAGCTGCGCTCGGCGATGCCCTTGCCGAGTCCACTCAAGGCAATGCGTAGCTGCGGCGCGCGCCGACGCCGTGGCCGACGAGATGCCCCTCGCGCTCGAGGAGCACGAAGGCGCGGCGCGCGCGCTGCTTGCCGACGTTGTGCGAGCGGATGAACGCGTCGAGCGTGACTCCGGAAGAGCGCTCGCGACCGACCCATTCGAGAACCCGCTGCTCCAGCTCGCCGAGCGAGCTCCGGCCGCGGCGCTGGTAGCGCAGAGCCTCGAGCGCGGCGCCGCGCGCCGCGCGATTCGACGCGCCGACGCGCACGACGATCTCGCTCGAGCCGTCTATCCGGCGCGCCGCGTGCGGGCGGCTCCGCGACAGCGGCACGGAGCAGAGCACGACGGTGGCGCCGCCTGTGGCCAGCCGCTGCGTGCGCACCTCGAGCGGAGGCTCCAGGAGCTCGCGCGCGACGCGCCGCAGCTCCTGTTGCACGCGGCGAGGATCGGAAACCCCTCGAATCCCGCCGTCGTCGTCGACGCCGACGAGCAGCAGTCCTCCGCGCGTGTTGGCGAAGGCGCCCAGGCTGCGCGCGACCTTCGCAGGCGCCGGCAAGCCGCGCTTGAACTCCACGCGCGCTCCCTCGCCCTCTTCGACGACCCGTGCCAGCTCGGCGTGCGTGAGGATCATCCGACGAAGGACGCGCTCAGTCGCCGACCCATTCCGTGACCGTCCGTTCCGCGCGTTTGGACTCGGGCGCGATCCGCGCGATCCCGGACACTTTATAGAGGTCTTGCGCTTCGTCGAAGCGACCTACGCCTTCCCCCACGATGGCCCGGTTCACCTGCGGGGGGACTTCGACGGACTCGGCGCCGTACAGCTCGCGCTGCAGCAGGACGAGCTCCTCGTCATGGGCGCGGCGAGCACGCGAGCTCGTCACGGGTCGACGGTGATGCAATCGTCGCACGCGCCTTGGAGCCGCCTCGGCGGCTGGCCATCGATCTCGATCCTCCACACGTTGACGTCGAGTTGGCGGCGCTCGGGGACCTTCCTCCATGCGACGACCCAGCCGTCGTTGCGGTAGACGCAGGGGATCCACTCGGACTGCTCGGCTATCCACGCAAGCGCGAGGGCTTCCGAGGCGAAAGCGACGCGCTTCTCGCCGAGCACGCCGCGCGTGATCCCCTTGTGCTCGGCCCAGTGCTCCCCGGGCCCAGGATAGTAGAGACCGAGCGGACCCTCCTCGCGGCCGGAGGCCGGACCGAGGAGTGCCGACCGCGTCGAACCTTCCCACGTGTAGTGCCGCTCGAAGCCCGGACCCGCTTCGATCACGATCTCACCCACGGAGGTCCTTGCGCGGATGCGCGTGCCCGGCTCCATGAGTCTTCCGACTGCGCGGAAGCGGACGCCTTCGGGCTCCACTCCGGCTCGAATCCGCTCGGCAGTCAACGCCGCTGGCAGCGCGACGGGTCCGCGCGAGCGCGCCGAACGCAGAGCCAGATCCTCCCAGTATCCGAGCTCGGCGCCTGCCCGAGGGGCGTGCACGAGCCACGCATGGACGACCTCGACGTTTCGGTGCAGGTCGCGCTCGTCGCTCGAGCCTTCGCCGTCGAAGTCCAACGTCGTCCAGCCGAAATGGCCGTCGACCAGCTCGGTCAGCAGGGACTCCACGCACGAGGCTTCACGCTCCCCGTCCTCGGTGGAAAGGTCGCAGCGCCGCAGTCGCTCGGCGAGGAAGGGTACCGCCGCAGGTCCTCGAGCGAGCAGCGAGCGGCGCGCCTCGGCGCAGGTCGACGAGTCCACCGGTAGCTCGCTACACAAGTCCAAGATCTTGGCCATGAGCGGGCCGAGCTCGTTCCAGTCGCTCTCCGCAATCCCCTCGTCGTAGGCGCTCCACGCTTCCTTCCAACCCGGACGGCAAGGACAGCACGGCAATAACTCGGCGAGCCAGTGCTCCATCTCCCGCCATTCCTCCGCCGTCGTCCCTGCAAGGGGCGAGAGCGGCGGCAGCTCGCGCAGCGCGGCACGTGCTTCACCGACCTGCCGCAGCCGCTCCAGGCGCAGGGCTTCGATCTGCGCCGAATTGCTTCGCGCGATCTCTCGCGACTCGTCTTCGCCTGCACCCTCCACGATTCGATAGGCGCGCAGCGCCGTGCCCGTGGCAATCAAGAGCCTGGGTGGATCGCTCTCGTCGCCAGGCAGCCAGGCGAGCTCTGGAGTGTTGTCCGGTCCTTCCAACGAGGCCACGAGGTCACCCGTGCTCGAATCGACGACCACGACGCGACCGTTCATCGAGCCGGCGGCCAACCAGCTCCCGGGACCGATCGCCCAGGAGTCCGCACTGAACTGACGCGACCAAATGAGCTCGCCATCGCTCCGCGCGGCGCCGAGTATCGAATCGTCTTCGCCCTCCCCCCCGAGCAAGAGCCGATCGTGTTTCCCGTTGCGACCGAGGTTGACGACCACGTTCGTGTAGAACGCGGGATCGATCTCCTCCGAGGCTCTTCCTTCTCCGTCGTACACGCGGACCCTCCCCGTCGAGGAAC
Organism: uncultured Planctomycetaceae bacterium; assembly: GCA_964413535.1. Classification (GTDB taxonomy): domain Bacteria; phylum Planctomycetota; class UBA1135; order UBA1135; genus CAYPTB01. The sequence continues at coordinate 19,001 of CAYPTB010000009.1, read as the reverse complement.
ACGCGAGCACCTCGGGGCGTACGTCGCCGACGACGTTCGCCACCGCAACGCTCCAAACGTTGCCGAGCTCGTCGCTGTGCCACTTCGTACGGGCGCCGGCGTCCAACACGGACAGCCCAGCAGGACCGTTGAAGCCCACGATGACCTCGTCCACACCATCGCCGTCGAGATCCGCAGCCAGGGCGTGATTCACCGCGTCCTCCCAGCGCCTTTCCCAACGCGTCTCGCCGTCTACGGTCAGCGCGATCGCGACGTGGCCCCACGAGTCGTCGCCGAGCAAATCGATCGTTCCTCCGCGCTCGTCGTCCCGCCCGAAGTGTGCGACCGCCAGCCTGCTGATCTCCGGCGTCGTCCGGAACGAGCGGAGGATCCGTCCTTCCGAGTCGAGCACGCTGCAGAGCCCGCCTCGCTCCAGCGCGAAGATCTCCCCCAATTCCGGAGCGACGGCGACTCCGACGCAGTTGCCGAGACGTTCCCACACGAGTTCGAGGACGCCTGTCTCCGCCGGATCCTTCGCCTCGGCGTTCGCTTCGCTACAAGCCGACGCTCCGATTCCCGCTGCCACGGCGATGCACGCTACGAGCTCGTTCGTGACCATGAGAGATCCCCCGTCAGCCTACCGCGGATCGGGAACAACGACCTCGACTCGACGTGGGGGCGGGCTCGGCCTCGATCTTGGCGATCCGTTCCTCCGACGTGGGAGCTGCCATTCGCCGAGCATCCTCGAGCTCGCGCTCCATGTGGGTACCCAACGCACAGAACGAGATTGAGCGATGTATCTCTCCGCAGGACGGCCTTGCGCACCCTGGATAGAATCGCGCTGTCCATGAGCGCCGCCATCGCACTAGTCCTCGGATTGTCGATCGCGGTTCCGTCGGGCAACGCGAGCGACAAGGAGCTCCTCGGGCTCGTACAGAGCTACCTCGCGCTCGACGGGCGCACCGCGGAGGGTTGGAGCGAGCGCAAGCGGTTGCTCGGCGAGGTCGACCGGCTCTCGCCCGGCGCGCTCTCGGCGCGGGACGCGGAGCGCTGGCGCGAGAAGATCTTCGACGCCTGGGCCAAGGGGCCCGAGCTCGAGAAGAAGGACGGGCGCGAGCACTTCTGGGAGAAGGAGGAGCGCGGGCTCTACATCCTCGGCGGCTCGACGAGGAAGCCGAAGGGACTCTTGATCGGCATGCACGGCGGCGGCGTCGGCTCGGGCGACTGCGGGGAGGCCGCGGGCTTCCTGTCGTCGGCGGCGAAGAAGATGAAGTGGGTCGCGATCTTCCCCGAGGTGCTGGAGAAGACGGAGCACGGCTGGACGACGTCCGGCACGGAGGAGTGGGTGCTCGAGCTCGTCGATCGCGCGCGCCGTACGTTCGACGTCGACGCGAACCGCGTGTACTTCGCGGGCCACTCGATGGGGGGCTTCGGGTCGTGGACGCTCGGCGGCCATCACGCCGATCGCGTGGCGGCGCTCGGACCGTGCGCGGGCGCGCCGACTCCGTACTTGAACGAGCAGGGTGTGGCCTACGACATCGAGGCCGGCGTCGTGCCGAACCTGCGCAACGTGCCGATGCTCGTGCACCAGAGCGCGGACGATCCGCAGGTGCCGCCCGACGCGAACCGCGTCGCGGTGAAGAAGGTCGCGGAGGCGCGCGAGCTCTGGGGCGGCTATGCGGACTTCGAGTACCGCGAGGTCAACGGCCAGGGCCACTCCTATCCGCAGGGCGGGGGGAAGGACCTCTTGGCGGCGCTCGGCGCGTTCGAGCGCGATCCGCGTCCGAAGAAGGTCGTGTGGCAGCCCGCGCTCGCCTGGAAGCGCCAGTTCTACTGGCTCTTCTGGGAGGAGCCGACGCGCGGCGCGATCGCGGTGGCAGAGATCGTCGCGGTGGACCGCGTGCGCGTGGAGTCCGAGTGGCCGCTCGACGGTATGTGGATCCTCCTGCCGGAAGAGGCGCTCGGCGGCGAGGTCGCGATCGAGGTCAACGGGAACGAAGTGTGGCGCGGCGTTCCGGAGCGCAAGCTCTCGACGCTGCTGCTCACGGGCGCGCTCGGCGACGAGGGCCTGTGTTTCGCCGCGCGCGCGCCGGCGTTCGCCCGCTCGGACGGTTGAGGTCGGGGGAGCGCGAGGATCCTCGATCGCTCGCTCACCGTGCGCCCAGGCGGCGCTCGAGGCGATCGATGTAGCGCTGGTTGTTGCGCTCGATATCGCGCAGGACCTCGATCTCGTGGGCTTGGCGGGCGACGAGTTTCCAGCTCGTGTCGAGCTCGCCGCTCACTTGGTTCAAACGCCGTTCGAGGGAGGCGGCGACGTGCAGGCGTTCCTCGGCCTGGGCGAGGCGGGCCCGGGAGGCGCCGAGCGCCTCGCGCAAGGCGTGGATCTGGCTCTCGTGCGCCGTGTTCTGCACGAGCTCCGTCAACCGGTCGCGGATGTGTTCGAGCGAGGCGACGGTGTGCACGAGGTGTCGGCGCTCCTCGACGAGCGCCGTCCTCTCGGCTTCGGAAGCGCGCAATCGGTCCTGCGTTTGCGCGATTTCCGTCCGAGCGGCGGACAGCACCTGCTCGAGCTCGCGGATGCGCGCGGTCCGAAGCGTCCCGAGGGCCGCGAAGGCGCGCTCGCGCTCTTCGAGGACGTCGTGCGGCGGCAGGCCGCTTTGGGCGCTTTGGATCTCGGTCGGCGATCCCGCGGCGGCCGGCGCTGCGCGGCGGCCGCGCTCGCTCAAGAGCCGTTCGAGGCGGTAGACCTCGGTGAGCGGGATGTGGACGATCACCTCGCCCAGCACGACGTTGCGCTCGTGACGCAGGCTCCTCGTCGCCACGAGGCGTTCGAGCATGTCGCGGTCGATCGTGAGATGGCGCGCGACTTCGTCGAGCGTCAGCCAACCCGGGGCTGGATGCTGGAATGGACGCCCGGCGAGCGGATCGGTGACCATGGTCCTGCCTATCGGGAAGCGCGAAGGAGTCCGGAGGAGACCGTTGCCGGCGCGCTCGCCCGCGCCTGGGGAGCCGAAGATCGTCGCCTTCGGGCGAGCGAGCTCACGCGGGGCGAGTCCGCGGAGCAAAGGACGTAGCTCGGGGCGAGCGCGTTCCCCGAGGGCTCGCCGAACGCGCAGCCGTTGCGCACGCGTGGGGCAAGAGCTTGCAAGGACGACGGTACGCGAGCCCGCTGGGGAAGCGACACCACGACCGTGGAACTACGCGAGACGCTCCGCGCGTGGAACACGATTGCGACCGCCGCGAGCCGGGCACGGGCGGCGCTTCGGGGGGCGCCCGCGGGGAACGGGGGCGGCTCGCCAGCGGGTCGGCTCCGCGTATCCCGGGTTGGGGCTTCCCAGCCCCTTGCGGCTTCGGGCAGGGCGTTCTAGGCTGTATTTCGTTTGTTGGCGAACTACCGAAGGAAAGCGCACCGATGGGCCTAGGCGAGGTGTTCCGCGCGCTGGGGGATCCCACCCGGCGGGAGATCCTGGCGCTCCTGCGCTCGGGTGACCGCAGCGCGGGCGAGCTCGCGCAGCACTTCCCGCTCGCCAAGTCCACGCTGTCGGGGCACTTCAACGTGCTCAAGCAGGCGGGGCTGGTCGTCACCGAGCGGCAGGGGACGCGGATCGTCTACAGCATCCACATGTCCGCGTTGGACGAGGCCCTCTCCGCGCTGGCCGGCCTGCTCGACGGCAGGCCCACCGAGAAGGAGCCTTGAGATGAAGTGGTCCTGGCGCGCCGAAGTGCCCCCGTTGCTCGTCCTCTTCGCGATGTTCGCGGTGACCGTCTGGGCTTGGGACCGCGTCCCCGAACGGATGCCCGTGCACTACGACCTCGCGGGCGAAGTGGATCGCTACGGCGGCCGTTTCGAGGGTTTGGTGCTCCTGCCGCTCGTGACGGTGGGGGTCTACCTGCTCTTCCTCGTCCTGCCGTTCTTCGATCCAGGCAGAGCGAACTATCCGCGTTTCGAGACGGCGTATCGCGTCCTGCGCTCGGCCATCGTGCTCTTCCTCGCGGCGCTCTACGGCGCCATGGTCGCGTCGGCTCTCGGCCACGAGCTGCCGATCGGAAAGCCCATGACGCTACTCGTCGGCGCCCTGTTCCTCGTGTTCGGGCTCAGCATGGGGAAGATCCGACCCAACTGGTTCGTGGGCGTTCGCACCCCGTGGACGTTGTCGAGCAAGCTCTCGTGGACGCGCACGCACCGCCTTGCCGGTTGGCTGTTCGTGGCGAGCGGCGCCGGCACGCTGGCCCTCGCACTCGTCTCCACGCCTGCCGCCCTGATCTTCCTCCTGGCCTCGGGCCTGCTGCTCGTCTTCGTCGTCGTGATCTACTCCTTCGTCGTGTGGCGCCGCGACCCCGACCGCGTGCCGCCGGCGGGGACGTCGCCGGCCGAGGATGGGTGAAGCGCGGCGGCGCGAGACGGTCCGCCGATCGACTCGCGCCGCGACTTGTGCGATCGTGTGCGCGCATTCCGCGGGCGCGTCCTGGCGCCGAGATCGACGCATGGCGAAGACGACACCACCGGGGCCGAACCCGCTCTCCTCGACGCCGCCGGAGGCCTGGGAGCCCTTGCAGCGCTTCGCGCGGCTCGCGGGTCGCCCGCTGGAAAGCTTCCTGCGCATCGAGGCCGCGAGCGGCATCATCCTGCTCGTCGCTGCGGCCGTCGCACTCGTCTGGGCGAACTCCCCCTGGAGCGAGAGCTACACCGACTTCTGGCACACGCCGCTCGGGATTCGCGCCGGCAGCTTCGCCTTCGAGCGCAGCCTCGAGTGGGTCGTCAACGACGGCCTGATGGTGATCTTCTTCTTCGTGGTGGGGATGGAGATTCGGCGCGAGATCCACGAGGGCGAGCTGTCCGAGTGGCGCAGGGCCGCGCTGCCCGTCGCCGCCGCGCTGGGGGGGATCCTGGTCCCCGCAGGCCTCTATCTCGCCATCGCCGGTGCTCCGGAGACGCGCTCGGGATGGGGCGTTCCGATGGCGACCGACATCGCCTTCGCGATCGGCATCCTCACGCTGCTCGGCAAGCGCGTGCCGGCGGCGCTGCGCGTGCTCCTGCTCGCTCTCGCCGTGATCGACGACCTCGGCGCCATCGTCGTCATCGCGATCTTCTACTCGTCGGGAGTCTCGATCGCCGGACTGGTCGTCGCCGCGCTGGGATTCTGCGGTGTGTTCGTGATGCAGAGGTTCGGCGTGCGCGCGAAGTTGGCGTACATCGCGCCCTCGACCGTCGCGTGGGCGGGCATCTACGCGGCCGGCATCCATCCGACGATCGCCGGCGTCATCGTCGGTCTCGTCACGCCGGTTCGGGCGTGGCTCGGAGCCGACGGCTTCCTCCTCGGCGTTCGCAAGGAGCTGGATCAGCTCGAGGAGGCCAATCCGAACGCCGTGCCGGCCGACGAGCTAGCCGAGACCCTGCGCCACGTGGGCCTCGCACGGCGTGAAGCCCTGTCGCCGGCGGAGAGCTTGATCGAGATGCTCCACCCGTGGGTGGCGTTCGGCATCATGCCCGTGTTCGCGCTGGCGAACGCGGGCGTCACCATCTCGGCGGACGGAGTCGACGCGACCTCGTGGAGGGTCGCCATCGCCGTCGGTGTGGGCCTCGTCCTGGGCAAACCCATCGGCGTCCTGCTGGCGAGTTGGCTGACGCTGCGCCTCGGGATCTCGAGGCTTCCGACCGGGATGAGCATGCGGCACCTCGTGGTGCTCGGCGTCGTCGCCGGGGTGGGCTTCACGATGGCGCTCTTCATCGCGCAGCTCGCCTTCCGGGACGCGAAGCTGCTCGATGCGGCGAAGTTGGGCGTGCTCGCGGCGAGCGGCGTCGCCGCCGTCCTCGCGCTCGTGCTCGGCCGATGGCTCCTCGCGCCGAAGGAGATCCCCGGCGCGGCGACGACCGCCGACGAAGCCGAACGCTCGACGGAGTTGTGACATGCAGGGCGGCGCAGGGATCGATCGACGGCGTCGGGCTACGGCGGAGCGTGCTTGAGCGAGTGGATCCAGCTCGGCGGCGGGGGGCTGCTCCTGTACCTCGGCGCGGAGTGGTTCGTCGGCGGCGCTTCCGGGCTGGCGCTCGCCCTGCGCATCCCCCAGCTCCTCGTCGGCCTCACGGTCGTCGCCTACGGCACGTCGGCTCCCGAGATCATCGTGGGCGTGCAGGCGGCGCACGCCGGACACGGCGAGGTCGCGCTCGGGAACGTCATCGGCTCGAACATCGCGAACATCGGCCTGATCCTGGGCATCGCCGCGCTGGTCCGACCGGCCCGAGTGGACGGAGCGTTGCGCCGGCGGGAGCTCCCGGTGCTGGTCCTGAGCACGGCGATCCTGCCGCTCGTGTTGCTCGACGCCTCGGTGGCGCGCTGGGAAGCGAGCGCACTCCTGCTCGTCGCCTTCCTCTACACGGCTTGGATGGTTCGCGCCGCCCGCAACGCCTCGGCCGTCTCCGCCGCGAGGGCGGACGCGCGTGCGGCAGGAGAAGCCGCCGACGTCGCCGGCGCCCCCAAGTACGCGGGACTCCTCCGCGCGGCGGCGACGGCCGCGAGCGGGCTCGTGATCCTGCTCGTCGGCGGCAAGATCTTCCTCGACGGAGCGGTCTCGGTCGCGGGGGCCCTTGGGATGAGCGACCGGCTCGTCGGTCTCACCATCGTCGCGGTGGGGACGTCGCTTCCCGAATTGGTGACGAGCGTGATCGCGGCTCGGCGCGGGCACTCGGACCTCGCCGTGGGGAACGTGGTGGGCTCCAACATCTTCAACGTGTTCCTGTGCCTGGGCGCGGCGGGGTTGGCGGGCCCGATCAGCGCGACGCTGGCGACGCTCCGGATGGACCTCTTGGCGCTCGTCGTCATGACGGTCGTCGTGGCGGCTCTGATCCGAAGCGCACGGACCATCACGCGCCTCGAGGGAACGTTCGCGCTGGCCTTGTACGTCGCCTTCACGGTCATCACGATCGCACGCGGCTGAGCCTTGAACGGCTGTGGAGCTCGAGCTCGCCGACGCGCGCGCGAAGGATCGCACGCTCCGTCTCGGCGTCGAGGAGAGCGCTCAGCGCGCCGCCGAGCCGCGCCGCAGCACTTGGAAGCCCTCGAAGCCTACGAGACCTTCGAAGCGCTGCACTTCGCCGCCCGGCCACAGCACGCGCACGGCTGTGACGGGCGCGGGCAGCCCGGTCGCGACGACGGGTTCGCTCGAGCTGGCGTACGAGCGTCCACTCTCGACGCGGGCGAGGAGCTGCTCGCCGTTCGCGAGCTCGATCCAGACGCTGGCGCCCAGTCCGTGCCGGTTCCCCGCTCCGCCGTGGAGCCGCAGGAAGAGCCACGGACGCGCGGGCGGCGTCCCCAAGAAGACCTGCAGCGGACCGTTGCTGTTCGCGACGACGAAGTCGAGGTCGCCATCGCCGTCGAGGTCTCCGACCGCCGTTCCGCGCGAAACCGTCGGCACCTCGAGACCGAACCCGGCGACTTCGATCGGCGCGAGGGCGAAACGACCACGACCGTCGTTCAGGAAGACTTCCTTGGGCTGCGCATAGGTGCGCGTGTCCGAGAGCTCGTGCGCGTTGTCGAGCACGTGCCCGTTCGCGACGAACAGGTCCGGATCGCCGTCGCGGTCGAGGTCGCAGAACGTCGCTCCGAAGCCCACGAGCGGTGATGGGGGCGCGAGCCCCGCGCGCAGCGTCCGGTCGGTGAAGCTCGCCCTGCCTGCGACGATCGAATCGTCCGGCGCGCGTCGGTGCAGGTCGTTGACGTACAGCGTGTTCGTCTCCACGTCGAGGTTCGTCACGAACAGATCGAAGTCCTGGTCCGAATCGACGTCCGCCGTGTCGACGCCCATGCCGGCCTGCGACAGGCCGTCCGCCGAGTAGGCGACGCCCAGAACGAGCCCGAACTCCTCGAAGCGGCAGTTCCCGAGGTTGCGGAAGAGGAAGTTCGGCACCGAATCGTTCGCGACGTACAGGTCGACGAGCCCGTCGAGCTCGACGTCCGTGGCCACGACGCCCAAGCCCTTGCCCGACGGCCGCAGCATGCCCGCCTCGCGCGTGCGCTCGCCGAACACGCCGTCGGAGTTCACGTAGAAGCGATCCGCGACGCCTTCGAAGTGATCGGGATGCGGATAGCCCCCGAACCCGCTGCGCGTCCCCATGTGCCGCCACACGCCCGGGGGCGACTCGAGGTAATTCACGACGTACAGGTCGAGGTCGCCGTCGCCATCCGCGTCGCAGAACGTCGCCGAGACGCTCCACTCGTCCACGACACCGAGGCCGGCCGCGCGCGTGACGTCGGAGAACTCACCTCCCACGTTCCGGTACAGACGGTTCGGTCCGAAGTTGAGCGAGAGCAGGTCGTCGCGGCCGTCGCCGTCGAAGTCGCCCGCCGCCACGCCCTGACCGTAGCCGGCATCGGCCGCTCCGGCGGCGCCCTTCACGCGCGCGAAGCGCCCGCCGCCGTCGTTCGCGTAGAGCGCGTTGCGCGCGCCCTTGCGCGATTCGCTCCCGTCCGGAAGACGCACCGGACCCGACTGCGCGAGGTACACGTCGAGGTCGCCGTCGTTCTCGACGTCGAGCAGGGCGACGCCGCCGCCCATCGTCTCGGGGAGCTCGTGGTTCCCGACGCCGCCGTGCACGTGGACGAAGTCGAGGCCCGACTCGCGGGTGCGCTCGACCAGGAGCGTTGGCGCGGGAGGCTCTTTCCCCGAACACGCGGCCACGAGCGCGCCCAGCAAGACCGCGAAGGCTCTCATTCGCGCAAGAGGGGGTGCTCGGGGTCGATCTCGGCCAGCGCGCGCGCGAGGGCGTCCGCGTCGCCGATGCCCGCGCGCGCGCAGCGCAGCAGACCCGCCAGCGCCGCCGCGCGCTCCTCCGGTGACTCAGCGAGGTCGCGCGCCGACGCGAACTCCCGCGCGGCATCCGCGACGCGCCCGTCGCTCAGGAAGTGCGCGCCCAGCGCGAGGAGCGCGCTCGCGCGCGGAACGGCCCCATCCCGCAGACGCAGGTCCTCGAGGATCGCCGCACGCTCGTGGCGCCGCCCGATCTCGGCGGCTTCCGCGTCGAGGCCCAGCGCCCGCGAGACCCGCGCGAGTCGGTAGAGGGCAGTGGGGGAGTCCGGATCGTCCAGGACCGCGCGTTCGAGTTGGGCGCGCGCCGCATCGAGCTCTCCGGCGTCTTCGAGCAGCCGGGCCAGCGCGATGCGCGCCTCGAGCCGGCCCGGGTTGCGCTCGAGCGCGGCTTCGTACTCGATGCGGGCGGCTTGCGCGTCCCCGAGGCGCGCGTAGGCGTCGCCGCTGTACACGAAGGCGGAGGTGAAATCGAAGTTGAGCTCCTTCGCGCGCGCGAAGGGGACGAGCGCCTCCCGCGGCTCGCCCTGCAGGAGCAGCAGCTTCCCGAGCTGCACCCAGGTCTCCGGATCGCCGCCGTCGGCCGCGAGCGCGCGCGTCAGGAACCACTGCGCGCGCGCCGTCTCGCCCGCCTCGACGTACACGCGACCGAGCCGCGCCGAGTCACGCGCGCCTCCTTCGAGAACGCGCGGCAGGAGCTCCGCCTCTTCCTTGCGCAGCCGCCCCGTCGGATCCGCCCAGTGGTTGATGCCGTTCCAATCGCCGGCGAGCGGTGACGCGCCCTCGGCGAGGCGCGCGAGCAGCCCGTCGGCGGTGGGCGCGGGGGCCACGTTCGTCGCCGGCGAGCGCGATTCCGGCGGGTCCGCCGGCGCGCAAGCCGTCGATCCGAGGGACGCGAGCGCGAGGAGCAGGATCCCGGGGGCCTCCTTCGAGCGCCATGAGCTCGCTCTTCGCCTCAGCGGGTGCGACGGCCCGAAGAACGGTGAACTGCGCGAGCTCGCAACCCTGTTCGCGCCGGCGGACATGGAGTCGAGACACCTTACACTCGAGCGCCGAGCTTCGCCGCGGACCGTGCCAGGCATGTCGACGGCGCGTCTCCGGAGACCGGCGGACGCCGCGCGACGAAAGCTGGGAGGGCTCCGCGGGTTGGGGAAAGGGGGGATCGAAGCCCGGCCGCAAGCGGTGCGGGCGCGCGTCGCACGGCGTAGGCTTTCCGGCGTGAAGGTCTTCGCGATCTACAACATCAAGGGCGGCGTGGGGAAGACGACCACGGCGGTCAACCTCGCCTGGATCTCGGCGCGCGAGGGCGCGCGGACGCTCATCTGGGACCTCGATCCGCAGGGGGCGGCGACGTTCACCTTTCGCGTGAAGCCGAAGGTCGTGGGCGGCGGCCGCGAGGTCTTGCACGAAGCCGCCGCGCTCCACGGTTCGATCAAGGGCACCGACTACGAGCGACTCGACCTCCTGCCCGCGGACTTCTCGTACCGCGACCTCGATCGGATCCTGGATCGCGAGCGCGAATCGGATCGGTGTCTGGCTCACGCGCTCGCTCCGCTCGCCGACGAGTACGACCACGTGTTCCTCGATTGCCCTGCGAGCATCTCGCTCCTGTCCGAGAACGTCTTCACGGCGGCCGGCTGGCTCTTGGTGCCGACGATCCCGACCGTTCTGTCGCTGCGGACACTCGCGCGGCTCGTGAAGCACTTGAAGACGCGCTCCGGCCCGCGCCCGCGGGTGCTGCCCTTCTTCTCGATGGTCGACCGGCGCAAGCGACTGCACCGCGACGTATGCAACTACGCGGTGGGGAACGAGCTCGGCTTCCTCGCGAGCGAGATCCCCTACTCGAGCGTGATCGAGCAGATGGGCGTCCGACGCAGTCCCGTGGGGGCGTACTCGGCGGGTAGTCCGCCGTCGCGCGCCTGCACGGAGCTGTGGCGCGAGATCGCGTCGGCAATCGCCGTCGGCGAAGGGCTCGCGAAGCCGTCCGGCAAATCGGTCAAGGCGCTCCTCGCGGCGGCCGAACGCTCGTCACCCACGCACGCACGCGGCACCGCGACGGCTTCGGGAGTATCGCGTGTCGCCGCTCGATGGAAGGCCATGATGGAAGACTCGTCGGAAGGACCTCGCGAGGTCGAGTTCAAGGTGCGCGTGCGCTCGGAGGACGACTTCGACGCGCTCGCGCGCCTCGCCACCGGTTCCGCGGGCGGAAGCGAGCGGACGGTCATCCAGGAGAATCACTTCTTCGACACCGCGGACGGCGCCCTGCGCGAGGCCGGCTATGCGCTGCGTCTGCGCATCGAGGAGAAGCGCCGCCTGCTCACTGCCAAGGGCCCGTCCAGCCGCGCCGAGGACGGGCTCACCGAGCGGCCCGAGGAGGAGGTCCTGGTCGAGCCGGCCGAGGCCGAGCGCATCCTCTCCGGCGCCGTGTCGCCGCTCGCGGTGCTCGTCGCCCGCACGGGTTCGCACTCGCGGCTGCTCGAGCTCGTCGGGTCGTGGGCCGGCCGCCGCCCGCTCGTCCACGTCGGCTCCTTCAAGAACGTGCGGCGCTACGTCGGTCCCGTCGAGCTCGGCGACGGGATGTCGCGGACGGAGGTCATGCTCGAGATGGACCGCACGGAGTTTCCCGACGGGAGCGTCGATCACGAGATCGAGGTCGAAGTCGATTCCAAAGCGGCGGAGCCCTGCCGCGCGGGGCTCTCGGACCTGCTCGATCGGGCGGGCATCCCCTGGGAGACCGCGCCCAGCAAGGCCGAGCGCTTCTTCGCGGCTCTGGGGCGCCGTGCAGCGCGCCCGGTGTAGAAGGAGAGATCGAACGGCCGATGGCCGGTCTACAATCGCCGAGCGATCGTCTCCGGAAGTCGAGGATCCCACCCATGCGCACTCTCGCTCGCTTCGCCCGCTCCGCCTCCGCCCTCCTGTTCCTGGCGGGCGCGGTGGCGGCCCAACTCGGCGGTGACTCCACGTCCGACGTGCCGGCCCCGCGTCCCCCCGATCTCGTCCCCAGCGGATCGAGTCCGGCGCGCCCGGTGGCTTCCTGGGAGGGGCTCGTGGCGCGAGCGGAACCCGCGCGCTCGCCCTCGGTGATGACGCGCAGCCGGCTCGAGGCGCCCAACGAGGCGGACCTCAGCTTCGCGGAAGTGCCGGGGGGGATCGTGCTCGGCTTGCCGGCGCGGCCGCTGTTCGGGGACCGGCGCGCCGTCGCGCTCGTCGAGCGCGACGGAGAGCTCGCCCTCGCGCTGGAGGATGGCGGGAACCTCGCGTTGCCCCGCGTGTCCTCCGCGATCCTGCACTCGTCCCTGCGCTTCGCCGCCGAGGGAACGGGACACTGGGTGGTCGACGTCGACGCCGGCGGGAGCGTGCTCCTCGCGCGCGAGTTCGTCGACACCGAAGCGGGGCTCGTCGCTGTGCGAGCCGACATCTCGCCGCTCTTCTTCCTCCCCGCCGGAGTCGGCGTGAAGAGCAACCTCGTCGACCGCGACGTGCGCATCGCGCTCGCACCGGACGGAGCGAGCGCGCGCTTCGAGGCCGACCTCGAGCTGCGCTTCTACCGTCCCCAGCGCGGGATCGGCGCGCTCGACACCGACGAAGACGGCGCAGCGCGCATCAGCGCGTATCCGTTGGTGCAGACGGGGATCGACGCCAACGGACGCCCGCTGCTCGTCGCTCCGCCCGAGACGGGCGAAAGGGGACGGTTGCTCGTCGGCAACCTGTCCGACCTCGCCGAGCTCGCGGGTTGGATCGGCTTCTTCCGCTGGGCGGCGGCGGCCGAGCTCGACGGCCTCGAGCGAGTGCGCGCGTCGCTCGCAGCCTCGCCGACCGCGCGCGTGAGCACGCCGCGTCGCATCGAGGAGAGCGATCGCGCGAGCTGGGTGCGCGGCGCCGGCTCCGCGCCCCCCTCCGACATCCCCGATTGGATGCGCGAGCACGCCGAACGCGTGAGCCGCGAGCGCGCGGCCGGTCGCTGAGGTCAGGTCGGGTCCGCAGGCCGCACGAGCCGGAATCCGCCCGCCACGATGCACGTGATCACGAGCGGGTCGACCGGGATGCGGTAGCGGTACATGGGCAGGATCGCGGCGGCGACCGTGAGCATCAAGTACGCGATCGTCGCGCCGAGGACGAGCGCCAACGGGCGCAAGCGCGGGGTGCGCGCCAGGCCGAGGAGCCCGATCAGCGCGAGCAGGGGGGCCGCGAGCTGCAGCGGGCCGTCGACCCGCAGGCGATCGCCGACCCGTGCATGCCAGCGCGCGACGCTCGCGATCTCGAAGCTCTTGCCCACGGGTCGACTCTTCTCGTCCGTGAGCAGTTCGTTGTTGCGCCAGTAGCCGTGCCGCTTGGGTGTCGTCCAGAACCCGATCGAGCGCTTCAGCACCGAGGCCGCGAAGGCGAGCGGATTCGCTGCGATGGCGTCTCGCGCCGCGGCGAGCATCAGGTCGTCGCTCTCCGGAGGCGAGTAGCCGTGCTGGACGAGAGCCCTGAACACCGACCAGTTTCCGAACCCGACGTCTCCCGCCGCCGCCCGAACGCGCTCCATCGCCGGAGTGTCGGGCAGGTCGAGGCCGGCGCCGGCCGGGTTGAAGCAGGACGTCCACAACACTCGCCCCGAGAACTTCGTGAGGAAGGCCTCGCCCCACATCGCCTGATTGCGCAAGCACCAGGGTCCGAGCGCGAGGACGAGCGTGGCGGCGAGGGCGCCCACGTGGGCGAGGGTTCGACGCAGGGCGTGCGCTCCCTCCGTCTGGCGTAGCCGGTAGATCATCGCAAGGACGAGCGGGAGCCACGCGAGCTGCGCCACGGGCTTCACCAGGATCGCCGCGCCGAGCAGTAGTCCGGTTGCGGTCGCGCGCGCGACGCTCGGGCGCTCCATCCAGGCGACGACGAGGGCGGCGTAGCCCGCGAACAGGCCGCACAGGAGTCCGTCCGACAAGAGGTACAGCGACAGGTAGGGGAACTCCATCCACGCGAGCGGCGCGGCCAGCCCCACGGCGAAGGCCGCGCGCGAGCGCGCGACGGCGCCGCACATCCATCCCGTGAGCCAGGCGGTGACCACGACGAGCGCGAGCTGCACGAGGACGACCGCGGCGACGGCGTAGCGCCCGAAGACGAGCTGGTGGAGAGCGAGAAAGGCGGGATACCCTGGTGGGCGATGCACGGCGCGCGATCCCTCGAGCCAGTTGCCGGCTGCGAGGTCCCTCGCCATGCCCCAGTACTCGAGGCTGTCCCACTTGAGCGGCGCCTGCCCGCCCGCGAAGAAGACGAGCGCCTTCGCCACGTGCAGCGCGAGCAGCGCGCCGACGAGCCAGCGGAAGCGGCGCGTCGAGGAGCGAGACGCGATGCGAGACCCGGCGGGAGTCACGGCGGGCGTCGAATCGGATCGAGACTCCTGCATACCCCGTCGTCTTCGGACCCCGCGTTCGGGGGCTCCTGGACGGGAGCCCTGACCGCGGCGGCGTCATCCTACCTGGCGCTGCTCGGCGCGAGCTGTACCGAGCCTCCCGCGCCGCGCGCTCCCAACATCGTCGTGCTGATCGCCGACGATCTGGGCTGGCGCGACGTGGGCTGGCACAAGAGCGAGATCGAGACGCCGCACCTCGACGCGCTGGCGGCGGCGGGCGTGCGGCTGGAGCGCTTCTACGTGGAGCCGAACTGCACGCCGACCCGCGCGGCGTTCACGACCGGGCGCTACCCGAGCCGCTACGGACTTCAATCCGTGCTCATCCGCCCGTGGACGGACGTGGGGTTGCCGCTCGAGGAGCGCACGCTCGCCGAGGTCTTGCGGGACGCGGGCTACACGACCCACCTCGTCGGTAAGTGGCACTTGGGGCACGGCTCGCGCGCCCAGCTCCCGACGGCGCGGGGCTACGACCACCACTACGGTTGCTACACCGGAGCCATCGACTACTACACGCACCGCCGCGCAGGCGCGCTCGACTGGCATCGCGACGGCGTTCCCGTCGAGGAGGAGGGCTATGCGACCGACCTGCTCGCCGACGAGGCCGTGCGCATCGTGCAGGAGCACGTATTCGACGGCCAGGAGCACGATTTCGACGGCCGTGGGCACGATTCGGGCCCGCTGTTCCTCCAGGTCGCGTTCACGGCTCCGCACACGCCGCTGCAAGCACCCGACGAGTACGTCGCGCGTTACGCGGACCAACCGATGGAGTCGCGCCGGATCCTCTCCGCCATGGTGACGTGCATGGACGACGGCGTGGGACGGATCGTCGCCGCGCTCGACGAGCGCGGCGTGCGCGACGAGACGTTGATCCTCTTCTTCTCGGACAACGGCGGGTCGCGCATCGACGGTTCGGACAACGGGCGGCTCCTGGGCGCCAAGGGCATGATCACGGAAGGCGGAGTGCGCGTCCCCGCCGTCGCTGCCTGGCGCGGCCGGATCCAGGCAGGAGGGATCGTGAAGGCGCCATTGCACGCAATCGATCTCTTCCCCACGCTCGCCGGGTTCGCCGGAGCTCCGCTCCCGCCCGATCTAGCGCTGGACGGTCTGGACGTCGGCGCGACGCTCCTCGGCGGTCCGCCTCCCGCGCGGCGCGACCTCTTGCTCACGTGCACGAAGCTCGAAGCGGTGCTCCTCGACGGCGACTGGAAGCTCGTCGTGAAGGAGCGCTTCGGCCGCGTCGAGACGAACCTCTTCGACCTCTCGCGCAAAAAGCCCGAGGAGCACGACCTGTCGGCAGAGCGGCCCGACCTCGTTCGCGCGCTGCGCGCCCGCCTCGAGCGCTACGAGAAGGGCGCGGAGCCGCGCGAGATGGTCCCGCAGGAGCTTCCCGCGGATTTTCCTCTGCCGAGGGCGTGGGGGCCGCGCTGATCAGCGCCGGGGGGAGGGCTTGACCTCGGGGCCGCGGATCGCACCGCGCCAAGCGCCGGTTTCGCTCAGGCGCGCCTCGATGAACTCCTTGAAGCGGCGCAGATCGCCCTCGACGCGCCCCGAGAACAGGCCGATGGCGCTACCGACGGTTTCCACTCCGCCCTCGGGTTCGTACTCCATCCGGAGCTTCAGTTTCGTGTGCGCGGCGTCGACGGGCTCGAACGAGATGGAGCCTTCGTTCTTGGATCCCGAAGTGCTGCGCCACGCGATCTGCCGGTCGGGAATCTGCTGTGTGATCTCGGCCGTCCATTCCAAGTCCTTGCCCAAGACCTCCGCGTGCCAGCGCAGCCGTTTGTCGTCGAGCTGCTTCACCGCGGTGACCCCTTCCATGAACTCGGGGAAGTCTTCGAACTGAGTCCATTGGTTGTACGCCATCCGAATCGGCACGGCGACTTCGATCGTTTTCTCAATCGCGCTCATGAATCACCTCTGAAGTGGTTTTCTCGCGGGCCGGAACACATGTCGCCCGCGCTGACCACGGGCAAGCTCCATGCCGCAACGGACGACGCGTCGAATCGTGCAACTTCATCGCCGCGCTCATTGGCGCGCGAGCGTGTCTTCCTGTTGCGCCGCGGGCACTCACGGACGCTCGTGACCCTCGTGTGCGAGCCGAATCGACGGCGCCGAGACTCGAGCCCCAGCGAGGCTTTCCATTCGATCGGACCCCCGACACAGGGCGGCCGCTTTGAACAATGTTCCTCGTGCTCGACGGGGAAGCCTCCACTCGCTTTCGAACGCGAGCGGCTTCAGGCGCGGGATCGAAGCGGTGCCTGCTTCGCGAAGAGCAGGCCGCTCGCGTTGCCGCCGAAGGCGTGTCGCTCGCTCACGGTGAAGCCGTGAGGGCCGAAGAGTTCCTCGTAGTCGTGCGCGAACATGTAGGGCGTCTCGGAGCGGTCCTCCTGAACGCCCAGGTCGTTCACGAAGACGGACGAGCACGCCGTCGCGATCTTCTCCACGACGTCCGCGATCGTCTCGCGCGGCACGTGCTGCAGCACCTGGTTGCTGATGGCGAGATCGAAATGCCGCTCGAGCTCTAGTTGCTCGAGGGGAGCCAGGATCGTCTGAAACTCGGGAAAGTCCCGGTCCGCGATCTGGAGCGCTCGGCGCGAGATGTCCACGCCCAAGACGTCGCCGATGTTTTTCTCGCGGTAGAGCGGGAAGAGACGCCCGGAGCCGCAGCCCAAGTCCAGGATCGAGCGCGCACGGGAGCGGTCGAGGATGCCCCCGTAGAGTGCGAAGTCGTCGCGACCGCGCCCCCAGCGATCGTGGACTTCCTGCGCCATCGCTTGCCAGAAGCGGCCGCGCTCGCGCTCGCGCGTGTAGCCACGCAGGCTCGCGTCGCGCAGGGCGTAGAGCCGCCGGAGCCTGCGCTCCTTCGCGATCTCGTCCTCGGGAGTCACTTCTTCGCCAAGCCCTCGGCCGCCTTCTCCTGGTTGTGCGCGAAGTGTGCGCTGTCGTCGTCGACGCTCCCGATGCCGCGCACGGGACAGTTGGCGCAGTTCGGACCAGGGTTGCCGCTCAAGAGCTCCCAGCGCAGCTTCTGGAACGCGGGTCCCTCCCAGATCTCGTGGAAGGTCTGCGTGCGCAAGTCTCCCAGCGGCTCGTTCGTGTACCAGAAACAGCAGGGGGTCACGGTGCCGTCCGGCCGCACGTTGAGCTGTTTCCAGGGCGCGTCGCAGGAAGGCTTGCTCGGAACGGAGTGGAGCTCGGGGAACGCGACGGGTAGCTCAGCCGGGAAGGCGGCCGTCGCGGCCGGCCGCGAAGCCGAAGCAGGAACGACTTCGGCGGTGGGAGCCGGCGTCTGCGCGGCGTGATCGTGCGTTCCGACGTGGAAGTTCTCCGGCGCGGTGACGATCGTGAGGCCGAGCTCGGCGCACAGCGCCCGCACGCGGTCCATGACCTCGTTGGAGCGCTCCTTGATCGTGATGAGCGACTCCTGCTCCATCCCCAGGTTCTCGAGGATCACGAGATGCCGGAGGTCCAGGTCCTCCACACCCACCCGATGCGCGAGTCGCATCATCTCCTCGAGTTCGTCGATGTTCCGCTTCATCATCGCGATGTTGAACTGCAGCCGCGGAAAGGCCGATCCGGCCGCCTTCTTCGCCGCGCTCAACATCTCGACCTTCTTCACGAAGCGGTCGAAGTCACCGTTGATCCGCACCGAGTTGTAGGTCTCCGCGGTGGCCCCCTCGAGCGAGAGCTGCACCTTGGTCATCGGCATCGCGACGAGCTTGGCCGCCATCTCCTCGGTGAGGAGCAGCGCGTTCGTGATCATCTCGGTGATCGGCACCTGCTGGCGCTGGAGCGCGTCGAGCAGCTTCGGGAAGCCCTTCCACATCAAGGGCTCGGTGCCGACCGAGAGCAGTGCGTGCCCGACGTGCGGTAGGAGCCCGTGCTCGACCATCTCGAGCACCTCCGGCGTCCACTGGACGACCGGCTCCTTCTGCGTGCTGTCGTAGGCGAAGTGGCACATGACACAGCGCAGGTTGCACTTGTTGATGGCGTCCATCAGCATCTGGAGCCCACGCTGCGATCGGCCGTAATAGGGCGTGTAGAAGCCCGAGAGCGGATCCGTCACCTCGACGAACGCGTTCGAACTCGTCCCGGCTCCGTCCGTGTCCACGTTCGTATCGGTCCTCACTGGTGATCCTCTTCTGGGGTGCCGGTCGGCGAATTCGCAACGAGCCGAATCCCTCGAAGCCTGGGGCAAGCGCGCGTTTTGGTCAAGGTGGACGACCCGCGCCCGAATCCGGCGCGATCCTTCATCGCAAGAACTCTTCGATGCCCGGAATCCCGCGCATTCGTGCCAGGGATCCGAGGAAGGGGACTTTCAGGAGCCGGCGGACGATCCCCCGGTACACCTCGGCCTGCTTCTCCACGAACGCGATTCGCTCGGCGAGCCGCGCGTTGTGGTGCACCGCGTCGGTGGCGGCCTTCTTGGCCGCCTGGCTGTCGCGCTCGAGCTCTCGAACCCACGCAACCCCTCTTGCGATCTCGCTCTCCAACTCGTCCATGCGCACGATCAGGCGATCGAGGATCGCGCGGCGCTCTCCGCCGAGGAGGCTCGGTCGCGAGTCGGACGGAAGGGGAGCCGCCTCGATCGTCTCGCGGTAGATCTCTTCCAGGCGCAGGAGGTGTCGCTCGCGCGAGTAGCGGGCGAGGTCGGCCCGGCAGCCGTCGGCGAGCCGGGCGCGCAGCCGGTCGTCCGCCAGGATGCGACCGATCTTGTCGGCGAAGTCGGCCGGGTCGCGCGGCCGCGCGAGGAGCCCGGTGACGCCGTCCCGCACGATGGTCGGGATGCCGCCGATGTCGCTCGCGACCATGGGCAGCCCGGCGCCGA
>CAYPTB010000008.1:0-290513 GCA_964413535.1 uncultured Planctomycetaceae bacterium | reverse complement strand
TCGAACCTGGTCGACAGCTTCACCGGCGGCAACGTCTTCATCGCCGAGATCTTCTTCGTCAACACGCGCGAGCACACGGGCGTGAAGTTCGGCGGGCGCATCGGCCACGTCCAGGATCCGAAGAGCGGCGTGCCGGTGGAGACCATGGTCCACGGCGAGTTTTCCTTCCGCGTGGACGATCCGCTCGAGCTGATCACCGGGCTCGTGGGGATGGGCCGCGCCGACGCCCACTCGGTGAGCTCGTGGATGAAGGAGCAAGTCCTCAAGGTCATTCGCGATCGCATCGGCGAGCTCTTCGTGAAGAACAAGTGGCCGCTCCTGGACGTCACCTCGGGCGCCTACACGGAGGAGATCGAGAAGGACGTGCTCATGGGGCTATCGAAGCACGTCGACACGTACGGGATCCTGATCGTGCGGCTCGGCAACTTCGTCATCGACATCGACGACGACGACGCTTCGAACTTGAAGCGCCTCTACACGGACGCCGCGTACCTTCAAACGGTCGGCGGCGTCGACGCCTACCAGCGCTTCGCGGCGGGGAAGGCGATGATGGGCGCGGGCGAGGGCATGGCGAAGGGCGGCGCTGGAGAAGGGGGCGGCGGCGGTGTCCTCTCGGGCGCCGGGCTCGGCGTCGGTTTCGGGCTCGCTCAGATGCTCGTGCGCGATCAGCGCGGCGGCGAGGTGCTCGCGCCGGCCGCAGCGGGCGTCGTGTGCGGATCCTGCGGGAAGGGCGTGGCGCCCGGGCGCTTCTGCAACCACTGCGGAACGAAGCTGGAGAAGTCGGCGGAGTCGACGACCGACGCCCCGGCGTTCTGCACGAAGTGCGGCTCGCCGGTCACGCCCGACGCGCGCTTCTGCGGACAGTGCGGCGGGAAACGGTAGGAGAACCGCGCAGCTTCGAAGCGGAAGGTCAGGCGGCCTTCGAGTGCTCGTTCCGCGCGACGCGCATGGGGGCGGTGGCGCGGTTGAGCAGCGTGCAGAAGTCCTGGAGCTGGTCCTTCTTCCGCAGGCGGCAGTCCACAGGCTGTTCACCGCGTTCGAGCGCCTCCAGGAACCTCGAGAAGCGGTAGATCGGTCCCGCGATTCGGTGCATCGCGACGATGCCGACGATGAACGTCAAGGAGAGCACGATCCCCATGGCCGCCAGGAACGTGGGGATCATCGCGTCCATCCAACCGCCCAGGAACAGCTTCGCGTCGTTCGGGAGCTCCATCGCGTACCGGGACATCGTCGCCGTGAACGCGAAGAACGCGAAGACCATGGAGAGCGCGGCCACGCCCACGAACCACGCGCTGAGCTGGAGCTGGAGGCGGTTGTCGACGAGCTGTCGAAGGCGGCGGTTGTGCATGGGGTTGGTGGGGATCGGCGTGGCGGTGGAAGGTCTCAGCCCTCGATCAGGCGGCGCCAGGTCGCGGGATCGGGGGACGGCGCGGCTCCTGTGAGCCGGGCGAGCGCGGCGAGGGCGGCGGCGCGGATCGAGGCGTCGCGCGACTCCGCGAGCGTGAGGAGGTCGGGGAGGACGCCCCGCGAGCCCAGCTGCTCCAGCGCCCCCACGGACGCGAGCACCAGCCGGGGCCGAGTGCCGTTGCGCGTCAGGGCGGCGAAATCGAGGGCGACGCCGTCCCGGAAGAGCGGCCGCGCGACGAGTTCGCGGATGGCTTCCGCAGCCCCGCGCGTCTCGTCCGATTCGAGCCGTTCGAGGAGCGCAGGGCGCTCGTCCTCCCACCAGGCGACCTGTTCGTCGAGCCACGCGAGCCACTCGGTGCTGGTCGACGGCACGGTCGTCCCGGCCATGTTCGCGAGCGCCCAGCGCGCGGCGGCGGTCACCGCCGGCTCCCCGTCGTCGAGCAGGAGGCAGATCGAACGGAAGGAGTCGACGTCGCGCATCTCCCCCAGCGCGAGCGCCGCAGACCGGCGGTAGCGCCAGTCGACGTGGGCGAGGTGGCGTCGCACGATCTCGCACGGCCGGTTGTCGAACCGCCACGGTGCCGCCGCGACGAGCTCGGGCAGCCGATCGACGACGTGCAAACCGAGCTCCGACCCGTCGCTCGACAACGCGGCGATCACGGACAGGAACTCAGGGCGGCCCGTGTGGACCATCGCGGTCAGGAGCGCCGTGCGGACGCCCGTCGACGACTCCCCGATCAGGTCGGCGAGCCGGCGCGACGCGGTGCGCGGGTCGCGCTCCAGCACGGTCTCGAACGCGTTCTCGAGCTGCAATTGGACGCTGCGGTAGCGCAGGCCCAGCTCGCCGAAGCTCTCGCCGAGCCGCAGGAGCTCCTCCAGCCCCGTGCCGGAACCGTTGGCCCCGAGGATGCGCACGGCCGTGAGGCGCACGTTGTGCTCCGCGTCGTCGGGCACGCGGTGCTGCAGGTAGTCGACGATGGAGGCGGCCGGCATGCGCGACAGAGCGGCCGCGTAGAGGTGCCCGAACTCGTCCGGACCACACCACCACTCGGAGAGCTCGATCGCCTCCTCCGGCTCGAACAGGTCGGCGGTCCCGAGGCACAGGTCGAGCAGCGTCGGCACCGCGCCGCTCCCGAGACCTGTGAGCCCCGCGACGACGTCCTCCTGCGAGCGGTGGTCCGACTCGCTGCTGCGGAGGATGCCGCGCACGTCGTCGAGGTCGGCCGGTGCCGCGGCGGACGGCCCGGCAAGCAGCGAGCCGATCGCGACGGCGGTCGCGATCGGCTTCCCTACGCTCGAGAGCAGCGCTCTCGGCGCGCGCGCGCGGCTCCTAATGCGCGCCGGCATGCCACCAGCCCTGCACCTTGAAGCCCGTCGGCTCTGCGCCGCTCTGCAGCGGGAGCATGGGCATGTCCAGGTCTCCCGCGGCGATTCGCTCGTCGAAGTTCACGTACAGCCGCGTGTGGGTCGTCCCGAAGTCGCGGTCGATCAGCACCCGGTTGCCCGCGGTCATGTTGCCGTAGACTTCGACGATCGACGACCCCGTCTTGTCGAGGTTGATGTCGTAGAAGTCGTTCTCGGCGTACATGAAGGCGTACATGCGCTTCAGCGTTCCGAACTCGGGGTCGCCGAAGTAGATGTTGCCGCTGTCATCGACGTCGTCGTCCTTCATGGCGATGAACGCGACGCCGTCCTTCTCCTCGTCGTCGTAGAAGAAGCTGTCGGAGAAGTAGATGTTTCCCTTCACGACGAAGGTCACCTGGACGCCGTTCGGGTCCGAGTGCGACAGTCCGAGCGACATTGTCTTGTAGTTGTGGACCCAGACGTTGCCGTCGATGAAGAACACCTTCTTGTTGCTGCTCACGCCCGGCTCGCCGCTGATTCCGCTCAGCGTGAGCTTGTAGACGTTGGAGCCGTCCTCGGCCGAGTCGGAGCTCACGGACTCGTACGGATCCTCGAGGTAGTAGTCGTCCTTGACCGTCGAGCCGTTCTCCGTCGACCTGTCGCTCGGGTTCTTGCGGAAGATGTGGGCCGGGTTGGACTCCGGCACCTGGTAGGCGTTCCCGCCGGCGTTGTCGTAGGCGTAGGTGGCGCCGGCGAACAGGGCGGCCACGTCGAAGTCCGCGGTCACCTCGTAGTTCATCGCGTCCAGGTCCGGGATCGGCTGCTTCTTGCCCGATTCGCCCGAGATGCCCGTCAGGGTGCCCTTGGCGCGCGCGGTGCCGTCGACGTCGGCATCGCCCACCACGACGATGTCCCCGCCGCTGTAGATGTCGCCGTCGATCTCGTCGGCCTGGACGCCCAGACCGCCGAGCTCGAGCTCGTAGTCGGGGTCCTCGTCCGAGTTGCCGGCGAAGATGGCGTTCGCGAATATGCCGCCCTCCTCGCCGCCTACGAGGACCTCGAGGACGGACTCCGAGTCGGCCGCGGCGCCCGTCGACCGGACGATGAAGGTGCCGTCGCCGTTGTCCGTGACGCTGGTCCAGTAGCTCGACTTGGAGAACTGGACGGGCACGTGTTTCGAGTAGCCGACGTTGGCCCCCAGCGGGTCCGCCACGCCTTCGGTGTTCATGTTCGCGACCGTGTGCGCGATCCCGGAGCTCGCCGCGAGGAAGGCGCGCTGTTGCGCCCCCGCTTCGTTGCGCTCCGACGCGCTGCGCGCCGCCATGGCCAGGAAGGCCCCGGTGATCCCGACGAAGGCGACGACCGCCGTGAGCGCAGCGACCGTCGCGCTTCCACGTCGGGAGAGCTTGGATCGGATTCGTTTCAGCATGACCCTTCCTCCACCATCCTCAGTTGCGGACCCGCACGGCCGTCTGGACCGTCTTCACGACCAGGCGCCCGTCATCGTCGGGAACCTCGAGCGAGAGCCGGATGACGAGAACGTTCCCCTGGAGCTCGAAAGCGAGCCCCGGCTCGTCGATCAGGCCGTTGCCGTTGTCGTCCGCGAGATTGGCAACTTCCCCTTGGAGCAACGAGCTCACGCCGTGGCACAGCACGACCGAGCTCTGATTCGGTTGTCCCACGTTCTGCGTCCAGACCACGACCCCTTCGTCGATCCGTCCGTCGCCGTTGTTGTCCAGACCGTCCGCGATCTCACCCGTCTCGAGCTGGAAGGCGAAGACGTTGTCGGCGCTCCAGACGACCGCACCGCCCCCATACCCCACCACCTGCTGGAAGGTGAGCGTCGAGGAGGTCGCGAGCGGAAGAAGGGGCGGTTGGAGCGTTCCCACGCCCGCCTGCTCGAGTTGAGCGGCGATTCGATCCACGACCTGATGCGCTCGGGAGATGAGGTTGCTCCGCAGACTGCCCTCTGCGTAGGCGCGCGATGCGCGTAGCGTCGAGTTGGCTATCGCGTAGATCAGACCCGCCGAGATCGTGGCCGCGATCAGCAGCTCGAGAATGGTGAAGCCAGCCCTTCCGAGCCCAGCCCCGCGTTTGGAACGCGTGCTCATTCGACGAGCAGCACCGAGAGCTGCAGTTGTCGGTTTCCATCCACTCCGCGCCACTGCAAGCGCAAGGTCACGGGGAGCAGGATGTAGTCGTCCGCGTGATTCGCAGCGTCGGGCGGGATGCCGTCGCCGTTGAGATCGCGCGGCATGCCCACGGCCGGGTCGACGACGTCCTCGCGCAGCTCCAAGACGCCGCCATTGGTCACGGTCGGGAAGAGCACCTCACCCACCATTCCGTCGGCGTCCCCGGCTCGAACGTCCAGGCCGAAGACCGGGAAGTTGCTCCCGGGGGCGGTGCCGGGGCCATCCGGATCGTCGTTCGGGTCGGAGTTGAAGGTCGCGAAGATGTCGGCGAAATCCACGTCCTGGATCGTCTCGGTCATCATTCGCACCGCGGAGTAGGCAGCCGCCGTCTCCTCGTTGGTGCGGTTGAGCTTCATCGTCGAGAGGACGGATCCGGACAGCCCGCCGATGGCAATCAACAGGATGAACGAGGCGACCATGACGTCGACCATCGTGAAACCTCGTCGCGATCGAGATCTCGAGCTGCCCGAGTGCGGGGCGGCGTATGGAACCGCGGTCACCATCGTGCGCCTGTTTCGGCGATCGACGGTACCCGACCTGCGGCGAGAGGCAAACGCGAGCGAAAACGTTGCGCAGAAAAGTTGGCGTCGGGCGCGAGTGGATCAGGCGTCGGTGAAGTTCTTTCAGCTCAGCTCGAACAGGAGAACTTCCGAGCTCGTCGTGGCGTCCATCTCGATGTCACCCTCCTCGGAGATCGCGGCTCCGTCTCCCGAGTCGAGTAGCTCGCCGTTCACGCGAACCCCGCCGCTCGCGACTTGGATCCAGGCGTGTCGGCCCCTCGGAAGGAAGTGCCTGGCGGATTCGCCCGATTCGAGCGAGCTGGCGTAGAGCGTCGCGTCCTGGTGGATCGAGACCGAGCCGTCGCGACCGTCGGGCGAGGCGAGGAGCTGGAAGCCGTCGCGCCTCCCTCCTTTGCCGGTGCTCTTCTGCTCGTAGCTCGGCGGCAGGCCCGAGCGCTCCGGCAGGATCCAGATCTGGAGCATGTGCAGGAGCTCGCTCTTCGACGCGTTGTGTTCGCTGTGCTCGACGCCCGTTCCGGCCGTCATCCGCTGCACGTCGCCCGCAGGGACGACGAAGGAATTCCCCATGCTGTCCCGGTGCTCGATCGCGCCTTCGAGGACGTACGTGAGGATCTCCATGTCGCGGTGCCCGTGCGTGGGGAAACCGGTTCCGGGTGCGACGAAGTCTTCGTTGATGACCCGCAGATCGCGAAAGCCCATGTGGCGCGGGTCGTGATAGTGGCCGAAGGAAAACGTGTGATAGGTCCGCAGCCAGCCGTGATCGGCGTGGCCGCGGTCGCTGGCTCTCCGAATCTTCATCGCATCTCCTCGAGTCCGTTCCCTTACTGCTCGTGCAACTCTAGCGAGCCCGATAGCGGCCCTCGAAGGCGATCTCCCCGAGCCCCTTGCGGCCGCTCGGTTTCTCGCGTTCCCGTAGCGCGGGGTCGAGCAGTGTCGCCTCGCCTCGACGTCCGATGGCGAACGCGGCCATGGCCTCGTACTCCTCCTGCGAGACGCCCAGCGCGTCGTAGCTCGCGCTCTCGTCGAAGCCTCCCATGAAGTGCGTGGCAAGACCCATGGCCTGGGCTTGCAGCGAGAGCGCGAAGGACGCCGCGCCGGAATCGAACGGTCCCCAGCGATTCGGCTTGCCATTGTGTGTGAAGTGCCTGCGGGCGAAGACGACGCCCAGGACCGGCGCCTTCGAAGCCCAACCTCGGTTGGCTTCCACGAGCAGCATCTGGACTCGCCGCCGATCGTCGGGGTTCGTCGCGTAGACGAACAACCAGGGTTGCTCGTTGTAGCAGGACGGACTCCACCGGGCGGCCTCGAACAGCGCGGCCAACTGCTCTCGAGGAACAGCCTCGCCGCCGAAGGAACGGGGCGACCAACGGGTGACGAACTGCCGCTCCACGGCGGCTTCGGGAACACGACCGACGATGACTTCGCTCTGCATGGCGACTTCCCCGATGCGGACCAGGGTCAGGAAGCGCGTAGACCGGCGCGCCGAGCACTCCTCGGCTGACTGCACGGAGAATTCACTTCCGGATCCAATCGTTGGAATTCAAAGCAATTGGCTGGAGCTTGTCAACAACCCGTTCGACCTGTCATCGGATCGACAGGCCGAGCTTGCGGCAGAGGCGTCCCAGCTCGTCCTGCTCGTCCTTGGTGAGCCCCGCGAGCCCTTCCACGATGCTCGCCACGTGGCGTGGGAAGACGCGCGCGATCGCTCGCCGGCCGGTAGCGGTCAGGAGGACGCGCACGACCCGGCGATCCGCCGCGTCCCGCTCCCTGCGCACGAGATGCTTGCCTTCGAGATGATCGATCATCGAGGTCACGCTCCCTCCCGTTCGCAACATCTTGGAGCAGAGCTCGCTCTGGGTCAGGGGGCCGAGGTGCAGGAGCGCTTCGAGCACGGCGAGCTGTCGCACGCTCATGCCTTCTTCCGTCAGGCCCGCGCCCAACCGGGCTTCGAGCGTGGCGAGGGCTCGCGCCAGCTTGATGTAGGTATCCAGGGCCCTGACTTCCTTGGCCGTCCCACGATAGTGCGTTCCCACGAATGCTTTGATATCGAACGAGGGGGTCCCGAGCAACGACCGAGGTTATGCTCCTGCGCCATGCTGCGCTCGTTCACGAGCCTCGCGCTCCTCTTCGCCGGTCAGGCGGGTGCGCCCCCGATCCTCGAGATCGGCATCCCGCTGAACGAGATGCTCGGCTCGGCGAGCGCACGCGCCGAAACACCGGCGATCCTCGCGTCGGCCGGAGACCGGATTCCGGCGGTCACCTTCGAAGCGCGCGTCGCCGAGCCCGGTTCGTATCACATCGATCTCGTCTCGCACGCCTTCGACGCCTACGTGGTCCTGCGCGACGCCTCGGGCGCACTCGTGGCGGAGTCGAACGGCGGGCTCGTCGGGCCGCACGCCCGCGTCGTGGTGGACCTCGTTCCCGGCGACTACCGCGTCGATGCGTGCGCGCTCGATCGGCGCACCGGACCGTTCGAGGTCCGCATCGCGCGTGGACGACCGGCGGAGCTCACGCCCGAGGAACGGGACGTCCTCGAACTCGAGGACGCGCGCGCAGGCGTCGCCGCGCTCACTGCGCTCGAGCCCGGCGGATCGCAGCTCGCCAGCGCTCTGGAGCGGCTTGCCGATCGGCTCCTCGCGGCCGGTCGGCTCGCGGAGGCGCACGAAACGCTCGGCGAGCTCCTCCGCCTGCGCGAGTCGAACGGGAAGCTGCTCGATGCCGCTCGGGTCGCGTCGAGGTGCGCGAGGGTCGCTCTCGACCTCGGCGCGACCGCCGAAGCTCGGGGCGCTGCCGAACGCGCCGTGACCCTGTTCGAATCGGAACGCGGGGCGGACGATCCGGAGACGGCCGAAGCGCGCTTGCTGCTCGGAACGCTCGACTTCGCGTCGGGCAGGGCGGAGCAGGCCGTGACGAACCTCGATCGCGCCCTCCATTCCCTGTCCACCGCCCTGGGCCCGACGGAACCGCGCACGATCTCCGCCCTCGGCCACCTCTCGAATGCGCTCGCGTCGCTCGGTCGCTTCGCCGAAGTGAGGCGGCGCGGCGAGCACTTCCTGCCGATCTTGCGCGAGACCCTGGGCGGGAACGATCCCGCGACCCGCGCGCTCCTCGCGAGCCTCGCCGAGGCGGCTCGCGTACAGGGAGACTTGTTCGCGGCGCGGCTCTGGCTCGTCGAACTCGTCCAATCCGCCGATTCGCTCTCGGCAGCGGAGGGCCTGACCCGCGCGGAGCTCGCCGGCGTGCTCGCGGAGCAGGGGCGCGGGTTCGCTGCGGCCGAGGAGCTCGAGAGCGCGCTCGGCTTGCTCGAGATCACGCTCGGAGAAGACGCCCCGGAGAGCGTGGACTGCGCTCTCGCCCTGGCGCGGGCGCACGCGTCGATCGGCAAGGACGAGAGTGCGCACGCGCTCCTCGAGAGAGTCCTCACGCAGCGCGAGCTCGAAGGTGGGCCCGCCCGGACGGCGGAGGTCCGCCTCGAGCTGGGCCGGCTCGCAGCGCACTCCGGCCGAACCCCCCGCGCTCGCGAGCTCCTCGAGCGAGCCCACGCAGAATTCGCTGCCTCGGTCGGATCCGATCATCCGCGCACGCTCGCCGTGGGTCTCGAGCTCGCTCGACTCGCAGACGGCAACTCGAGTGCAGACGCGCTCGAACACATCGTCGAAGCGGCGACGCGCGCGCTCGGCGCCGATCACGCGCTGGTCGGACGCGCGTGCGTGGAGCTGGGTCGCAGCCACGCTCGGGATGGGCGCGCGTCGGAGGCGGGGGCCGAGCTCGAGCGCGGCCGCGCGATCCTCGCCGCGTCGCTAGGGGCGGGACACGCCGAGTCGCTCTCCGCGTCGAATGCGCTCGCGCGCGTTCGGATCGACGCCGGCGACGTCGAGGGAGCGCGGCGGCTGTTCGAGACGAACGTCGCCGCGCGGCGGCTGGTCGCTTGGGAGAGCTTCGATCACGCGACCGAGCGCGCCCGCTTCGCCTCCCTCGGGGCGGAGCGCGAGGAGCTCGAGCTCTACTTTTCGTTGGGCCGCGGGCGGACCGCGAAGGACTCCAGCGAGCACGATCTCGCGGCTTACGAGGCCTACGTCCGCTGGCACGCGTTCCGCGCGAGCGAGCGCTTCGCGGGACGCGCTGCATTCGAGCAGCAGGCGCGCGGAGCCGAAGCCTTGCTCGCGGATCTCGTGCTCGTGCGCACACGGATCGCCCGGCGAGCCGAGGCACTCGAGCCTGCGGCGGAACAGGTCGGAATGGCCGAACTCCACAGGCGCGCACGCGAGGTCGGGGCCGAGCTGGTGCGGCGCTTCGGATCGCCTCCGGCGCGGCTGCCGTACGAACGTCTGGCGTGGAGCCTGCCTCCGAAGTCGGCGCTCGTCGACTTCGCCTCGCTGCGCCCTTATCACGGCGAAACGTCCGGAGGAAGCTTCGGAGAACCCCATCTCTTCGCGTCGATCACGCGCAGCTCACCGGCGAGGTTCGCGCGCGTCGACCTCGGTCCGAGCGCCGAGATCGGCGGGCTCGTCGCGGCCTTCGTCGAAGCGCTTCGCGACCACGCGAACGCACGCGAGCGCTCCGACGCTCTCGCGGAACGCGCCGCGGCGCTCATCTGGCGTCCGATCGCGGCGCTCTTGGGCGACGAACGCTCCATCTTCGTGGTTCCAGATCCGCTGATCGCCGCGCTGCCGTTCGAGGCGCTGCCGGCCGGCGACGGCGCGCTCTTGCTCGAGCGCGTGGCCTTCGTGCAGTTGACCGACGTCTCGCGGCTCGCGGGGCGAGGCGGCGTTCGCGCGGAGGAGCGCTCGAAGGAGGGCGAGCGGAGCGAGCCCGCTCTGCTCGCCGTCGGCGCGGTGGACTACGGTGGAGGCACCCCGATCGCCAAGGACGCGTCGTTCGTCGGCGGATCCCCGCCCGCGGGAGAGACCGGTGCCTACAGGACCGAAGAGGACGGCGAACTCCTCTCGCGCGCGTGGCGACCCTCGCTCGAGCTCGCGGCGCTGGAGGCATCGGGAGCGGAGATCGACCTGGTGAGCGGCATGCACGCGGCTCTCCCGGGCCGGAAGGGTCGACGGCTCGCGCTCCGTGGGTCGGAGGCGAGCGCCGAGCGGCTCGCGAGCGCGATGCCGGGCCAGAGCGTGATCCACCTCGCCACGCACCTCGTCCACTCACCCGCCGCGCCGCTCTTCGACCCGCTTCCCTCCAGCGCTCCCAGCGCGCCGGGAGCCCTGGCGCCGGGACGGCTCGCGGGGCTCGCGGTGGCGGCCGGTTCCGCTTCCGGAACGTTGCTGGAGACGCGCTCCCTCGGTCTCCTCGACCTCGACGGAGTCGACTTGGTCGCGCTGACGGGAGCCGCGCTCGACCCGGGGAACCCGCGCGCGGGCGACGATCTCCTCGGAATCGTGCACGCCCTCGAATCCGCCGGAGCGAGGGCGGTCGTCGCCTCGCGCTGGCGCCCCGCCGAGGGGGACCTGCTCCCCCTGCTCGAAGCCTTCTACCGCGAGCTGTGGGTCGAGCGCCGGGATCCGCCCGACGCGCTGCGGCGCGCGCAGCTCGGCATCCTGGCTCGGGCACGCGCGACCGACGGCGACCCGCACCCCGAGCGCTGGGCGGCCTTGTTCGCTACGCTCACCCGGCCCTGATCGGCCACCTCCCGCCGCTCCCCGGCGCCTTCGGTCGCGGGGGCGTCGCCCCTGTCCGTACGCCGACCTCCCCGGCGCAGGCGGATTCCCCGGAACGGTGCGCGCGGGATTATCCTGACGCGGATCGGAGAGAGCTCCCCGCCGCGAGGGCGGGGGTTGGAGGACGACTCCGGGGTGGATCGCGGCGAGAAGCGATGAAGAAGAGGTTCCAGGGCCGGCGCGGTTCCCAGCGCACGAGCTGGCGGTTGCCGGCGGGCGGAGCTGCGGCCAGCGTCCTCCTGGTGGCCTTGGCCTGTCGCGCGCCTAGCGCCGCGGTCGTGGCGGAGCCCGTGGTGGAGGAGGCGCGCCCAGCCTGGCAGGGCGAAGCGGGGAGCGAGGTGCTGCGGCTCGCCGGACGCTTGGACGAGGGGAGCGCGCGGCTCGAAACGTTCGATGGACTCGAGGGAGCGTCGAGCACCGTCTCGCGCAGCTTCGACCTGTGGCCCTACGAGGGCGTCGAGGGTGAGCTCGTCACCGTCGACATGCGCTCCGAGAGCTTCGACGCATTCCTCGTGCTCCTCTACGAGGACGAGGATGAGTGGATCGAGCTCGACCGCGACGACGACGGCGGCGGGAAGACCGATGCGCGGATCGACTTCGAGCTGCCCTTCGCCGGGACCTACGCGCTGCTCGCGACGACCGCCGGCTCCGACGCTCGAGGCGACTACGAGCTCGAGCTCCGCTCGGAGCCACCGCTCGAGTTCGCGGCGTCGCGCACGGAGATCGGATCCGGACGCCGTGCCCTGCTCGTCGGCATCGAGGACTATCCCGGCTCCGAGAGCGACCTCGACGGTCCGAACAACGACGTCGCGCTCTTCCGCAAGCTGCTCCTCGAACGCTTCGGGTTCCAGGACGAGGACATCATCGAGCTACGCGACGCGCGCGCCACGCGGCGCAACCTGATCGCAGCGTTCCGGGAGGGTCTCGGCCGCGCCGGAGAGGGCGATCTCGCCGTCTTCTACTACTCCGGTCACGGCATCCAGACGGCCGAGAACATGGGGCTCACGGGGGCCGCGGATCCGGAAGCCGACGGTCGCGACGAAGCGCTCTTCCTTGCGGATGGGAGCCTGCTCCTCGACGACGAGCTCGGATGGATGGTGGATCGCCTGCGCACGGACCGCGCGCTCCTCGTGCTCGACTCCTGCTTCTCGGGAACCGGCTCGCGCGGCGCGTCCGGTCACTCCAAGCGCGTGCGCACCGAGGACGTGGACGAAGTCCTGTGGTTGCCCGAGCGATTCCTCGTCGAGGGCACCACGGCGCCGCCCGCGCGCAACCTGGAGCAGACCTTCTCCGAGGGCATGCCCTTGAACCACGTCTTGTTCGCGAGCTCGCGCTCCGACCAGGTGTCGTGGACGCTGCCGGCTTCCGCGGCGACCGAGCTCGCGTGCAGCGCCTTCACCTGGTCGATCGCCGAGATCCTCGGGGAAGCCGATCCGGAGGACACCTTCGAGTCGGCGATGGAGAGGATCGCCAAGCTCACCGCCGCCCTGGTGGAGGACGCGCTCAGCGAAGAGCAGGACCCGCGCGTCGAGGGAAAGCGGGCCGCGGAGCGAGTGCTCGATTTCCTGGCTCCGAAGCCTGCGGGGGAGGACTGACATGAGACACGCACGGGAGCTACGCATCGCGCTCGGCGCCGGCCTCGTGCTCGCGCATGGGGTGTCGCTGGCGCTCGCGGGAGCCCCGGCGGGAACTCCGGAGGAGTCGCCCGCGACCCGCGGCGTGCGGCGCGCCTTGATCGTGGGCATCGATGACTACCAAACCGGCCAAACGAGCGCGGCAGGGCGCGGAGTGCGGCGGTTCGCCGACTTGCGCGGCGCGGTGAACGACGCGCGCGCCTTCCGCGAGATCCTGCTCTTGCGCTACGGCTTCGCGCCCGAGGACGTGGAGCTCCTCGCGAACGAGCAGGCGACGCGCGACGGCATCCTGCGCGCTTTCCGCGAACGCTTGATCGCCCGCAGCGGCGCAGACGACGTCGCGGTCTTCTACTACGCCGGCCACGGATCGCAGATCCGCAACTCGAAGAACCCGACGACCCAGCCGTTCGACCAGACTCTCGTTCCCTACGACTCCGGATCGGGAGCGCTCGACATCTGGGACAAGGAGCTGCTCTTGCTCTTCAACGACCTCGTCGACACCGGCGCCGAGGTCGCGGCATTCTTCGACAGTTGCCACAGCGGTTCCATCACGCGCGGGTTGCCCGCCAAGACGACCGCGCGCTTCGCTCCGGAGGACGGACGCGACGCCGCGGAGCTCTACGCCTTCGTGCCCGTGGACGAACGTCCCTGGCCGGTGAGCCGCGGCGCGTTGATCTTCTCTGCCGCTCAGGACACCCAGACCGCCAAGGAGACGAGCGGCGACGGGGACGAGGCCCACGGGATCTTCTCGAACGCGCTGCTGCGCGTCCTCCGCACGGTTCCCGTGGACGAGCCCGCGCAGCGCGTGTTCCAACGCACGCGCGCCATCATGCAATCGGACGGTTGCTCGCAGGAGCCCGTGCTGGGCGGGATCCTCGGCGATCGCGACGACCCGCGCGCTCTGAGCCGTCCGCTCTTCGGCCCCGCTCCGGAGGGAAGGAGCGGCGCCCTCGCGCTCGCCGTGCAAGCGGTCGTCGAAGACGGGATCGTCCTGCAAGGCGGACGGGCCATCGGGCTGGGCGTGGGAACCGAGCTCGCCGCCGTCGGCGCGGCCGGCTCGAAGCTCGAGATCGAGAGAGTGAGCGACTTGACGTCGTCGGTCGCGAAGGTCGTCGCAGGCGACGGAGCTTCGATCCAACCGGGCGACCTGTTCGAGATCGTTCACTGGGTGCCGCCGGACGAAGCGCACCTGCGCGTCTGGATTCCCCCGGTCGAGCTCACGGACGAGGAACTCGCGGCGCTCGCGCGGACGGTCGCCGAGCTGAGCCGGCTCGACGGCATACGCATCGTGGCGGATCCCGCGCTGCAGACGCCGACGCACGTCGTGCGCCTCGGGCGCGACGGCTGGGAGGTCTGGGGCCCGACGGGCGCGACGGCCTTGGGCGAGTCGCTCGACGTCGGCGCGATCGAAGCCCTCGCCGAAAGCGCTCCCGTCGAGCTCTTCGTCGACGTGCCTCCTCCGCTCGGCATGACGGAAGCCCTCGCCTTCTCGAACGTCGTCGCGGACAGCGCCGTCGAAGTCGTGACCTCGCCCGCCGACGCGCACTACCTGCTCGCCGGGCACTTCGCGAAGGGCGCGCCCGAGTTCTGCTGGGCGTTGCCGAACGGCAGTCTCGCGGAGGACGAGTCGCGGCTCGCGCTGCCGGTGCGAACCACCTGGATCGCGTGGCCCGCGGAAGGGGACGCTCGGACGAACGCGGTTCTCGAGCTCCGCGAGCACGCCCTGCGCACGGGACGCGTGCGCGCGTGGTTGCGTCTCGAGGGACCTCCCGCCGACAAGGGCTTCCCCTGGCGCCTGGCGCTGCGGGACGCGGCGTCGAAGGAGATCCAGGATGGCGGAACGCTTCACGACGGAGCGAGGATCGAGCTCGTGCTCGTCGCGGACGAGCTGCCGCGCATTCCGGAACGCCGCTACGTCTACGTCTTCGCGCTTGACTGCCACGGGAAGAGCTCGCTGCTCTTCCCTCCGAGCGGAACGGGCACGGGCAGCAACCGCTTCCCGCCCCCTTCGACCGAGGCTCCGCCGGAGCGCGTCCACGTCCTCGGAAGTCCCGTGACGGTGCAGCCGCCCTTCGGCACGGACACGATCGTGCTGCTCTCGACCGAGGAGGCGCTCTCCGACCCGCGAGCGCTCGAGTGGGAGGCCGTGCTCGCGCTCGACGCGGAGAGCACCATGCGGGGCGAAACGAAACGCGGCCCGCTCGATCGATTGCTCGCGAGCGCACTCGCAAGGACGCGCTCGGGCCGCGTCGGCGCGCCCGCGTCGTGGTCCATCTCCCGCATGCAGATCGTCACGCGACCCGCCACGACTCCGGCCAGCCAGGATCGCCGCCCATGAACCGATCGACTTTCCGCACTCTGCTCTTCGGACTGCTCTTGGCGTCGGGAGCTTGTTCGTCCCCGCGCAAGGGCGTCTTCGAGGAGTTCCGGGTCACGCGCCAACACGAAGCCGGCTCGATGCACTTCGCCGTGCTGTCCGTGGCTCCGTGGGAGTACTACATCGACGCGCTGCAGCCGCGCTTTCGCTTGAGCGAGGACCAGGCGCTGGCGGCCGTTGCTCCCGCAACGCGCTCGATCGAGAACACGCTGGTCGATCTGGCGCGAACCGAGGTGGGGTTCGAGCACGGCGGGGAGGACGACCGCTTCGGCGACCGCCCCGGTGAGGCCGGGTCGGAAGTGGACCTCGTCTCCAACCGTCCGTACAACAGCCCGCAAACCTCGGCGCCGCTCTCGAGCATGGATGTCTCGCTCGATCCGATGGCGCGCTATTGGGCAGCGACTTCCTTCTTCCAGGAGGTTCAGCTCCTGTCGCGCTACGTCCAGGACGCGGCCGTGCGCGACGGCTTCCGGCCGTTCCTCGTGCGCCTCCAGGTGAGCCTGCTCCCCAGCGCGCGCAACGAACCGTACGACGCCTATTGCACGCTCTCCTTCTTCACGTCGGAAAGCGCAGGCGAGCTCCAGCCGATGACGATCCGTTCACCGCAGAAGCTCGGCACGGCGGGCGACGCGTCCAAGCGACGCCTTGCGCTTCCTTCCACGTCGTCGTCCGTGGCGCGGCAGCGCGGCTCGGCGCAGGTCCTGCCGCTCATGGTCACGGACAATCTCGAGGCCTCGGTCCAGTCGAGCGCGATGCAGACGGTTCGTCAGGTCGCGGCCGCTCTGTCCTTCGCTTCGGGAGCCGCCGCTGGCGGCGCGGACATGGAGCGGATCTCGAGCGGTCTCGATCAAGTGATGGGATCCGACTTGAACAGCCTGCTCACCGTCGCGCGCGTCTCCGACAACACGCTGCGCGTGAGACTCGGTGCCATGCAGCAAGGGAGCGCGAAGTACGCGATGGTTCCGCGCAACCACAACATCACGCTGCTCCTCATGGTTCCCGCCGATTCCGGCGACTCCATCCAGGTGGTCGCCAAGTCGACCATGGTCGACGCGGAGACCGGCGTCGAGCTTCCCGACCGAGATCCCGCGGAGCTCGATCGCGAGCTCGAGCGCGTCATGGCCTCCCACGAGATCGAGGGCGTCTCGCCCAAGAGCTTGCGGCCGCTCGTGGCCTTCGCCCAGGCCAACGACCAGCGCGGCTTCGACCACCTGTTCCAGCGCTTGTTCCCGACCGACACGGAGCTGGCCGGGTACAAGAACGTGCTCTGGCTCGACCTCGTCTCGATGATGGTGGGCGGTCAGTACAGCGCGACCGAGTTCGACCTCCCGGCGTACGATCCGAGCGCTCACCACGGCACGGAGCTCCTCCCGCCGCAGACGGCGATGGTGGAGCGCGGTCCCGGCGACTCGGCGGTCGCGGTCCTCTCGGCGGCGGCGAACGAGTTCGTCGACGCGCGCTACTGGAACGCCGCCCTCGAAGTTCAGCGCGGCCCGGGCAACGTGATCGTCGTCCCGAGCAACGGCGTCTTCGTCGATCCGCTCACCGGCCAGATCACGTGCACCTTCCCGCCGCACCCGCTCCAATACATGACCGATTCGCCGACCGGAGAAGTGACGCTCATCATCCGGGACAAGAGTCACGAGCGCCGTTTCGGCGCACGCTGGAACCACTGACCCGTCAGTCCCACTCGTCCACGACGAACCGGGCGATGCGCTCGCCCAGGATGCGGTTCCCCGCTTCGTTGATGTGACAGCACGAGTCGGCGTAGATCGACTCCTCCACGCCCTGGAAGCTGTCCGTCAAGTCGAGGAACCGGACACCACAGACGGTCGAGTTGGATCGAGCCACGCACCCCTTTCCCAACCTGCTTCCCGCACCCAAGAGTCGGCGTCGCGGATGATATCGTGCGAGATCGCGGCAGCGGAACACGCCGCGAGCGACGGCGGGTATCATGCGCCGCCTCGCTCCGACCCGCGCCCTCTCCATGGTCCAACTCGGGTTCGTCATCGATCATGCGCGGTGCATCGGCTGCCACGCATGCACGGTCGCTTGCAAGAGCGAGAACGAGGTTCCGCTCGGCAGCTTCCGCACCTGGGTGAAGTACACCGAGAGCGGGACGTTTCCGACCGTGAAGCGCTCGTTCGCGGTCCTGCGCTGCAACCAGTGCACGGATGCTCCGTGCGTGACGATCTGTCCCGTGACGGCGCTGCACAAGCGTGGGGACGGCATCGTCGACGTCGACCAGAGCGTGTGCATCGGCTGCAAGGGCTGCATGCAGGCCTGTCCGTACGATGCGCTCTACCTGCACCCGGAGAAGGGCACGGCGGAGAAGTGCCACTTCTGCGCACACCGCACCGAGCGCGGGCTCGCTCCCGCCTGCGCCGTCGTGTGCCCGACCGAAGCGATCATCCCCGGCGACTTCGACGACCCCGCGAGCGTCGTCTCGCGCATGAAGGCGACCGGCGGGCTCTCGGCGCGCAAGCTCGAGGCCGGCACCGGCCCCAACGTGTGGTACCGCGAGGTGCACCACTCGGGCGTCGACCCGCTCGCCACGAACGCCGGCGGCGGCTACCTGTGGTCGAACCAGGTGGCGGGCGATCCGCTCGAGGCCGAGCGCTTCCTCGCGAGCGTGGAGGCGCAGGCGCGCACGACCTACGACGTCGATCACGCGCCGATGTGGGGCGCGAAGGTGACCACGTACCTGTTCACGAAGTCGATCTCGGCCGGGGTGTTCCTCGCCGCGGCGCTCGTCGCCGTGCGACACGACTTCGGGCTGCCGAGCCCGATCGCCTGGCTCGCGCCGCTCATCGGGCTCGTGTTCCTGCTCGTCACCACCGGGCTCCTGATCGGCGACCTGAAGCGGCCCGATCGCTTCTTGCTGATCCTCACGCGGCCGAACTGGAGCTCGTGGATCGCGAAGGGCACGCTCGCGCTCGTCGCGTACGGGGGCTTGCTCGCGTTGTGGGGCGGCCTCGCCGCGCTGGGCTTCCGCACCGGCGGGCTCGGCGGAGCGGCGCTCGTGGGCGCGACCGCCGTCTCCGCGGCGCTTGCGGCGTGCTACACGGCTTGGCTCTTCGGACAGGCGAAGGGCCGCGTGCTCTGGCTCAAGCGCGGGTTCGCGCTCCAGCTCGTCGTGCAAGCCGCCATCGCGGGGTGCGCGGTGCTGTTGCTCTTCGGGAACCTAATCGGCGACGACGGCGAGATCCTGCGCCGCGGGCTCGTCGTGGTGCTGACGCTACAGCTCGTGTTCGTGTTGGCGGATGGCTCGCTCGCGCCGAAGGGACGCGAGGCGGAGTACGAGCGCGCCGCGCTGCTCGTCTCGAAGGGACCCTTCGCGAACCGCCACCGGCTCGGCCTCGCGCTCGGCATCGTCGTGCCGCTGGCCTTGCTCTACACGACAGACTCGCCGTTGGCCGCCGCCGTCGCCGGAGCCTTCGCGCTCGTGGGTCTGTTCCTCGACGAAGACGTCCTCGTGCGCGCCGGGCAGGCGCTCTCCATCAGTTGAGATCTCCGTGAGCGACGCCGAGCACCAGAATCCCCTGCGCGCCTCTCCGTGGGAGCTCGCCGTGGGTCCGCCGCCCGATGCGTGGGACGACTGGGTCGAGTACGACGGCAAGGCCTGGCCCGAGCGCGTCGAGCGCCACTACCGCTGCATCCCGACCATCTGCTTCAACTGCGAGTCCGCCTGCGGGCTCTTGGCCTTCGTCGACAAGTCGACGGGCCGCGTGCAGAAGTTCGAGGGCAACCCCGTGCACCCCGGCAGTCGCGGGCGCACCTGCGCCAAGGGTCCGGCAACGATCAACCAGATCCACGACCCTGAGCGGATCCTCACCCCGCTCAAGCGCAGCGGGAAGCGCGGCTCGGGCGCGTTCGTCGAGGCGACCTGGGAGGAAGCGCTGGCCGACATCGGCGGCCGCATCGCTCGCGCCTTCGATGCCGAGCGCCACTACGCCGTCATGTACCACGTGGGGCGGCCGGGCGACGACCACTTCGTCGCGCGCATGCTCACGGCCTGGGGCATCGACGGACACAACAGCCACACGAACGTGTGCAGCGCGTCGACGCGGCTGGGCTTCGCGACCTGGTGCGGCGCCGATCGGCCTTCGCCGGACTACTCGCAGGCGAAGTTCGCGCTGCTGCTCTCCGCGCACCTCGAGACCGGCCACTACTTCAACCCGCACGCGCAGCGCATCATCGAGGCCAAGGAGCGCGGGATGCGCATCGCGGTGATCGACACGCGCCTCTCGAACACGAGCGCGCACGCCCACCACTGGATCTCGCCCTGGCCGGGGAGCGAAGCCGCCATGCTGCTCGGCGTCGCGCACGCGCTGCTCGTGCGCGGCGCGATCGACAGGGACTTCGTGCGACGCTGGACGAACTGGAAGGAGTACCTCGCGGCGCTCGATCCGCAGGGACCGCGCACCTTCGAGCGCTTCCTCGAGGTGCTGACGAAGGCCTACGCCGAGTTCACGCCCGAGTTCGTCGCGAACGAGTGCAAGACGCCGCTCTCGGTCGTCGAGACGCTCGCCGACGAGATCGCGCGCGCGGGGAACCAGTGGACCTCGCACCTGTGGCGCAACACGGCGAGCGGCAACCTCGGCGGCTGGCAGGTCGCGCGCGCGCTCGTGCTGCTGCACGTGCTCACGGGCAGCCTCGGCCGTCCCGGCGGCCTGAACCCGAACGCGTGGGACAAGTTCGCGCCCAAGCCGAGCGAGAACCCGCCGCCGATCGCGCGTTGGAACGAGCTCATCTGGCCGCGCGAGTACCCCCTCGCGCACTACGAGATGAGCTTCCTGCTCCCGCACCTGCTGCGCGACCAGGCGAAGAAGATCGACGTGTACTTCACGCGCGTCTACAACCCCGTCTGGACGAATCCCGACGGCTGCTCGTGGATCGAGATGCTCGAGAGCGAGGAGCGAATCGGCTGTCACGTCGCGCTGACGCCGATCTGGAGCGAGACGGCGCAGTGGGCCGACTGGGTGCTGCCGATGGGGCTCGGCTCCGAGCGCCACGACTTGATGAGCCAGGAGACCCACGCGGGAACGTGGATCGGCTTCCGCCAACCGGTCGGGCGCGAGTTCGCTCGGCTCGAAGGCTCGGAGTCCGACACCACGCTCGGCTCGAACCCAGGGCAGGTGTGGGAGGAGACCGAGTTCTGGATCGCGCTCACGCACGCGATCGATCCGGACGGCAAGCGCGGCATTCGCAAGTGGTACGAGTCGAAGGCGCGGCCGGGCGAGAAGATCGGCGTCGACGAGTACTACGCCGACATCTTCGAGAACTCGGTGCCGGGCCTGCCGCGGACTGCGGCCAACGCGGGGCAGACGCCGCTCGAGTTCATGCGCCGAAACGGCGCGTTCGACGTGCCCTACGGCGGGCAGGAGCGCTTCGAGCAGGACGACGCCGGCGGCGTCGAGCTCGAGGACGGCTCGCGCAAGCAAGGCTTCAAGACGCCGTCGAAGAAGCTCGAGGTCTGGTCGCAGACGCTCGCCGACTGGGGTTTCCCGCAGTGGGCCGCGCCCGCATACGTGCGCTCGCACGTGCACTGGCGCGAGCTCGACCTCGAGGGGGGCGAGCGCTGTCTGCTGCCCACGTTCCGCCTACCGACGCTGATCCACACGCGCTCGGGCAACGCGAAGTGGCTACAGGAGATCTCGCACACGAATCCCCTGTGGGTGCACCCCGAGGACGCCGAGAAGCTGCGCCTCGTGAACGGCGAGCTCGCGCGCGTCGAGACGAAGATCGGCTACTTCGTGCCGCGCGTGTGGGTCACCGAGGGCATCCACCCGGGCGTCGTCGCGTGCTCGCACCACGTCGGTCGCTGGCGGCTGTACAGCCAAGTCGGCGGCGAGCGCCAGTCCACGGCGCTGGTCGAGATGCGCCGCGAGGACGGCCGCTTCCTCTTCCGCCAGAAGCAGGACTTCGGCCCCTTCACGAGCACCGATCCCGACACCGAGCGCATCTGGTGGAACGAGATCGGCGTCAACCAGAACCTCACGTTCCCCGTGCAACCCGATCCCGTCAGCGGCATGCACTGCTGGCACCAACGCGTCTTCGTGACGCCCGCGCAAGAGGACGACCGCTTCGGCGACGTCATGGTCGACACGTCTCGCTCCGTGGCGGTCTACGAGGAGTGGCTCGAGCTCTCGGTGCCCGCGCCCGGCCCCGGCGGCCTGCGCCGCCCGCTGTGGCTCAACCGCCCGCTGCACCCGACGGCCGACGCGTATCGGTGCAGTCCGTCCTAGGCCCTACTTCCGTGCTCTTTCAGAATAGACTGGGGATGGGGATCCACTGAATGCATGAGACCTCGCCCACTTGGGACGAGGCCTCACGTTCTAGCGCCAGGAACGATCGGTCCAGACTCGATCCCTCGCCGGCCGTTCTCTGGCCCTCAGGTCCGGCGTCTTCGCCTCACGCGCCCGCGAGCTCGGACTTGATCCCTCCCAGGACGGCCCCGAGGCCTCCGAGCACTTCGACCGCATCCCATTGGCCGGCATCGATGGCCGCCTGGGTCTGGGCTTGATTGCGCGCCAGGCTCCCCTCGACATCCTTCCACGCGGCGCTCGTGTCTTCGGAGGCGCTGTCGTCGTCGCCGAACGTCAGGGAGAAGAGACCCCAGAGGATATTGATGCTGGTCCCACCGGCATTCACCTTGACGCCAGCCGCCGAGACGGACTGTGCAGAGCCGAGAACGCAGAACGAGAATGCGGTCACGAGGACCGCAGCGATCAGCTTCATTCGCATGGGAATTCGCGCCAGGTGGCGCGCCTCTCTCGTGTGATGGCGCGGATCGAACTCACTTCGAGTGGCGGCTCCGTCGCCAATCGAGAAGACGAACCGAACGGCGCTCGGTTGCCGTGAAAGAGATGTCCTGCGTCATTTCTATCGGAACTCCAACGCCTTGCGTATCCACGTTTGCGCGGCGAGCTTCTCGGGTTCGTTCTGGAAACTACGGAGGAGGAAATTCCCTCGGTCCGTGTTGAACTCAGGAGGGAACCCGTTCCAGATCTTGGATTCCCAGACGGAAGCCGGTACCCGCTCGAGCTCAGCGAGGAAGGCGTCTCTCCACGTCGCATCGCCTTCGAGCTCCGCGAATGCGGCGATCGCGGCGAAGCGAGATATGCCCTCGGCACTGACGTCTCCGTGAGAAGAACCCATCATCGCCTTCGCGATTTCGATCCCGCGCTCGGGCTCGTTGGCGAGCACGGCGTGGTAGGCGCTGGTAGCCAGGTCCGCGCGCGCTGTGCGCTCCGCACGGGCGAGGAACACGTCGGGGTAGTAGCCGCGAGCCAACAATCCCTGGAACGCTCGAGCCTCGAGCTCGGGATCCTCGAGTGCGATGAAGAGCTCGTCCTCCCGCGCCATCCCGTTCTCCGTCAGGATCCGAAACACGCGTTTCTCGAGCTCTGCGTCGAGGAGCGGGTTCCCGAGTAAACGCCGCAGGGCATCGGCGATGCCGGCGTTGCCCGGATGCTTCTTCGCGAGTTGGCTGACTCCTTCGAGACCGATCTGCACGAGCTCCTCGTCGCGCAGCAACGGCTCGACATCCTCGATCCCCAGTCCTCCTTCCGCGCTCGCTGCGAATCCGACGAGCATCTTCATGTCGCGCAAGGACGGCGAACTGCCTCTCCCGAACCGAGCGAGCCACGCACCGAACAGCGCGTCGAGCCGCGCGCCGCCCAGCTCGCCGCCGAAGAGCGAGAGCAGCTCCATGAGGGCGTAGCTCGACGCCCGTTCGGGCTCCTCGAAGATCCATTCGGGCGTCCTCGTCTCCGATGCCACGTCTTCGGCGGTCAGGACCTCCTTGACCCTCAGCGAGCGCAGGAGCTCCACGTAGCCCCACGTGAAAGCCGACGCCCTCTCGGGATGGGAGAGCCACACGAAGTGCGGCTCGAAGCTCACGCGCAGGTCTTTTCGGCCGTCCAGTAGGCTCGGGAGCAGTGCGATGAAGTACATCGCCGTGCCGCCGTCGATTACTTCGGCTTCGTGCGCATCCTCCACGAGTTCGAGCGTCTGGCCGAGCGCCGCGTCGTCGGAGGTCGAGGCATAGAAGAGCCCCATGAGGACGTTCTTGGGCTCACCTACTTGTCCAGCGTCAGGTCCTACCCAGGTGATGACGTATTGCGAAAACTTCGTCCACGTGCGCGCCGCTTCGAAGCTCGGAGCGTCCTTTCCCAAGTGGTGCAGCAACAGGATGTACGTGTGGTTCCACAGGTCCTTCGCCCCCCGATCCTGAGCGTCGAACTCGCCCATCGTCACGCCGAGTAGGTTCGCGTCGAGGGTCCGCGCTCGAGCAAGCCAGCCGCGATAGAGCGCTTCGTAGGCGAGTCCTGCGCCCGTCCGGTCGGCGAGTCGGACGAGGAAGGCCGAGCCGAGCTCGGCGGGCAGGTGATCGAGTTCCTCGGCCGGCGCGGCGAACCACTGCGCTCGCTCGCTCGCTTCCCGTCCGTTCAGCCAGGCGAAGTACGCTGAGGCGGCGTTCGAGATGTCGTCCGCGGTGAGAACGGACTCCGGTTCCTTCCGCGCGTCCGAGACCTCGACCTCCGTGCGAGCGATCGGTTCGTCCGCCACGGGAACCACAGTCTCGACGCGGTGCTCGACCGTGGAGGTGCTCGGTCCTTCGACGATGGGACTCGCTTTCGTGGAGCGCTCCGGACCGACGAGAACGGCCACGAGCGTGGCCACGAGAGCAACCAGAAGCAACAAGGCGGCAAGGAGGACTTTCTTCATGATGGGTTCGACGTCTCGAGGGTCGGAATGCGAGCGGCGGCGCGAGGCTGGACCGCGGCGGAGCGCGCTCCCGTGCGACAAGCATCGGGAACGACGGCGCCTCGTGTCCCGGGCTCCTCGGCGAAGCCGAGTGAAAGCGCGAGAAGCCGAGTGAAAGCGCGAGGACCCGTGACAGCGAGCGGTAGACGGTCAGGAAACTCTCGGACGTCGGGGCCTACCAGCGGTTTCTCGAGCCGTTCCCGATCCTGGTCCGTTTCTGCGAAGGGGGTCTCGA
This sequence comes from uncultured Planctomycetaceae bacterium, assembly GCA_964413535.1. Classification (GTDB taxonomy): domain Bacteria; phylum Planctomycetota; class UBA1135; order UBA1135; genus CAYPTB01. The sequence goes on along the minus strand of CAYPTB010000008.1, from coordinate 266,368 downwards.
GCGAAGCGGCACGGAGTCGACTGCGCGCATCCGCCTCGGTGGCGTCGCGCATCAACGAGACCGTGTATTCCCCACTTGGCCGGACGGCGTTCCGGGGCGCTGGCCTCTCGCTCGCCCTCGCGGCGCCGCGTGGCCCGCGGCGCTAGACTCTCGCACCCACGAACAAGGACTCACAACGGATTCCCCTCATGAAGCTCACCCGAAGCTCGATCGCAGCGCTCGTTCTCCTAGCGGCCTTCATCTCCGCGTGCGCCGAAGCCAAGGCGGGCGGGGGCGTGTTGCGCTTCACCGCCATTCCCGATCACAACACGACGGAGCTCACCGAGAAGTTCGGGCCGGTCGCCGACTACCTCTCGAACGCCCTCGGCGTCGAGGTCGAGTACGTGCCCGTCGCGAGCTACGCGGCCTCGATCGAGACGTTCAAGAGCGGCGACGTGCAGCTCGCTTGGTTCGGCGGGCTCACGGGCGTGCAGGCGCGCGCCGCGGTCGAGGGCTCGCGCGCCATCGCGCAGGGCAAGTCCGACCCGATCTTCAAGAGCTACTTCATCGCGCACGAATCGACCGGGCTCGAGAAGGGGGACGCGTTTCCGATGGAGCTCGAGGGGCTTTCGTTCACGTTCGGCTCCGATCAGTCGACGTCGGGTCGGTTGATGCCGGAGTACTTCATCCGCGAGAACACGGGCAAATCGCCGCAGGAGTTCTTCGGCACCGAGAACCAGTACTCGGGCGGGCACGACAAGACGGCCAAGCTGGTCGAGGCCGGCACCTTCCAAGCCGGTGCGCTCAACTTCGAGACCTACGACCGCATGGTCGAGGAAGGGAAGCTCGACCCGGCGAAGTGCCGCATCGTCTGGGTCAGCCCGACGTACGCCGACTACAACTGGACGGCGCACCCGGTGCTGGAGGAGATGTTCGGCGCGGGCTTCATCGACCGGTTGGCCGAGGCGCTGGTCGAGATGACCGATCCGACTCTCCTGCGCGCCGTCGATCGGCCCGACGGGCTCATCCCGGCCTCGAACGCGGACTTCCAGGCGATCCACGAGCTCGCCGTGGAGCTCGGATTCCTGCGCTAGACTCCGTTCGGCTCGCCACCATGATCGATCCGAGCCGGCGCCCCGCGGCTTTCCGGCTGCGCGCCGCGTCGGCGGCCTTCGACGGCGCGACGGTCCTGCGCGAGGTCGAGCTCGCGATCGAGCCGGGGGAGATCGTCGCGGTCGTGGGCCCGAGCGGAGCGGGCAAGACGACCCTCCTGCGGCTCCTCAATGCGACCGTCTTCCCGTCGAGCGGCAGCGTGCAGGTCGACGGCGTCGAGCTCGCACAGCTCTCGCCGAAGGAGCTGCGCGCCGTGCGCTCGCGCATCGGCTTCGTGCACCAGGACCACTCCCTGGTTCCGAACCTCCGCGTGAGCGCCAACGTGCTCGCCGGTCGGCTGGGCCAGCGCGGTTTCCTCTCCGCCGCGCGCTCGATGCTCCTGCCGGCGCAGGCGGACCTCGAGATCGCGCACGACCTGCTCGAGCGCGTCGGCATCCCCGAGAAGCTCTTCGAGCGCACGGACACGCTCTCGGGCGGTCAGCAGCAACGCGTCGCCATCGCGCGCGCTCTCTTCCAGGAGCCCGTGGCGCTCCTAGCCGACGAGCCGGTGGCCTCCGTCGATCCGGCGCGCGCGCGCGACGTCGTGGCGCTCTTGCGCGACCTCGCGCTCGAGCGTGGGATCACGCTCGTCGTGAGCCTCCACGACCGCGAGCTCGCGCGGGAGTTCTTCCCGCGCACGATCGGCTTGCGCGCCGGTACGGTCCACTTCGACGCGCCGACGGACACGATCGATTCGGCGCGCTATCGCGCGCTGTTCCAGCTCGAGTAGGCGTGGTCGAGACGCCCAGTCGATCGCCGGTTGCCGAGGTGTGCAAGCGGCCGATGGCCAGCGAGCCCCACCCCTCGCCGCCACGACCCCGCGGGTAGCATCTCGCGCCCGTGTCTCGCCTTCGTCCTCCGTTCGGACGGCGCGGAGCCGTCCTGTTCCTCCTCGCCGCGCTCGGGGTGGTCGCCTACGTCGCGCTCGGTCTCGGGCCGAGCGGGCTCGCGCCGAGCACCGGCGGGCTCGGGATCGCGCGCGAGTTCTTCGCGGCGTCCTTGTCTCCCGCTCTGGCACACGAGGCTGATTTCGTGCCGGAGGGCGCGCCGCCGTTCCTCCTGCGCGTCTTCGCCGCTGCAGAACGCACGGTGGTGTTCGCCGCGGCGGCGATGAGTCTCGCGCTCGCCGCCGGCGTCGTGCTCGGGTTCCTCGCTTCGACGAGCTCGTGGTCGGCGGACTGTCCGATCGGGATCTCGCCGTTCGCGTGTGCGGCGCGGCACGCCGGACGCGCGACGCTGCAGGCCGGGGCGCGAATCCTGATCGCCGGCTTGCGTTCGGTCCACGAGCTCCTGTGGGCGATCGTGTTCCTCGCCGCCTTCGGCTTGACGACGACGAGCGCGGTGATCGCGATCGCCATCCCCTACGCCGGAGTGCTGGCCAAGGTCTTCTCGGAGCTCCTCGACGAGGCGCCGCGCGACGCCTCGGATGCCCTCCAGGCAGCCGGTGCGCCGCCCGTCCGGGCGTTCCTGTTCGGTCGGTTCGTGCGGGCGCTGCCGGACATGTCGGCCTACGCCTTCTACCGCTTCGAGTGCGCGGTGCGGTCGTCCGCGGTCCTCGGCTTCTTCGGGTTCGAGACGCTCGGCTACTACGTCAAGGCGTCGTTCGAGAACCTCCACTACCGCGAGGTCTGGACGTACCTGTACGCACTCATTGCGCTCGTGCTGCTCCTCGAACGCTGGAGCGCCGCGCTGCGGCGGAGGTTCGTGGCTTGACGCAGGACGAACGCCGCGCCGCGATCGCGGAGCTCCGCAGACGACGTCCGCGCAGTCGCCTCCTGCGCTCCAGCGCGTTCGCGCTGGGCGCCCTGGTCGCCTTCGCGTGGCTCGCGGGCGACCTTTCGCCGGCCGAGCTCCTGACCGAGCGCAGGCTCGCGAACCTCGAACGGTTCCTCCGCGAAGACGCGTTCCCCTATCCCCTGCGCGAGACCGGCTTCGAATGGAGCGGCCTCGTGAACTGGGCAGGCGAGGTCGTCGCCGACCGCGGCCTCGCCGGCGCCCTCGCCACGCTGTGGATCAGCGTGCTCGCGATCGTCCTGGCGGCGTCGCTCGCCCTGCTCTTGGCTCCGCTCGGCGCGCACACGCTCATGACGCGCGATCCCTTCGCCATCGGGGCGTCCCGCAGCGCGGCGCGGTCGCGCGCGCCGTGGCGCGCGATCGTGAGCGGCTCCCGTCTGGTCGCCGTGCTCCTGCGCGCGATTCCCGAGTACGTGTGGGCCTTCCTGTTGCTCGCGATGCTCGGCACGAGCGCGTGGCCCGCCGTGCTCGCCCTGGCGATCCACAACTCGGGCATCCTCGCGCGCCTCGGCTCCGAGACACTCGAGAACCTCGATGCGGCGCCCCTGCGCGCGCTCGCCATGGCGGGCGCGAACCGCCGCGAGCTCGCGTTCCTGGCCGCGCTGCCCCTCGCCCTGCCGCGCTTCCTCTTGTACTTCTTCTACCGCTTCGAGTCCTGCATCCGCGAAGCGACCGTGCTCGGCATGCTCGGGACGGTTTCCCTCGGCTATTGGATCCAGGATTCGCGCGGACGGCAGCGCTACGACGAGATGCTCCTGCTCGTCGCGCTCGGGGCGGTGCTCGTCGTCGCGTGCGACCTGGCGTCCTTCGCCGCGCGCAGGTGGGTGAGACACCCATGAGGCGAACCAGGCGCTCACCCATCCCGCTACACTCCACCGAGCACCCCGGACGCATCTCCATGAACGACGTATCCTTCGTGCGAACCCAACACGGCGAAGTGTGCACACAGGGGGCCCACGTCACGCGCTGGAGCGGCGCGGGCGGCAACGTCCTGTTCCTGAGCAAAGAGAGCCGCTTCGAACCGGGTCGAGCGATCCGCGGAGGCGTGCCGGTGATCTTCCCCTGGTTCGGCGACGATCCCGACGGACGCGGGCGCGGAGCGCACGGATTCGCGCGCAAGACGGCCTGGCGCGTGGTCGAGAACACCGAGACGGCGGACGAATCGCGCGTCGCACTCGAGCTCGTCGACGACCACGCCACGCGCGCGTCCTGGCCCCGCCATTTCGCCCTGCGGCTCGAAGCGCTGTTCCAAGACACCTTGGCGATCGACCTCCACGTCGAGAACCGCGGCTCCGAGCCCTTCCTCTGCGAGCTGGCGCTGCACACCTATCTGACCGTCGGCGACGTGCGCCGCATCGCCGTGCACGGCCTCGAGGACACGCCCTATCTCGACAAGCTCGACGGGATGAAGCGCAAGCGCGAGGGATCCGTTCCGATCGTGTTCACGGGCGAAGTGGATCGCACCTACCACGGAACCGAGGCCACGTGCCGAGTCGAGGATCCCGTGCTGGGCCGAACCATCGAGATCGCGAAGGAGGGCTCGCGCTCGACGATCGTCTGGAATCCTTGGGCCGAGAAGGCGGCGCGCCTCGGCGACCTCGGCGCCGACGAGTGGCGCTCGATGGTGTGCATCGAGTCGGGCAACGTCGGCGAGGACGCGCTCACGCTCGCGCCGGGCGCCGCGCACACGCTGCGCATCGCCGTCGCCGCTCGCTGAGCGAGCGCCCTACGAGCCCGGGACCCGGATCGGCTCTTCCCCTCGATCCGGGTCCGAAAGACGAAACTACTCCGTCTCGAAGATCCCCTGGCAGATCACCGGGTGCTTCGCCATGAAGTCGGCGATGACATCGCCGATCTCGTCGTACGGCGCGCCACCCCAGTAGCTGAAGGTGTGGCAGCGCGCGTTCGTCGTGCCCTTGAAGACGGAGACCGTCGTCAGCGGAACGTCCGAGACCTGGATGTTCTGGTCCGGGAGCACGAGGCCGCCGGCGGCGATCAGGTCCGCCTGGAGCTGGTTCACCTCGCCGAGGGTGGCGACCGTCGTTCCACCGGAGTTCTCCCCGTTGAAACCGCCGCAGGTCGAGCCCGTCACGAGACCGTCGTTGTAGACGGTCAGGCGCGTGTGGAACGCACCGAGCAGCGTGCTGCCCGTCACGTCGAAGTTCAGCACCGGCTCGCGCATCAGCAAAGCGACGCTGAGGCTGGACATGTCTTGAGACGATTTGCCCTGGACGCCGGGTGCGAGGAAGAACGCGAGCGGAAGGGCTGCCAACGTGAGCGCGATTGATCTTCTCATCGAAAGGACTCCATGGTTCCAGGGGCCTGAGGCCTGAACGACTCCCCCACAGGAAAGAGGGATCATGCTAGGGAGCTGGATGGACCGCGGGGAAGTACGGTCTTCGCAAAGCCTCCCCTGCGTCCCAGCGAGACCCGTTCGAAGTCGCTCACTTCGCCCGAGTCACGGTGTGGCGAGCGCGGAGTGGGCCTCGGGGCGCGGCCCTTCGCCGAAGGAGAGCGTGTCCATCGGGCAGACCGTCACGCAGATGCCGCAGCCGATGCAGGACGAGGTCTCGTTGTCGAGCTGCTCCTGCTTGAGCGCGTACTGCATCACGTCGATCCCGACCTGGCAGTTGCGCGAGCACTCGTTGCAGGCGATGCACTTGTCGTTCGCCACGATGGCGAACTTCGAGATGCGCAGCTTCGCGTAGAGCCAAGAGGTCTTCTCCATCATCTTCGCGAGCGGACACCAGTAGCGACACCACACCTTGCCGCCCAGGAACGGATACAGCGTCACCGGCAGGATCCCGCGACCCTCCGGCTCGTTCGGGAAGCAGCGCCGCACACGGCATGTCGCGCAGCTCGGTCGCCGGGGGAAGTCGGAGCTCGCGTCCGCCGCTCCGACCCGCGCCGTCTTGCTTCCCTCCATGTGGTTCCCGTCGCCCCGGGCGGCCCGGATTGTCCCGACCCGGACACCGGTGGGGAAGCGACGCTCCGATCTCCGAGTGACCTTCACACCCGGAGAGCGCGCGGCTACGGCCCCGGAGTCGACCCGTGACGGGCCCTGGTCGCCTCGCTCGGGCTTGGCGTTCGCGCTCAGCCGGCGCACCGCTCGGTCGCTCCCACGCTAGGCTTCCGCCGCGATGGAGAGCCAGGGAAAGCGGATCGACCACACGCGCGAGCACGCCTTCCTCGTTCGCTGCGCGGAGCTCCTGCACGCGCACGGCACGCCGGCGCACCGGCTCGAGCGCGTGATGGTGAAGATGGCGCGGGCTCTCGGCGTCGACGCCGCATTCCTGTACACGCCCACGTCGGTGTTCGCCTCGTTCGGGCGCGTGCCGAACGACGAGACGCACCTCCTGCGGGTCGAGGCCGCCGTCCTCGACCTCGGCAAGCTCGTGGCCTTCGACGAGGTGATGGAGGAGGTCGAAGCCCGGCGCATCGACGTGAGCGCGGGCTTGGCGCGGCTCGAGGCCGTCGCCGCGGCTCCTCCGCGCTGGAACGGAGCCTGGAAGGCCCTCGCTTTCGCCCTCGCCTCGGGCGGAGCGGCGCGCTTCTTCGGCGGCGGGCTGCCCGAGATCGCGCTCTCCTTCGCCCTCGGCCCCTTGTTGCTCGCGCTCGAGAAACTGCTGCCCGGCCGCCGTTCGGAGCCGGCGCTCTACGAGCCCGTGGCGGCCTTCGTCGGTGCGCTCGCCGCGCTCCTCTTCGCGCGTCACGCGTTCGCCCTCGACGATCGCGTCGTCACGCTGTCGAGCTTGATCGTGCTGCTCCCCGGGCTGACCCTCACGACCGCCACGACCGAGCTCGCCACGCGCCACCTCGTGTCGGGTGTCGCGCGGCTCGCGGGCGCGGCAGTGGTCTTCCTCACGATCCTCCTGGGCGTCGCGCTGGCCTGGCGCCTCGGGAACGGACCGTTCGCGGGCGCGACCGCGTCGAGCGCCGAACCGCTCGCGGCCCCGACCCTGTGGCTCGCCGTCGCGGTCACGCCCTTCGCGTTCGCCGTCATCCTCGAGGCACGCGTGCGCGAGCTCGCGCCGATCTACGCCGCGGCCGTCGGCGGGTTCGCCGCGTCGCGCCTGTGCGGCGAGAGCCTGGGCTCGGACCTCGCTCCCTTCGCCGGCGCGCTGGTCGTCGGACTCGCGAGCAACCTCTACGCGCGCTTCGCCAACCGCCCCGCGCTCGTTCCGCTCACGCCCGGCATCCTGATGCTCGTGCCGGGGAGTCTCGGCTACCGCAGCCTCACTTCGTTCCTCGATCGGGAAGCGTTGGCCGGCATGGAGTGGGCTTTCCAAACGGGCGTGGTGGCCGTGGCGTTGGTCGGCGGCACGCTCGCGGCGAACGTGATCCTGCCGCCGCGTCGCGTCCTGTAGCCGCGACGAAGTGGGGTCTTCACCTCGTGTGTCGAACACCGACTCTCCCGAAATCGAGACCGGAGCGTCTTCGACGCGCGAGCATGAAGAGCTCCTCACCTTGCGCCGACCGTCGCCGTGACGTCGCGCGAAAAGAATCTGCTTCGCGCGCAACCAGCTCGCACGGTGCGGATAGATCCCCGTGCTGACAGTCCTCGCGCGGAGGGTTCGCCCAGCGCGCGCTTACAGGGAGCGCGCGAAGGGAAGCACGTGGGCGAACTCTCGGCTCTCCTCTCGGGCCAGGAGCACTCGGGGCTCCTGGCCCTCTCCACGCCGGCGACCGAGGTCCCGGGCGAAGAGCGGCTCTGCGCAACCGGCGGCCCGGCCCCGTCCCGGTTAGGATCGGGCCGGGCGATCGTGCGCCCCGCGCCATGGCCCTGCCCCTCACTGCCCTCCTGCCGCGCCTCCAGCGGTTGCTGCGCGACCTGCGCCAACGCCTCGGTCGGCGCGAGCTCCTGCCCGCGACGTGGATCGGAGCGCTGGTCGCGCTCGAGGTGCTCGGGCGTTGGTCGAGCTCGGACGTGGCGGACGCGCCGGCCGTCCTGGTGCTGCTCGCGTTGGTCGCGTTCACCTGGCGCGAGCACTCCCACGAGCCGCAACGCTTCGTCGAGCGCGTGCTGCGTCCGTTGCGCGCACTGCGCTCCGCCATCGAGCGCCACGGCTTCCAGGCCGGGAGCGACCTGCGTCGCGAACCGCTGCTCCCGCGCAAGTTGCCCCCGATCCTCTTCGCGACCTCGGTCGTCGCCCTCGGCTCCACGGCGCTGCTGGTGCTCGTGCGGCAGAGCTTCCCGACGGACGCGCGCACGGCGCTCTCGAGCGTGAGCGGAGCGCTCTACTACCTCTTGCTCGCGCTCCTGTGGTGCGCCTTGGCGGCCGGCTCGCTCTCCGTGCTCGCTCCACCGATCCTGCTGCAAGATCGACTGGAGCGCGGCGAGAAGCGCCCGACCGGCCGGCGCATCGCGCTCGTGAGCCCGCTCTTCGCGGCGTACTTCGTCCTCCTCGGGACCCTCTCCTTCGCGCTCGAGCGGTGGGTGCCACTCGTCGCATCCGGTGTCGCCGTCCTCGTGAGCGCGTGCGTGCGCCTCGCTCCCGGCGGTCCGCACCTCGACATGGTGTGGCGACCGAGCGAGGAGCGCCGCGGCGCGCGCACGGGGGTCGTCGACCTCGCGTGGCTCAGTTCCTGGCGCGACCTGATCCTGTGGTGCGTGATCGCGTGTCTGGCGCTCCTCTCGGGCGGCGACCGTCTCGGCGACGGGCTCGCGCTCGGTACGGAATCGACGGTCTTCACGGCGGGACTCTCCGCGCTGTTCACCTGGTCCACGTCGGCCTTCCTCGCCGGATGGGCGCTGTACGAGACGCACGAGAACCTGCTCGCCCGGCTGCGCAATCCCGAGCGCCGACGTCGCCCGGTCGTGCGCCTGCTCGGCGTGGAAGAAGATCCGCGCCTGCGCGCGGTGCTGGAGATGCGCGGCTTCCACGTGCTCTTCGGCGACGAGCGGCCGCGCTCGCGCACGGACGTGCCGATCGCGCTGCGCGCGACTCCTTCCGAATCGTTGGCCGGGCTCGACGACTTCGACGTCTCGCTGTCGGAACGCTGGCCGCTCGAGGTCGCGGCGGCCGAGCTCGAGACCGAAGCGGTGCGCTGGAAGCTCGCGCGCCGCCACGAGCTCCTGTGCCGCCGCCACCTGCTGCGCGGGCTGCATCGCGCCTTCCGCGCTGTCCCGCGGCACGAGCTCGAGAAGGCCGCGGGAATGTGGGTCGATCCGCACCAGGCGTCTTCGCTCTCGCTGATCGTCGAGCTCGAGGACGACGAGGGCCGCACGCACGTCGGCCCGCCCTACCACAAGGTCCTGCCGCTCGCCGCGCGCGGCCACCTGTACGAAGTCTGGCGCGCGCTGGAGATCGATCTCGTGTTCGTCGAGATCGGCGTGAGCTTCAAGCAGCTCCGGCGCGTCTTCGGCATCGCGTTCGAGGTCTACGACATGCACGCGGGCAAACAATGCGCCCTCGAGCGCCACTTCGTCGGCCTACCCGGCCTGCGCGTCGTCATCGACGAAGTCTCCTCCGACAGCTCGCTCGAGCTCACGGGCGGCTACCCCGAGCCCGACTACGAGGACATCGGCCGCGCGCGCGTCCTGCACGTCTTCCGCGACCGCGGCGGCGACCGCGAACGCAAGCGCGACCCGCGCGGCAGCGACGACGTGCCGAGCCCGGAATTGCTCCTGGCGTGATCCCTCCAGCGATACTCGCGAGCGGACACCGCCCTCAGTACCTTTTATTCATCGAGGCTGATGCCATGTCGAGTGACCGGCGCGGGCGATGCGGGACCATGCCGTCATGAAGCTCATGATTCTGGGGTACATCGGATCAGGCAGTGTCTGGACCTCGTTCACCCCGATTCCTCCCTGGCTCTTCTTGCTGCTCTTGGCCTCGATTGCACCGATCGCGATAGCTCTCGGCTCCGCCTTGGGCGCGGTGATCGAGCGCAGAAGAGAGTGAGCCGCAGGGCGTCGCTACTTCTCGAGCGCGGTCTGCGCGAGCGTCACGAGCAGGTCGTCGAGCGAGCGCAGGCGCGCGGGATCGTCGGTGTTGATCTGCACGGCGGCCGCGAGCTCGTGCTCGGGGAAGTAGCCCATGACGGAGCGGTAGCCGGGGAACCAGCCGCCGTGGCCGTGAACGGGGCCGAGTGCGCTGTCCTTCTCTTGCGCGCCGAGGCCGTAGCGGCCGGGGCTGCGCTGCGAATGCGTTTCGTGCGTGTCGAGGAGCTCTCGCTTGCGCGCGGGTGACAGGAAGTCGCCGCCGTACAGCGCGAAGGCCCAGCGCGCGAGGTCGGGGCCGGTCGCCGCGAAACCTCCGCCCGCGTGCTCGAACTGCGGATCGACGACGAAGCGGCCGTTCGCGTGCGTCGTGCTCGGCCAGCCGAAGGGGTTGTTCGCGGCGAGGTGTCCGGGCACGAGCCGCTCGACCTCGCGGCCGACGGCGGGAACGATGCCCTCGAGGCCGAGGGGCTCGAGCACGCGCTCTCCGATCAGCGTGTACCAGTCCGCGTCTGCCGCACGCTCCACGGCCAGGGCGACGAGCACGAAGTTCGTGTCGGAGTAGGCGAACGCTTCGCCGGGCGCGAAGAGCGGCGCGCGGTCGAGGACGAACGCCACGAGCTCCTCTCCTGCCCAACGGCGGTCGGGCGCGTCGCGCAGCGCTCGTCCGAACTCGGGCAGGAGCACGTGCTCGGGGATGCCGCTTCGATGGCGCAGGAGGTCGCGCAGCGTGACGTTCGCGTGGTTCGGCAGCCGTTCGAACCAGGGATCGCGCCCGAGCCAATCCGCGAGGTACTGATCGAGCTCGAGCGAGCCCTCGTCGGTGAGCAGGAGCGCGACGGCGGAGACGAAGGTCTTCCCGATCGAGCCCGCGAGCAGACGATCGTCGATCTGCAGCGCGCGGCTCTGCTGGTCGTCCGCGAAGCCGACGACGACTTCGGCCAGCGTGCCGTCGGGCAGGACGACGCCGGCCGATGCGCCGGGAAAGCCCCACTCGCGGCGAGCGTCGTCCAGCGCGGCAACGAGGCGCGCGACGATCTCGGCGGGTGCGCGGACCGGCGGCGCGGGCGCGGTCACCTGGGGCGCCGCGAGCGCCAGCGCGAAGACCAGCGCGAGCGGCTGCATCAGACGAGCGAGCGCAGGCGTTCGAGCACTTCCGACGCTCCGCCGGAGTCGAGCGCGTTGATGGCCGCGTCGACGCCTTCCGCCAGCGTCATCGAGCGGCCCGCCGCCTTCAGCATGAGCGAGGCGCACAGCAAGGTCGCGTTGCGCGCAGGACCCGTCTTTCCAGCCAGCACGCCGAGCGTGATCTCGCCCACGGCGCGGGTCAGCGCGGGGTTGTCGCCGGCGCCGTGCGCGTCCTCGCTCGGCATGTACATGGGGAGCTCCTCGTCGGCCGTGCAATCGAGCCCGAAGTCCGCCGGATCGACGGTGAGCGGCGCGATGTGCGGGCCCTCGAGCTCGATCGCCTTCGAGCGGCGGCGCACGGTGGGAACGACGCTGCCGCCGACGCCTTGTACGGCGATCCCGTGCGGGTGACCGAGCGCTTGGATCACCTCGACGGCCGTCCCGAGCACCGGTCCCGCCTGCGCGCCGACGATGATCGCCCCGGTCGCCGGCGCGAGGAGCTTCTCCACCGTCGCGAGCGGCGTGCGCACGCCGATGTCGCCGCGCACGCGCCGCAGCCCGAGGATGCTCGGGATCATGCCGGGCGCAGCGATCGCGCCGAAGCGCGTGCGGAGCACCCAGTCCTCGACCTCGCGCGGATCCCAGGTCAGCCCCGCGCCGAGGTGCTCGAGCACGCTCGCGGCGGTGAGCCCGCGCTTGGGCGGCACGCAGCGGTCGGTGACGATCAGGATGCGCGCGCCGGCGGCCGCCGCCACGAGTCCGGCCGCGACCTCGAGCGGCGGATGGTCCTCGAGACCGTCGTGCGGCGGGCAGACCGACACCAAGCCCTCCATTCCGACGCAGGGAATGGTCGCGACCTCGCGCGCCGCGCGCGCGAAGCCGGTGAGCTCCTCGACCGTGACGCCCTTCCAGCGCAGCGCGATGAGGAAGGCGCCGACTTGGATCTCGCTCTCCGTGCCGCCGAAGATCGTCTTGAACGCGCGGTGAGCCTCGTCCTCGGTCAGGTTGCGCCCGTTGCGATGGCTCGAGCCCAGGACGCGCAGCAGATCGCGAAGGATCATTTTCGATGGAGGTGGAGACGGCCGCGCCCGACCGGACAGACCTAAATCTTTGCCCCCTTGAGCGTTAGCCTACGACACCGCGTCCGTTTCCGGCAACGGATCGGGCACGGGTTCTCCTGCGCTCCGCGTTCAGCCCTCGCCGGACTCTTCGTCTTCAGGCTCCGGTTCGTCCCCGTCGGGCGGATCCTCCGGCGGCGTTTCATCCGGCGTGTCATCCGGCGTCTCATCGGACGTTTCGGCGGGGGCTGCGGGCTCGGCCTCGGCCTCGGGCTCGGTCTCCTCGGCGACGGCGCGCGGCCGGATGTGCGAGAAGAAGACCTCCTTCTGCTTGTCGTAGGCGACCTTGCCAGCCACGACCGCGTACTGCACGAACGTCTCGTAGTGCAGCCAATCCCCGTCGGTGACGATCAGGTCGCAGTCCTTGCCCGGCTCGAGCGTCCCCACGCGGTGAGAGATGCCGAGCAGACGGGCGGGAACGAGCGTGACGGCTTCGAGCGCCGCTTGCTCGGAGAGTCCGCCGCGCACGGCGAAGGCCGCTTCGATCGGCAGCGAGAGCAGGTCGTGCCCCATGATGCCGCCGAGATCGATGCTCGTGTTCGTGGGGATGATCGCCACCTGCACGCCGTGTCGGTGCAGGATGGCCGCGTTCTCGATCGTCGAGCCGCTCTCGCGGACGAGCTCTTCGGCAGGGCTGCGGTATTCGCGGGGCGTCAAGATCGCGGAGGCGCCCGCACGACCGAGCTCGTCGGCGACGATCCAGCCCTCCTGGCAGCCCTGGATCACGGGGCGGAAGTCGAACTCCACGGCGAAGCGGGCGATCGCCAGGAGGTCGGTCACCTCGCTGGCGGGGAACTTGGCGCGGACCTCGCCGCGCAAGACCGCCAGGACGCGCCGGTCGATCTCCTTGCTGCTCGGCTCCTTGGCCTCGTCCTTCTTCGTCGCTTCCCACGCGCGATACTCGCGCAGGTAGGCCGAGGCGGCAGTGAACTTCTCGCGCAGCGCGCGCTTGCCGGCCGGGTTGCGATGGCTCCAGGCGAAGGTCTCCAGCCGATCTTCGCTCATCACGAGGTCGTCGATCTCCCCGCGCTTGAGCTTGATCGCGGCGTTGCCGACGAGCGCCGACGTGATGCCCGCCGACAAGGTCAGCAGGAGTCCTTGCCCGAAGGGATCGTAGGAGTCCTCGACCGGCGCCTTCGTTCCGTCGACGCGACCGGCGAGCGAGAAGAGCTCCAGGGCCAACGCGGCAGGATCGAGCTCGCCGTGGCCGTGCGCGTCTTCCTCGGCGACGGAGCCGTCACCGCTCTGGAGGATGTTGGGGTTGATCTCGATCGCGATGAGCCCCGGATAGACGGACAGGCCCTTCGCGTCCAGCCGCTCCGCCTTCTCGGGGATCCACGGGTCGTAGCCGATCTCCTCGATGACGCCGTTCTTCGCGAGCACCGTCGCGCCGCGCAGCAGCGCACCGGTACCCGTGTGGACGTCGCCACCGATCACGGCGAGCCAGGTGTCTTCCTTCGGCTCCTCTTCCTCGGCCTTCGGCTTCGCGGTCGCCGCTTCGCCATCGCCCGACTCGGCTTCGCCCTCGTCCTGCGCGCGGGGACGGGGCGACGCGTACGCGGGCAAGAGACCGGCGACGAGGAGGACGGCGGCGAGCACCCGGAAGGACGTGCGGACCATGGTCAGTTCACCTCTCCGAACACGAAGCGACCTTCCAGCATGACGGCCTTCACGCGCGTCGTGGCTCCGAGCGGATCGCCGTCGAGGAACAGGAGGTTGGCGTCCTTCCCCGGCTCGAGGCTCCCCACGCGCTCGGCCAGGTCCAGCACCTCGGCCGGCTCCAGCGTCATGGCGCGCAGGGCGGCGGCGCGGTCGAATCCCGCGGCGACGATCTGACCGACGTCCACTCGCCACGACTCGTGTCCGCGCACCGAGTCGGAGCGCGGGACGAAGGTCACCTTGGCGCCCGCGTCGGCGAGCTCGCGCGGCAGGTTGCGTTCGCGGCGCGTACCGGGAAAGAGCGTGAGCTCGGGCTCGACGACGACGCGCAAGCCGCGCTTCCCCATCGGCTCCGTAACCTCGTACAGGTCGATGTCGTCGCGGAGATCGACGCGCACGTTCCAGCGGAACTCTTCGTCGTCGATCGCGTCGACGAGGTGAAGGTAATCCGAGGCGCGGTCGATGTGGATCAGCGCCGAGAGCTCGCCGGAGCGCAACTGGAGGAAGGGAACGACGTCGGCATCGGGCGTTTCGGGGACGTACGCCTCGGACACGTCGCTCTCGGCCTCGTCCTTCTTCTCCTCCTCTTCCTTCTTGGCGTCGTCCTTCTTGGCGTCGTCCTTCTTGGGCTTGTCCTTCTTCTTCTTCTTCTCCTGCTCCTTGTCCCACTTCTCGCGGCGGGTCTTTTCCTTCTCCTCGAACTTGTCGACCTTGTCGAAGCCGTCGCGCAGCATCTTCTTCGATCCCGCGTTCGAGAAGAGGTCGATCTTCAGGTAGGCGTGGTCGCGAACGATCATCTCGTCCACGGTCGCGCCGTGCGGACGCACCGCCACGGCTTGGCCGGGAATGCCCGTGCCCGCCGGATACAACCCGAGCGTCGTCACGCCGAGCTCGAGCAGCTCCGCGTAGTCTTCTTCGCGCGGATACAGCTCGGCGGATGCCAAGAGCTGCGGCTCGGAGCCGCTGCCGGCTTGGCTGTCCATGCCGATGCGCGACGAGCAGCTCACGAGTCCGGGCATCACCGTCCACTCGCGCAGGTCGACGATCGGGATTCCGCGGTCGATGGGCAGATCCGCACCGATGGTCACGATCTTCCCGTTCTCGACCAGGATCACGGCGTGCTCGATGCGCCCTTGCACGATCGTCTCGGCGCGCTTGACGCGGAGCGCGACCAGATCGCGTTGCGCGGACGCGCTGGAGGCGGCGGCGACGGCGACGAAGAGCGCCGCGATTCCCTGCATGTGGATTCGGCTCATCGAGAGCGGGGGCCTCAGGACCACTGTCCATCCTCCTTGCGGTCGTACTGGACCTCGCCGTCGATGACGACCAGCTCGACCCTGTTGCGCGGATCGAGCGGATCGCCCGTCCACAGGACCACGTCGCCGTCCTTCGAGACCTCCAGGCTGCCCACCCGTCGGTCGATCCCGAACGCCTTCGCGGGGTGGATCGTCAGCGCGCGCAGCGCTTGGTAGCCATCGACGCCCTGACGGGCGGCCATCGCTCCCTGCAGGAAGAACTCCTCCTCCGGGACGACCTGCGAGTCGGTGTTGAGCGAGAAGTTGGGGACGCCCGCCTTCCAATAGGCGTACGCGGTGGGCTCGACGCGGCCCGTGCGCGACGAGAGGTAGTCCATCAAACGCGGGCCGTGGTTGACGGGCATTCCGAGCTCCGCGATCCACTCCGCCGCCTTCCATCCGTCGAAGCTGCCGTGCGAGAGCACACTGCGCGTGTCGTAGCGCACGCGCCACATGCGCGCGGTGCTGGCGACTCCTACGCCGCCCGCCGTGTGGATCAGGACCGGCAGCTCCTTGGCGTGCACCTTCGCCAGGTTCGCGAACGCCGGCTCGAAACGACCTTGCGCGAGCGCGGCGCGCGCCTTGTCGTTCGCGTCCTCGAGGAGCCAGGAGAGGCCCGCCCAGCTCCGCAAGACGGCGTTCGCGTTGCGATCGGGGTTGTGGGTCTGCGCGACCTTCAGACCGCCCGGATTCGCGAGCACGACCTGCTCGAAGCCGCCGCGCGTCTTCGCCTTGTAGAGCACGCCGAAGCCGCTCATGCTCGTCGCGCTGCCGGGGATGCCGAACAGGGTCGTCACCCCGCCCGAACACGCGCGCCGTACGAGCGGGTTCGCGGGGACGATCGTCGGCGCCGAGGAGTGCTCGGGCGTGACCGGCAGCATGCCGTCGTTGATGTCGGCCCAACCGCCGGTGTGGATGTGCGTGTGCAAGTCCACCATGCCCGGCACCGCCCAAGCTCCCGCGAGCTCGCGCAGCTCGTAGCCGTCGGGCACGGCGACCGGCGGCCCGACGTACTCGATCGTCGCGCCGCGAATCGCGATCATCCCGGGAGTGAACGTCCGATCCCGGTCGTCGGCGGTGACCACGCGCGCGCAACGGATCGCGATGCCGCGCTGACCGTCCTCGAGCGCGCGCACGAGTTCCACGGGAGCACTCGCCGGCTCGGTCGAGCGACAGGCGCCGGCGACGAGCGCCAGCCCGAACGCGAGCCAACGGCGCGGCGCGCTCCGCGGTCCTGCGCGTCGAGCGGCTCTCACCAGCGGCGCCTTTCCACCGCGGAGTCGTACACCGACACGCCGTCGAGCCAGACGCGTTGGACGCCGGAACGGGGATCCGCGGGATGCCCGCTCGTCACGACGACGTCCGCGTCCTTGCCGACCTCCAGGCTTCCGACGCGGTCGTCGATCCCGGCGGCGATGGCGGGCACGATGGTCAGTCCGCGCACCGCGGCCATCTGGCTGTCGTCGAAGCCGAGCCGCACGGCGATCGTGGCCTGGACCGGCAGCTCTTGCTGGGCGATCACCGGCGAGTCCGTGTTGAAGCCGACGAGCTCGTGGCCGAGCTCCTGGTAACCCGCCGCAAGGCCCTTGAAGCCCTCGGTGTCGAGCGAGCCCCAGTTCATGAACCCGCGTGCCGGCGTGTCGGCGTTGCGCGGGCCCAAGATCGCCGGCACGCCCATCTCCTGGGCGAGCGCGCCGGCGCGCCAAGCACCGATCGAGCCGTGGTCGATGTACACGTCGAGGCCGAACTCGCCCTTGATCTGCGTGATGGTCTTCAGGACCACTTGGTAGACCTGGGTGTGCACCGAGACCTGCGCACGCTTGTCGAGCAGGTCGCGGAAGATCTCCCACTCCGGATCGACCAGCGGCTCTTCGCCACCGTGCTCCTCGAAGTGCTTCCAGCGCCGCGCATAGGCGAGCCCGCGCGTGAACGCCTCGCGGATCGCATACGTCTCGAAGGTCTTGCTGATGCCCGGCCCCCAGCCCTCCGGGTTGCCCCACTGCGCGACCTTCAGCGAGCCGGGGTTGCGCACGAGCATGTCCTCGAAGCGGTCGTGACCGGTCTTGATGAGGACGCCCCAGCCGCCGACGTTGCTGCCCGAGCCGGGGATCACGAGCACGGTCGTGACGCCGGCCTGGAGACCCACGAGGAGCCGTTCGTTCCCCGGACGCGTGGCGACGAAGGCGCGCAGGCCCGGGTTCGTGAGGAACACCATGTCGTTGAGTTCGTTGACGAGCAGCGATTCGATCGCGCCCACGTGGCAGTGCAGGTCGATGATCCCCGGCATGAGCCACTGATCGCCGACGTCGACCACGTCGTAGCCTTCGGGGATCGCGACGTCGCGCGCGCGGCCGACCGCTTCGATCTTCCCGTCGCGCACGAGCAAGACGCCGCGGTCGACGACGCCCGGCCCCTCGCGGGCGCAGGTCAGGATCTTCGCGCTCTGGATCGCGAGACCCGCGCCGCCGACCTCGCCGGGTCCGGGAGTTCCCCCCCACGCGAGCGCGAGGAAAGCCGTCGTCAGGGCGATCATGGGCGCAAGACCTCCTCCCCGTTCACCCACGCGCGCAGGACGCTCGTGGCCGGATCCAGCGGCGGACCGTCGAGCAACAGCACGTCCGCGTCGAGCCCGCGCTGCAGCCGTCCGACGCGGCCGTCGATGTGGAACATGTCCGCCACGCCCGCGCTGACGGCGCGCAGCGCTCCGTCCGCGGAGAGACCGTTCGCGACGGCATAGCTCGCCATCGTCGGCAGGTCGGCGGCGCCCTCTTCCGCGAGGGAGTGAAATGCGATGCGGATGCCGGCGCCCTCGAGCTCGGCGTAGCGGTTGCGGAACACGAGCCCTTCCTTCCAGTCGTGCTCGACGATCTGGTGGCGCAGCATCACCCCGTCGATCCGGTCCGCGACCAGGTCGGCGACGTAGCGAATCCCGCGCGCGCCGTAGAGCACCGGCCGGATGCCGACCGCGGCGAAGGCGTCGACGCAGTCCTCGATCTCGTCCTCGCGATCGACGCTCACGACGACCGTCCCCGCACCGTCGAGGGCACGCCGGAACGGCTCGAGCTTCGCGTCGAGCTTGGGCGGGCGCGGCTTGTCCTTGGGCGCCTCCTCCTCTTCCGTCGCGCCGCGCAGCGGGGGCAGCTCCGCGCGCGGAAGGTCGGATCGCGTGCGTTTCGCCTCGATCGTGATCGAGGTCCCGGCAAGGGTGATCACGGCGTCGAGCACGCCCTTCTT
The DNA here is from genome assembly GCA_964413535.1 of uncultured Planctomycetaceae bacterium. GTDB lineage: Bacteria > Planctomycetota > UBA1135 > UBA1135 > CAYPTB01. Next base: position 248,066 of record CAYPTB010000008.1, on the reverse strand, counting down.
CGGCGTGCCCGTGAGCTCTACCCAGCCCTGCGTCCCCAGGCCCGTGACGGTGAGCGTCGAGCCGTCGAAGTGACCGGCGACCTGGATGAGCTCGTCCGAGAGCCCGTCGCAACGGATCGACCCCTCGACGGACCCGCTCCGGTTCGAGAGCTGGATGCGGACGGCGAACGACTCGGAGAGCGGCGGGCGGACGAGCGCGGCCTCCCAGATCCCGGTGACCGGATCCGCCTCGGGCGGCTCTTCTTCCTTCTTCTTCTTCTTGTCTTCCTTCTTTTCGCCGTTCTTCTTCTCTTCCGGCGCTTCGTCGTCCTTCTTCGTCTCGTCCGGCTTCGCGTCCTTCTTCTCCGCTCCCGCCTCGGGCTTGGGAGCGGCTTCCCACTCCGCGAGCTTCGTCGCGTACTCCTGCCACTTCTCGCGGTACTTGACGGCCTTGTCGAGCAGGTCGCGCACGTTCTGGCCGGACTTCAGGCGGTTCTGCTCCGTCCACACGACGCGCACCGCCGCCGGGTCCTGCACGACCTGCCGGTCGTCTCGAGCCGCGGGCTTGTAGGCGGTCATCGGCACGCCCGCGCGATTGTCGCCGCGCGGACTCAAGACCACGGTCGTGACGCCGGACAGCGCGACGCGTCGGTCGGCGTCGTCGCCAGGACCGACGATGCGCCCGAGGGCGTAGTCGGCCGCCGGGGTCTCGCGCGCGCTCTCGAGCCCGAGGAATCCGAGCGCGTCGATCATCCCGGGCATGGCGGCCTTGCCGCGCACGAGCTTCGCGCCGTCCGGCCGCGCGACGCGCTGGCTGACCTCGACGATGCGTCCGTCCTTCATCAAGACCGAGCCGGGGCGCAGCACGGTGCCGTCGCCGACGTACAGCTCGTCGACCTCGAGCACGACGCTGGCCGATCCCTTGCGCGGCTCCCACACCGGTTCGCCGTCGAGCCAGGTCGCGAGGGCGACGCCGCCCTCGAGCGGCTCACCGGCGAACACGACCAGGTCGGCGTCCTTCCCGGGTGCGAGGCTGCCCACGCGGCCGGCGGCGCCGAGGATCTCCGCGGGCGCGAGCGTGATCGCGCGCAGGGCCGCTTCCCGGTCGAGCCCGCCGCGCATGGCGAGCCGCGCGGCGAAGACGAGGTCCCGCAGGGACCCCGAGTGCGACAGGGCGACCTTCACGCCGGCCTGCGTGAGCACGGCCGGCGTCCCGTAGTCCGGCCACGGATCATCGGGTGAGCGGCCGCGATCGCGCCCGGGCGAGTTGGGAGCGAAGACGACGTCGAACACGACCGGAACGCCGGCGGAGGCGATCTCGCTCGCGACGCCCGCGGCTTGGCTCGCTCCGTCCACGACGAGCGGCAGGTCGTGCTTCGCCGCGAAGGCGAGCAGCGCGCGGATCTCGCCCTGCGTCTCGGCGGTCATGCGCCAGGGCGTCCGCTGCGCGAGCAGGGGGGCGAGGTCGCGCGGCGCGTTCGGACCGAACTCCTCGGACGCGACGCCGGCCTGGGCCTGGGCCAGGAGCTCTTCCAGCGCCACGATCGCCCCCATCGTCGAGTTCGGGAGCTGCGGCTTCGCCCAACCGAGACCGCTGTCCACTCCCGGCGGCAGCGGCGGATCCCAGTAGCCGGGCGTCGCGCGCGCGTCGGCCGAGATCGATCCGTGCAGCACCGCCGTCGCGACCAACACCCGCCGCGCGGGATCGGAGCCGCCGAGCTTGACCACTGCTCCCTGTCCCGCGATCAGGCGCCCGGTCGCCGGCTTCAAGTAGGCCGACGTGACTCCGCCCGAGAGCGCGACGTCGTACTTCCCGTAGAAGTCGAAGCCGTCGAGCGCCGACAGGCCGGGCTCGGCAGTGCGCCGCGGCGGACGACCCGTGGCGAGACCCGAGTCCGCCGCGACGAAGCCCGGCACGACGACGGCGTCCGGCCCGTAGTCGACGACGTGCGCGCCCGGGGGCGCGACCACGTCCGCTCCGACGCGCACGATCTTCCCGTCGCGGATCAAGAGCGCGCCGTTCGCGATGGTTCCGCCGCCGGCGTCCATCGAATGGATCGTTCCCGCTCGCACGACGACGTCGCCCGAGGCGGAGGCGGAGCCGCCGAGGAGGCACAGCCCCGCGAGCCCGATCGCGACCCTCGCGGAGGACGAAGACCAAGTCCGCGTCATCGCTCTTCGTCTCCTAGAGGCGCAGCTCGCTCCACCTGGCTGCGGCGGTCCAAGCCCTCGTACAGGTGCTTGTTGCGCGGATCCGCCGCGCGGTCGTAGACCTCCACGCCGTCGATGATCACGTGCTCGACCCACGAGGTCACCTCGAGCGGATCGCCGCTGAAGAGCACGACGTTCCCGTCGAAACCAACCTCCAGACGACCGAGGCGATCGCCCAGACCGAGGATCTCGGCCGGTCGCACGGTGACCGCGTCGAGCGCGTCCTGGCGGTCGAGCCCCAGGCCCGTCGCCAAAGCCGCTTGGTACCACAGCGACCGATCGGACGCGTTGCTCGACGCCAGCGCGAAACGCACGCCGCGTTCGGCGAACACGCCGGGCACGAAGGTCTCGATCTCCTTGCCGGTGCGCGGGTCGCGCTCGACGTGCACGAGAGTGGCGTCGAGCACCACCGGCACGCCGGCTTCCGCGACCAGGTCCGCGGCCTTCCAGCACGAGTCGTCGAGCACGAGCGTCGTCTTGTGCAAGAAGCCGTTCTCGCGCGCGATCTCGAGGGCGAGCTGCACGTCCATCGGCGCCCCGCAGTAGAAGAAGACGTCGCGCCGACCCTCGACGATCTCGAGCAGGGGCAAGATCTTCTTGTCGATCTCGCCGCGCAGGACGGTCTCGAGCCCTTCGACCTTCCAGACCGTCCCGCCCATGGCGCGACCCTGCGCTTCCTCCGCCTCGAGGTCGCGGCCCTGGAAGAGCGCCTCGCGCCGCGCGAGATCGACCCCGTCGCGCTTCTCCTTCACCAGCCGCTCGAGCTCGCGCCGCAGATCGGCGAAGGCCCCGCGCAGCGCTTGGGCCTGGGTCGCGCGCGAATTCCCGCCCTTCGGCGCGGCGCACAGCTTCAGGCCGAAATGGATGCGCACGGCCATCTCCTCGACCGTCATGCCGACGGGTCGGACGATCATGCCCTGCCCGCCCACGACGCAGTTGTCGCCCTGCTGGATCCCGAGCGTCGTGATGCCGTTGCGCAGCACGTCCTCGAAGTAGTAGCTCACCGGATCGATCGAGTCGCGGATATCGAGGAAGGGCGCGACGTCGACCGATTCGTTCGCGCGGTCCATCCCGCGCGAGGTGTGCGCTTCGACGAAGCCGGGGAACGCGACGTACTCAGGACCCCCGACCACGGGCGCGTCCCACGGACGCTCGACCGCGTCCGCGCTCCCGACGGCCGTGATCCGGCCGTCCTGGATGACGATCACGCCGTCCTGGATCTCGCCGTTCGCCTGCGTGACGATGCGCCCGGCCTCGATCACGAGGTTGCCGCCGCTGCGCGCCACGGGAGCGGCGCCGGTCAGGAAGAGGCCAAGGGCGACGAGAGCCGCGCTGGAGGATCGCTTCATGGGGATTCGGGGGGAGGGGGTCACTCGCGCGGGTCCACGACGAGCCGGCCTTCCAGGAGCACGCCGACGATGCGCGAGGTCGGCTGGAAGGGCGTTCCGCTCCACAGCACGAGGTCCGCGTCCTTCCCGACCTCGATGGAGCCGACGCGGCCGTCGATGCCGATCATGCGCGCCGGCGCGATCGTGACGGCGGCGAGCGCCGCGTCGAACGGGAGGCCGCCGCGCATCGCGAGGGCCGGTTGGCGCGAGAGGCGGTCCGCGGGGTCCTCGGAGCCGTGTCCGGAGAGCGCGAACGGCACTCCGCTCGCGCGCAGGAGCTCGGCCGTGTGCCAGGCGAAGAACGCCCGGTCGCGTCCGACGCGGCCCTGGAAGGAGAAGGGCGGCAGCACCACGGCGGCGCCGGAGCGCACGAGCAGCTCGGGCTCCATCCAGGCCTCCGCGGCCGCGTCGAGGATCATGCGCTCGATCCCGAACTCCTCCTTGAGGTAGATCGCCGTGCGGATGTCCTGCGTGGCCCACGCCTGCACGGAGAGCACGAGCTCGCCGTCCAGCACCTGCTGCAGCACGTCGGCGCCCGCGAACGTGCGCTCGGGGTACCGCGCGGCGGCGAGCGCGTCGTAGAACGACTTGCGGAAGCCCCACTCGACGCCCATGCGCGTGGTCGGACGCCGGACGTAGAAGCTCTGGGGCACGCCCTGCGCGCTCTGGTTGCCCTGACTCGGCTCGCTGCCGAACGAGCCACGCAAGGCGGCGTCCGCGCGCACCGTGCGCGCCGCGAGACTCTTGGGCCCGCCGGTCTTGAGCGCGATGCACAGGCCCCCGATGACGTCGCTGTCGGGCGGGGTGGCGAGCACGGTCGTGACGCCGCTCTCGAGCTCGCGGTCCCAGCGCGGGTCGAACAGGTCGAGCGCGTCGGCCACGCGCATCGTGAAGGCCGTCTCCGTCGATTGCTCGACCGCGTCGGGATGCGTGACGATCCGCGCGCCGAGGTCGATCATGCCGGGCGTGACCGCGGCGACCTCGAGCTCGTCGCCCGCGCCCCCGGACCCGGAGCCGACCGCGGCGATCTTGCCGTTCGCCACGGCGACGAAGCCCCCCTCGAGGACGGAGCCCGTCCCCGTGTACACGCGCTCGGCGCGGATCACCCAGCGCGGGTTCCCCTCCTGCGCGCTCGCCCCCGCGCTCGCAGCGCTCGCAGCACTCGCAGAATCGGGGAGCACGGCGGCGAGCAAGAGCGCGCCGAGGAAGACCTGCGCAGCGGCGACCGTCGGCGGCCTCATCGGTCGCCTCCGAGCACGCGCACGCCGTCGACGTAGACCGCGACGACGCGGCTCGTGAGCTCGATCGGCGGTCCGCTCCACAGGACGAAGTCGGCGTCGAAGCCGCGCTCGAGCCGCCCGACCCGGCGTTCGACGCCCGCCACCTCGGCCGCGGTCTTCGTCAGGGCTTGCAGCGCGGTCGTCGGGTCGAGGCCTTCGCGCACGCACAGGGCGGCGGAGAAGCGCAGCGCCTCGGGGTCGTTCTGCGGCGAGTCGAGGCCGAACGCGAGCGGCACGCCGGCCTCCGCGAGCAGCGCGACGGAGCGTAGGTTCTCGCGGTCCTCGCCCGGGGCGAAGGGGCCGACGATCAGGGCGAGCCCGCTCGCGCGGACGGCGTCGACCAGCTCTCCCGCCCGCCTGCCGCCGCGCAGCGCCCCGCTGAGCCGATGGGCCACGGCGAAGTCCACTGCGCGCGCCACCTCGTGGCGCTCCCAGGCCTCGATCATGACCGGGAGGCGGCGGTCGACGACCTCGGCGAACGCCCCCTCCGGCTCGGCGAAGCGCCGCTCGAGCTCGGCCAACGCTCCGGGCCAGCTCGTCGGCTCGCGCGTCCCCCACAGCGCGGTCGTGTGCAGGGCGAGGTGCAGGTGCGCTCCGTCGGAGAGGACCTTGCCGCCCGCCGTCTTCACGACCGCCGTCTTCCCCCCCACCAGGTTCCAGGCACGCGGCGCGAGCACGAGCGTCGTGATGCCGGCCGCCAGCGCTCGCCCGAAGTCTCCGTGCCCGCGGTCGAAGGCGTGCACGAGCCGCCCGTCGGGCAGCACTGCGCGCGTCACGTCGGCGACCTCGGCGCGCCCTCCGGAATAGGAGTGCGCCGCGACGAGCCCCGCCGAGAGAGCGCCGTCGTGCACGATGAGCGGCGTGCCGGGCGGGGGCTCGACGCCGCGTCCACAGGCCTTGACGACGCCGTCCTCCACCCACAGGACGCAGTCGTCGAGCGTGGTGCCGTCGGCCAGGTGCACGACGCTCGCCCGGACGGCGAAGGCCGTGCTCGCCTTCTGGGTCGGTGCGGGGGCTTGCGCACCCGCGGCGAGCGCGGCGAAGAGCACGTGGATCATGAGGCGCGGTCCCGGGACGGCGGGCCAGAGGGTACGCACGCGGCCCGAGCTCTGTGGGTCGGTTGCAAGGAAGAAGTCGGCTGGTTCGGCCTGAGAAGAGGTGACGATGCAGGCTCGACGTTCACGGGCTGCTAGGGCTCCACCACGACCTGGCCGCCCAAGATCACGTACCGGGGCCGCGTGGCGACGTCGAGCGGCTCGCCGTCGAGGACGAGCAGGTCTGCGTCCTTGCCGCGCTCCACCGTGCCGATCCGGCCGCTCAGATCGAAGCTCCGCGCCGGGGCCAGCGTCAGGGCTTCGAGCGCCGCCTGGCGCTCGAGGCCGTGGGCGACGGCGAGCGCCGCGAGCACGGGGAGGTCGCGCGCCCCGCCCTCCCCGCCGCTCCCGAACAGCACCGTGACGCCGGCCTCGTGCAGGGCCGCGGCCAGCTCGAGGTCGTGCTGCTCGTACTCGCTCACGCGCGGGAGCCCCATCGGCGCCGGCCACACAATGACGGCGATGTGGCGCTCGGCGAGCTCGTCGGCGAAGGGGCGCGCCTCGCTCGCGCCGGCGAGGATCAGGCGCAGCCGCGCAAAGGGCTTCGTCTTCGCGAGCAGCTCACGTAGCTCGGGCGCGCGGTGGACCTCGACCACGAGCGGCAGCTCGCCGGCTCCCACGCGCGCGAGGACATCCTTGTCGGCGTCGAAGCGCGGGGCGTTCGGCTGCTTCTCCTCCTTGTACTTCCCCTCCTTGAACTCCTTGCCTTCCTCCTCGGCCTCGGCCTTCTCGTCGTCGCGCTTCTTCTTGGCCTTCTTGAAGTCCTTGTCGAGCTCCTCCTCCTTGGCCGCGATCTCCTTCTTCCACGCGGCGAGCTTCTCCTCGTAGTCGAGCTGCGACTTCCGATGGGCGAGGCCCGCCTCGATCGAGGAAACGAGCTTGTCGACCTCGTTCACGCGGTCGAACACGTCCGGCGTGCGCCCCGCCCGCGTGACGCCGATCGTCGCCGCCACGGCCGCGTCCGCGAGCAACGTCAAGCCCGCCGTGCTCGCGCCGGGATCGTTGCGCACCACGGCGGACAGCCCCGACAGCGGCGACTCGACGCCGGCCTGGATCCGCAGCGACGTCACGCCCGCCTCGAGCGTCTCGCGCCGCAGGTGGTCGTCCCCATAGGGATCGAGTCCGTCGAGGGCGCGTGTCGCCGGGCTGGACTTGGCCTCCGCGGCGGCCGCCGAATCCATCCCCAGGGTCGACCAGGCGTCGAGAAAGCCGGCGCACACCACGCGTCCCTGGATCGAGCGCGCCCCCTCCGGCGCCGTCACCCCTTCGCCGACCGCCACGATCACCCCGTTCTGAACGAGCACCGCCCCGCTCGTCTCCTCTCCCGGACGAACGATGATGCGCTCGGCCTGGATCCAGATCGTCTCGCCCGCGCTCGGCGCGCTGAAGAACGACACGGCGAAGAGCCCGAACCACTCGATCATGGGGATCACTCGAAGCACCGTGTCCCCGTCCTCGGGCGCGCCCGCTCTCGGCGGCGTCGCTCTGGACTCGAGGAAGCGCGGGCGGAGGGCGCACAGGATAGGCTCTCGGCCCGCGCACCGGTACTGCCCCCGACATCCGGCGCGAGCGCCCCTGCAACTTTCACGCGGGTTCGCCCGCCGGGGCCAGGGCGGGCAGGGTCACGTAAACGGCCTTTCCTTGCATCGCGGGAGCGCCCCATGCTCCCGGCCCCACCCCGCCCTTTCGGCGACTCGACCATCGCTTACACGCTCACTCCCACCCGTACGTCCCGCTTGAGTCGAGGAAGACGAGGCCGAGCACGAAGTCGGCGATCTCCGATCGTGAACCTGACGGCGCTCCCCGCCACGGCGATCTCCCCGTCCCCAGCGGTTCCAGGACGAGGCTTCGAGCGAGCTCTGGAGTCAAGGCAGCCGTTCCCGCCCGCGCAAACCCCGGATCCTCCGCGCCGCGACCCCGACGCCGCCCCGGGGGAACACGCGCAGGTCGACTTCCGCTCGCGGCGCTAGGCTCGTTGGCCGGCGACGCCCCGAGTCCGGAGCCCGCACGCGCCACCTGGCGCCGAGATGAAGATCGCCATCCTGTCCCGGAAGTCGAGCCTGTACTCGACGCGGCGCCTCGAGGAGGCGGCGAAGGCGGCGGGCCACCGCGTGCGCGTCGTCGACTACGAGCGCTGCTACATGAACATCGCCTCGCGCCGGCCCGAGGTGATCTACCGCGGCCGTCCGCTCGTCGTCGACGCCGTCATCCCGCGCATCGGCGCGTCGCGCACGTTCTACGGCACGGCCGTCGTGCGCCAGTTCGAGATGATGGGCGCGTTCTCCGTGAACGAGTCGCTCTCGATCGCGCGCTCGCGCGACAAGCTGCGCTGCATGCAGACGCTCTCGCGCAAGGGCATCGGACTGCCCGTGACGGGCTTCGCGCACTCCACCAAGGACGTCGACGGCGTGATCGAGCTCGTCGGCGGGGCGCCGCTCGTCGTCAAGCTCCTCGAGGGCACCCAGGGCATCGGCGTCGTCCTGTGCGAGACGAAGAAGGCCGCCGAATCGGTCATCGAAGCCTTCCGCGGCCTCGACGCGAACATCCTCGTGCAGGAGTTCGTGAAGGAAGCCGGCGGCGCCGACATCCGCGCCTTCGTCGTCGGCGACAAGATCGTCGCCTCCATGCTGCGCCAGGCCGCGCCCGGCGAGTTCCGCTCGAACCTGCATCGCGGCGGGAGCGCGAGCGACGTCAAGCTCACCCCCGAGGAGCGCAGCACCGCCATCCGCTCCGCCAAGGCCACCGGCCTGCGCGTGTGCGGCGTCGACATGCTGCGCTCGAAGCACGGCCCGGTGGTGATGGAGGTGAACTCCTCCCCCGGCCTCGAGGGCATCGAAACCGTCACCGGCATCGACGTAGCCGGCGCCATCGTGCGCTACATCGAAGAACGCGTCGCGTCGGACAAACCCAACAAGCGCGCGAAGGCGTGACAACGGAGGAAGCGGGCGTTCGGCCTCCAACCGGCGTCTCGGACGAGGGCGATCGCTCTAGTTCGAGCTTGCGACTTGCCACGGCAGCAAAGCGAGCTCCGCAACCTCCACCGTTTCTTCGTACGCCTCGTTACAGCGGTCGAGGACGAGGGCAATCGAGGCCTGCTGAAACGACGTCGCGGTCCGCAAGGGGAGGAAGTGCAGGTTCATGGCGCAGATCGGAGTCGACGAATCCACGAGAGTGCCCGAGGCGATGTCGTACCGGCGTATCGAGTATCCCTCCACCGTGAATCCAGAGACGACGAGATCGGGAAGCGGCTTGCTCTCCTCGGTGATGAACAATGCACCGGCCCCCGCGGGAACGTCCAGGTGGAGGAGGATGTCGCCGAGTCGTCCCGACAAGAGCACGGCACCGTACATCATGCTGACCAAGACTTCCGGGTAGTCGTCTCCATCGAGATCCTCGTCCACGAGCATCACCTGAGCGGCAACGCCCGAACTCGGAAGGGGCAAACGAACGCGGTAGACCTCTTCCAAGCCGCGCATCCGGGAAACGTCGCACGCGTCCGTTCCGCTCATGACGACGAACACGTCGTCAGGAATGGAGCTGTCCGTCACGAGGACCGCCCATCCCGGGCCCTCGACATCCAGCGTCACTTCGCCGATGGATTGGGCTCGCATCGAGTACTCCGTCAGGCCGAAGCCCGCATCTCGCTTGTCGAGCACGAGGATCTGAGTCTCGTCGCGCTCGGGAGCCCGGCGAAACGCGACACCGCGCGACCACGCCGGACTCCCGCGCACGCCGAACGAAGAGATCGCCGTTCCATCGCGTCCGGAGACGACGAAGACCTCGTCGACGGACCCCATGCAGTAGTCGAGTCGCTCGTCGCCGTCGACATCGCGTGGATACCCGACCGCGATTCCCAGTTGCGACCCGGGCTTCTTCCCGACCAATTCGAACAGCGTGTCCCAGCTTCCGGAGCTCAGAACGAAGATGCGACCCCTCTCGCTGTCGTAGTTCGGCTGCGAAACGAGGAGATCGTCGAGGCCATCTCGATCGAGGTCTCCAGCGGAGTACAGATGCGAAACGCCGCCCTTGTGCAGCGGATCGTCCCGGAGATCTTGGATCTCGAGGAAGCCGACATTGCGCTCGCACGCAACGGTCGCGATCGACGCCACGGCGACGAGCACGTGCTGTAGGCGAACTCGAACCGACACACGCGCGCTACGGGACGGGGAGGTGTCGACGCGAGGGCCGAACGAGCGCCTGAGCGCCGTCGAGATGTTTTCGCGGTCCCGACCACGTCGCGATGCGGAGCTCAGGGATCTCATCGGGCTCTCGAGATCGCGCGAGAGTATCCCATTCTCTGGCGGAAGCGGGGGAAGCTGACTACTTGTCGTTTGGCGAACGTCTGTAAGGATGAACGTCGGCAACGCGGGCACTCGCCCCGCGTGACTTCGACCAAGGGAGTAACGGTCATGCGGGAACTCGTCGCGTCATGGATCCTGGTATGGCTTGGTCTTGGAATCGCCGCGGGCGCATTCGGCGGCACGTCTCGCGGTGAGGGCGAGGCGAAGCCGCCCGCACCGCGTCTCTACCGCGTGATCGTGCCCGTGCCGGACATCGAGCGCGCGGCGAGCTTCTACGGCGAGCTGCTCGCAATCGAAGGCCAGCGCGTCTCGGGCGGCCGCCACTACCTCGACTGCGGCGGCGTGATCCTCGCGCTCTACCAACCCTCGGGCGACGGCGACGAGAAGGCGGCGCAGCCGCTGCCCGAGCACCTCTACTTCGCCGTGTCCGATCTGGAAGCCGTCTTCGAGCGCGCGAAGCGCCTGGGCGGCCTCTCGACGGAGACCGGCGACGGCGGGCTCGCGATGGGCGCGATCGCCGCGCGCCCCTGGGGCGAACGCTCGTTCTACACGGCCGACCCGTTCGGAACGCCGCTCTGCTTCGTCGACGAGACGACGATCTTCACCGGCCGTTGAGGCGTGGCCTCGCCCTCGGCGCTGCCGCCACACGAACCTGCACAGCCAGCGTCGCCGAGAGCCGGTTTCCCGCGCTCGAGTGGAACGCTCTGCAAAGCACCGGGAGATGAAGCGGAGCCGGAATCTGGCAGCGGCCCTTAGACTGGCCCAAGAGCATGAAGGCGAAATCCGGACGGCGTGGAAAGCGCACTTCGAAGGCTGAAGTCACCAACGTCTCGGCTCACGGCCTCTGGCTCCTCGTCGCGAACCGCGAGCACTTCCTCCCGTTCGAAGTCTTCCCGTGGTTCCGAGAGGCGTCGATCGCAGCAGCCCTGGACGTGAGGCTCGTCTCGCCCGGCCATCTCTACTGGCCAGAGCTAGACGGGGACCTGGCGATCGACTCCATCGAGCACCCGGAGCGCTTCCCCCTCTCGAGCCGCCTCGGATTGCGAAAGAAGAAGGCGAAGACGCGCGCGAAGCGCTGACCCTCTGTACTCGCCAAGACAGCCACGATCCGCGCGGTCGCGCCAGAATCCCGTACAGCGATGACCTCGCCGCCAACTAGTCCTCGTAGCCGACGAGCTCGACGTAGCCGCGGCCCTCGATCGGTGCGCCGAGCGCGGTGCCGCGCACGAGCACGGCGCCTTCCCAGTAGGTGACGCTGACTCGGAGCTCCTGGTCTTCGAGCGCGGGGTCGATCTCGAGCTCGAGTGCGCGCGACGGCACGGTGAGACGCCAGCGCGACGGATAGACGGCGCGCGTGTGCGGGCTCGTCCACTGCGCGAGCTCGCGGATCACGACGTCCTCCGCGGCGAGCGGCTCCACGCTCCCGTCGAGGGCGATCAGGCTGCCCTGGCTGAACGGATCGATCGAGCCGTCGCGCAGCCGCAGGCGGTAGTACATCAGCTCGCGGCCGTCGGAGAGCTCGAGCGCGAACCAGTCCCAGCCCACTTGGTCCGCGTCGAGCGCGCTCGTGCTCCACTCGCGGTCCATCCACGACGAGCCGCGCACCGCGATGCTCCGATCGCCCCGGCGCACGGTTCCGACCGTCGCGAGCCTCGTCATCGAGTAGTAGTAGGAAGCGTTGCCGCGCGCACCGCTCTTGCGTGAGAGTCCGCGCTCGCCCTGCAGCGCCGGCGGCTTCGCCGCGGAGAGCTCGAGCTCGATCGCGACGTCGTCGTGCGCCGCCGACAAGCGCAACGGGAACGCGGAGGCCGAGTCGGAGCTCGCCGACCAGTCGCGCGTCCACACGCGCCAGGGATCCGCGCGCGCGCCTGGGAGGTCGTGCGCCTCGCGCTCGAGCCGCTCGAATGCCGTGAAGCGCTCGCCGCCGACGTCGCTGAGCGCGAAGTGCGCCATCCAGACGTGGCTCGTGGCCCACTTCGATGCGCGCGGCGTCTCGTTCGGCGCGAGCGCGATGCGGAAGAACGTGAGCTGGTAGCCGAAGTGCTCGCCGGCGTCGCCCGCGAGGTTGCCGGTGAAGTACCACCACTCCGTGCGGAAACCGTCGTGCGGCCCGTGGTCGGCGGGGAAGGCGAACTCGCGCGGCCCTTCCGCGAGCGCATAACCCTCGGTGTCGAGCGACGCCAGTTGCTCGATCGCCGAGAGCTGCGCTCGGAATTCCTCCGCAGGCTTCCGGCGCAGCGCGCCGACGACGACGAACGCGATGGCGACGGCCACCGCGGTCCACGGCAGGGCGATCAGGAGGCGCGGGTTCCTCATCGTCATTCACCGCGCAACGCCAGTGCCGGCCGCGTGCGCGACATCCGCCATGCGGGATAGAGGCCTGCGACGAGCGCCGCGAACAGCGCGAGGAAGAATGCGCTCGCGAAGACGCTCGGCGCGAGCTCGATCTCGAGCGTCCAGCCGAACGAGCGGCGGTTGACGACCAGGATCAGGATCAACGCCAGCACGAGTCCCAGCGGGAGCGCCAGGAGTCCGGCGATGACTCCCATCAAGCCCGTTTCGGTCACGACCAAGAGCCCGACCTGCCGCGGGAGCGCGCCCAACGCGCGCAGCACGCCGAGCTCGCGCTCGCGCTCCAACTCGAGCGCGAGCAGCGCCGACAGGACGCCCACGAAGGCCACGGCCGTCGCGAGCAGCCGCAAAACGTTCGTGATCGCGAACGTGCGCTCGAAGACGAACATCGAGCCCTCGCGCAGCGCCTTGTTGGAGCGCACGAGCACCTCTTGGTCCTCGGGCACGAGCGCGCGCACGCGTACCACCAACTCGTCGACGTCGGTCGTGGCCGTGGTGAACAATCCGATCGACGACACGGCTCGGTCGCGCCAGAACTGCTCGTAGGTCGCGCGCGCGAGCATCGCGAAGCCGCGGTCGCTCGTGTAGTCGTAGAAGATGCCCGCCACGGGGAACGCGTGCGGGCCACGATCGGTCGGGAGCTCGATCGTGCCGCCGACCTCGACGCCGTGCCGCCAGGCGAACGACTCGGAGACGATCGCGGCTCCGTCGGCCTCGAAAGCTCGCCAGATCTCCTCCGGACGGCCTTCCATGAAGTGGAACGCGCGCAGGCCGCGCTCGGGGAGCTCGATCGCGGCCAGGTTGAGCGGTCCCGCGGCGGAATCGAGGAGCACGCCGCGGTAGGTGCTGATCGCGTCGATCCCGGGCTCCCGCCGGACGAGCTCGATCAGCGCGGGATCGAGCGTCGACGTGTTGCGGCTCGACACCAGGCTCGGCGCGGAGACGAAGGCGTCGGCCTGCAGCGTGATGTCGAGCCAACGCACGAGCGTGGCGCGGAAGCTCGCCACCATCACGCCCATGCCGACCGTCGACGAGAGCGCGATCGCGAGCGCCGCGATGGCGACGGAGGTGCGCGAGAGGTTGGCGACGACGCCGCGTGCGGCCTGGCGCCCGAAGAGACCGAGCACCGCGCCCAGCGGGACCGACGCCATGCGCGCGAGCGCGACCGTCAGCACCGGCGCGAGCAACGCGAACGCGCACAGCATTCCGAACAGCCCGAGGAAGGCGAACCCCAGGCCTTGCCCGGGGAGCCACAGACACAGTGCCGCGAGGGCTCCGAGCAGGATCCCTCCGAGCGCCAGCCGTGGCAGGAGGCTTTTCGTGCGCGCTTCGAGCGTCGAGCGCAGCTGCACCACGCGCGGCGCGCTGCGCGACGCTTCGAGCGCCGGCGCCAGCGTGCCCGCCAGGCTCGCCCCGAGACCGAGCAGCGCTCCCTTCGCGAGCACGGACGGCGCGAGGTCGATCCGACTGACCGAGACCGTGAAGTACAGGTCGTTCAGCGTGCGCACGGAGAGCTCGACGAGGTAGCGCGAGAGCTCGACCCCGAGTACGAGACCGAGCGCCGTTCCGAGCGAGCCGATCCATAGCGCTTCGCTCCACACGGCGCGGAAGACCTGCGCGCGCGAGACGCCCAGCGTGCGCAGCGCGCCGAGCAGCGCGCGCCGCCGCACGACCGAGAACGTCATCGTGTTGTAGATCAGGAACATCCCGACCAGCAGCGCGAGCAACGCGAGCGCCCGCAGGTTGAGGTCGAAGGCGCGCGTCATGTCCGCGGTGCTCTGCGAGCGCGCCGCGGCCGGCTCGAGCTCCGTGCCGGCGGGCAGCTCGGCGCGCAGGCGCGCGAGCAGCGCTTCGCCGCTCGGACCGGGCGGCAGCACCACGTCGACGCGCGTCAGCGAGCCCACGCGGCCGAGCAGCTCCTGCGCGGTCGACACGTCGACGATCAAGAGGTTTTCGAGGGCGCGACGCGAGAGATCGTCCTTGGGCTCGAGCAGGTCGCTGATGCGGACGCTCGCGATCTTGCTGTCGACGCGCAGGGAGAGCTCGTCGCCGATCGCGACGCCCAGGCCCTTCGCCGTGTCGCTCGCGAGGAGCGCCGCGCCCTGCTCCACGATCAGCGCCGCGCTCCGCCCGCTCGCTCTCGCGCCGCTTCCACCCCCCCCGCCCCTCCCGAACCACGGGCGCAGCGCGGCGTCCGCGATCGGATCGATGCCGAACAGCGTGAGCGTGCGGCGCTCTGCTCCCACCGTCCGCACGTCGTGCTCGACCACCGGCGCGAGCTGGAGATCGGGATAGGCGCGGCGCAACCGCGTGTAGAGCGCCTCGTCGAAGCCGCTCGGACCTCCGCGCAGAGCATGCGTCGCGCGGCCCGTCATGCTCTCCGCAGAGAGCTCGAAGGCGCGCAAGGCCGACACGCTCGCGAGATCGATGCCCACGACCACGGCCACGCCCAGCGCGACGCCCAGGATCGACAGCGCGATCTGCCATGGATGCCGCACGAGGCTGCGCAGGCTGGCGAGTGCGAGCAAGCCGCTCACGCGAGCGCTCTCGGCTGTTCCTCGAGCCGGCCATCGTGCACGCGCAGCACGCGGTCGGCGATGCGGTGCAGGTCGCGGTCGTGCGTGACGAGCACGAGCGTCTTGCCCGACGGCCGCAAGAGTCGCTCGATCAGCGCGACGACCGCCGCGGCGCTCTCGTCGTCGAGGTTGCCGGTCGGCTCGTCGGCCAGGATCAGGTCGGGGTCGTGCGCGAGGGCGCGCGCGACGGCCACGCGCTGCTGCTCGCCGCCCGAGAGCCGATCCGGGAAGGCGCGCGCTCGATCGAGCAGCCCGACCGCGTCGAGCAGCTCGAGCGCGTGCGCGCGCGTGGACGGCTCGAGGCGCCCCTTCAGCTCCAGCGGGAACAGTAGGTTCTCCTCGACCGACAGCGTCGGGATGAGGTTGTAGAACTGGAAGATGAACCCGATGCGGTCGCGCCGCACGCGCGTGCGCGCGGCCTCCGAGAGCGCGCGCAGGTCCACGCCGTCGACCCAGACTTCTCCAGCGTCCGGCAGGTCGATCCCGCTGATCAAGTTGAGCAGCGTCGACTTGCCCGAGCCGCTGCGCCCGAACAGCACGACGAACTCGCCGCGCGCGATCTCGAGATCGAGCCCCGTGAACACGGCGCGCTCACTCCCTCCCTCGCGGTAGCTCTTGTGCACGCCGCGCAGCGCGACCAGGGGTTCATGCGGTGCGGGCATCGCGGGCCGCGGATTCTAGTGAACGGTCTCGGAGAGAGTGCGGGTGGAGCCACGTGACGGTGGCGCGCGAGCACTCCGTGCGGGTACACAGTGGTGCGTCAGCGCCCGTCAGTAGGACAGCGCACGTCTTCCTCATCCCGATCTCTGCGGCACGAGCCATGACCAAGGTCAGCGACGTTCGGCGGTTGGCGCTCGCGCTGCCGGAAGCGCACGAAGCGGATCACCACGGCTTTCCCTCGTTCCGCGTGGAGGACAAGATTTTCGCCACGCTGCCCGACGACGAGCACCTGCACGTGATGCTCGATCAGGAGGAGACGCGAGAGGCCGTCGACCTGGATCCGCTCGCGATCGAGGAGCTCATGTGGGGCAAGAAGCTCGCTGGCGTGCGCGTCGCCCTGGCCGAAGTCGATCGCGCGCTCGTCGCCGAGCTGTTGCGCAAGGCCTGGCGACGCAAGGCGCCGCGTCGGCTCCTGAGCGGCTCCGACGGGTAAGCGGGGTGCGAATCAGGGACTTGGGACGATTCCGACACGGGAACTGTCAGAACCAGAGGCCACGCTTACTATCGCCTGGGGTAATGCTCACAATCTCCAGGCTGCCGGCGGTTTCGAGCTCGGTCAGGACGCCACGGAGCGCGGATTCCAAGTCGTCGCGGAGGCTCGCCGGACTTGTTGAATCCGCCGCGTCATCGACGAGCAGATCGACTGCTCGTGCGATCGTCGTCTTGTCCATCTCGACGTTGATCGGAGCTCCCACTCGGGCGCAATCGAGCGCTGCCCTCGAGGATCATCGATCGATGCGCGAGGTCCCCCTCGATTGGACGAACGCTCTCGAGCCGATCGCCTTCGACGACTGGGACTACGCTCGAGCGGCGCATCTCTTGGAGCGCGCGGGTTTCGGAGGCACGCCCGAGGAGATCGAGCGCCTCGCGGCGATGCAGCCGACCGAAGCCGTCGACTACTTGGTCGACTACGAAGAGCTCGATTGCAGCGCCTTGCCCGAGTTCGAGGAGTCGGGCATCTATCCACACGGCCACAAGTTGGTCGTGCTGCAGCAGCTGGTCGACCGGGTGCTCGCAACCGGCATGGTGTACGGCATCGAGGCGTCGCAAGAGGGACCCTTGCCGTATCAGCCCGGCATCAACGAGTTCTACGCGCTGCTCTTCGGCGAGTGCATGGAGATGCAGCGCGCTTGCATGTGGTGGGCGGAGCGCATGCTCCTCACGCCCCGACCGCTCGAGGAGAAGCTGACGCTCTTCTGGCACGACCACTTCGCGACGAGCCAGATCAAGGTCCTGAACTTCGAGTTGATGTTGCGGCAGAACGACACGCTGCGCGGGCTCGCCAACGGCAATGTCCGCGACTTGCTGGTGGCCATCGCCCAGGATCCGGCGATGCTGATCTGGCTCGACAATCGCAGCAACGTCCGAGGACGCCCGAACGAGAATTTCGCTCGCGAATTGATGGAGCTGTACACGATGGGCGAAGGCTGCGGCTACGGCGAACGGGACGTTCGCGAGATGGCGCGCGCCTTCACGGGCTGGACGATGGGACCGATCCATACCGTCGACGACGACGGCGCCTTCGTCGACGATCCGAGGCTGCACGACGACGGTGAGAAGACGTTCTTGGGGCGCACTGGGGACTTCGATGGCTACGACGCCATCGACATCGTCCTCGAGCAGCCGGCCACGGCCACGTTCCTCGCCGCCAAGCTGTATCGGTACTTCGTGCGCGACGAACTCGATTCGATGGTGAACGACCGCCTTGCGAACGAGTTGCGCGAATCCAACTACGAGCTCCGTCCGCTGCTGAAGACGATCTTCCTATCCAAGGACTTCTACAGCCGGGGGGCCTGCGGCGCGCAGATCAAGAGTCCGGTTGCCTTCCTCGTCTCGACGAGTCGAAAGCTCGGCCTCGAGCACATACCGGGCATCCCCGACTTCGTGGAGACGTCCGGTGCGAAGCTCGGACAGCTCTTGTTCCATCCACCGAACCCCGCCGGCTGGACGGGGAACGAGGCGTGGATCAACGGAGCGACGCTGCTGGCGCGCGGCCACTACGTGCACGAGATGCTGTTCCCTGATCCGGAGACCTACATCGCGCCGGACAAGGCGGTCCCGGAGGCGTATCGGAGGATACCGATCATGTTCTCCGAGTACCGGATCGTGCCGCATCTGTGGAACGCCGAAGCTCGCAGGATGGAGCCCGTGTCGAACGCGGAGTACGACCGGTATCTATTGCGAGTCGCCGGCCAGACGGACGACGGTGCCGCAGCAGCCGGAACGTTCGCGTCGCGCGAGATGATGGAGCTCGATCCGAGCGAGCCCAAGTCGAAGATCAACCTGATACCGCAGGGCGAGAGCTACAGCCTCGCCATGGGCGTCTACCAGGGGTACGTCGAAGCCTTCAACCGGGTCGAGGCGCTGCCACGCGAGCCGGCCAGGCTCGACTTCGTGGCCCTGCTCGCAGGGGAAGACGTCGAGACGGTCGAGCACGCAGTCGACTGTCTCGTGCGCCGTTTCCTGCGCGTTCCGCTCGAAGGAGAGCGTCGTGCCACCTTGATCGCTCACCTTCGAGAGCAGTTGGGTGGTGACGAGATCGATGTCGCGCACGAGGGCACGGAGCGCGCCCTCCGGTCGTTGGTGTACCTGATCCTCAGCACTCCGGAGTACCAATTGGGATAGGGACGCCCTCGGAAGCCGACGCGGGGCGACGCAGTATGTCCAGGGCGAGTCGGATGCCTCCGTTCGACCGGCGCAGCTTCCTTCGCGCGGCGCTGCACGGCGCCGGCGCGTTGGCGGGCGTTTCTTGCTACTCCTCGCGCCCCCACCCGCGGCAATCCGCTGCTTCCCTGGGCACAGAGGAGAATCCGGAGCGCATTTTGATCGTGCTCGAGCTCACCGGCGCGAACGACGGGCTCAACACGGTCGTCCCCTACACAAACGACCACTACTACCGAGCGCGACCCACGCTCGCCGTCGCCAAGAGCAACGCTCTCGCGCTCGACGAGGAGTTCGGCCTGAACCCGGCCTGCCTGGGCTTCGAGCGGCTCTTCAAGAGCGGCAAGATGGCGATCGTGCACGGTTGCGGCTTTCCGAAGCCGACCCAGTCGCACTTCACTGGGATGGAGTGGTGCCATACGGCGACTCCGCAAGGAAGCGATCCGCATGGGTGGCTCGGGCGGTTCGCGGACGCTCATCGACCCGAGCCGATCGACGGCTACATCGTCAACATCGGCGCGCAGATGTCGCTGGCCGTCGAGTCCGCCCGACACTTCCCGATCGTCTTCGAGAATCCGGGGGCGTTCGGTCGGCCCGGCAGCGCCGCCGAACAGAAGGTCTTCGAGGCCTTCTCCCGATCGAAGCCAACGACCAACCCTTCGCTCGGCTTCGTGAACGACGTCTCACGCTCGTTGGCGAACAGCGCGGCCTTCATGCACAGGGTGTGCGATGCCTGCGCGGGCTATCGCACGCCAGTGGACTACGGCAGCGACAACGACTTGACGCTCGACCTCAAGAAGGTGGCCGCGATGATCCACGCCGATCTACCGACGCGCATCTACTACGTGAGCCACGAGGGATACGACACGCACGCCGTGCAGGCGAGCGCTCAGCGCTCGCTGTTGATCTACCTCTCGGATGCGGTCCACGGGTTCTTCAGGGATCTGGAGCGCATCGGACGGAGCGACGACGTGGCCATGTTGGTCTTCACGGAATTCGGCCGCAGGATCGAGGAGAACCACAGCGAGGGAACCGATCACGGCACGGCCACGCCCGTCTACATCCTCGGGAAAGCCGTTCGCGGCGGCTTCTTCGGCGTGTTCCCGAGCTTGAGCGATCTCGACGAGGGCAATCCGAAGGTGACCACGGACTTCCGATCGGTCTACGGGACCATGCTCCAGGAGTGGATGGGGTTCCGCGACAACGCGACCGTTCTGAAGGGCGACTATCCGACGCTCGGAGTCTTCGGTCGAAGCTGATCCGCGGGTGCCTACCTACAGCGCGAAGCCGCGCTGCGGGGCTCACGTCCCTCCGTATGCCGTCACGATCGCGCCCTGTACCGTCGTCTGCGCCGGCGAGACGAGGTACGCGATCGTCGCAGCGACGTCGGAGGGCTTCGGCCAGGCGTCGTGCTTCGCGCCCGGCATGGCCGCGCGGTTGGCGGGCGTGTCGAGGATGCTCGGCGCGATCGCGTTGACGAGGATGCCCTCGGGCGCGACCTCGGCGGCGAGCGCTTGGGTGAGCGCGAGCACGGCGGCCTTGCTCATCGAGTAGGCGATCGCGCCCGCGCCGGCGCGGGGCTCGAGGGCTTGGCGCGACGCGACGTTCACGATGCGGCCGCCCTGCTTGGATGCGCGGATCCGCTTCACGGCCTCGCGCGTGCAGAGGAACGCGCTCACGGCGTTCGTCGCGAACATCGTCTGCACGGCGGCGAGTCTCGACTCGGCGATCGGCGACATGGCGAACGCGCCGATGCAGTGGATCGAGGCCCAGAGCTGCGGCAGGCCGGCGTAGAAGCGCTCCACCGAGCCTTCGTCGGTCGGATCCACGCCTTCGACGATGCGCACGCGGTCGCCGTGGCGCAGGGCGAGCTCACCGAGCTTCTTCGCCGTGCGGCAGGGCAGGTGGCACAGCGCGCCGGCCGCGAGCAACGTCTCCGCGACCGCGAGCCCGAGCTCGCCGGTCGCGCCGGTCACGACGATGGAACGCTTGTCGAGGTCGAGCGGCATGGCGGTCCTTCCCGAGTTTCGCGCTCGCGCGCGGCGACGAGTGTACGGCGCCTCAACGGGCATCGGCGCCCGTGCCGGGGAACGGACGGCTCCGAGCGGATCGCGCGAGCACGTGTACGCGCTGGCGCGCGTTCGGCGGAAGCTGCACCTGCCGCGGAAGGAGCAACGGGAACCCCGCGCCGGGCGATGTGCCGCTTGGAGGCTCGGACGAGCCCCTCGAGCCCCCGCGACCTCGGAGGGGCGCTGGAGCTGACGCTTCGCTCCCTTCCGCTCGGCCTCCCGCTTAGACTTCGTGGAGGGGACCCTCGTTTCGCGACCTCCCCACGTACGGCCCTCGGGCCCTTCGCTCGGCCGAGCCTGCCGAGCTCCTTCTCCTCCTCTCGATCGATTCGATGACGAAACGCTCTCGGCGAAGTTGGGTGCTCTGGGCGCCCGTCGGCTTGCTCGTGTTGGCGGTGATCGTCGTCGCGCGCGGGGGACTCCTGGACGGGGAGGAGACGGTCGCGGTCACCGGGCAGGCGGTCGCGCGCGGGCCGCTGCGGATCACGGTGCTCGAGCGCGGCAACCTGCAGGCGGCCGACAGCGTGGTCCTGAAGAACCAGATCGAGGGGCGCACGACGATCCTCTATCTCATCCCGGAGGGGACGTGGGTCGAGGAGGGCACGCTCGTGTGCGAGCTCGACGCGAGCCTGCTGCACGAGCAGCGCGTGACGCAGGAGATCTCCGTTCAGAATCGCGAGGCGACGTGGGTCAAGGCCAAGCAGAACTACGCCATCCAGAAGAGCGTCAACGACAGCGAGATCGGGCTCGCGGAGCGGCAGAAGCGCTTCGCGGAGATGGATCGCACGAAGTACCTCGAGGGGGATTACCCGCAGTCGCTCCAGCGGAACGACGAGGAGATCCTGCTGGCCCAGGAGGAGCTGCAGCGCGCCGAGCAGGAGTTCGAGTGGTCGCAGCGGTTGGCGGAGAAGGGCTTCCTCGAGGCCACGCAGCTCGAGGCGGATCGCCTGTCGCGCAACCGCTACGAGATCCAGCTCAACCAGCAGCGGCGCGCGCTCGATCTGCTGAAGGAGTACGAGCACCCGCGAACGCTGGAGGAGCTCGACGCGGACGTCGAGGAGGCCGGGCGGGAGCTCGAGCGCGTGCGGCTGCGGGCCGAAGCGCGCATCGTCGACTTCGACGCCGAAGTGCGCACGTCGAAGGCCCAGCTCGATCTCGAGCGCGAGAAGTTGGCGAAGATCGACTCGCAGATCGTCAAGGCCAAGATCCACGCGCCGCGCGCGGGCATGGTCGTGTACTGGCAAGAGTCGAGCGGCTGGAGCAGCAGCGATCCCTTGAAGGAGGGGTCGGAGGTGCGCGAGCGTCAGGACCTCATCACGATTCCGTCGGCAGGCAACATGATCGCGCAGGCGAGCCTGCACGAGTCGGTGCTGGAGAAGGTGAAGATCGGGATGCCGTGCACGGTCAACGTCGACGCGGTGCCCGAACGCACGTTCCGCGGCAGCGTGCGCTTCAAGGCCGTGCTGCCCGACCAGGTCAGCCGCTGGATGAACCCGGATCTGCGCGTGTATCGCACGGAGATCGCGCTCATCGACAACGACGAGCGCCTGCGGCCGGGAATGTCGTGCAGCGTGGAGATCGCGGTCGCCACGATCCCCGACACGTTGTTCGTCCCGTTGCAGGCCGTCTTCCTGGACGCCGGCTCGCCGGTGTGCTTCGTCGACCAGACGCCGCGGTTCGAGATGCGTCCGATCGAGGTCGGTCAGAACGACGGCAAGTGGGTCGAGGTGCGCTCGGGGCTCGCGGAGGGGGAGATCGTGCTGTTGAGCGAGCCGCAGGGCTCGATGCTGCGCCGCGAATCGTCGGAAGGCGAGGACGTGCCGGGCGAGCTCGAGCTCGATTCCGAGGGCCCCGACTTCGTCGGTCGCGAGGGCGAGATGCCGGGCGCGGGCGGCGATCGGGTTCCGAGCCTGCCCGAAGGAGCCCCGCCGCGACTGCGCGACGGGACCGAACGCGGCGGGAGCCCTGCGTTCGAGCGCGGCGGCGGCGGCGATCGAAAGCCGCGCGCGGATGGCGCGGGCGGCGCGGGCGGCTCATCGAAGTGACGTCGCGAGCCGAAAGCGTCGCGCTCCTCGATGGGGTCGCGAGAACGTACGTCATGGGTTCGCAGCAAGTGCACGCCCTGGACGGAGTCTCGTTCCAGGTCGAGCGCGGCGAGTACTGGTCGATCATGGGATCGTCGGGCAGCGGGAAGTCGACGCTCTTGAACGTCATGGGGTGTCTGGATCGGCCGACGAGCGGGAGCTACTGGCTCGCGGGGCGCGACACCGGAACGCTCGACGACGACGACCTCTCGGACCTGCGCTCGACGGAGCTCGGCTTCATCTTCCAGTCGTACAATCTGATCCCGCAGCTCGACGTGCTGGAGAACATCCTCGTGCCGATCGGCTATCAGGACGAGCCGCGAGCGGACGCGAACGAGCGCGCGCGCATGTTGGCCGAGCGCATGGGGCTCGGCGACCGCATGAGCCACCGGCCGCTCGAGCTCTCGGGCGGCCAGCAGCAACGCGTGGCCATCTCGCGCGCGCTCGTCAACGACCCGAGTTTGATCCTGGCCGACGAGGCGACGGGCAACCTCGACACGCACACGGCCACGGAGATCCTCGACCTGTTCGACGAGCTCTCGGCCGAGGGCAAGACGATCGTCTTCGTCACGCACGAGGCGATCGTGGCCGAACGCGCGAGCCACATCCTGCGCATGCGCGACGGGCGCATCGAGGAGGTGGTCGTCCAGCGAAGGATCGCGCCGCTTCGGAGCGAGGCGGCCCGCTAGCGATGGCCAACCGCTCGCTCTCGACGCTCCTGAGCGCCGGCTTCCGCAGCCTGGCCCTGCACAAGCTGCGCAGCCTGCTCACCACGCTCGGCGTCCTGTTCGGGACGAGCAGCGTGATCTCGATGCTCGCGATCGGCGAGGGCGCGAGCTACGAGGCGCAGGAGCAGATCAAGCAGCTCGGCAGCCGCAACGTGATCCTGCGCAGCGTCAAGCCGCCCGAAGCGCCCAACGAGGGCAACCAGACGGCGCGCATCTCGAGCTACGGGCTGACGCGCTTGGATCGCGAACGCGTCGAGCAGACCTTCCCGGCGATCGAGCGCGTCGTGGGGGTGCGCGAGATCCAGGTCGAAGTGCGCGTCGGCGACAACGCGGCCAACCCGCGCGTGCTCGCGACGGAGCCGGAGTACCTCGGCGTGACGGGGCGCCTCCTGTGGGAGGGACGTTTCCTCACGGCCGAGGACAACCGCACACACAACAACGTGTGCGTGCTGGGCACGGAGCTGGCGCGTTACTACTTCCCGCTGGAGTCTGCCCTCGGGAAGCGGGTGAAGCTCGGGCCCGACTATTTCGAGGTGGTCGGCACCGTTGCACCGCGTCTGCGCGCTTCAGGCGACCAAGCGAAAGCGGGCGAGGTCACCGGGGAGCTCTTCATCCCTTCCGAGACCGCGTCGAAGTGGTTCGGCGAGATCCAGGTCCGCATGCGCGCCGGCAGCCGCGACATGGAGGAAGTCGAGCTGCACGAGATCATCGCGCGCGTCTCGGGCGACGAGAACGTCCAGGTCGTCGCAGACGCCGCGCGCACCATGCTCGACCGCTTCCACGCGAAGAAGGACTACGAGCTGGTGGTGCCCCTGGAGCTCCTGGCGCGGGCCGAGGAGACGAAGCGCATCTTCAACATCGTCCTCGGGTCGATCGCGGGCATCAGCCTGCTCGTGGGCGGGATCGGGATCATGAACGTCATGCTCGCGACGGTCACCGAACGCACGCGCGAGATCGGCATCCGGCGCGCGCTGGGCGCGAAGCGCCGGCACATCGTGTCGCAGTTCCTGGTCGAGACCGTGCTCCTGTCGGTCGGGGGCGGCGCGTTGGGCGTCGGACTCGGGCTCACGATCCCGATCGCCGTCGAGTACTTCGCCGACATGCGCACGATCGTCACTCCGATCGCACCGCTCGTCGCCTTCGGCATCTCGGCCGGCGTGGGCGTCGTCTTCGGGCTCTACCCGGCCTGGCGCGCGGCGAACATGGACCCCGTGGAGGCCCTGCGGCATGAGTAACGGTGAGTACGGTGCCAGTCCAATTCTTCACCTCACCGCGCGAGGGTGCTGCGGAAAGCAACGGCTTTGCGGCGGTGAGGTGAAGAATTGGACTGGCACCGTACTCACCTCTATCGCGCTCGCGATCGTCGGCACGGCGTGCAAGAGTCCCGAAGACTACCGCGCGAGCGCGGACCGCGAGGTCGGCGCGATCGTCACGGATCGGCGCGCGGAGCTCGGGGCCACGGACGACCTGCGCGTCGACCGACCGGCGGACGCGCTGCGCGCGCGGCTCCTGTCGGGCGAGGTCGAGGTCCTGCCGCCGCTCACGTTGATCGACTCGCTGCGCATCGCGGCCGAGAACAGCCGCGCGTACCAGACGCGTCGCGAGGCCCTATTCCTCGAGGCGCTCGCCCTCACGCGCACGCGCTGGGACTTCTCCTACCAGGAGCGTGCGGGCGCGAGCGGAAGCGTCATCGGCGACTTCGACGAAGCTCAATCGTTCGCGGCCGGTCCGAGCGTCGGCCTCACCAAGCTCTTCGCGAGCGGCGCGACGTTCTTCTCCGACGTGTCGCTCGCGTTCACGCGCAGCCTCGCGAGCGGCGACGGCTGGGACGCGATCTCGGGACTCACGCTCGACATCGCGCAGCCGCTGCTGCGCGGATTCGGCTCCGAGGTGACGCTCGAGCCGCTCACGCAGGCCGAGCGCGACGTCCTGTACGAGGCGCGCGCCTACGAGCGCTTCCGGCGCACCTTCGCCTTCGACGTCGCCTCGCGCTTCTACCGCATCCGCGAGCAGACCGACACTCTGCGCAACGAGATCGCGAACCAGGAGAGCCTGCGTCGGGTGCGCGAGCGCAACGAAGCGTTCGCCCAAGCCGGCCGGTTGTCCGAGATCGAGGTCGACCAGGCGCGCCAGGACGAGCTGCGCGCGGACGACAGCGTCGTGTCGGCGCAGCAGGCGCTCGACACCGCGCTCGACGAGTTCAAGCTCTTCCTCGGCCTCCCCATCGACGTCGAGATCGCGCTCGCGTTCGACTCGCTCGACGAGCTCGACGTCATGGCGCTCCTCGGCGAGGACTTGCCCGAAGAGCTCGTCATCGGGATCGCCTTGGAAGGTCGGCTCGACTACCACACGACGCTCGACCGCGTCGATGACGCCGTGCGCGGCATCAAGGTGGCCGAGGACGACTTGCGCGCGCGCCTGGACCTCACCGGCAGCCTCACTGCGACTTCGCGCGAGGGGAAACCGGGGACCGTCGCTTCCGACGGTGCGACGTGGACCATCGGCGCCATCCTCGACCTGCCGATCGACAACCTGCCCGAGCGCAATGCCTACCGGGCCGCCGTCATCGACCTCGAGGCCGCCAAGCGCGACGCCGAGGAAGCGCACGACGAGATCTGGGCGAGCCTGCGCGCGGAGCTGCGCGATCTCACGGCCCAGCGCGAGCGGCTCGAGATCCAGACGGGGGCGGTCGAGCTCGCGCGCCGCCGCGTCGAGAGCACGCAGCTCAACCAGGAAGCCGGCCGCGCCGACACGCGCGACGTGCTCGAAGCCCAGGAAGACCTCGTGCAAGCCGAGAACGACGCGACCAGCGCGCTCACCGACTTCACCCTCGCCGGCCTCGCCCTCCTGCGCGACATGGACCTGCTGCGCGTGCACGAGGGCGGCGTGACGGTCGACCCGAGCGGGCTGAAGTGAGCCGGAGCAGGTTGGCTCGACGACGTTCGCGCAGCCCGACGCCGAGCTCGGGCCCACCGCCCCATTGCACTCTCGGTGTCGACCGACCTGCTGCGGCGCTCTCCCGATAGCGTCTGCGCGCTCACCGGCGCGCATGGGCGCGGAGGCATGGCTCCGCGCCCGAGTCGGCTTCCTCGCGAGCGCCCGGCTCCGCGCGCGTTCAGGGGAACGTGACGGGGAAGGAGAGGTCGAAGTTGGCCCAGGGGTTGTCGCTCTGGATGAAGCCCGTCGTCTTCAAGAACGGTCCTTGGATGTTCTCGGCGGCGACCTGCATCTGCACACCGTTGGTGTCGAGCGAGTTGCGCACGATCAGGTTGCGCCTTCCCTGGACATCGATGCCGATGCCGTTGCGCGCCACGTGATTGCCTTCGATGCGGTTGCCATCCCCGGTAGCGAGGATGCCTTGATCCTGGTTCTCCAGAACGCTGTTGTTCGAAACGAGCGCATTCGTCGCTACGAGGATCCCAAAGGACGTGTTGTCCATCACGGTGCAATCCTCGATGCGTCCCCCCGGGTCTTCGAAGACGACGCCTGCCTTGTTGCGAATCACCTTGCAGTGCTGCACCGACAGTCCGCCGGGGCCGCTGATGCCCTCGAGCTGGTTCTCGGCCACCTCGCAGTCGGTGATGGTCGTCCCCTCACCCACGAAAATGCCACGGAGGTTGCGGAAGACGGAGCAGTGCCCCACGTGGCTGAACGGACCGACTCGAAGACCGGCCTCCTCGTTGTCCTTCACGAGGCAGCGCCGCACGTGGGAAAAGCCCGGGAGGATCATCCCTCCGAGCTTGTTCCGGACGATCCGCGAGTCCTCGATCACACACGGGTTCCCGCCCGGCTCGTTCGGATCGGGCTCCAGGCCGACGATCCCGGCTCCGCCGTTCGAGTCCACGGTGCAGTTCCTCACGACGAGACCGGACCCCGTCCCTTCGATGCCTTCCTGCACGTTTCCGAAGGCAGTGCAGTTCACGACCGTCAAATCGGGACCGAGGATGCCGTCATTGTTGTTCGTGACCACGCAGTCCTGCACGACCGACTTCGGCCCGAGGTTCATCCCGTTGCCCTTGTTGAAGCGGCTGGTGACGTCGAGGACGTTGCAATCGAACGGAGAAATGATTCCTTCCTGTCCCCAACCGAAGATGGTGCCATTGAATATCGTCGTCCCATTGCCGAGCGAGAAGCACCGAATTCCCGATTGCGTTCCACTGACATTGCCGTTCAAGGTGAAGCCGTTCAGGTCGATGACGACGGGATTGGCGAACACGCGAATCCCGTTGGTGCCGGGTGCCCCGACCAAGTCCTGGGTCATCTGGTAGTAGCCCGGCTGATTGATGTCGAAGGGCAGACTACTGATCGGGATCGGGTTCGCCGGCGGGACGGGGGCCACCAACTGCTGCTGCGATGTGGGGCTCTGCAGTGCGCGGCCGGTACGTAATGGCTGGACGCCGGACTGAGTGGGTGCTGCGACGAGCGCCCCCGCTGTGGCGAGCATCGCTGTCAGGGTGAGTACGTGTTTCGAGGTGTGTTTCATGGCGTCGTTAGTGCTCCTTCTCGGGTGACGCGTGACGGCGCGGCGACCCGTGGACGCCAGGTAGAATGCGCAGCATCTGCCGAGCGGACGCGGAATCCGGGCTCTCACCGACCCAACGTGGCGTCCAACGCGAATCACCTCTCGAGAGAGTCCAAGGCGGATGGCGGCGAAGAACGGGGCCGGTCGTTCACTCCGTGAGGAGTGACGGGAGCTCCCCTCACCGACGACGAGCAGGCCCCCGGGTGCAGCGGACATGGCTCCGCCACTCGGGGGCCGCAGGCTGCGTTCGGTAGCTGGCTGCGCTGTGCGTCCCGGACACGGTCAGGGAAACGTCGTCGGGAAGGACAGGTCGAAGTTCGCCCAGGGGTTCGCGTTGTCGATGAAGCCGCTCGTCTTCAGGAACGGTCCCTGGAAGTTGCCCTCGGCGATCTGCATCTGGGATCCGTTCGGATCGAGCGTGTTGCGCACGATCACGTTGCGCGGGCCTTGAACCTCGATGCCGATGCTGTTGCGCGTCAGGTGGTTCCGCTCGATGCGATTGGCGTCCGATGACGCGAGGATGCCTTGACCGTCGTTCTCCGAGACATCGTTGCTCCCGATGAGCACTTCCGATGCGGCGGAGATTCCGACGCCCTGGTTGTCGGACACCGTGCAACCCTCGACGCGCCCGCCCCTCGCTTGGAACTGGATGCCCCGGTCGCCGATGGATTGCGCTCGCGCGTCGCCTCACTGTCTGGCGCGAATCACGGGAACGTCGTAGGGAACGACAGGTCGAAGTTCGCCCAGGGGCTCGTGTTGTCGATGAAGCCCTTCGTCTTCAGGAATGGCCCCTGGATGTTGTCGGTAGCGATCTGCATCTGCACGCCGTTCGAGTCGAGCGAGTTGCGCACGATCAGGTTGCGCGGACCCTGCACCTCGATCCCGACGGCGTTGCGCGCGAGGTGATTGCCCTCGATCCGATTCGCGGTTTCGAGCGCGAGGATGCCGCGACCCTGGTTGCCCGACACGCGGTTGTCCGCCACGACTGTCTCACCCGTCACGGAGATTCCCACGACGTTGTCGAACGCGTCGCAGTTCGTCACCGATCCGCCGCCTCCGGTGTGGATACCGTCGGTGTTCGAGGACACGGCGCAGCTTTCGACGATCGACGCCCTGCCTACCAGGATGCCCGTGACGTTCCTGACGGCAACGCAGTGTCCGACGTAGCTCGACGGGCCGACCTCGATGCCCTTGAAGCCGTTGTCGGCCGCGAAACAGCTCCGTACCTGCGCGAAAGACGGCAGCCTCATGCCTCCGAAGGCGTTGTCGTTGATCTGGGAGTCCTCGATCACGCACCTGTTCCCGCCCGGCTTGGCCGGATTCGGTTCATCGGCCACGATGCCGAACGCCGTGTTCGCGGATACGTCGCACTGACTCACGACGAGACCGTCCCTCTCTCCCTCGATGCCGTGCCCGTTGTTGCCGGAGACCTCGGTGCCCGAGATCAGGAGCTTCGAACCGATGATGCCCCCGAGTTGGTTGTTGTTGACCTTGCAGTCCTGCACGACCACACCGTTCCCGAGCTTCAGTCCATGCTTCGCGTTGGAAAGGATCTCGACGCCGACGACGATCGTGTCCTCGGTCACGCCTTCGATGCCGTTTCCGTTCCAGGTGACGATCTGCCCGTTGAGCACCGTCAACCGGTCACCGACGTAGACATGGATCGCCGTGGTCCCGGAAAAGGAATTGCCGCTCATCCTGTAGCCGTTCAAGTCGAGGACGACATCGCTCGCGAATACGCCGATTCCTTCGACCCCCGGCGCTGACATCAGGTTTTGGGTGAGCTGGTAGTAGCCTGTTTTCACGATGTCGAACGGCAGAGTGCTGATGGGGATGGGGTTCGCAGGCAGAGCCGGGATCACGATCTGGTTCGACGGCGCGGGACTCTGCAGCGCTCGATGGGCACCGAGCTGCTGGATTCCGAACTGCACGGGGGCAGCTCCGAGCACCGTCGACGTTCCGATCATCGCGGTCAGGACGAGTCCGAGTTTCGACTTCGAGAGGTACTTCATGGTTTCGCAGTCTCCTTCTCGGGCCGCAGGGCAACCCGCTCACGCCAGGAGGAATGCGCGCCGTCCGCCGACCGGACGCGGAATCCGATTCTCTTGATCACCGTGGCCGGTCGACGTCGCTGAACGACGCACGTGGATGGCGCGGCGATGCGCCTTCGCAAGTACTGCAGTCGCACGCGCTCGGCATCCAATTCAGGTACGCCGAGAGCTCGAATCGAAGCGCAAGCGCGAGCTGTGCTGCGGCACGGTCCGAGCCGTCGGACTTCTCGTCGCTCGACCGACGAAGGCGCGCCACGGACGATCCGCGAAGGCACGCGCCCCGGGTGTCGAGGCGAGCTCGGCATCCGGGGCGCAGCGCAGTTCGTCGTCCGGCCATCGGAGCCGGTCCCGCGCGCGATCAGGGGAACGTCGTCGGGAACGAGAGGTCGAAGTTCGCCCAGGAGTTGTCGCTCTGGATGAAGCCCTTCGTCTTGAGGAAGGGACCTTCCACGTTGTCTGCGGCGATCAGCAACTGCGGGGAGGAATTGGTCTCGAGCCGATCGACGCGGAATTCAGCTCTCTTCGCCGCGCCGTGGCCCGTGCTCGATATCGGTATCCGGTACACCGGCTGGGGATCCTGGAGCCCGGAGCCTGCCGAGCTGCGCCCACCGACCACCCGCTCGCCGGCCTCGCGCTGTTCCGCGAGATGGACCTCCGGCGCCTCTACGAGGGCGGCGTGACCCTCAACGCGAGCGGGCAGCAGTAGGAGAGCCGAGCTTTCCTCGACGTCCCGTCCCTCTCTCGAGGGAACGTGGCTCATCGCTCCCGGGCGAGCACCACGGCGAGCAAGCCCTGCACGATCTCCGTTCTCGACGGCTCCACGTGAAGCCCGGGGCGCCAGATCACGTCCTTCGGCTCGCGCGCGGCACTGTGCAGGCAATCGATGCACGCGCGCGGAAGCCTCTCGTCCTCTTCCGCGTTCACCATGACGATTTCGCGCGGCGCAATGCGACCAACCCAGCGCTCGGGCGCCAAGCCTGCTCCTCCGGCTGCGACATGGGCGAGACGCGTCACGATCGCCCGAGCTGGGTCGAACGGGATCCTTCCCTCCAGGTTGTGGTCGAGCAGCGCCAGGAGATCGCCCGCTCCGTCGATCGACCACACGCGCGCGAAGCGCTCGTCGAGCGCGCCGGCGATGCAAGCGAACGGTGCGCCGAGGCTCACGCCCACGAGCTCGACCCGCGTGGGATCGACGTACGGTTGCTCGAGCAGGAAGTCGAGCGCGAGCATCACCGCCGGCGGCGTGTCGCGCAACGCGCGCCGGATCTTCGGGACGGCGCGGACGACCGCCCACCCTTTGAGCCGCGAGCTGCCTTCGTATGGATAGGAGAGCGCCGCGACGACGGCGCCTTCAGTCTCGCGCACGAGCTCGATCGCCTCGCGACCGGTGACGTGACCGCCTAGGAGCACGAAGAGAGGTCGGCCCACGGTTGCGCCGCTCGTCGAACTCGGCGCGACCTCCGCGGCAGGACGCTCCTTGTCTCCTGACGTAATCGTCAGCTCGATCGGGCGCCGGATCGCCATTTCGACCGCGAGGCCCGTCGTCGACACGACTCGCACGTCCTGCCGGTCCGAATCACCATCGGACCGCAGCGGCCCTACCTCGACCGCGGCCACCACCCCGCGCCGCGCGCGAAAATAGGGTTCAGGATCGCGGACGAGGTAGCGCGCCCAAGCGAAGGCCAAGACCGAGATGGCCGCGAAGATCGCGGCCGTGCGGAGCAAGACCTTCCTGCGGCGCGCGCGCATGTCGGTCGCCCAGTATGCACCCTGCGACCCGATGGAGTGTCGCGTGCACGCGCCGGAGAGGACCCAGAAGCCCAGCGCGCGCCGCTGAAACGATCGCACCCCGGCGGGGATGCACGACTCTCCGTCGGGGTGCTCCACCGACCCTGTCCGATCAACGGGTCGAGTCGTGCATCAGGGGAACCCGACGGGGAACGACAGGTCGAAGTTCGCCCAAGGATTGGTGTCGATGAAGCCCTTCGTCTTCAGGAACGGTCCCTGCATGTTGTCGGCGGCGATCTGCATCTGGACGCCGTTGCTGTCGAGCGAGTTGCGCACGATCAGGTTCCGCTCGCCCAACACCTCGATTCCCGTCCCGTTACGCGTCACGTGATTGCTTTCGATGCGGTTGCCGGATCGGAGAGCTCGAATGCCTCGGTCCTGGTTCCCTACGACATCGTTGTTCACCACGATCATGTCGTCGAACACCGAGATCCCGACGTCCTGGTTGTCCGTCACGGTGCAGCCTTCGACACGACCGCCTCCGCCCTGCAGCACGATGCCCGTTTGGTTGTCTCTCACGCTGCAGTTGCGCACGGTCACACGGGACGTGCCGGTGAGCCCATCACCCGTGTTGCCGGTCACCTCGCACTCGAAGACCGAGCTACCGACCGCCACGTCCATACCCGTCACGTTGTCTCGGACGATGCAGCGTTCGACGATCGAATCCGAAACCGCGATGCCAGTATGGTTACGGTAGACGAGACAATCTGCCACGTGACTCGACTCGCCGACGCGCATGCCCGTCAGGTTCTCGCTCACGAAACATCGTCGAACCTGAGCGAAGCTCGCCGCGTCGATGCCCACGAGACCATTGTCGATGATCTGGCAGTCCTCGATCACGCTCGGGTTTCCGCCCAGCTTGGTTGGGTCGGGCTCGGGAGCGAAGATACCGATCATCTCGTTCGATTCCACGCCGGTCTGGACGACGACGAGGCCTTCGTGGGTCGACTCGATCCCGTGACCCTTGTTATCCACGACTCGGCTGCCCGAAACCCAGAGACCCTGGCCGCGGATACCTCCGGCGTCGTTGCGCGTGACGCTGCAGTCCTGCACGATCGAACGTGGGCCGACTTTCATTCCAAACCCCTTGTTGATGACGCTCGTGACGTCGAGGACCGTGCAACCGAGTACGCAGAAGATCCCATCTTCCCCCCAGCCAAAGATCATTCCGTTGAACACGGTCATGTTGCTCTCCAGACATTGGATTCCAGAGAGCGTTCCGCCGCCGCTTCCGCCTCCGAGCGAGAACCCGTTCAGGTCGATGATGACGTTGCTCGCCAACACTCGGATTCCGTGGGATCCGGCAACGCCTTCGACGTCTTGGGTCAGCTGGTAGTACCCCTCTTGAGTGATCACGTAGGGCACGGAGCTGATCGGGATCGGATTCGGAGGAGCGACCGGAATCGCCACCTTCTGTTGCGCCGTGGGACTCTGCATCGCTCGACCGGTGTTGAATTGCTGGACGCCGGACTGCGTGGGTGCTGCAGCGAGGGCTCCCGCTGTGGCGAGCATCGCGGTGAGGGTGAGGACAAGTTTCGAGGTGTGCTTCATGGCTTCGCAGTGCTTTCTCGGGCCGCGCTGCGACCCGTGGACGCCAGGTGAAATGCTCGGCGTCCGGCCACCGGATGCGGATTGCGACTTTTCTGCGCCGACTCGAGTTGCACGCGGTCCCATATGGAGCTCGCTTCGCCGCCTGAAGGGCGATCTGCTCCCACCAAGCCGACCTCGGTGAAGCGGCTGACGAGGTGATGTGCCAGACATCGACCGCGCATGCGAGTCGCTTTGCAGGATGAACGCCCTCGACCTCCGAATCCGGTTCGGGCCGTGCTGCGCTCCTCCGCCCGGCGGTGGGCATTCATCGCCGTAGTTCGACCGTGGCGGCGACACGGCGACTCGCCCGGCTCCCCATCGAAGATCGGCTGGCTGGTCGCGGACGGGCCCCGGCTGTGCGAGTAGGCCGGCGAATCCGCGCGCCCGGCGGGGCCGCGTGCCGAGCGCGCGCAAGGACACTTGACGGGGAGGTGCGCGGGGGAGCATCGTCCCCGCGGGATCGACGGGATGCAGTTGCTCGAACGCGAGTTCACGGTCGCCGCTTCGCCCGAGCGCGCGTGGAGCGTGCTCGCGGCGATCGAGGAGTGGCCGCGCTGGGCGAAGCACATCCGCTCGGTCGAGGCCGAGCCGCCCGGCCCGCTCACCGCCGCGACGAAAGGCTCGCTCGTGCTGGCGGGCGGGATCCGCTCGACGTTCCGGGTCACCGAGTTCGAGCCCGGGCGGAGATGGCTCTGGGACGGACCGTTCCTGTGGCTCTCGATCGCCTACGACCACCTGCTCGAGCCCACGAGCGCGGGGCGCACGCGCATCGTCTTCCGCGTCGGCGCAACGGGCTTCGCCGTGTCGACGCTCGGCCGCGTGTTCGCGCGCATCTACGCGCGCAACCTGGATCGGGCCATCCCGCGCCTGATCTCGGAGATCGAGGGCGGTTCGCCGCGCCGGTAGCTCGCGCGGGACGCGCACAGGAATGGGTGCACGTGGACCCTGTCCCGCAGCACCAAGCGTGACCCGCGGGCGAGCGAGGTCGGCCGGACTACTTCGCGACGACGACGCGGTCGCCGGAGCCCACGTCCAGACCCGCGATGGCGCCGTGCATCGGCAGGAACGTCAGGATCTGCCCGCTGCGCTCGTCGAAGGCGAGCCCCCGCAGTTCGTCGAGCGCGGGTCCGCGGCCGACGTTCGCGCCCGACACGAGCGTCCGGAAGCCGGTCTCGAGGTCGACGGCCACGATCTGGTCGAGCGCCGGGTCCGCGACGAGCAGCCGATCGCCGGCCGGGTCGAGCGCGAGGCTCCCGCCGATCCCCACCGCCGCGCCTCCTCCGATACTGCCCTCCGAGAGGATCGTGCGCTCGCCGCTCACCAGGTCGACCGCCGTGATCCGTGACGAGAAGCCGGTCGAGACGAGTACGCGCGCCCGTGCGGGGTCGAAGCAGACGTCGGCGATGCCCTTCAGCTCGTCGCCCTTGCCGTCGCCGTCCGCGCTGAGCACCTCGAACACCTCCGTCGCGAGATCGACCGTGAAGAGCGTGGTGGTGCCGGAGTCGCCGACCACCACCCGGTCGCTCGACACGAGGGCCAACGCGAACGGGTTCGAGAACGTGTGCGATCCCGTCGCGTCCTCGATCTCGCGGTGGACTCCGGTCGCGAGATCGAGCTCGATGAGGGCCTCTTTCAAGTCGTCGACGAGGAATGCGCGGCCGTTGTCCGCGTCGACTTCGACGTCGCGGGCGTTGAGGAGCAGCGTCTCGTCGGGGATCGCGAGCGGGATCAGCGTCCGCGCGCCGTTCCGCAGGTCGATTTCGAGCACGCCCCGCATCCCACCCCCCGCCCAGAGCTTCGAGTCCGCGAAGTCGAGGGCCCGCAGGTCGGTCAAGGGCTCGCCGCTCCCCACGCGCGCCTCGACGAACGCGGAGAGCTCGGGTACGGCCGAATCCAGGGCGAACACGACGTCCGTGCGCGCGTCTCCGATGAGCACGAGACCGCGCTCCGAGTCGAACGCGAGCGACGTCGGGCTCAGGCCGAGCGGAGCGAGCTCGAGCTCGACCTCGCGGATACCTGTCGCCGGATCGACCAGCAGGATCCGGTTGAAGGACGCGTCGAGGACGTGCAGGAGACCCGTCGCGGGGTCCACGCAGATCTCGGTCGCGAAGACGAGGTCGGTGCCCTTGCCCACGTCCCCACCCGTCACGAGGACGCGCTCGCCCTTCGCAAGATCGACCGCGAGCACGCTCTCTTCGCCGTCGGTGAGGTAGAGCCGCCCGGTCGACTCCTCGAGCGCGAGCCCCCGCGTGGTGGTGAACGTCGGGCCGAGCTTCGGCTCGGAGCCGTCCGACAGCACTTCGACGGTCTCGAGCGCCGGGTCGATCCGCAGCACGTCCGGGCCTCCGGCCGCGTAGAGCACCTTCCTCAACGGATCGTGCACGAGCGACGTCACGAGTGGGAGCGGCCCGAGCGCGAGCCGCCGCCGGTTGCCCGTCGACGTGGCCACCTCGAACAAGCCCCCGGCCACAACGGCGTCGTAGACGAACGCGCGCGAGCCGTCGGCCGTGACGGCCAACTCGAAGGGGACCAGGAAGTCGTCCCCGGCGCCGTGGTCGTCGTCCGAGACGATCACGGCGAGCCCCTTCCCGTCCGGCACGCGCAGGAGGCTCCGGTTGCCAGCGTCGAGCAGGAAGAGCTCGTCGGTCTGCGGCACGTGCACGAGCCCGCGCACGTCCGCCAAGACCTGCGCCCGGCGCGCGACGTCGACGCGCGCCGAGTCGGGGAAGACGTTGCCGTCTTCGTCCTCGACCTCGACCTCGATTCGGTTCGTCCCGAGCACGAGCGGGACCTCGGCGGACCAGGTCGCGAAGCCGTCGCTCGACGTCGCCTCCACGCCGTTCACGCGCACCCCCTCCACCGGCGCGGACCCGCGCTCCGCCTCGCCCGTCACGGTCAAGGTCTGGGTGTCGGTCGCCGCCGGCCCGGCCGGGAAGCCGATCTGGGCGCTCGGGGTGCCGTCCCCGCCACCCCCTCCTCCACCCCCGCAGCCGGCAAGGGGTGCGCTGGATACCAAGATGCAGATCAGGCCGAGGCGAACGCGGGGCTCGAAGGTCTTCATGGCGGCGACTCACGCGGAGCCGGGGCCGATTCCCCGGCGCCATGAAGAGGAGACGTATTCCCAGTCCGCCGACCCTCAACTCGCTCCGAGGGCGCCCCGCCCCTCGGGGAAGTTCCCCGGCGAGAGTCCGGGGGCGGCGGAGCCGGATCGTCCCGTTTCCGCCGCCGTCACGGAGCGCCCCCTACGCGAACGCCAGGGCAACCTCGGCGACGCGGGCGGCGTGGTCGCCGCCGAGCCGCTCGAGGGTCTCGACGAAGCGCGGGTGGGTCATGCCGCTGCCGAGGAAGGTCCAGCGCAGCGATTGGTGCTGCACTTCGATCAGGCGCTCGCGGCGGAGGGCCGGAAGCGTGCGCGCGAAGGCGCGCTCGAGCGCCTCGACGTCGAAGCGTGCCTGCTGCGCGAAGCCGGCGTCGAACAGCGCGCCGATCTCGAGGTAGCCCGCGACGCCGCGCGCGATCTCCTCGGGCGAGAGGTTCGCCGCGAGCTCGAGGACCATGAGCGTGTCGAGCCGAGCGTGCTGCGCCTCCTCCATCCAGTGGTGGCGCAGGAGGCTCTTGAATTGCGGGTCGAGGCCGTCGTCGTCCGCCACGCTGTCGAGGTAGTGGCGCTGGGTCATCCACTCGATCTGCAGCGTCACGAGCGCGACCGACAGCGCGGGCCGCGCGAGCACCGCTTCCGCGATCGCCGCGGGCGGCCCGATGACGTCGCAGCGCGATCCGAAGCCCGCGCGGAAGGCCTCGCGGAAGCGCTCGAAGAGCTGGATGTGCTTCGCTTCCTCGCCGGCGAACTGCAAGAGCGCGCGCGTGCGGAAGCTGTCGGCGTCGAGCGAGGTTCGCGCGTGGTCGAGCACGAACGGCAGGATGAACTCCTCGACCAGGCCGAACGTGTAGAGGTAGCCGTGGCCGCGGATCTGGTTCAAGAGGCGCCGCTCGTCCGGCGACAGGAACTCGATCTGCTCCGTGCGGGCGAGCGCGTCGGGCAGGAACGCGCGTGAGAAGTCGAGCGACCGGCCGGGGCCGATCACGTCCTCGAGCTTCCAGTTGGCGCGCTGCGACGAACGCAGGGAGGACTCGTAGCTGAAACCGGATGCGCTCGCCGGGAACACGGACGCGGGGCGCTCGGGACGAACGGGGATCGATTGCGTGGACTGCATGACGGATCTCGATGGAAGGGTCTTGGGTTCGATCGGCCGGGGTCTTCGCCCGTGGTCGATCCGGGGCGCTTCGCCCCGTACTGCGAACCGTGGCGCGGGGCGCGCCCGGACCCTGCCACGGAATCCGACTTTGCCGGCCGCACGGCGGGCGCCGGAGCGGAGTCTGGGCTAGCCTCGACGCACCCATGGACGACGCGCTGGAGGAGTCGGGGAAGGAGGCCGAACCGGAGGTGACGCGGCTCCTGCGCGCGGGGCGCGCCCGCGAGCCCGAGCTCCTCGCCCTGCTCTACGGGGAGCTGCGCTCGCTCGCGCGGGCGCGCCTCGACCGCGAGCGCGTGGGCCACACGCTGCAGGCGACCGCGCTCGTGCACGAGGCCTGGCTGCGGCTCGCGGGCGACCGGCCCATGCCGTTCGACGGGCGGCGGCACTTCTTCGCCGCGGCCGGGGAGGCGATGCGGCGCGTGCTCGTCGACCACGCGCGGCGCGTGAAGAGCGAGAAGCGCGGCGGCGACCGCGTGCGCGTGACGCTCGGCGCGGCGGACGAGCCGGCCGAGCTCGCGGAGGGCGAGCTCGTGGCGCTGGAGGACGCGCTCGCGGTGCTGCAGCGCGAGGACGCGCGCGCGGCCGAGGTGGCGCGGCTGCGCTTCCTGGCGGGGCTCACGGCACAGGAGACCGCGGAGGCGCTCGGCGTCTCGGAGCGCAGCGTCCACCGCGAGTGGACCTTCGCCCGCGCGCGGCTGTTCGAGCTGCTCGGCGAAGGGGCGGGCTGACGTGCAGCCGGGCGAGCTCGCGGCGCGCGCGAAGGAGCTGTTCTTCGACGCGCTCGACCTGCCGGCGAGCGAGCGCGAGGCCTTCGTCGCGGCGCGCTGCGGCGCGGACGGCGAGCTCGCGACGCGCGTGCGCTCGCTGCTCGCCGCGCACGCCGCGCTCGAGGGCGGGATGGCGGAGGAGTTCGCGCCGGGCGACCGCCTCGGCCCGTTCCGGCTCGAGGCGCGCCTCGGCCAGGGCGGGTACGGCGAGGTGTGGCGCGCGCAGCAGGACGAGCCGGTGCGGCGCAGCGTCGCGATCAAGGTGCTCCGGCCCGGCCTCGATTCGCGCGACCTCGTGGCGCGCTTCGAGAACGAGCGCCAGGCGCTCGCGCTCATGCAGCATCCCTGCGTGGCGCGCGTGTTCGAGTTCGGCGCGACGCCGCGCGGCCGTCCGTGGCTCGCCATGGAGCTCGTGGAGGGGCCGGCGATCACGGAGTACTGCGCGGCGCGCGACCTGTCGCTCGAGGAGCGCATGCGCCTCGCCGCGGAGGTCGCGCGCGCCGTGCAGCACGCGCACCAGCGGGGCGTGCTGCACCGCGACCTCAAGCCGAGCAACGTGCTCGTGTCGGAGCACGAGGGGCGGCCGGTGCCGAAGGTGATCGACTTCGGCATCGCCAAGGCGCTGGGCGACCCGCTGATCGAGGGCGCACTCGCGACGCGCACGGGCGCCGTGGTCGGCACGCCGGCCTACATGAGCCCGGAGCAGCTCGACGGCTCGCCCGACGTCGACACGCGCGCCGACGTCTACGCGCTGGGCGTGCTGGCCTACGAGCTCGCCGCGCGCGAGCTGCCGTGGCCGGCGGGCGGGGCGACGCCGGGCGGCCTCGTGGCTCAGCGCGCCGCGCGCGACCGGGCGCCGGCGCGGCCGAGCGAACGCCTCGCGCGCTCGGGGCACCCCGACGCGGCGCGGCGGGCGCGCGGCGAGCTCGACTGGGTCGCACTGCGGGCGCTCGAGCCCGACCGCGAGCGCCGCTACGCATCCGCGGGCGAGCTCGCGGACGACCTGGAGCGCTTCGCGCGCGGCGAGGGCGTGCTCGCCGGTCCGCCCAGCGCCGCGCGCCGCGTCGCGCGCTTCGTACGCCGCCACCGCGCGGCCGTGGCGGTCGGCGCGTGCGCCGTGCTCGCGCTCTCG
Organism: uncultured Planctomycetaceae bacterium; assembly: GCA_964413535.1. GTDB lineage: Bacteria > Planctomycetota > UBA1135 > UBA1135 > CAYPTB01. The sequence goes on along the minus strand of CAYPTB010000008.1, from coordinate 208,517 downwards.
GCCACGGCCGTCGTCGCGTCCGTGCAGGCCGTTCGCGCCCTGCGCGCGGAGCGCGAGGCGCGCGTCGAGCTCGCGCGGTTCGAGGAGATCACGCGGCTGCTCGAGAGCCTCCTCGCGGGCGTGGACCCGGCCATCGCGCAGGGACGCGACCCGGGCGTGCTGCTCGACGTGCTCGATCGCTACGCCGCGGCGCTCGATCCGGCCGGCGAGCACGATCCGGCCGTCGAGGCGTCCCTGCGGCGCGTCGTGGGCCTCGCCTACCTGTCGCTCGGGCTCTTGGATCGGGCTGAGCCGCACCTCGCGCGCGCACTCGAGCTGCGCGAGGGCGCGCGCGGGCCGGAGCACGAGGAGACGCTCGGCTCGCTCGAGGAGTGGGGCGCCTTCCTGCTGCGTCGTGGCCGCGCCGAGGAGGCCGAGCCGTTCCTGCGCCGCGCGTACGACGGCCGGCGCGCCGTGCTGGGCGAGTCGCACGCGGACACGACGGAGGCCCGGGCCATCCTCGCGATCGCCCTCACGCGCAGCGGCCGGCCGGCGGAGGCGGAGCCCGAGCTGCGCGCCGTGCTCACCGAGCGCGAGCGCGAGCTCGGACCCACGCACGTCGCCACGGTCCGCGCGCTCAACAACCTGGCCGAGGCCGTCTCGAACCTCGGGCGCTCCGAAGAGGCGCGCGAGCTGTGGCTGCGCGCCCTCGACCTGCAGACCGCCGCGCGCGGCGAGGACCACCCCGACACGCTGGCCGCGCTGCACAACGTCGCGAGCTGGGAGCTCGAGCACGGCGACGCGGCCGCGGCCGAGCCGCTCATGCGGCGCGCGCTCGACGCGAAGCGCCGCGTGCTGCCCGCCGAGCACCCGAGCCTCCTCGTGTCGTTCAACAACCTCGCCCAGACCCTGAGCCAACTCGGACGCGACGGCGAGGCCGAGGAGCTCTTCGACGAGGCGCTCGTGTCGCTGGGCGACGCGGGAACGAGCCCCGAGGCGCTCGCGCTCGCCTTCAACCGCGCCTCGCTGCTCATGCGCAGCGGGCGCGCGGCGGAGGCGGAGCCCGCGCTCGCGGAGATCGCCCGCGCGGCCCGCGCCGCCGCCGGCGAGCGCGCCCCGTTCGCCATCAAGGCCGACGGGGTGCGCGCGGACGTGCTCCTGCGGCTCGGACGTCCCGCGGAGGCCGAGCCGCTAGCGCGCGCGGCGGCCGCCGACGCCGACCTGGTGCTGCCGCCGAGCGACCTGGGCCGCGGCGTCTTCCGCCTGCGGCACGCCGCGGCGCTGTGCGCCCTCGACCGCGCCGACGAGGCGCGCGCCGAGCTCGAGCGGGCCCGCGACTTCTTCCGCGACCTCGGCGACGCGACCTGGCTCGCCCGCGCGGAGGAGGAGCTCGCGAAGCTCGACGCCGAGGACCCCTGAGCGACGTCGTCTACTCCGATGCGCGCCGCTCCGCCTCCCGCACCGGGCAGGAGCAGAGCTCGGGCACGGCCGCACGCAGGAGCGCGGTGAAGCGGCCCGCGGCGCAGCGACTCGCTTCCACGACCTCGGCGTGGGAGAGCGGCGCATCGCTCAGGCCCGCCGCGAGGTTCGCGACGAGCGAGACGGCCGCCACGCGGATCCCGGCGGCGTGCGCGGCGAGCGCCTCGAGGGCGGTGCTCATCCCGACCGCGTGCGCGCCCATCCAGAGCGCGGCGCGCACCTCGGCGGGCGTCTCGTAGGCCGGGCCTTCGTTCGCGGCGTAGACGCCGGCGCGGAGCTCGATCCCCGCGCGGCGCGCCGCGCGGTCGAGCGCGCGGCCGAGCTCCGCGTCGTAGGGACACCCGCGGCCCGCTTCGCCGCGCTCGAGCGGCGTCGCGCCCTGCAGGTTCACGTGATCGGTGATGCGCACGAGCGTGCCGGGCTCCCACTCGCGCACGAGCCCCCCGGCCGCGTTCGTGAGCAGCAAGCGCGGCACGCCGAGCTCCGCGAACGCGCGCACGCTCGCGGTCACCGCGCGCGCCGAATGTCCCTCGTACAGGTGGATCCGGCCCTGCTGTACGAGCACGCGCCGCCCGCCGAGCGTTCCGAAGACGAAGCGACCCGCGTGACCCGGCACCCGGCTCGCGGGCATTCCGTCGACGTCGGTCTGCGCGACCGCGATCCCGTCCTCGAGCTCGTCCGCGAACGCGCCGAGCCCCGAGCCGAGCACGATCGCGAGTTCCGCGCCGCCGAGCCCGCGCGCCGCGAGCGCGCGCGCGATGCGCGAGGGGTCGATCGCGCTCTTCGTCGTGCTCAACGACTCACGCCCTTCCCATCGAGAGTGCGCCCACCGTGAGGAGCCCGAGCAGCCACCGAAGGGCCGGCCGAGAACGGTAACGAGGCCCCACGTTCGCTCGGCGCTCCGGACGAGCCGCCGTGCTCGGCCACGTTCGCGACGCGGCACCGCTCGTCACAGGAACATCCCCGCCACCGTCGCCGTCATCCACGAGGCCGCGGCGCCGCCGAGCATCGCCTTGAACGCGAGCTTCGCGATCTCCGCCTTGCGCTCCGGCGCGAGCGGCGCGAGACCGCCGATCTGGATGCCCATCGAGCCGAAGTTCGCGAACCCGCACAGGGCGTAGACCGCCATCGCGGCGGTGCGCGGGTGCTCGAACGCGCTCGCGCCGGCCGGCAGGAACTTCGCCATCTCGGTGAAGGCGACGAATTCGTTGACCGAGATCTTCGTGCCGAGCAGCGTCCCCATGGCCACGCTGTCGCGCCAACCCTCGACGCCCATGGCCCAGGCCACCGGCGCGAAGAACCACCCGAAGAGACGCTGCAGCGAGAGCCCGCCTTCGATCTCTGCGAGCTCCCCCAACCAGCCGAGCGGCCAGTTGACGAAGCTCACGAGCGCCATGAACGCGATCAGCATCGCGATGATGTTGAGCCAGAGCTTCAAGCCCGTCGTCGTGCCGTCGGCGGCGGCCTCGACCAGGTTGCTCGCGCTGCGCTCGATCCGGAGCTCGATCCGCCCGGCCGTCTCCGACGCCTCCACCTCGGGCCGCACGATCTTCGCGATCACGAACGCCGCCGGCGCGGACATCACCGACGCCGTCAAGAGGTGCGGGCCGAGCTCCGGTCCGAGCACGCCCATGTACACGGCGAGCACCGTCCCCGCGATGGTCGCGAAGCCGCCCGTCATGAGCGCGTTCAGCTCCGAGCTCGTCATGCGCGGCACGTAGGGCCGCACGACGAGCGGCGCCTCGGTGTTCCCGACGAACACGTTCGCCGCCATGGCCATCGCCTCGGCGCCCGACACGCCCAGCGTGAACGTCATCAAACGCGCCATCGCCCACACGACCACCTGCATGACGCCGACGTGATAGAGCACGGACATCAGGGCCGAGAAGAAGATGATCAGCACGAGCCCCTTGCCCGCGAACGCGAACACGAAGGCCGATTCGGGGCCGAAGACGGCCGCCATCTTCGCGGGGTCGGCGAGCGGCCCGAAGACGAGCGCCGCGCCCGGCTCGCTCATGGTCGTGAGCTTCGCGACGAGGTCGGCGATCCCCTGGAACAACCCGCGTCCGACGTCCGACACGAGCAGCAGCCAAGCGAGGCCCACTTGCAGCGCGATCCCGATCAGCGCGACGCGCCAGGGGAAGCGACGGCGGTGGCTCGAGAGGAGCCAGGCCACCGCGCAGAAGAAGCCAAGCCCGAGGGCCGCGCGCAGGACGAGCATCGCGGCGCATGAGACCCGCGTGGCCTGCTGCGGGCAAGCGCGGAACTCCGACCTCGTCGCGCCGATCGCCGATCGTCGACGACGGTCCGGTCGGGAAATCGCGGAGCAGGCGAACCGGTCCGCCCGAGCACGACGCCGTCCCACATCGCGCTCGGTATCGTAGGGCGCGCCTTCGTCGATGCCGCGCGGCTCGAAGCGCTGCTCGCCAACCCCTCGCCAACCCCTCGCCCACCCCTCGCCCACCCAACGGAAGCCCCCATGCTCCAGCGCCTCGCGCTCGTGTTGACCACCGCGCTCCTGCCGCACTCGAACGCCCTCCAAGAAACGGTCGACGCGCGCGCCGACTACAACCTCGACGAGGGCCTCGCGCTCGCCGGCCACGATCCCGTGGCCTACTTCCCCGAGGGCGGGGGCGCTCCGCTGGAAGGCAAGCGCGAGCTCGGCGTGCGCCACGCCGGGATCACCTATCGCTTCGCGTCGAAGGAGAACCGCGAGCTGTTCCTCTCGAGCCCCACGCGTTACGAGCCCGCCTACGGCGGCTGGTGCGCCTGGGCGATGCGCGAGGGCGACAAGGTCGAGGTCGACCCGGAGTCGTTCCTGGTGCAAGACGAGCGGCTGTTGCTCTTCTACGACGGCTTCCTGGCCGACACGCGCAAGAAGTGGATGAAGAGCCCCGAGAGCTATCTCGTCGAGTCCGACGTCGAGTGGCTCGAGCTCGCGCACGAACAAGCGCGCGACACGCAGCGGTTCCACCTCGGCGAGGACGGCCTCGCGCTCGCAGGCCGCGACCCCGTTGGCTACTTCGCGCAGGACGCCGCGGCGAACGGACCCTCGATCGGCAGCGCGATGTGGGAGACCGTCTACCTCGGCGTGCGCTACCGCTTCGCCACGCCCGAGAACCGCCTGCGCTTCGTCGAAGAGCCCGCGCGCTACGAGCCGGCCTACGGCGGCTGGTGTGCCCTCGCGATGGCGAAGGGCGAGCGCGTCCCCGCCGACCCCGCGTCGTTCACCGTCGACGAGGGCCGGCTCTTCCTCTTCGCCGGCGCCGACGCCCGCAAGACGTGGAGCGCCGACGCGTCCGGCAATCGCACGCGCGCCGACGCGGGCTGGAAGCGCCTGACCGCACAGGTCGGCCATTGACGGGATCCCGTCGCCGAGAGCACAACCTCGTCCCCGCATCCCGCGAGGACGTGCGCTCGCGTCATCACGACATCCTACGGCTCTCGCGGGCTCGAGCGATCGACGCGTCGTGAGGCTCGCGGATTCGCCGCAGGGGCGCTCATCGAACGCCTTCCGCCGCTGCGGCGTTTCTCGATCGACGCCGGATCCGCCGACGCCGGCTGGAGCGTCGCGCGGAGCACGCCCCCTAGCCGCGCCAGACCCCGCGAGCCGATGGCGGGGTAGGCGGGCACGAACACGAGCTCGGCGAGGAGCCCGCGCGCGTAGTTCGGGGCGGCTCGTCCGGGCGGCGGCTCGAGCGCCACGAGGCTCGAGCGGCGCGTCGCGTCGAAGCCGGCGGCGCGCAGGTCGCTCACGAGCTCGTCGGGACGGGGGGTGCGGAGCGGCACGACCCAGTGCGTGCGCACCTCGGCACGCGCGCCGACGCGCAGGTCCAAAGGCATGCTCTGCAGGAGCGCTTCGGCGAAGTCTCTGCGGCGCGCGACGCGGTGCGCACAGCCCTGACCGCGGAGGCGCCGCGCGAGCAGGGCGAGCAACGGGGCGGACGGCCGGCGGCGAATGGCGGGCGCGAGCTCCTCGCCCGCGAAGCCGCGCGTCGCGCCGTGGAGGAAGCTCTCGAAGTCGACGCCGAGAGCGCGCGCAGCTCGCGCGAGCAGCGTGAAGGGCGCTCGCCGCGACAGCGCCGCGAGGAACGCGCCCTTCGCCAAACGCCGCGCGTGGTGACGGCGCGTCTGTCGGGGCTGCGCGTCGCGCAGCGCGCGCATGCGCTCGCGCAGCTTCGGATCGCGCACGCGCGCCGTGGCTCCGCCGAACGCCGTAGCCGTCTTGATCGTCCCGAAGCTGAACAGCACGAGATCCGACACATCCGAGCCGCGCCAGGCCGTGCCGTCGAAGGCCTGGGCCGCGTCCTCGGCGAAGAGGATGCCGTGTTCGTGCGCCAGGCGCGCGAGCTCGCCCACGTCGGAGCGACAGCCGAAGAGGTGCGCGACGACGCAGGCGCGCGTGCGCGGCGTGATCGCGGCCGACAGCGTCTCCGGCCGCGGGAGCAACGTGTCCGGATCGAGGTCGAGCGGCACCGCCACGAGCCCGTGCAGCTCGACCACGCGCGCCATGTCGGGGATCGTGATCGCGGACACGAGCACCTCGCTCCCGCGCGCCAACCCGGCCGCGGCGAAGAACAGATCGAACGCCGAGCGCACCGACAGGCACGCCAGCCCGTCGCCTTCCGGGCAGAACGCGCGTTCGAGCACTCGCGCGTGCTCCGCAGCGTCGCGGGCGCCGAGGGCGAGCACTCCGCGCGCTACGTCCGCCGCGCGCACGTCCAGGCGCAAGCGAGGCCACATCGTCCGCCGTGTTCTCCCTTCAGATCCACCCGGTTGGAGCGTGAAGGCGCAGGATAAGGTTTCGACGCGCCGAATCGAAACGAGGCCTTCCGTGTCCGCAGATCTGACTCGGGGAGAAGCAGTCGGCGCAGATCACTTCAAGAGAGCTCTTCGCTGTGCCTCTGCGCGTCGAGGGTTCGCCTCGCTGACGCGTTTCACCTACGATCAGGATCGAGGAAGGCCGAGCGCGCCGAGGTCAGAATTGACCCCTTCCGCAACTCTGATGGGTTCGCGCAGAGTCTCGAACGTCGCCTTCATGCCTCCCTTCGCTCACTCGAGGACCAGAAGCCATGACCGCCGCACTCCTAACGCTCCTCCTGACCGTTCTCGTCCCTCCGCTGCCGGTGGAGGACCCCGAGCCTCTCGTCTATCCGACGTTCGAGCCGTTCGTCGCGTCGCGCATGTTCAAGATCCTCGGCGACCCGAGTACTGCCGACCTAGACAAGCTCTCGAGGATGGTGCAGGGCATCGCACGGGCGAATCGAGTCGCCAAGGAAGCGGCGCCCGTTCCCTCGTCGGCGGGTCCGTCGGCGCTCCTCATGCCTGAGATCGCCCAAGAGCAACGGTCCATCGCGTGCTTGATTCCCGTCGTGATGATGAAGCTCGAGCCGCTGTGGACCACCCCTGCCTGGAACCCGGCACAAGTCGCGGACGCACACGCCGGAGCTGCGATTCTCGCTCTGATGCCCGACGCTCCCAGACCGGCGTTCGCCGCAGGCAGGGACGCCGACAACCGCGCGGGACTCGAGCAACTGGTTCGTTGGTATCACGCCAAAGTCAGCCGACCCGAGTGGTACGCGTCCATGCTCTTCACGATGGACGACGGTCCCTACGCCGGTCTCTCCTACGAGTCCGCGGAGCTCCTGCCGTCGACAGCCGTGCTCGCGTTGGACGAGAAGACCGAGCTGCGGCTCTGCCGGGTCGAACGCAAGAACGAGCCGTGGGTCTTGCAAGCCGCTCGGGAGGGAAAGCCGCTGTGGTCCCGCGTGCTGTCCGCCGCGCCGGACGAATCCGTGTCGGAGGTTTCCCCGATCGAGGACCCCGTGCAGCGCCTGGGTCCGTACGGATGGAAGGTCCAGTTCGTCGCAACGTGGTCAGGAGGGAGCGAGCTCGCGGAGGTCTTTCTCGATCCGAAGGCGAACCTGCTCTTCTACTTCCTGAGCTGGTGACGAACGCGCGTGGGGGTCAGGACCCCGGGTCGGGATGAAGGGAACCTCCGTCGAGCGCGGGTGCAGCTGCTCCACGCGAGCAGTTACCTCAGCAGGAGTCGACGGGACTCGGTGAAGGCTTGCGGTGAACTCGGTCCAGTCCGCGCTCAGTACGACGGCGAGTAGCGCTTGTGGCAGCCGATGCAGCTCGTCTTCATCTCGATGAAGCCTTGGCGCATGAGGTCGAGGTCGACGGCGTGGGCTCCGTCGAGCGTCTTCTGCGCGCCGCCCTGCATCTGGTCGCGCCAGGTGAAGAACTCGGCCGGATCCGGCGTCTGGAAGCGCGGGGTGCGCACGAACGCCTCGAAGACGGGGTCGGCGGTCCAGTCGAGGATCTGCTGCGCGGCGAGGGCCGTGTCCTCGACGCCGTCGGGGTTGCGGAAGTTGGGCTCGATCGCTCGGTAGGCGTGATCGATCTGGATCATCACGTCGAGCATCGTGAGCCCGACTTCCTGCGGGGGCGCGGCGCCCGCGTCGCAGGCCGCACCGGCGAAGGCGAGAACGAGCCAGGCGGACGAGAAGGCGTTCGCGGCGCGGTTGCGGGGTGCGAAGAACCGGGGTGCGAAGAACATAGGGGGGCGCCGGAAGCGCGGGTCCAAAGGAGCGCGGGCGGAGAAGGTAGCAGGAGGATGCCGTGGGGCGCAGCTCGCCGCGGCGGAGAGCCCTAGCGTTCGTCGGAGCGTCGTCCGTCGCCCGGCTCCCGTCGAGCGGCGTGGTGTACGAGCTCGTAGCGCGCGCGGTTGGCGCCGCTTCGATCCGTCGTCGAGCTAGTCCCCGGCCTCCGAGTCGGTGTAGCCGATGTTGTCGAGCAGGTTCTGCGTTCCGGCGCCGCTCGGGATCGAGGTCGTGCTGCGGTTCGCGCGGTCTTCTTCCAGAGCCCGTTGCAGCGTCTCCAGCATGCGCGCCGCCCGCTCGCCCTCGCGCGCCGCGACGTCTTCGCGCGCCGCCGGGTCCGCACCGAGGTCGTAGAGCCGCCGGAGTCCGCCGGGCGTCGGGTCGCTCGCGCCGAACTCGCCCGCTTCGGGCGCCCAGTGCAGGAGCCAGCGCCCCTCGCGCAAGCCGAAGATCGGCGTGCGGTGCCACTGGTTCCACCAGCCGTGGTGCGTGCCGAGCACGACCGGCTCGGGTTCGAGCGCGTTCGGCCGCGCGAGGTCGAGCGCGTCGCCGACGGCGGCCAGACGCGTTCCCCCGATGCGCGCGAGGGTCGGCGCGAGTTGCCGTATCGACACCGGGTCGGCGGAGCGCACGCCCTTGGGGATCCCGGGGCCCGCGAGGATCAACGGAACGTCCACGAGCTCGGGATAGAGCGAGTGGCTGTGCTCGAGCATTCCGTGCTCGAAGAATTCCTCGCCGTGATCGCTCGTGAACGCGAACACGGTCTCGTCGCGCAGGCCGAGATCGTCGAGGGCGGCGAGGAGCTCGCCGACCCAGAAGTCGCCCGTCGCCACGCAAGCGTCGTAGATCTCCGAGTAGTAGCGCTGGTGCTCCGGCGGCACGACGCGCGAGAGGTCCCAGGCTCCTTCCGGCGTTCGCGCCGCGCCGCGCCGCAGCGACCAGGTGTACACGCCGAACGCACCCGGCCCCAGGTCCGCCGGCTCGGGGCCAGCGAACCGCTCTCGGTCCTCTCGGCGCGGACGATGGGGCTCGTGCGGATCGACGAGGTGCAAGTAGAGGAAGAGCTTCTGGCCCGCGAAGGTTCGCAGCCACTCGATCGCGTTCGGGACGACGAGCCTGGACTTGCGGAACTCGTTTCCATTCGCGTCGAAGAACTCGAAGCCCTGGTCGAACCCCTTCGACGGAACGATCAGCGGGCTGCCCGAGAAAGCCGCCGTCGTGTAGCCGTTCGCCTGGAGCGCCTCGGAGAGGAGCTCCAGGCCGCGGGCGAGGTAGCAGGCATGGTCGTCCACGACGCCGTGCCGTTCGGGGTCGAGCCCGGTCAAGAGCGAGGCCGTCGACGGCCAGGTCCAGCTCGAGGGCGCGTTCGCGTGCTCGAAGAGGAGGCCGCGCTCGGCGAGCCGGTCCAGGTTGGGCGATACGTCGCGCTCGTAGCCGTAACACCCCATCCGATCGCGGCGCTGCGTGTCCATCAGGACGAGGACGATGTTCGGCGTCTCGGAACTGGAGAGCGTCCGTTCGCGCGGGATCTCGCGCTCGAGCAGCAGGTCGGAGAAGCCGATGCGCCAGGGGATGGTGGCGACTCGATCCCTTGCGCCGGACGGGATCACTTCGACCGACGTGCGCAGCGTCACGACGTCGCCCGGCACGAGCTCGAGCGGCTGCTCGCCGCCGACCGAACGCCACTCGTAGTCGAGCTCGTCGAGCTCCCGCTCCATCAAAACGACGTCGTCGAAGACCACTCGGTCGCCGACTTGGACTTCGAAGCGGAAGCGTGCGGCTTCGACGTTGCGCGTCAACGCGCGCCGGCACTTGAGATCGACGCCGATCGCGGTGCGCAGGCGAACGCGACCGTCCTCGGGCGCGATCCGGAAGCGCACCTCTCCGCCGGGCGCGAGGATCAGAGCCGGACGCTCGCCCGCTTCGCCGCGCCATTCCAAGGCGGGCGTGATCGCACCGACCCGCGGCGGAAGGAGCGCGTTGGTGCTCACGATCTCGAACGCGTCCTCTTCTTCGAGCAACGCTCGCACGACTTCCCAGGTCCGCATCGGCGGCGGTCGCGTGCCCACGATCAGGACGAACCCGAGCCACAGCACGGCCCCGACGGCCAGGGGGGCGAACGGAGCGCTCGGGCGGGCGAAGTGCGCGCGCTCGACGCGCACCGCGCGAGCGGCCAGGGCCGCGAGCGCGCCCGCGCCCAGACCGAGCACCGCCCAGGCGAGCCTCCCGCGATCGGTTTCGGTGCCGGGCACGCGCGAGGGGATGTCGAGCGCGATGCCCGACAGGAGCCACAGGCCGATCGCGCTCGACAGACACCACGCGGCGCCGCGCGCGAGCCATCCCCGGCGGCGGGCCCACCAGACCGGGAAGACGAGCGCCACGCCGGCGAGCGCTCCCTGCAGCAGCGTCGTCGCGATGAGGCGTTCGATGCGCCACAGGCTCGTCGAGAGCTCCATCCCGTGCGCGAGTCGATCCAGCGCGAACACCAAGCCGACCCGGACGACGCCGAGCGTCAGACCGATCCACAGCGCAAGTGCGAGGAGCGTCGAGAGCTCCGAAGTTCGCGCGGACCTATTCATCGCCTTCTCCGATGGATCCCCAGGCGCGCAGGGTCTCGCGCGAGGTCGGCGGCAGGAGCAGGGCGAGCCAATCGGCCGCCGGCGGGAAGCTCGGGTTCGCCCGCGCGACCTCCCCGTCTCCCTGCGCGAGCACGTCACGCGCCAGAACCTCGACGCGCACGGACCTCGCCGGCTCGCCGCACGCGGCCAGGCCGGCGAGGAGCGCGAGGGCAGGACCTGCTCGTCGGCGCGCGAGGACCATGATCGGCGGCCAATCTACTCCGCGGCGCCGCACCTCTGGACCGGTATGGGAGTAAATTGGCTGCATGCGAACCGTCCTCCTGGCCCTCGCGCTCACGGTCCTCGCCTGCGGCGAGTCGTCGCCCGCTCCCGGGCGTCCGGCGAAAGTGGCCTTGATCGGCGTCGACGGCGCGACCTTCACGATCATCGACCCGCTGCTCGCGCAGGGACGCCTACCGAACCTCGCGGCGCTCCTCGAGCGCGGCGCGCGCGCCGTGCTGCACTCCTCCGACGAGTCGGACGCCTCACCGACCCTGTGGGCCACCGCGACGACCGGAACGAGCAAGGCGGTGCACGGGATCCTGGGCTTCGCGCGCATGCAGGCGGGCGAGCCGGTCGTGTACGAGTCCTCCGACCGCAAGGTGCCCGCGCTCTGGAACATGGTGAACGCGCGCGGCGGAAGCGCCGGGATCCTCGGCTACTGGAACACGTGGCCCGCCGAAGCGATCGAGGGCTACATCGTGAGCGACCGCTTCGCGCACTCGCGCTTCGTGCGCCAGACGGGCGAAGTCGAAACCGGGATCACCTGGCCGGAAGAGCTCTCCCGCGAGATCGGGAAGTACTCCCTCGAGCCGAACGACGTCTCGCGCGACGAGCTCGTGCGCCTCGGCACCTTCACCGACGCCGAGTGGAACGCGATGGTGAACGGCGAGGAAGCGCGCGGGAACGGCCTCATCGCGCTCAAGTTCGGCTTCCAGGCGCAGAAGAGCGTCGCCGGCGCGACCCTGCACATGCTCGAAGCACGCCCCCAGCCGGACCTCTTCGCCACGTTCCTCGAGCTGCCCGACCGCGTCGGCCACCACTTCTGGCACCTCGTCGAGCCGCATCGGATCCCGGGCGGCGCGGCGAGCATCCCCTTCGACCGTCTGAAGCGCTGGAAGAACGTGATCCCCGGCTCCTACGAGTACGTCGACGAGATCATCGGCGAAGTCGTGGCGCGTCTCTCGCGCGACACGACCGTGATCATCGTCTCCGACCACGGCATGCAGAGCTCGCGCCGCCCCGACTCGCTGCCCGACACGCCTCTCTCGATCGAGCGCACTGGCACGCACCACAAGGACGGCATCCTGATCGCCGCCGGGCCCGCCATCCGCCGCGGCGCGGTGCTCTCGAACGCAACCCTCTTCGACGTCGCGCCGACCGTGCTCGCGGCCATGGGCCTCGCGCCCTCCGACCAGTTCGAGGGCCGCGTGCTCACGGAGCTCTTCGACCCGGCCTTCCTCGAGCGCCACCCCCTGCGCCCCCCGATCGCCGAAGCCGCGCTCACCCACCGCGACGTTGCGCGCCCCGAGGCGCTCGACAGCGAGTACCTCGACCAGCTCCAGGCCATCGGCTACGTCGACGAGAGCGGCGCCGACGTGGAGGACTTCGACGCCGACGTGCAGCGCACCCCGCGGGACCCCGAGCGCGACGGGTGACGTTTCGCATCCGCGCTCGAACGGCCGAAGTGAGGCGGCCTCAGGCGCGGCTCCCGCGCAGGAACCACAGGCCTTCCTCCGCATAGCGCTGGTACTCCGGCCGGCGCAGCAGCCGGTTGTCGTACCACACGAGCGCCGGCAGCGCCGCGGACCACAGGCCGCGCACGAGGCGCGACTTCATGAACACGTAGAACGCGTTCGTGGCGTGGCCGGAGAAGTAGTGGAAGAAGTGCTTCTCGAGCAGCTCGTAGTGCGTGCTGAAGTAGCGGTCGAGGTCGATGTGCTCGCCGAAGAACTCCTTGCCGGCCGGACTCTCGTCGCGGATGTTCGGCTCGGCCCCGGGACGCGCGGGCGCCGGCGTGGTGAGATCGGGCTGGCCGGAGACCTCCAGGAAGAACTCCAGGTCGAAGTTGCGCTTGCCCCACGCGCTCTGCGCGCGCCTCACCAGCCAGTCGCGCAGCGCGGGCGACGGGCCCTCGTGGTTCGGCTCGACGAACAGCATCAGGCCGCCGGGGCGCAGGAAGCGCTCGACGAGCTCCGTGAGCGCATCCTCGAACCCGGGGAAGTGGTGCAAGCTGCCGTGCGAGGTGAGCAGGTCGAAGCGCGTGCCGGCCTGCCAGGCGAGCACGTCCCCCGCGTGGAACTCGCACAGCTCCGCCACCCCGGCCTCGGCCGCCATGCGCTTCGCGGTCTCGATCTTCTTGGCCGAAAGGTCCACGCCCACGCTCCGGATCCCGCGCTTGGCGGTCGCGTGGCAGAACCAGCCGTTGCCACAGCCGATGTCGAGCAGGCTGCCGATCTCCGCGCGGTGCGCGCGGAACAGGCGCCTGATCGTGTTCGCGCGCGGCGCGATGATGCGCTCGGCGAGGTGCGGCACGAAGCGCCAGTCGTGCGGGCGCGCGTAGAGGCTGTCGATGCGCTCCTCTTGCAGGTCCCAGAAGCTCCCCTCGACGCGCAGGAGGCGCTGGCGTTCGGCTTCGGGATCGCTCACGGGCGCGCGAGAAGGTAGCAGCTCGTGGCCATCAATGCGCGGCCGCGTTGGAGGGGAGCTCGGCCAGCACGCGCAGGTCCACGGCTTCGTTCGCAGGGTGTGAGGTGTAACGAAATGCCTACCGCTTCGAAGTAATCGAGCCGAGAGGCGAAGTTGTCACTACTCGTCGTCGCCGAGGTAGCCGACGCCGCGCAGCATTTCCTCGGTCGCGGCCCCGGCGGGGATCGGATCGGAGATGCGCGCGCGGGCTTCGCGTTCGAAGCGTTGCTCGAGCTCGGACCGGAGAGCACGCACGACGTCGGGGTGCGAACTCGCGACGTCGATGAGCTCGAGCGGATCCGAGCGCAGGTCGTAGAGACGCGAGACGCCGCCGGGACTGGGAACTGCGGCGCCCCAGGCGCCCGCAGTCGGCGCGTGGTGCAGGACGAAGCCGTCCTTCACGATTCCGTGGATCGGCTGGTCCTTCCAACCGTCCCACCAGCCGTGGCGGGTCGACAGGAAGATCGGGTGCGCGCCGAACGCCGCGAGCAGGTCCTGCGCGTCGTCGACATCGCGCAGCTCGGCGCCCGCGAGCCGCGCGAGCGTCGGCGCGAGGTGGCGGTTCGAGATCGGCGTCGCGATGCGGCGTCCGGCGGGAACCCCGGGCCCGGCGAGCACGAGCGGAACGCCCGTCAGCTCCGCGAAGAGCGAATGGCCGTGCTCGAAGAACTCGTGCTCGAACAGCTCCTCGCCGTGGTCGCTCGTGAACGCGACGACCGTCGTCTCCTCGAGCCCGAGCTCGGCGAGTGCGTCGAGCACGCGGCCCACCCACTCGTCGCCCGTGCGCACGCTCGCGTCGTAGAGCTCGCCGATGGTGCGCTGGTGGTCGCTCGGCACGACGCGCTCGGCGTCGAAGCCGCTCTCCGTGCGCCCCTCGCCCTTGAAGAGCGCCGCGGCGTAGCGCTCGATCTGGTCGTTGGCCGTTTCGGCCGGCAAGTCCACCGGCTCCGGCCCCATCAACGCGGCGCGGGCGGCGTTGGAGGGCAGGTACTCCATGTGCGGCTCGACGAGCTGCAGGTAGAGAAAGAAGCGCACGGCGCGGTGCGCGGCGAGCCACGCGAGCGCTTCCGGTACGAACACGTCGGACTTCTCGAAGCGCCTCACGCCGTCGAAGCGCTCGAAGCCCTGGCCGAAGTTCTTGTCCGGCGTGATCAGCGGATTGCCGGAGAAGGCCGCCGTCGTGTAGCCCGCGCGCTGGAGCGCCTCGGGCAGCGTCTCGAGCGCGTTCCCGAGGTAACAGGAGTCGTAGTCGAGCACGCCGTGCCGCTGCGGGAGCAAGCCGGTGAGCAGCGAAGCCGTCGACGGCCAGGTCCAGCTCGACGTCGCGTAGGCCCCCTCGAACAGCATCCCGCGCGCAGCCAGCCGGTCGACGTTCGGCGTCGTCGGCCGCGCGTAGCCTTGGGCCGACACGCGGTCGCGCCGCTGCGTGTCCATGACGACGAGCACCAGGTTCGGCCGCTCGCGCGTCGCCGCCTCGCGCTCGCGCGCCGTGTGCCGCTCGAGCCACAGGCGCCCGAACCCCGCGTCGACCAGCGGCACGCTTCCTGGGTTCCCGGTCGCCTCTGCCTGTACCGGCGTCGTCGCCGCCTGCCCTCCGTCAGCCCCCGCGCGCACGGCACTCGGCACGTGCGTCTCGAGCCGCACGCGCGCTCCCGCAGCGAGCACGAGCCCCGGCTCCCCGCCGACGTGACGCCAGGCGTTCGCCTTGCCCTTGTCGTCCGCCGGCAAGCCGATCGTCTCGTCGAAGACGACCTCGCCGTTCACGAGCACGCGAAAGCCGACGCCGCCGATCCCCGGCGTGCCCGCCGCCGCGTGGTCGATGCCTGCCGAAGCGCGCAGCACGACCGGGCCGTGCGCCGGATCGATCGCGAGCTCGACGGCGCAGGGCGGCGGCATGACGAGCGCGGGCGCATCGCCGCCGTCCACACGCCACGAGATCGAAGGCGTCAGGATGCCGACCCGCGGCGGAGCGTCGGGACGCGCGCTCGCGACGCTCCAGGCCTGCGCGTCGCCCTCGCCGACGAGCAGCTCCTGCACGACTTCGCGCAGGACCATCGCGTCGCCCGGCGCCGGATCCCCTCCGCACGCCGCGAGCAGGAGCGCGAGTGCTCCCGCGACGCGCGGCGCGGCGGGGTCGCGGCGCAGCTCGGATCGTTTCGTGGACATGCAGGAGACCGAGCCCAAGGTAGAGCTTTCGGGCTCCGGCGCGACAGGTTGCCGGGGCGTCCTGCGCCGGGCGACCTCGCTCGCGAGTTCGCTCGTGTGCGACGAGCTCCGGACCGTTCGGCGCGAGCCGGCTCGGCGAACCACCCGGACTCGCGGTCGGCGAGTGCCGGCCGGCGCGCGGCGCCGCTATCTTTCCTGCGCGCGCGACGAGCGGCCGATGCGTCCGGCTAGCTCGGCTACCCGGGGGCGGCCGGCGAGCTGGGGCCGCACCCGGGACCCGGGCCGCTCTCCGTCACACCTCGTACCGTGCAAGCCCAGGATCCAAAGGCCGGTCGTTCGGGTCGAGCGTCCGCGCTGGACGCCGAGCCTCCCGAGGCCTGGCACGGGCTCGCCGCCGACGCGGCGCTCGCGCGGCTCGCCTCCTCGAACGCGGGACTCGCGCCGGAGGAGGCGGCGCGGCGACTCGCCGAGCGCGGGCCGAACGAGCTCCGGCGAGCGCCGCGCGCATCGCGGCTCGCGCTCCTGGTGCGCCAGTTCACGAGCCTGCTCATCGGGATCCTCGTCGCGGCGGCCGTCGTCTCCGCGGTCCTCGGAGACTGGGTCGACGCGTCGGCGATCCTTGCCATCGTCCTGTTGAACGGGTTCATCGGCTTCTACCAGGAGTACGGCGCGGAGCGGGCGCTGGCGGCGCTCGGGCGCATGACCGCGCCAGCGGCGCGCGTGCGGCGCGGCGGTCGATCGGTGGAGGTCGCCGCCCGCGAGGTCGTGCCGGGCGACGTGCTCGAGCTCGAGGCGGGCGACCTCGTGGCCGCGGACGCGCGCCTGCTCGAGTCGGCGTCGCTGCGCGTCGTCGAGGCGCCGCTGACGGGCGAGTCGGAGCCGGTCGACAAGCGCACGGGCGTCCTCGACGGCGACGTGCCGCTCGCCGAGCGCACGAACTCGGTCTACCTCGGCACGAGCGTGTCCGCCGGTCGCGCGGCGGCGCTCGTCGTGGCGACGGGGATGCAGACCGAGTTCGGCCGGATCATGGACCTGCTCGCGACGGCCGACGAGAACGAGCGCACGCCGCTGCAGGAGCGGCTGCACGCGCTCGGGCGGCTCCTCGTGTGGTGCACGCTCGGGCTCGTCGGGCTCGTCTTCGCGATCGGGCTCGCGCGCGGCATCCCGTGGCTCGAGCTCTTCCTCACGGCGGTGAGCCTGGCCGTGGCGGCCGTGCCCGAGGGGCTGCCGGCGATCGTCACGGTCGCGCTCGCGCTCGGCGTGCAGCGCATGGCGAAGCGGCGCGCGCTCGTGCGCCGGCTGCACGCGGTCGAGACGCTCGGCTCGACGAACGTCGTGTGCGCCGACAAGACCGGCACGCTCACGGTCGGCGAGATGACCGTGCGCGCGCTGTGGGCGGACGAGCGCGAATTCGCCGTCACGGGCGAGGGCTACGCGCCCGAGGGCGCCATCGAGCGCGGCGGCGAGCCCGTGCGCGCGCGGGACGACGCCGAGCTCGAGCGCCTGCTGACCGTGCTCGCCGGCTGCAACGGAGCCGCGCTCGTGGAGAAGGAGGGCGAGTGGACGGTCGCCGGCGACCCCACCGAGGGGGCGCTGCTCACGGTCGCCGCGAAGGGCGGCGTGACGCAGGCGGACGTCGAGGCGCGGCTCCCGAAGGTCGTCGAGCATCCGTTCGACTCCGACCGCAAGCGCATGTCCGTCGTGCGTCGTTCGGACGGCCGCCGGCTCGCGCTCGTGAAGGGCGCGCCGGACGTCTTGCTCGAGCTCTGCACGCGCGTCCGCCGCGGGGACGGCGTCGAGCCGCTCGACGCATCCGGTCGCGAGCGGCTCCTCGCGCGCGCGAGCTCCATGGCGGAGCGCGGCATGCGCGTGCTCGCCGCGGCCGAGCGCGAGGTCGAGGGCGACCACGACGACCCGCGCGCCGTCGAGCGCGAGCTCACCTTCGTGGGCCTGGCCGGCATGGTCGATCCGCCGCGCGCCGAGGCGAAGGACGCCGTCGCGCTCGCGCAGCGGGCCGGCATCCGCGTCGTCATGATCACGGGCGACCACCCGCGCACGGCCGCAGCCGTCGCCCGCGAGCTCGACATCGCGAGCTCGGCAGAGGAGGTGCTCGCGGGGGTGGAGCTCGACCGGCTCGACGACGACGCTCTGGCGGAGCGGGTCGAGCGCACGTCGGTCTACGCGCGCGTCACGGCCGGCCACAAGCTGCGCATCGTGCGCGCGTGGCGCGAGCGCGGCGCCGTCGTCGCGATGACGGGTGACGGTGTCAACGATGCGCCCGCCGTGCGCGGCGCCGACGTGGGCATCGCCATGGGCCGGTCCGGCACCGAGGTGACGAAGGAGGCGTCGGACATGGTCGTCACCGACGACGACTTCGCCACGATCGTCGCCGCGGTCGAGCAGGGACGTGGGACGTACGAGAACATCCAGAAGACGCTCAAGTACCTGCTCGCGGGCAACGTGGGCGAGCTCTTGTTGATGACCGGCACCGTCGCGGCCGGGCTGCCGCTGCCGCTCATGCCCGTGCAACTCCTGTGGATCAATCTCGTGACGGACGGCCTCCCGGCCCTGTGCCTCGCGACGGATCCGATCGACCGCGACGTCATGGACCGCCGTCCGCGCGGCCGCGGGGAGTCCATCACGGACCGCCCGTTCGTGCTCGGCGTCGTCGGCACCGGCCTCCTGACGGCGAGCGTCGCGGCCGGCGTGTACCTGTGGTCGCTCGAGCGCTTCCCGGTCGAGATCGCGCGCGCCCACGCCTTCTCCACGCTCGTCTTCGACGAGCTCCTGCGCTCCTTCAGCGCGCGCAGCCGCACGAAGCCCATCTGGCGCGTCGGATTGGCGTCGAACCTGAAGCTCGTGGGCGTCGTCGCCGCCTCCGCGGTGGTCCAGATCGCGCTCCCGCACCTGGGCGGGTTTGGCGAGGTGCTCGACGTCCCCGCGATGCCCGTGAGCCACAGCTTCGTGCT
Organism: uncultured Planctomycetaceae bacterium; assembly: GCA_964413535.1. GTDB lineage: Bacteria > Planctomycetota > UBA1135 > UBA1135 > CAYPTB01. The sequence continues at coordinate 190,013 of CAYPTB010000008.1, read as the reverse complement.
GCTCGGCATCGGCGCGATCCCGCTCGTCGTCCTGGAGCTCTTCAAGGTCGTCCGCGGTCCGAGGACGAGGGGCTGATCGCTGGCGTCCTTCGATCGCTGCGAGCCCATTGGAGACACGGGGGGCTTTCGGGCACCCCTCGAACGAGTTGCGCGCCCTGGAATCGAGCCGCGCCGGCCTGGCGAAGGCGTCGCAATCGGCCGGGTCAGGAACTAAGCAGGCCGATGAAAATCTCCGCCAACCATCTCAAGCGATACAAGGAGATCGCCCTGCTCCTCTGGAAGTACGGTCGCTCCGACCTGGTTCAGCAGATGGGCCTCGAGGAGGCGCTCGGTCCCGAGGAGGAAAGACCGGCCACCGCAGGCGAGCCCAAGCCGGAGCAGTTGGCGGATGACTTGGAGGCGATGGGCCCCACCTACGTGAAGCTGGGGCAAGTCCTCTCCGGCCGACCCGACCTGCTTCCCGAACCGTACCGCGAGGCCTTGGCCCGCCTGCAGGACAGGGTGAAGCCCTTCTCCTTCGCCGAAGTCGAAGAGATCGTGTCGACGCAGCTCGGGGTCCGGATCTCCAAGGCCTTCTCGCGTTTCGACAGTGAGCCCCTCGCGGCCGCGTCCTTGGGCCAAGTGCACTCCGCCGCGCTGCGCGATGGCCGCTCGGTCGTCGTCAAGGTCCAGCGTCCGGGCATCGCCAAGCAGATCGCGGAGGACTTCGAGGTGCTGGAGCAGATCGCTCGCTTCCTCGCAGACCACACTCGCATCGGGCGACGCTACCGATTGATCGCTCTGTTGGAAGAGTTCCGCGCCACGATCCGACAGGAGCTCGACTACGAGCTGGAAGCCGACAACTTGATCTCCGTCGGCGAGAACCTGAAGGAATTCGAGCTCATCGAGGTGCCGCAGCCGATCACGGACTATTGCTCGCGCTCGGTTCTCACGATGGACCACGTGAGCGGCCGCAAGATCACTTCACTGAGTCCTCTTGCGCGGCTCGAGATCGACGGTGCGCCTTTGGCCGAGGAAGTGTTCCGAGCCTATCTGAAGCAAGTGCTCGTCGACGGTCTGTTCCATGCCGACCCCCACCCGGGGAACGTCTTCATCACCGACGAAGGTCGCATCGCGTTGTTGGACCTCGGAATGGTCGGCCGCACGACCATGGGGATGCAGGAGAGCCTGCTGAAGCTCTTGTTGGCGATCAGCGATGGAAATGGAGACGAGGCCACCGACATCGTCATTCGCGTCAGCCAGACGGCCGAAGACTTCGACCAGCCCGAGTTCCGTCGACGCATGGGTCAGCTCATCGTCGTGCGGCAGAATCAGGGCCTGCAGCAGATGAACGTCGGAAGGTCGCTGTTGGAGGTGAGCCGGAACGCGGCGGAGAACGGCCTCTTCGTCCCGAGCGAGCTCACCCTGCTCGGCAAGACGCTGCTGCAATTGGACGAGATCGGCAAGATCCTCGACCCGTCGTTCGATCCGAACGCGTCCGTCCGTCGCAACGTGAGCGAGCTCATGTCGCGGCGCCTGCGCAAGAACGCCTCGCGGGGACGCTTCTTCAGCTCGTTCCTCGAGATGAAGGAATTCGCGACGGGCCTGCCCTCTCGGCTCAACCGGATCATGGACGCCGTCACCAACTCCGAGGTGGAGATCAAGGTCAAGGCCGTGGATGCGAAGATGGTGGTGGAGGGGTTCCAGAAGGTCGCCAATCGGATCGCGGCGGGGATCGTGCTGGCCTCCCTGATCATGGGGGCTTCCATCTTGATGCAGATCCAAACGAGCTTCCGGCTGTTCGGCTACCCAGGGTTGGCGATCCTGTGCTTCTTGAGCGCGGCGGCCGGTGGGTTCTGGCTGGTGATCAGCATCTTCGTGCAGGACCACAGGACACGTGAGAAGCTCGGTGGGAAGAGATGACGCCGAGTGAGGGCGGGCGAAATCCGCCCGGAGCGGAAGGCGGCTAGAGTCTCGGCGTGTCCAACGGCGTTCCTCGACCAGCTCCGCGGAGTCCGCACATGCTCTCGATCCTGCTCCTCGTCGCCGCCCACGGCTCGCTCGCTGCCTGCGTCGCCCCTCAGCAATCTTCCCTGACGTCGAATGCGAGTGAAGTCGCCGTCCCCGAGGCGATCTCGCTCCTCGGGCGCAGCCTGTTCCGCCCCGAGCCTGCCGCGGAGACGCGCGACGCGTTGGAGCTCGCGGTTCTCGAAGCGGAGGCGCTCGTGCGCGCGGACTTCGCGGAGGAGAACGCGGTCTGGCTCGGGCGGCGGCTCGCCGGCGTCTACCGCTACCGCGACGCGATCGAGGCCTACACCTGGGGCCTCGAGGGCTTCCCCGACAGCTTCAAGCTCCTGCGCTACCGCGGACACCGCTACATCAGCTTGCGGCACTTCGACCTCGCCGTCCTCGATCTCGAGCGCGCGGCGGATCTGCTGTACGGTCTCCCGCCGCAGTACGAGCTGCGCGAGAAGGACGTCTCGAAGGCGCACCCCGTCACCTTCCAGCACAACGTCTTCTATCACCTGGGCCTCGCCTGGTACCTGCAACACGAGTTCGAGCTCGCGCTCGACGCGTACAAGGCCTGCCTCGCGACCGCCGACAACCCCGACATGCTGTGCGGCATCTCGCACTGGCTCTACATGACGCTGCGGCGCCTCGGCCGCGACGCGGAGGCCGCGAAGGTGCTCGAACCGATCCGCGCCGACATGGAAGTGCGCGAGAGCACCGCGTACCACCGCATGCTCCTCATGTACAAGGGCGAGATCGCGCCCGAGGAGCTCGTCCCCGCCGACGCCGAGCCGATCCTCGCCGTCACGCTCGGCTACGGCCTCGGCAACTGGTACCTCTACAACGGCGACCGCGAGCGAGCGCTCGAGATCTTCCAGAAGCTCGTCGAAACCCCTTATTGGATGGCGTTCGGCTGCATCGCCGCCGAAGCCGAGCTCGTGCGAATGTGAGCCAGCGCCGAGCGGGAGGCCTGGCGGATCGGGCGAGCCGCTGCGAAGACCGGGATGGGAGTCGAATCGTGCGCGCTCGAGTTCACTGCCCATGAGTCACACCGTTCGAGGGATCGTCGAGGCGATCCAGGAGCTGCACCGGCGCCCCTCCGGCTACCAACGGGACGGGTCCTTCACTCGTGCGCAGGTGGTGGGCCGCTATGCGATCGCGAGCGTGCTCGGGGCCTTGGTGTGCGCAATCCTCACCAAGGGTGACGTTCCATCGCTCCTGACGAGTCTGGGCGGTCCCGCTTCCGCCGTGGCGGACGGCCGAATCCAGGGAGCGCTCGGGTGGCTCCTCTTTGATCTGGCTCTCCTGTGCATCGGGATCGTGGGTCGGCGCTACTTCCTCGCGCGCTTCGCGGGATACATGGGCGTCGGACTGTGGTTCTGGTCGGGTCTTCTCGTCGCCATCGCGCGCATGGGCGTGTAGTGCGGCCGGCCTCCAGACGATCGATACCGCCGACTCGCGCAGGGGGCGACGATTCGGAGTCTGGCGCGATCGCGGAACTTGATCCAAACTTCGCGATGGCCATGACGCTCGAGAGTTTTCATCCGACGGTCGCGCAGTGGTTCGCGGGGGAGCTCGGGGAGCCGACGCGGACGCAGGTCGAGGGGTGGCCCGCGATCCAGAGCGGGGCGCACACGCTGATCGCGGCGCCGACGGGGACGGGCAAGACGCTGGCGGCGTTCCTGTGGGCGCTCGACGGGCTCTTGCGACAGGGGGACGAGCTTCCGGACGCGACGCAGGTCCTGTACGTGTCGCCGCTGCGGGCGCTCTCGAACGACGTCCAGAAGAACCTCGCGGGGCCGCTCGCGGCGATCCGCGCGCTGGATCCGTCGCTGCCCGAGGTGCGCGTGCTCGTGCGGACGGGCGACACGCCGGCGAGCGCGCGCACGTCGATGGCGAAGCGACCGCCGCACGTGCTCGTCACGACGCCGGAGTCGCTCTACGTCTTGCTCACGAGCGCGTCGGGGCGCGCGATGCTCGCGACCGTTCGCACCGTGATCGTCGACGAGATCCACGCGCTCGCGCGCGACAAGCGCGGGACGCACCTCGCGCTCTCGCTCGAGCGGCTGGCGGCCCTGTGCGGCGGCCAAGACGGCCAAGGCGTCGACGGGCCGCAGCGCATCGGGCTGTCGGCGACGCAGAAGCCGCTCGAGACGGTCGGGCGGCTGCTCGTGGGCGTCGGGCGCGAGTGCACGCTCGTCGACGCCGGGCACCTGCGCGCGCTCGACCTCGACGTCTTCGTGCCGGAGATCCCGCTCACGGCCGTGTGCAGCCACGAGCAGTGGAACGAGATCTACGAGCGCATGGCGGCGCTCGTCGGCGAGCACAAGACGACGCTCGTCTTCGTCAACACGCGCAAGCTCGCCGAGCGGTTGACGGCGCGGCTCACGGAGAAGCTCGGGCCGGGGCGCGTCGCCTGCCACCACGGGAGCCTCTCCAAGGAGACCCGGCTCGACGCGGAGCAGCGGCTGAAGGCCGGGAAGCTCTCCGCGCTCGTCGCGACGGCGTCGCTCGAGCTCGGGATCGACATCGGCGACGTCGATCTCGTGCTGCAGGTCGGGAGCGCGCGCTCGATCGCGACGCTCCTGCAGCGCGTCGGCCGCGCCGGCCACGGCGTGCACCGCACGCCCAAGGGCCGGCTCTTCCCGCTCACGCTCGACGAGGCGGTCGAGGCGGTCGCGCTCTTGCGCTCGATCCGCGCGCGCGAGCTCGACCGCACGCCCGAGCCGCGCCTCGCGCTCGACATCCTCGCGCAGCAAGTGGTGGCGGCCTGCGTGGGCGGCGAGTGGCGCGAGAACGAGCTCTTCGCCTGCTGCGCGCGCGCCTGGCCCTTCCGCGAGCTCGCGCGCGAGGACTTCGACGCGGTCGTGGCGCTGCACAGCCAGGGACGGCACGCGTTGCTCCACCGCGACGCGGTCGGCGGGCGGCTGCTCGCGACCAAGCGCGCGCGCATCCCCGCGCTCACGTCCGGCGGCGCCATCCCCGACAACGCCGACTACCGCGTGCTGCTCGAGCCGTCGGGCACGCTGATCGGCACGCTCAACGAAGACTTCGCGATCGAGTCGAACGTCAACGACATCTTCCAGCTCGGCAACGCCTCGTGGCGCATCCTCAAGATCGAGCGCGGCGTCGTGCGCGTGGCCGACGCGGAGGGACAGCCGCCGACCTTGCCGTTCTGGCTGGGCGAGGCGCCGTCGCGCACGCGCGAACTCTCCGAGGCGATCGGAGAAGTGCGCGAGCGATGCGGCGACGGCGGCGCGGACTGGATCGTCGCCGAAACCGGCGTCGGTCGCGCGGTGGCCGAGCAGGTCGCCGAGTACCTCGCGGCGGGCGCGGCGGCTCTGGGAGCGATGCCGAGCCACCGCCGGATCGTCGTCGAGCGCTTCTTCGACGAGAGCGGCGGCATGCAGCTCGTCGTGCACTCCCTGTTCGGGAGCCGGATCAACCGCGCGCTCGGCCTCGCCCTGCGCAAACGCGTGTGCCGCGGCTTCGGCTTCGAGCTGCAGGCTGCGGCGAGCGAGGAGTCCGTCGTCCTCTCGCTCGGCACGCAGCAGAGCTTCGAGCTCGACTCGGTGCTCGATTGGCTGCGGAGCACGACCGCGCGCGACGTGCTGGTGCAGGCGCTGCTCGACTCGCCGATGTTCACGACGCGCTGGCGCTGGAACGTGAGCCGCGCGCTGCTGCTCCCGCGCCAGCAAGGCAGCCGCCCGGTGCCGCCGCCGATCCAGCGCATGCGCGCCGAGGACCTGCTCGCGCGCGCGTTCCCGCAGGCGCTCGCGTGCCCCGAGACGCTGCCGGGCGGCGCGAACATGGACATCGAGGTTCCGTGGGAGCACCCGATCGTGCGCCAGACGATCGAGGACTGCCTGCACGAGGCGATGGACGTCGACGGCTTCCTCGAGCTCCTGCGCGGGCTCGAGGACGGGCGCATCGCGCGCGCTGCGATCGACACGTCCGAGCCGTCCGCCTTCGCGCACGGGATCCTGTCGGCGCAGCCGTACAGCTTCCTCGACGACGCGCCGCTCGAGGAGCGTCGCACGCAGGCCGTGCAGACGCGCCGCGTGCTCGACGCGAAGACGGCCGACGAGCTCGGCGCGCTCGACCCGGCCGCGATCGCGCTCGTGCGCGAGCAGGCCTGGCCGCGTCCCGAGAGTGCGGAGGAGCTGCACGAGGCGCTCACGTGGATGGGCTTCGTCACGGACGAAGAGGCGCGCGGGGGCTCGGGCTCGGTAGTCGTCGACATCGGCGCGAACGGTGAGCCCGCGGTCGGCGGGAGCCTCGGAGGACCGGGATGGATGCCGTGGCTCGCCGAGCTCGCCGCCGCGGGGCGCGCGGTGCGCGTCGGCGCGCGCTGGTTCGCGACCGAGGCGCCCAAGCACGGCAAGGAGGTGCTGCGCGGGCGGCTCGAGGCGCTCGGGCCGGTGCTCGAGTCCGATCCCCTCATCGCCGAGTTCGCGACCGAGGTGCGCGAGCTCGAGGGCGAGGGCGACGTCCTGCGCGCGCGCTTCGCAGGCGAGCGCGGCTGGTGCAACCGCCGCCTCCTCGCGCGCATCCACCGCCTGACGCTCGACCGCCTGCGCCAGTCGATCCAGCCGGCGAGCGCATCGGAGTTCCTGTCCTTCCTCGCGCGCTGGCAACACGCCGAGCCCGAGAGCCGCCTCGACGGCCCGCGCGGCGTGTACGAGGCGATCGCACAGCTCGCGGGCTTCCAGGCGCCGGCCGCGGCATGGGAGCGCCACATCCTGCCTGCGCGCGTCGCGGGCTACCGCTCCGATTGGCTCGACCTGCTCACGCTCTCCGGCGAAGTCGCGTGGGGAAGGCTGTGGGGAGGCGGCGCCGCGGCGCTGAAGAGCACGCCCATCGCGCTCTTCCCGCGCGCCGAGCTCGCGTCCTGGCTCGCACTCGCCGACGAGCCCGACCTCGCCGGCGCGAAGAGCGACGCGCGCACCGTGCACGAGGCGCTCGCCGCACGCGGTGCGCTCTTCTACTCCGACCTCGAGCGCGCGAGCGGCCTGCTCCCGACGCGCGTCGAGGCGGGTCTGTCGGAGCTCGCCGCGCTCGGCGTCGCGACGAGCGACTCGTTCGCCGGGCTGCGGACGCTGATCCATCCGCCGCGCATCCACCGCCGCCGCGTCGTCGCGCCGCCCGTACCCGCCGGCCGCTGGACGCTGCTCGAGCGCCCGCGCCCCGCCGATTCGAGCGCCCGCAACGATCGCGAGCACACCAACGACGTGCCCACGCCGCGCGAGCTCGCCGAGTTCGCCGCGCGCGTCCTCTTGCGCCGCACCGGCGTCGTCTTCCGCCGCACGCTCGCCCGCGAGAAGATCCCCGTGCCGTGGCGCGACATCCTCCGCGTCTTCCGCACCCTCGAGGACCGCGGCGAGATCCGCGGCGGCCGTTTCGTCGCGGGCTTCTCGGGCGAGCAGTACGCCCTGCCCGAAGCCGTCTCCGCCCTGCGCGCCGCGCGCCGCGCCGACCGCACCGAACGCACCGAGCCCCGTCCGCCGCTCACCGTCGCCGCCGCCGACCCGCTCAACCTGGTCGGCATCCTGACGCCCGACGAGCGCGTCGCGTCGAACTCGGGCCGCAAGGTCGCGCTGGCGGTCTGACGCCCCGCCGCCCCGCCGCTCGTCGACGTGGCGCTATCCGCCAGTCGCGCTCGGCCGTGCAGCACCAGGTGCACGCGAGCGATCCATGCAGCGCGAGCCGCCGCGGAGATCAGCGGGCGCTCGCGCGCGGCGGAACGAGCGCGGTGTCGGCAACTTTCCAGGCGCTGCCGCGCTCGTTGCGCGGGACGAAGCGGTACGACGTGCTCGGGTCGAGGCCCTCGCGGTCCGCGCGGCCGAAGGGCACGACCACGAGCGCGTGGTCGTTCTTCCACCAGAAGTTGCCCGCGGCGAGCTCGACGGCGAGCGTAGGTTTGCCCTGCGCGACGAGGTGGACGCGCACGTCGCTCTCGGCGAGTAGTCGCTTCATCTCGTCGACGCCCTTGGGACCCTCGATGCGCACGACGAGCCCGAACACGCCGCGCTCCGCGAACCACGCGCTCACGTCGGGCGGGACGTCGGGACCGTCGCCCCAGTGCGCGGCCGTCACGCGCCCGGCGAGCGGCTCGGGCGGCGGGTTCTCGAGCCGGCAGTGCGGGCCGAACTCGTCGCGCAGGGAGATCGTCGAGTAGGGGTTGGGGCCGCCGAAGAGGTCGTCGTAGCGGCGCAGCGTCTGGCGGCGGCCGATGGTGTCCGCCATGCGCGCGTCGGCCCAGTCGGAGAAGGTCGCGACGTGCGTGATGAGTCCGAAGAGATCGGGATCCGCGATGCCCCGGCCGAGCTTCGCGTGGTCGAGGCGTCGCCAACGGCCGCCCACGAAGACCTCGTTGAACGAGTGCGATGCCCAGGAGCCCTCGAGCTTCGCGATGGCCGCCGTCACCTGCTCGCGCAACGCGTGATGGGTGAGGCCGCGCTCCAGGAGACGCCGCTCCCCGGGATCGTTCGCGTCGACGACCGGGATACACAGCACGATGCGCGTCGGGATGCCGAGCGCGCGCAGGCAGCCGTTCAGGTAGATCGCGGTCGGGGAGCAGCTCCCGCGCACGCGCTGCTCGAACATGCCGCGCGCGGAGACGTCGCGCTCCCAGTGGCGCTCGAGCGCCGGCGGGTCGAGGCGCAGCGCCGCGGCCAGGTCGTCCGGCAGGAACCGCTTCCCACTCGCGTCGAAGGCCGTTGCGAACGTCGTGAGGAAGTCGTGGGGCTTTCCGCGCTCGCACAGCCAGCGCGACGCGCGCCGCACGAGCTCGAGGTCGTCGAGGGCGGCGGCGTCGATGCCGGCGGCGCCGAGCTCGGCGACGAGCTCGTTGCGCAGTGCGGGCGTCCAGTCGGCGGTGGGGCCCGGCGCCGTCCACTCCGGCATGGCCGCGGCCGTGCGGCGCCAGTCCGGGTCGGCCGCGATCGCCGCCGCGACCGTCGTGAACGGGTAGTGGATCACCTCGAGCTCCACGTACTCCGCGGTCTCGTCGAGCACGCGCACGTCCTGGTGGTCGTCGTCGAGGAACTCGACCGTCACCGGCCGCATGACCTGCACGACCGTGCGGACCGTGTACTGGTACTCGCGGCGCTCGCGCCAGTCGCCGTCCGGCACGCCGTCGCCGTCGCTGTCGGCCGCGAACGGATCGGTGAAGTACTTGTGCGTCTCGGCGAAGTCCGAGAGGCCGTCGCGGTCGCTGTCCGGCTCGTTCCGTCCCCCTGCGGCGAGCCCGAGCAGGAAGAGGACAGCCATCCATTGCCCATCTACCACGTGCTCCATTCTGGATGAACCCTCGCACGGGGCAAAGGGGGCGCGACGCGTCTTTGCGGCGAACGGGACGCCGCGCCCCCGCGCGGCCGGGACACCGCGTCCTCTCGATCGACGGGGCGCGGCTCCACTGCGCCGTCGTGAGAAGCCCGCGCTCGCGAAACCCTCGGGTACGGGCCGGTTCCGGCGGTTCGTCGCGCGGGCGCCCTGCTCTGAACGGGCGGTATAGTGGCCGCTCCGTTCGGACCAAGGTGAGCTCCCCTTCCATGCAGACCCTCGCGCGACCGCACTTCGAGACGCTCGCTCGCAACTTCCACCACTGGGAGAAGATCGGGGACCTGATCGACCAGTCGATCGACCTGATGCTCAACCTGCGGCAGAGCGGGCACCCGGGCGGCTCGCGTTCGAAGGTGCAGATGATGGTGGCGGCGACGCTCGGCGCCGGGATGCGCTTCGACATCCGGCGGCCGGAGCTCGCGTTCGGGGACCGCTACGTGCTCGTGGCGGGGCACTGCTGTCCGGTCGTGTACGCGCTGCTCGCGGTCTACAACGAGGCGCTGCGGCTGCGCTACGCCGAGACGCGCGACGCGCGTTTCCTCGTGCCGAAGGCGGAGGAGCGGCAGCTCACGTGGGAGGACCTCTTGTGGCTGCGCCACAACAGGCACCTCGCCGGGCACGCGGAGATGGAGGGCAAGACGCTCTTCTTCAAGTTCAACACGGGGCCGTCGGGGCACGGGATGCCGGCGGCGCTCGGAGAAGCGATGGCGCTCAAGCACGCGAAGGCGAAGGGCGTGCGCGTGTTCGCGGTCGAGGGCGAGGGCGGGCACACGGCGGGCGCGCACCACGAGACGAAGAACTCGGCCTGGGGCCTGGGGCTCGACAACCTGATCGTGCTCTTCGACTGGAACGACCACGGCATCGACTTCTTCCCCAACTCGGCGGTGGTGCACGGCACGCCGCGCGAGTGGTACGAGCCCTACGGCTGGCGCGTGGCGGGCACGGAGAAGGGCGACGACTACGCCGAGGTCACGCGCGCGCTGCTCGAGATCGTGCACGACGAGGAGGCCGCGGGCCGGCCCGGGATGGTGTGGTTCAAGACGCGCAAGGGGCGCGGCTACCACAAGTTCGACTTCCACTCGCACGGCACGGCGCACAAGCGCAACAGCGAGCTGTTCTGGCAGTGCCGCGCCGACTTCCAGCAGAAGTACGGGGTGGAGTTCGCGGGGTTCGGCGACACGGCGGACCCGGGCGAGGAGAAGTGCCGCGAGCAGACGCGCGGCTGGTTCGAGACCGTCTTCTCGGTGCTGAAGGAGGACCGCGCGCTCGTCGAGTACCTCTCCGACACGCTGGTCGAGCTGGGTGAGTCGGTGCCCGAGGAGATCGACGGCGTCACGACGCGCGCGGGGAGCGTGAACCTGGCGCAGGACCGACGCTGGCTCGAGCCCGCGAAGCTGCCGGCGGAGCTCTTCGTCGCGCCCGGCACGAAGGCGCCGAACCGCCAGGGCTTCTCGACCTTCGCCGCGTGGGTCAACGCGAAGGCGGCGAAGGAAATGGGCCGGCCGCTCGTACTCGCGTGCTCCGCGGATCTCGCCGATTCGACGAACATCTCGGGCTTCGCGAAGGGCTTCGGCGGCTTCAAGGGCTTCGACTGGTACGACCGCGTCGCGAATCCGGGCGGGAGCCTCTTGCCGCAGCAGATCACCGAGTTCACGAATTCGGGTCTGACCGTCGGCCTCGCGACGGTGAACATGTCGCGCGATCCGGAGCGCGAGTTCGCCGGCTTCTGGGGCGCCTGCTCGACCTACGGCTCGTTCTCCTACCTGAAGTACGGGCTGATGCGGCTCTTCAGCCAGCTCGCCCAGGACTGCGAGCTCGAGGTCGGCCGTGTGATCTGGGTCGCCGGCCACTCGGGCCCCGAGACGGCCGAGGACAGCCGCACGCACTTCGGCATCTTCGCGCCGGGCGTCACGCAGCTCTTCCCCGACGGCTACGTCGTGAACCTGTACCCGTGGGAGCACAACGAGGTAGCGCCCGCGCTCGCCGCCGCACTCATGAGCGACGCGCCGATCGTCGCGCTGCACCTCACGCGGCCGGCGGTCACGAGCCCCGATCGCGCGAAGCTCGGGATGCCGTCGCACCTCGACGCGGCCAAGGGCGCGTACGTCATCAAGCCGCACGATCCCAAGCGTCCGATCGAGGGCACGCTGCTCGTGCAGGGCACGAGCACGACCGAGTCGGTCCACGCGCTGCTCCCACGCCTCCTCGCGGGCGAGGGCCCGAACGTGAAGCTCGTGCAGCTCGTCTCGCCCGAGCTCTTCCGCATGCAGAACGAGTCCTACCGCCGCCAGGTCCTGCCGCGCGAGCACTGGCTCGACTCGACCGTGATCTCGAACCAGGCGCGCCGCCTGATGCACGATTGGCTGCCCAATCAAGTCGCCGCGCGCTACGCGATGACGCCCGACTTCGACGACCGCTGGCGCACGGGCGGCAGCGTCGAGGAGCTGAAGGTGGAAGCCCACATCGATCCCGCGGCCCTGTGGGACGGCATCGCGCGCTTCGCCCGCGACCGCAAGCAGCGCCTGGCGGAGGCGTCGTTCACGGGATGATCGCCGCTCCGGGAGCAGGCGCCTGCCTACCCCGCTGGACGTCGCGCCGGCACAGCTTCGATTCTCCAGGCACGGAGAATCCTCCGGAGCCGGATAGTCGGCGCGGCGCCAGCTCGAGGCAGTTCCGGAGCGATTCCGGGTCACCATGACCCCCGCCGGCTATTCCGGAACGCCGCTACCGAAGAAGCTCGGGATCGCGCTCGGCTCGCGCTGCGTGTTCCAGGGCGCTCCAACGGACTTCGCGAATACCCTCGGCGAGCTCCCGGACGACGTTCAGGTGCTCGCGCGGCCCGGGAAGTCGCTCGACCTCGCCGTGCTGTTCGTGAAGTCGAAGACCGAGCTCGAGAAACGCTTCCCGCCGCTCGCGAAGGCGATCTTCCCCGACGGCATGCTCTGGATCGCCTGGCCGAAGAAGTCCTCCGGCGTCGCGACCGACCTCACCGAGGAGATCGCGCGCCAGTACGGCCTCTCGACCGGCCTCGTCGACACGAAGATCTGCGCGATCGACGACACGTGGTCCGGCCTGAAGTTCGTGCACCGCGTCGTGAACCGTCCGAAGCCAGAGACGAAGAGGAAGCGCGGGTGAAACGAGGCTCGCCCGCCTCCTCGTCAAGGAGTTCGCGGTGCTCGAGCGGGCTCCCTGTCACTTCTCCAGCAGCTCCGACAGCGCTTCGAGGGCGCGGTAGAGCAGGACGCGCGTGGCGCCTTCGGAGCGGCCGGTGCGTTGCGCGATCTCGGCGTGGGAGAGGCCGGCGATGCGGGCGAGCGAGATCACCTCGCGGTAGTGGTCGGGTAGGCGGTCGAAGGCGCCTTCGATGCGCGCGATCTCCTCGCGCGCGCCCACGACGCGGCTCGGCGAGCAGAAGCTGCCGTAGGCGGCGAGCAGGCCGTCGGCATCGGAGCCGTCCGGCGTGGGTCCGAGCGGCACGCGCCGGCCGATCTCGCGCTTCTGCGCGCGGTGGTACTCGCCGCGGCTCGCGATCTTGCGCAGCGCGGTCGCGTAGAGCCAGCGCTTGAAGCCGTCGCGGTCGGGATGCTGGAAGCGATCCTGGTGCTCGAGGATCTCGCGGCAGATCGACTGCACGAGGTCCGAGGTCTCCTCGAGCGAGCGCAGCATCGGGCCGGTGCGCAGGCGCACGAAGCCGTGCAGGCCCGGCAAGTGCTCGCGCAGGAGACCTTCGATGTCCGGCGCGGCCGGCGGGAGCTCGGGGGAAGGGTCGCTCGGATCGTCTTGGCCCACGCGCGCTCCTATTCGTGCTCCAACGCGCTCTGCAGCGCGGCGAGGGCCGGATGTCCCGCGAGCTCGCCGCGTTGCTCGATCGAGGCCCCGATCGTCCGCGCAGTCGCGTGGACCGCCTGCGCGAGCGCCGGATCACCCGATTCCACGGCGCGCTCGATGCATGCGAGCAGCCTGTCGACGCACAGGACCGTTGTGTTCGGCCCGCCCGCGGCGAGCTCCGTCCCCTCGACGAGCTGCCGCGCGGCTTCGGCCGGAAGACCGCGCGCGAGCAGGACGTCCGCGCGCCCGATGCGCTCCATCGCGAGCCACTGCCGCGCCTTGTGGTTCAGGGGATCGAGTGCGATCGCCTTCTCGCAGCACTCGCGCGCGCGGTCGAGTGCCCGCTCGGCCGCGGCGAGCTCGCCCACGCCGAGGAGCGCGCTCGAGAGGTGCGTGCAGACCTCGCCCAGGTTCTGCTGCACGGACGAGATGTCGGGCCCTCGCTCGCGGAGGAGTTCGAACTTCGACGCGGCGAGCTCGAGCATCTCGCGCGCCGTCTCGGGTCGACCGCGGTCGAGCTCGAGGATGCCCAGGGTCGTGTCCACGCGCGCAGAGTGCTCCTCGTACTGCTCGACGCCGGGGAAGTCGCGAACGACGACCGCGATCTCGCGCGCGGCAATCTCGAGCCACCGCTGCGCCTCGTCGAATCCGTCGACGCGCTTCGCGACTCTCCCGGCGTCGTGCGCCGACTCCGAGACGAGGAAGCGCTTCCATTCGTCGCGCGGCTCGGCCTCGAGCAGGCGCGCGTAGACGTCGAAGGCTTCGCGCTGGAGCTCGTACGCCTCGACGAAGCGTCCCTCGAAGCTCGCGAGCTTCCCGCAGCGCTGCAGGATCACACCGAGCAGGATGAGCCCCATCGCCGGGTCGCGAGCGGCGAAGTCGCGCGCGAGGCCTTGCAAGCGCGCGAGCTCCGCCGCGCTGCCCTCGGGCTTCCCCGCGGCGCGATCGCGGAGCACTTGCTCGGACAGCGCGTCGAGGTAGATGCCCTCGAGCTGGCCGTCCGCGCCGCCCTCGCGCAACAGGGCTTCCATCTCCTCGATGGCTTCGGAGCGCAGTGTCGCCGCTCCTTCGTCGTCGTCGTTCGCGGCGACTCCGTCGGCGAGCCGCAGGAGCGTGATCGCGCGCGCCCGGCGCAGGTCGAACGGTCCGCCTTGCGCCCACGGCTCGAGCAGGTCGAGCGTGCGGCGCAGGATCGGCTCGAGCTCGGCGTTGCGGCCCTGCCTGGAGAAGAGGGACGCGCGGTTGAGGTCGATATCCGTGGCAAACAGACAGATGTCCTCGTCGTTCGGCCGCTCCTGCTCGAGCTGGTGGTACATGTCACTCGCCCGAGCGAAGAGCTCTTCGCGCAGCGCGAGCATGCCTGGCACGTGCTCGAGCTCCTTGCGCGAGAGGCGGTCGAGCATGGTTCGCACGGTGCTCACGGTGCGGTCGAGGTTCGCCTCCGCGCGCGCGGTCGCGAACTGGGCGAGCTCGCTCGCGGACTGCGCTCGCCGTGCTTCGCTCTGCGCGAGCTCCGTGGCTTCCAGGGCTCGCTGCGCTTCGAGCTGCGCGAGCTCGTTCGCCTCCCGGGCCCGCTGCGCTTCGCTCCCCGCGAGCTCGCTCGCGTCGCGCGCGCGAGTCGCCTCGCGCTCGAGCAGCACGGCCGCGATCGACGGCAGCACGACGACCAGCGCGAGCGCCACCGCTTCACCCGGTCGGCGCTGCACCCAGCGCCGGACGCGCAGCGCGAAGCTCGCGCGGCGAGCTTCGACGGGCCGACGCTCGAGCGCGTTCTCGAGGTCGCGCGCGAAGTCCGCGGCCGTCGCGTAGCGGCGGCGCGGATCGCGATCCATGGCCGCGAGGCACACGGTCTCCGCCTCCCACGAGAGGCCCGGAACGTGCGCACGCGGCCGTGCCGGTCGCCCTTCGAGGATGGCGGCCATCGTCGCGGGCAAGGTCGACGACGCGAAGGGCAAGCGCAGCGTGAGCAGCTTGTAGAGCGACACGCCCAGCGCGTACACGTCGCTTTGACGGTCGAACGCGCGCGGTCCGTCGCGCAGCACCTCGGGCGGCATGAAGGGCAGCGAGCCGAGGTGGTCACCCGTGCGCGTGAGCGTGTCGGCGCCCTCGGTCTGCGAGAGGCCGAAGTCGAGCAGCATCACGCGGCCCTCGGGCGTGACCATGGCGTTGCTGGGCTTCAGGTCGCGGTGCAGGACGCCGCGGGCGTGGGCGTGGTCGAGCGCGTCGGCGACCTGGCGCACGATGCGCAGGCAGGTCTCTTCCCAGGTGCCGGCGAACAGGGGGCTCGGCACCGCGGGTAGCGCGAGCTTCGCGCGCTCGCACACGGCGACCAACAGATCGCGCCCGGAGAGCTCGTGCGCGACGCGCCCTTCGAGCGGCTCGAGCGCTTCGGCGAGCGTGCAGCCCTGCACGAGCTCCATCGCGTACCAGGGCAGGTCGCCCTCGTCGCCGACGGTGTAGATCGGGACGATGCCCGGGTGCTGGAGGCGCGCGACGATCTCCGTCTCGCGCTGGAAGCGCTCGTGCGCGTCGCTCTGGTGCAGGACGTCGGGGCGGATCAGCTTGAGCGCCACCTCGCGGCCGAGCGACTCCTGCAGCGCTCGGTACACGACGCCCATGCCGCCGGCGCCGATGCGCTCGATCAGCCGGAATTCGCCCAGGCGCTCCGGCAGCCGCGTGTGGCTCCCCGCCTGCACGAGACCGAGTTCGCGCAGGCTCTCGATGCGCCGCCGCAGGCGCGCCGCGAGAGCGGGGTTCTCGTCGCAGACCTGCTCGAGCGCTCCGGCGCCGTCGCGGTCGATGCGCTCGAGCACCTCCACGACGAGCACGCGCAGACGCTCGTCCCCGCGCTCGCCGGTGCCCGCGTCGAGACCTGACACGCCCTGCATTCTAGGCCTCTTCCGAGGAGAGGGGCCCGGACTCGAGTCCCGCGTGGAGGTGCACGGCCGGGAGCCGAGAGCGGGAGAGCGCGAAGCGCCGTGGCTCGCCCTCGGGCGGCTCGAGATCCCGTGGAGCGGGGGGTTGCATGATCGCCCGAGCCGGGGCGTCGCTCGATGCGCGCACCGAAGCCCCGTCGGTCGATCCGTCATCCCGCGCACCCGCCCGGCGTTACGCGAGAACACGGGGATTCCGCTCGCGAGATCGCCCCCGTGGGCGTCCAACGCGGGGATTGCTCGATGTCATGGACCTTCCGGGGTCGAGTAGACTCGGGCGAGGAGCCCGGAGGACTCGATGGCAGGCGAACGAACGGAGACCGCGACGCTCGGGGCGGGGTGCTTCTGGTGCGTCGAGGCGGTCTTGGAGCAGGTGGAGGGCGTGCGCTCGGTGAGCTCGGGCTACATGGGCGGAAGCTTGGCGAAGCCGAGCTATCGCGACGTTTGCACGGGCCGGACCGGACACGCCGAAGTCGTTCAGGTGACGTTCGACCCCGACGTGCTGTCGTATGCCGACCTGCTCGAGTGGTTCTGGAAGCTGCACGATCCGACCACCAAGGACCGGCAGGGGAACGACGTCGGGACGCAGTATCGCTCGGCGATCTTCCACCACTCCGAGGAGCAGCGCAGCACGGCCGAGGCTTCGAAGCGCGCCGCCTCGGGGGCGTCCGCGCGGCCGATCGTGACGGAGATCACGCCCGCTTCGACCTTCTGGCCGGCCGAGGACTACCACCAGGAGTACTACCGCGGCCATCGCGAGGAGGGCTACTGCCGCATGGTCATCGCGCCGAAGCTCGGGAAGCTCGGGCTCGAGCAGTAGGGCCGTTCGCAGGCTTGCGGGCAGCCGTCTTCCTCGGAAGCGGCTTCGGGTTCCTTGGGCGTTCCCCGGTCCGGGGGCGGTCGACTTCGCGCGTCGAAGTCCGTGCGAGCTCGGGTGCACGCGCCCCTTCGACGGCCGCCGCGGGTTTCCAAGCGCACCGCGGCTGCCCTGGCCGGGCCGGACCGAGCTCGCGCGAGCCTCGACGCTCCTGCGATTCGCCGCGGGATTGAGCCGCTCGACCCGGGAGCTACCCTTTCGGGAATGAAGCGCGCCCTCGTGACCTCGCTGCTCGTCCTACTCCCGCTCGGCGCCTGCACGACCCCCGACTACACGCGCGAGCTCGGACCCGGTGATCCGGCGATCCTGTGGGTCGACATCGAACGGCTCGACCTGCCGCTCGAGAGCGAGTGGGCGGTGCGCGCCGAGATCCTCCCGGCGCTGGATCGTTCGATCCACTGGACGAAGCGCAAGCACGCCGAGCAGTTCTTCCCTTCGTCCGGAATCGATCACGCGCGCGCGCTCGCGAGCCTCGAGCGCTTCCGCGCTCTGCTCGCGGAGTCGACGAGCGGCGCGGTCTTCGCGAAGCGCTTCGTGGAGGAGTTCGACGCCTACGTGAGCGCGGGCTGGAACGGCAAGGGCGGCGGCGTCCTGTTCACCGGCTACTGCACGCCGATCCTGCCCGGCAGCCTGGAGAAGTCGCCGCGTCACGCCTACCCGCTGTACGCCAAACCGCCGGACCTGGAGAAGGACAAGAGCGGGAAGACGCTCGGTTGGCGGACCGCCGGCGGACTGGTGCCGTATCCCGCGCGACGAGCGATCGAGGCGGCGAACCTGCTCGAGGGGCAGGGGCTCGAGCTCGCGTGGCTCGAGGATCCGATCGACGCCTACATCGCGCACGTGAACGGCTCGGCGTTCATCGAGTTGCCCTCGGGCGAGATGTACCGGCTCGGCTACTCCGCGAAGAACGGGCGTTCGTACACGTCGCTCGGGAAGGAACTCGTGGCGGACGGCGTCGTGCCCAAGGAGAAGATGGGGCTCGCAGCGATTCGCGAGTGGGCGGCGGGCGCGTCGCCGGGTGAGCTCATGGAGTACCTCCAGCGCAACGAGTCCTACGTCTTCTTCCAGCCCATCGACGGCAACCCGCACGGGAGCTTGGACGAGGAGGTCACGGCGGAGCGCTCGGTCGCGACCGACAAGACACTCTTCCCGCGCGGGGCGCTGGTGCTCGTCGAAGCCAAGCTCCCGAGCCCGTACGGCGGGGAGGAGGAATTCAGTCAGTTCCTCTTCGACCAGGACACCGGCGGCGCGATTCGAACTGCGGGACGCGCGGACATCTACTTCGGCATCGGACCCGCTGCGGAGCAGCTCGCCGGGCAGGTGCAGTCGCCCGGGCAGCTCTACTACTTCTTCCTGAAGGAAGCGGCGATCGCTCCGTGACGGGGCGCGTGCTCGCCGTTTGCCTCGGCCCGGGGGGTATCCCCAAGCATGCGGTGGAAGCGGCGCACGTGACGAAGGCAGGGCTCGTCGGCGACGGACACCGCTTTCGCTATCACGGGGGCGAGCGGCGCGCGGTGTGCCTGCTCTCGATCGAAGAGGTGCGCTCGCTCGGCGCGGACGGAGTGGAGGACCGCGGCCCGGGCGCGTTCGGGGAGAACCTCTTGACCGAGGGGGTCGACTACGGATCGCTCGCGCCCGGCGATCGGCTGGCGGTCGGGGACGAGGTGGTGCTCGAGGTCGACGACGTGCGCGCGCCGTGCGGCACGCTCCGTTCGCTCGATGCGCGCTTCCCCGACCTGATGCTCGGCCGTAGCGGGCTTTTGTGCCGCGTCGTGCGCGGTGGCGAAGTCAGGCCCGGGTTCGTCGTCGCCCGGGTCTAGTGAGGCCGCCGTGAGGATCTCGCGCGGGCGGCGCGTGCCGAATGCGTCGACTCGACTCGGGTCGGACCTCTCGCTCGGGCGCGGTTATGATGCCGCGCCGTTTCCGCTCTGCACCGAACGAAGGGCCGCCGACGATGGAGGAGAACTACTACGCCCGCGACTACCACATCAAACGCGTCGAGGACGACGATCAGGTCGAGCTGGTCATCCACTCGACCGACGGGCACGTGTGGGAGTACGGCATCCCGTTCAGCCGCGAAACGGGGCGCTACGCGTTCGAGGAGATCGTCGTGCTCGAGCTCGACTTCGGCGGCGAGTTCCGCGCCAAGATCGAGGGTGAGCTCGACGAGCTCGTGAAGAAGCTCTGCGCGGAGTGAGCGCGGCGCAGCCTGCGTGACGGCTCAGTGCCAGCTCGCGCGCAAGCGCTCGAGCTGGCTCCGTCGCGCGTCCGAGAGGTTGAGGTCGAGGGCGCGGTCGATCATCCGATCGGCGCTTTCGATCTCGCCGCGCCGCGCGTAGACGCCTGCTGCGTGCGTCATCGCGGGAAGGTGGAAGGTGTCGAGCTCCACCGCGCGGAGGTGGGCCTGGAGAGCTTTCTCCTCCTCTCCGCGAGTTTCGAGGATGCGCCCCCGGACGAAGTGACCTTCGGCGTACTGCGGATCGATCGCCAGCGCCCGATCCACCCATCCGAGCGCATCTCCGAGGAACGGGTCGCAGGTCGACCCGAAGCGCTCGTCGGTCACGAGGGTCGCGGCTTCGACGAGTTGCTCGGGGGTGGCGTCCCAGTTACCCAGGGCCTCGCCGAAGTTCTTCATCGCCGCGGAGAGCTCGCCGCCCTCCGCGCACGCGCGACCGAGCAGGAAGAGGGCTTCCTCGCTCGGTCCCTGCAGCCGCACGTGGTGCTGGAGGGAGACCGCCGCCCGCATCGGGAGGCTCAGATCGAGCAAGGCCTGGCCGAGGAGGAGCCAGGCTTCGGCGTGCTCGGGGCTAAGCTCCGTGACCTCCTGGAAGTCCTTCTCCGCGGCGCGTCGAAAGCCCCGCGAGCACAGGAGCTTGCCGCGCAAGAGGTGCAGCTCGACGTCCGGGAAGAGCTGGATGCCGCGGTCGAGGAAGGCCTGGGCGGCCTCCTCGTCCTCGAGCTTCCACATGGCGCGCGCCGCTTCGAGATACGGTCGCGGACCGGGCTCCCGCGAGTGGATGATGGCCTCGTTCCAGTAGTGCGCGGCGGCCTGCCAGTCACTGCGCCCGGTGGCGGCCTCTGCGGCCCGCAGGACCGTCAGATCCGGCGTTCGCGACGGGGCGGAGGTGCAAGCCCCGCCGCACAGCACGAGGAAAAGGATCCCCTTGGAGGGTCCGGAGAAGCCCGTGCGCGGTCTCGAAGCCGTGATCGAAGGTCGTCGTCCAGGAGCCGTCATGGTCCGATTCGCGCGAGCTCCCTCTCTCCATCGTACGACGGTGAGTCCCGACCCGAGCCCGAGTGACGGGATTCGCAGCCCCCTCCGATAGGATGCGGCTTCATGGTCTTGCAAGCGCTCTTCCTAGACGTCGGGCACACGCTCCTGAGCGAGGTTCCGACGCGCTTCGAGATCTACGCGGAAGCGGCGGGCCGGCGCGGCCGGCGGCTCACGCCCCAGACGATGGAGCGCGTGATGCGCACGGCCCACGCCGACATCCCGAAGCGCATCCAGGGCGCCTTCCGCTATTCGGACACGTGGTTTCGAGCCTACATCCACCGCATCTTCTGTCAGAACCTCGGCCTCCCGCCGGGGGAGATGGCTGCGATCACGGATGAGCTCTTCGCTCGCTTCGAGGATCCCTCCACGTTTCGCGTGTACCCGGGCGCGCGGGAGTTCTTGGACGAGTTGCGGCGGAACGGAGTGCGCTTGGGAGTGATCTCCAACTGGAGCGAGCGCCTGCCGCGCGTCCTCGCCGGTCTCGAGCTCGACGGGTATTTCGACACGGTCCTGTGCTCCGCGATCGAGAAGCTCGAGAAGCCCGATCCGGCGATCTTCCACGCGGCGCTCGAACGGTTGGGCGTACCGGCTTCCGCCGCGCTCCACGTCGGCGACCATCCCGAGAAGGATGGCGCGGCGAGCGCGGTAGGGATCGACTTCGTCCTGCTCGATCACCACGGCCGCCACCCGGGCGCCGAGCTCGCCCGCGACACGAGCTTCGCGGAGCTCCGAGCACGCATCGCGGACCGACTGACGGCGCAACGCCGCCGGGAGAGCGGTTGACCGGGCTCGTCGCAGGCCTTCGGGACGGCGCGGGCGCGGGAGGGCGATCGCGGGGGTCGGCGCGTTAGGCTTGTCGCCTCGAACCGCCCGCGGAACACGGACGGCGACGCAACGGCGGTGTCCGGGCCCATGACCCTCGAAGAGACCGAGCGCGAGATCGACGAGCTCCGCGCCGCGTGCGAGCGGCTGCGCGAGACCGTGTCGAGCGTCTTCCTCGGTCATCGGGACGTCGTCGACCTCCTGCTGCAGAGCGTGCTGGCCGGCGGTCACGTCTTGCTCGAGGGCGCGCCGGGGCTCGGGAAGACGACGCTGGTCCGCACGCTCGCCGCCGCGATGCAGCTCTCCTTCCAGCGCATCCAGTTCACGCCGGACCTGATGCCGGCAGACGTCCTGGGCTCGCGCATCCTCGAAGAGGACCCGACGACCGGAAGGCGCACGTTCCACTTCGAGCGCGGACCGATCTTCGCGCACGTGGTGCTGGCCGACGAGATCAACCGGGCGACTCCGCGGACGCAGTCGGCGCTGCTCGAGGCAATGCAGGAGGAGCAGGTGACGGTGTACGGCGAGTCCCTCGCGCTCGAGCCCCCGTTCCTCGTCATCGCGACCGAGAATCCGGTCGAGATGGAGGGCACCTATCCGCTGCCGGAGGCGCAACTCGATCGCTTCTTGTGCAAGATCGAGCTCGGGCCGCCAAGTCAGAAGGACCTCGTCGCGATCCTGAGAACGACGACGGGGCCCGATCCGGCAGCGGTGAGACCCTGCATCACGCGCGATGAGGTGCTGTGCATGCGCCGGCTCGTGCGCGAAGTGCCGGTCTCCTCGGACGTCGTCGAGCGCGTGGCGCGCCTGATCCGCGCCACCGAGCCGCGTTCCGGAACGGCGCCGGAGCGCTTGCGGCGATTCGTGCGCTACGGCGCCTCGCCGCGCGGCGGTCAGGCGATACTCCTCTTGGCGAAAGCGCGCGCGTTGCTGGCCGGGCGCCTCTTCGTCGCGGACGAGGACGTCCTCGAGCTCGCGCGGCCCGCCCTGCGCCATCGGATCGTGCTCGGATACGAAGCCGAGGCCTCCGGCGTTCACCCCGACGAACTGGTCGACGAAGCGCAAGCCTCCTCTCGGTAGACCCATGAAGTGTCGCGTGACGTTGGCCCAAACGAATCCCGTGCTGGGCGACCTGCACGCGAACCTCGCCGCGCACGTCGAGCTCGCGGGCGAAGCCGCCCGGGCCGGTTCGCACCTGGTGCTCTTCCCCGAGCTGTCGTTGACAGGCTACTTCCTGAAGGACATGGCGCTCGAGCTCGCGCTCGGGCGCGAGGCCCCCGAGCTCGGAGAGCTCGCCCTGCGCTCGCGCGAGATCTCGATCGCCGCCGGCTTCGTCGAACGCAGCCCGGAGGGCCGCATCTACAACGCCTACGCGCTGTTCGAAGGCGGGAAGCTCGTCGGCCTGCACCGCAAGGTGCACCTCGTCGGTTACGGAATGTTCGAGGAGAGCCGCGACCTCGCGGCCGGAGACCGCTTCGGCAGGTTCGAGAGCGTGCACGGCTGCTTCGGCGTGCTCGTGTGCGAGGACTTCTGGCACATGGGTGGCCTGTACACGCACTTCGTCAACGACTGCGACGCGATCCTGGTGCCGAGCTGCAGCCCCGCGCGCGGCGCGGAGATCGGCGATTCCGATTCGCCCGGCGGCTTCTCTTCCGCGCGCACCTGGGAGACCTTGCTCGACGCCGCAGCGCTCCTCACGCAGACCTGGATCGTCTACGTCGACCGGGTCGGGTTCGAGGACGGGATCGCGTTCGCGGGGGGCTCGCGCGTCGTCGATCCCTTCGGTCGCGAAGCGGCGCGCCTCGACGGTCTCGATCCGGGTTGCGTCCAGGTCGAGCTCACTTCCGCCGCGTTGCATCGCGCGCGTGGGATCACGCCGCTACGGCGCGACGAGAAGCCGTGGGTGGTCGCGGCCGAGCTCGAACGCTTTCGCGCGCGGTCGGAAGGACGATGAGCCGACTCGACGTCCAGCCCGAGCTCGTGTGCGACCTGCTCGTGAGGTTCCTGCGCGAGGAGCTCGGCTCGGCTGGTTTCGCACACGGCGTCGTCGGACTGTCCGGCGGCGTGGATTCGGCCGTGTCCGCCGCCCTCGCGGCGCGCGCGCTCGGCTCGGAGAACGTGCTGGCCGTGCTCTTGCCCTACCGCACGTCGAACCCGTCGAGTGAAGCCCACGCTCGGCTCGTCGCCGGTAGCCTCGGCATTCCTACCCGGCGCGTGGACATCAGCCCGATGGTCGACGGATACGTCGACCGGGAAGCGCTCGGCAGCGGAGCCGCCCCCGACGTGCGCCGGCGCGGCAACGTCATGGCGCGCTGCCGCATGACGGTGCTCTACGATCTTTCCGTGGAGTGGACGGGGCTCGTCATCGGCACGAGCAACAAGACGGAGATGCTGCTCGGATACTCGACGCAGTGGGGCGACGCCGCGCACGCCGTGAATCCGCTCGGCGATCTCTACAAGCACCAGGTCTATCAGCTCGCGCATCACCTCGAGCTCCCGCGCGAAGTGATCGAGAAGGCGCCCTCCGCCGATCTGGTTGCCGGCCAGACGGACGAGGCCGACCTCGGCTTCCGCTACGCCGAGGCAGACGAGCTCCTCTACCGCATGATCGACGAGCGCTGGACGGTCGATGAGCTCGTCGCCGGCGGCTTCGAGCGCGACTTCGTTCGGCGCGTGGCGCGGCGAGTCGTGCAGAACCAGTTCAAGCGCGTCCCGCCCGTGATCGCGAAGCTCTCGCGGCGGTCGATCAACCACGACTTTCGCTATCTGCGCGACTGGGGACGCTGAGCGAGCCCGTCGCGCTCCTTCTTCCGCGCTATTCCGCTTGCAAGAGCTTCGACAGCGCGTCGATGTCGACCTGCGCGATCTCACCCGCCTCGATCGGGCCCATGTCCTGGAACTTCTCGAACTCCTCCCCGTTGCTCATTTCGATGACCATGCCTTCGGGCCGTCGGGCGGGAGCCGAGGCTCGGGGCCGGGAAATGTCCATCGTCTCCGACAGCGCCTCGGGTAGCTCCGCCGGGAGGCGCTCGCGGCGCTCGAGAGCGCGCTTGGCGCGCTGACAGACCTGCAGGGTGTCCTGGAGATTCTTCTGGATGCGGGTCAGCCGCTCCACGTCCGCACCCGGTCCCGTGAGCGAGCGGCGCACCTTGGCGCAGGCCACCTCGAGGACCGCGATCAGGCAGTTCAGCTTCCGCTGGAGCCGCTGGCGGTACTCCGGGGAGTCGAGATGGGATTCCGAGAACGGGCGCTCGTCGGGCTGGGAGGTCATCGGGTCTCCTGGGAGGGAATCCGGGCGGGCCGGACCGCAGTGCAACCCAAGACTACCCCAGCATTCTCGCGCGAGGCTCCCGAGCGGCGAAGGGAGCCGAACGCGGGAGACGGCCTTCTGGACGGCGGGAACGGATTTCGTGCGACCGCTCGCGAGGGAACGAACTAGCCGTTCACGACGGCCGGAAGCATGGCCACGGCCTCGAAGGTCGGGAAGTCGTGCAGGGTCAAGCTCACTCGTCCGACGATGAGCTCCTGACCGTCCGCGAAACGGAAGTTCGGCTTGGAGCCCGAAGGGACGCCCTGGCAACCGCCGGAACGGGCGGAAACTTCGCGGTCGGGGAGCCAGCTTCGCAGCACGGCATCGGACGAGCCGCCCACGAAGTTCGAGATCTCGAGCATCGCTTCCTTGGCGAAGCGGTCGAGCTGCTTCGAGCCCCGGCGACGCAGCACGACGACGTCCGGAAGCACCATCAGGTAGCAGGCGATGGCGATCGCCTCCGGGAGCGGCACGAGCAGACAGCCATGCGAAGATTGGCCGTCGATCGAGATGTCGATCCGGAACGCGAGGTGAACCCCGTCTCCGGCAACGGCCTTCTCGCGGGCTCGGACACAATCTATCGAGACGACGGAGAGCGTGTGATCGATGATCATCGCCAAGTCGCTCGCGATGCGCTCGGAGATGGCCGTAACGAGTTGGGTATCGCTCTTGGTCTCGACTTGGGGCGCCATGCCGACGTCTGGATCGGACGTGTGACTCGCGCTTTCTTAGCCGAACGCCCGGAATCCAGGCCGAGCGGGGGTTGGCCTGCCGTGGGCTCGTTCGACCGAGCAGCCCTCAATCGAGGGCCGAATCGATCATGCGCAGGAGGTCGGCTTCGGCGATCTCTCCCACGACGATGAACTCGTCACCGCCCACGATGCCTTGGAGGACGACGACCGGACCTGCATCGAAGACGAGGACCTCGTCCTCGGTCGCGTTCCCGTTCCTGCGCGGCACGACCGGATAGGAGACCGCGCCCGTCGCGTCCACGGACCGATGGAGGAAGAAGAGCATCTCGACTCCATCGGTGTAGCCGAGCTTGAGCCAGCGTCGCGCCAGGTGATCCTCCACCTTCGCGGTCTCGATCAGCTTGAAACCCGGCGGCACGAAGGCCGGGATGCGTGGCTCGAACCCGAGAAGGGAGGCGGCGTGGGGATCCAGCAGGTCGAACGGAACCTCGAGGTTCGAAGGTTGGAAGTAGTCGACGCCGAGGAGTGTGGGCGCGAAGTCGATGCTCTCGAATGCCACGCTCGCCACGGCGTTGGCCACGTCGTCGTATTCGACGCACCGCAACGGCAATCCGGTCTCGACGTCGAACGCGACGCGGTAGTGGTGGCCGCCGGCGGAGAGACGCAGCAGTTGCGCCTCCATGCAGGAGCGGCCGGCGACGATCGTCGGATGGATGCCGCCGACGAGCTGGAAGTTGGCGAGCAACTGATCGGCGTCACGGACTTGGAAGTCGCGGTAACGGAAGAAGAACCCCTGGCGGCTCTCCTGGATCAGCAGGAAGGTTTCCTCGTCCGGAAAGACAGGGGTCTCCGCGCTGAGGGGGTGGATGGAGAAGCCTCCCAGGCCGTCGCAGGTAACGAGCTCTCGGTACGCCGCCTCGACGAACGCTCCCTCGTGATCGGGCACGCGGAACTCGACCCGTCTCACGCCTTGGAAGGCCGTCGTGAAGGGAGCTTCCTGGATCTCGCTCCAGGCGGTGCCGATCAGAGCCTGCCATTGATCGAAGCCCTGGATGGAAGCCGGGTCGAAGCCCGACGGGCCGCAGCTCGTCCCAAGGACGAGGGCCAGCAGGGGTCCGAAGCGCGCTGAGCGGCTCGCCCGCTTCACCTCTCCTCACCTTCCCGGGCCACCATGCCCAGGGCCCCGCCGGTGATCCCATTCGCGAACCACTGAGCGTAGGGGCTCAACTCGGAGACGGAAGACGCTCGCGCGACCCGGAAGCGGTAGGGCGTGTCGCCCGCGAGGCTCGTGGGGTGGGCAATCCAGAACACGAGCGCCGCGGCAACGAGGCCGGTCAGGGAAACCCCGACCCAAGGTAGCCGGGAGGCCTTTCGCTCCTGAACCCGGCGGACGCGCTCCTCGAGGTCTCCGGGGACCGAGAGCCGCTCCAGGTCGCCGGCGAAACGCCGAGCCCGGTGAGCGGACGGGCTCCGCAGTTCCTCATCGAGGAGCCGCGCCAGGACGCGAGGAGTTCGATGCCGTGGCAACCGGCGCAGCCGGCTCGCGAGACGACTCGTGTCGGCGCGACAGCCATCGAAGACTCGATCGTCCAGGATGGCCGGGACGGAGCGTCGGGCAAGCGAGCGCAACGCCGTAGCCAGTCGCGGGTCGGCTCCGAGCACCTCGACCGGGGGCGTCCGGGCTCCCTCGATCTCCGATCGGACGCGCTCGTCGAGCGCCTCGGAGGGGGCCCGACGCGGCAGCGATCGAACGAGATCGAGCGCCGACAGGCGACGTTCGAGCCAGACCCGGCAAGCGGCACAAGCCTCGAGGTGCGCTTGCTCCTCTCCAGGGCGGGGTTCGTGGAGCCGAAGGGCCGTGCTCGCGCGGACCCGATCGCAAGGATTGCCGGGGGAGTGCACGGCTCAACCGAGGTAGTGCCGATCGAGCACCGGAGTGAGCTCCCGATCGAGGGCGTCGTGCGCCCGGGACAATCTGGACTTGACCGTTCCGATCGAGATTCCGAGGGTCTGGCTGATCTCCTCGTAGCTTTGGTTCTCGGTGTAGCGCAGCACGGTGACGGTCTGCAGCTTGGGGCTGAGCCGCATGATGGCGCGCTGGATTTCACGCTCGAGCTCGGCTCGCGAGGCGGAGGCCAGCGGCATCTCGATCTCCTCGTCCCGCAGCTCGAGGCGCTCCGGACCGGAGCGGGACTCGTCGAAGACGTCGAGCGAGGCCAACCGCCGTGTGCTCGACCGACGCTTCAAATCGATGCTGGCGTTCACCGCGATGCGATAGACCCAGCTCGAGAACTTCGATTGGAAGCGGAACTCGGCGATCTTCCGGAAGAGGATCCCGAACGTCTCCTGGGACGCGTCGAGGGCATCCGTCGTGTTCCCTGTGATCCGGAAGCAGACGTTGTAGACCCTGTCCCGGAACCGGTCGTACAGTTCGCGGAAGGGGCCACTGAGGCCCTCCATGCTGCCGTTCTGGCAAGACAGCACCAGGTCTGCGTCCGGATCGGGGCTCATGGGGCTTTCGCCAGGACTCCTCTGACGAGCGGGGAACGCTCCGGGTTCCCCACCAAGGATACCCGCGGGCTCCCCGCCTCAGGGTCCCAGGCTAGCCGCCGATCAAAGCCAGCGGATCGACGAGCTCGTAGGTCGAGCCCGCAGACGCGGAGCAGGAGCTCGCACAAGCCCCGTCACCCGTCTGGCAGAACCCGGCCACCACCTGGAGATGGAGAGCGCCTCCCCCGCCTCCGACGGTTCGGGTGGTCTGGACGCAGACCTTGCCGAGGGTGGAGGAGTTGGGCAGACCGCCTCTCGGAACCAGAGGCTGGTAGATCGTCCCGCCCAACGTCCCTTGACCGGAGGAACCGGAGGGACCGGGTGAGGTCGCCGCAATGGTGGGGTAGGACTCGCTGCCCGGTGCCGGGGCGACCTCGAAGGGAATCCCCTCGACCGTCACGATGTTCAGGGCCGCCGCAGTCGTGACCAGGCTCGCCGTGGAGGGAGCTCCGGTCACGTAGAAGGAAACCTCCGGCAGGTCGATCAGCCAGCGCGCGGGCAGCCTGAGGTCCAAGAGATGGACCGTATCGCCGGCCTCTCTACCGGGAACGACCGACACGTCGGTGAAGGGTAGGTAGGCGCTCGGGCGCAGGGGAAAGTCGCGCCCGTTCCGCACCACGCCCAACCGGAACGAGTGCTCGCTCCCCAATCCGCCCTTCTGGTAGATCGCGAGCACCACGTGCATGACCCCGTCGAGGCTGTAGCCCTTCATCCCGACGTTCAGCACGTGCGGGCCCGGCACGCTGGCGCTCGACTTGGGATCGCTGGCTCGTGCGATCTCTTCCGCGTCCCCCCAGCCGTCGCCGTCGCTGTCAGCCGAGTGCCCGTCGAGCCAGAGCACATCCTCCAGCGGGTTGCACAGGCCGTCGCCGTCGACGTCTTCGGTCCTGGAGCCGCGATCGAACGCCCACAACCCGGCCGGCTTTCCGACTTGGGCACCGAGAGCGAAGGCGACCAGGGTGAGACCCGCGGCGGAGGGCAACAGCGTTCCCCAGGAGGAACCCGCGAAGGGGAGTCGAGGATTCATTTCCGTTCTCCGAGGTTCGCGTGCTCCCGGAGGGGGCCACGCCGCGAACTCATGTTAGGCATAGGAGCTCGAAACGGTCAAGGTAACGGGTCCCTCGAAAAAACGCCCCCCAGGCGACTGAGGTCTTCACCCCGGGGGTCGAAAGATCGCGAACTTGCGGATCGGGGCGCGGGCCTCCACATTGGCGGGTCCGGGCGCCCGTAGCTCAGCTGGATAGAGCGTTCGCCTCCGGAGCGAAAGGTCACAGGTTCGAATCCTGTCGGGCGCACCATGCTCACACGCGTGTCTTTTTTCCCTTTCGGAAGATCGGGGGAATGCCTGAATCCCTTTCTTGCGAGCCCGAGAGGGTCTGACGCTCGAGCTGCTCGGTCTCGGAAAGCGGCCCGCGCCAGCGTGTCGGGTTCGCGCGGCTCGAAGGGTCGCCTCGGATGAGCTCGGGTACGGCGCGCGCGTCGAGGACATGGATCATGCCACCTCGTCCGCCGCGACGTCCGCGCCATTGATCCACGGATGGAATCCTCCGCAGGCTCTCCGATGGCCCCGGCGCTGCGAGCGGGATCGGTCCTCTTCGCAATCGTCCTCTTGTCGCGTCTCCCTTTCCTCACCGCGGGCTACGGACTCGACATCGACGGCTGGTTGATGCTCGAAGCGGGGCGTTGGCTCTCGACCCACGGGACCTATCAGGTCTCTCGCTTCCCCGGGTATCCGATTCCCGAAGCAGTCTTCTCACTCGTCTGGAGGATGGATCCCTGGGTCGTGAACGGGATCACGGCCTGTCTCAGCGCCGCGGCGGCGGTGCTCTTCCGCGACATCTTGCGCCGTCATGGTTGCCGCTTTCCCTTCCTCGGCGCATTGGGAATGTCCTGCGTGCCGGTGGTGTTCGTTCACAGCGTCGACGCGATGGACTACCTGTGGGCGCTCACCGCGTCGCTGGCGGCGTGGCGCTTCGCGCTCCGGCGCCGCTTCTTGCTCTCCGGTGCGTTCGCGGGTCTCGCCGTCGGATGTCGTCTGACCTCGGGGTTGGCCTGGCTCCCCCTCGCCGTCCTGTGCTTCGACGGTGGGAAGCTGCGTGCCCCGCGCTGCCTGATCACGCTGGTCTCGGCGGCCGGGGGTGTGGCTCTGCTCGCCTACCTCGCCCCGTTCCTCGAGTACGGTTGGAGCTTCCTGGACGCCTATCCGGGAGATGTCCCGCTGGCAGAAGTCCTGCGCCAGGCCGGGCCAGGCGTGTGGGGGAAGACCGGACTGGCGGCCCTCGGCCTCTCCATCGTGGGTGTTGCCGTCGCTCGACTGCGCCGCTTTCCCGCTACCGGTCGCTCGACCGAGCACCGCGTGCGCACCCTCGCGTGCACCGTGGGCGTCCTCGTCTTCGGGCTCTTGTTCTGCGCCATGCCGCACGACGCGGGCTACTTGATCCCCGCAGTGCCGTTCGCGCTCGTCCTGTTCGCGCGGTTCCTGCTCCCGATCGGGTTCGCGGGTCTCTCGCTGGCCCTCGTTCTGGCCCCCTTCGTCGATGTCGGTCCGGACGGGATCGGCGAGGGCCCCATCCTCCGGGATCGGCGCGAGCGCGAGCTCCAGGTTCGACGGGTCGACGCGATCCTCGACGAACTCGAGCTGCGCGGCGAAACCAAGGCCGCGGTTGCGGCGGGTCCGCTGCGCATCCCCACGAGTTTCGAATACGCGCTGCGCGGCCCGAGCGATACGGAGTACGTTTTCTTCAATCGAATGTCGCTCGAGCAGATGAATCAGGCCCGGGAGCTCGGCTATTCCGTGCACTTGGTCCACTTCGACGACTTCGACTACGGCCCGTACCTCGATGCCGGGGCGACGCTTCTCGCGATTCCCCACGAGTGATCGCGCACACGATGCTCGCCGCCAAGATCCCGAGCTCGACGACGCGCGAAGGAATCCTCACGCCGAAGGAGCCCCTGTGCGCGGGTCGGGCGTGAAGATCGAGCCGGCGCTCGAGAGCCCGGTGGATCGTCCGCGGCTCTCCTCCAGGAAGTCGCCGCGGTCGTTGCTCTTGATCGCTCTCTTGGTCGGCGGATTCGCCCTGCTCGTCGTCAAGACTGCGTGGTTGTGCGACGACGCCTTCATCACCTTCCGGACGGTCGACAACTTCCTCCACGGACGCGGCTTGACGTGGAACGCGAACGAACGCGTCCAGGCCTACACCAATCCGCTCTGGATGCTGCTCGTGTCGGCGGTCGCCTGGTTCACGGAGGAGATCCCGACGACGAGCATCGTGCTGTCGATCGCCGTGTCGGTCGTGGCGGTCGGGCTCTTCGCACTTCGATCTCGAGTGTCGACGCTCGGTTTGGCCCTCTTCTTCGCCGCGCTGTGCTTCTCGAAGACCTTCGTCGAGTACTCGACCTCCGGGCTCGAGAACCCCCTCTCGCACTTCTTGATCGTCGGCCTGATCCTGTCGCTCGAGCGCGAGCGGAGGACGCCGAGGTCGCTGTTCGTTCCCGCGCTGCTCGCGGGTCTCGCATTCGTCAACCGGATGGATTCCGTGCTCGTCTTCGCCCCAGCTCTCGCATGGCTGTGGCTGCGTCTGCCCAGCCGGCGCGCCTTGGGCTGGCTGGCGCTCGGATTCGCTCCGGCGCTCTGCTGGGAGGCGTTCTCGCTCGTCTACTACGGATTCCTCGTGCCCAACACCGCGTTCGCGAAGCTCGGGAGCGGCATTCCGCGCGCCGAGTACCTCGCCCAGGGTCTGCGTTACCTGCTGCGGTCGGCGGACGTCGATCCCGTAACGCCGCTCGTGATCGGATCGGGCGTGATCGCCGGAATCGCGAGCCGCGACGCGCGCCGTTCGATGCTGGCGCTCGGAGCCGCGCTCTACACCCTGTACGTCGTTTGGGTCGGCGGCGACTTCATGCTGGGAAGGCTCTTCGCCGCGCCGTTCCTCTTGGGGTCCTACCTGATCGCCCGCGGGTTGGCCGATCTGCGGACGTCCGGCGCATGGATCGCGTTGGGCGTCCTGCTCTACTTCGGCTTGTGGAACGACAACGCTCCGATTCGGACCGAGGCCGACTTCGCCCTGTCGTCGACGTGGCGCGAGCACACCGACGCGAGCGGGATCTCCGACGAGCGAGCGATCTACTTCCGATCCACGGGCTTGGTCTTCGGCTCGAAGCCGGTACCCGAGCACCCGTTCGTCGCCGAGGCGCTTCGCGGTCCGACGCCGGTCACCGTGCGGAGTACGGTGGGCATGTTCGGGTTCTTCTCCGGGCCCGGAATCCACGTGATCGACGACCTCGCGCTGGGCGATCCGCTGCTCGCGCGCATTCCGCACGTCGTTCGCGATTGGAATCGAAACGACGTGCTCACGTGGCGACCCGGCCACCTGCGCCGGCACGTTCCGCCCGGCTACCGCGAGACGCTCGAGAGCGGAGAGAACCGGATCGCCGATGCCGATCTCGCTCGCTTCTACGACAAGCTGTCGCTCGTGATCCGTGGCTCGCTCTTCGACGGCGAGCGTTGGAAGGAGATCTGGGCCTTCCTGAGGGGCGCGAACGACCCCCTGCTCGATTCCTACCTGCGTTCGCTCGGCGAGTAGCTCGTGCGCAGGAAGGGCTCGTAGGAATCCACCGCGGGCGCGTCGCGATCGCGCAGGAAGAGCGGGTCGAGCGCCTCGCCGAGGATCCGGCCCGGCAAGTCCCGCGCGGCGGGAAGACCGAGCAACGCCGCCAGGGTGGGAAGGACGTCGAACGGCGTCGCGTCGACGACGCCCGGACGGACGGGCGGACCCGCCAGCAGGAAGACTCCCCCCGCGGATGGGGAGCCGCTCGGCGTGAAGTGCAGCGCCGGGGGAGCTTCCCGGGAGAAGGCTGGGCGGAGATCGCCCACGGGTCGCTCCACGAGGTCCGCGTGCTCCGAGACGCCGTAGCCGTAGGCCGCCACCACCGCGACGACCGTGTCGCGTCCGAGCTCCCCCAGCAGGCGACCGAGCAAGCGGTCGTCTCGGCGCTGGATCTCGCGCAGGACCTCGCCCAGCCGCGGATCGGCGGGTAGGTTCGGGAACTCTCCCGGGACGAGGTGCTGGAGCATCGCGTGCGTCGCGGCGAGGCCATCGAGCTCGACCGCGACGACGTCGAAGGGCTCCTTCGCCATGAGGTGCAAGACGACGCGCTCGACGTTGCGTTGGTTGGCCCAGGCATGGCGCAGGTAGCTCGGCGCGTGACCGACGAGGGGAACCGCTGCGCGCGATTCGGCCATGAAATCCGGTGGCAGTGGGCCGAGCTCGGCGAGCTCCGCGTCCTCGAGGTCCTCCCCACCCACCACGAGATCGCGCAGCTCCGGCTCCAGGTCGCGCGGCACCACGAGCGGCCCTCGGCGGGACGCACCGAGCGCCTGGAGCACCAGGTCGCCCGTGAACTCGCTCGCGACGAACACTCCCTCGGGATCGGCCGGCCAGGTGAGGTCGAAGCCCGCGACGAGCACGCGCAGGCCGGCCGCCTCGAGAACTTCCCACAGCGCTGGAGCCCAGCGGTCCCCCGCTTTCGCGAAGCGCTTCCGGCCGAGGTGCGGATCCTCGAGCAGGGCGTTCTCGATCCCGGCCGAAACGAGCGGTCGTCCGGTCAGGACCTGGATCCAGCCCAGCTCGGGATCGCTCGATCGCACCGGCTCGAGCGTGCCGCGCGCGCCGCGTCGCAAGAGCTCGGCGAGGTTGGGCAGCTCACCGCTGGCCAGCATCGGATCGAGGATCTCCCACGTCGCGCCGTCGATCCCGAGGATCAACAGCCGCAACCCCGTCGGCTCGCGGAGCGCGTCGAGCTCGACGAAGCGCGGCCGCGGCGCGTCCTCGAGACAGGCGGGCAGGAGACCGATGCCGATCGCCGTCGCCAGGACGACGCCGAAACGCGCGCGGTGAGGACGTTCGGGGCTGCCCACTACCGCCTCTCGCTCCCGGATGCCACGCGCAGGAAGGGCTCGAAGGAAGCCACGGGCTCCGGCGCGTGTTCCTCGAGGAAGCCCGCCTCGATCAGGGCCCCGGGGATTCGCCCCGGCAGCTCGAGCGAGCTCGGAATCCCGAGCAGCGCGGTGAGCGTCGGGAGAAGGTCCAGTTGGGTGACGCTCACCTCACCGTGCTTTACCGGGCCTCCGGCGAGCAGGAAGATGCCGTTCGCATCGGGCGAGCCCGTCAGGGTCAAGTGAAGGGACGCCGGCCGCGGTTCGCGGAAGATCGGACCGAAGCTCTCCCCGGGCACCTCGCCCGCATCGGCGTCCTTCGAAGCGCGGTAGCCGTAAGCCGAGACCACCAGCGCGATCGTGTCGGACCCGAGCTCGTCCAGGAGCCGCCCGAGGAAGCGGTCGGCGTGCCGGCAGAGCTCGAGCAGCGCCCCGCGCAAGCCCTCCTCCGGATCGAGCCCGAGACCCGTGAAGGCGTCGGGTTCGAGGTGTTGCCACATCGCGTGACACACCGCCAACGCGTCCAACTCGACCGCGACGACCTCGAAGGGCCTTTGCCGCAACAAGTGGAGAGCGACCCGTTCGGTGTTCCGCTGGTTGGCCCAGGCGTGTCGCAGGTAGCTCGGCGCGTGGCCGAGGAGTGGAAGACTCGCACGGCTCTCTTCCAGGAACCAGGCGGGCAACTCGCCGAGCTCCTGGAGGTCGCGATCCGTGAGCTCCTGCCCGTCGACCATGAGCGGTCGAAGCTCCGACTCCAGCTCCACCGGGAGGGTTCTCGCGCTTCCGCGCGTGGTGCGAATGGCTTGCAGCCGCGCGTCGCCCGTCACCTCGCTCGAGACGAAGACGCTGCGCGACGAGGCCTCCGGCCAGGCGAGGTCGAACCCCAGCACGAGCGCGCGCAACCCCGCGGCCTCGAGAACCTCGAAGACGGACACAACCAGCCGATCGGAGGCCAGGGGCAAACGGATGCGGTCGAGCTCGGGGTCCCAGGGAAGCGCGGTGATCCCCGACGCCGTGAGCGTTTGTCCGGTCAGGATCGAAACCCAGCCGAGCTCGGGGTCGCCCGACAGAGCCGGCACCAGGCTCCCCCGCGCACCGGCACGCAGCAACTTCGAGAGATTCGGGAGCTCGCCGGAGTCCAGCAGGGGATCGAGGAGCTCCCACGTCGCTCCGTCGAGCCCGAGGAGGAGCACGCGCAACCCCGTCGATCGAGTGCGCCCGGCGAGGCCGAGCTCGTCCTCCGAGCCGCAGGCGAAACAGGAACCGAGCACGAGGAGCAGCGCCGGCCAGCGCGCGAGTCGGGCCGGGGTCGGGCTGCGCCCTCCCGTCGGTCGGATCCCCTTCAGCTCCAGCATCTGGCCGCTCCCGGCTCGAGACGGTCTACGCCGACCTGGCCTCGTTCAGAAGGGCCTCCACGCGCGAGAAGGTCGCTTCGCGCGCGAAGCTCGGCGCCCGCCGCCGGCCCTGCTCGACGAATCGGCACCCCAGCTCGGGATCGTCGAGCACGCGCGCGACCGCTCGGCGCAGACCGTCGTCGTCGCCGGGCTGGACGAGCAATCCGTTGACGCCGTCCTCCACGAGCTCCGGGTTCCCGCACACGCCCGAGCAAACGATGGGGGTCCCGACGTGGATCGCTTCCAGCAGCGTGTGGCTGAGCCCCTCGTACTCGCTGTTCAGGACGAAAACGTCCGCGGCGCGGAGGTAGAGCGGGATCCTCGCGTGGGGGACGTTGCCGAGGAACTGCACGCGGTCGGCGAGACCCAGCTCGCGCGCGAGGGCCTTCCACGGCTCGAGCATGTCGCCGTCGCCCGCGACCAGGAGGCACACGTCCTCCGGGAGCCCGCGCAGCGCTCGGATGATCCCGTCGACGCGCTTCCAGACCATCAGTCGGCAGACCGTCAGGAGGAAGCGACGGTCGCCCTCGAGGCCCAGCTCGCGCCGCGCGGTCGCGCGATCCAGGGCCACGTCCTCGGACTGCGGGCCGTGGTAGGCGTTGTAGACGAGCACGACCTTGTCCTCCGGCACCTGGTAGCGCTCGACCAGGATCCCGCGCAGGAATGCGCTGCACGCGATGATGCGCCGGCACCAACTCCACCAGCGGACTTGGAGCCAGCGCGTGAGCTTCACCTTCGCGCCGTAGTCCTTCGTCTCGAAGGTCACGATGTCGTCGCCGCCGATCCAACCCTTGCGGTGCGAGATCTCCCACGCGCCGTCGACCATGATCCGGATGACGGCTCGCCGGCCGGCGAGGCGCGCCGCGAGCACGTGCAGGAGCGCCAGGTGCTCGTTGACGTACACGACGTCGTGCGCGCGCGCCTCGCGCCAGACCATGAAGAACGCCCGCAGGTAGCGAACGGGGAGCGATCCGCGCGAGATGGTCCGCACGCGGAAGGGATAGCCGGAGGGAGCGGGATCGGAGCAGAACGCGACAACGCTCACCTGGTGACCGCGCTCGACGAGGTAGCGCGCCAGGCTCGGCACGTACACCGCGGGCCCACCGAGATCGGGCGGGAAGACGGGACTCGTGATCAGGATCCGCATGGAGGGCCCTGGACCTGGCGACGCTCGGCTTGCGGCCGAAACGGGTCCGGCGCTGCCCGCGGGGCGGACTCGGTCCTACGAAACGGTCTCGCGCCGAGGCTCCTGGTTCCGCTCGCCGCCCATTCCCTTGTCGGCGAAGGTGAAGACCCGTTGGGCCGTCTTGCGCTCGCCCTCGATCTTGGCGAGCACCTCGGGGGTGATGTCGCCTGTCGGGTAGTCGCCCGTGAAGCACGCGTTGCAGAACTCCTCGACGCAGGGGTTGCCGGCTCGCGCGGCGGCGTTCATCGCGTCCCGATCGAGGTAGAGCAGGTAGTCGGCTTCCAACACGTCCGCGACCTCGGACGCGGTGCGTCCGGTGGCCACGAACTCGGTCTTCGTGGCCATGTCGATGCCGTAGGGACAGGGCGAGACGAGCGGTGGACTCGTGACGCCCAGGTAGACCTCCTTCGCCCCAGCTTCGCGTGCCATCTGGACGATCAGTCGCGCCGTGTTCCCGCGCACGATCGAATCGTCGACGAGCAGCACCTTCTTGTCGTGGAACTCGAGCGGGATCGTGTTGAGCTTGCGCCGCAAGGACACGCGGCGCGACCCCTGGTCGGGCATGATGAACGTGCGCCCGATGTAGCGGTTCTTCACGAGCCCCTCGCGATAGGGCGCCCCCATACGCGCCGCCATGGCCAGCGCGGCGTCGCGCGAGGAATCCGGGACGGGCATCACGACGTCGGGGACGGGAGCGCCGGCCGCGACCCACTGCTCGGCCAGAGCCTCTCCGAAACGCGAGCGCGTCTTGTAAACGCTGATGCCGTCCAGCATCGAGTCGGGGCGCGCGAAGTAGACGAGCTCGAAGATGCACGGGCGATGCGGCTTGTCGGAGATCTTGCGGCGATGGACCTTGCGGTCCGGAGTGAGCAGGAGCGCTTCCCCGGGACCGATGTCGACCGTCTTCTTGTAGCCGGTGACGTCGAGCACGACGCTCTCGCTCGCGCAAGCGAACCAAGTTCCCTCGGGGGTCGCCTTCTCCCCGAAGGTGATCGGCTTGATCCCATAGGGATCGCGGAAGGCGAGCATCCCCACGTCCGGGAGCGTCGCGACGACCGAATAGGCGCCGCGGACCTGGCGGAAGACCTGGTCCACGGCGGCGAACACGTCCTCGGGCGTGACCGGGATGCCGGGGCGGATGCGTTGGGAGAGAGCGCGCGCGAAGACGAGCAGGATGACCTCGAGGTCGCAGGAGGAGTTGAGCCGCGTTCCGCTCCGCGCGAACTCGGCCACGAGCTCCTGGAAGTTCGTGACGTTGCCGTTGTGGGCCATCGCGACCCCCACCGGGAAGGGCAGGTGGAAGGGTTGCGCGTCCTGCTGCTGCCCGGTGCCCACCGTCGGGTAGCGCACGTGCCCCACGGCGAGATTGCCGCGCAGGCGAGCCATGTTGTGCTCGTCGAACACCTCGCGGACGAGGCCGAAACCCTTCTCCACGTGGAACTGGTTCGTGAAGGAGATGATCCCCGCCGCGTCCTGGCCGCGGTGCTGGATCGCGAGCAGGCCTTCGTAGACCTCCGGGGCGACGTCGACCCCGTCAGGGCCAAAGACACCGATGAATCCGCACATGGACTCGGTCAGCCGTGGTTCGGGGAGGGTGGCCCCGCTGGCGACCTGCGCCACCGGTGGCCCGAGGAGACGGTTGACCCGCTACGGGGCGGGAAAGGGCCGGGAAACCGCTTCAAGCGGACAAGATAGACCCCTCGCTCACCCCCGGCAAGCGGAGCGATCGCTCCGCGTCGCGCATCTCCCGTCTACAGTGGGAACGACCGTGCTCACGCCCTCACCGATTCCCATGAAGCGGCTGCAAGCCGCCGACAAGGTCCTCGGCTGGATCGCTTGCACGTTGCTCCAGCCCATGCGGCTCCTGCGGCGGCTGCGGCGGACGAGCCATTCGGGCGACCTGCTCCTGATCAAGTTCTGGGGGCTGGGGAGCCTCCAGCTCCTCACGCCGGCGGTGCGCGCCTTGCGCATGCGCTACCCGGCGTCGCGGCTCGTCTTCTTGACGCTGGTCGAGAACGGCGAGTTCGCGCGCGGTCTCGGCGTGTTCGACGAGGTCGTGACCCTGGACGTGCGCACGGCGAGCTGGACGGAGGTCTTCCGCCGCATCGTCGGGCTCGCCCGCAGGCTGCGCCGCGGCCGTTTCCGCGCCGTTTACGACTTCGAGTTCTTCACGCGCTTCTCGGCCGTGATCTCGTGGCTCACCAAGGCGCGCGAGTCGCACGGATTCGCGGCTCCCAGCGTGTGGCGCGGCGGGCTGCACACGCACGCAGTCCCCTTCAACCGCTACTGGCACGTCGCGCGCAACTTCCGGTGCCTTGCGGGTGGCGAGAACGGGAACGACACGACGTGGCGCGACCTGACGCCGTTCCCCGTGACCGACGAGCACGAGCGCGAGCTCGAGCTCTGCTTCGCGTCCTGCGACCTCGGGCGGCCCGAGGACGTCCGCCCCCTCGCCGTCTTGAACCCCAACGCGGGATCGCTCTCGCTGGAGCGCCGCTGGCCGCCCGCGCATTTCGCCGAGCTCGCTCGGCGATTGGCCTTCGAGGACGGGATGCGCGTGGTCCTGATCGGTGCCCGGTCCGAGATCGAGTGGACCGCGGAAGTCGCCGCGCGCGCGGGCGAGCTGCCCCCCGCGACCTTCGCGAACCTCGCGGGGCGGCTCTCCCTGGGCGCGCTCCACGCGCTCCTCGCGCGTGCCGACGCCTTCGTGTCGAACGACAGCGGCCCGATGCACCTCGCCGCCGCCCTCGGCACGCCGACCGTCGGACTCTTCGGGCCCGAG
Organism: uncultured Planctomycetaceae bacterium; assembly: GCA_964413535.1. Lineage (GTDB taxonomy): Bacteria > Planctomycetota > UBA1135 > UBA1135 > CAYPTB01. The sequence continues at coordinate 151,097 of CAYPTB010000008.1, read as the reverse complement.
ACGCCGGTCATGTACCGACCGCTCGGTCCCATCGTCAAGGCGCTCTACGAGCCCCCGGCCTGCAGCCCGTGCATCAACGTGCACGAGAACAAGGTGGCGAACTGCTACCGCGGCCGGCCCGAGTGTCTGATCAACCTCACGGTCGAGCGCGTGCTCGAGGAGACGCGCGCGCTGGCCGTGCGCGCGACCTTGCGCGTCGCGGAACGGGTCGTCGAGGCTCCGGCTCCACGCCAGGTCGGCACACGATGAGGATCCTGCTGCTCAACCCGCCGGGCGAACGGATCTACATCCGCGACTACTTCTGCTCGAAGACGACCAAGTCGAACTACCTGTTCCACCCGGTGGACCTGATCGTGCTGTCGGGCACCGCTGCGGAGTACGCGGAGACCTCGGTCCTGGACTGCATGGCCGAGCGCCTCGCTCCGAGGGAAGCCCACGAGCGCATCGACGCCTTCGGTCCCGAAGTGATCGTGAGCCTGGTCGGCTCGGTCTCGTGGGACGAGGATCGCTCGTTCCTCGCGGACGAGGCGCGGCGCGGGCGGCGCGTGATCGCGATCGGCGACGTGTTGCACGAGGCCAGCGAAGCGCGCTTGCGCGAAGAGCCCTGGATCGAGGCCGTGCTGCACGTGTTCGCGAACGCGGACCTCGTGCACTACCTGCGGGGAGAGCGCGCGGCCATCGAAGACATGACCGTTCGCGGGGCCGATGGTGCGCCGGAGCGGATCCTCGGCGTCGCTCGCAAGTCACGCAAGGGCGCGTTCCGCGTGCCGCGCCCGCGGCACGAGCTCTTCCCCGCGCAGGGCTACCACTTCTCCTTCGCGCGCAGCGAGCCGTTCGCCACCGTGCTCACCGATTACGGCTGTCCCTACCCCTGCACCTTCTGCGTGATCGGGACGCTCGGCTTCCAGACTCGGCCCTTGGACGACGTCCTGGCGGAGATCGACCATCTGCGCGCGCGCGGCGTGCGTGAGCTCTTCTTCATGGACCAGACCTTCGGCGTCGTGCGCGAGCGCGGCCTCGAGCTCGCGCGCCTCCTGGCCGAACGCGGCGACCTCTCCTGGACCGCCTACACGCGGCCCGACACCGGCGACGACGAGATGCTCGCCGCGATGCGCGCCGGCGGCTGCCACACGGTGATGATGGGCGTGGAGTCCGCCGACGACGCGCTGCTCGCCGCGTACAGGAAGGGCTACCGCTCGTCCATCGTCGCCGACGCCTTCCGGCGCGCGAGGCGACACGGTCTGCGCAGCGTGGGCACGTTCATCATCGGACTGCCGGAGGAAACCGAAGACACGCTCTCGCGGACGCTCGAGCTCGCCGTCGGGCTGGACATGGACTTCATGAGCCTGAACATGGCCGTTCCGCGCTTCGGCACGCCCTTCCGCAAGAAGGCCCTCGAGCTCGGCCTCGCAGCGGAAGGGGACCTGGTCATGGACCAGGGCGGCGCCGACGCGTTCCTGCCGACGCACACCCTGGACCGCGCGACGATGCTCGCGCTGAAGAAGCGCATGGTGCGGCGCTTCTACTTGCGTCCGAGCTATCTGTGGAACCGTCTGCGTGCGATCGGAAGTCTCTACGAGCTCAAGGCGCAGGTCCGCGAAGGCCTGGCCCTGCTCACGCGCAACGTCTGAGAGCGCTCGATCGCGCATCCGACGACGTTTGTAGGAAGTGCCGAGCCGGCGAATTGTCGCGCCGCTCCGCTCTCGGGCTTGGAACGGCGCGAGCTGCTCCTCGGGGCCGGGGCACATCGCTTGCTCCATGGCGCGCTTCGCACGGAAATCGCGCATTCGCGCGATACGAGATTCCTCGACGTCCTGTCGGCGGGCATCCCGCCGAAGAAAGGCACAGACTCATGGTGGGGCATCGCGCTGAGGCGGCCCGCTACGGCGAGTTCGAAGAAGACCGGCGCTTCGAAGAGTTCCGAAGAACGCGGCGGAATCGCCGTCGCACCACCCGGGACGACGAGCAACCGGGCTATGGCCGCGGCGCGGAGAGCGAAGCCGAGCTCCCCCGGGCGCTCTTCCGCTCCGGTTCTCGCCGGGATCACTTCGGCTCCTATCCAGGTGGCCACGGGGCGCGAGGGAGACACTGACGAAGCGACGCGACGGCAAGCAGGCCTCGAAGAAGGTCGGGCGGGCTCTGCGGGAGAGGAAGCGCGGAACCCTCCGGTTCGGCGCTCGGCCAAGCGACGTCGCGCAAGCAAGCCATCGCGATCGGCCTGTCCGAGGCCCGGCGCCCGGGAGCCAAGGTCCCGAGGAATCCCAAGTCGAAGAAATGAACCCTGCGGCGGTCGAGGGACCGTCGCGCAGCCGAGTCGGGAGCGTCCCCATGATCTGTTCGCACTGCGCCAACGACTACGACAAATCGTTCCAGGTCATCCTGCCCGACGGCGAATCCTTCACCTTCGACAGCTTCGAATGCGCCATCGCGACCCTCGCCAAGGAGTGCGCGAGCTGCGGCTGCCGGATCTTGGGTCACGGACTCGAGACCGCCGGGGCCTACTTCTGCTGCGCGAACTGCGCGGAACTCCACGGCGAACCGGGCTTCGTCGACCGCATTCGGTGAAACTTCTTCGGTCGGCGTCCGGGCACCGGAAGGCTCGCGAACGGCTGATTCGTCCAACCCGAGCGCGCACGACCTCGCCGCCCTCCCCACCTTCCGCGAGGTAGTCTGATTCGAGGCCACCCCGCAACGGTTCGCCTCACCGAGCATGCGCCGTCCTCCTCGTCTGTGGGTGATCCTCGCCCTCTCCGCCGCTCTGGCGCTGCGGCTCGCGTTCCCGCCGGTCGTGTTCGCTCCGGAGCGCGCTCCCGCGGAAGCTGCCGAGCCCGCGAACGAGGCGGGCCGTTAGGCGCTCAGCCGGATTGGGCTTCGATCCACCCGGCCACCTCGCGCGCCGCGCGCGACGGGTCCGAGGCGTCGATCGTCGCGGCCGGTGCAAAGGCGCGCTCCGAGTGACGGTAGAGGGGATCGTAGTAGCGCTCGAGCAGTACGCGGACGAGCTCGTCCTCGCGACGTAGGTCGAGCAAGCGAACCAGCTCATCCTTCCACTTCACTCGACCCAAGCGCGCTTCGATGAAGGGCAGCTGCGCGCGCAGCTCGGCGCGCCGTCCAGCGGTCGCGAGATAATCCGCCACGAGCACCTCCACGCGTCGCTCGAGCGGGGCGACGAGCTCGAGACTCGTCCCGCCGGACAAGGACGTCCACAGTCGCGCCGGCAAGACGATGTCGCCCACTTTGCGGCTCTCGCCCTCGAACACCACGACGCTCCCGAGCCGTTCGCCGCGAGGGCCGATCCGCGCGAGCAGACGCGACTCGAAGGTCTTCTGCGTGGCCGGATCGAGCCCGACCATGCCGAGGATGGAGCTCCGATGACCTGCCAGGTGCTCGAGATCGACCGTCCAGCCGGGTCGAATGCGCTCGAGCTCGCGCAGCACGAGCGTCTTCCCCACGCCGGTGAGCCCGCGCAGGACGAACGTCCGCGGGAACTGGACCAGGCCCAGCGCCCGCACGACGGCGCGCCGGTAGGAGCGGTAGCCGCCGTCGAGGATCGACGCGCGCTCGAGACCCAGGCCGCGCAGGAAGGCGACCACGCTGCGCGAGCGCAGACCTCCCCGCCAACAGTAGAAGACGGCGTCGTGAGCGCCGGGCTCCCCTTCCGTCCAAAGCTCTGCTTCGAGCCCCCTCAGTCCGGCTGCGGTCATGGCGAGCACGCGCTCTTCCAACTCGCCCGGGAGTGCGTCCCACTTGCACACCGAAGCGACGTCTTGCACGAGCGTCCGGATGCGCTTTCGGGCGAACTCGCGCGCCTCGCCGAAGGCAAGGTCGGGCGCCGTGCGGTACAGCGTCCCGATGATCGCGCGCTCGACGTCGTCGAACAGGGGAATGTTCACGGCGCCGGGGAGGTGGTCCGCTGCGAACTCCGCCGGGCTGCGCAGATCGACGAGCACTCGCTTCGAGTCGAGCACGCGCTCCACCCCCGCTGCGGGGACGGGGCGCTGTGCTTCGCTGGACCGGCCCGCCATGCTGCGTCGCATTCTAGGTGAGGCGCGCTGCGATCCCGTGACGCCGTCCGATTCGGCGAACGTGCGCAGAAGACCCCCGGGAGAATGGCGGCTCCCCGGAATCAGCGCCGTTCGCGGCCGGGGGCTCCGGGTGAGGGTTCGCCGTGCTGGCGCTCGCGCAGGCCGTCGATGCGCCCCCGAGCGCTGGCGAGCTGGCGCGCGGCGAAGACGCGCACCTCCACCAGGAACTCTCCGTCGGGGAGCTCTTCCAAACGGGATCTCTCGCCGGGAGGCAGGAACGGATAGTCGTCGAGGAACGTCTCGCAGCGTTCTCGCGCGCGCGCTTCCGCGCCGGCGCGTCGCTCCCGTTCGGAGAGCTGGGCGAGATCGATGAGGTCCTCGAGACTCGGTCGAGAGAGCTCGATCAGCCGGTCGAGGAGGTGGCCGCGGTGCGTCCACGGCCCGGGGGCCGGCGGCTGAACGGCCCGAATCCCGCCCAACGGTCCGCCCGGACCCAGCTCCCGATGGGAGCGCCTGCGGTCGCGCCAGGCGCGGAAGAACCCCTCGAGGGGTAGCCGATCGAGCTCCTGCCAGGTCGTTTCGCCCAAGTCGGGGGGCGGACCGTGAGCCTCGACTCGGCGCCGAATCTGGACGCGCTCGAGCTCGAGCACCGCGCGCATGCGCTCGCGTCCGGCGAGACTTTCGATGCGCTCGAGCTCCTCCGACGCAACTCCGCTCTCCGGCGGAAGGTCTTCGAGCAAGCGCGTGACAGCACGGCGGCGCATGTCGTCGTGGAACCGACGCAGGATCCCGGGGCGCTCCGCCGGCGGCGCGGTTTCGAGCTCCTCCACGAGCTCGGCCGGCAGTTGCTCGCGCACGTGTACGCCGCGGGAACGCTGACGCTCGCAGAAGAACTCGCGCACGATCTCGTTGCGCTTCTCGGACCCCAGCATGCGCAGCCGACGCTGGAGGTCGGGGGGCAGTTCGTCGCGCAGCTCGCGGATCTGCTGCTCGAGCTCTGCGGCGCGCTCCTCGAGCTGGAGCCGTTCCTCCCCGCGCATCTCGGCGAGCTTCGCGAAGCGTTCGCGATAGAGCGCCCGCTCCTCCTCGTCCAGGGCATTCCATCGTCCGCGCAGGGTTGCGCGGTCGAGCTCCGTCGGCGCGGGCTCGTGCGGCGCCTGCGCCGAGAGGGACGTCGCGCTCAGGGCGAGCACGAGGAGGCCGAAGAGGAGCCGGCCGACGCCCGTCACTTCGGACCCTCCGCTCCGATTCCAAGCCCCGTCTCGCTCCACAGGCTCTCCTCGAAGACTAGCTCGTCGATCTCGTCGATCGACGCGAGCAGGAAGTCGAGGTCCTCGCCGTTCAGGAGCTCCCAGTTCTCGAGCACGTCGAAGGCCGCGAGGAACTCGTCGCTCAGCGCTTCTCCCGCGGCCTGCGGGACCGGCTCGGCGACGGACTCGCCGCCCGTCTCCCGCGCACTCCACAGGTCCGGGGGCAGGATCAGCGCGATCAGCGCGGCCGCGGCGGCGAGCGCGAGTCCCAGTGCAACACCGCGCACGACCCTCGGTCGCCCGCGTCCCGCCGCCTTGCGCGCGGCCTTCTGCACACGGACCGCGAGCGTCGCCGGGACGCGCGGAGCGGGAACGGCGTCGAGCAAACGGTCGAGCGGATCGAGAGCCGGAGCGCTTCGCTCCCCCGCCACCGCCGCGCGCACGCGGCGGGCGAGGTTCGCCGGAACCCTCGGCGCAGGCGCGCGCTCGAGCAGCGCGTCTAGGCCCGCCTCGCGCTCGTGCCGCAAGCGCGCGAGGACGCGCTGCGCGAGCTCCTCGGGCAGGCGCGGTTCGGGGAGCGATGCGAGCAGGAGTTCGAGGGCCTGCTCCGAGTCCAAGAGCCCGCGGCAATCCGCGCAAGCGATCAGATGACCGTCGAAGGAGAGCTCGACGAGCCGTCCCGCCTGGCGCCGGCCTTCGAGTGCACGCTCGAGGTCGCCGCGGAATGCGCGACACGAGGTCACAGGAGCTCCTCCTCGAGCCAAGGCGCGAGCGTCTTGCGCAAGTTCTCGCGCGCGCGGTGGACGAGTGACTTGATGGCCTTCTCGCTCGAATCGAGGACCAGCGCTATCTCGGCGTACGAGAGCTCCTCGTACTTCGAGAGCAGGAGCGCCATGCGCTGGTTGTCCGGCAGCACGGCGATCGCCGCGCGCACCTTCGCCACGACGTCGCCCGCGACGAGGCCCTCGGACGGCTCGGGCGCGGACGCGTCGGCGAGCTCGCGCCCGCGCCGCTCTTCGGACCCGCCGGACACTCCCTCGAGCGAGAGCGTCTCGTGCTTGCGCTCGCGGAAGTTCGCGCACAGGTTGTAGACGATGCGGTAGAGCCAGGTGGAGAACTGCGCAGTCGGACGATAGCGGTCTCGCGCGCGCACGATCCGGATGAAGGCTTCCTGCACCAAGTCCTCGCGCCCGGGGACGTCGCCGAGGAAGCGCGTGCACAGGGCGTAAGCGCGACCGGAATAGCTTTCCACGAGCTGGTCGAACGCCGCTTCGTCCCCCGCCTGCCAGGCGAGCATCAGAAGGGCTCCCGGATCGCTGAGCGGGGCTTCCATGCGGGCGCCCCTCAACCCCGGCTCCTGCTCTGGGTTCCGATCCGCTTCGACGCTTCGGAGCCGGTTCGCCGCTCGCGCAATCCTTTCCCCGGCTGCCTCGCGCGGCCGCAATGCGGCTCGCTTCGCGTGCGTCGTGTGCGCCGGGAGAAGGAGCGGGTCGGGATCCAAGTCATCGTAGAACGTGCAGTGAGCCCTTTCGGCTCCTCATCGTAGCTGGGCCGACGTCGCGCGATTGGTCCGCTGAACGTGTCGTTTCCAGAGACGTTCTTGCGAGGCGCGAACATCGCCGTCAGTGCGCCAGCGGCGTGCGGCGACGGCCGGCTGGCTCCCACTTGTCGTCCAGCAGGCTGCGCGCCCGCGAGCGCGGCCACACGATCGACTGCGGCCGTCCCAGGAAGGCCGTGATCTGGGTCGGCCCGAGCGTGCGCCCGTCCTGGCTGCGTGCGGAGTTGTCGCCGAGCAGGAAGTACTCGTCGGGCCCCAGGGAGAGCGGGCGCCCCACGCCGAACTCGCCGCGTGCGATCCAGGAGACGTCGCGGGCGATCCGGATCGCTTTGAAACGCGCTCGCAGTCCGTCGCCGCCGAGCGCCACCTGGGTCCCCACCGTGACACCCGGCACGACCGCCGGACCCGCTGGAACGCGGTTCTCGGAGTAGCGGGCGACGAGCGGCTCCGTCCCTCCGATCGCGAAGACGAGCGCATTGTCGACGTTGGCGAAGGAGAGCGGCGTGAAGGTGCCGCTCGCGAGCTCGAGCTCGGCCAGGGCGAGCGTCTCGGGCAGATGCTCCGGGGAGAGTCGCTCGATCCGCGCGCGCGCGGAGATCTTGCGCGGCGCGGCATCAGGAGCTCGAGCGGTCGACGTTCCGAGCTCGATCGCCGCGCGGAAGAGATCTCCCTCCTCGCGCAACTCGAGCCTCACGGTCGCTCCCTCTGCCGCTGCGATGTCGTCGAGCCACAGCTCGCACGCCACGATCCCGTCGCCGACGGGTCGCGTCCCGGCGAGGCGTGTCCCGTCGGGCAAGAGGTAGCCGTCGTCGAACGCGGAGCGCCAGCGCAAGAGATGCGCGTCGTCCTCGTCCGGCTCGAGCCGCGAATCGAGCTCCCAACCGTCGCCTGCGCGCGTCCACGTGCCATCGTCCCACTCGAACTGCTCGGCCGCTTCGTGCAGAGCGCCGTCGAAGAGCACGACGGGAGCGGGTCGCGGCGCCTCCGGAGGAAGCCTCCGTCCGTCGACGAACAGGTCGCCGCTCTGCACCTGCACGGTCTCTCCCGGCAACCCCACCACGCGTTTGACGATGGGCGTGCCGCTGCCCGTGTAGGTGACGGCGAGGTCGAACCGCTCGAGGTCGCCCATGGATTCGTAGCGGACGAGCGCCCACTCGCCCCATGTCCCCCCTCCGTAGAGGGTGGGCTCCATCGAGCCGCTCTCCACCCGATACACGTCGGCCACGAAGCTCCGGACGATGAAGGACAGCACGAGGAGTCCCCCCACGATCCACAAGGCGGCGAGGGGACTCCTGCGCTTCAAGCCGTTCCCTTACGCCATTCCCGACCCTGGGTGAGCGTCTGCGAGCAAGTCCCCTCGCGCAGGATCCTCGGCGGGTGGGGTCCCTCCGACGCGCAAGGGGAATCGATGCGCTTCTGCATGGTCGAGCGTTTCGGCGCCGAACTCCCCGCGAGGATACTTGCCCGCGACCCGCGCTCAATGCGCCGCGAGCTCGGCCGCGTGCGTCACGGCCGGGAGCAGCACTTCCGCGTGCAGCAGCTCGAGCGCGCGATCGAGGTCGTGCTCGGCGAGCAGCCAGGCCTGACTGCTCGAGCGGATGCCCGCGCCACCGCCTCGGAGCGCGATCCCCGCGGCGTGCGCGAGCTCCGACGTCCTCGGGGCCAAGGCTTCGTCGCTGCCGACGCCGCGTCCGACGAGCGCGATCGACGCCACGCCGTCCTCCACCTCGGCGCCCACTTCCGCGAGCAACGCGCGGCTCGCGGACCCGTCCGGGAGAGCGATCCGCGCGACACCGCCGCGCAAGTCGAGCCAGGTGCCCTGCTCCTCGAGCTCGTTCAGTGTCCAGAGCAGCGCATCGCGCGACTCGATCCGCGCCACGAGCAGATTGCTCCGATGCACGAGCGCCAGCGGACCGGCGAACGGCGTCTCGTCCACGAGCTCGCTGCAGGTACCCCGCGGATCGCGCACGTCGAGCAAGCGCACGCAGAGTCGCGCGGCTTGGGCGAGGCGCGCCGCTTCCGGGTGCAGGACGGCCGCACCGTGTTGCGCGAGCTCGAGCGCCTCGGCGTAGCCGACCGCCGGGAGCGTGCGCGCTGCGCGCACCCGGCGCGGGTCCGCCGTCTGGATCCCGGCCACGGCTTTCCACAACTGGACCTCCTGCGCGCCGACCGCTCCTGCCAGGAGCAGCGCCGTCAGGTCCGAGCCGTTCCTCCCCAGCGTCGTGAGGTTGCCGCGCGCATCGGATGCGAGGAAACCGGTGACGACGGGCAGCCCCGGGATCTCGCGCAGCGCGCGTTCCACGGCCCGGGCAGCCCCGCCGACGAGCCGCGCCCGACCGTTCGCCGCCTCGATGACGAGCCCGAGGTCGTAGGCGTCCACCGGCGTCGCGAGCCGCCCCGCCTCGCGCAGCGCGGCGGACACGATGCGCGCGCTCATGCGCTCGCCGAACGAGAGCAAGAGATCGCGCGTGGGCCCCGTCGCGCACCCGCCGCCGCGAACGAGCTCGAGCACGTGCGCGAGCTCGCTGAGGTGGCGGTCGAGGAGCTCGCTCCCGAGTCCGAGCTGCCGCAGGATCGTGCGATGTCGAATGCGCAGGCTAGCCGGATCCCCCGCACCCGCGGCGCAGCGCACGAGCTCTTCCGTCACCCCTTCGACCGCGCTCACCACGACGATCGGGCGCTCCCCACCGAAGGCCCCGATGACCTCGCAGGCCTTCGCCACCGCGGGTCCGTCGCGCAGCGCCGCCCCGCCGAACTTCAGGACCCGGATCGCGCTCACGGAGCGAGAGGATAGCCGTCCCGCAGCCCGCGACGAGCACCGGCGATAGAATGCTCAGCCCCAATTCCGACCACCCGATGAGCGAATACGATCGCGAGCACTTGATCTACGACTGGAACGGCACGCGGACCGACGGCGCCGGTCTCCGCGACCGCGCGATCCAGTTCGACGACGAGACCCTGCGCGACGGGCTCCAGAGTCCCTCGGCGCGCGATCCGGACCTCGACCGCAAGATCGAGCTCGTCCACCTGATGGACGAGCTCGGCATCCACACGGCCGACGTCGGCCTGCCCGGCGCCGGCGACCGCGCGCGCACCCACATCGAGGCGCTCGTGCGCGAGATGGAGGGCCTCGCGATCACTCCCAACGTCGCCTGCCGCACGGTCATCGGGGACATCGAGCCCGTCGTCGACCTCGTCCAGCGCACCGGCGTCCCGATCGAGGTGTGCGCGTTCATCGGCTCGAGCCCGATCCGCCGCTACGCGGAGGACTGGGAGATGGGGAAGATGCTCCAGCTCTCGCGCGACGCGGTCGCCTTCGCCACGAAGAACGGCCTGCCGTGCATGTTCGTGACCGAGGACACGACGCGCGCCAATCCCGAGGACGTGCGCGCGCTGTACACGACCGCCATCGAGGCCGGCGCGCAGCGCATCTGCATCTGCGACACCTGCGGGCACGCGACGCCCGAGGGCGTCGCGAACCTGGTCGGCTTCGTGCGCGACCTCGTGGCGGAGCTCGGCGTGGACGTCGGCATCGACTGGCACGGCCACCGCGACCGCGGGCTCGGGCTCGTCAACGCCTTGACGGCCTTCCGCGCGGGCGCGACCCGCCTGCACGCCACGGCGCTCGGCGTCGGCGAGCGCGCCGGCAACACGGAGATGGACCTCCTGCTCGTCAACTTGAAGATCGGCGGCGTGATCGACAACGACCTCACGAAGCTCGCTGCTTACTGCGCGAAGGCCTCGGAAGCGCTCGGGCTCGAGATCCCGCACAACTACCCCGTCTTCGGCACCGACGCCTTCGAGACCGGCACGGGCGTGCACGCCGCGGCCGTCATCAAGGCCTTCCGCAAGCACGACGACTGGCTCGCGAACCGCGTCTACTCGGGCGTGCCCGCCGACGTCTTCGGCCTCGAGCAGTCGATCAAGGTCGGCCCGATGAGCGGCCGCTCGAACGTCACCTGGGTGCTCGAGAAGCACGGCGTCGAACCCACCGAAGCGCGCATCGCGACCGTCCTCGAGCTCGCGAAGAAGACCCCGCGCCTCCTCTCGGACGCCGAGGTCCTCGCGGCGGCGCGGTAGGGGGTCGCTGACAAATGTCAGCAAAACACCTTCGAGCACGGTACATAGAGCGCTCCTGATTGAGGGCACAGGCTCCGTGACTGTAGTCATGGCTGCGGGGCAAGAGTCAAGAAGCGCGGTGAACCCAATGCCTGACGCGTATCGTCCACTCCCCAAGCATTTGGAGGATGCTCTCCGGCTCACCTTGCAGATGCCACTCAGCTACGGCGAACCCGCGCCGGACTTCCTACATGTTTGGGATCAAGTTAGATCAACCCTTGCAGTTCGGGGGCTCGGTGATGGATCTCAACTTGATGCTGGTGAAGCGTTCTTGCTCATTGGAGAGATCCTCGAAAAGATCAACGCGGACAATGCGGTTCGAAAAGTTCGCGCTGCAATCCCTCAGATGCCAAACGACCTGAGAGTACTGGTTGGGCAAGTAGTCGACGTGCTCCTTCAGTCATCACGAGAAGCTCTCGATAAAGACGTGATTGTTGCCTCGGTCCTCACCAGCCTAGGCCCATTAGGCAGTGTTCCGGACCTGGATGACGTCGCGACTAGGTGCTGGAAAGAGATAATAGCTCAGCGTCTCGCACAAAGAAAACAGGCCCGGGCGCAGCGACGAGGATGCGCGGGCAGCCTCCTTGGAATCTTAGTTTTCGGCTGGATGATCTAAGAGATCATCCATGTCTCCATCCTGTGATGCGCGATGTGGGCACACGAAGCTTGCTTTGCCAGGAGGATGATTTGGGAGACAAGAGCGTCACGGGCTCGTGCAAGCTGTGCGGTGTCCACGGTCCTCTCTGCAAGTCGCACGTGATCCCGGAGTTTGCTTTCGGCCCAGTCTATGGCCCGGGGCACAAGATGATGGAGTTTGAGTCGGCCTCGGCTGAGAGAGCATGGAAGATCCAGAAAGGATGGATGGAATACATGCTCTGCCTCAATTGCGAGGGGCTCATCAACACAACGTACGAGACTCCTTTCAAAGAGTACTGGTTTGACAGCCGGCCTCTATCCTTGCTCGAGACTCAGACCGACGCCCTCCTTAACGTACCTGACTATTCTGCTTTCAAACTATTCCATCTGAGCGTTCTGCTGCGGGCTCACTTTGCTACCCATCAACACTTTGCCTCAGTGGAATTGGGACAACAACATTCACACCACCTCGCATCACTCGTTCTGAACCAGGATCCGGGAGAACCCTTTGACTACCCGATACTCTGTTTCGCGATGAGATCGCCCGTTGATGGAAGGGTCTGGTGGGAGACGGTTTTTTCGCCACTCCTATGCCAGGACCAAGGTGCTCACATATATGAGTTTGCGTTCGCTGGCTGTCAGTGGCTCTACTACGTAGCCTCTCATCACTCAACGACGGTAAAGCGAGCCGGGCTTCAACCAGATGGTACACTTCCTGTGATCAAGAAGAATGTCAAGTTACCTTGGCGCGAACGCCAAACGTAATCGTTCTGCGCCAACAGCTTGGCGTGCGGCTCTGCGCGCGTCGCTCGGCACGAGGGCCACTCTCCACCGACAAGCCCAGAGGAGGGTAAGCGGGGCTTCGCTTGGCGTTGTGTAGGCTCGCTACTCTCGCGCACGCCCCTGGGTTCGGGTCAAGATCGCCTACCGGTGGCTAGCGCACGGTGGAGGTGCTCGAGGGCCTCGGCGGCGGCTTGGGCGCCGCGGTGGCTGTCGCGCGAGAGCTCCACGGCGGCGAGGCCGTCGTAGCCGACCTCGAGCAGCGCGTCGAGGACGCCGGGGAGGTCCAGGTCGCCCTGACCGAACATCAGGTGCTCGTGCACGCCGCCGCGGATGTCGTCGAGGTGCACCTGCAGGAGGCGGTTCCCGAGGCGGCGAATGACGTCGGGCGCAGGGAGGTCGCCGGTGCAGTGCAGGTGGCCGACGTCGAGGCACAGCCCGAGCGTGTCGCCCACGGAACCGAGGCGCGCCACGAGCTCTTCGTAGCCGGCGGGGCGCTCGATGAACATGCCGGGCTCGGGCTCGAAGGCCAGAGCGACGCCGCGCTCGGCGCCGTAGGCCTGGAGCTCCGTGAGGCCGGAGACGAGCCGATCCCAGGCGCGCTCGCGGGCGGCATGGACGTCCACGGCCGATCCTTTCGCCCGCGGCTCCTTCGAGAGCGCCGGGAGCTCGCGCTCGCGCGGAGCGACGGCTCCCTGCACACGTGATCCCGCGTCCCGCTCCCCGGCGTCGCCTCCATCCGCGCGGACGCCGTCGGGAGAGCGACCCGACCAGAGCGAGACGACCTCGGCGTCGAGGTCGGCAGCGAGATCGATGCAGCGGCGCAAGAAGTCGATCCGGCGGGCGCGCTCCTCCGCGGCCTCCTCGAGGAGGGTGGGGTAGTGCTTGCGCTTCGCGTCGAGCACGAAGCGGGCGCCGGTCTCGATCGCGATGGCGAGTCCGAGATCCTCCGCCCAGCGGCGAGCATCCGCGACCGCCCGCGGATCGAGGTCGTAGGGGTCGAGCACGCCGACATCGGGCGTGATGGCGATGCCCTCGTAGCCGAGCTCGGCGAGGAGCCGCAGCGCGTCGAGCAGGCGGTGGTGGGCGAGGCCGTTCGTGTTGTAGGCCAGCCGGAACACGGGCCGGAACTTGTAGCACACCGACTGCGAGCGCTCGGTGGCGTGGCGTGCGGACGGAGCCGGGCTCGCTCGGCGTCACTACGGGAGGGGCGCGCGACCATCGACCCCGCCGCTCGGCTGCGGACCGCGAGTCCTCGGGCGAACCTTCGGCGGAACGAAGAGGCGGGCCGAACGGATCGGGGACCGAACTGCGAAACCGACCCGCCCGGCGCGCGTCCGTCGTTTACCATCGTCGCCCCTCTGGAGCGGCTACTCGCGCTGCGAAGCGGCCCGATTCAGAGGAAGCCCCGCGGGCGGGGTGGTGTCGGAGCAGCCTCTTGTCGAGCGGGAAGAACGAGATCCGTGCGCGTCAGGTCCTCGGCAAGTACCGGGTGCAGAACCGGATTGCGCGCGGCGGTTTCGCGAACGTCTTCCGGGCGCACGACACGATCGAGGGGATCTCCGTCGCGATCAAGATCCCGCACGACCGCTACGTCGACAAGGCGACGCTCGAGCTCTTCCGCAAGGAAGTGCGCATGACGGCGCGCCTCGATCATCCCAACATCCTCCCCATCAAGACGGCTTCGTTCGTCGACGACCACTTCCTGATCGTCTACCCGCTCGGCGCGGGCAGCCTCGAGACGCGGCTCGGGCGCCGGGCTCCGCTGCGCACGGTGCTCGGGTGGATCGAGCAGATGCTCGAAGCCCTCGCCTACGCGCACGACCGCGGGATCATCCACTGCGACGTCAAGCCGGAGAACCTGATCCTCTTCGACCACGACAAGCTGCGCCTGGCGGACTTCGGCATCGCGAAGGTCGCCCAGCACACGTTGAAGGCCGAAGGCACGGGAACGCTCGGCTTCGTCGCGCCCGAGCAGGCCATGGGCCATCCATCCCTGCGATCGGACGTCTTCTCGGCCGGACTCGTGATCTACCGCATGCTCGCCGGCGAGACGCCGGAGTGGCCCTTCGATTGGCCGTTCCCGAGCTACGAGAAGATCAAGGGCAAGGTGCACCCCGATCTCCTGGCCCTCGTGCGGCGTGCCACGGAGGTCGACGCACGGGCACGCTTCCAGAACGCTCGCCACATGCTCGAAGCGTTCCGCCGCGTGAAGAGCCGCGCACTCACCCAGGCGTCGCGCCGCTCGTCGCGCAAGACGTCGAGCCGGGCGGCGAAGCGCGACTGGAAGACGATCCGGCGCCGCCAGTTCCAGCGCCAGTTCGGCAAGGCGCTCGAGACGAGCCATGCCTGCGAACGCTGCAGCGGGCCGATCGCCGAGACGATGCACCACTGTCCCTGGTGCGGCGTCGAGCGACAGGCCCACCGCGGCGACGTGCGCTTTCCAGCCCAGTGCCCGCGCTGCAAGCGGGGAGTCAAGTCGGACTGGCGCTTCTGCGCCTGGTGCTATGGAGGGCTCATCGGACCGGTGAGCGAGCGCACCTACACGGACCGGCGCTACACGGCTCGGTGCTCGAACTCGAGCTGTTCGCGCCGCGACCTCATGCCCTTCATGCGCTATTGCCCGTGGTGCAACACCAAAGTGCGGCGGAAGTGGGCGATCGAGGAGGCGAAGGGTCGGTGCGGGCGCTGCAGCTCTGGAATCGTGCGCGAGTTCTGGGATTGGTGTCCCTGGTGTGGTACCGGAGTCGGTCGATGAGGGTCCGGTGCGACGCCGACCCGACCGCTTGACCGAACCTGCGGCGATACACACTCCGGCGCTCTACTTCGAACGGGACATGTCCGGAGTCGAGACTGGCCGCTTCGCCGGCGGCGACATCGTCTTCGTGACGGTGCGTTGTCCGAGTAAGGACACGCCGAACGAGGATGCGATGGCCTTCATCCCGACGTCGGAGTCCTCCGGCGTGCTCGCGATCGCCGACGGCGTGGGGGGACGACCGAGCGGCGAGCAGGCGGCACGGATCGCCCTGGTCGCGCTCAAGGATGCGCTCGAGGGCGCCGACCGAACGGGTGAGGGGTGGATGCGCGACGCGATCTTGAACGGGATCGAGAGCGCGAACCGCGCGGTGCTCGAGCTCGAAGGCGGCGCGACGACGCTCGCCGTGGCGGAGATCAGCGCGCGCTCGATCCGCTCGTACCACGTGGGAGACAGCCTCGTTCTCGTCACCGGGCTGCGCGGTCGCGTGAAGCACGAGGCCGTGCCGCATTCCCCCGTCGGCTACGCGCTGCACGCCGGCTTGATCGAGGAAGACGAGGCGATGGTCCACGAGGACCGCAACCTCATCTACAACGTGATCGGCGCGAGCGACATGCGCATCGAGATCGGACCGACGGTCGAGCTAGCCGCGTACGACACGCTCCTCATCGCCAGCGACGGGCTCTCCGACAACCTCTATCCGAGAGAGATCGTCGAGCTGATGCGCAAGGGCCGCCTCGAGGAAGCCGGCGCAAGGCTCTTTTCGACCTGCGTCGAGCGCATGAAGTCGCCGGACGCCGAGCATCCCTCCAAGCCGGACGACCTGACGTTCGTCGTCTTCCGGCCGCCGCACGCCGTGACCTGACCAAGTCGACGATAGAAGTCGAGCTCATTCGGAAGGGGCGACAGGGCCCCCCCCATCGCCAACTCGAACCACTAGGCCGACGCGGCGGTGTGCCCGAGCGTCATTCCGCGGCGGATCGCGCGAGCTCCGAGACCTTCTTCTGCCACACCTTGCGCCGGGCGAGCACGGTGCGTACCTGGGCATCGCTCGGATCGAAGCGCGAGATCTCGCGCTCGACCCAACCCTCGGAGATCAGGAGGGCGCGCCGATAGTGCTCGAGAGCTTCCTTCTGGTGCGCCGCCTCGGCGACCGGGTCGCCCTGCTCGCGATCTCCGACGGAGAGCGTCACACGCCAGCGAGCGATCTCGGAGAGCTCGATGGCCTCGAGCCACACCTTGCTCTCGACGAGCTCGCCCGGCTCGGGCGTGCGCGTCGGTCGAGGACCACCGGGTTTCGGCAGGGGACCGAGCGAAGCGAAAGGATCGTCGGAGTCTCCGGCGGAGGCGGACTGGCGTTCTTCCTCCTCGGCGCCCGCCGGAGCGAAGGGATCGACGCGCTCGGAGTGGGCGCGCAGTTCACGGCTGGGGACGGCGGGCGTCGCGTGCCCCGATCCTGCGCGCTCGCGCAGGCGACCGACGTACAGGAGCGCGCCGAGGATCATGGCGACGAGGAGCAGGAGCCCCACGGCGACCGCGGGTCCGGCGCCGGGAGCTCCGCGCGGAGGACGTGTCCTCGACGAATGCTCGGGCATGGCCCGAAGAGGATGCACGATCCCCGTCTCGAGAGCACCCCGTCCCCCCCCGGGGCGCTCGTTCACGGCCGCGTGCGCCGGAGCCGGACGGCGAAGCCGCCGTCGCTCGGGCCGTGTTCGCGATCGGGCAGGGATGCGAGGCGCTCTTCCTCGATCCAGCCCGAGACGCGGGTCAGGAACCTGCCGACCAGAAGGGCGTTCTCCTCCGGCTCGATGCTGCAGGTCGACCACACGAGCCGGCCGCCGGGGCGCACCCGCGCGGCTCCCTGTTCGAGGAGCTTCTCCTGGATCAGGACGAGCTCCCCTTGCGCTTTCGGACCGAAGCGCCAGCGCGCTGAAGGCCGCGCGCCGAGGATCGCCGTGTTGCTGCACGGGGCATCGATCAAGACGGCGTCGAAAGGGTGATCGGTGAGCGCGCCCGCACCGTCGGAGCACACGGGCTGGATGCGATCGGCGACTCGCATCCGCTCGGCGTTCTCCGCGAGCGTCGCGAGGCGTTTCGGGTTGCGGTCGATGGCGACGACGCGCGCGCCGCGGCCCGCCAGCACGATGGTCTTGCCGCCCGGGGCCGCGCACAGCTCGAGCGTGCGCTCGCCTTCGACGGCGTCGACGAGTTCCGCCGCTCGCAGCGCGCTCTCGCCCTGAACGGTGATTCGCCCCGTACGGAACGCGTCGCTCGCGGTCGCCGACCCGACGGCATCGGGGGGGAGCAGCACGACGTCTCGGTGCGACGTCGGACGGGGGTCGAGACCAGCGGCGGCGAGCTCTCCGAGGATTGCGTCCCGCTCGACTCCGAGGCCCGAAACGATCCGCACGGACAGGGGCGGCTCCTCCAGGAACGTCCGGGCGAGCTCCCGCGCGCGTTCCTCGCCATAGCGGTTCGCCCAGCGTTTGAAGAGCGCAGCAGGGATCGAGAGCGCGTCTTCGGCCCACAGGAGTGGATGCTCGCTCGGGTCGTGGAAGAGCGGCTCCCTCCAGTGCCAGTCGCGGCCCTCCAGGTCGCGTCGCGGGTCGCCGCTCCTGCCCGGGCAACGGCGGCGAACCGCCTCGCGCAGAACGGCGTTCGCGAGCTTCGCGCGCGAATCGCCGAGCGTGCTGCGCACCGCGTCGACCGTTTCCGAGACGGCCGCGTGGTCGGGCACTCGGTCGAGGAAGAAGAGCTGGACGAGGCCGAGGTGCAAGAGGGTGGTGAGCTCGGGCTTGGGCTGGCGCACGGCGAGATCGCGGACCATGGCGCGCAGGGTTCCGCGCCGGCGCACCTCGGTGCCCACGAGTTGACGCAGGAGCCCGCGATCGCGCGCGTCGAAGCCCGAGCGTTCGGCCTCGGCGTCCACCAGACGCAGGGGGGCGAGGGCCCCGGAGCGCAACACCCGCCAAGCCGCCGTGCGGATGGAGCTCATGGCCCGAGCCTCGCACCTTCGTGGAGGTGGGCGCCGCGCAGGAACTCGGCAGCGCTCATGGCGCGCTTGCCGGCCGGCTTCACGCTCATGAGCTCGAGCGCTCCTTCCCCGGCGCGCACGACCAGACGCCGTCCGGTCTCGATCAACGTGCCGGGCGATACGGCCACCGATCCACCGCTCTCGAGGGGCCGGCTGGAGAGAACGAGCAGTTCACCGCCACCCGGGAGCACGGTGCGCGCGAGCGGCCAGGGGTTCATGGCGCGCACCAGGTTCGCGAGCTCGACCGCGGATCGCCCCCAGGCGATCTCGCCGTCCTCCTTCGCGAGCTTGGTGCAAACCGTAGCTCGAGACGGGTCTTGGGGAACGAAGATCGTCGTCCCGGAGACGAGGCCCTCGAGCACGCGCACGGAGGCTTCTCCCCCGAGCCTCGCCAGGCGCTCTCCGAGCTCTCCCGCCGTTTCCTCCGCGCCGATCTCGGTCTCCAGGGTGAGCGCCACGTCGCCCGCATCGACCTCCTTCACCACGCGCTGGATGCTCACGCCGGTCACAGGGTCTCCGCTGGCGATGGCCGCCTGGATCGGCGAGGCGCCGCGATGGCGCGGGAGGAGCGAGGGGTGGACGTTCAGGATCTCGAGCGAGGCGAGCGAGCGGAACTCGGCGGTCAAGTACTCGCCGTACGCGGCGACCAGGATGACCTCGGGCGCGAGCGCGCGCAGCCGGGCCAGGAAAGCCTCGTCGCGCACCGTCGGGGGCTGATCGACCGCGACGCCCTGCGCACGGGCGAGAGCTGCGAGCTCGCTCTCCTCGACCACTCGGTGGCGCCCGCTTGGGCGGTCGGGCGGTGTGACGACCAAGACCGGCCGCAGCGGGCTCGCGAGCAACCGCGCCAGGACAGGAGTCGCGAAGGGCGGCGAGCCGAGGAAGACCAAGCGCACGCCGGCGCGCTCTACAGGAAGGGCTCGACTTCCTTCTTGAGCTCGGCGTAGATCCGTTGCCCCACGATCTGCTTCTTCACCTCGCCCTGCTTGATGACGAGGAAGGTCGGGATCGCGGTGATGCCGTATCGCGCGGGGACCTCGGGATTGTCCTGAGTGTTGATCTTGACCACCTTCAATCGGCCCGCGAACTCGTCGGCGAGCTTGTCGACGAAGGGCGACATCGCGCGGCACGGAGCGCACCACTCGGCCCAGAAGTCGACCAACACGGGTTGATCGCTCTTCATGACGACGGTGTCCCACAGGCTGTCGGTGACTTCGGCGGCTTGGCTCATGGCGGTCGGGCTCGAACGTGTGCGGGAGAGAGACCTCTCGGAGAAGGGGGCGGGCAATATGGGGCCGAGGATCGCTTCCGTCCACCTCGAAGCCCGGGCCGGCCCGGGAAGACCCGCGGGCTTCGGTCCAGGGACTCCCCTTTACGGGGCCGAGTCGGGGGTGAGGGGGCCGTCGGCGCGCTCGAGGGGGGGTCGGCTTTCGTGCGCGGGCTCCGAACGGGAACGCTCAGCGAGCTCGAGCTCCTCGCGTTCGTCCTCGAAGCCGGCTCGCGCGACGACCGCGTCGAGGTCGCCCTCGACGTCCTCGCGCAGGACGATGGCGATCTCGCCTCCGAGGTCGTCCTGGTCGACCCGCACGATGCCCAGGCGCACGAGCTCGAGCAGCGCGCAAAAGGAGCCGACCACGCTCTCGCGCCGGTCCCGTCCCCCGACGCTCTCGACGATCTCGGAGAGCGAGAGCCGCGACTTGCCGCGGATGACGCGGACGGCTGCTTCGACGAAGAAGCGCATGGGGCGCGCGTCGGCGACGATGCGGTGCGGCCGATCGGCCGCCGTCTCGCGCAGGAGGCGCGAGTACGCGCTCCACAGGTCCCACACGGTCAGCTCGCCCAGCTCGAAGGTGGGCTCCTCCTCGCTCTCGACCAGCTCGCCCTTGAATCCTCGCTCATGGAGCATTGCGCGCTCGTGGGCCAAGCGCTCGAGCTCTTCCGCGGCCGTCTTGAAGCGCCGGTATTCGATCAAGCGCTCGATGAGCTCGTCGCGCGGGTCGAGGTCCTCTTCGAGGTCGACGTCGTCCTTGGGCAAGAGCGAGCGCGTCTTGATCGCCATCAGCGTGGCGGACATGACGAGGAAGTCGCCGGCCAGCTCGATGTCGAGATCGGAGAGCTGCTGGAGGTAGGCCAGGTAGCCCTCGACGATCTTGCCGATCTCGATCTCGTGGATCTCGACCTCCTGCTCGCGCACGAGATGGAGCAGGAGGTCCATCGGCCCCTGGAACACCCGATCGAGTCGGACGGTGTAGTCGGAGTTCACCACAGGCCTCCCAGTGTGGCGAGGAACAGGACCCAGTCGTACATCACGTCCATCGTGGCGAACACGAGCGGCCGAAGGGGTCCGAGGTAGATCAGCGCGATGACGAGGATCATGCCGATCGTTTCGAGCCGCAAGTAGGCATCCCTCAGGTTGTCGGGCAAGAGCCACGCCATGAGGCGCGACCCGTCGAGGGGCGGGATCGGGATCAGGTTGAAGGCCGCCAAGAGCAGATTGAGCTCGACGGTCTTGATCAGTACCAGGGGCAGGACCTGATCCCTTTCGTAGTGCAGGAACTCGACGGCCACTCGGTAGAGGATGAAGAACAGGACGGCGAGGAGGAAGTTCGAGGTCGGCCCCGCCAACGCGACCAGGCTCATGTCGCGCCAGGGATGCCGCAACCGGTGGAAGGCGACCGGAACGGGCTTGGCGCCGCCGAAGATCATCTGCCCGTTGCTCCCCAGGAAGAGCATCGTGGGCAGCAGGATCGTCATGAACGGGTCGATGTGGACGATCGGGTTCAAGGTCACGCGACCGAGATCCTTCGCGGTGCGATCGCCGCACTTCCACGCCACCCAGCCGTGCGCCGCCTCGTGGATGCCGACCGAAACCACCAAGAGGGCGATCACGAGGATCAACACCACGATCTCGCCGTCCATGCAGGGTCTCGTCGACGCGGGCCGCGAACCGGAGACTCGAATGGATCCGAACTCCTCGCCAGCTCTCCCGCCGGCGGTTTATAGCACACGGGTTGCGGCCCGAGCCGAGCGCCGGGCCCCCCGACGGCTCGAGCGCTTTGGCGCCCCGAGAGCGGCCCCGTACAATTCGGAGCGTTCGAACCGCGCCCTTTGTCCACCCTCCGACCCAAGGAACGTCCGTCTCCCGACGTCGCACACGCGGGAGCTTCCACGCGGCGCGAGCTCGCCGCCGAGGTGATCCGGGTCGAGGCGCGAACCATCGCCCAGCTCAAAGGGCACCTCGGGCCGTCCTTCGACGAGGCCGTCGCGCGGATCCTGGCCTGCAAGGGCATGGTCGTCGTGACCGGCATGGGCAAGGCCGGGCTGATCGGAGCCAAGGTCTCGGCCACCCTCGCTTCCACGGGCACGCCGTCGCTCTCGCTGCACCCTTCGGAAGCGCTGCACGGGGACCTGGGACGGATTCGCCGTGACGACGTCCTGCTCGTGCTCTCGAACTCGGGCGAGACGGTCGAGATCAAGGCCGTCATCCCGGCCGCGCGCAAGATCGGCGCCGGCGTGATCGCCATCACGGGTAGCCGTGAGTCGACGCTCGGCCGGCTCGCCGATCACGTGCTCGAGATCGGACGCGTGCACGAGGCCTGTCCGATGGGCCTCGCGCCCACGGCGAGCACCGCGGCCATGCTGGCGCTCGGGGACGCCCTGACGATGGTCGTGCAGCGCGAGCGCGGCTTCTCGCGCGAGGAGTACGCCCTCTACCACCCGGCGGGCGCGCTCGGGAGGAAACTCATGCGAGTACGAGAGATCATGCGTCAGGGAGCGGAGCTTCCGCTCGTCCCGAGCGGCACGCGCATCCTCGAGGTCGTCGTGGCCATGCAGAGCACGCCCGGCCGGCCGGGAGCGGCGCTGGTGGTGGGTCCGGACGGGAGCCTCATCGGGATCTTCACCGACGGCGATCTGCGGCGC
This sequence comes from uncultured Planctomycetaceae bacterium, assembly GCA_964413535.1. Lineage (GTDB taxonomy): Bacteria > Planctomycetota > UBA1135 > UBA1135 > CAYPTB01. The sequence goes on along the minus strand of CAYPTB010000008.1, from coordinate 129,019 downwards.
GTCGCGGCCGAGTCCCTCTCGGGCCAGCTCCCCCTGGGTCCCGTGGACGACTTCATGGGCAGGAATCCGAAGTCGGTGGGGCCGAACGAGCTCGTCGACGCCGCCGAGCGCATCCTGCGCGAGCACAAGATCGACCAGATCCCCGTCCTGGACGACGAGCAGCGGCCGGTCGGGTTGCTCGACATCCAGGACGTGCTCGACATCCGTTTCTGAGCTCGCGAAGCGCGCGATCCCGTGCCCGACTCGCGCGTTCGGGATCGCAGCCCAAGGCCGTATCCTGCCGACATGCCGCCGCGCGACCTCGATCCCGTTCTCGCGCGCGTTCGGTTGGTCGCACTGGACGTCGACGGCGTGCTCACGGACGGGCGTATCGTGTACTCCGCGGAAGGCGAGGTGCAGGTGTTCGACGTCCACGACGGCCTGGGGCTCGCCTGGCTCCAGAGGAGCGGCGTCCACGTGACGTGGATCAGCGGCCGTGGCTGCGCGGCGACACGACGGCGCGCCGAGGAGCTCGGCATCCGCGAAGTCCATCTAGGGGCGAATCAGAAGGACGTAGCGCTCGCCGGTGTCCAGGAACGGCTCGGAGTCCAGGTCGCAGAGACCGTCGCGATGGGGGACGACCTGCCGGACTTCCTGCTCGCCAAGCGAGCCGCTCTCTTCTGCGCGCCGGCGAATGCTCGCCCAGAGGTGCGGGCGAGAGCGGGGCTCGTGACGCTTGCCGCGGGCGGACGCGGCGCCGTGCGTGAGCTCAGCGAGCACATCCTGCGTGCGCGCGGCGAGCTCGCAGCGCTACAGGCCCGGTACGGGCCATGAAGAAGGTACTGGCCTTCCTGCTGCTGTTCGTAGCCGGGATCGCTCTCTTGCTGTGGATCGAGAGGCCGAAAGCGGTCGAGTCCCCGCCCCTCCCGGAAGTCCGGGCTCCTTATCCGCCGGAGCGGCCCGAGGATGCGGCCGAGGCCCGCGAGCGTGACGTTTCGCTGCCGATCCCGGCCGAGTCCTCCATCGGCGTCCGAGGCGAGGTCGAGTTGGGGAAGCGCGTCACCGAGGGCAAGAATCGCGGGCACAAGCTCTACGACCTGCTGGCGAAGGACTCGCGGTCGATCGAAGACAGGGTCGAGCTCTTCGGAATCACGGCGAGCCTCTATGACGAGGACTCGGGCGAGGAAGTCTTGCGCCTCGCAGCCAAGACCGGGGGAGGGACGATCAAGCCAACGGAGCAAGGCCTGCTCGGTGGATTCCAGCTCGGGCCGGACCTGGAGCTGCACGGAGTCGAGGTGACGCTCCTGCGCGACGCTCCCGTCGTTCCCCTGACGCTGCGCTCCGAGAATCTCGTCGGCACGCTCGAGGGCGGGCACTTCCGCACGGACGGACGCGTGGAGATCTCGGGTAAGGGACTCGACGCGTCGGGCGTGGGTTTCGAGTTCCAGGTAGACCGCGGGCTACTGCGCTTCTTCCACGAGGGCGTGGCGGAGGTAGAAGTCGAGCCGGGACGGATTGCACGACTCACGTGCGATGACGAACTCGCCATCGCGAGTCCTCCCCAGGGGCCCCGGCGCATCTCGATGGACGCCTCGGGGAACGCGAACATCACGCTCGAAGGCCGCGAAGCCGTCGCTCTCGGTGCCGAGCACATCCGCATCCTGGGTCGCCCGCGCGAGGGCGGCTCCGAACCCTTTGGTTTCGATCGCATCGAGGCCGAGGGCGACGTCCGGCTCGCGACGCCGACGAGCGCGTTCTTCGCGGAGCGCGCCGAAATCGCCCTCCAGGGATCTACGACGCGTTTCACGGCAACGCTGCACGGCGAACCGAATGGCTACTTCGCCTTCCAAGGGAGCGCGGCTCCCTTGATCGGGGAAGAGAAGCCCCGCGAGCTCACGACGATTTCCTTTCGTGGAGACGGACCACTCGAGGTGACGCGTACGGAGGCGCTCGACTTCGCGCTCCCCGGCCGCGGAGAGCTCGAGTGGGAGGGGGCGCACCTCACTGCGAATGACTCCATCACGGGTCGCTTCGGACCGGTCTTGGACGAATTCCTCTTCGTGGCGCGCGGCGGTGTCTCGATCGTGCGCCCGGAAGGTGCGCTCGAGACCGAGGAGTTTCGGCTCAGCCGCGAGCCCTCGTCGGAAGCGCAGGAACGCCTGAGCGCCAGCGCATCGGGTCCGGCCAAGCTCGTCGGCCGTGCCGATTCCGAGCACACATTCGAGCTCGAGACCGTCGACCAGATCGATATCGCGCTCGATGGCGAGGTCTGGCGCGTACCTCGGGCTTCGGGCGTTCGGCTGGTCGTACTGGGTCCGAACGGATTCACCGCCCGTGCCAATCAGGTGCTCGAGTTCTCGGAGGAACCGCTGGGCCTCGTGGCGTCGGGTGATGTCGTGCTCGAAGCGGCGGATGGGACGCTGCGCGGCGATCGTCTCGAAGTGCAGGGGCCGGATCATCTGATCGTCGAGGGGACGGTCGAAGAACCGACGAAATTCCGCTGGGAGCGCGCGGAGGGCGTTGCGCGCCGGGTCGAACGCTCGGGTGAGCTCGTGATCGCCGAGGACGTCGAGCGCGTTTCGTTCGCTCACGATGAGAGCACGTACGAGTTCGCGTGTGGACGGCTGCTCGTCTCCCAGGACGAGAGGACGGACTCGAACGGCGCGGTCGTCGGGACGATCCGAATCTCAGCGCGCGGGGACGTGCGCGCCGCGCGGCTGGAGGATCGGATCGAGCTCGATTGCCAGGAGCTCGAGGGCGTGCTCTCGCGGCACGAGAAGGACGGTGAGTTCCTGTACTCGAGCTCGACGTTGACCGCGACCGGCCGCGTGACGGCTCGCTTCGAGCGGAAGGAAATCGACTGCGAGCTCACGTCGGACAAAGTGCAGTGCGAACACTCCAGGCGGGCGCTCCAGGAACTCTCCTCGTTTCGGCTCCTCGCTCAGGGAAACGTGGCCATCGAGAATCGCGGCCTACCTCCGATCCGCGGCGAAGGCGACGAGTTCGAGTTCGATGATCTGAACCGGGGTCGATACCGAGGTCGATTGGTCGCCTTCGAGGACCGGCGCGTCCGGGCGGAAGGCTACTGGCCCGAGAGTCTCCATCCGTTCACGATGACCTGCCGCTGGATCCAATTCTCCCCCTCGTTCATTGCTGCGGCCGACCCCGAGGGTGAGCTCGTCTGGACGAATACTTCGAAGGAGGGGGGCGAAGCCGTGCACGTGCGAGCACGTTCACAGATGGTCGAGGCGGATCGAGAACGGATCGCACTGGTCGGGAATGTCTCGCTCGAGGACGTCGGCGGCGGACCCAGGGCCTGGGGCCTCACCGCCGATCGTGCGCGCATCGAGATGCGCGAAGCCGCCGGAGACCATCCATTGCGCGGCATTCGAGCATCTGGGAGTGTCGTCTTCCGATACGGTCCCGGCCTGCGCGCCTTCGGCGATGAGCTCACGGGACGCGCCGAGCAACTCAGCGTCCGCATCACCGGCTCGCCGGCGCGCATCTTCCATCGAGGACTGAGATGGAAGGCCGAGTGGATCGAATACGACCTGCTCCTGAATCTCTTCTCGACGGGAAGAGTTCTTGTCGAGCCGGTTCCCAAAGGAGATCAACCCAAGTGATCGGCGGGGTTCTCCTCCCTGCCTTGATCTCCCTGGCACCGCAGGATTCGGCAGAATCGCGGTGGTCGTTCTCGGCGGAGAAGATCACGCCTCGCTACGACGGAGATACCGTTCTCTATCTCTGTGAAGCACCGGTGTTCCGCAGCGCCGACCGTGAACTGAGCGGAACGTGGCTGGTCCTCTGGCTGGATCGCGCGGAATTGGAGAAGAACCCGGGCCTCTTCGCCGAGGAAGCCGCGAACGACCTCGAGGAACTCCAGGGCGAGTTCGATGATCTCGATCTGGGCGCCGAAGCGCTCGCGCCGTCGCTCTTCGCTCGCTTCAGAGAAGGAAGCCTCCCGCTTCAACTCGCTCAGGAGGTGTACATGGAAGGCCCCCTCGTCTACACGGAGAGTGGACGTGTCGTAGGGCAGGCAGGCGCTTTCTACCTCGACGTGGTCGACGGGCACGGCTGGATCGCGGACGCTTCCATCAGTGTCGAACGCAGCATCCGAGGGTCCACGACTCGCTTGCGGGTCTTGGCCGACTGGGTGCGGCACAGCGCGGACGGTTCCCTGCGCGCCAACGACGCGATCGTGACCTCCTGTTCGTTCGACGATCCGCACTTTCACCTGCGGACAGGCGACCTGCGGATCACGCCCCGTCCGGAACGGGGCGAAGTCGTGTTCGATGTCGAGTTGCGCGACAACTCCATCCAGCTCTCGGAGAAGATCGCGATCCCCCTGCCGAGGCTTCGCTATCCCGCTGGTTCCGATTACACGCCGCGGTACGAGGGCTTTCGTCTCGGGAACAGCTCGCGATTCGGTACGTTCGCCGAGGCAGAGGTGAATGGAGACGTGGGAAAACTCGGCCAGCGAGTAACCAATTTTCTTGGAGGGACGGCTACGTTTCCGCGGGGTCGGTCGAAACTGCGACTGCGGTGGTTGGGCTCCCGTGGAGTCCTCTTGGACGCTGGCGCTCGCTTCCAGGAGGACGAGCGCTATCGGTTGGACTTGTACGCCGGAGGATTGCCCGACCACGGCGACGACCGCGGCATCGTGAGGGTCGACCAGGACGATCGCGATACCGCGCGGATTTGGATGCGTTCACGCGGTCGTTTCTGGATGGACGAGAAGGAATGGGTCGATCTGTCGTTCACGAGCCAGACCGATCCAGGTGTTCAGGCGGAGTTCTGGGAGAAGGACTTCGTGCGCTATGAGCACCGCGACACGTACTTGCACTGGCGGCAGGCACGGAACGAGTACTACTACGACGCGACGGCCTTGGCGCGTTTCAATTCGTTCCGTACTGAAGTCGAGGAGCTGCCGAAGCTCGGCCTGTCGCGTTTCTCGAGCGAATTGTTCCGCGTCGGCGATGTTCCCGTCCTCTACGGAACGCGCACGACGGCCGCCTACCTGCAACGGGTCGAAGGGCGCGAGTCGAGCGACCCCTTGCTCATCGCCCCCACTCCTCCGCAAGACGGAATCGAGCCCCCGTTCGATGATGGACTTGGAGAGCGGCGGGTCCAGCGATTCGATACGCTCCACACACTCGAGCTTCCCTTCTCCCTTCCCGCCTCCGGCATTCGATTGACCCCCTTCGCCGAAACTCGTGCAACACTCTGGGATCGCGCCGTCGACCCGGACGATTCGCCAGCGCGGGTTGGTGTGTTCGCAGGCGTTCGTGCTGCTACGAGCTTTTGGAAGCGCGGTTCGGGAGCGAACGGGCGATTGCATGAAGTCACTCCTTTCGTGACGGCGAGGAGGGCGCTCGACGTGTCGGAGAATGACGGCGTCCCCGTGCGTTTCGACGCGGTCGAGGACGAGATCGACGGCGACACCGTCGAGATTGGCCTGCGTTCGCGATGGCTCGCTCTAGAGGGACTGGACGAGATCGATCTCGAAGTGCGGGGCTCCTATCAGGCGTCGGTCCCGGGTCAAGCCGACCGCTGGTTGCCACTCGGCGTATTTGCGAGCCTCTACAGGGACGTCGGTGACGTGCCCGTGCTGATCTGGCACGACGGCCGCTATGACTTCGACGCTGACCAGACCGTGTACTCGAGCACCTCGATCGGAGTCCAGCCCTCCGAGAATTGGGGCATGGAGCTCGGGCATCAGCGCGGTCGCGATGCTCTCGGGGAGGCGGTCTTCGAATCGGCTTCGATCGCTAGTCGGTATCGTTGGACGCCGAAATGGGAGTTCGAGGGCGAGGTCTCGATCCCAATTCTCGACGATGGCGAGGACCGCACGGCTCTAACCCTGCGTCGTTTCGGGCACGACTTCTTGTTCGAGATCGAATTCGAGGACCGCACGGGTGAAGGGGGATCCTCGGTGGGGATCAGCTACAGGCCACTCATCGGCTGGCGGCAGTCACGGCTGGGCGTCGACTCGCGGTAGAATCAAGTGTGATGCTGGCCTTTCTCGGGAACGTCGGGGTGAGCGAATCCTTGCTCTTGGTAGTGGTCGCGATCCTCGTTTTTGGAAGACGGCTCCCGGAGGTGGCTCGCGACGTGATGCGCGTCGTCTACAAGGTGCGACGTTCGTTCGACGACCTTCGTCGCGAAGTGGATCTCGGGAGCGACCTCCACCGCGTACGTCGAGATATTGCGGGCTCGCTCGAGCCCTTAGTTCCACCTGGGGCTCCTCGGGACTGCGCGCAGAAGCTGAAAGAGGGCGACGGGAACGAGAAGACGACCGCTTAGGCGGTCGCGTCCAAGTGGGGCTCTAGAGGTCGCTGGAATCGCCTCGTCGGTCGAACCTCGGTTGCCGATGACCCTTCCTCGACTTCTTGACTGCACGGTGAGGGGCTCGAAGGAAAACAAGCAATCTCGGGAAACCGTGCTTCTCAGGACAGGAGGTCTTCGAACTCGTCCGGGCCGCCGAGATCCGCAAAGTCCGAGTCGGCGTCCGACTGGGCTCGTCGCTTTCCCTTGGCGTGTTGAGGATGGGGCTCCTGCAAGTCCATCAGAACTGCGGCATCTCCCTCGTCGAACAATTGGCTCCAACCCTCGTCGATTGCTTCGGGCAATGGGCTGGTGACTTCGTCGACTTCGTTCGGATTTTCTTCCTGCAACGGAGCGTTCTCGTCGAGCCACCGGCGGTTCGAAGCCGGGGTTCCCACGAGGGGTTGGATCGTCTTGCCCAGCTTCTCCCCAAGTGCGCTGAGCACCTCGGAGGGAGTGAGTGCAGGCACCGCAACGGTCAGCATGTCGCCATAGATATCCAGCGGGAGCAAGCAATGCTGGTGCAGGAAGGCGCGGTCGACCAGTTCGATCGCCTCGCGTGAAGGCGCGTACCCCTCGACCGGGAGAAAGACCAGGTGGAACGTTTCACACGCGAGCCGCGAGAGCTCCCAGTCCGCGACGAGGTTCTCGCGGACTAGCACCTCGGGGAAGAGCTCTCCCGTGTTGAAGCACTGCTGCAGGATGTAGTGCAAAGTCGCTGGTTCGACCAGTCCGCGCTCGCTCAAGACTTCTGCAAGACGGTTGTAGTCGAGGCGTTGAATCTTCACAGGGAACCCCGGGGCGCGTGGCGCCGGGTCTATCGTCGCCGACCGCCAAACGACTGGAGGGCCCTAGCCGACTCTCCGGAACCGATTACCTCAGAAACTCTTTCCCACTGCCCCGCATCGAAACAACTGCTCTAGGATCACACGTCGAGATTGGTCGCCTCTAGAGCGTGTCGCTCGATGTACTCGCGTCTCGATTCCACGGCTGTACTCATCAGGATCGTGAAGATCTCGTCGGCGGCGAATTCGTCGTCGAGTTTCACCTGGTAGAGCCGGCGGCGCGCAGGATCCATGGTCGATTCCCATAGCTGACCTGGATTCATCTCGCCTAGGCCTTTGTAGCGTTGGACGTCCACTTCGCCTTGCGCGACGGCGCGAACGTTTCGTGCTAGTTCGAGCAAGTTCCTTGCGGGTCGGGAATCTTTGGTTCGACGCACCTCCCAGTCTCCACCGCCTCGGAATGACAGGCCGCGCGCCTTGATGGCCTTCAAAACCTCCTGGAGTTCCTTGGTCTGGTTGAGATGGCAGGTGATGACGTGCGCCGCATCTCGATCCACCTCACTCTCGGGGCCCGTGTAGATTGCAAGGGTTTCGCTTCTATCGCGGGTCGCCCGCTGGAGATCGAGAAAATCGCGAAGCTCACTGCTAGAAAGAAAATAGTGCTCCTGTCCAGCCACTTGCGCCCAGTGTTCAAAAACGGCCTGGCCATCCCATGTGTCGATTAGCTTGCTCGGATCTCGCCTTGCCCACACTGGGAACACGTTGTCGGCGATATTCTCCAATCGACGCAGATCATCTGCAAGTTCGCGCAACTCTACTCCCGTGTATTCGCGGTTGGCTACCGCATCAAAGACCTTCATCGAAGCCAGGCCTCGTTCGACGAGGATCTGCCGAAGCTCTGCGTCGGAGGCTACATAGACCTCATCCTTGCCCACTTTGATCTTGTAGAGGGGAGGAATTGCGATGTAGAGCCTTCCCGCGTCGATCAAGGGCTTCATGTGACGAAAGAAAAAAGTCAGAAGCAGCGTGCGGATGTGTGACCCGTCCACGTCCGCGTCCGTCATGATGATCGTCTTGCCGTAACGGAGTTTCGTGAGATCGAACTCCTCGGCAATGCCGCATCCGAGCGCCGAGATGATCGTGAGAATCTCGGAATGGCCCAGCATCTTGTCTAGCCGGGCTTTCTCGACGTTGAGAATCTTGCCTTTCAAAGGGAGGATCGCTTGAAAGCGCCGATCGCGACCTTCCTTGGCCGAGCCTCCGGCGCTGTCGCCTTCGACGAGATAGAGTTCTGACTCTTCGAGATTGTTCGATTGGCAATCGGAAAGCTTTCCCGGCAGGTTTCCGCTGGCGAGGGCCGACTTGCGACGCACCAGGTCCCGCGCCTTCCGTGCCGCTTCGCGAGCGGCCTGTGCGCGTAGTGCTTTCTGAACGAGAGCCTTTGCCGCAGCAGGGTGCTCCTCGAGATAGGTGGCCATGCATTCGTTGACAACGGACTCGACGACTCCCTGGGCTTCTCGATTGCCCAACTTATCCTTCGTCTGGCCTTCGAACTGCGGCTCGGGAACTGCCAACGATAGGATCGCGGTCAGGCCTTCGCGAAAGTCGTCGCCAGAGGGAAGTTTCTCGTCTTTGACGAGTTTCTGCTGCTTTGCGTACGTGTTCAAGGTGCGCGTCAGAGCAGCCTTGAGCCCCGCAAGATGGGTGCCGCCTCCGTGCGTGTTTATGTTGTTGACGAAAGTATAGATCGTCTCCTGATAACCGTCCGTGTACTGGAGAGCGAACTCAACACCGTACTCCTTCTCGGGGTCGTCGGGAGAGGCAACGTTCCTCATGAAATGTACTACATCCGGATGAAGCACCTCTTTGTTCTTGTTGAGGTGTTGGACGAACGTCCGCAGCCCGTCGGGAAAGCGGAAGTGCTCCTTTTGACCCGTTCGTTCGTCTTCGAGAGTGATCTCGAGACCGCGTGCCCCCATCAAGTAAGCCGTCTCTCTCAGGCGTTTCGCGACGAGTTCGTATTGAATCTCAGTGGTCGTAAAAATACGGCTGTCGGCTTTGAAAGTGACCTCGGTGCCTGTTGTTGTGGTGCTTCCTGTCACCGCTAGTTCATTCTTGCGATGGCCTCGCTCGAATGTCATCTCGTGAATCTTGCCGTGTTGGTGAACGACCACGCGCAGCCACTCTGACAGGGCGTTCACGCACGAGACGCCTACCCCGTGCAACCCTCCGGAAACCTTGTAGGCTCCCTTCTCGAACTTGCCGCCTGCGTGAAGCTTCGTCATCACGACCTCAACGGCCGGGATCCCCTCGGACCGATGGATGGCTACTGGAATCCCGCGGCCGTCATCTCGGACGCGAACTGCGCCATCGACTTGGATCGCGACTTCACAAACGGTGGCGTGGCCAGCGAGAGCTTCATCGACAGCATTGTCCACTACTTCCCAGATGAGGTGATGTAAGCCTCGAACGTCGGTATCGCCGACGTACATCGCAGGTCGGACACGAACGGCCTCTAGGCCCTCAAGAACCGTAATGGATTCCGCGTCGTAGACGTCATTGCGATTCTTGTCGACCATTTCAGCCTCGTTGCCTGAAGACCGTTCTGATGACGAGAACGCGACCTAGGATCTCGTTTGTTCTACGACGGTACTCTTCACCCGTGAAGCTAGCGAACTCGTGCAATAGAGTAGAAGACTGGACTTCCAACGTTAGCTCTCCAGTGCGGAAGCGAACCGGACGCACCCGCCTCGCCAATTCTCGCCCTACAGCGCTTTCCCACGCTTCGAACACGCGAGCCACGGTTCCCCTACTTCCCTCTAGTCCAACCCCTTTCATGTAGGACTCAAGGAGATCCTGAATGGAGGTAAGCCGCCCTCGTGCCCTGGTGTCCACGTAATGTCAGGAATCGATCGTAATAGGCATCACGACGTAAACATAGTTTTCCCCCAACATAAACTTTCCCGGGCTCGTCCGTGCGCTGTACTCGAGACGGACCACGTCGGTCTCGCAGTTCTTGATCCCGTCCATTAGGTAGTCCGGATTGTAAGCGACATCCTCGGCGTTACCTTTTACGTCCACTTCCATTTGCGCCGAAGCCTCTCCGTAGCCCGTCGATTTCCCGAAGATCTTCATCTCGCCTTTTGCGAACGACAGTCGGACCGCTCGCGTGTCTTGTGACGTCACGTTTGCGACCAGTCGAAGCTTGCGCGCAAAGAGATCTGCATTCGCTTCGAGGACCGAACCACCGGTCTCCGGAATGACCGCCGAATAGCGGGGGAATTCCCCATCGATGAGTCGCGCAAAGACCTCGGCCCGAGGTGTCCGCATACCAAAGCGATTGTCGCCGAACTGGACGAGAACCTGCTCCAAGGGATCCGCGATGACTCTGCAAAAGAGTTGCATTCCCTTAGTGGGTACGATAGCGCGGTGCTGTACCTCCGCTCCAACGTCCATGGGAAAGCTTGATACCGCCAACCGGCGTCCATCCGTAGCCACCATGCGAAACTGCTGGTCCTCGACCTGAGCTAGAATGCCATGCATGGCGTAACGTCCCTGCTCCTTCGCTGCAGCGAAAGCAGTTCGGTTCACGAGCTTTGCAAAATTGCCCCCTTGAAGGGAGAGGCTGCCTTCGACGGAGAAGTTCTCCACGACCGGGAATTCGTCGGTATCGATAGTAACGAGTTCACAACGGTCCAGACCTGCGGTGATGATGCAGTGATCGTCCTTGGTCTCCAGAGTTACGGTTTCCCCACTGAGATCCCTGATGAAGTCAGAGGCTACACGCGCAGGAATTAATACCTTGCCTGGTGTCTCGACCTTCACGTCTTCGATCCGGTAGCGCAGGGCAACCTCGAGATCAGTACCAACCAGTTCGAGAGCGTCGTCGCTCGCCGTGAGCAACACGTTCTCTATGGCGGGATGCGTGCTCTTCACGGGGATAACGCTAGTGGCGAGCGTCATCCCTTCGCGGAGATGTTCACGATCGCAAAGGACCTTCATGCCTAAGTCCGAAGTCTGGGTTTGGAGGAGTAGTTAATGGTTCTTACCCTTAATAAGGGGACGGCCAAAATGTGGAGAAGGTGAAGGCGGCCGCATGCATTGTAGTGTTGGACAAGGGTTTGTGTCGGGTTGGTGGGGAGGTAGGTGTCGGTATGAGTCGGTGGAAGGAAGGGCAATCAGGAGGAAGTTTCCCACGTTTCTCCACAGAGGGCCGTTAGCGCGGGGGAGGGCAGTGGAAGAACCCGGGTAAGGCAGGGTGATCCCAACGATTGATCCTCCGCTATCGAGCAGGTTTTCAACAATCCCAGGACCTGGGAGGGGAACGTTTGGGAGCCCCCTTTGCCTGGGTGCAAGGTATAGGCATTCGCCATCGAAGTAAACCGGGAGAGCGACGGAGGGGCTCATCAAGTCCGGAGACCGGATTGGCTAAGCATGGAGAGCAGCAGTTCGCGCATGCGAGGCTCCTTCTCTTGGAGCTTCTCGAGTTTCTGGAGGGCATAGAGGACCGTGGAATGGTCGCGGCCCCCGAAGAAGCCCCCAATTTCCTCGAGGGACATCCGGGTCGCTTTCCGGGCGAGGTACATGCCGACTTGACGAGGAAAGGCGATGGCGTTCGTGCGCTTGCGCGACTGAAGGTCGGAGAGCTTGACTCCGAAGTGATCCGTTACTATCCGCAGGATCTCCTCCATTGAGGGCTGTCCACGACGCTCGTGAAGCACATCGCGCAGGCATTCGCGTGCAAGATCAGGCGTTATGGGTCGTGAAGAGAGGTTGGCGAATCCAATGAGCTTGGTAACCGCGCCCTCGAGTTCTCGAATGTTCGTGTCGATGTGCTCGGCGAGAAGCGCCGTGACGTCGTCATTCAATTCATGGCCTCGCTGGCGGCTCTTTCGCTTTAGGATGGCGACACGGGTCTCGAAGCAAGGCGCTTCCACTTCTGTTACCAGGCCCCATCTGAAACGGGACACGAGGCGCCCCTGAAGGGTGGGGATGTCCTTGGGCGGGCTATCAGACGACAGGACGATCTGCTTGCCGGCGTTGTACAGAGTGTTGAAGGTGTGGAAGAACTCTTCCTGGGTGCGCTCTTTGTTGGCTAGGAGGTGAATGTCATCGACGACGAGGACGCCCACGTTCCTGTACTTGGTCCGGAATTTCTGTAGGTCTCCATTCTCTAGCGCGCTGATGAAGTGGTTCACGAACGTCTCGCAAGAGAGGTAGAGGATCTGCGCTCCTTCATCGCGCTCGAGGATGGAGTGACAGAGCGACTGGAGCAGGTGCGTCTTGCCCAGCCCAACGCTCCCGTGGAGGAAGAAAGGGTTGTAGGCCTGTCCAGGAGCTTCAGAAACACCGACAGCCGCCGCGTGTGCGAACCGATTGCATGGCCCCACGACGAAAGTGTCGAACTGATAGCGAGGGTTGAGCACCGTGTCGCTTGTTTCGAGCAACGCACGTTTCGGCTGGGGGACTGGTTCAGCGCTGGTCAAGGCGGGAATTGTGGCGGGAACCTCTGGTAGGGCTCTTCGAGTCACCATCAACTCGGGATCAACCGCAAACTCAAGCCGGCGTCCCGAGCCGAAGACGAAGGCCACGGCACGATCCAGGATCTCCTTGTAGTAGGTGTTCAACCAGTCGCGGGTGAACCCGTTCTGGACGGCGATCCGGACGGTTCGCTCGTCGAGATGAATAAGGCTGGCCCGGCGGAACCACGTCTCGAATTGGTCGGCTTGCACGCGATCTCGGATGGCGCGCTGGAGGTTCTCCCAATGTTGGGGTAGTTGCGATTCGCAGTGCCGGGAATCCGAGTCGCAGGGCCCCACGTACGAGGGAGCCTCGGCAAGGCCCTCCTGTTCAGTCTTGAGGATCAGGGCCGGAACCGGGAAGTCGAGAGGAGACGCAGGGGAAGTCATTCTCGATTCCCTTTCGGACGACCCGCGACCAGAACCGGGCGAGAACTCCGCGGCTGTTGCCCTCGCTTCGAGGGACGAGGCCCGCGCCCGCTTACCCTGGGCACGACGAGCTTGCCCGAAAGCCGGACTGGATTCGTTGCCCGCGCGGAGGCGGCGGTTGAGACTCGGCCCGACCAACGGACCCACGGAGAAGCCGGCGCGATTTTTTGGCTCATGATCCCCCCGTCGAGCCATTCACGAGGGAGCGGCGTTGGTAGATCCGACGTCTTCCATCAAGCTCCCAGAGGAGCGGGATTACAAGCCCGACGGCGAGGTGCGTCAACGAAGCGAAAGCAATCTTTTAGTCGGCTGTTCACAACGCGCCGCAAGGGCCACGGCTTGCGCGCGACGCGCCCGCCACTTTTCTCAGTGTTTCCACCGCGTGTGCACAGTCGGAGGGCGAAGTCGGCCAACCCAAGGAAAGCCGAAGGCCCGCGCGTGCGATGTCGTCACCGAGTCCCATCGCACGCAGCACGTGCGATGGCTCGACCGAGCCACTCGCACACGCCGAGCCCGCGCTAACTTCGAGGCCAGCGAGGTCGAGTGCCGTCACTAGAACCTTGCCGTCCGTCGCGGGGATGACGATGCACAGCGTGTTGGCGAGCCGCAAGTCGGCACGATCGAGCGGAGGCCCAAGGAGTTGCACATCAGGAATCGCAGCGCGCAAGCTCGTCCAAAGTTCATCTGCCTGCATTCGTGCTCGCCTCTCGAACGCGTGGGTCTCGGCGACGGCTAGTTCGATCGCGAGCGCAGCTGCCGCAATGGCAGCGGCGTTCTCGGTCCCAGGGCGTACCCTCCCCTCCTGTCTCCCGCCGTGCAGGAGTGGGGCAAGGGGGGTTCCCCTCTTCCGATAGAGGATACCGACGCCAAGAGGTCCCCCCACCTTGTGCGCGGAGAGAGAGGCTAGGTCGACCCCCGCGAGCCCTCCCTCAAGCGCCAGAGGGATGCGGCCAAGAGCTTGGACGGCGTCAGTATGCACGATCGAGAGCGGCGAGTGGAGGCGCACCTTGTTGACGATCGATCGAACGGGTTGCAGCGAACCAACTTCACCGTTCGCCATTTGGATCGTCACGAGGAGCGGGGCCTCCGTCGCTGCAAGCAGCTCGTCGAGCGAGGACAGTTCGACGAGCGCCTCACGATCCGTCGAGAGATACACAACCGAGCGCCCTGAGGCTTCGATAGCGCGCGCCGTCTCTAGGACCGAGGAATGCTCGATCCTCGACGTGACGAGGGTCCCGCAATCGAGGGCTCTGATCGCCCCAAACAGGGCGAGGTTATTGCTTTCCGTTCCCCCGGTCGTGAAGAAGACTTCGTCCTCATGCACTCCGAGGGCGGCGCTCACACGTTCACGAGAACGGTCGATGAGATCTCGAGCCGCTCTGCCAGAAGCGTGTAGACTCGAGGGGTTGCCGAATGGTCTCGACAAATAGGAAGTCCAGACCCGCAGGACCTCAGGGCGAAGAGGCGTTGTCGCGTTGTGATCGAGATAGGCGCGCTTCAAGGAAGGCGCTCGTGGCCGCCTTCCGCAGCGTCCTGCGTCCTTCGCGACGGGCCCAAGACTTCCGGAGCCGAGAAGTCGTCCAACTGAACAGGCCGCCTCAGACCCGACCGCTTGTAGGGGGTTAGGACCCAAGGTTCGGCGCGTTCTTGAGGCCCTTCGGACCCTTCGGACGAGCTTTCCGTTGGGCCGCCGCAAAGCCTCCCGGAGCGGCCGGCAACCTCATAGGCGAGTTGGCGATAATCTCGCGCTCCCGCGGAGTCTGCCGCATACTCGAAGATGGTCTGACCGAAGCTCGGGGCTTCCGCCAACTTGACATTGGTGCCTATAGTGCGTTGGAAGACCTGCCCTGGGAAGTACTTCCTGATCTCGGCCAGGACCTCTCGCGCGAGCTTCAGCCGGCTGTCGTAGAGACACGCCACGATGCCAGTGATGGATACCTGGGGATTGATGCGACGCCTTAGGAGTTGTACGACCTCGACGAGCTTACCCATTCCCTGTAGAGCGAAGAATTCGGTCTGGAGAGCGATGAAGACCTCTGTCGCTGCCGCCAGACCATTGATCGACAGGAGACCAAGGCTCGGCGGACAGTCGAAGAGCAGGAAGTCTGCGGATGAACCGCCTTCTGCCATTCGATGATCGCGCTCCCAAGTTTCGATCGTGTCGTGCAGGAGCGTTTCTCGTCCGAACGCGTTCGCGAGTTCGAGCTCAGCACCCGAAAGGTCGATGTTGCTCGGCAGAATCCGCAACCCGAGTGTGTTCGTCGAGCGCAGTGACTCAGCGAATGGCGTTTCCCCTACCAAGACGGAGTAGGTAGACGCCTCGTCGCCTTGAACCGTGAGACCAAGATGAAGGCTTGCATTCGCTTGGGGGTCCAGGTCGACGAGGACGACCCTCCAGCCCTGGAGCGCTAAACCGGCACCGAGATTCACAGCGGTCGTGGTTTTCCCGACCCCACCCTTTTGGTTGACTATGGCGATCTTTCTCATCGAAGGTGCACGTCGGAGCCCTTCCAGCCCCTTGACCACTGTACGCGGCCCCCAGGGTGCGAGACTAGCGATCGTCTCGGGACAGTTAGGCTCCCTTCAGACTCGACATCGATGCAACGCGTCTGCGCGAGGGTCGAGGGCAGCGATCCGGGAAATGGGGTCTTGATCCGATCCGACCGAAGGACGCGGGCTACGCCTAGGCGATTCCGATCAGAGGCGAAAAAAATGCTTGCGAGCCCACGGGTTCCGGGGGAGTGCCCCCCCTCACGAGGAGGATCCTCAGGACCGCAGGCCACGTGCACTCCCTGGACACCCAACTAGAAGGCATCATCAAGAACAACGATCCACCTTCACCTCGGCGGATTCGACCCACGCCCCGATTCCCACACTAGAGTCATCTGCCACGCACGCGGCGAGTCGCATCGACGAGTTCGTGTCGCCGCGCTGGAAGGAGCTCGTCGGAGCTCCCGTGTCTCGGCCTTGAGGCCTCCGACCAGCCCTTCCTCCCCGCCGGTCAACCGTCGGTCGGCAGAACCGCTCGGACGCCTACCGAGAGTCTGAAGCCCGCGTGTGGGAATCCAGTACCTTCGGCGCAGCCGATTCGGCCCGCCTCCCCACGGGCGAGCCCTTAAGCGACCCCCGGCGAGCACCCCATGGCCGTCGGCGTCGCTCGCGCACCGCGCGTCGCGAAGCGAGCCATGGCCAACCGACGGCTAAGGGGCGAAATGGCGGCCCTGGAGGCCAGGAGCTGGAGCGCCGAGGGGCTGCATGAGCTCGCCACTTCCCACATATGAACCCGGAAATGGAAACCCTCATCACGTCCTCAGCGATTCCTCGAATCGAACAACAAGATGTCCGGCCGGTAATGGAGGAATCTGTCCGAGCAATTCGACAATCCAGTCCTGTCCAAATCTGGCAATGACGGAGAGGATGCTGATAACCTGCTCCTGTGGCATGTTGTTGGGCAAGAGGCCGCTTTGAACCCGCCTCACGTGCCGTCGTTGCTTCCCTTGCCGATTGCTGCCAGACCGCCTTGTTCGTTTCGCAAGATGGCCGATCAGGGATCGGACCTGACGAGCTGTGCGCTTTAGTTGGACTGCTAGTCCCTCGTCCACACGAGCAAGGGCCTGGCGGACGGACAGTAGTTCCATGGCGGCGGTCTTAGCGATCTCATCGAGTAGATCTCCTACGGAATCACTATTTGCCTCGCCGACCACTTGACGGGTTCCCAGTGAGCCAGACAGAAAGTCTCCTACGCCGATTCCGAGACGGGCGAGTGCTCGACCGCATTCTGGCCCTACCAGACTCGCAGATAGACGCCCTATGAATGGAGTTGCCGGCAATCCAGTGGCCAGGCGTAGATCACTGCCCAGAATTTCCGAAGCGAGGGATTCGTCCCCTCCCACTCGAGCGGCCACGGGTAGCACGGAGTCTTGGCACAACGGCCGAATCAAGGGTCCCGCAGCCCAATCCGCGGGTGCTTGAAGGATCTTTGCAGCAAGTTCGAACGGGGTTGGCGACCCGGAATCGCCCCCGTATCGGTATCCATCTCCGCCAGAGAATGGATTCACACGAGTGCACAATAAAGAGGATTGCACTGTATCGACGAAGCCCGCATATCCCTTCGATTCGAGTTCGCGTGCGGTCTTATCTAGGAGTCGGCGCGGATCAACAGACATCAGTCGCGCAATTGTTTGTGAGAGGTCTTCTCTGATCCAATCCGGCACCAAGACGACGAGTCCCAAGTGCCCCAGAGCTGTGCACATTGCACGCGCAAACGCAGTGCCGAGGCTCTCGCCCTGGCGGGGGAAGAAGAGGTCCAAGGCTTCTTGGGTATGCACTCCATCCCATAGCAGTTCGCACACGAGTTCTCGGACAGCCCGCAAGTGTTGCGCGGACTCATCAAAGCGAAAGCGAGAAAAGGGCTGGCCCCCACTTTCGATGCCCGGAAACGAAACCTTCCTCAGGTCGAGATCCGCATTCACGAAGTACTGGCAAACATTCGCCGCGAGCTCATCTGTGAGAACCCACACTACAGGTACGACGGCTTCATTGAACCGCTGAGCCAACTCGCGAGCAATCCTGACCGCATGGATTGCTTTGTAGAGATTGATCAAGGGGCCACCCAGAATACCTGGAAGCGACTCGACGAGTACGATTGAGCTCTTTGGTTGCTCGAGCGTCCTCAGGGACTCCAACGCCGCTACGGGCGGTTCGAGCAACGCAAGCTGCTTTTCCCATTGCCCAAGGAGTTGGCACCGTTTTTCTCGATGGAGGAGATCGTCGGGACGCAGGATCGATTCTAGCTTTCGCGCAAGGAACGGACCTTTAAATCCAAGAGGGCGGATGTCAGCTGACGGGAACGTCTCTTGTATAACATTCGGGCCGAAGATATCGGCGGGAAGGTGCTCGTAAGATAGACGCATTTGATGAAGGCGCGCCTAGGTGCCCATTGGTGAGCGCCTACCCAGAAGAGCTTTGGTGATATCCGCAATCATTTCATTTAAAGCATTGTGAGCTGCATCCTTCCAGGGGAGCCCTGGATATCTTCTGTATGCAAAACCGATACCCCGCGAGGAGCTTACGAGAGCTCCATGTCCGTTGGGAAGGAATGCGTCGACTAGTCCCGCCGCCGATGCGCCTTGTGCCCCATAGCCCGGAAGAAGGAGTGGCGAGCGGGGCAAGGCGGCTCTGAACGAAGCGACTTCCTTGGGATGAGTTGCCCCTACGACAGCCCCTATCGACGACATTCCACATGCCCCAACGAGTTGGGAGCCCCATCTATCGACTTGATGAGCAACCTCTTGCCAAAGGGGAGGTATTCCGTGAAGTTGAAAGTCGGACGCGCCGGGATTCGAAGTGCGAACGAGAATGAAGATCCCCCGGTCGGATTTCTCACAGATGGACATGAATGGTTCGATAGAATCGCCACCCAGATATGGGTTGACGGTGATCGCATCGCATAGATGCCCTTCGTCAGAAAAATACGGACTTCCAAGGAACGCGCGGCCATAGGCGGCTGCAGTACTGGCGATATCGCCGCGCTTTACGTCGCCGACGACTAGGTAGCCCAACTCATGTGCTGCAACAACGACGGCTTCCCAAGCCCTTGCTCCATCTGAGCCCAGCTCTTCGAAGAACGCGGATTGGAGTTTCACTGCGCAGACACGCCTGTGCCCGAGTTCAAGCAGATCCAAACAAAATTTTGTCATTGCAAGTGCACGCGCGGCACGTGACGCACTCTTGTCTCGGACGACACAAAACTCATCTGGAAGGAAATCGATGTGGGGGTCGATGCCAAGAACGCAGGGATTGCCAACACATCGGACGGCATTGTGCAACTTGTCAGCAAAATTCAAAGTTCCTCCTCGTGCGGCTTGGTCAGACTAAGTGGAGGGTTCCTCGGTTATCGCGGTTCTTAAAGGGCGTCGCAACCCTCACTCCACGGCGGTGGGGACCAAATCGTTGGAGCGATCGAGAGCAGCGGCATCGAAGAAAGCTCTTGCAATGGCGTCGGCAATTGGAAGTCCCCTGGCCGTGAGTACAAACCGGCCTTCTCGCAGAGCAAGCAAGCCCCTTGACCGAAGGCTCTCAGCAACAGAAAGGAGGGGATCGTGAGAATCGCAAAAGCCGGAATTGCGCCGAGCTTCCGAAGGCGCGACGCCACGGGTCATTCTGAGCCCGAGCCACCAGGTTTCCGCGAGGCGCTCAATAGGAGTCAGGTTCTCTTCCCAAGCAACTAGCGGGGCTGTCGTCAGCAAGGCGTTGCGCCATCCTTGAAGAGAGCGAGCATTTCCAAAGCGGCGAGTGCCGGTGCGGCTAACGGCTGAAGGCCCCAAGCCAACATATGAAGCATTGCGCCAATAAGTTAGATTGTGGAGACACTGGCGGCCTTCTCGGCAGAAATTCGAAATCTCATAGGGCGCTAGGCCGGCATCCGCAAGTATCTCGCGTGTTAGCACAAAAAAGGCCAATTCCAGGTCTTCAGGCAATTGCCTTAGACGGCCCTCTGCTTGCCACCTTCCGAATGCTGTGCCCGTCTCGAATGCCAATAGATAGGCGCTTACATGCGAGGGCCCCCAAGCAATAACCTGCCGCAGGTCTTCCTCCCACTCGCGCAAGACCTGCCCTGGAGCCGCGTAAATAAGATCAATGTTGACGTCCTCAAACCCCGCCGCAATCGCCACCGAAAAAGCACGATGGGCGTCGAGAGGCCCGTGAATCCGACCGAATGATTGGAGGAGATCGTGCCGAAGACTTTGGACCCCGATGGATAGCCGAGTGACGCCAAGAGAAAGCAAGAGCTCGGCAGTATTATAGTCCAGGCTTTCGGGGTTGCACTCTACAGTAATTTCCGATGCCGAATTTCGAGCGCCGGTTATCTTATCAAGACCATCGAACAAACGAGCGAGATCGGAAAGCGATAACCAAGAAGGAGTTCCGCCCCCAACAAACACTGTCTGTGGGTCATTAGGTGCCCTTTGCTTCGCCTCCAGTAGGATCAAGTCAACGAAGTCGCGAGCGTCCCTGGGTTCAGCGGCAAAGGAATAGAAATCACAATAATGGCACTTTAGCGCACAGAACGGTACATGGACGTACAAGGCCGTCCCGCTAAAAGTATCTTGGGTCCCCAACGGTGCGCAGGTGCTCACACTCCTTAGAATGACCAAGGAACACAAACGAGCCCTTCTGTCTAGTGTCCCTCCATGATCTGATACAATTTCCTCAGGGTCGCGCGTTCAATCTGTCGTACCCGTTCTCTTGTCAAGCCAACGATCTTTCCGATTTCTTTCAAAGTCATGGGTTCAGGGTGGCCTTCTCCCAGGCCGTACCGCAACTTGAGGATGGTTGCCTCGCGATCTTCCAATAGTGTGAGCAATTCGGTCATCCTATCCAGGAGGTCATCGTTGAGGATCTGTTCGTCGGGAGCGGGACTGCGTTCATCTTCGACGGAGTCCTGGTGTGTCGTGATGACATCCAATGAAACCTGCGGGGCTATGCCAGAAGTAAGAATGGTCTGTCTCAGGAGAGGCCAAGTCTCTTCGGGAACCCCAATTTCGTGGACCACCTCCTCAATGCTGGGGGTTCTGCCCAAGGCGAACTCCAATTCCCTACTGATTGAGCGCCATTTGGACACCAATTCGGACATATATCCCGGCACTCGAACAGACTTTACCGTGTTCGACAGCGCCCGGCGAATCGCTTGCTTGATCCACCAAGTTCCGTATGTTGAGAAGCGGCAGCCAGCGTCAGGGTCGAACTTCTCAGCTGCCTTCATCAAGCCAATATTGCCCTCGGCAATTAGGTCTTGTAAAGAAAGACCCCGCTCGGAGTAGAGTTTGGCAATAGATACTACGAGGCGGAGGTTGGCGCGAATCATTTGCTCCCGCGCTTCCAGGTCGCCGGCTTGTATTTGGCGAGCAAGTCGACGCTCCTCGTCGGAGGTCAATAGGGAGACTTCATTGATCTCGTGGAGATACGTCTCCAAACAGCGCTCGGAAGAAATGGCTTTCTCCAGGCCCGCGTCGCGGGTTCTCCGAATGGTGGGCCCCTTAGAGGAGAGCCTCTAGGGAGGGGATCGGCCATCCTGGCCGTTCGAACCTCCATCGAACCCCGGAAAGGTCTATCTTGAGCGGGTCTAGGGTTCTCTGCAGGCCATAGCTAGCCACACGAGAACCCGGGAAATCCAATCGGCAGGTCGCAACGGTAACTACATGACTGAAGCACCGCTTGAGGAGGTCATCGATGAAAGCCAGTTCGTGGGCATGCTACAAACACACGCGGTCGCTTTCTTTCGGGTGACGAACAGCCTTCGTGGACGGCGAGCAAGACTGTGGAATCCGAAGCACTACTACCAACTCATTTACCAAGCGAACGAGCTTGAGTCCTTTCTCGATGACTTTGGTGCGCGTTCCAACCGACAGTATAGCTTCCTGACAGAGTTGGTTGCTTCCCTCCGCGGGTTTGCCCAGGCGGGATACTGTCTCTCTCATATGCAGGGCCGACTGGAACCCTCCTATTTGATCCGGGAAGCTGTAGGAGAGTTGCTATTCGCGGACATTGTCGAGAGCTCTACTCGGGTACTGGCGTTTGTCCGAACTTCCATCGACGATATGCTAAAGGTCGCTGTAGATGAGGCTTCACGGCTCGGTATGAAGCGTACTGAGGAAGAAATGCCGGAGGAAAATTTCATGTCCGTAGTTGTGCGACAACGCCTACCACGAAATATGGGAGTTGAAGATCTGCCTGAAGAAGAGCAGCGCATTCTGGAAGTTGCCTCCAAGTATCTCCTTGCCTGTGAAATGCTGGATAACCTCCGCCCCGAGTCCATTAGGGACCAAGAAGTGCGTCGCCGCTGGCTCGCGCAAATCTGCACCGAGGAGCAGGCGCGCGTCTATGAGGCGACGGTTCATAATCTTCAATCCGCCTACGACACATATATAAAAGACACCCTGCTCGAAGCAGGGGATCAGAGCCTACCTGCATTGCGAGGTCTTGCATCATGCGCACTTCACCTCCTGGAAGGCGTCACCTTTTTAACTCACTTCTACGAAAGACATGAGAACGATGTCCGCAGCGAAGCGGCCAAATTGCGAATCTCAGAGATCATTGATAGAGGCCGCGTTCAAGAGGCCATTCTTAATCATCTTCTTCGAGTGGCGCACCGTACGCTGATTTCTGGACGTAGTAGCGCCGGCGAACTGCTTAGAAAATACACCAACGCGCAGGAACTCGAGGTAGAACTTGCTAATGAGGCCGTCCTTCATGCGCGGCCGGCTTCACTGATTGTGGGAATTGTTAACTACTACGGAACTCCGGTGGAGATGAGTGTGGCTGGACAGCGCAGTAACGCGGCCTCGATCTTGGAGCTATTACTGGCCATTGGGGCACACCCGGAAGAAAAAAAACTTTTTTTTAGGGGCGACGCCAACCCTCTTAAAGATATCCGGCTACTCTTTCAGCACCGGTTGGGAGAAGATGGCCTTCATACGCTTCCTGACGAGTTAGGTTACTTAAAGAACAGGTAATTCCTGGCACTAAAAACAAGGCTATGGTTTTGGGGCTCTGCTCGCTTCCTTGTCGATCAAGGATGGAGGATCGGAGTGGAGCGCATCTGACTCGTGCAGAGGTGAGAGACACACGGGTTTCGGTGTTGGACTGGAGAGTCATCGTAAATCCTCAGGCTTTCGTGTGGGAATCGGGGAGAAGGTCGAGCCCGCCAAGGTGGAAGTCGGTCGCTGTCCGAAAACGCTCGCGATTGCGGAAGCCGCAGGCCATGCGCTTCACGCGTTGGATAGGCTTTGACCGACTCGGCGGCGGCGTTGGTGACTCCTAGGACGATACGCTGCACAGGCTCGAGTCGGGATCGCTTCGCCCACGAGATCCATGCACGCCACGCCTTTCGAGCCCAGGCTTCTGCTGCGATGTACGGCTGCCACAATGTCCATGGGGAGGCTCGAGATCGTCGAAGGAGTTGGACCGAGGTCTCGTCGACTCCGATCTTGGACCGCCCGCTGCATGATCCCATCGACTTGGTCCAAGGTGAGCTGGAGTTGCCGAGCGACCGCACTGACATTCGCTTCTCGCAGCCAGTTGATCGCGATGGCCTCGAAGGGCGCAGTGAAGCGCGACCAGGATCGCCCCAGGGAATGGCTACTTGTCGCACTCCGTGCGCCTCGCAGTTGATCCCTCGGGACCTGCGCGACGATCGTCGTCCGGTACTCGCACGTGTCCAGATGCCGCCACCTGCGCTCGCGTCGATCGTGGTCACCATAAAGCTCGTTGCACGGAGGCGGCTTCGCCCCAATGTTTCGACAAACACTTCGATCTCTGCGCGCTTGGCCTTCACCTCGACCCCGGTCACCTTCCACGGATCCATCAAGCCAAGGACGGTCGCATACAGGGCGTCTTGGTCGGGAGAGCTTCGGGTGGTGCCGCACGCGTTGAGCCCAGTGCGGGAACACGAATCGAGCTCAGTACGCGCCCGCAGGGTGAGCCCGCACGCGCTGTGTCGGGCGCGGATCGAAGCTGTGGCAATGGCCGCACAATGGGGGCAGCTTCAAGTACGACTTCGGGACCTCGGCGTATCTCGCGCAGGCTGCGGACGACGCACTGCACGATCGAAACGCCGTACCAAGCGTCTCAGACAATCATTCCCGGCTGGTCGTCGGCCTGGCGCTCGCGGATCAATGCGGATTCATATGGGTACCGGAGCTTGCGCGGAACTCGCCCTCAGGAATGGGGCAAAAAGGGCCCTTCAGACCTGCCGCAACACTCGAATCGCGGAGCCAATACGCTATCGCCGTCGGCGGGAAACTCTCGGGATCTCGGTCAGCCAGGAGCCATCTCCTCCCGCAGGGTCACGGCGCTGCGGGCTCTAACGCCTTCCTCCCAAGCCGGATAGGGCCACGCGGAACTGGAGGAGGGTCAATTCGACAGATGCCCCCTGTAGTATGGAGTGAGGAGAGCTTCCTATGGCCCTACGGGTCTGAGGAAGGTCAGATGTTCAGGGGCCGTTCCACGTGGAACACTGCAGAGGGTAAATTTCAGATGGAGCGACGACTTGGCCGCGGATTGGGTGCCCTTCTGCCGGACACTGGACAGGGTAGAAGTCCGATAGAACTGGAACTCGATAGCATCCGGCCCAATCAACTGCAGCCACGCGCCGACTTCTCTCCCTCCAGCCTGGAGGAACTTCGTCAGAGCATCTCCAATCATGGGGTCCTACAGCCGGTTGTCGTTAGAAGGGTCGATGTCGGGTACGAACTTATTTGCGGAGAAAGGCGTTGGCGAGCTGCACGGCTCGCTGGGTTGAGCACAATCCCAGCTATTGTACGGCCTGTTGCTAGGGATTCAGAAATGCTTGAGCTTGCTTTGGTTGAAAACCTCCAACGGGAGGACCTGGACCCTATTGAGAGGGCTAAGGGTTTCAAGCAAATGATGACCCTTTTAGGACTTACCCAAGAGCAAGTTTCGGAAAGGGTGGGCCTAAAACGCTCTTCTATTGCCAACCATGTTCGTTTGTTGGACCTCCCCGAGAGTGTGCAACAAGCGGTTTCACGAGGCGCATTGTCAATGGGGCATGCTCGCGCACTCTTATCGTTGATGGATCCGTCTATACGCCTTGAAATGGCCTCAGAAGCAATCCGGGAGGACCTTTCTGTTCGGGAGGTAGAACAACGCGTTCGGAACATTACAAAGACGCCTCCCTCCCAAGTGAGAGAGGCGCGCCCACGAGACGTCAAATCTCAATCGTCTTCAGCGAGTTGGATTCCGGAGGTTGAGAGGCGACTTCAGGATCATCTAGGGACCAAAGCTTCAATTAAGAACGATGAAGGCTATCGAGGCATGATCGTACTTGAGTACTTTGGCCGCCACGATTTGGAGCGAATCGTAGATCTTCTCGCTCCAAAGGCGACCATCTAGTGTGCTGAGTAGAGATACGGTGAAAAAAGCGCGCGACAGCTCGGGGATCTGATCGGCTGATTTCTCCACACGAGGGGTCGCGGGTCGCCGACTGGTCATCCAGGTAGCGGACAATCGCGTTTTCGAATTGCTCGGTGCTCCGATGCGCCCCGGGTGGAATCTACTCTTTGGTGAGCAACCCAACGCTTAATTGCAGGTGGAAGCGCGGATGGTCGACGAGCCATCCTCGCCCGCGTTTTGCAATTAGCCTGGTTGTTCAGGATCAGATGCACGTACTCCACCGGCGAATGGCGTCGGGGGCATTCGCCGATGACTGTTGCCGGTGGTGATTTCGAGCGCAGCGAACAGCGAGGTAGTACCGTGCCGGACGTAGTCGTGGGTGCGCCATCTTGACTTGCCCGGCCGCATTTGGCAGGAGCTGGGTTGCGTTCGATCGAGCGCTTGGAGATCGGCGACTTCTCAGCGACACACAGGACCAAGGCTCTATCCTGAGGATTCAAGTGCAGCCGAACAATGTCACGCACCTTGTCGACGAACAGGCGAGAGCTTGAAGGTCTTAGGAACGATGCGGTTGCAATGCGGAGGCACGCCAATGCGCGAGATCGCGCGGTTTGGGTCATACCGATCGCTTTCCAGCGTCTTGAGGAGGGACCCGCTCTACACCGCGGTCGGAGATCTGGCGCGGCGTCCCGGGTACGGGCTCATTCGAGCAGGCCGGCTACACATCGCCGGACAAAGCATGCGCGCCACCTGTCGACTGTCACCCGAGTGACTTTGAGTTTGGCCAACACCCATCGAGATCCTCCGCAGCCTACTTCCCGGGAGGATGTCCCTCTGCAGTCGTTTCAAACTCAGGACACTAGCGGGAGCGCATAAACCGTGCCGATGAGCGAGGCCCTACAAAATTATTGTCTCTTCAAGGACAACGGGATTCAATGGCCGATCCGATTGTTGAGCACCCTCCTTGGCCATCTTCATGACGAGTTCTTCACCTTCTAGGATGCGCCCGAAGACCGTGTATTGTTTGTCAAACTGGTGCGCGTCGGCAGCTGTGATAAAGAATTGACTTCCACTGCTTTCGCTTTCGCCTGCTTTGGTCGCAGCAGCGAGAACACCCTTGAAGTGCCAAACATCCGAAACTTCCGGAGGAATGGTGTAGCCGGGACCGCCTGTGCCCCAGGCTTTCGGGTTGAGTTCTCTCGAGTTCGGATCCCCCCCCTGTATTAGCAAGTCTTTCAGAACACGGTGGAAACGAGTACCCCTGTAATAGCCCTCGCGACAAAGAGTGAGGAAGTTCTCGACATGTCTGGGAGCCCGATCAACATAAAGTCCCACGACTATCGGTCCGTTTGAAGTTTGAAGTTGAACCCTCGGAGCTTTGTCGGGGAGATTCGGTGGGCCAAACATGCACCGATTACCCTTCCATTGGCTAGCCGAGGTAACCCGCGATTTCATCTCGGCGACCAAGGACTTGTCAGACCCTTCCCCGAGTTGGAAGGCGCCCCTAACGAGGGCGTGCGAGACGAATTCAGACTGCAATTGAGCCAGCAACTCCTGACAGCGGCTGTATTGCCTTGCTTGGAGCAAGACCCGAGCCTCGATTACCTTTCCCCATGGTTCAGCATCTGAGCCGGCCAATTGACTCACGGCCGGCGCCAAGTCTTCCGGTCTCGGTAGCTGACCTGCACTGAGGGACTCCAGATCGACGGAGGCGAGCAAGTCATTCCACTGACCCTCGCTCGTCGACCGCACAGACTCGGATCTCACCTGCACATAGACGATCAGCGAGACACCTACGACCGCCACCAGCGCAGCGGGCTTCCAAAACTTAGCGACGAGCTCCTGGAAGAACGACCTCTCGGCAAGGGGGGCGATGGTGACTTGGGTCGGAGATTTGTGCTTTGACATATGGCCTCAACGGTTCCCAAAATCTAAGGTATCTGCACCCTGAAGGGTAGGTCCCGCCAGCCCCAGAGTGCTCGAAGACGCTCGGCCAAGGCACATTATAGTAAGTTGCCGTAAGAACGCCTCAGTTCTGCCAGCTTACAGAATATCATGGGGAAGGTTGATTCACCGACAACTCGTGACGACTTCCCGGAACACACCCGATGCTCTTCGAAAAGGCAAGCACGGGCTAGCTAGGCGGCGACTGAGAATCATCCGACGACTTGTTGGGTCGGTCCTGCTCCCCCTGCTCGCCCCGTCCCTTCTGCGAGCCCTTTGCAGAAGTTGGCGAATCGAGGTTATCAGAGACGGGATTACCGACGGCATGTCTCCTGATCCGAGGGAGGGTTCGCTGTTTGCCATTTGGCACGGCAGAATGCTTATGGGGCTTCCTACCCACCGAGACCGGGGACTAACTGTTCTTGTGTCACCAAGCGATGACGGATCATTGGTGAGCGCGCTTCTCCGTCGCTTCGGGTATGCAGTCGTACGTGGATCTTCGAACAAGGGGGGGGCTCGTGCGCTGCGAGAACTCAAAGGCCTCATTGAGGTGGGCGCCCGCGTAGTGATCACTCCGGACGGTCCACGCGGACCGCGGCACAGCATGAATTCGGGACTAGGGTGGATGGCTCGCATAACGGGTGCACCAGTCATTCCTTGTGGTTTAGCATGCGACCGCGCGTGGCACCTGTCGAGCTGGGACCAGTTTACAATCCCAAAGTTGGGAGCGAGGATAGTGGTCGTCTATGGACCCCAGCTACACTTAGAAGCTGAAGCAACGACGGAAGAGCAGGATTTCTTTTCGCAAAGGATTAGGTCAGAACTGATAGCGGCGGAGAAGCGAGGTTTTCTTCATCTCGGTGTTGCGCCAGACTTCGACGCAGAGTCATGATCCGAGTCGGTCCAGCCGGGTGGTCGTATCCTGACTGGGATGGGGTCGTTTATCCCAAGCCGAAACCAAAAGGCTTTAGCCCCCTTGGGTACCTCTCGCGCTTCGTAAATTGCGTGGAGCTCAACTCTTCATTCTACGCGTTCCCAAGGGCTCATAATGCAAATCTCTGGCTCCGCCAGACTTCTGATCATGTCGAGTTTCGCTTTGTAGCGAAGCTCCACCGGAGTTTCACCCATGCCCCGCTGGACACTACCTTCGACCATCATCGCTCGCTTTTCTTGGAAGGGCTCCGTCCCCTTGGACCAAGGATGTCAGCCTTGCTCGTCCAATTCCCTAACTCCTTTCACTGTACCGCCTCCTCGCAAGTTCATCTCGAACGCATTCTCGAAGCCTTTTACCAGTATCCACTCGTTCTAGAACTCCGGCATCGATCTTGGTTCGAACGCGACAAGCTGCATTGGTTGGAACGCTCCAGGTTTTCCCTCGCTGCAATCGACCTTCCTCCCTCCCACACTCATCCTCCAGAGGACTCCCCTACCCTAGGACCGATAGGGTACTTGCGCCTTCATGGTAGAAATGCCGCAGCATGGTTCGACCGCCAAGGAACCCGAGATCGACGTTATGACTATCTTTATGGTCCTGATGAAGTCGAGCAGCTCGTGCGAAGAGCCCACAAGATTGCGGCCCGCACCGACGACACCTATGTTGTAGCCAACAACCATTTCTCAGGAAAAGCAGTTGCAAATGCGCTCGAGATCCAGAGTGCCCTTTCGGGAGAGGTTGTATCCACGCCACCGGAACTCCTTGAGTACTTCCCGCGCCTATCCGCCATTGCCAGGGCCACGGCTCAGAGAACGCTATTTTGAATCGTAATCGTTTCGGCCAAGCGCATCTGACGGCGGTTTCAGGGTGGCGCATGCTCCCACGGTGCCGATCGTCGGATGGTGATCGAGTTTGCACAACGCAAAGTGGTGGACACTGCACGATGGGGCTGAGGGTGCATCTACTTTCACTGCGGCGGGCTCGCCTAGGACCCCTACCCACACGGTTCCTGGCCCCGGTGCCGTCGAGGTAGAATCAAGAAGTGAGCCTCACGCCAAGTGAAGGCGCGAAGTCCTGATGAGCAGTCACTCCATACTATGCCTGCAGTGTCTATAGCGGCAGAATGATCCTGTAACCTACGACCAACTTGGACTCACCAACGAAGTAATCACGATGAGCAAGGGATCACCCAAGGGCCTTCACATCATTGCGTCCATCCTTCGGAAGTTTGCGATGGCGGTTGCTTCAGTAGTCCTGCTCTTGATGGGTGGCGAGATTATCGCTAGGGCTGCTGAGCCGGGCCCCTTTTCATTTTTAGACAAGAATCCATATCTAAAGGGCATTGGAGGGCTTCCGCAGGTTCACGAGCCTAATTTTAGGGGCCGGTGGGATGGAACTTGGTACGCTATAAACTCCCTGGGCTTCCGTGGTCCTGAGGTTGTTCCCGAGAAGAGCCCGAACGAGTTTCGCGTCATCTGTGTTGGAGACTCGTGCACGTTCGGGAAGGCGGTCACCGAGGGCGAGACTTATCCGCGTCAACTGGAAGCGCTCCTTGCCGCGGAACTGACTGACGGCCGCCAGCCTGTTGTGGTCAACTGCGGGGTGAACGGGTACTCAGGAGCTCAATATCTTCGGATGCTCCAGTGGAGAGGCCTGGAGTTGAAGCCCGATGTCGTTATCGTAGGCTACAATCTCAACGACTTTCCGAACGTTCTCAAGAAAATAGACGACGTAGTTGTCAAAGCAACTCCGGTGCGTGAAACGGTAAAGCGCGCCGTCGGAGGGCAAAGGAATCTCGATCGATTCAACGAATCCGCTCTGTACCGCTTTGTTCGAGCACTTATCCGCGACATGTCTCGCGCAAAGGCATGGAAGGAATCCGAACGCTTCGCAAAGGAAAGCAGCGCAGAAATCAAGAAGGCTGTTGCGAAAGCGAGCAGCGAAGAGAACATGCAAGAGCTCGAGCTGCAGATAGCCTCTATCAAAGAGGTGGCGACGGCTGCTGGAGCGAAAATCGCTTTCCTCCTCTTTCCCTACGAAAGCCAAGTCTACCTGGAGACTTACGACCGAACTCCCATAGAGCGTATTCGGGAGATCTGCAAGCGTCTGGAAGTTCCCTTCGTCGACTTGGCCGAAAAGTTCCGCCGCGTCGCCGTCGAGACAGATCCTCCGCGCGAGTTGTATCTATTTGGGGACCACTATCACCCCCGCCCCATCGGCTATCAGATCGTGGCCGAAAACGTGATGGAGGTTATGCGCCAAGAAAAATGGCTTGATGGCAAATAGCGAAGTGGCGCCTCTTTTGGAATGGCGGCCTCCTCGACGAAGAGCACTGCGTGGCGTGGATGTCGTAGATGCCGATAATGTTTCTATGCCCCTAGAGCCGATGCGGGAGCCCCCTCCGGCTCATCGTACACCGTACTGAAATTCAGCAAGCCCAGCGCCGCGCCCTCCCGGCCCACGACTCGACTCGAACCATTCCGGACCTTGCCACGAGCTTCTTACACTCCTGCTCTTCACCGAAGCCTTCCTTGGGGCTGTTGACGCTCGCCGAGCATGTCGCAACAACGCCTTGGAACGAGGCCACTTCAGCTGATTGCGTTCTCTCTCTGCTCAGATGCGGGATCTGATTCGGGGCTCCCGGCTTCTTGTGGGAAGTTCCGGGTTCATGCCGCCCCTTGGCGCAAAGGCTCCTGGCCTCCAGGGCGGACCTTTCGCGCAGGTAGGGCGGCAAGAGCTTGCTCGTGGACCTTCGGGATCTCGCCGTCCTTCGTCGCGCGAACACGGACACTTGGCAGCTCGACCGCTACGGGGCCGATGCCGGTGTCGAATCCGCGCTCGGGGAGGTAGCCGTTGCGAACGAGGGCTCGACAACCTTGCACGTCGCGGTCGTCGAGTGCGACCGCCATGCGTCTAGCGCCGCGACGAAGGACCTCGGTGACTGCGTCCCTCGAGGAGAGGTCTGGTTGGAAGGAGCTGGGATCAGTAGCTTCATGCACGTGGCGTATCTTCCCCGCGCCGGGGCTTGAAGGACGATTCGCATCGACACCCCAGGGTACGCCACAATTCCTTCCAATCAGGCCCGTACACAACATCGGCCATGCCTCGTTGCCTCATCGGAGATGCTGCTTGTCAACGGGACCGTTCATAGCCAACGGCTACATACTCATACTCGGGCTACTCGCCTTATACGGGCTACATCGTCTGACGCACCTCCTGCTCTTTCGATGGACAGCCGACCACGATGCGCCGATTCTTCACCAGAATCTTCCTCACGTCACCATTCAACTTCCCGTGTTCAATGAGCGCACAGTCGTCACGCGATTGATCCGAGCAGTTGGAGCCATGGATTGGCCTGCAGATCGCCTCGAACTCCAAGTTCTCGACGACTCTACTGATGACACAACCGCCATTGCCGAACACGAAGTAGACCGCCTTCGGAAAGACGGCATCGATGCCCGGATCCTTCACCGTCCAAGGCGCGATGGCTTCAAGGCCGGAGCCCTCGATTTTGGACTTGAGACAGCCAAGGGTGACTTGGTGTGCGTGTTTGACGCGGACTTTGTGCCACCAGCGGACTTCTTGACGCGGCTCGTAGGCCACTTCGAGGACTCGAAGATAGGAATGGTCCAGGCTCGTTGGGAACACCTCAACCGGGACGAAAGCGCGTTGACACGGGCGCAGTCCACGCTCCTCGACGGCCACTTCGTCATCGAGCACAAGGTTCGCAGTGATGCGGGCCTCTTTTTCAACTTCAACGGGACAGCCGGGATTTGGAGGCGTACTGCGATCGAAGAAGCAGGGGGTTGGCAGAAGGACACATTGACGGAGGACCTCGATCTTTCCTACCGGGCTCAACTGGCAGGTTGGGAATTTGCCTACGCGCCGATGGTCGTAGCGCCGGCCGAGATTCCGACGGACATTGCGGCTTTCAAATCACAGCAACACCGTTGGGCGAAAGGCAGCGTTCAAGTACTACGCAAGCTAGCCCGGCCTCTCCTGATCGCAAGACTTCCCTTGCACATCAAGTTGGAGGCATTCGCTCACCTATCGTCGAACGTCGGATATCCGCTAGTCCTACTTCTTGCTTTGATGTTGCCCTTTTCCATTACCGAGCAGAATCGTTTCGCTGGTTGGACGAGCTTCATCTTGTTCTGCCTGTGCACGGTTAGTGTCGTCCTTTTCTACGAGCGTGGACAACGCGCAATCGGGCGCAAACCCCTCCACCGCATTCGCGACGTAATTACTGCCATGTCTCTTGGCATCGGTTTGTGCGTCAGCCAAACACGGGCAGTACTGGAAGGAATGCTCGGGCCGCAGGGTTCCTTCGTGCGCACCCCCAAACGCGGGGATGCATTGGTGCCGCGATACAGAGCCGCGCTCGGTGGTATGCCGGGTCTGGAACTCCTGCTCGCCGCGTGGTTCGCCTGGGCGTTGATTCAGGCCATAGATTTCGGCTATTGGGGGTCGCTGCCGTTCCTCTTGCTCTTCTTCTCTGGGTTCACTTGGGTCGGCTTGCTTTCTCTTCGCGAGTGGGCCCGCCTCGAGTAGCTCTGCCTCGAGCCCGAGCGATGTGTTGGCATGATGATCACAACCATTTTGAAGGCATCAAATCAACGCGAGCGTCACCGTCTTCGGAGTAACCAGCGCCGCCGCCGAGTTGGTCCGCGCCAAGACCCAACGCGTGAAGCTGCTTTGCGGCTGTCGCAACCATGAATGCTTCAGGCAAGCGATCCTCTGGATGACACGATCACCTGCCGGTTACCACACGAAAGTCGGAAGTGCCCGCCTTTTTACCGGTCCCCGCAGTACCCTCACATTAACACCAACAGAGCCCAAGAGCGCCGATGGCTGCCGCAACGAACCTCCCGGATCAAAGACTCTCCTCAGGTCAAATTGAACGGCGCACGTTTCTCGCCGCTGGATTAACCGCGGCGACAGCGGCAGCGTGCTGCCCCAACGTGCGTGTGAAAGCTGTAGGAGCACTCCCGACGAAAAACGTGCGCTGGCGCCTAGCATCGAGTTTTCCAAGCTCCCTCGATACGATTTATGGCGCCAGCGAGGTATTAGCCAAGAGTGTTCTTGCCATGAGCGGGGGCTCGTTCGAGATCGAGCCTTATGAGGCAGGGGAAATTGTCAAAGGCCTACAGGTAATGGACGCCGTTCAGAGCGGCGCAGTGGAGGTTGGGCAGACAGCGAGCTATTACTACAAAGGAAAGAATCCCGCTCTAGTATTTGATACATGCGTCCCATTCGGTTTGAATGCACGCCAACAGTCGGCTTGGCTGCACGAGGATGGCGGACTGGGGCTCGTTCACGATCTCTACGCAGATTTCGGGATCGTTTCCTTTCCCTGTGGTAACACAGGTGCACAGATGGGAGGCTGGTTTAGACACGAGATTTCCTCTCTTGCCGATCTGCGTGGCCTAAAAATGCGCATTCCGGGTCTCGGCGGAGACGTGATGAACGCCCTAGGCGTCTCAGTACAAGTGCTCGAGGGCGGCGAAATATATCAAGCGCTCGAGCGCGGCATGATCGACGCCACAGAATGGGTTGGACCCTACGACGACGAAAAGTTGGGGTTCCACCAGGTCGCCAGGTATTACTATTATCCGGGCTGGTGGGAACCAGGACCCTCGCTCAGTTTTCTCGTCAATCGACGCGCCTGGGATGCGCTCCCTGCCTTGTACCAGGCGATCTTTCGAGCGGGTTCACAAGAGGCTTCGGTAGCGATGACCGGTCGATACGATGCGAAGAACCCGCCTGCTCTCCAGCGCTTGCTGGCGGCAGGAGTCGAGCTTCGCCGCTTCCCCGATTCCGTTCTGCGCGCTGCCCGAGAGGCGTCGCGAGCTATATTAGCGGAACACGCGGCCGCAGACGTTGGGTACGCAAAGATTCACAGCGCATGGGAGGCCAAGCGCAAGGCCTACTTCCGTTGGTTCGGAACGGCGGAACTCGCCTATGGCGACTTCGCTTTCCGGGAATAGCGTCTCGACTCTTCAACTCTCTTTTGTTTTCTGGGGCTTCAGGCTTTCGTGTGGGGAATCGGCTTAGGCGGGCTCTGGCGCGCGGGATGATATGCAGCGCCTCGACCCCGGTCACCTTCCACGGTCCGTGCGCTCGCGTCGATCGTGGTACGCCATAAAGCTCGTTGCACGGGAGGCGGCTTCGCCCCGATGTTTCGACGAACACTTCGATCTCTGCGCATTGGACGATGATCGTCGCGCAGGTCCCGGGGATCAACTGCGAGGAGCACGGAGTTCGACAAGCAGCCATACCCTGGGGCGATCCGGGCTCGCGCTTTACCGCGCCCTTCGAGGCCATCGCGATCAACTGGCTGGGAGAAGCGAATGTCAGTGCGGGCGCTCGGCAACTCCAGCT
Source organism: uncultured Planctomycetaceae bacterium (assembly GCA_964413535.1). Lineage (GTDB taxonomy): Bacteria > Planctomycetota > UBA1135 > UBA1135 > CAYPTB01. The sequence continues at coordinate 94,811 of CAYPTB010000008.1, read as the reverse complement.
CACCTGGGACCAAGTCGACGGGATCGTGCAGCGGGCGGTGAAGCGAGGACTTGCACGTCGTGTGCAGCAGCTCCAGCCAAGATCGGAGTCGACGAGACCTCGTTCCAGAAGCGCCACGAGTACCTGACGGTGGTGACGCACCTGACGTCCGGGAACGTGGTCTACGTAGCCGACGATCGCACGAAAGAGAGCCTCCAAGGCTTCTTCGACGATCTCGAGCCTGAGTGACCAAGTTCCACGGTAACGGACTATGCCTAATCCGGTCTCGCCACCCCGATCCAGGTTACAAGACCGGGCCACGCACAGACCGCGCAGAGCCCAATGATCTGGAGAAATATGAACGGTACGACGCCACGATAGATCGAGATGGTCGGGATCTCTTTCGGTGTGACGCCGCGCAGATAGAAGAGAGTGAAGCCAAACGGGGGCGAGAGAAACGACACTTGCAGGTTCATTCCGATTACTACGCCGAACCATACGGGATCGATTCCAAAGGCGCGGGCTGTGGGAACGAGAAGCGGAAGGATGATGAACGCGATCTCGAAAAAATCGATGAAGAATCCGAGCACGAATACTGCGAGGTTGGCGACGACGAGGAATCCCACTCGTCCGCCAGGCAAGTCCGAGAGCAGACTCCTGATCCACTGGTCCCCGTTCAAGCCACGAAATACAAGGCTGAAGGCCGTGGAACCGATCAGAAGAAAGGCGACCATTGCTGTGAGCCGCGCAGTGTGCTCCATCGTTCCCCAGAGATCCTTCCACTCGAGTCGGCGGTTGAGTGCGGCCAAGAGCACTGCTCCAACAGCTCCGAGCGCCCCGGCTTCCGTTGGGGTCGCGACGCCCGCGAAGATACTGCCCAGTACAACGAGAATCAGGGCGAGTGGAGGAAGCATCACGAGCACAACGCGTTGAAAAAGCGCTTTCGCTCCAATCGACCGCTCTTGCCTGGGTAGGGCCGGAGCCGCGCCTGACCGCAAGAATGCGATCACCAGAACGTAGAGTGCGTAGAGCAAGGCAAGTAGTAAACCAGGCACTAAGGAGCCAATGAACATATCTCCTACGCTGACACCGATCTGATCGGCGAGCACTACGAGAACGACGCTTGGAGGAATGATCTGTCCGAGAGTTCCCGAGGCTGCGATAACACCGATCGCGAGCTCACGGCTATACCCGTAGCGCAACATCACAGGTAGTGAAATCAGGCCCATTGATACGACCGAAGCTCCGACGACACCCGTTGCGGCGGCCAATAGTGTTCCTACGAAAACGACCGCCAACGCAAGCCCTCCGCGAAGCGGCCCGAACAGCAACCCGATCGTAGTGAGCAGATCTTCTGCAAGTCTCGAACGTTGGAACAAGGTGCCCATGAAGATGAAGAATGGCACCGAGAGCAGCACGTAATTGGATAGCACGCCAAACACCCGGTCGGGAAAAGCGAAGAGCCAGCTCCATTCGAAGTAGCCGCAGCACACCCCCCAGAAGCTGAAGGCGAGCGCGGTTCCTCCGAGGGCGAAGGCCACTGGGTAGCCCGAGAAAATCAATGCAAAAACGACCGCAAACATCAACGGCGCGAGCCAATCGCCGTTCATGTGAAGGACTCCGAGGCCTCGTTCTCGATTTCCGGCAGAGCACCCGGCCACAACGGCCTCCCCCGAAGCCAGGCAACTCGCTTCACGGCGCCTGATATCCCCTGCAAGAAGAGCAATGCGAAACCAACCAAGATCGCGCTCTTCAGCGGATAGCGCGGGAGTCCTCCAGGATCAGGAGAGACCTCCAATACGACCCATGAGTTTGCTACCGACGGCCAGCACACAACGAGGGCGAAGGCACAGAACGGCAACAGGAAGACCAGGGTGCCGACAAGGTCGATCCACACCTTCCCCCGGTCTCCGAGTCTGCCGTAAAAAACGTCCACCCGAACGTGAGAGTTGCAGGCGAGAGCGTGAGGAGATCCCAATAGGATCACAAGGCTGAAGAGGTACCACTGGAGTTCCACGTAGGCCGTGGATGAGATGCGCAACCCAGCGCCTTTCTCATAGTAGCGCGCCAAGGCGTTCATCGCTCCCACGGCGACCATCGAGCCGCAGAGAAGCGCTGCCGCCCAACCGAATCCACGGTTGAGCCGGTCGATGCCCGCAGCGAGAGTGAGCACGAAACGCATCGGTCGACGCTCAGCGGCGAACGCCATGTCTGGAAAGATAGCGAAGATCTCAACCAGATCTTCCCCTGGCCGGGTGATCCACGATGGATTGCCCGTGGCGCTGCAACGATCCCGCAGCATGCGACTTATGCGATTCGAGCGCTCTAGACGCATCGTGCCCTCGCCCCAGAGCTGAAGGACTCTTGGTCGAATGGAGACGCCCATGCCCGAGAGCCCCGCCAGGTTGCTCAAGATGGGGATAGCCCTCCTGGTCATCCATGAGCTCTTGGTCGTCAGTTTCTACGCCGTGGGCGTTCTCTGTTCGATGGCGACAGCCCCCGCCCCCGGCCAGCGCGAGATCGGGGAGGCGAATGTCATCGGAGCAGTGATTGCTGTCGGCGGGCTCGCCGGCACCGCAAACGGGATCGCGCTCGTCCCGAATCCGATCGGCATACTCGCCGCGGTGTTGTGTGTAATTGGTGGCCTCGAACACCTGGACAAGGAGCGTCGGAGGGAGATGATCAGTGAAACCGAGGTCGTGGATAGAGGCGGCCGCTTGCAGGCGATGCAGGGCCCAATGTGAGGAATGACACCATGGCGAAGCTCGAGCTCGAGCGCGTCCGCGCTCTGACCTTCGACTGCTACGGGACCTTAGTGGATTGGCTCGGAGGGGTCAGCGATGCGATCCGGTCGATGGCGAGCCTGCGGGGTGCTGAAGTGAAGCGCCTGCTCGTCGATCGCGAGAACGAGGAGCTAGAACTCGAAGCTGGCCCCTACCGGCCCTACGCAGATGTGCTCGCTATCTCGATGGCCCGCGCAGCACGCAAGCAGCAATGCGAGCCCACGGAGGCCGAGCTCAGGAGCTTCGCACTGAGCATGGGCATGTGGCAGCCGTTCCCCGAGACGCACGACGCCCTCTTGCGCCTGCGCGAACGCTATCGCCTCGCGATCCTATCCAACGTCGATTTGGGGACACTCGAGCAGACGGTCTCGCTGATCGACGCCCCGTTCGACGTCCTCGTCACCGCGCAGCAGATACGCTCCTACAAGCCTGCCGCTGGGCACTTCCACGAAGCGTTGAAGCTCCTCGATCTCGGAAAGGACCAAGTTCTCCACGTCGCCCAAAGCCTGCGTCACGACATTCGTCCTGCGAAGTCACTCGGTTGGTCCGCTGCTTGGGTCAACCGGTTGAACGAAGCGCTTCCCATGGACCTGAAGCCCGATCTCGTCACGAACGACCTGACCTCGCTCTGCGAACGGTTGGGCTGCTGAATCGGAAGCCGATCTCTTTGACGGGGATAGCGGCGTCTTCCCTGAGGGGGGATGGCTCGAAGAGGCCGGCATCCATCGACCTCGATACGATGGCGGCCTTCGGAACCAAAGGAGGAACCATGCCCGAGATCAAGAATCACCCGCCCGGCGCGTTCTGCTGGGCCGAAGTCGGAACCGTAGAGCCCCAGCGCACGAAGGCCTTCTACAGCGAACTCTTTGGCTGGAAGTACGAGGACAAGCCTGCTGGACAGTTCGGCGTCTACACGATGTGCCAGATGAAGGGGAAGGACCTGGCAGGACTCTACGAGCTACCGCCCGAACTGCTCAAGCGGGGCGTTCCGCCGCACTGGATGCCCTACGTCTCCGTTGTGAACGCAGACGCTTCTTGCCAAGAGATCGCAAAGCACGGGGGCAAGGTCGAGCAAGGCCCCTTCGATGTCATGGATGTCGGCCGTATGGCAATCTGCAAAGACCCGACAGACGCGACGTTCTCCATTTGGCAGTCCAAAGCGCACACGGGCAGCGCCGTCATGGGGGACGGCGGCACGCCATGCTGGTTCGAACTCGCAACGAAGGGAGTCGACAAAGCAGAGAGGTTCTACACCGGCGTTTTCCAGTGGGGAGTGAAGCAGAGCAACGCCGCAGGATTCCCCTATCGCGAGATCCATGCGCCAGGTGTTCTGATGCCCATGGGCGGGATGATGGAACTCATGCCCGAGCAAGGTCCGGTGCCGCCGCACTGGATGATCTACTTCCTGGTCGGCGACTGCGACGGCGACTCCGAGCGAGCAAAGCGCTTGGGCGGCAAGGTGATCGTCCCGCCGATGGACATTCCAACCGTCGGCCGTTTCTCCGTGCTCGCCGATCCGGCAGGCGCTACCTTCTCGATCATCAAGCTCACCTTCGATATTGGGCAGAAGCACGAAGCCGCGAAGAAAACGCAGGTCTCGCCGAGCAAGCCGCCCGCCGCATCTGCGAAGTCACCCAAGAAGAAGTAGCGCGGAGCACTCGGCCGGGGCCGTTTGACCCCGGCCGAGTGGAATCGCTGCGAACACCCCGTGCGCGGAGGGTCAGCGGAATCCTCAGCCGAGGGAATCTCCCGCGCTGCCGGTGAGGCGCTCGACGAGATCCATCTTCGTCAGGATGCCGAGCAGGTGCTTTCGGTCGTCGACGACCAGGCCGACGTTTCCGGTGGCGAAGAGCTTCGTCAGCACGCTTGCGTCGTCGTTGACGTGTACGGTGACGACCTTGCGGAACATGACTTCGGCGACCGAGGTTGCGAGCGAAGCGTTGCCCTCGACTAGTTTCGAGAGCAGGTCCGACTCGGTCACGATACCGACCAAACGATGTTCCTCGACGACCGGGAGTTGGCTCACTCCATGTTCTTTCATCTGCATCACCGTGTCGGCGACGGTGTCGCTCGAAGACGCCGTGATCACATCACGACGCGGCATGCTGCGCAGCACCTCACCGAGCGTCTGTGTCCCCCACAGCCCCTCCGTGAAGCCGTTCTCGCGCATCCACGCGTCGTCCAGGAACTTCGTCATGTAATTGCGCACCGAGTCGGGCAAGATCACGACGAGGCGCTTCCCAGGCCCGGCGCGCTTGGCCACCTCCACGGCAGCCCAGACGGCCGAGCCAGAGCTTCCTCCGCACAGCATGCCCTCCTGGCGAATGAGGCGCCGCGCCATGAGGAACGACTCTCGGTCCGACGTCTTGATCCACTCGTCCACGACCTCGCGCTCGAGAACGTCGGGGATGAAGTCGTAACCGATGCCCTCGACCTTGTAGGGCTGAATAGGTTCCGGACCGGCAAGGATCGAACCGACCGGGTCGACACCGATGACCCTCACTCGCGGCACCTTTTCCTTGATCCTCTTCGCAGCTCCCGTGATCGTCCCACCCGTGCCGGCGGTCGCGACGAAGAAGTCGAGCTTGCCCCCCGTCTGATCGACGATCTCCTGCCCTGTGCCGTAGTAGTGCGCGTCGGGGTTGTCTGGGTTGGAATACTGGTCGAGGATGTGTGAATTCGGGATAACGGCATGAAGCTGTTTCGCTACGCCGATGTGGCTCTCGGGTGCGTCCCACGCAGCTTCGGTCGGCGTGCGAATGATCTCCGCTCCGAGCGCCTCGAGAACGACTTGTTTCTCGCGACTCATCTTCTCGGGCATCGTGATGATCATTCGGTAGCCCTTCACGGCCGCTGCGAGAGCCATTCCAATCCCGGTATTGCCTGAAGTCGGTTCGATGAGCGTGTCGCCCGGTTTGATGCGACCCTTCTTCTCGGCTTCTTCGATCATCCGCCGGCCAATGCGGTCCTTCACCGAACCACCCGCATTCAGGAATTCACACTTTGCGAGGATCTCGCAGCCGGTCTGCTTGCCGATCGTTTTCAGACGGACCATCGGCGTGTTGCCGAGGGATTGGAGGATCGAGTCTTGGATCGCGGAAGCCACGCGAGTACTCCGTTCAGGGGGGGATGAGGGACAGCCTGGCAGCGGACGCTGGGATTCTAGACGAGCGGGTCGCCGTGACCGAAGGCGCGAAGCACCGAACGAGCTCCCTAGGAGCCCCGGTCTCGGCTCGCAACTTCCTTCGATCGACCCAGACGACGAGTTCATTCTCCGCCGGGGCAGTTAACCTCTCGGAGTCGATGCCGGGCCTACGCTTCCTACTGTGTGGCCTCGCGGCCGCTTGCGGGTTCCTAGCCGTTGCCGCGCCCCTCCGTGCGGCCATGATCTGGCCGGGGGGCGCGGGTGTGAGGGAGAAATGGGCCTACTTCCTCGAGCACGCGGACGTCTATGACGTCTTGCTCTTCGGCTCGAGCCGCGTCTACCGCTCCTTCGCTCCACGCGAAATGGAACTCGAGTGGAAGCGCCACGGCCGCAATCTGCGAGCATTCAACTTGGCGGCTCCGGGAGTTGGGCGCTTCGAGGCGAATGCCATGTTGTCCGAGGTCCTCGAGCGACGGCCGAGCAGGCTTGTTCGAGCCGTCGTGGAGCTCTCGCCCTGGGATCCAGGCGACTTGCGTGGCAACGAGTCCTCGCGTCGGGCGGTCCACTGGCACACCCTCGAAGGTACGCGAAACGCGCTCGAGTCGTGCTTCACCTACCCAGGCCTCGGGCGAGCTCAGCGCGCGAACCTTGCCATCCGGCACGTGCATCTGTGTGTTCGGCGACTCACCAATTTCGGCCGCGGCGTGGAGATGCTCGACGCTCTCCAGCAGGAAGCCAACCGAACACTCTTGGCCGAAGCTCGGCTCAACGGCGGCTATCGGTCGCTCGAGGCCGAGGCGTTCAGCGGTGTGCGCGAGCGCCGCGCGGCCTTCATCACGAACCCTGACCTGCGTGTGGAACCGATCGACAACGAGCCGCTGGCCCAGTTGAACCTCGCGGCCATCGAGCGACAGGTTCGCGCAGCTCGCACCGCCGGGGTGGAGGTGGTCTTCGTCGTTCCGCCCGGGAGCTGGTCACCGCCGGAGGAGCTGCGGCTGAGCTTCGGACCACCCCCTCCCGTGATCTCGTACTCCGACCGTGAACGCTACCGGGAGTTCTATTCCCGGGAGGCTCTCTTCGACGGGGAACACATCAGCGAGGAGAGCGCGCTCGAGCTGTCCCGGCTCTTCGCCCGCGACCTCATGCCATACCTACCCTGAGTCTTTCCGAGCGGCTCCGTGTCGCCGCATGCCGCGCAGTCACGCCGGTACTACGCTCCTACTCCTCTCCATGGCTCAACAGACCATCGTCCTCACGTTGTCTCCCGCCGAGCAGCGCGAGTTCCGCTCGAAGATCTCCGCCGAATGCTTCGAATCGCGACCAGTCGACCACGCGCACTTCAGCGTGCGCGGCGAGGGCGTCGTTGCGACGCTCTATCTTTCGGGCAAGCTCGTGGTGCAGGGGAGCGAGGCCGAACGCTTCGTCGAGCGTCACTTGGGGCACAGGACGAGGAAGACTACTGCGACCACTCGGAAACCCGCATCGTGCGGGGGTAGTCCGTCGCCTGAAGAAGCGTCGGTCGGCGGGGACGAGTCCGGTAAGGGCGACTACTTCGGTCCGCTCGTCGTCGCCGCGATCCGCCTCGAAGCCGGCGATGCGGAAAAGCTGAAGGCGGGCGGCATCGCGGACAGCAAGCAGGTCTCCGACCAGATGATCCTTCGCCAAGCGCCGCTTCTGCGCGAGCACTTCCCCCACGCGCTGCGCGTCGTCGATCCCTCCGAGTACAATCGCCGGCACGGCCTCCTCGAGAACGTCGCGCTCGTGCTCTCCGATCTCTACCGCGAGGTGATGAGCGAACTAGCGCGGCCTGGCGACCTCGTGATGATCGACCAATTCTCGAAGAGCAAAGGAAGATTGGTCGAGGCGATGTCGGGATTGGGTGTGAAGCTCCTGCAGATGCACGGAGCGGAGCGCTTTGCGTCGGTCGCGGCAGCGAGTTTCCTCGCGCGCGCGGCGTTCCTCGAGCGACTGAAGGAACTCTCCGACGAAGTCGCCGTCGACCTGCCGAAGGGCGCTGGGCCGCAAGTCGAGCGCGCAGCGCGCCAGTTCCTCGCGATTCATGGCCGGGAGAAGCTCGGGCTCGTCGCGAAGCTACACTTCAGGACTACGGAGAAGATCGTTGGCAGGCGCAAGTAGACGAACGTTGCCGCTCGCGATCTACAGCGCGGCCGGGAACGTCTTCCACGTATGGGACGGCTTCGAAGCGCCGCCTCCGCTCGATCCAGCTCGGCTCGCGATGGAGTTGTGCTACGCCGACGGAGGAGACGGCTTGCTGCTCGTCCTGCCCGAACCGGGCGTCGACGCCCGCATGGTGCTCTACAACAGGGACGGGAGCCGCGCCGAGACTTGCGGCAACGGCTTGCGCTGTGTCGCGAAGCTCGTCGCGGAGAAGCGCGCCTCTTGCGCACCCCTGCGCGTCCGTACCGACGCGGGCGTCAATGCGATCGAGGTCGAGTTCGCAGCTGGCCGCGTCGTGCGTGCAACCGCCGACATGGGTCGATTGCGGTCACTGGAGCGCGCGTGCATCGAGGTCCAGGGCGATGCACTCTCGGTGACCCTCGTCGACGTCGGAAACCCGCATTGCGTGGTGTTCGGCGATGCAAGGCTCCTGGAGCGCCTCCCCGAACTAGGCCCATTCCTCGAGCGACACCCGCGGTTCCCGAATCGAACGAACGTCGAATTGGCGATGGTCACGCGTGGGGCGATCGTCGCCCGCGTCTTCGAGCGCGGCGTCGGTGAGACGGCGGCGTGTGGGAGCGGCGCCTGCTCCGTTGCTCTGGCGGCCATGGAGCGAGGCGTGACGGTTTGGCCGGTGACGATCGAGATGCCAGGGGGGCGCTTGGAAGTCGGCTTACGGGCGGGCCGCCTCCATTTGTCCGGACCGGTCGAATGAGATCCCGTCACGCTCAGCAAGCCCTTTCTTCCCGAAGGCTCGAGCTCGCTACGGTGACCCTTTCCTGGCTTCCGCCACCCCCCTTCTCCAAGGGGTGCTTCCTTCAGTGATCAGGCGAGCGGGCCAACCACGCAGGATCTGTGAGCCCCGCAGCGGTTTCGGTCCGGAGCGGTCGATCGCCCGCGTGGGGTCAGGACCCGCTACCTTGCGCGGTCTGTGGGGTACCTGTCGCACATCGTCGTCGCCGTCGCAATCGTCGTTGCCGCCGACCTAGGGGTCGAGAGCGGCTGGACGGCGCCGTGGGCGATCCTCGGGCTCCTGCCGGTGCCGCATCTTCTCAATCGACTCGCGCGGGCCCGGTCGATGGCGGGGCGATTTCGGCAGGCAGATCTCGCGGCGCGGGTGCTCCAGATGTCGCCGCCCCTACTCTTCTTCCTGGCGGTTGCAGGCTTCGGCTGGCAGGAATCCGTACGAGGCTGGCTGGACGTGGAGTCCGGTTCCTCCGACTGGCCGGAGCCCGCGTTGCTCCTCACGATCGTCCCGTTCCTCGCCTTCGAGCTGGCTGCGATCGATGCCCGCGTACGCCTCGGAGCATCGAGCCCCAGCGCCATCCGGAGCGCGCGGCGCTTCCAGACGCGGTTGTTCCTGTCCGGTATCGTGCCGCTGGCCTTGTACCTGTGCGTTGCGGGACTTCTCTCCTTCGACGGCGTGACCCAGGCCTTCGTCGAGGAAGTGGCGCTGTTGCACGCGGCCTTCGCAGCCGCTTCGATCGCGCTCTTCGCGCTGTTCCTACCCGCGATCCTGCGCAACACATGGGAAACGGAGCCGCTCGAGCGCGGCCTCGCCCGCTCCGTTCTGGAGTCCGTCGCCACCCGTGCCGAGTTTCGCTGCAAGGGGCTATACGTATGGCGTACGGGCCACACGATGGCGAACGCCGCCATCGTAGGCTTCCTCGCACGTCATCGCGTGGTGCTCTTCTCCGACGCGCTGTTGGCCCAGCTCCCTCCCCGCGAGCTCGCAGCCGTCTTCGGCCACGAGATCGGACATGCGCAGCGCCACCACGTCGTCGTGTTCGGTGCTTGGACGCTCGTCTTCTTCCTCGCGGGCGACCTAATGCTGTCCAATCTCCCGATCGAGGGCGAGATCGCGTGGGGCCTGGTCGTGGTCGGGCTCGCCGTTTCGTGGTATGCGGCCTTCGGATATCTCTCGCGGCGCTTCGAACTCGACGCCGACCTCGCGAGTCACGAAGTCACCGGCGACGGGGAGGCCCTCGTGCGGGCGCTGGAGAATGTCGGCGGAGGCGTTCACGCGCGGGCCCGGTCTTCCTGGCGGCATTTCAGCGTTGCACAGAGGGTGCTCTTCGTGCGCGCGCTCAGCCGCGATGCTCGTGTGGGCTTGCGGCTGCGACGGAGCCTCGGGCGCTGGGCGCGCATCGGCTACACACTCTTCGCCGCGGCACTGCTCGGAGAAATCGTCTCGCTCGCCGCGCAGCTTCCGAGGGACACCATCGAAGTCGAGCTGCGTCTGGGTCGCTACGACCGCGCGCTCGAACGAGTGGAGACGAGCCGCCGGAACGACGAGCTGGCCGAACTCGTGCAACGGGCCGCCCAGGCAGCGGGGCCGAGCGGACGATTGAACCCGGCCGCGCTCGACGACCTGGCCGTGGAAGCGCTCGAAGCAGGCGACGTGGCCGCTGCGCTGGATTGGCTCGAGGTGGGCGCTCGCCGCAGTCTCGGCGGACACCTCGAGTCCCTGCTGCGCCTGGAGGATGCGCTGGGGGACCCGCTCGGCCCGATCGAGGATCTCATGAGCGAGCTCGCGAGCGGTTTGCGCGGCACCCGGAAGGCGGACTCCCAGGACCGCTCGAGCCGCCCGCGCGTCCCCTAGTACCCCAGACCGTCCTTGCGAAGGTGGATCGAGGGGTCGCCCTCCCGTTGGAGGTCGCCAGCCGTGACCCGGCCGAAGACGACGGAATGGTCTCCGGTCGCATGCTCGCCCGTGTACTCGCAATCGAGCCACGCAAGAGCCCCCGCGAGTACCGGGGAACCTGAGGGTGCGGTCAGAACGGCCAGGCCGTGGAAGGGGCTCTCTCCCGGCAGAGGTGGCTTGAAGAACCCCGCCATGAGACCCTTGCTGTCGGAGTCGAGGATCGAGACGGCGAAGCCCTTCGTGGCGCGGATCGCCGCCAGGTGGTCGCGTCCCTTCGCGATCGCCACGCACAAGGTCGGGGGATCGAACCCGACCTGCATGAGAAAGGAGCCCAGGAACCCCAGGACGCGTCCTTCCGCCTCCCGCGAGCTCACGATGTAGAGGCCGGTCGGGATGCGACCCAGTGCGCGTGCGAGAGGGCTGTGCGGTCTTGCCATGGATCCTTGTCCGGGTCCGGAGACGTCGCGGGGTCCCGAGAGCCCTGGTGGACCCCGGCAACCGCCCCCCAGCTCCGGCGCGCCGATTCTCCTGCGAGGGGTATGGCGCGACCACCTGGAATCCAGGTCCTTTCGATGGGATGATCTCACGGTTCCAGGACCCCTGCGAAAGGGGTCCAGGAGGGCTTTGGCGCCAGCCGGGCGAGCAGCCCGCGCACTTCGCCACCCTCCCTGTCCGCGTCCACGAGCCGGTCCGCGCCGACGGGCTCGATCCGCATCCGAGACCCGATGGCCGAAACCACCGACGTCCCTCCGCCGCCTCCGCCCGTGAGCCGAGTCGAGCCGCGTTCGATCGAGCGCGAGATGAGCGAGTCGTACCTCACGTACGCGCTCAGCGTCATCCACTCGCGAGCTCTTCCGGACGTCCGTGACGGTCTGAAGCCGAGCCAGCGGCGGATCCTGGTCGCGATGAACGACTTGCGGTTGCGGCCGACGGCCAAGTACCGCAAGTGCGCGAACATCGCGGGGCACACCTCCGGTGAGTACCACCCGCACGGCGAGTCGGTGATCTACCCCACGCTCGTGCGCATGGCGCAGTCGTTCTCGCTGCGCTACCCGCTCGTCGACGGCCAGGGCAACTTCGGCTCGATCGACGGCGACCCGCCGGCAGCCATGCGCTACACGGAAGCGCGCATGGCTGGTCCGGCCGTCGAGTTGATGGCCGACCTCGACAAGGAAACGGTCGACTTCGCGCCGAACTACGACGAGCGCTTGATGGAGCCGAAAGTGCTGCCGTCGCGCTTCCCGAACCTCTTGTGCAACGGTTCGGACGGAATCGCGGTGGGCATGGCGACGAGCCTTCCGCCGCACAACCTGCGCGAGATAGCCGCGGCCATCCGCGCCGTGCTCGACGACCCGCGCGTCGAACTGCGCGCGCTGTGCGACATCGTCAGCGGCCCCGACTTCCCGACCGGCGGCATCCTCATGGGTCGGCGCGGGGTCCTGCAGGCCTACTCGACCGGCCGTGGGATCGTGCGCCTCCGCGCGCGGCACCACGTCGAGGAGGTGCGCAGCAAGCAGCAGATCGTCGTCACCGAGATCCCCTATCAGGTCCGCAAGATCGCGATCATCGAGAAGATCGTCGAGATCGTGCAGGACGGTCGCGTGACGGTAATCGCGGACGTCCGCGACGAATCCGACCGCGACGGGATCCGGCTCGTCATCGAGCTCAAAAAGGGCGAGGACCCGCAGGTCGTCGTCAACCAGCTCTGGCAGTACACGCCGCTGCAATCGACGGTCAGCATCATCAACCTCGCCATCTCCGAGGGTCGTCCGCGGACGCTGACCCTGCGAGGGTTGATCGACGCCTACATCGACCACCGCAAGGTGATCATTCGGCGCCGGACGCTCTTCCTCCTGCGCAAGGCCGAAGAGCGCAAGCACATCGTCGAAGGCCTGCGCATTGCCGTCGGTCGGATCGACGAGGTGATCCGGATCATCCGCGCGAGCAACGACACGGACGAGGCGAAGCGCGGGCTCATCAGCACGTTCAACCTCTCGCTCGCGCAGTCGCAGGCCATCGTGGACATGCGTCTCGGACGCTTGACAGGCCTCGAGCGCGAGAAACTCGAGAAAGAGTTCAACGAACTCGTCGCGGAGATCGCGGACCTGAACGACATCCTCGCACGCGCCGAGCGCGTGATCGCGATGATCCGCACGGACATCGAAGAGATCGAAGAGCTTCACGGCGATGCGCGGCGAACGGAGATCTCGGACGAGGAGGTCGACAGCGGGTTCGACATCGAGGAGTTGATCACCGAGGAGCTGATGGTGGTCACTTTCTCGCGCGCCGGCTATGTCAAGCGCGTCTCGCTCGAGACGTATCGCGCGCAGGCACGCGGAGGGCGCGGCATCAAGGGTTCCGAGGCGAAGGAGGGCGACGTGCTGTCCTCGATCTTCGCCGCCGGCACCCACGACTACGTCCTGTTCTTCTCCAACATGGGTCAGGTGTACTGGCAGAAGGTCTACCAGCTCCCGGAGGGCTCGCGAACTTCACAGGGCCGCGCCATTCGCAACGTCCTGCCGCTCGACGACGGTGAAACGATCACGAACGTCCTGCGCGTGCAGACGTTCGACAACGAGAGCTCGATCGTGTTCGCCACGCGTCGGGGCATCGTCAAGAAGACGCCCCTCGAGGCTTACTCACGCCCGAAGAAGAACGGCATCCGCGCCATTCTCCTCGAGGAAGGCGACGAGGTCGTCGGTGTCGGACTGGCGTTGCCGGGCGATACGATCGTGATCGGGACGGCCAAGGGACAGACGATTCGTTTCGACGAAGCCGCCGCGCGAAGGATGGGACGCACCTCCCGCGGAGTGCGGGGCATCAAGCTTCGCCCGGGCGACCTAGTCGTCGGCTCGATCGTGGTGAATGCGCCCGACGCGACGATCATCACGGCATGCGCCGGAGGTTACGGGAAGCGCACGCCGATCGAGGAGTATCCCATCAAGGGTCGCGGGGGTCAGGGCGTCATCAACATCAAGACGTCGGGCCGCAATGGAGACGTCGTCGGCTTGCGCCTCGCCAGCGATGGCGACGACGTCATGTTCATCACCGAGCTCGGCATGATCGTGCGCTCGCCGGTAGGCGAAATGCGGCCGATGGGCCGTGCGACCCAGGGCACGCGCCTCGTCAACCTCAAGTCGGGTGACAAGCTCGTCGCGATCGAGATCGTGTCGGCGGCCGACCTCGAGACCTACGCCGAGGAGCCCATCGAGCGTACGCCGCCCTCGTCGAATGGATCGCCTTCGGCCGAGCCCGAGGATTCGTCGGACGAGGAATCCCCGGACGAGGAGGAATGACGACGATGAGCCTCCAGGAGCGAATAGAGGCTGACTTGAAGACGGCCATGCTCGAGCGGAACACGCTCACGCGTGACACGCTGCGGATGGTGATCGCGGCCTTCAAGAACAAGAAGATCGAGCTCGGGCGGACCCTGGACCGCGATGACGAGGTGAGCGTGCTCCAGAAAGCACACAAGTCGCGACTGGAGAGCGCGGAAGCGTTCGGTCTCGCCGACCGCAGCGAGCTCGCGCAGAAGGAACGCGCCGAGGCCGCAGTGATCGAAGGCTACCTTCCCAAGCTCATGGGGGAAGGCGAGACACGCGCGGTCGTGGAGGCGATCGTCAGGGAGCTCGGTCTCACGGACAAGAAGCAGATCGGTCAGGTGATGAAGACTGCGATGTCGCGCCACAGGAGCGAGGTCGACGGCAAGTTGGTGCAGAAGATCGCGGGCGAGTTGCTCGGCTGACGAAACGCCCGGATGGTGTCGCTTCGCGCCCTGGAGTGGGCGCAGCTCTCCAGAACGCGAATGTTCCGTTCCCTTCCCCCCCGTGTCGTGATCCTGGGCGGGGGCTTCGGCGGCTTGTATGCTGCTCGCGCCCTCGCGGGCGCCGACGTCCGCGTTACGGTGGTCGACCGCCGAAATCACCATCTCTTCCAGCCCCTGCTCTATCAGGTCGCGACGGCCGCCCTCGCCGCGCCCGACGTCGCTGCGCCGATTCGAAGCATTCTGCGTCGCCAGCACAATGCAACGGTGCTCCTCGCCGAAGTGCAGTCCGTGGAAACGGCAGCTCGTCGCGTCCACCTCGGGGATGCTGTCCTCGACTACGATTACCTCATCGTCGCCACGGGGATGGAGAGCGCCTACTTCGGTCGCGACGACTGGGCGCGCTTCGCGCCGGGGCTCAAGTCGCTCGAGGATGCTTTCGAGATCCGCTGCAGGATCCTCATGGCTTTCGAGCACGCCGAGCGCGCGGAAGACGACGCAGAGCGGATGGCATGGCTCACTTTCGCGGTGATCGGCGCCGGACCGACCGGCGTCGAGCTCGCCGGAGCGCTGCGCGAGATCGCCACCAAGACCCTGACGCGCGACTTTCGCAACATCGATCCGCGGACGACGCGAGTCGTCCTCGTCGATCTCGCCGAGCGGGTGCTACCCACCTTCCCGGCGAGCCTGTCGAAGAAGGCGCACGTCATGCTCGAGCGACGCGGGATCGAGCTTCGTCTCGGCCAGCGCGTCTTGAATCTGGACGACACGGGCGTCGAGTTGTCGCACGGGCGCCTCCGAGCGCGCACGGTCCTGTGGGCGGCGGGCGTTCAGCCCTCCGCGGTCGCGCGTACCCTCGATGCGCCGCTCGCGAAGGACGGCCGCGTGGAGGTCGACGCCGACCTCTCCATTCCAGGGCACCCCGAAGTCTTCGTGATCGGCGACCTCGCTGCCGTGAGGCGCGACGACGGGGGGTGGGTGCCCGGCATGGCGCCGGCGGCGATTCAGGAAGCCCGTGCCGCCGCCTCGAACTTGCTGCGCGACCTGCGCGGCGAGGAGCGCCGCCCGTTCCGCTATCGCGATCCTGGACTGCTCGCGACGATCGGCCGCGCCGCCGCCGTCGCGCGCCTCGGGCGTTTCGAGTTCGCGGGCTTCGTGGCGTGGCTCCTGTGGCTCGCCGTCCACGTGTTGTGGCTGATCGGATTCCGCTCTCGCATCGCCGTCATGTTCGAATGGGCCTGGGCCTACTTCACTTATCAACGTAGCGCCCGAGTCGTCGTCGGCGCGCGAACACGACCCTCCGAGAAGGAGCGCGCGCCGCCTTTAGGCTGAGCGCGGCGATTCGAAGAGCGGTCGTATCGCCGCTGAGCAGTGGATACGCTCTCACCATCTTGAGTGCAGCGCGAGAATCCGCCGCCAAAGGCGAGCAGGTGCTTCGCCGACACGGCGGGCTCTTGCGGCGCACCTTCCTCGTGTCCGGGCTGACGCTCGCGAGCCGCATCCTGGGCTTCGCCCGCGAGATGCTTCAAGCGGCGCTCTTCGGAGACAAGTCCGCGATCTTCGACGCCTTCATCACCGCCTACCGCGTACCGAACCTCTTCCGGCAGTTCCTCGGTGAAGGAGCTCTGTCGACGGCGCTCCAAACCCGTCTGACCGAAGTGGACGCCGACCACGGAGACGAGGCCGGGCGCGTGCTGTTCTGGCGGACCTTGTCGCTGGTCGGACGGATCCTGCTCCTCCTGTCCGGGGCGACCATGCTCCTCGTTCTCTACATCCCGGACCGCATGCCGATCCTCGGCTGGGAGTGGCTGGGCTCGGACCCAGGACCCGTGCGGGAGCTGATCGTCAGGATGTTTCCCTTCGTCATCCTGGTCTGTCTCTCTGCTTTGATCGGGGGCGCGCTCAACGTGCGCGGGCACTTCGCCTCCACGGCCTTCGCCCCCGTGGCGCTGAACGCGGTCTGGCTGGCCGCGATCGGCTATGTAGTGTGGCGCTTCGGCTGGGGGAAAGAGGCCCCGCGCGACCTCGCCGGGCAGCTCGAGATGGCGCGCGTCCTCGCGTGGGGGGTCCTAGCCGCGGGTGTCGCCCAGCTCCTCGTGCAGGTCGCGCCGCTCGCCCGCTTCGGGCTCCTGCAAGCGAGCCGCGACGCGCAAGTCGTAACCGTGGACCAGGCCCAGATGCGCAGGACCGCCTGGGACGTCCTGCGGCGCAGCGCGCCGCTAGCCTTCGGCGCTTCGGTCTTCCAGGTCAACGTGCTCGTCGCCGGGCTGATGGCCGAGGGGCTACTGCCAAACGGTGGTCCGACGGTGCACTACCTCGCGAACCGCATCCAGCAGTTCCCCATGGCGCTCATCGCCGTGGCGGCGATCAGCGCAGTCTTTCCCTCGCTCAAGGCGCTCGGGCACGCGGGCCGGAAGGAAGAGCTGCGGCAGTTGCACGACCGCACGCAGTTGGCCGTGGTCTTCCTCGCACTCCCCGCCACCGTCGGGCTGTTCGTTCTCGCCGAGCCGATCTCCAGCGTGCTCTTCGGGCGCGGAGCCTTCGGCCAGGAGGGCGTCCAGCGCGTTGCCGCGGCAGTGCGGATGCTCGCGCTCGCGCTCTTGCCCGCTGGTGCGGTGGGTCTCTCGAGCCGCGCGTACTACGCCCGCGGCGACTTCATGACGCCGGTGCGTGTGTCGGTAGCGATGCTGCTCACGAACACGGTCCTGAGCGTCGTCTTCGTCGCTGGGTGCGGAATGGACGCGGACGGGCTCGCGCTCGCCACGGCCATCTCGAGCTGGGGAAATTTGTTCCTGCTCCTTCCGGGGCTTCACCGCCGGCTGGACCTTCCCGCTTGCTCGCTCCCCTGGAAGCGGCGACTCCTGCAGGTCGGGGCAGCGTCGGCGGCTTCGGGGGCGACCTCGTTCGCGACGTATCACGTCTCGGCCACGATCGCGGGGGCCCCTATCGCGCTCGCCATCTCCATCGCCGTAGGAGCAGCCATGCACATCGGCGCATCTGCGGCCCTCGGGATTCCGGAACTCGGCGATCTCCGCAGCCGACTCGGAGCCTGACGGAGGCTTCTCAGGAAGCGGCGGACTGGATTCCTTCCCCGAGCGGCCTAAGTTCCAAGGCCCACAAGATCTAGTAGCCCTTTGCTTTTCTCCTTCTTGTGTGCCCCAGGGCTTGGGGTATCGTCGCCCTTCGTTCCGAGCGGGAATCACGGCGACTCGACGGCTTCTTGCGCGGCGCAATTAGCGCCGTGCACAGGAAGGTGAACCGAGGGCCTGGATCGCCCCGCCCGATGTCGTTCTCATCCCTCCCTGGTGAAGCCGACCGACCCCGAGAAAGAGCCCGTGAGCACGACCAAAGCCGCTACGAACGATCGCAGGAAGACCCTCAAGGTGTCGGGAGCGGACGCTCTCGTGCAACTCGACGCCGTCGATCCGCCGAGCCACTTGCTCGAGCCCCGGCTGACACCGAACGCGCTCGCCGTCCTCGAGCGGCGCTACCTGAAGAAGCACCCGGAGACGGGCGCCGTCGTCGAGACGCCGAAGCAGCTCCTCTGGCGTGTCGCAGCGCACATCGCGAAGCCCGAGATCGACTTCCCGGGCGGCTCCGGCGAGAAGGCCCTCGCAGTGGCCTGCGAGTTCTTCAACTTGATGGCGACGCGCAAGTTCATGCCCAACAGCCCGACGCTGATGAATGCCGGGCGCGAGATGGGAATGCTCTCGGCCTGCTTCGTCCTTCCGGTCGAGGACTCGATCCAGGGCATCTTCGATTCGATCAAGGCCACCGCGCTCATCCAAAAGGCCGGCGGGGGGACGGGTTTCTCCTTCTCGCGACTGCGCCCGAAGGGCGACATCGTGCGCTCGTCGGGAGGGACCACCGAAGGGCCGCTGTCGTTCATCCAGGTCTTCTCGAAGGCCACCGACGCCATCCAGCAGGGAGCGTTCCGCCGCGGCGCCAACATGGGCATCCTGCGGATCGATCACCCCGACATCGTCGATTTCATCACCTTCAAGGACGACCTGACGAAGCTCACCAACTACAACATCTCCGTGGCGATCACGAATCGCTTCCTGGACGACCTCGCGAAGGACCGCGACATGGTCCACCAAGTCCAGAACCCGCGCTCCAAGGAATGGCGCAAGCTCGTCAAGAGGGACGGACAGGGGAACGAGACCGAGGAGTTCTGGACCGTCGGTGAGTTGTGGAACGTGATCATCGATCACGCCTGGCGCACGGGTGAGCCCGGGGTGGTGTTCATCGATCGCATCAACGAGCGCAACCCGATCAAGAACGTCGGCCTGATCGAGGCCACGAACCCTTGCGGCGAGCAGCCTCTACACCCCTTCGATTCCTGCAACCTGGGTTCGATCAATCTCGGGCTGTTCGTGAGGGAAGCGGCCGACGGACCGAGCTTCGACTGGGACGAGTTCAAGGCCGTGATCCACTCGACCACGCGCTTCCTCGACAACGTCATCGAGGCGAACCGCTATCCGTTGCCGCAGATCGACCAGATGTCGAAGACTACGCGCCGCATCGGCCTGGGCGTGATGGGCTTCGCGGACGTGCTCTACAAGCTCGGCATCCCCTACAACTCCGAAGAGGGGTGCGCGTTCGGCGATCACGTGATGCGCGTTCTGAACGACGAATCGCACCTTGCCAGCGAGCTCCTGGCGGAAGAGCGCGGCGTTTTCCCCGCGTGGGAGGGTTCCGATTGGGAGAAGCAGGGTCGACGCCTGCGCAACTCCTACACGACGACGGTCGCCCCGACCGGGACGATCTCGATCATCGCCGATTGCTCGGGGGGCATCGAACCCATGTTCAGCCTGGCGTTCATCCGCCAGGTCATGAAGGACACCAAGGGGGTTCCGACCACGCTCCGTGAAGTGAACTACGTGTTCGAAAAGGCTGCGCGCGAGCTCGGGATCTTCAGCGAGGAACTCGTCGACACGATCACCGAAGAGGGGACGCTCCAGCACCTCGACGAGATGCCCGAAGAGCTCAAGCGCATCTTCGTCACAGCGCACGACATCTCGCCCTACTGGCACATGCGCATGCAGGCGGCGTTCCAGCGACACTGCGACTCCTCGATATCGAAGACGATCAACTTCCCGAGGGAATCGACGGTCGAGGACGTGCGCAAGATCTACGACCTGGCCGTCGAGCTCGACGTGAAAGGCGTGACCGTGTACCGCGATGGCTGTCGCGACGTCCAGCCGATGGCGCTCAGGAGTTCCACACGGCGCGCCTCGGAGGGCGAGGCACCCGTGACGACGGCCACCTCGCGCGCCGAGCCGGCCCCGACTTACGCCGAGGATCTAGTCCCGATCCGCCTGCCGGAGATCATGCCGTCGCTGCGCATTCGGCAAATGACGCCCTTCGGCAACATGCACGTGAAGGTGTCCGTCGAACCGCAATCCGGGCGCGAGCGTGAAGTCTTCGCTCAGCTCGGAAAGGGCGGCGACGTCGCGAACTCCGACCTCGAAGCCATTTGCCGGCTTCTGTCACTTTGGCTGCGGGCGAACGGAAGTCTCGACATGGCACTCAGCCAGCTCGAAGGTATCGGATCGAGCATGACCGTCCCGACCAAGGATGGACGGATCATGTCGCTCGCCGACGGCCTGGCGCGGGCGCTACACCGCTACTTGGAGGCCAAGCGCCAGTTCGGACTCGAGTCGTTGCTCCTCGGACGCGCGCAGATCGAAGCCTCTTCTCCCGAGGCTGGGAAGATCTCCCGCACCCAGCGCAACGTCTCTCAGTACAAACTGAAGTGTCCGCAGTGCACCGCCGTCCTCGCCTTCGAAGAGGGCTGCGTGAAGTGCTACGGCTGCGGCTACAGCCAGTGCTGAAGACGCCGGCGCGCCGGCCGGCGCCGCTCAACGACCGCCTTCCACGTCCGTGTCGAACCCGAGACCGCGGAGCTGATTCAAGCGCTCGACCTCCTTCTGAGTGATCTGCCCGGGCGCCGTGCGGCCGAGGCGCATCGTCGTGCCGTCCTCGTGGGTGAGGGTCAGAAGGTCGGACCGCGAGTCCTGCCCCTTCTCGAGCACGAGAGCGTACTCGCGTAGCTCTCCCTCGTCCTCCCACTCGACCTCTCCAAAGGGATTCGCATGCCCGATGATGGTCGACGTCTGGAGCTCTGCGCTCTCGTCGACCCGGTAACGGAAGAGGCCGGCTTGGGCGAGGGAGACTTCCTCGAGAGTGGCTTCGTCGAAGCCCAAGGCATGGATGACGAGCGCGGAGTATCCGTCACAGAACAGGAAGTGAGCGGTGATCTCGTCCTCGGGTACCACGGCTCCGTTCTGGGTGTAGTCGAGCAACTGCCAGGAGCCCTTCACCCCCTGCTCCAGCGCCTCTTGTTGAGCGCGGCGGAATGCGAGGAGCGGTGTGAGGTCACCGCTCGTGGGCGGGTCCTCCTCGGAACTAATGCCGTCCGCGTCGTGACGCGAGAGTCTCGTCAACTCCCACGCGCTGAAGGCGCTTTCCTCCATCCTGCTGAAAGTGAGGACGGTGCCGTCCTGGTGGCGAAACGTCAGCAGCACTCGATCGAGGTCGAGCGTGTACTCGCGCAACTCGCCGCCCGCATCGTATTCGAGGTCCCCGAGGGGATTCGAGTGGCCCATGACCGTCGAGGTCTGGAGCGCGCCGAACTCGTCGACCCGGTATCGAAAGATGCCCGCCTGTGCGACCGTCACTTCCTCGAAATTGACTTCGTCGAAGCCGATGGCGTGGATCAAGAGCGCCAGATAACCCTCGCAGAAGAGCGCGTTTCCCGTGATCTCTTCGGCGGGCGTGGTGACGCCGCTAACGGTGTAGCCGTCGAGTTGCCAGCAACCCAGAACACCTTCGGACAGGAACTTCTCCCGCTCCTTCTTCAGGCGTAGCAGCGGCGGAAGCTCCGCATCCGCCGCGGGATCCTGCTCACCGAGGCTAGGCGGCGAAAGGAAGACCGGAAGCGACCCGAGAGTGAGCGGGGCGACGACGAGAGCGGCAAGGATGCGCATGCGGTTGCCGAGCCTTGGGTAGTCTCGCGGACAACCTCCCATCGTACAGCCACGCGCACGGCAGCCACAGCCGCCCGTCGCGGCCGGTCACTCGAGCGAAGCCCGGGCGTCCCCGCCCCCCCGGAGCGGGGGCCAAGCGAGTGCTATCCTCCCCATTCCCACGGCCCGCACGAACGCTCCAAATGTTGACCCGCACGTCCTTCCTCGGCCTCGGGCTCTTCCTCGCAGCTCCCGGGCTCGGATGGGCACAAGAGCCCCCCTTGTTGATCGGCGGCGGAGCTCATGCCCACGCCACCCTCCACTCCCGTATCGCGGGGGACCGCGTGAGGGTGGCCATCGAGCTGAAGATCGACCGCGGTTGGCACCTGTACCACCACGAGCTCGGACACCCCCGCGCGATCGGGATACCGATGCGAGTCGAACTCACGGGCGAGGGTATCGGCTGGACCGACGTGCGCTTTCCCGAAGCCCACCCGCTCGAGCAGCCCGAATCGGACGCCTTCATCCTGGCGCACGAGGGAACCATCGCGCTCTACGCCGGCGGACTCGTTGCCGAAGGGGTCACTCCGGGCCCGATCGGAGCGCACCTCGTGGGGCAAACCTGCGACGACAAGTCCTGTGTGAACTACGAGCAGACCATCGAGTCGCAGGGCGCCGGTCCCGACGCCCTCTTCGCCGCTTTTCCCGAAGAGCTCTTCGCTCCGCGTCCAAAGGACCAGCACGGCGGGGGTGAAGCCGATGCGGCGCTCTTCACGCGCCGCGACGGGAGAACCATTCGAGCTGCGATCGAGGTTGCGATCACTCCCGGTTGGCACCTCTATCACTCGGAGCTCGGGAACGACGAGGCCGTGGGGAAGCCCACGACGGTCACGCTCTCGGGGGAGGGGGTCGCCTGGGGCTCCGTCGTCTTCCCCGAGCCCGAGAAGGTCGAGCAACCGGCCGTCGATGCGTGGATCCTCGCCCACGAAGGGACGATCGTCCTGCATGCGCAAGGCGAAATCGCAGCCGCCGTCGACGCACCTGGTCCGATCACCGCCGTGATCGAAGGTCTCACCTGTCAGGACGGCGAAGGCGGCGTGTGCGTGCTCTACCGCGAGAGCCTCGTCGACCGCGGAGCGGGAGCTGAGGCCCTCTTCTCGCGTTGGGAGGAGGAGAGGGATAGCTCGACCAGCGTGGAAGTCTTGGGTGAGAAGGGCGACCTCGCGGCATTCCTCGGCTTGGCGGTGTTCTGGGGCCTCTTCACGCTCCTGATGCCGTGCACCTACCCGATGATCCCGATCACCGTTTCGTTCTTCACGAAGCAAGCTGCCGAGCGCAAGTCTGGCGCGCTGTCGCTCTCGATCGCCTACGGCCTCGGGATCGTGCTGATCTTCATCTTCATCGGCGTCGTGTTCGGGCGCGTGATCATCCCCTTCGCGACGCACCCGATCACGAACCTCGTGATCGGCGTGCTGTTCTTCTACTTCGCGCTCGTTCTCTTCGGGATCGTCAACTTGCAGCCACCGCGGTTCCTGCTCGAAGCCGCCGGCAAGGCTTCTGCGACGGGCGGGTGGCTCGGCGTGTTCTTGATGGGCGTGACGCTCGTCGTTTCGTCGTTCACGTGCACGGCGCCTTTCGTGGCAAGTTTGCTCCTGGTGGGGGCACAGGACGGCGGACTCGGCCGCACCGCTCTCGGGATGGGCGTCTTCGGGCTGACGATGGCCGTTCCGTTCGTGCTGCTCTCGCTCGTCCCGGGTTTCCTGCGCCAGGTCCCGCGCAGCGGCGAGTGGATGAACACGCTGAAGGTGTTCCTGGGCTTCGTGGAACTCGCGGCCGCTTTCAAGTTCCTCTCGAACTCCGATCTCGTGTGGGAGTGGGAGATCCTTTCCCGCGAAGTGTTCCTGCTCCTGTGGGTCGCGATCTTCGTTGCGAGCGCGATCTACCTGCTGGGCCTCTGGCCGGGTAAGCGCGCACGACCTGGACCCACTCGCGTCGTCACGGCCTTCCTGGTTCTGGGCTTCACGGGCTACTGCGCGTGGGGCATGACCGGCAAGGAGATGGATAGCGTGATGACCGCGATCATCCCGAACTATTCCGGCGGACGCCTCATGCCGAAGTGGAGAGACTTCGGGGTCCAGCACCAGATCGCGATCGACGATTATGACGGAGCCGTCGAGCGCGCGCGCACCGAGGGTAAGATCGTGCTCGTCAACTTCACGGGCCACACATGAGTGAACTGCCGTCAGATGGAAGAAGAGATCTTCCGTCTCCCGGCGGTCGCCGGGATCCTGGAGAAGAGTTTCGTCGAGGCGCGGCTACACACGGACGGACGCACGAACATCGAGCGCATCCTGGCGCTGCAGCAAGAGCTCGCGCAATCCGTGGCGACGCCCTTCTACGTCCTCGTGGATCCCGCGAACGCGAAGAAGCTCGCATCGTTCGCCGGCTCGACGAGGGATGCGGAGCGCTTCGCGGAGTTCCTCGGGCGCGGCCTCCAGGCGAATTGAGGGGAGCAGCCTTCCGTCCCGCGCGTCACTCGAAGCCGAGGAAGCGTCCGCCCTGGTACACCACCAAGCTCGCGACCCAGGCGAGCGCCGTCATGTAGGCGAAGAGGAACGCCGGCCAGCGCCAAGACATGGTCTCGCGCTTCACCACGGCGAGCGTGCTCATGCACTGGCAAGCCAGCGCGAAGAAGACCATCAACGAGAAGCAGGTGAGAGGCGTGAAGACCTTCGTGCCGTCGGGACGGTGTTGGGCACGCACCTGCGCGCGCAAGGCGCTCGAGGTCTCGTCGTCGTCCTCTGAGAGGTCGTACACGACCGCCATCGTGCTCACGAACACTTCACGGGCCGCAAAGGCCCCGATCAGGCCAATTCCGATCTTCCAATCGAATCCCAAGGGCTCGAGAACGGGTTCGATGCCCAGTCCGAGGCGACCTGCATAGCTTTGGCGGACCTGTTCGCCGCCCGCGAGCTCGACTCTTTCGCCCGTGGCCGCTTCCGCACCAGCCGAGGTCGCGTCGAGCTTCGGGAAGCTCAGGAGGAACCACATCGCGATGGTGCACGCGAGGATCACCGTGCCTGCCTCGCGCACGAAGACGCGGCTGCGCTCCCACATCATCCGTAGCACGGATCCCCAGTGCGGTATGCGGTACGGCGGCATCTCGAGGATCAACGGAACGCGCGGGCCCTTGAACATCGTCCGGCCGAGCACCCACGCGCTGGCGAGCGCGATGAACGTGCTGAACAAGTACATCGCGACCATCAACATGCCCTGCGCGAACGGCGCTTCGGCGTCGGGCGGATAGAGCGCCGCGATCAACAGTCCGTAGACCGGCAAACGTGCCGAGCAAGTCATGAGCGGCACGACCATCATCGTCAGGAGCCGATCGCGTTTGCGCTCCATCGTGCGCGTGGCGAGGATCGCGGGAACAGCACACGCGAATCCCGAGAGCATCGGGACGAATGCCCGACCGTGCAGGCCGATCGCCTTCATGATCCGGTCCATGAGGAAGGCGACGCGTGCCATGTAGCCCGTGTCTTCCATCAGGCCGATGAAGAAGAAGAGCAGGAGGATCTGAGGGAGGAAGACGAGCACGCTGCCCACTCCCTGGATCACACCGCTCACGAGCAGATCGGTGAGCGTTCCTTCGGGCAGGACACCGGCGACCGCATCGCCGAGCGCGCCGAACGCTCGCTCGATGAGACCGATAGCCGGGTCCGCCCAGGTGAAGAGGGACTGGAACACCAGGCCCATCAGGAGCAGGAACACCGCAAAACCCAGCCACGGATGTAGGAGCAGTCGATCGACGCGGTCGGTGAGACTCCTTCCGGGGGATCCCAGCTTGCGCAAGAACCGCGAGGCGCGTTCGTCGATCCACGCGTATCGCGCCGCGATCACTTCGCGATCGATCTCTCGACCCGCGGCGTCAGCGCGACCGCGTCGCTCGACGACTGCGCGACGTAGGGACTCGGGGATACCTTCGAGCTCGTCCTCGCGGTCGATCGAGAGCAGGGCCCAGAGTGCCAGAGCCCGCCGGCGATCGCCATTTCCACCGTGCCACGTCTCGGGGAGCTCCGCCGCGATGGCCTCGATGTCGTCGAGGACGGGCTGTGACTCAGGGACCCAGCGCCACTGCGGACTGCCCTTGGTGCGATCGCGGAGCACCTCCTCGATCGCTTGGGAGAGCTCGGTCAATCCGCGACCCTTCGACGCGACGATGGGGACGACGGGAACCTCGAGCTCGCGGGACAGCGCGTGCGTGTCGATCTCCTCCCCGATCTCGCCTAGCCGGTCGACCATGTTCAAAGCCACCACCAGCGGGATGCCGATCTCGATCACCTGCAATGCTAGATAGAGGTTGCGCGTGAGCTGCGTCGCGTCCACCACGAGGAGAACGAGGTCGGGGTGCTCGAGGGGATGCAAGCCTGCGACGGCGCGGATCGCGAGCTGCTCTTCCTCGCTGCGCGCCGAGAGACTGTAAGTACCCGGCACGTCCATCAACCGCACGGAGCCGAGCTCCGGCAGGCGTAGCTCACCGAAGTGGTGTTCCACGGTGACCCCCGGGTAATTGCCGACCTTCGCGGAGCTACCCGTCAACCGGTTGAACAAGGTCGTCTTCCCGGTATTCGGGTTGCCCGCGAGGACGACGAGTTTCGATGCGGTGGTGATCATCCCGCCGTCACGGTGGGGTGACGAAGACCTCCTCCGCTTCGGAGCGTCGGAGAGAAACCCGGCAGTTGCGCACCTCTAGCTCCATCACACCGCCGACCTCGACGTTTCGCACGACGAGGATGTCGGTACCCGGGAGCAGACCGAGCTCCATGAGTCGCCGTCGGAACGAGCGCTCTCCCCCGATCGCGACGAGTCGCGCACGGGTGCCGGGAGCCAAGGAGCGGAGCGGGAGAGCAGGGGTCGTCAATGAGATCAAATCTCAATTGGAACCGCTTCTTATAGCACACGCACGAAATTCGAGGAGCTGGGTGCACTCGGGCACGAGGGCGCAACTCGCGAGGCGCCGCGGCGCAGGTTCGGTTGATCGTGAGCCCACCGAACGGGAGAATCCGGCAGTGAGCAAGGCCAAGGAAGCAGCGGGCAGGCACGCGGCCGGCTTCGTCGAGGAGGGCATGACCGTGGGACTCGGTACGGGTTCCACCGTCCACTTCACCCTGGCCGCTCTGGGTGAGCGCGTGAAGGCCGGCCTTGGGATTCGGGGGGTGCCGACGTCGATCGACACCGAGCGCAAGGCGCGCGAGCTCGGCATCGCCATCGTCGGTCTCGAAGAGGCGCCTGCGATCGATCTCGCGATCGATGGTGCCGACGAGATCGATTCGAGCTTCCAGATGATCAAGGGCGGGGGTGGGGCGCTCCTGCGGGAGAAGGTGGTCGCACGCGCAGCGCAGCACGTCGTCATCGTCGTCGATCCGGACAAGGTCGTCGCGAGGCTTGGCGAGCGTTTCCTGCTTCCCATCGAAGTAGTTCCGTTCGCCCGGGCCATCGTGAGGCGGGAGCTCGAGCGCATGAAGGCCGAGCCCGTCCTGAGACTCGTCGACCGGGGACGGGTCTATCGGACCGACAACGGAAACGAGATCCTCGATGTCCGCTTCCCCGGCGGAATCGCCGACCCTGCCTCGCTCGAGCGTGAGCTCGCGTCTATCCCCGGCATCGTGGAGAGCGGCCTCTTCGTGGGTCTCGCCGACCTCCTCGTGGTCGGACGCGAGAGCGGCGAAGTCGAGATTCGAGAAAAGCCCTGACTCGGTCAGTCCTTCGCGCGCGCCTCCCGAGGCTCGCCTTCCTCTCTCACGAAAACGGAAGGAGGCCCCTCGGCTGCAGACCGAGGAGCCTCCTATGTGCAATCCCTTGGAGCTCGCGCTCTAGAGCGATTGGATGAAAGCGAGCAGTGCTTCGACGTCGTTGTCCATCTGCACTTGAACGGAGACGCCGTTCGACACCGCCTCCATCGCGCTTCGCAGGTCGAGCTGGACCTTCGAGGCGTTCGGGTTGGGGCCGGGAACGAAAGCGTTGTTCCCGCGGATGTCGTGGAACTCGTTGATGAACTTGTTCAAGTGCGGGAAGGACGGATCGCTGTACTTGAAGAACAGCGGGTGCACGTCGTTACCCGGGATCCCGTCGATGTCGTAGTCGACGATCGCCGACTGGTCCGCTTGGAGCTGCGGGTCGAGCAGCGTGCGCAGTGAAGCCGCCACGTGGTCGTGGAAATACGGGCCCGTGGTGAAGACTCCCAGCTTGGTGGGGATCGTGAAGGACTTCTCCTGGCGAGTGAAGAGCTTCTGCGGACCCATCGGATCATCGGGGTCCTCCGGGCACGGCCAACCGTTCGGATCGTCGCGCGAGAAGTCGTCATCGGTGTCCACGTTCTGGGCCGAATAGCTCTCGCGATCGTCGATGCCGTCGACATTGCGGTCGATGTCGGGCATGAGATCGTTGTCGGTGTCGATGTCGACACCAGAGTTGACGTTGCGGAACGCGTCGCCGATCAGGTTCTCCGCCAGGGTCGTGCAGAAGGGGTCCAGGTTCTCGACCCCCTCGGGATCGTTCACGAGCGCGGACCATACGTGGTCGGCCGTGAAGAAGCGGACCGTTTCGCCGAAGGGGTCGTTCAGATCTTCGGTGAGGTGGCAGGTGAGGCAGCCTGCTTGGCGGCCCGTCGGGTTGAGACCCGTGTCGTTCGTGCCGAAGAACAGGTCCTGACCCAGGGCTGCCAGCGGGGTGAGATCGCCGGTGATCTGGTCGAGGTTCGGGTTCAGCGGAGCGGGGAAGTCCTCGGCGGCGTCGATCAGGGCGATTTGCTCAGCCGTCGAGAAGATGCCGTGCCCGCCGTTCTCGCCTCCGAACATCGGACCCGTCTCGCCCATGTTGAGCCGGACCGCCTTCCAAAGGACGCGGCCCGTACCCGCGGTGCCGCCATAGACCGGCATCGTCGATCGAGGCCCGGCGGGACGCTGCCAGACGTTGCCGTCGTCGCCGCCCTCGAAGTGGCAAGAAGCGCAGCTGTTGTTGAAGTTGCCCGCCGTTTGAGCTCGCGAAGAATCTTCGAAGAGTTCGTGGCCCATCCGCTGCGAGAGAGTCTTCTGGTCAGGACCCGAGATCGTGGTGATCTGGGAGGCTTCCTTCGAAATGACCCCCGTGAGCCAATCCACGCGCAGCACCGACAGCGTGCGCGTGAGCTCGTTCACGATGAAGACGAGGGAATCGTCGTTGACGGTGGAAGCGTCGTCGACCATCGCCATGCCGAGCGGGAGGTCGCCCATGGGAGTGGTCGTATCGAGCGCCGCGCGCTCGACGAAGTGATTGCGGGGCGGGAAGACCGTCATCAGGCGCATGTCGGATCCGTTGACCTCGTAGAGGAAGACGTCTTCGGAGCCGCGGTTCAACATGAGCGCCCGCGTGTTGCCGTGCCACTGAACGTTCGCGGGTTGACCCGCGCGATGTCCCAGCTTGTTGTCGCCCAAGGCGCCGTATCCGGTGAAGGCGCCTCGCACGCGAAGGCCGTTCGAGAGATTGACCGTCGAGTAGCCCGGCGCCTTGAAGATCAACGCTTGGAAGCACACTTCGATCCCGTCGAGCGACGGGTCGTCCGGGATCGTGAACGTCTTCGATCCGCTGAACATCTGGAAGATCTGGATCGGTTCGCACAGGAGGGTCCCGTTGGTCATCGGAATGCTCGTCTCGACGACGCCGAGAATGCCGACCGCGAGGTCGAGCCCGACCTTCCCAGTGACCTGGAGCTGGACCGACCCGAAGCCCCGATTCACCACGGGCTGGTTGATTCCACCGAGCGTCGCGACGCCGTCCGAGTCCTTGAATCCGCGACCCCCGTAGTGAACGTAGGCGGCCGGGTCGAGCGGATCGGCGAGTTCGTGATGCAAGCGCGTCGAGGTATCGCCGACTTCGTTGTAGCTCAAGTTCACCGCGTCGATCACGGTCAGAGCCGGGTACACGCGGTTGGCGAAGTCGCCGGCCAAGGACGGCCCGAAGTTGTGGTTGACGTCGTGGTTGACGTTGTGGAGCACGGACGGAACGAGTGCACGGGTCCCGTCGGGGGACAGAGCAACGTCACCGAGGAAGCGCGGGCGCCCCTGGCTCTTGATCACCTGAACCGGCGATCCACCCGGATTGTGGTCGAAGACGAGTTGCTCGAAGGGGTAGTCGTCGAGCCCGATCTTCTTGGTGAGTGAGACGCTCGTGGGCTTACCGTCGACATCGAGCGCGAGGTCGAGCACCGAGACCCACGGCGAGACGTGGTGGCTCACGAAGACCCGGTCGCTCGACCCGGCAATCGTCATGAAGCGCGGAGACCCCGTGTCGGCGATGAAGTCGCGATCCTCGTCGGCATCGAGCATGGTGACGCCTGACGGAAGGAAGTTCAGGTTCGAGTCGTACTGGAACTCCGCAAGCAGACCGTACGGCGCGTCCGTATCGAAGAATCGAACGGTGCCCGAGCGGAATCCGGTCACGGCGAGGAACTCGCCGTTGGGAGCGACGACCACGCCATAGGGCTCCGTTCCAACGAGGTCGATCGTGTCGGTCACCGTCAGCGCGGTCGTGTCGATGACGCTGATCGTGCCGCGCTTCTCGGAACCATCGGCGAGGAACGGCGTGACGAAGTTGCGGTCGCTGGGAATGTTGCCGCGCTGGTTCGCGACGAACACCTCGGTGCCGGCGGCATTGAAAGCGAGAGACCGCGGCATGATCCCTACGGGAATTTCGTCGACGATGGTCCCAGCGACGATGTCGATCACGGAGACCGTGTTGTTGTCCCGGTTGCAGACCCAGACATGATTTGAGTCGTTCGGGTCGACGGCGACGGCCGAGACTTGTGCGTGCTGCGCAAGTGCGCTTGGCGCGGTCAGCATGGCAATGCCGATCGCCGCCAGAGAGGGAAGTCGTTTCATGTTTCGCATCTCGTGGAGGTATCCGGCTGATCAAACCGGCGAGGGTCGGAAATCGAGAGGGCGCCGGCGACGGCCGGCTGAGGCGGAGGGAGGGAGGGAGCGAGCGAAGTAAGTAGCGGCTGGAACCCGCCGTCGAAACTATACCCTTGGACCTTTCTATCCAGGGGCGCCGATCGGCGCGTTCTTCACTCAATGATTATGCAGTCGTGGCCAGCGAAGCACGCTGGCTTCCTCTCGCTCGAGGGATTGAGATGAAAGAGCTTCCCAAGAGGGTCCGTCCTTTCCGGATGGAATCGTTCTGAAGGGCCCTACCCCGGTCTTCCTCGGGCGTGGACCAGAGCCGTAAGTGCAAGATCTGTAGGGCGTTACGGATGCCTTCCGGACCTGGTCCCGGCGTTGCTCCCCAGTCCCCGACATGGAGGGTCCTCGAAGTCTCTCCCCTTTGGCGTGGGGCGGATGGTCGTTCGGCACGGAACGGCCATCCAGCCATCCCGCCTTGGGATCCGCCGAGGCGAGCCTCTTCCGATTGAACCTCGGCCAGTCGAATCCCGGGGACGAGCGAGTCAACCGCGTCACCGAATCTGGGAACGCCCCAACGCTCCGGGAGCCGCACGCTCCGAGGCCGGGTTCCAGGCGCTCCCGCCATGCATCGAGCCGCTTGCATACGCATAAGTATGCCAACACCCCTGTGGCCGGCGAGCCCACCACCGTTGCCGGGCCGGATCCAAGCAACCCTACCCCCTCGGGAAGCCCCAGCACGCCTCTGATTTCCCCGAGCCCCAGTTCGGGTGGCGATCCCGCGCCCATCGAACCCCAGCCGGGCCCCTCGGCGATCCCCGCCGCCCCGGCGACAACGGAGGCCGGGGGTCCTCGCGTGGCCAATGAGTCCGTTCCGCGCACTGTCCTACCTGGCGGGTCCGTTCCGATCCTCGCGACACAAGCCGCCCCAACGAGCGTCGCAGGGGATCCAGTCGCGGGACCGGCCGCTCTGCGCAGCGCGGTTCCCGCGCCCTCGGAGGCTCCCGCTGGAACCGCCGAACCTCAGGCGACCGCGGCTCGACCGCCGCCCGAGCGAACCGAGGAGATCTTCCGGCAGATTCGGTTGCACCTCTCGCCGGGAACACGTCACGCGGTGATTCACCTCGTGCCCGCGGAACTGGGACGCATCTCGATCCGGATCACGGTCAAGGGAGGCCGCATCACCGGCGAGATACGCGCCGACTCGAGCGAAACCCTCGAGAGACTCGAAGCGCATGTTCCCGAGCTGCGGTCGATCCTGGCTCGCAACGGCTTCGACACCACCGACCTTTCGCTCGGACGCCACGGCCAGGAGATGCCGAGTCGCGCCCGAGCCGAGAGCGTTCCTCCCATTCAGAACAGCGGCCCGCCCAGAACGAGCGAAAGCGTTCGGGCGCCGTCCGCCGCGGTCCTCCTCGAAGACCGTGTGGACACCTACGCCTAGCAGGAAAGACCCCCATGCAGATCTCGGGTATCAGCGCCAACGACCACGTCTTCGGCGGAGCGTCCAACGACGCGTCGAAGGAACTCGGAAAGGACGCTTTCATGAGCCTCCTCGTCGAGCAGCTTCGCAACCAGGATCCGCTCCAACCCACGGCGAATCAGGAGTTCATCGCGGAACTCGCGAGCTTCTCCTCGCTCGAGCAAATGGAGCAACTGAACGAGAACCTGCTCGGGATGGTCATTCTCCAGCAGTCGAACGCCCTCCTCTCCCAGCTCACCGAGGGCAGCGCGCTGATCGGGAAAGAGGTGCGATTCTTCGATCAGGCGACTCAAGGCGTCGCGAGCGGTTCCGTGGACTCGGTCAAGATCGAGAACGGACTTGCACTCCTCAACATCGACGGCAGGGACGTGCGGCTGTCGGACGTGACCGAAGTCGTCGGCGTACCTCTAGACCCCGCGAACGAGTAGCCGCAGTCCAACGACACTCGCGAAAGAAAGAACACACCATGGCGAGCTCTCTCATCTCGGGTCTTTCCGGCCTTCGTACGCACCAGAGCTGGATCGACGTGATCGGCAACAATCTCGCAAACGCGAGCACACCGGGCTTCAAGTCCTCGCGCGCCCTCTTCGCGGACTTGATCAGCAAGACCCTGCGCCCTTCCACACCCCCCACGGGCTCTCTGGGCGGCACGGATCCGGTTCAGATCGGCCTGGGAGTCGACATCGGCCACATCGATCGCGACATGAACCAGGGCGCGCTGAACCTCACAGGTCGGACCTTCGACCTCGCCCTCGACGGGCGCGGATTCTTCGCGACGAACAACGGCGTCGAGACCCTGTACACCCGCGTCGGTACCTTCGGACTCGATGCCCTGAACAACATGGTCGACCTCCGGACGGGGTTCCGCGTGTTGAACGCTGGCGGGAGCCCGTTCCAGGTCGATCTCGCCGCCGTGATCCCGCCCAGCGCGACCACCGAGGTCAGCTTCAGCGGCAACCTACCCGCCGTCGTCACCGGGCCCTTGGCGGAAGTGTTGCGAACGGCATCCACGTTCTCGGAAGGCACGCCGGCCCAACTCCTCGGCGCGAACAGCGGACCCTTCGCGATTCCCGCCGGCGAGACCTGGACGATGGAGCTCATCGTCGATGGGGGAGCTCCCCAGACCGTCTCGGTGACGAGTGCGACCGGCTCGGTCACTGCGAACGACATCGCCGCAGCCATCGATGCCCTGGATCACGTGAGCGCGGTAGTGATCGGCGGAGCCGTTCAGCTCACGAGCGACCGCGCCGGCCTCTCTTCCACCCTCAAGGTCAACCCCGGTGCGTCGGGATCCGATCTCGCCTCGACGCTCGGCCTCGCAACCAGCCTCGTCGCCGGTTCGGAGACCGCGGCTACCCTCACGACCGACCTCAACGACCTCACCGCCAACCTCTCGGACTACTCGACGGGAGACCTTCTGGACATCTCGGCCACCGACTCCGACGGCACTCCGATCCAGGCCTCCTTCGCGTACGGGGTCGACGGCACGACCCTCGGAGACCTCGCGGCGTTCCTCGACGCGCAGTTCTCCGGGGCGGCGGTCGCCTTCAACGCGGGCACCGGTCAACTCGAGCTCACCGCGGCGCAGAGCGGCGAATCGGACCTCTCGATCACCATCCTCGACGCCCCGGGACAGAGCGGCAGCACGAGCTGGTCGGCGCACGCTTTCGGGGTCACCACGGAAGGAACGGGCCCCGACACGGCGACGAGCTCGATCGAGGTCTTCGATTCCGCAGGTGTCGCGCACCTCGTGACCTTCGCCTACGAGCGTCAGGCGGACGGCACCTGGAACATGGAAGCGAGCTTGGATCCGAGCGTCGGCACCGTCGTCTCCGGTCAGATCAACGGCATCACCTTCAATCAGAACGGTTCGATCGCGACTCCCACCTCGGGGCAGATCTCCGTGCAGTTCAATGGTCAGTCCGCGCAGTCCATCTCACTCGACCTCGGAACGGCGGGACTCTTCGACGGCCTGACGCAGTTCGGCGGCCAGACGAGCGTCCTCGCCGACTTCCAGGACGGATTCGGAGCCGGCGAGCTCTCGAGCCTCACCGTCGACCCCGACGGCGTGATCCAGGGTTTCTACACGAACGGGCAGCTCCAGAGCCTGGGCCAGTTCGGCGTCGCGACGTTCGTGAACGAGAACGGCCTCTCGGACGTCGGCAACAACCTGTGGGCGGAGACGGCCAACTCCGGCACGCGCGTCCTCGCGGGCGGGAACGCAGGAGCCGCGGGCCGCATCGCCGGCGGTGCGATCGAGGAATCGAACGTCGACACTGCGCAGGAATTCGTCCGCATGATCCAGGCTCAGCGCGGCTTCCAGGCCAACGCTCGCGTCATCTCGGTACAGGACGACATCCTCGACGAGACGGTCAACCTGGTTTGATCCCCGAGCGCCCGGTCCGCGAGGGCCGGGCGCATCGCGCTCGTCCGAGCGGAAGCGCGCCCCCGCGTGCATTCGGCAGACCTGCGTGACGGACCGCCGGAGCGGGGGTTGGTAGCCTTCGTCCGTGGCCGACGATCCCCGAACCGTCGTGTCGGAGTCTCGTTACGAGATCGAGCCCATCAAGGGTTCGCGCTTCGTCGCGACCGTCGCGCCTGCGCCCACGCGGGCCGACGCGGAAGTCTTCGTCGCGCGCATCCGAACGGAGTTCCCGCGCGCAACGCACAACTGCTGGGCGTTCCGCACGGGCCGCGCCGGAGAGATCTTCCAATCCGGCGACGACGGCGAGCCCACGGGCTCGGCCGGCCGCCCGATCCTCCAGCAGATCGATGGCCACCGTCTCACGCGCACGGCCGTCGTCGTCACGCGTTGGTTCGGGGGGACGAAGCTCGGCGTGGGTGGCCTGATGCGAGCCTACGGGGGCGCCGCAGGACGAGCGCTCGATCGGGCTCTCGTGCGCACCGAGGTCGTGACGCGGCGCTTGCAGGTCGAATACCCCTACGCGTGCTCCGGCGCGGTCGAGGCCCTCCTCGCGGCCCGCGGGCTCGAGCCGCGCGAAGCGCAGTACGGAGTGCGAGTGCGCTTCGTCATCGAAGTGCCCGAACGCGAAGCGCCCGGATTCACGCAGGAGCTCGCGGACCGTACCGCCGGGCGGGCCGTCGTCTGCACGCGAGAGTGAGGCGGATCAACACAGCCGAGCCATGACGTTCGTGAGGCCGGAGCGCACCTCCTGGCAGCGCTTCGCGTCGACGCACGTATCGGGCGCAACGTCGTCGAACGCCGGGTCCGTGTCCTAGAACCTGCTCTCGATGCCGCCCGGCCGAAACCGCCCGCTCTGGCGTCGGCTCCGTCTGTCCTATCGCGCGCGTCGACCGCTCCGGCGCCGCCGGGCGGCTCGTGGAGCGTGTCGAGCGCTCGAGTCAGTCCTTGTCCAGGATCGCCTGGGCGCGTTCGGCGGCGCGCGTGTCGGGGTACTTGTCCAGCACGTCCTCGAACTTCCCTTTGGCCTTGCCGTCGCCGAGCCTCTCGGCCATTTGCTTCGCCTTGGCCAGCGCTTCCGCGCCCGCAATCTCCTTCGCGAGCACCCCGTCCTTGCGGATCTCCAGAGCACGCGCCTTGGCCGAGGTCCCGACATCCGATCCCGACATCTCCTTCGCGAGCGCGTCGAAGATGGAAAGGGCGAGCAGGACGTCGCGCGCCTGAACGAAGCCCTCGGCTTGCGTGCGCAAGAGCTCGAGGTGCGCCTCGATCTCGCCCGCGAGGAACTCCGCGTCCGCGATCTCGTCGTCCGACGCCTTCGCGTTTTCGCCCAGAGCGCGCGCGGATGCGAGCGCCTTGCCCAGATCGCCCTGCTCCATCGCCTTCACGGCGGAAGCGAGCTTGCTCGAGACTTCCTTGGCGGGAGAGAAGGCGAGGAAGCTCGTCGAGCGCTTCTTCGCGCCCTTGAGCGCGCTCTTCACGGTGCCGCTCGACAACGCGCTCGGGTGGCCCGTCCAAACGAGGTTGCCCTCCGGGTCGATCAAGGCGCTGGACGGGATGCCCCGCACGCCATAGGCGTCGCTCGTTCCCGATCCGGAGCCGACGCGCACGCTGAGGCCCATCTGATCGACGTAGTCGGAGACGAGCTCATCGCTCTCATCCGACAACGCGATGACGACCAGACCCTTCTCGCCGAATTCGTCCTGCAGTCCTTCGAGGTGAGGCCACGCCCCACGGCAGGGGCCTCACCAAGTGGCCCAGAACTCGAGCAGCACGGCGTTGCCGCGCAGGTTTTCCAGCGAGAGCGGACGCCCGATGTGATTGAACCAGGTCTTCGAGCTGATCTCCGGAGCCGGCGCCCCGAGCTCGAGCTTTCGCTCGGACTCCTGGAACCCGACGACGGTGAGAGCGCCGAGCGCAACGGCGCCGAGGATCGAGAGATTCATCATGACTGGGGTTCCTTTCCGGAGCGAAAGGCTGCGCACGCATCGCAGCGTCCCCGAGAGACTATCAAGCGGGCGGGGTTTTAAGCCTGGTTTCGCCCGCTCGAGGCTTTGGAAGCGTCCGTCGATGCAGCCGCCCCAGGCAGGATCCACGAGCAACCTCGCCGCCGAGCTCGCGCGGCCCGAGGCTCTCCCGGCGTGATGGTGGCTTGCATAGCCGAGTTCGAGAGCCCGCACCTCGACTACTTCCATTCCGCGAACCTGCGCGCGCTCGTGGAAGCGCGCGGCTTCCGCCTGCTCGCTGCGGGACTCCTCCCCGCGTGTACGCCCGCGGGTCTCAAGTCGCGCATCGACGAGGGAGCTTCACCGGCCGGCTTGCGCTGGCTCGCCTGGGGCTTCCTCCTCGCGGCCTACCCCGCGCTCCGTGCCTTGCCCGCGCACACGATCTATCACGTCTACCGGCGTCTGGATTGAGCGTTTCAGGTGCGCCGGCACCCCCCCCGAACTTCCTTCCAGGCGGGAAGCGCGTGCGTGCCGTTCTTTCGCCCGGGACGAGCGAGAGTGTTCGGATCGAGGCGGGGAGCGCGCTTCGAAGCGTTCGGGAGCTTGGCCTCTCCGTTGCGATCCTGGGTGGCATGCCGGACGGCGTTTCCAGCGGGGTGGCGGCGATGGCGCTTTCGCAGCGGCGGCTCGACACCGTGGCGAACAACCTCGCCAACCTGTCGAAGACCGCCTTCAAGCGCGAGATCTCCTTCGTTCAGGCCCTCACGGCCGCGAATGGCCGCGGTCGCGAGCTCTCGGTCTCGACGCGCGTCGATTTCTCGCAGGGCGACCTGATGCGCACCGAGAACCCGTGGGACCTGGCGCTCGACGGTGAGGGGTTCTTCGCGGCGGAAGGCGAGAACGGCGAGGTGTACACCCGCGAAGGATCGTTCTTCGTCGGCGAGAACGGCACGCTCCTGACGCAGACCGGTCAGCCGGTGGCGTGGGACGAGCAGCGCGGCGCGATCGATCCGCAGGGCGAGTCGATCCAAGTCGATTCGGAGGGCACGGTCAGCCAAGACGGTCGCGACATCGGCCGGTTGCGCATCGTCGCCTTCCGGGACAACGCACGTCTCGTACAAGGTCCCGCCGGCTATTGGCGCGCGCCGCGCACGCTGCGCGAGACGGCGCACACGGCGACAGTCCGCCAGGGACACCTGGAAGGCTCCAACGTGTCTCCGATCGAGGAGATGGTCGCGATGATCTCGCTCCAACGTTCGTTCGAGTCGGCCTCGAACGTGCTCGGGCTCATCGGCGACACGTACCGGCGGCTCAGCCGCATGCAGTAGCGAAAGGAAAGCACGACGTGATCCGAGCCATGAGGACCGCCGCCGCAGGGATGCAGACCCAGCAGATGCAGGTCGACACCATCGCGAACAACATCGCCAACGTGAACACGAGCGGCTTCAAGAAGAACCAGCTCGCGTTCCGTTCGCTGCTCTACAAGACCCTGCGCGAACCGGGCGCACCCACCTCGGGCAGCCAGATCGACCCCACGGGTTTGCAGGTCGGCAGCGGCGCCGAGGTGGCGAGCTCGATGAAGATCTTCGCGCAGGGCGACCTCGAGCCGACCTCGAACCCGCTCGACGTCGCCGTGTCGGGCGAGGGCTTCTTCCAGATCCGGCTCGGGAACGGCGACACACGCTTCACGCGCGACGGCGCGTTCCGCACGGACGCGAACGGAACGCTCGTCACCGTCGACGGCTTCCCGCTCGAGCCCAACGTCACGATCCCGCCCGACGCCATCGACATCTCGGTCGGCCAGGACGGCACGGTGGCGGTGACGCAAGCCGGCAGTCCGACCCCGTCCATCGTCGGCAACATCACGCTCGTGCGCTTCCCCAATCCCGCCGGCCTGAAGGCCGTGGGAAGCAACCTCTTCTCCGAGACGGCGAGCTCGGGAGCTCCCACGACGCAGACGCCCGGTCAATCCGGCACGGGCATCCTGCGCCAGGCGTTCCGCGAGCGCTCGAACGTCTCCATCGTGGACGAGCTGATCTCGCTGATCGAAGCGCAGCGCAACTACGAGGTGAACAGCCGGACCATCCGGGTGTCGGACGAGATGATGCAGCAAGCCGGTCAGATGATCCGGTAAGGACGCGCGATGATCACCACCACTCTCCTCCTGCTCGCTCCGCCGGTCTTGCTCGCTCCGCCGACTTCTCTCGCATCGCCGATTCCTCTCGCTTCGCTCGGGGGCGTGACCGTCACGCTGCCGATGGAGGCGCGCGTGCGCGGCACCGAGATCACGCTCGGCGAGCTCGCGACGGTGACGGGCGACGACGCGAGCGCCGTCGCGCGCGTCGCAGCGGTCGAGCTCGGCTACGCGCCGATGCCCGGCCACAGCCGTTTGTTCCAGGCGCTGCGCCTCGAACAGATCGTCGAGCGCGACCTCGGCCTCGACGTGCGCTTCGCCGGCGACGCGACCTGCCGCGCCTGGCCCGTCGCCGTGGAGCTCGATCCGCGGGAACTCGAAGGCGTCGCCGCGGCGGAGCTCTCACGCCTCGCCGGCCGCCTCGACGTCGAGCTCGCGATGCGCGACTTGCCGCGCAGCGTCCAGATTCCCGTGGGCGCCCTGGGCATGCGGCTCGAATCACACCTGGCCGACGACGACCTGCGCAGCGGCACGCTGAGCGTTCCGGTCCAGGTCTTCGTCGACGGAGAGCTCTACCGCACGATCTGGACGGCCTGGGACGTCTCCATCTACGAGACCCGCACGGTTCTCGCGCGAGACGTCCGCGCCGGCGAAGCGCTCGGTCCGGATCTCTTCCGCGAGAAACGCGTGCGCGTTCCGCGCCCCGGCGCGGGGAATCCCGTCGGCCGACAGATGGTCGTGGGAGCCGTCGCGGCGCGCAACCTGCGTGCGGACGAGCTCGTCACGCAGTTCGACGTGAACCGCCCGATCGCGGTGCGCCGCGGCGAGAGCGTCTACCTGCAGGCCAGGAAGGGCGGGGTCATCGCGCGCGTCCCGGCGGTGGCCAAGGAGAACGGGGCGATCGGCGACCGCATCCTGGTCGCGACGCTCGCCAACGGACACGAGCTTTCGGCGCTCGTGCTGTCGATGGACATGGTCGAGGTGGACCTCGGCCAGTGAAGCTCGAGTTCAGCGCTCACGTCCGATTCCACCAACGCTCGCACTCGATCCTGATGCTTCGGAGATGACCATGAACATACGCGTCCTCGCTCTCGCCCTCGTCGGACTGCTCGGCCTCGCTCCCGCCTCCTACTCCCAGAATCGCGTGGGCTCCATCTATCGGCCCGACAACGGGCCGATCGGCTCGATCGGCAACAAGACCGCGCGACGGCCGGGCGACCTGATCACGGTGCTCATCTCGGAGAACCAGGACGTCTCGAACCAGGAGAGCTCGAACCTGAAGCGCGAGACGAACCTCGACTACGCGCTCCTGAACTTCGACGTGAAGCCCGCCGCGTTCAACACCCTGCCGCGCGTCGCGGGTGAGGGCGAGGACGAGCTCAAGGGCACCGCGAACTACCTGAAGAAGGGCGCGTTCACGGCGCGCCTGACGGCGATCGTCGTCGACGTGCTCCCGAACGGGAACCTCGTCATCAACGGCCGCCGCGAGATCCGCGTCGACCAGGAGACCAAGGTGCTTGACATTACGGGCATCGTGCGGCGCTACGACGTGAAGCCGAACAACACGGTCGAGTCGGAGTTCGTCGCCGACGCGCGCGTCTCCTACGTCGGCAAGGGCCCGCTGACCGACGCGACCAACCGCAGGGGCCTCGGCAAGGCGATCTTCGACGCTCTGCGTTGGCTCTGGCCCTTCTGAACGGTACGAAGCCGCGACAAACGACAACGGATTCGCCGGTCCCGCACGCTACGAGTTCCAAGTAGCGCGGGCCGGCGAATCCGTTGTCGTTTGTCGCGGCTCCGTACCGCGCGACCCGCTGCAAGGGCAAGGAAGGAAGTTCCCACTCCGGAAAGGAGCGCGCGTCATCGCTTCGGTCGGTCCTTTCCTGTCGGTTCTCCCGTTCGGCCCAAGGGGCGCTGAATCCGCTCCTGCGGGGCGTGAGGGTCACTCCCGCACCTGGCACCTGCGTTGCGCTCTCCCATCAGTGATGACCCAGGCAATGCTCTCGATCGCCAAAGCCGTGCTCGGCGCCTTCGTCCTGGTCGGGTTCGCGGGCGCGCCGAGCGCACAGGTCGCTCAGCGCGGCGTCCGCCCCGCTCTGGAGGTCCCGATCCTCTATCCGACCGGTGGGATCGAAGCTCCCACGCAGCCGACGGGCGCGTCGAGCTCCGCGGTGCGCACGCTCGAGCGCATCGTGCCGACGGCCGGGCGCGGGACGAGCGGTCAGGTGCTCGTGCGCATCCGCGACCTCGTCGCGGTGCGCGGTCAGGAAGAGAACGTCGTGCAAGGGATCGGCCTCGTGACGGGCCTCTCGGGCACGGGCGACACGGGCCTCGCCGCGCGCCAGGCCATCCAGAACCTACTGCTCACGCAGAACATCACGATCGACCTCGGCGCGATCGCCTCGAAGAACGTGGCGGTCGTGTGGGTCGAGGCGATCTTGCCGCCGGGCATCAAGCCGGGGCGCAAGCTCGACGTGCGCGTCTCGTCGATCTACGACTGCAAGAGCCTGGTCGGCGGGACGCTCGTGCGCACCGAGCTCTCGGAAATGGCGGGCGACACGATCTACGCCACCGCATCCGGATCGATCACCACCGGCGGCTTCTCCGCCGAGGGCGACGCGGCGACGGTCGTGCGCAACCACCTGACGGTGGGGACGATCTCGCAGGGCGGCAAGGTGGAGCGCGAGGTGCCCGGACAGCTCGTGAGCGAGCACGGCTACCTCTACCTCGACATGCGCGCGCTCAAGGGCTCGTTCGGGAACGCCGTGCGCATCGCGGATTCGGTCAACGCGATGTACGCGGGCGCGGCGGTGGCGCAGGACGCGATGACGGTGCGCGTGCGCGTGCCGATCGACATCCCCGAGTCGTCGCACGTGGCCTACTTGGCTTCGATCCTCGAGCGCGAGGTGGAGCCCGAGGACTTCGGCCGCGTCGTGCTGAACGAGCGCACCGGCGTGATCGTCATGGGCGAGGGCGTGCGCATCACGCGCGGCGCCATCACGAAGGGCAATCTGACGGTGACGATCGCCGAGACACCCGAGGTGAGCCAGCCGGGACCGCTCTCGCGCGGGACTACCGAGGAGCTGCCGCGCACGTCGCTCGTCGTCGAGGAGGAGGACCGCGCGCTCGCGATCGTGAGCGGCGCCGTCACCTTGCAGGAAGTCGTCGAGGTGCTCAACGTGCTCGGCGTCACGCCGCGCGATCTGATCCAGGTCCTGCAGTCCATGGCGCAGTCCGGGATGCTGCACGCCGAGATCGTGGTGATGTGATGGACGTCTCCTCGCTCCAGAGCCTCCCGTCGACCCACGAAGCGCTCACCCGCATGCGCGCGGGCGAGCTCGAGCGCGCCGCGTCGTCGCGCACGTCGACGGAAGCCGGCAAGCGCTTCGAAGCCATGCTCGGGACCATGCTCGCGCGCGAGATGCGCCGCGGGCTCGACGAAGGCTTCTTCGGCGACGGTCCGGGCGCGGACACCTTCCAGGCCTGGCTCGACGACTTCGTCGGACGCGCCATGGCGGAGCGCGGAGCGCTCGGGACCGGCGAGCTCGTGAAGAACTTCGCGGACCGCGCTCCGATCGACGCGAACGACCCAGGAGGCGACCAATGACCCTCGAATCGGTGGTGTGCAAGCTCGAGGCCTATCTACAGGAGGAGAAGGGCGTGCAGGGTCGGCTGCTCGGCCTGCTCGAGGCCCAGGAGAAGGCCGTGCGCGCAGGCGACACGCAGGCGCTCGAGATTACCGGCGTCGAGCTCGAGGCGGTGCTCTCCGGAGAACCCGCGCGCGACCGCCGCCGCTGCGAGCTCGTCGCGAGCATCGCGAGCTCGCTCGGCGTTCCGGCGCGCATCGTCTCGGTCGGGAGCCTCGTCGAGCGGCTCGGTCCGAAGGGCGAAAGACTCGGGCGGCTGCGCGAGGAGCTGCGCGACACGCTGCTCGAGGTGCGCGTGGAAGCGCGCAAGATCGCCCACATCGCGCGCGGGCACCAGGAGGTCCTGCGCGACGTCCTGCGCGTGATCGTCGGGGACGTGGGAGAGTCGGGCGGGAGCGGGATGCTCGTGAACGCAAAGGGCTAGACATGGCGGCCAGCATCGGATTGAACACGGGCCTGCGCGCGCTGCTCTCCTCGCGCTTCGTGCTCGACACGATCGGGCACAACCTCGCGAATGCGACCACGCCCGGGTACTCGCGGCAGGCCGTCGATCTGGGAGCGGGGAAGCCGCTCTTCTCGAGCGGCGTGCTCGTGGGAACCGGCGTCGACGCGCGCTCCGTGCGGCGCACCGTCGATGCCCTGCTCCAACGCCGGCTCGTCGCGCAAACCTCCGTGCGCGGGCTGCTGCAAGCGCGTTTCACCGGCCTGTCCGAGATCGAGGCGCTGTTCCGCGAGCCCGAGGACTCGTCCCTCGGCGCGCGGCTCGATTCGTTCTTCGGCTCCGTGTCGAGCCTGTCCACGAATCCGGGCGACTCCATCCTGAGGACCGGGATGGTGAGCTCCGCGGCTCAGCTCGCCGGCCAGTTCGGGGAGCTCACGTCGAGCCTCTCGAGCATCCGGCGCGACACGGTGCGCGAGGTCTACGGCCGCGTGGAAGAGGTGAACGACCTCGGCCGCGAGATCTCGTCCCTCAACCGCGAGATCTCGTCGATCCAATCGACCGGTCTCAGCGCGAACGACCTATTGGACCGCCGCGACCTGGCCCTCGCGAAGCTCTCGGAGCTCGTCGACGTCACGACGGTGGTGAACGCCCAGGGAGCCGTGCGCGTGCTCGTGGGTGGGAACACGCTCGTGAGCGAGACGCAGTTCCACGCAATGCGTGCGAGTGAGGCGCCGAATGCCTCGGGGAGCGCGTCGATCAGCCTCGAGATCCAGGGCGCGGCCGGGAAGCTCGGCGCCGTCGGCGGCGTGCTGGGCGGGCTCGTGGCGCTCTCGCAGAGCTCGATCCCGAGCCTGCAGGCGAAGCTCGACGGCCTGGCGCGCAACCTGATCCACGAGGTGAACCGCGTCCACTCGACCGGGATACCCGCCGGAGG
The DNA here is from genome assembly GCA_964413535.1 of uncultured Planctomycetaceae bacterium. Taxonomy (GTDB): domain Bacteria; phylum Planctomycetota; class UBA1135; order UBA1135; genus CAYPTB01. Next base: position 51,407 of record CAYPTB010000008.1, on the reverse strand, counting down.
TCCGTACACGTCGCTCGTCGCCTCCAACGCGTTCGTCGACGTCGATGCAGACGGCTCGTTCCGGGACGAGCTCCTGTCGAATGCGGGCCTGCCCTTCGACGTCGCTTCGGGCGAGCTCTTCGTCAACGTGACGGACTCCGCCAGCGGCACGGTCTCGAAGCACGGGATCCCGATCTCGCGCACGCACACGACGGTCGGCGCCTTCATCGACGCCTTGAGCGACGTCCCGCACCTCTCGGCCGGCGTCGACGCGCTCGGACGCCTCCAGATCGTTTCCGACACGGGCTTCGGCTTCGACTTCAGCCGACGCGTCGTGCCCGCGCCCGACGCGCTCGGCTCGTTCGGCGGCGCGCAAGCCTCGCTCGCGAGCGCCACGGCCGGGCCGTTCGCGCTCACGGCCGGCGACACGCTGGACCTCGACGTCGCGGGCACGCCCGTGTCGATCGTGTTCCAGGGCTCGGACTTCGCCGACATCGCGAACGCGAGCGCCGAGGAGATCGCGGCCGTCATCGGCGCCGACCCGCTCGCCCAGGCGAACGGGATCACGGCGTCGGTGGTCGCGGGCCGGCTCCTCGTGCAGTCCGTCGGCTCGGGAACGGGCGCCTCGTTCGGGCTCACGGGCGGCACGGCCGCCGGCGCGCTCGGCTGGACGGGGCTCGTGGGCTCGACCGTCACGGGCCACGCGAACGCCGTGTCCGTCGCGATCTCGGGGAGCTACAGCGGAGGCACGAACCAGGCCTGGACCTTCCGGGCCGCGCAGGATGGCGCGATCGGCACGACGCCCGGGCTGACCGTCGACGTCGTCGACGGGAGCGGCAAGCTCGTCGCGACGCTGGACGTCGGCGCCGGCTACGTCCCGGGTTCACCGCTCGCGGTGACCGACGGGATCTCGGTGAGCTTCGGGCTGGGCGAGATCTCCGCGGCGCACAACGACGTCTTCGCGCTCGACGTCCTGCACGAATCCGACACGGCCGGCGTGCTCGCCGCCGCAGGTCTCGCGTCGTTCTTCACGGGCACGACGGCCTCCGACATCGCGGTCGCCGCCGGGATCGAGCTCGATCCGACGCGGATCGCCTCGTCGCTGTCCGGTGCCCCCGGCGACAACGGCGGCCTGCTGGCTTTGATCGACGTGCAGGGTCTCGCGCTGGGCGAGCTCGGTGGTGCGTCCCTGGGCGAGTCCTACGGCGACTTGATCGGGAGGCTCGGCTTCGAAGTCGCCTCGACGGCGGGATCGCTGGACGCGAACGAAGCCCTGATGCAGAGCCTCGAGCTCCGTCAGGAACAGGTGTCTGGCGTCAACGTCGACGAGGAGCTCGTCGACCTTTTGCGCTTCGAGCAGGCGTTCCAGGCTGCGTCCCGCTACATCGACGTGCTCAACCAACTGAACGACGACCTCCTCGATCTCCTCTGACCATGCCCGTACGAGCCAGCACCGATTCGAACTACCAGCGCGTCCTCGCCGGCCTGCGCTTCAACCTCGCGAACCTCGTCCTCAACCAGGAGCGCGTCGCGACCGGCCGTCGCATCCTGCGGCCGTCCGACGACCCGAGCGGCACCGCGCGGGTCCTGTCGTTCAACCGCCAGATCGCGAGGAGCGAACGGTTCCTGGATGCGATCGGGATCGGCCGCGCCGCCGTCGACACGGGCGCGGTCGCCCTCGAGACCGGCTCGGGGATCCTGGCCGAGGCGCGCGAGGCCCTCGTGCAGGGCATGAACGGCACGCTGTCTCCCGACGACCGCGAAGCGCTCGCCACGAAGATCGAGCTCCTCCGCGCCGCGCTGCTCGAGGTCGGCAACACGCGCACGGGCGACCGCGCGCTGTTCTCGGGCACGCTCTCGCCTGCCGAGGCCTTCGAGGATCGCGTCGTCGGCGGGCGGCGGCGCGCCGTCTACGCCGGGAACGCGGAGGAACAGCGCATCCGCATCGGCAATGGCGTCGAGCTCTCGATCACCTCGACCGGCTCGGCCATCTTCGCCGGCGAGGCGGCGTCGGGGACCGGATACGCGGGGCTCACGGGCGCGTCGGCCGGGTTCTCCGCGGACCAGGGATCGGGCTACGAGTACCTGACGCTGCGTCACGACGCGACCCAGGCAGGCGCGATCGGCACCGTAGGGCTCGCGCTCGCGAACGGCGGCGCGAACGACACGTTCCTCGGAACGGCGACGCTCGTCGTCGACGTGACGGCCGGGACCGTCCAGTTCGGCGGCGGACCCGTGCGCAACCTTCCGGTGCCCGGCGACCCCGACTTCGCGGACTTCGCCGTCGCGAATGCGCAGGGCGGGGAGCTCCACCTCGACTTCAGCGCGTTCAGCGGCGCGAGCTTCACGGGCGCGCTCGATGCGACGGGATCGATCTCGATCGACGGGACGAACTTCGTCGCGCTCGACTTCGCGAGCCAGGACTTCGAGCTCGTCCACCCCGAGAGCGGAAACGTCCTGCACGTCGACCTGACGGGCGTCACGCGGTCGGGAGTCGAGCTCGTGACCTTCGGCGGCAAGGTCAACGCGTTCGACGCCCTGCAGGGCATCGCCGACGACCTGCGCAACGGCGACGGCCTGAATCAGACGGAGATGCTCGCCCGGCTCGACACGTGGCTCGGCGAGCTCGACCGCAACCACGAGAACCTGATCGTCTCGCTCGGCAGCCTGGGCGCGCGGAGCGAGCGCCTGACGAACACCGAGAGCCGACTGCAGGGCGTCCTCGTCCAGCTCTCGGGCCTGCGCTCCGGCGAGCTCGACGCCGATCTCACCGAAGCCGCGATCGACATGGCGCGGGCCCAGCAGTCGCTCGAGCTCGCCCAGGCGTCCGGCGTGCGGCTGCTCCAGACGAACCTCCTGAACTTCCTGAGCTGACCATGGCCGACCTGCCGATCCCGAGCCTACCCGGCATCCCCGAATCCTCGCGATCCGACGCGCTCCGATCCGGCGCGCGAACTTCCGCTCGCGCCGCGCCCAAGACGTCCGAGAACCAGGAGGCGCAGGACGCGCGTCCGGCCTTCAAGGTCCTGCTCGAGATGCTCCAGGACAAGGCGCGCGCCCTCGAAGAACAGACCAAGCGCGTGGACGACGCGAGCCTCCTCGCGGGAGCCGTCGAGGGAGCGCGCAGCTCCCTCGAAGAGGCGCTCTCGCTCGGCGAGGAGCTCCTCGAGTCCTTCCGGCAGAACCGACAGCAGACCCTCGACCCATCCTCTCCCACCCGATCCCCCGGGCAGGAACGCACATGATCACGACCGCCCAGAAACCCGAGCTCTTCCCCGCCAAGTCGCTGATGGAGCGCGTCCTGCGCGACGAGCGCTCGCTCGCCGCGGAGTTCCCGCTCGTCTTTCGCGAGGGCTTCCCGGGCAAGATCGTGAGCCTCGGCGACGCCGAAGCCGTGCGCTCGGCCTGCACGATCCTCTTGCGCGACCTCGTTTGTCCCGGAGCCACGGTGCGCGCCGGGTTGATCGGCTCCGTGTCGACCGACCCGCAGTTCCGTCGCCAGGGCCTCGCGACGAAGGTCCTCGAGTCGGCCGAAGAGACGCTCGCCGCGGGAGGCGCGCTGATCTCGCTCCTGTGGGCCGACGATCCGCGCTTCTACTTCGCGCGCGGCTATCGGCCGGTCGGCTCCGAGGAGGACGTCGTGCTCACTGCCGAGACGGGGTCGTCGCTCCCGGCCATCGAAGGCGTGCGCGCGGCGCGCCCCGGCGACGCGTCCGCGCTGCACGCGCTCTACCTCGCGCACACAGCGCGCGTCGAGCGCTCGGCAGGCGAGACTGCCGCGCTGCTCGAGTGCCCCGGTATGCGCACGCTCGTGTGCGAGCGAGCGGGGGTCGTCGCGGCCTACGCCTGCCTCGGCCGCGGCGGCGACTTCCCCGGCACGATCCACGAGTGGGCCGGAGCGACGGGCCTCGTGCTCGGGCTCGTGCGCGCGCACCTGGAGCAGCGGCCCCTGGACGAGGCGACCGTCCTGGTCGCGCCGCCCAAGGCGACCGAGCTCCTCGAGCGCTTGCGGCTCGTGGGCGCCGAGTCGACGCGCGGCGTGCTCGGACTCGCGAAGATCATCGACCGCGGCGGCGCCGCGCGACTCCTGGGCGCGCTCGTCGGACCCTCCGCGACGGTCGATTTCGATCCCGCGGCGGATCCGGCTCGCCAAGTCCTCCTGAGCGCGCGGGGTGGCCAAGTCCACCTGAACGACGACACGCTGCTCGTCCTGCTCTTCAGCTCGAAGGGCGATCGCGAGGACACGCTCGAGTTCGGCCGGCGCTTGGAGGTCGACGTGGCGAGGCTCCCGCTCGAACCCTTCGTCTGGGGCCTCGATTCGATCTGAGCCGCGCCGATCGCGTCCGAACAGCGTTCCGGCGGGAAGGCTTTCGATCGGCAGCGCGCCGGCGACCGCAACGGGCCTGCGCCTCGCCCCGGCGCTGCGTGGAGCGCTGAGCGCGAGCGTCGAGCGCACCGCGGCCCGCACGCTTGCGCTGCACCGGTGAAAGTCGGGTGGCGGGAGAGCTTTCCGTATCCTGGGGTCTACCCCGGGAGGCTCTCATTCTCTTCGAACTCGCGATGATCCTCGTGCTCGTGCTCGCCAACGGCGTCTTCGCCGGGGCCGAGATCGCCGTCATCTCGCTGCGTCGGACGCGCGTGCAGCAGCTCGTCAACGACCGGCGCGCGGGCGCGCGTGGCGTGTTCGCGCTGCGCAAGGACCCGGAGCGCTTCCTCGCGACCGTCCAGATCGGCATCACCGTGGTGTCCGTGACCGCCGCTGCGTTCGGAGGGGCAGCCATGGCGGTGCGCGTCGAGCCGGTGTTCGCGCGCATGGGCGTTCCACCGGAGTACGCAGGCGAGGCCGCGCTCGCGCTCGTCGTCGCGCTCGTGTCCTTCCTCTCGATCGTGCTCGGGGAGCTGGTGCCGAAGTCGCTCGCCCTGCGCGCCGCCGAGCGCTATGCGCTGCTCGTCGCCGCGCCGATGCGCGGCCTCGCCTGGCTCGCGCAACCGCTGGTCTGGTTCCTGACGACGACCTCGAACCTGGTCCTGCGTCCCTTCGGCGATCACACGACGTTCAGCGAGACGCGCCACTCGGCCGAGGAGCTGCAGCAATTGGTGGAAGAAGCGGCCAACGCCGGGTCGTTCGATTCGCGCACCGGCGAGATCGCCTCGCGGGCCCTCGATTTCGGGGACCTGACGCTCTCCGACGTGATGGTCCCGCGCAACCGCATCGACTTCCTGACCTCGGACACGAGCATCGAGGAGAGCCGCAAACGCTTGCTCGAGTCCGGTCGTTCGCGCATGCCCGTGTTCGAAGGCATGCGCGACAACGTCATCGGATACCTGACGATCCGCGACGTCTTCGCCGCCGAGGATCGCGGCGTGCGCGAAGTGAAGGAAATCGTGCGGCCCGCGTACTTCGTGCCCGAAGCCGCGCGCGCCGTGCAGGCCTTCCAGGAGTTGCAACGCCGGCACTTGCGGCTCGCCATCGTCGTCGACGAGCACGGCGGCGTCGCGGGGCTCGTCACGCTCGAGGACTTGATCGAGGAGCTCGTCGGCGAGCTCTTCAGCGAGGACGACAAGCCCGAGGAGTCGCTCCGCCGCGAAGCCGACGGCAGCGCGATCGTGCGCGGCGACCTGCCGGTGCGCGAGGTCAATCGCGCGCTCGACCTCGATCTCGACGAGGAAGTCGCGACGACCATCGCAGGCCTATGCATCGCGATCGCGGGCGGCATCCCGCACAAGGGCGCGGAGCTCGCTGCGCACGACGGCACGCGTCTGGTCGTGCTGGAGGCGTCGCCGCGGCTCGTCCGGTCGATCCGAGTGATTCCGGCCGAGAAGCCGCCGGCCGGTTCCGCCGAAGACGAGCTCCCCTGACTCAGCGGTCAGCCGGCCCTGACTCAGCTCCGGCCAGGCGGCTTCGCCGTCCGTCTCGCGCTCCCGAACTGCCCAGTCGCCGTCGTAGGATCGCGAGAGGGAGCAAGCCAGCGCTGCTCGAGCCGGGCCAGGACCTCGACTTGGATCGCGCCCTGCTCGTCCTCTGCGCCCCCTGCGCTAGCTCGCCCGCTACCCAACCACACGAGCGACACGAGCGACACGAGCGCGATCGACGCGAGAGCGAGACGGGTCATCGATCGCGTCACGAGCAGCATGCACGGGTTTCCGACTCGGAGGTCGGTCGCAGCAGTCTACCGCCGGCTCCGCGGAGCGTTCCGACGACGACGCTCGGGAGGGCGCAGAGACGCCTGAGGATCGGCTCTTGCGCGAGCGTGCACGCCTCGGGCTCGACGGCGACTACGGCTCGCTCTGCGAACGCGTTGCCGCATCGTGACCTCCACGTCCGTTCGCCCTCGCCAGGACCAGCGAGTCGAGCTCGAAAGGACGCGAGAAGAAGCGCGCCAACGTGTGCAGACCTTCCGACCAGTGTCCCGGACTGACGCCGGCGAAGGCCCTGAACTCGCGCACGAGGTGCGCTTGGTCGGAGAAGCCGAGCTCGGCCGCGAGCGCCGCCCACGACGCGACTTCCTCGGTCGCGGCCGCCTTCACGAGCGCCTGGAAGCGCTGGATGCGCGCCAGGCGCTTCGGACCGAGACCGACCTCGCGCAGGAACAGGCGCTCGAGCTGCCGCGCGCCGAGCCCCACGTGGCGCGCGAGCGCGTCGATCTTCAGCGTGCCGCGCGAGCGAGCGATCCGGCGCACACCTTCGGCGACGCGCGCGTCGCCCACTCCCGCGCGCCCGTCGAGTGCGCGCAACAAGGCCGCGTCCAACGCGCGCACGCGCGCGCCCACGTCGTCCGGCGCGCTCTCGAGCGCCGCCAGGAGCGCCCGTTCGAGCCGCGGCGCCGCATCGCCGAGCGCCGGCGTCGAATTCAGGAGCGAGTCGATCGGCAGTCGCAGGAACGGATAGGCGCCGTGCGGAGCGAAGCGGATCCCGAACAGCTCGATGCGGCCGGTCGCGACGAGCTCGAGCGCTCCGTCGATCTGCCCGGCCACGAGCGCGCGCGGCTGCGTCTCCGTGCTCCCGTCCGCGCGCACGCGCCGAAACGGGTCGCCGAGGTCGAAGACGATCTCGCAGCACCCGTCCGGCAGCACGCACTCGCTCGGCCCGCCCGCCGCGCCCTCGATCGCCCAGTACCCCTCGACCCACGGCCGCAGCGCCGCGGCCGGCGCGAACCATCCCTGGGTCGGCTCCACCGAACGAGCGTACCCGAGGTCGCGCGGAAGGGTCGCGCGGAAGGGGTCGATCGCGAGCCACCTCCCGATCGGAATGGGCGCGCGCGAGCCCGACGGCGAAGTCGTGGGCTGTCCAGCTCTCGGAATCGGTTCGAAGCGAACAGCACGCGCTTGCTCGCTTCTGGATCGTCGGGTGCGCGCGTCAGCGCTCACTCGTAGCCAAGAGCGTCTCCACGACGGCTTCGATCTCGGCCTTGTCGTAGTCGTGTCCGGGAAGCTTCGCGAGCACTTCGCCGTCCGGGCCGAAGCCCACCAGGCCGTGGCGCAGCTCGGTGAAACCCAAGGACGCGATCTCGGCGCTGCGCTGGCTCGTCTCCGCGGCCGGGATCACCTCGAACACGACGCGCCCTTCGTACTCCTTAGCGAGCTCGCCCACGGCGACCTCGACTTTGCGGCAGAAGGGTCAGGCGTCCGCGATCATGAAGTAGCGGATCTTCGGGAGCGCGGCGGCTTCGACGACTTCCGTGTCCGAAGCGGACGCGCAGGCGCTCGCCCCACCGAGGGCGAGGACCAGGAGGAGCGCGATGGAGGCTTTCATGCACCGAGGGTATCGTGGAACCCAGCATGAAGATCCGCATCGAGTACTGCGTTCGCTGAAACTACCTTCCGCAGGCGACCGGTCTGGCCGCCGAGATCCGCGCAGCCTTTCCCGAGACGGAGCTCTCGGTCGAGCTCGTGCAGGGCGACAAGGGCGCCTTCGAGGTGTCGAGCGACGGGAAGCTCGTCTACTCGAAGCTCGCGCAGGGCCGCTTCCCCTCCTACCAGGAAATCCCGGGGCTGTTGTTGGGACCGTAGAGCCGCTGCCGCGATCTCCCGATCCGTCGGCTCGCGCTCACGATCTCGACTTCGGCGCACGACGTCGGCACGGGGTTGCTCCGGGGCGATTCCTTCCCCCGATCATGGCGCCGGCCGAGCGAGCCGCTCACGACGTGGATGGGCGTTCTCGCGCGCTTTCGCGGGTCGGACCCTAGCATGGCGGTCCCGCGCGGCACGCTGGGCCGCGCGAGAAGCCTCCCGAGAATGACGATCGAGATCGGCTTCGTTCTGTGCGTGCTGGTCGTCGCCCTCGTCCTGTTCGTGAAGGAGTGGTTCTCGCCCGACGGCGTCGCGGTGGGCATCCTCGTCGCACTCGTCGTGGGCCGCGTGCTCACCCCCAAGGAAGCGTTCCAGTCCTTCGGCAACGAGGCGCTGATCACCGTCGCCGCGATGTTCGTCATCGCGGCCGGCCTGGTGCGGACGGGCGCGCTCGGCTTCCTCAGCCGGCAGCTCATGCGCCTCGGCAACGGCAGCCCGAAGCGCATGTTGCTGGCTCTGCTGGTGGCCTCGGCGGCGTGCTCGGCCTTCGTCAACAACACGCCGATCGTCGTGATCTTCCTGCCGATCGCGCTTGGTCTGGCCGAGACGATGAACGTCGCGCCGTCGAAGCTCCTGATCCCGCTCGCCTACGCCGCGATCGTCGGCGGGATGTGCACGATCATCGGCACGTCGACGAGCCTGCTCGTGTCGACGGCGCTGCCGCAGTACGGCATGGCGCCGCTCGACTTCTTCGAGCCCCTGCCGTTGGCGATCGTCGGCGTGGTCATGACACTCGTGTACCTGTTGACGTTGGGCAATCGCCTGCTGCCGACGCGCATGTCGCTCGCGACCGGGGCGCGCGGAGGGAAGATCCACGAGTACGTGACCGAGCTCGAGGTGCCGGGGGGGAGCGCAGCGATCGGGAAGACGATCGACGAGGCCGTGACCAAGCTCGCCCAGGGCGTGCGGGTTCTCCAGTTGATCCGCAGAGAGGAGATCAAGACCCCCGAGGGCAAGCTCGTGCTGCAGGAAGGCGACACGCTGCTCTTGAAGGGCGACGTCAACGCGCTGCTCGATCTGCAGCGCTCGGGCAATCTGCTCTTGTCGCGCGACCTCGCGTCGCCGGAGTTCCGCGCCCGCGCGCGGGACATCACGCTCGCCGAGCTCCTCGTGCGCCCGCCCAGCACGGCGGTCGGCGAGCGCGTGCGCGACCTGAACCTGTACTCGCGCCACGGCGTGGCCGTGCTCGCCGTGCAGCGCCACGGCTTCCACATCCGCGAGAAGGTCGGGGAGCTGCGCCTGCGCGTTGGCGACGTGCTGTTGGTGCAGGCCGAGGCGAAGGCCCTCGAGGATCTGCGCGACGCGCGCAACTTCCTCTTGCTCGAGAGCGTGCGCGAGAAGGTGACGCTGCCGCACAAAGCTTGGCTCGCGATGACGACGATCGCCGTCGTGGTCGCGCTCGCGACGCTCGAGCTGGAGAGCCTTCCGATCTCCGTGCTTTCCGTCGCGGGTGCCGCGATCATGGTGGCCGGCGGCTGCCTCAGCGTGCGCGACGCCTACCGCGCGCTGGACATGCCCATCCTGGTGCTGATCGCGGGCACCCTGTGCCTCGGGCTCGCAATGGACAAGAGCGGCACGGCGAGCTGGATCGCCGGGGGCTTGAGCTCGGTCGTTGCGCCGCTCGGGAGCGTAGGCTTGCTCTCCGCCATCTACCTGATCACGAATCTCCTGACGGCGATGATCTCCAACAACGGCTCGGCGCTCTTGATGCTGCCGATCGCATTGGAGACGGCCCAGCACAACGGCCTGAGTCCGCTTGCCTTCATCGTCGCCGTGATGTTCGCCGCCTCGATCGATTTCTCCACGCCGATCGGCTACCAGGTGAACACGATCGTCTACGGCCCCGGCGGCTACCGCTTCGCCGACTACTTGAAGGTCGGCGTGCCGCTGAACCTCATGTGGTGGATCCTCGCGACGCTCCTGATCCCGGTCTTCTGGCCGCTCGAGCTCGCCGTCTGAATCGAAGGTCTCGAAGGCGTCCTTCGGATCGACCGCGCGAGTAGCGGCGTCCAACGGCTCGTGCCTGCGCTGACGGAGCGAGCACGACCTATCGCGGGCCCGGGACGTTCCAACGAATCCGGAAGTGTCCCGCGGTTCTCGTTCCTAGCGGTAGTTCGCCGGGAACAAGCGCCGCTCGGTCGCCTCGATCACGATGTGGATGACCTTGATGTGGACCTCTTGGATGCGGTCCGAGGTGGTCGCCACGGGAACGATGATCGGGACGTCGACCTGGTCCTTGAGCTTGCCGCCGCCCTTGCCGAGCAAGCCGATGGTCGTGACGCCCTTCTCGCGCGCCACCTCGACGGCGCGCAGGATGTTCGGAGAGTTGCCGGAGGTCGAGATGGCGAGCAGGAGGTCGCCCTGCTTGCCGTAGGCCTCGACGGAGCGCGCGAAGACCTCGTCGAAGCCGAAGTCGTTCGCGATGCAGGTGAGCTGGCTCGGGTCGGAGAAGGCGATGGCCGGCAGAGCGGCGCGGTCGCCGCGGAAGCGTCCGGTCCATTCCTCGGCGAAGTGCATCGCGTCGCACATGCTCCCGCCGTTGCCGCAGGAGAGCAGGAGGCCGCCGCGCTGGAAGGTCTCGAAGGCGAGGTCGGCGAAGCGCTTCACGTTCGCGAGCGCCTCGGGGCTCGCGAGGAACGCCTTCAGGGTGGAGGAGGCCTCCTCGAAGGCATGGCGAATCGGATCGCTGGCGGGCATCGAGGGGGATTCTAGTTCGCGGAGGGCGCGGCGCAGCGCCCGCGCCGGGCGGAACCCCGGGCGAACTGGGCGCTCCCAAAGCGCCTCCGCGCGGCCTAGGAGGGCGCCCGACGGTCGCGGGCTTGACGGCAGGCGCGCGTCGCTCGGAGACTCTTCGCCCGCTTCGCCATGAGAGCCCCCTCCTGGATCCCGCTCGCCCTCGCCGCCTCGGCGCTCGTCCTGGTCGTTCGGAATGCCGGCGACCCCGACTACGTCGCGCCGACCCTCGCCGCGCAGAGCGCGATTCCCAGCGTGCTCTCCGGCGACGTTCCGGCCGGGATGGTGGTCAAGAGCTTCCACGTGACGGGCATGTGCTGCGAGGGGTGCGTCGGGAAGCTCTACCACGCGCTCGCGGGAGTGTCGGGCGTGCGCGAGGCGGCCGTCGACTTCTACGCGGCGCGCGCCGAGGCGCTCGTCCCTGCGCAGCAGGACGTCGAGGGGTTGCTCGCGGCCCTGCGGTTCGACAAGTACGCGGCCGAGCCGAACGACTGACGGGACGGGAGGTTCGGCGCGTTTGGGCGAACGGCGTTCGCCGGGCACGCTTCGGCCGAGCCGATCATTCCCGCGCCCACTCGAGGAGCCAGCGGCACGGCCAATCGGGCCTCACGACGGCGCTCGCGAGCCCCGCCTCGCGCGTCAGCTCGCGCGCCTCCGCGAGCGTGAAGGCGCGCTCCACCGAGCGCGGACCGTCGACGTGGACGACGTGCGACCGCGTGACGACCCGTGTGGCGACGCGGGCGAGGAGATGTCCCATCCGGCTGCGCACGAGGTCGCTCACGAGCACGAGCCGTCCCGCGGCGCGCGTCATCGACCCGAGCAGACCGAGCGCCTGCTCGTGGTCGAGGTGGTGCACGAACAACGAGCTCGTGACGGCGTCGTAGCCGGTCGGGAGCTCGTTCGCGATGCAGTCCAGCTGGAAGAACCGCACCCGCGCGCCGCGCTCGAGGGCGAGCTTGCGCGCGTGGTCGACGGCCGTCGAGCTCACGTCGCAACCCGCGACTTCGAGGGCGAGTCCCGCGCGCTTGGCACGACGCGCGAGCGCGATCGTCACGTCGCCGCCCCCGCACGCGAGGTCGAGCACGCGCAACGGCTTGTTCGTCCCGACCCGCACCGCGAGCGCCGCGATACGCGTGAAGAAGGCGCGGTCGATCCCGCTCGCCGCATTCAGCCGTCCGAGCGCGCGCAGAGCTCGAACGTGGACCTCGGGCGCGAGGCCCGGCTCCTCCATGAGCTCCGTTCGGAACGAGCGACGCGTGAGATCGATGGCGCTGTCCAAGGTAGGGTGCTTCCGCCCCACGATGCCCTGACCCCACCCATAGGGCGGTGAAACTAGGGTGAAATCGCCGTGGAACTCGCGCTGCGCGGGGCGCGTCTCCATCTCCGGCGGATCCGATTCACCCCCGTCCCCTCCCGCGTTCCTCCCCAGAGCGCGCTATCCTCGGGGGGCCGCTCCGTCCGCAAGCATGAAGCTCCCCCGCTGCAAGGAAGTCCATTTCTCGGTCCCCGGCGCCGCGGCGGTCCTGTGTGCTGTCGGTTTCGCCTCTCCCGCGTCCGCCCAGGCGCGGATCCTCGAGGTCGTCGGGGATCCCCTGCAAAACCACTCGCGTGCCGTGGCCACGGTGCGGGACCTCGACGGCGACGGTTTCGACGAGGTCGTCATCGGTTCGTCCAAGGCGCCCTCCGGTGGCCAGCGCCGCGGCCGGGTCGAAGTCCGCTCCGGACGCACGGGCCAGGAAATCTTCACCTTCGTCGGCGGTGCGGACTTCGACGAGCTCGGCTTCGCGGTCGCCAACGCCGGCGACATGAACGACGACGGCTTCGACGACATCGCGGCAGGCACGTTCGGAGGCAACTACGCGCGCGTGTGGTCGGGAGCCGACGGTTCGATCCTGCGCACCTTCACCACGGGCAATACGGGGGACTTCTTCGGCTACTCGGTCGACGGAGCCGGGGACGTGAACGGCGACGGCCACGACGACCTGATCGTCGGCACGAACCGCATCCTCGTGCTCGCGGCGGGCTTCGCGCGCGTCTTCTCGGGGCTGACCGGGACGGCGTTGTACACGTTCCCTGGAGACACGGCCTTCGACGGCTTCGGGAACGCGGTCGCGGGCGGGGGCGACGCGAACGGCGACGGTGTTCCCGACCTCGTCGTCGGTGGGCCGGCCTTCGATTCGAACGGGACGGATGCCGGGCGCGTGCGGGTCTTCTCCGGGTCGAACGGCGCGTTGCTCCACCTCTTCGATGGAGAGGAAGCGAACGACAAGTTCGGAGCGAGCGTCGACTTCGTCGACGACGTGAACGGCGACGGCAAGGACGAGATCGTCGTCGGAGCTCCGGGCTGTTCGTCCCCGCTCGCGTGTCCCGGCAAGAAGGGCTTCGTGCGGCTCTTCGACGGAGCCACGGGCGAGGTTCGCTCGACTCGGCGCGGGCGCCAGGCGAATGCGCTCTTCGGGGGGTCGGTCGCCGGCTTGGGGGACATCGACGGCGACGGCCGCGGCGACTTCGCGATCGGGACCAGCGGCGCGGACGGCCGCATGATCGTCGACAACGGGCGCGTGGACGTCCTGTCGGGCTGGGACGGTGCGCGCCTCTTCGAATGCACGGGCGAGCTCGCCCTCGCCGGCCTCGGAGCGAGCGTCGCCGGGCGCGGAGATCTGAACGGGGACGGCGTGCCGGACGTGTTCTCCGGGGCGATCGGCGGTCGCGCGCGCGCCTTCTCGATCGCGCTCGGTCGCGCGGGCGTCGCGATCTCGCTCTCCTTCGGCGGCGCGCAGGAGCTGAGCGTCGTGGCCGGGCCCGAGCACGCGCACTCGCTCTTCGCCCTGATGGGCACCTTCCTCGGCACGGAGCCGGGGATTCCGGTGTCCGGCGTTCACCTCCCGCTCAACATGGGCCTCTTCGGCTCCTTCAGCGGAGCCGACATCCTCTGGATCGTCTTCAAGTCGGGCAATCCGCACCAAGTGAAGAAGCTCCTCTCGCCCTCGCCGCTCCTCGGACACGTGGGCCACTTGGACGCTTTCGGTGAGTTCTCCGCCGAGCTGGCGATCCCAGCGAGCGAGTTCACCTCCCTCGCGGGTCTGACGGCGCACCACGCCTACCTCGTGTTCGATGGGGGCTCGAAGAAGGCCGTCTTCGCGAGCAACGCGGTCCCGCTCCAGCTCTTGCCGTAGGCACGCCGCGACGGACGCCGGGTTCGTCGTTCGTCGCGAGGCCGTGTCACTCGTCGAGGGGCGAGGTCTCCTTCAGGGCGTCCTTGAACTCCTTGCGCACCTTCGAGACCTTCGGCAACGCCACCGCGCGCACGTACCCGTCGTCGGGGTTGTTGCACACGTAGTCCTGGTGGTAGGGCTCGGCCGGGTAGAAGGCTTCGAGCGGCTCCAGCGTGGTCACGATCGGCTGGGCGTAGGCCTTGGCCGCGGTGAGCTCCGCGATCACCTGCTCCGCGATCCGTTTCTCCTCGGCGCTCGCGAAGAAGATCGCGCTGCGGTACTGCGGGCCGCGGTCGTTGCCCTGCCGATCGACGGTGGTCGGATCGTGCGTCGCGAAGTGAACGCGCAGGAGCTGCGCGTAGGTGATCTTGGCCGGGTCGTAGAGGATCTCGACCGCTTCGGCATGCTCCGTATCGCCGCTGCAGACGGTCTCGTAGTCGGCCGTCTCCGGCGAGCCGCCGCTGTAGCCGGAAACGACTTCCACGACGCCGTCGAGCTCCTCGAACACGGCCTCGACGCACCAGAAGCAACCGCCGGCGAACACGGCCTTGGCGCTTCCCGCGGGCGTCGCCTGCGCGCCGGCGGCGGGATCGGCCAGCCGCGCGAGCTCGGCGTCCTTCGTGAAGGCGAGCGACGCGGAGTTGAGGCAGTAGCGCAGGCCCGTGGGATCCGGCCCGTCGTCGAAGACGTGTCCGAGGTGACCGTCACAGCGCGCGCACAGGATCTCGGTGCGGTACATGCCGTGACTCTCGTCCACGAGCTGGAGCACGTTCTCCCGCGCGATCGGCGCGAAGAACGAGGGCCAACCCGTCCCCGACTCGAACTTCGTGCTCGATTCGAACAGCGGCAGCCTGCAGGCCACGCACGAGTAGACGCCCGAGGCCTTGTTGTGCAAGAGCTCGCCGCTGCCTGCGCGCTCGGTCCCCTGCTCGCGCACGACCTCGTACTGTCGCGGCGTGAGCCTCGCACGCCATTCCTCCTCGCTCGCGACCACGCGTGGCGAAGCGACCGGCCCCACGAGCGCGCCCGAGGCGTCGAAGACCTTGACGCTCACCGCCGCTGGGGACTCGTCGGATCCGCTCGGCGCCGAATCCGGGGCGCTCGCACCGCTCGAGGTCGGAGAGCCCGCGCTGCAGGCCGCCAGCGCCAGCAAGAGCCCGGTCGCGAGGCCTGAACGCCGCGCGCGAAGGAAGCGAAGCAAGTCGTGTCGTCTCATCGAAGTCTCCCCTCGCGCCAATGTTACCCGCAGCGCGGCAACGGCCACGCGGTTACGGCGACCTCGCGGGCGGCGTGACCGCCGCGCCCGCATGGGGACAGGGTCGAGAGCCGATCGAAGCGGGTCGATCGAGCCCAATCCGCCGGAGGCGGGCTACTCCTCCTCGACGAGGCGGCCCCACTCGGCGAGCGTGGCCACGATGGCGCGCGTCACGTCGCCCAGGAAGCGCGGGTCGAGCGTCCCGGGCAGGTCGCTCGGCGTGTGGTAGTGCGGTGAGCGCATCTCGGCCGTGTCGGCGAGCAGGATCGCGTCGAGCCCCGCGCGCCAGTACGAGGCGTGGTCGCTGCGCCAACCGTCGGAGACGAGCTCCGCGGTGCGATTCGCACTGAAGTAGCGCAACTCCGGCACGTAACGGCGCGCCGCGCTCTCGAAGCGGTTGCCGATCCAACCCGACGCGTAGCTCCCGGCCACGACGACGAAGTCGGCCGTACGCGGCGGATCGAACAGGATCGGGATGCGCAGGGGCGTCGCCTGGCTGTTCGGCGCGCGGTTCACGAAACCGATCATGTCGAGCACGAGCGCGCCGCGGTGGCGCTCGCCCGACTCGCGCACGCGCCGCGCGTGGTGCTCGCTGCCGTCGAGGCCGGTTTCCTCGAGGCCGAAGAAGCACAGGCGCAGCGTGCGCTCGAGCGGAACGTCGGCCAGCACGCGCGCCACCTCCAGGAGCGCCGCGACGCCGCTCGCGTTGTCGTCCGCGCCCGAGGATTGGGGCACGGTGTCGTAGTGCGCGCACAGCTCGACGATCCCCTCGCGCGGCTCGCGGCCGGGGAGCGTCGCGATCAAGTTCGCCGCCGGCCGCTCCTCGCTCGTGAGCACGTACGCGAACGTGTTCGGGTCCGTCGAGCTCGGCAGGAACACCGGATACGCGGCTCGGAAGGCCTCGCGCTCGCAGGCGAGGCCGAGCAGGGCGAGCTCGCCCTCGAGGTAAGCCAGCGTGCGCTCCGTCGCCTCCGCGTTCGCGCCCGGCCGCGGCCCGATCGCGACGAGCGCCTCGACGTGCCCCATCAAGCGCGCCTCGTCGACCTGCTCGACGAGCGCCGCCACCTCCGGTCGCACGGAGGCGCAGCCGGCTAGACCGAGCGCCACGACGAGCGAGGCTCTCATCGCACCTCCGCGAGCGCTGCGCGCGCGGCGCCGACGACGTGGTCGATCGCGGCGTCGTCGTGCGCGCTGGACACGAACCAGGCTTCGAACGGCGACGGCGGAAGGTGCACGCCGCGCTCGACCATTCCGCGGAAGAAGCGCGTCCACGCCGCGCGATCGGTCGCGAGCACGTCGGCGAAGCTGCGCACGCGGCCCGGCGCAAAGTAGGGACAGAGCAGGGAACCCTGGCGCTCGACCGCGAGCTCGACGCCGGCCGAGCGCGCGGCTGCCTCGAGCCCGCCCGCCAAGCGCGCGCTCTGCCGCTCGAGCCGCTCGTACGTGCCGGGCTCGTCGAGCGCGCGCAGCGTGGCCAACCCCGCGGCGACGGCGAGCGGATTGCCCGAGAGCGTCCCGGCCTGGTACACGGCTCCGGCGGGCGAGACGAGCGCCATGAGGTCCGCGCGCCCGCCGTACGCGCCGATCGGCAGCCCGCCGCCGATCACCTTGCCGAGCGTGACGAGGTCGGCGCGCGCGCGCGTGAGCTCTTGATAACCGCCGCGCGCGACGCGGAAGCCCGTCATGACCTCGTCGAAGACGAGCAGCGCTCCGTGCGCGTCGCACAGCTCGCGCAGGCCCTCGAGGAAACCCTCGGCGGGCAGCACGCAGCCCATGTTGCCGGCCACGGGCTCGACGAACACGCAGGCGATCTCGGCTCCGTGCTGCGCGAAGAGCCGCTCGACGCTCGGAAGGTCGTTGTACGCCGCCACGAGCGTGAGCTCGGCCAGCGCGCGCGGGACGCCCGGCGAATCCGGCGCCCCCAGCGTCAACGCACCCGAGCCCGCCTTCACGAGGAACGAGTCGCCGTGCCCGTGGTAGCAGCCGTCGAACTTGACGAGTCGGTCGCGCCCGGTCGCCGCGCGCGCGAGCCGCAGCGCGCTCATGGTCGCCTCCGTCCCCGAGTTCACGAGCCGCACGACGTCGACCGACGGAGTGCGCTCGCAGATCGCGCGGGCGAGCTCGAGCTCGCCCGCGGTCGGCGCCCCGAAGGCCGTTCCGGTCTCCGCCGTCGCGCACAACGCCGCCACGACGGCGTCGGGTGCGTGACCGAGGATCAGCGGGCCGTAGGCGCACACGAGGTCGACGTAGCGGTTCCCGTCCACGTCCGTGATCCACGCCCCCACGCCGCTCGCTACGTGTATCGGCGTCCCGCCCACGGCGCGCCACGCGCGCACGGGACTGTTGACGCCGCCGGGGATGAGCTCCCGCGCCGAGCGGAAGATTCTCTCGCTGTTGTCGAGCTTCATGGATCGTTCGTCGAACCGAGCTGGCGCAAGACACGCGCGAGCGCGTCGGGCGCCGGCCGTTCGAGCGTCAGGATAGCCGCGAAGCGCGCATCCGCTCCGCGCATGGCCGCGGTCGTCGTCGCTCCCACCGCGATGCCGATCGGCGCACCTGCCCCCGTCCCGCCGGGCGCCAGCGCGGCGAAGGCGCGCACGGCGGAGGGACTCGCGAGGAACACGAGCTCGACCTCGGGCAGCACGACGTCGGGCACGGCAACCGTCTCGTAGACGATCGGATCGACGACCGCGATGCCGCGCGCCCGCAGGTCGCGCGCGAGCGCGTCCGAGAGCGCTCCGCGCGGCCAGAAGACGGTCGCCGGCGGACGGTGGGATCCCAGGTGCGCGGCGAGCGCGAGGGCGAGCTCCGCCGCGTCGCGCGCGGCCGGCAGCGCGAGCGCGAAACCGAGCTCGCGCAGGCGCTCGGCCGTCTCCTCTCCGACGGCGGCCGCGGGGACGCGCGGGACGTTGGCGAGCGCGTGGAGGGCGTGCTTGCTCGTCGCGCACACGAGGTCGACGGTCGCCGGGAGCACCGCGCCGTCGAGCGCGCGCGGGCGGATCACGAGCAGCTCGCACACGAGCGCATCGAAGCCCGCCGCGCGCGCGGCGTCGGCGTACGCCTCGGCGCGGCCGATCGGGCCCGTGACGAGGACGCGGCGACGCCGGCTCACGCGCGCGCTGCCTCGATCAGCTCACCCGCGCCCTGTGCGAGCAGCTCGCGCGCGAGCTCGCGCCCGAGCGTCAGGGCGTCCTCGCGCCGCCCACGCCGCCGCCCGGCGACGACCCGGCTGCCGTCGAGCGCGAGCACGCGCCCTTCCAGTACGAGCGCGCCCTCCACCGCGCGCGCGTGGCCGCCGACCGGCACGTTGCACCCGCCGCGCAGCTCGGCGAGGAATGCGCGCTCGGCCACGGCTTCGTCCCAGGCCTCGAGGTCGCTCACCGCCTGGAGCTTCGTGCACGCTTCCGCGTCGTCGGCGCGGCACACGAGGCCCACGATGCCCTGGCCCACGGCGGGCAGGAAACGCGCGTGGTCGAGCACCTCGCTGATGCGCGCCGCGAGCCCCAGCCGCCCGATCCCGGCGTGCGCGAGCACGAGCGCATCCGTCTCGCTGGCGTCGAGCTTCGCGAGACGCGTCTCGACGTTGCCCCGGATGCCTACGACCTCGAGATCGGGCCGCGCGGCGCGCAGCATGGCTTCGCGCCGCCGCGAGCCCGTGGCCACCCGCGCGCCGCTCGCGAGCTCGGCCAGCGTCCGCCCGTCGCGCGACACGAGCACGTCCTCGGTCGGGCCGCGCGCGAGCGTCCCCGCGAGCACGAGCCCATCCGAGAGCGTCGTCGTCATGTCCTTCAAGCTGTGCACGCTCACCCGCGCGCGTCCGTCGAGCACCGCACGGTCGACCTCGACCGTGAAGATGCCGATGCGCCCGAACTTCGCGAGCTCCACGTCCTGGATCGTGTCGCCCGACGACGTGATGTGCACGAGCTCGACCTCGAGCCGCGCGAACGCGGCCTGGAGCTGCTTCTTGGCCGCCTCCGCCTGCCACAGCGCGAGCCGACTCGCCCGCGTCGCGAGGGGGAACTCGTTGCTCCTGTGCATCGTGGTGGCCGTCGAGCGGTCGTTCGGCGGCGCCACGAGTATCTCCCCGAGCCCGGCCGAGTCGAAGGAGAGCCTCGGAATCGGACCCTGCGCACCATCTCGCGCGAGGGCTCACCGAGTGACCCGGGCTCGCGCCGCTCCCTTCTCTCCGACCGCGTCGAGCGCTAGCCCCGACGTGAGGTCGCAAGGCTCTCGCACCGGCGATGCTCTCCCCCGCGCACCGGTTTCCCGCACCCTCTCGCACGCTGGGCGCGCCTTGCTTCGCTGCTTGCTCGTGCTCGCGGGGCGCTGACGTCCGCGCGCGGCAGGTTGGGATGGGGGGCAAGTCGGTAGTCGGCTCGCGAGACCGACGCTCTTCGCGGAAGACGGCCCTGGCAAAGGTCGGGAGCCGAACTCAAGAGGTCCCGATGTCATCGGCTTCTCGAGCTGCCGAATCGCGTGGGGGAGGAAGGTCTCCGGTGGCGGGGGGGCTCTACCTCGCCACGCTCCTCGGCGTGCGGCTGTTCGCCGACTGGAGTCTCCTCGTCATCTTCGGTTTGATCCTCTTCAACCTCGGTTCCGGCGTGCTCCCCGCTTGGCACCCGGAGTGGAACCCGGCGCTCACCTGGGGCACGGCGTTCTGCGCGGCTGTGGCGTTCTTCGCGTCGATCGTGGCGCACGAGCTCTCGCACGCCGTCGTCGCGCGCAGGAACGGCATCCCCGTCTCGCGCATCACGCTGTTCATGTTCGGCGGGCTCGCGCACATGGAGGCCGAGCCGCCGTCGCCGAAGTCGGAGTTCCTGATGGCCATCGTCGGACCCATCACGAGCCTCGCGATCGGCGCGCTCGCGATCGGCGGCGCGGCGTTGCTGGCGGGGCCGGGGTTCACGTCGAGCCTGAGCGAGGATCCCGCGGCCGCGATGGCCTCGCTCGGACCGTTGGCGTCGCTGCTCCTGTGGCTCGGACCGATCAACGTGATGCTCGCCCTGTTCAACATCGTCCCAGGATTTCCCCTGGACGGCGGCCGCGTCTTCCGCTCGATCGTGTGGTGGCTCACGGGCGACTTGAAGAAGGCGACGCTCTGGGCCTCCGGGGCCGGGCGGCTGTTCGCGATCCTCTTGATGGGCTGGGGCGTGATGAGCGTCGTGGGCGGGAATTTCGTCGGGGGTCTGTGGCTGCTCCTGATCGGGTGGTTCCTGAACAACGCCGCACGCACGAGCTACCAGCAGCTCGTCATCCGCGAGTCGCTGCGCGACGTGCCGCTCTCGAGCATCATGCGCACGCGTTTCGCGACCGTCGCCCCGAACACGAGCATCGAGACGCTCGTGCGCGAGGAGCTGATGGCGAGCGATCAGCGCGCCTTCCCGGTCGTCGGGCCGGACGGCCGGTTGGTCGGTCTCGTGTGCCTCGAGGACGTGCGCCGGACGCCGCAGGCCGAATGGGCCGAGACGAGCGTGGGCGAGATCATGACTCCGGTCGAGAAGCTCACGACGCTCTCGTCCGATGCCGCCGCCGACGAGGCCTTCGCGGCCCTGACCCAGCGCCAGGTCGATCAGGTGCCGATCCTCGAGGCGAACCGCCCCGTCGGCCTGGTGCGCAGCCAGGATCTCTTGAAGTGGCTGTCGCTGCACGTCGAGGAGCGCGACCTGCGCGGGTTGCTCGGGTCGACGTAGCTCGCTCCCCGACGCTCCCCGACGCTTCCCCAGGTGTGCTCCTGCTCGCCTCGAAGCCCCGCGCTCGAGCGTTGGCGGCGACCGGCTCGCGACCTCCTTCCGGAGAGGAGGGCACGAGTCGCAGTTCAGGGGATCAACCGCGCTCGGCGGCCTTCCTGGCGGCCTTGGCCTTCTTCTTCTCCTGCTTCTCCTTGATGGAGAGCTTCTTCTTCTTCACTTCTTTCGGTTGCTGCTGACCTTTGGCCATGGAGGTTCTCCGTTTGGTTTCGGGCGCAGGGTCGTGCGCCTCGCGAACACCGTCCAGGAAAGCGCAATACCCTCACTTGCGCAACCCCGCAGGCTCCGCGAGGGGAACCTTTCTCACAGCCCTTCGAGGAAGCGGCGGTACTCGTGGCCGAGGGCGTCGGCGGGGCTCGCGTGGCGCGCGCCTTCCTTGAGCTGGGCGAGGGAGACGTCGAGCAGGCGGCGCGAGAGCTCGTGGGCGAGGCGCATCATCTCTGGAGAGGCCGTCTCGCCGGCGACTTCGTCGAGGACCTCGTCGGAGATCTCGCCGAAGCGCTTCTGCAACTCGGAGATGACGGGCGAGAAGGCGGCGTAGGTGCGCAGGCTCACGAACTTGTGCACCTCGGAGACGAGGATGTCGGAAGTCTCCTGCGAGATGCGACGGCGCTCCTCTTCGTTCTTCTCGACGACGCGCTTCACGTCGTCGAGGTCGTAGTAGAGGACGTTGTCGAGCTCGGCCACGCGCGCTTCGACGGCGCGCGGGACGGAGAGGTCGACGACGAGGAGCGGCTTGTCGCGCTTCTTCAGCGCGCGGCGGTCGAGCGCGTCGGCGCGCACGACACTCGGAGCCCCGTCGAGGCAGGCGAAGACCACGTCGGCCGCGAGCACGAGCTCGGCGACGCCGTCGATCGAAAGCGCGCTCGCCCCGAGCTCGTTCGCGAGCACACGGGCGTGCTCGAGCGTGCGGTTGGCGAAGACGAGCGAGCCGACGGGCGCGCTCGCGAGGTGTCGCCCGACCAGCGCGGCCGTGTCGCCGGCCCCGAGCACGAGCGCGTTCACCCCCTCGAAGCTCGAGTACACGTGCAAGCCGATCCCGACGGCGACGCGCGCGACGGAGAGCGTGCCCTCGCCGAGCTGCGTGTCGCTGCGCACGCGCTTCCCCACGGACAGGGCCTGGCGGAGCAGCGGATCGAGCAGCTTCCCGAGGCACTTCCTCTCGCTCGCGAGCACCATCGCGGCTTTCACCTGCCCGAGGATCTCCGCTTCGCCGAGCACGAGGCTGTCGAGCCCGGCCGCGACGCGGAAGAGGTGGATGACGGCGCGCACGCCGCGGTGGACGTAGAGGTGATCGGGATCCGCCCCGGCGAAGACGAGGCTCGCGAGCACGCCCTCGACGCGCTCGTCGGGCGGCGCCGCGACGAGGACTTCGGTGCGGTTGCAGGTCGAGATCACGAAGCGCTCGCTCACGCCTTCGATCGCTCCCAGCGCGTCGAGCCGCGCCTCGAGCTCGGCGCGCGTCACCGCGTAGCGCCCGCGCACGTCGACCGGCGCGGTGCGCCACGACATGCCGATCAGGAAGAGCTGCGGCTCGGGGTTCATCCCTGGAGGTGGAAGGTCGCGCGGGTGAGCGTGAGCAGCACGGCGAGCAACAGCACGACGAAGCCCGCGGCGGCGGCGAACGAAGCGCGCCAGGCCGTGAGCCCCGGGATCCAGCGCGAGAACGCGACGATCCCGAAGTGGATCCACAGGGCCATCACGAGCAACACGTAGGGATCGGTGTAGGAGAAACCGGCGAGAGCTTCGGCGTGCGCCCAGCCGATCCCGACGTTGAGGCCGATCGTGAGCAGGAGGAAGCCCGCCAAGGCCGAGCGGCGCGTCAGGTGCGCGAGCGTCTGGAGGTCGGGGAGTTGACGGAAGAGCGCTCCGAACGAGCGGCGGCGCATCTGTCGGTAGAGCAGCAGGTAGAGGCCGCCGAGGATGCCCGAGAGCACGACGGCCGAGCTCGCGAGCGTGCTCGTCGCCACGTGGACGAGCGTGACGAGGTCCGTCGCGCGCGAGGTCGAGTACAGCGGCGCGAAGCACGAGGAGACGAGCTGCATCGCGAACACGATGCCGAGCACGACCCCGCCGATGCTCTTCTGCGCGACGTTGAACGACACGCCGGCGAACAAGAGCACCGTGCACAGCGCGATCGCGGACACGGCCGCCCACGTGTCGAGGCGGGGAAAGCCGCCCGCCTGCTCGCCGCGCACGACGAACAGGCCGACGTGCATCGCGGCCGCGGCGGCGAGCGCCGCTCGCCGCAGCCCGACGACGCGCGGCGCGCGCGGCGCGCCGAAGTCCATGGCGTACAGGAACGCGGCCAGGAGGTAGGCCACCGGCAGCGCGACGGACAGGGCCTGGAGGCTCGAGTTCATGCGAGGATCGATCGCGCGACCGCGCGGCCCCGGGCGATCACCTGGTCGACGCCCACGCCGCTCGTGTAGTTCCCCGCCAGGTGGAGGTTCCCGAGCTCGGCTGCGGACGCGAGTACGGCATGCATGCGCAGGTCGTGGCCGACGGTGTACTGCGGGATCGCGTGGTCCCAGGCAATCATACGGTGCACGCGCAGCAAGGGCTCCCGCGAGGGTCCGCGGCGTCCGGCGCCGCTCCGGAGGCCGCGAGAGTCACCGAGCGCGCGGCCGAGCTCGGCCACCGCACGCTCCGCGGCGGCGTGCTCACCGGCGCCCGCCACGTCCGCGCCGT
This sequence comes from uncultured Planctomycetaceae bacterium, assembly GCA_964413535.1. GTDB lineage: Bacteria > Planctomycetota > UBA1135 > UBA1135 > CAYPTB01. Next base: position 27,717 of record CAYPTB010000008.1, on the reverse strand, counting down.
AGAAGCAGGTGACCGCGGCGCCGCCCTCGGGCGCGCGGCCCGCGAAGACGTTCGACGCGAAGACCGCGCCGAGGAGTCCCCCCTGCACGCTCTCACCGGGAGGCACGAGGAAGCCGAAGCCGGAGGGGAGCGCGAGCTCGTCGAAGCCGAGGTGCACCAACGTGACGCTCGCGAGCTCGACCGCGGAGAGGTGCGCGACGGCCTGCGGCGGGAGGTGGCGCGAGAGGAGCCTTGCTGCGACGTCTGCCGGCGTCGCGACGACGAGCGCAGAAGCGACGACCGGCTCGCGGCCCGCGACGTGGACGCGCCATGTACCTGCGCCGTCGCGCTCGAGCCGCAGGGCGCGGGCGCCGAGCACGAGCGCGTCGGCGCCCACGGCCGCTTCGAGCGCGTCGACGAGCTCCTGCAGCCCGCGCGGGAAGGAGAAGAGCCGCGTGTGCGCGACGTCCGGACCCGGCAGCGCTTCGCGTCCGCGCGGGCTCGCGAGCATCCCGCGCAGGATGCCGCCGTGCTCGTTCACGAGGCGCCACAGGCGCGGGAACGCGCTGCGTGCGCCGAGCTCGTCTGCGTCGCCCGCGTAGACGCCGCGCACGAACGACGCGCCGAAGAGCCGCGCGGGCTCGGGACCGAGGCGCTCACGGAAGAGCTCGGCCGCCGTCGGCTCGGGTGCGCTCGGCGGGAGCGGCTTGGCGCGACGCAACGGCTCCGACAGGGCGAAGAGCTTCGCGCGCGGGGAGAGCAGCGGCGTCGCGAGCAGCGAGCCGATCCCCGAGGGCATGCGGCGGAGCCGTCCGCGGTGGAGCAGATAGCGCTCGCGCGCGCGCTCGGACGACGCGATCAGGCGCTGCGCGATGCCGAGGTCGCCGCACAGGCGCCGGAAGCTCGCCGCGGAGGCCGGCAGCGTGGTCGGGCCGAGCTCGAAGCGATAGCCCTCGACCTCGAGCGTCCCCGCGCAGCCGCCGGCGCGCTCCGACGCCTCGAGCAGCACGACGTCGCGCCCGGCGCGCACGAGGTCGAACGCGCAGGTGAGCCCCGAGAGCCCGGCGCCGATCACGCAGATCCTCGACACGACGCCTCCCTATCGGCCGAGGGCCTCGGTGAACATCGCCTCGACGCTCTCGATCGGAGTCGCGGGCAGGATGCCGCTACCCAGGTTGAAGACGTGGCCGGCCGCGCCGGAAAAGCCTTCGAGGACGCGTCGCGTCTCGCGCCGCACGACCTCGGGCGGCGCGAACAGGATGCACGGGTCGAGGTTGCCCTGCAGGGCGACCCGGTCGCGCGCGCGGCGCACGGCGTCCTCGGGCGCGACGCGCCAGTCCACGCTCAGCACGTCCGCGCCGAGGTCGAGCAGACAATCGAGCAGGTGCGCTCCGCCGTTCACGTACACGATCACCGGTGCACCCGTCGCGCGCGCGGCCGCGACGAGGCGCTTCATCTCGGGCAAGAGCGCGCGCGCATAGGTCGCTGCGTCGAGCGCCCCGCCCCAGCTGTCGAAGATCTGCAGGCAGTCCGCGCCCGCGCGCACTTGCATGGCGAGGTAGCCCTCTAGGTTGTCCACGATTCGGCCGACCAGGCGCGCGAAGAGCTCCGGCTCGCCGAACAGCATCGCCTTCGCGTGCGCGAAGTCGCGGCTCGATCCGCCCTCGATCATGTAGCTCGCCGTCGTGAAGGGCGCGCCGCAGAAGCCGACGATCGCGCGCTCGGGGCCGAGCTCGGCGCGTACGCGCCGAATGGCGTCGCCCAGGAACCCGCAGGCCTCTTCCGCGTCGAAGTCGGCCAGGTGCTCGACATCCTGCGCCGTGCGCACGACGGGTGCGATCTTCGGACCGTGGCCGGCGTGGAACGAGACGTCGAGCCCCATCGCCGCCGGCGGCACGAGGATGTCGCTGAAGATCACCGCCGCGTCCATGCCGAAGCGCCGGATCGGCTGGCAGGTGAGCTCGCAGGCGAGCGCGGGATCGCGAACCATGTCGAGGAACTCGCGGCCCTCGCGCAGCGCCCGGTACTCGGGCAGGTAGCGCCCCGCCTGCCGCATCATCCACGCGGGGCTGCGATCGACCGGCTCGCGCCGACACGCGGCAAGCATGCGCTGTCGGGACGTGGTCATGTGTGTACGGTGCCAGTCCCAGTTTTTCACCCTTCCGCGCAGAGCGCATCGACTCTCCGACGCGCAGTTGCGGAAGGGTGAAAAACTGGACTGGCACCGTACTGGAGCGAGTGCCATCCTGGAAGCCTTGGAAACCGAGGCGCTCGTCATCGCCCTCGCGGTCGCGCTCACCGTCGGCGTCCTGGGATGGCTCGTGGCGCTCGGTGCGTGGCGGCGCGGCGTCGCGTTGCGCTTCGAGCGCGACCTGTTGCGCGATCGGGTGCGCGACACGGCCGATTTCGACGCGCGGGCGCGCGACGCCTTCGAGGCCCTGGCCGGCCAGACGTTGCGGCGCTCGAACGCGGAGTTCCTGACGCTCGCGCGCGAGACGTTGCGTGTTCAGGAGACCCGCGGCGCCGCCGAGCTCGAGGGGCGGCGCGTGGCCGTCGAGGGGCTCGTGCGTCCGATCGGTGCGGCGCTGGAGAAGACGCACGCGGAGCTCGAGCGCCTGGGCCGCGAGAACGCCGGGCTGCGCGCGCAGGTCAAGGGCATGCTCGCGGCCAACCGCGAGCTCGCCAAGGAGACCGGGAAGCTCTCCCAGGCGCTGCGGCGGCCGAACGTGCGCGGGCGCTACGGCGAGATCCAGCTGGAGCGCGTCGTCGAGCTCGCGGGGATGCGGCCCTACTGCGATTTCTCGGTTCAGGAGACCGTGCACGGCGAGGCGTCCCTCAGGCCCGACCTCGTCGTGCGCCTACCGAACGACCGCATCGTCGTCGTCGACGCGAAGACGCCCATCGACGGCTACCTCGACGCGGTCCAGACACGCGGATCCACGCGCGCCGAGCACCTCGCGCGCTTCGCCGCCGCCGTGGTCGACCAGGTGGATCGCCTGTCGCGCAAGGAGTACTGGGCGCAGTTCGAGCGTTCGCCCGAGTTCGTGGTGATGTTCGTGCCGGGCGATCAGCTCGTCGACGCGGCGTTGCGCGAGCGGCCGGACCTGCTCGAGCACGCAGCGCGGCGGGACGTGATCCTCGCGAGCCCGTCCACGTTGATCGGGTTGTTGCGCGCGGTGCACGCCGGCTGGCGCGAGAAGCGGCTCGAGGATGGAGCGCGCAAGCTCTTCGAGCTCGGCCGCGAGCTGCACCGGCGCGCGGCGAGCGTGCTCGGCCACACCGACGACCTCGGAGGGTCGCTGCGCGCAGCCGTGGAGCGCTACAACCTGCTCGTCGGCTCGCTTGAGCAACGCCTCGTGCCGACGCTGCGCCGGTTCGAGGAGAGCGGCGCCGGCTCGTCCAAGGAGCTCGTCGAGCCGCGGCCCGTCGACGCTGCGTTACGCGACGTGGCTCTACCCGAGTCCGCTGCCGACCCGCGCGACGCGGAGGGCGAGCTCGTCGCCAGGAGACTCGTGCACAAGCGAGGCAAGCGTCGCCGGCCCGACGCGAAGACTTCCCCGTGAGCGAGCCGGGGGAGAGCGCGCGACCGGCGATCCGCCGCAGGCTCGGGACGAGCCTCGTCGTCCTCGGGCTCGTCGCGATCGTGTGGGGCGTCTTGGGCGTGGCCAACGCCGTGCAAGGCGGCCGGACCCGACGCACCTTCGCCGAACGTGTCGGCTACGACGAGGCCAAGCAGGGCCTGCACCGCTCGTTCCCCGGCGGCCTCGTCCGCGGCCTCGGGGGCCTCGCGCTCGTCTTCGTCGGGACGCGCCTGCGGAAGTGAGCGTCGCGACGCCCGCTCACTTCGAGCGGAAGGCTCCGCCGCGGGCTTCGACTTCGAGCGACTTCGCGAAGCGCAAGGCCGCGGGCCGCGTCTGGCGCTTCACATCGGTGATCGTCCACAGGGCGTCGGGATCCGCAGCGTGGATGATGCGCAGCAGCGTTGGGATGCGACGGCGCTTCTCGACCACGAGCAGCACCTCGACGGGCTGGCGGTCGTCGCCCCGGCCGGCGAGCTCGAGGACGCTGAAGCCCTCCTCCCGCAGGTGCTTGGCCAGGGAGACCTCGCGGTTCGCCGATATGACGCGCACGAGCTCGGACCCGATCGCGAGCCGCTCCTCGAGCCAGATGCCCGCGATGTTGCCCGCCGCGAAGCCCGCCGCATACGCGACGGCCAAGTACCACGAGTCGAGGTTCTGGATGACCTGCGACGCCGCGACGATCCACACGAGGATCTCGAAGAAGCCGATGAAGGCCGCCAGGAAACGATGCCCGCGGATGACCTGGATCGTCCGCACGCAGCCCAACGAAACGTCGAGGATGCGCGCGAAGAAGATCCCGAGCGCGAGGAGCCAGGGTTGCTGCTGGAGGAATTCCACGGCCGGTGTGACGCGATCCTATGCGGTCGCCGCCGCAGGTCGAAGGCGGCATCGGATCAGAACGCGCTCGGCGACGCGCTGCGGAGCGCGCCGACCGCGCGTTCGACGGGGTAGAAAGGGCCGCTCGCACCGGCTGTGGTCGAGGGGGCAACCCAGTATTCCGGTGCGAGCGGCCGAGAGCGGGATCGGAGACGGTCCTCGTTCGATCAGCGCGGTAGGACCCGGCCGGGGTCCACGCCGAAGAACGAGTAGATGCCCGCTCTCAAATTCGGATCGTTCAGTTCCGCGATCTCGTCGCCCAGGAGATGCGGAGCTCCTTGGCAGGCGTCGCGCGAGACCCTCGCGAGCTCGAGCCGGCCGTCGCCTACGATCGAGAGCGCCCGCATCGGGATCGCGCGCAGCTCACCCTCGAACTCGACGGTCACGAAGACCAACTGACCCGTGCGCGTGTCCAGGACCACGTTCTGGACGGGGCCGAGCGCGCCGTCCGAAGACTTGCACTGGGCGACGACGACGCATTTCGCGAGCTCGCTCACGAGCGCGTGGCGTCGCGTTTCCCACAGCGGATTCCCGTCGTCGTCGCGCAAGTGGACGACCGAATCGGCGACGCGCGCGGTCTTCGCCACCCACAGAGGCCCCACGTCGTCGCTGCAGAGGACGGCCTCGATCGAGATCCGCTGACCGGCCGCGGGCGGAATTCTGAACGCCTTCGCCACGAAGTCGGACGGGCCGAGCAGGAACCTCTGCTCGTCTCCCGCGCGCAACCGCACGGCGAGCGCGACCTGCGGTTCCGGAATGTCGTCATGGCTCCACCCGAGGACCGCCACGATCGCGCCGTCGGCGGGGACCGCCTGGCGCCCGGCGAAGAACGTCGCGTGGGGATCGAGCCGCGCGGGCGCCGGCCCGGACGGTTCGGCCGCCGTGCAGCCCAGCTTCTGGAGCCGGTCGACCGAGAAGATCTCCAACTGGCGCAGCCGATCGGGCGTGAGGTCGCAGTGGAACTTCCCGTCGTCGCTGCGCCAGACGAGCTCCTCGTACGGCACCGCGATGCGCACCGTGGTGCCCAACACCCCGTTGCCTCCGACGACCGCATAGCGCGCGCGTCCGGTGCAGCGATCGACGACCAGGTCGCAGAGCTCGCCGAACATCTCGCCGCGGTTGTCGACCTCCGAACCCAGCAACGCGCTCGCCGAGACGAGCACGAGGGGGCGCTCGAGATCCTGGGCGTACGTCCGAGGGAGCGGGTCCGGATACCCATCGCCGACGGACGCTCCTGCGGAGGCCGTCGACAGAACCATGATCCAAGGAACGATCGCAAGGTGCTGCATCACTCGGGGCCTCCTGTATGGAACGTGACGGAAGCGACTGCTCCCGGAGCATCCGTCCCACAGCAGGAACTAGTCCCTCCGCTCTAAGCCGCGCGTGAACTTCGTCTAAATGGCCGTTCATGCGCGCAAGCGACCGTGAGAACGCGGGATGGGTGCGGGCGATGACGCAGACGGGGCGCCGGATCACCACGGCGGCGGAGGCTCGAGCTTGAACAACGGGTCAAGTTGCAGAAACCACTTCCGACTTCTAGGTAGTCGCGCCGGCGAAAGGCACCGATTGTTCGCGCAATACGTTGCGTGGCGGAGCTCGTGCGCATCTTCTGCGGCGCTCTACCGACTTCCGCCGGGGTCGTCCTAGCGCGCGAGTGCGTAGAATGGTGCTCTGCTTCGAAGGGAGCGGACGAATGCGGATCCTCGTCGTCGAAGACAACCCGAAGATGGCGACGGCCGTCAAGCAGGGCCTGGCGGAGCACAGCTACAGCGTCGACGTGACGCACGACGGCTACGACGGCGAAGAGCTCGCGGCGACCGAGCCCTACGACCTCGTGATCCTCGACGTGATGCTCCCCGACCGCGACGGCGTCGACGTGTGTCGCTGCCTGCGCCGGCGCGGCGTCAAGGTGCCGATCCTGATGCTCACGGCGCTCTCCGGCACGCCGCAGAAGGTCGCCGGACTCGACGCCGGCGCCGACGACTACCTGACGAAACCGTTCGAGTTCGACGAGCTCCTGGCACGCGTCCGCGCCCTCTTGCGCCGCGGCCAGGCGACCGAGGCCGTCAAGCTCCACTGCGACGACCTCGAGCTCGACCTCATCGGTCGCGCCGCTCGCCGCGCCGGCGAGAAGGTCAAGCTCTCCTCCAAGGAGTTCGCCCTGCTCGAGTTCCTCATGCGCAACCAGAACCGCGTCCTCGCGCGCACCACGATCGCCGAGAAGGTCTGGGACATGGACTACGAGCCCACGAGCAACCTGATCGACGTCTACATCTCGAGCCTGCGCAAGAAGATCGACCGCGACTTCGCCCGCCCCCTGATCCACACCGTGATCGGCACCGGCTACACCTTCGGCGTGCGGAGCGAAGAAGGACCCTGAGCGAGGTCGGATGCGCAGCGTGGGACTCGGCTCGTAGGGTCGCTCGACCCGGAGATCGCGCGCATGCGGCGCTGCACGGATGACGGATGAGCGTCCTTCCATGGCGACAGATGCGAGACGCCGCTCTTCTCGGACACTGCGCGAAAGCTCCGCGCAAAGGCTGTTACCCTCCAGTGCTGCCGATCGTCCGCGAGCCGCCTCTTGTTCGACAACGAGGGAGAATCGTCGCCCATGAACAACTCGTCCACGCTCGGATCCGTGTGTGCGTCTTTCGCACACGAGCACGCGATCGTTCTCGCCTTGCTTTTGGCATTCCCCGTCGCGAGCTCATGTCGCGGGCTTTCGTCCGAGAGCGCTGTGCCAACTAGCTCGATCGTCGGGGCGCAATCGGGGACACCACCCTCCATCGAAGTCGATTCGCTGGACTGGGATTCGTTCACGTCGTGCGAATTCCGGGTGGACATCGATCTCGAGCAGCGCTTGGTCGTGAAGCTCGCCAGCCCGTTGGATAGTCCTACGCTCCAGATCTCGACGACACTGACCATCGCCGGTTTCGGCGCAACCCAATCGATCGAATACGAGCACTTCTGGAAGGAGATACCGAGCTCGAGCACTTCGGCAATCCTGCTGCTCGCGGGAGAACGTCCGATGTACGCGCTCGTCCTGAAGGAAGCGTCGAAGGACGACGAACGCCTGACGACTTGGGGAGAAGTGCTCTACCAAGGCGCGGTTCTATTCGACGTCGTTCCGCTGTCGGGTCCCGCAGAACGTCCCGTTCCTCCGGGCGCGACCGGCTCGCCTCGACCACAGATCCCCGCAGCCGACGAGTGCTCGTTCTTCACAAAGCGCTGCACGTTCCTCTGCGAAGGCTGCGAAGTCGTCCTTCATCTGAGCCCGGATTCCGAGGGCGCGTGTCACGAGGGGCACGGCGCGTTCCGCGCGAAGTTCTCCGCTACATGCCCACCGGACGCCGTCGTCGCCGACGAACGAGTATGGTGCGAGTCGGACGAGCTGAACGGCATTTGCCCGATCGGTAGGGCGGACCTGCGCATGACCTGCGTCGGCCAGACGTTCACCGTGCAGCCCCCGAACGAGTGCACGTGGAGCGAGGCGGCCGAGGACAGCCGGGCCGTGCAGGTCACTTCGATGGCAGCGGACTGACGATGTCCTTCCGTGGCAGCCGAGCCTTGGGTTCGTGAGGTTCAGACGGCCGAGGCGAGAGCGCGCCTCACAACGGCCGCCCGATTCGCTTGAGGGATTCGGCGAGCAGGCCCTAAGCTCCTCGTGACGGATGGCACGGCGCAACCTCACGCTCAGGCTCAAGCTGACGGCCTGGTACCTGCTCGTCTTCGCGTGCATCCAGCTCACGCTGCTGCTCGGGGTCGTGCTGTTCCAGCGCGACACGATTCGGCGCTCGAACGACGACCGGCTCTTGCTCGCGGCGCAGGGCGTCTCGACGAAGCTCGTGGAGGGAGGCATCCCGACCTCGCGGGACGCCCTGCGCGCGCTCGCGCCGCGGGACAATGCGAACGCTCTGATCGTCGTCCGCGATCGCACGCGGCGCGTGATCCTGTCGTCGATCGAGAGCGACCAGGCGCCGCCGTTCGCGGAGCGAGCGCAGCCGGCGACCGGCATCGTCGGCACGGACTTCGGCAACATCGCGTCGACGGAAGCGGCCAAGCTCACCGGGGTCTCCGAGACGCTGCGGCTCGTCACGTTGCCCTTCCGCGAGCCGGGCGGGAACGTGCTGTATCTACAGATGGCCGTGCCGGCGACGTCGCTCGCGCGCGCGCTCGGCGACTACGCGGACCTGCTCTGGATCGGCTTCCCCGTCGGTCTGCTCGCCGCGAGCGTCGCGGCTTGGCTCATCGCAGGTCGGGCCGTGCAGCCGTTGCTCGCGATCTCGCGCGCGGCGCGCGAGGTCTCGCCGACGAATCCCGGGGTCCGCATCGAGCTCGGCAGCCCGGACCAGGAGATCGCGCGCCTCAACGAGGACCTGAACCGCGCGCTCGAGCGCATGGAAGCGGGCTTCCGCGCGCAGGAGCAGTTCATCGCCAACGTCTCGCACGAGCTCAAGACGCCGATCACGGTCATGATGACGGAGCTCCAGGTCCTGAAGCAGCGCAGCGCCCCCTCGCCGGAGTACGAGGGTTTCGTGGCGAGCGCCGAGGAGGAGCTGCGGCGCCTCAACGGGCTCGTCGACAGCTTCCTGAAGCTCGCGCGCTTCCAATCGGGCCTGGAGGGTTTCCAGCTCTGCGACGTGCCGGTGCAGGACATCGTGCTCGAAGCCATCCAGCACTGCTCGCGTCTCGCCAAGCTCCACGAGGTGCGGCTCCTACCCATCGTCGCGGAGCGCGAGGGCGGGGAGGGCGAAGCCGAGGTGTCCGGCGACCCGCAGCTCCTGCGCACGATGATCGACAACCTGATCCGCAACGCCATCCACTTCTCGCCCACGCACGAGGTGGTCGAGGTCATCTGTCGCTGCACGCGCGAAGAGGCGCAGTTCATCGTGCGCGACCACGGCCCGGGCCTCCCGGAGGCCTACCTCGAACACATCTTCGAGCGCTTCACGCAGGTCCCGGACGGCGCGCGCCGCGAACGCGGCAGCGGCCTCGGCCTCGCGATCGTGCGCGAGGTCACGGAGCTGCACGGCGGCCGCGTCTCCGCGAGCAACAACGAGGATCGCGGCTGCTCGTTCACCGTGACGCTGCCCCTCAGCCGCTCGAGCCGCGGCGTGAGCGCGCGTTGATCGCTACAGGACGCGCCCCACGACGACCAGTGCGGGGACGCTGGAGAGACCGAAGGCAGCCGGCCCGCGCGGGGTCAGGCCACCTCCGGAACCGATCTCGAAGACGGAGATCAGACCGGCGAAGTTGAGGGCGTAGAGCCAACGACCGGACGGGTCGAACACGAGCGCCTGCGGCATCTCGCCGTCGGCGAACGGAGAGCCGGTCACGACCGTGGGCGTTCCCGTCGATTCCGCCACCAAGAACGCACTGATCACGCCCGTCCCGTGGGGCAGGACGATCAAGCCTCCGATGGGGTGGTGGAAGGCGCCGAGGGGCTGCGGATCGATCGCGGTCGTCTGGGTGCCGGCCGAGATCAGCGCACCCGTCGCGGCGTCGATCGGGATGCGCGCGAGCTCGACTTGCGTGGACGACGGCACGTAGGCGAAGCGCCCGTTCGGCGCGGCGAGGATCGTTCGAGCGCCCGTGGCCGACAGGGGCGCGCCCACGAGGGCGGGAACGCCCGTGTCCACGTCCAGCGCGCAGGTTCCGACCGCGCCGTCGCCGAGGAAGAGCAGGAACCGCCCCGTGGGATCGGGGTCGAGTCGGTCGACGGGGCCGACGAGCATCAGGTCGTAGGGCGATCCGGCCAGCGGAGCGAGCGCCCCCGTCGTCTGGTTGATCGAGAAGGCCTCGAGTTCGGCCGCGGCGGCGTAGAGGAAGCGCCCGCTCGGCTCTACCACGAGGTGAGCGAAGGTCTTCCCGATGAAGAACGGCGAACCGGGGACCGGATCGAGCTCGCCCGTCACGGGGTGGATCTCGTAGGCGTCGATGCCTCCGCCCGTGTCTTGGGCGGCGAAGAGGAAGCGCGCGCGCGGATCGACTGCGAGCACCCTCGGCGTCCCGGAGCTCGGGAACGGCGAGCTCGCAAGCTCCTGGAACTTGCCCGTCCCAGGATCGACGGCGAAGCCCTCGATCTCGCCCGCGAAGCGCGCCGCGTAGGCGAACCTCGGCCGGTGGGACGGGCGCGTCGTCCCGCTCGTCACCAAGAGCCGCTCCGGCACGCTTCGCGTGCGAACGGAGCGCACGTCCGCGAGCGCCCCGCTTCCCGCGTCGAACGCGAGGGCCCGAACCTGTCCTGCACCGCTCGCGAGCACGTAGACGAGCTGGCCGTCCGGATCGAGCGCGAGCGAGCGCGGCAGCGAGCCCGTGGGCTCCGACCCGCCGGGCGTAGGCGTGAGCGCCCCGTCGTCCGGGTCGATCGCGAACACGACGGCGTTGCCGCCGCTCTCGTTCGCAGTGAACGCGAAGCTCCCCGTCGCGTCGATGCGCACGTCGAGTGGACCGTCCACACCGCCGAAGGGCGAGTTGGGGACGGCCGCGAGCGCTCCGTCGGCGCCGATGGCGAAGGCCGACACGTCGTCCGAGACGGCGTTCGCGACGTACAGGAAATCGCCAGCGGGAGTGATCGCGAGCGCGGACGGTTGGTCGCCGGCGGAGAAGCGCGAGCCGGCGAGTGGTGTCAGGCTTCCGTCCAGCTCGTCGACTGCGAACGCGGAGACGTCGTCAGTGGTGGAGTTCGCCGCGTACAGGAACTCGCCCGACGGGTGGAATGCGAGGGCGGCGGGCGTCGAGCCCGGCGCAAACGGAGAGCCGGGCACCGCGGACAGCGCTCCGCTGCTGGCGATCGCGAACGCGCTCACGCCGACCCCGCCCACGTAGAGGAAGCCGCCCTCCGGATGGACGGCGAGCCCGGTGTCGGCGCCCACGGGCGCAGCGAAGGGCGAGCCCGGGACCTCGGCGAGTTCGCCCGTCACTGAGTCGAGCTCGAGGACGGAGATCTCGCGGTTCGCGCCGTCGATGGCCGAGACGAACAGGAAGTCCTCCGCGGGATCCAACACCGCGTCGCGCACCTCGGTCTGGAACGCTACGTAGCCCGCCGGGCGCAGGAACGGGAGCTCGTACAGCGCGACCGAGTCCTGCGCGACGACCAACAGGAAGCGCCCCACGACCGAGCTCGACGTCCCGTCGTCCGAGCCGCCGCTCCCGCAGGCGGCCAGCGCCAAGGCCGCGAACGCGGCGAACGCGGCGCACCACGGCGCGGGTGAGGAAGTCGACGGGTGGAGCCTTCGAACGACCGATTCGCTGCGCGGTGTCATGGGGCGTCTTCTAGCAGAAGCTTCCGTCACTCTTCGATCAACCGGTCGAGCTCCTCGCGCAGGCGCGGGAGGATGTCGTCGTAGGTGTAGGAGCCGAGCTCCTGCTCGCCGCGCTTGAGGTTCACGCGCGTCGGGCCGCACCACAGGCCGAGGTCGGCGTCGTCGGTCTCGCCCGGGCCGTTCACGCGGCAGCCCATGACGGCGATCGTGAGCGCGTGGTCCTGCGCGTACGCGGTCAGCGCCTTGACCTCCTGCGCGAGGTCGATGAAGCGCGTGTTCTCGACGCGCGAGCACGAGGGGCACGCGATGATGTTCAGGCCGTCGAAGAAGTTCGGCGGCACGGAGCGGAAGCGGCCGGCCTCGATGTCGGCCAGGATTGCGCGGCCGACCTCGATCTCCATGCCCTTGTCGTCGAAGGGGACCGTGAGCGAGACGCGCAGCGTGTCGCCGATCCCGCGCGCGAGGAGCTGCTCGAACGCGATGCGCGTCTTGATCACCCCGTCGGGCGGCAGCCCGGCCTCGGTGACACCCAGGTGCAGCGGCACGTCGGGGCGCAGCTCGGCGAAGCGTTGGTTGGCCTCGACCACGAGCCTGGGGTCCGAGTCCTTGATCGAGACGACGTAGTCCGTGAAGCCCTGCTCGTCGACGAGCGCGCAGTGGTCGAAGGCCGAGCGCACGATGGCCTCGACGCCCTCCTTGCCGAAGCGCTCGAGGTACTCCGGGGCGACCGAGCCCGCGTTCACGCCGATGCGCAGCGCGAGGCCGTGGTCGCGCGCGACGCCCACCAGGTACCCGACCTTCTCGCGCACGGGCTTCGCCTTCTCGTGGTGGTGCAGGTGGCCGGGGTTGTAGCGCAGCTTGTCGACGTACGGAGCAACCAGCTCGGCCAGGCGGTAGTTTTCCTGCAGGTCGACCGAGAGCAGCGCCTTCGTGCGCGCGCGGATCTCGCGCAGGGCGTCCACGTCCGCGGCGCTGTCCACCGCGATGCGCACCAGGTCCGCCCCGGCCTGCTCGAGCAGCTCGACCTGACGCAGCGTCGCCGCGACGTCGCGCGTCGGCGTCGCGGCCATGCTCTGGACGGCGATCGGCGCGGCCCCCCCGATCGGGAGGTCGCGCACGTGGATCGTGCGGGTCTTGCGCGGCGGGATCATGTGTCGCGGCGGGGAAGCGGCCCGACATCCTAGTCCCGGCCGCATCCGGCCGGGGTGAGTACGGAGCCAGTCCAATTCTTCACCTCACCGCGCAATGGGGCTGCGGAAAGTAGAGGTCTTGCGCGGTGAGGTGAAGAATTGGACTGGCTCCGTACTCACCCCGGCAGTTCCCACTCCTTATAACGGAGCTGGAGAAAGCGCGCGTGCGAGCCAAGGTGGCCATCGTCGGCGGGGGGGTGATGGGGACGTCGATCGCGCTCCACCTCGCGCGCCGGCTCGACCCGCTGAGCCAGCCGGTGGTGCTGCTCGAGCGCGCGGCGCAGCTCGGCGCCGGTTCGTCGGGGCGTTCGGGCGCCGTGCTGCGGCAGCACTACGCCGATCCACAGGTCGCGCGCATGGCGCGCGACTCCCTCGCGGTCTACGCCGGCTTCGAGGAGCGCACGGGGCGCAGTGTCGGGTTCCGCAGGACGGGCGTGCTGACGCTGGCGGGGCCAGGTGCGCCGGAGTGGATCGAGCGCGTGCGGGCGAACGTCGCGATGCTCGTCTCGATCGGCGTCGACACGCGGCTCGTCGACGCGCGCGAGATCTGCGCGCTCGTGCCGGGCATCGCGGTCTCCGACGGAACGGTCGGAGCCTGGGAGCCAGGCGGCGGCTTCGCCGATCCGGCGCTCACGCTGGAGGCGTTTTCCGCCGTCGCGCGCATGCACGGCGCCGTGACACGAACGGCGACGGACGTGCTGGCTCTCGCCGTCGAAGCGGGTCGCGTGGTGGGCGTCGAGACGAAGGCCGGTCGCGTCGCGGCCGATGCCGTCGTCGTCGCCGCTGGGCCGTGGTCGCACACGCTGCTCGCGCGCGCGGGAGTCGGCCTCCCGCTGCGCGCCGTCCGACCCGAGCAGTACTTCATCGCGATGCCCGGGAGATGCCGCAGTCCATCGGAGGAGCGAGGTCGGGGCGAGTCGCGCTTGGAGGAACCACTGGAGCGGCTCGAGCGCGAGGCGCACGAGCGCGCGCAGAGCGAGCCTGCATCCGCGCACCCTGTCCTGATCGACCTCGAGCACGGCTTCTACACGCGCTGCGAGCCCGTGCGCGCGCGCACACGCGTCGGTCGCATCGACTACGCGCACGACGACGTGCTCGACGATCCCGACCAGCTCGACGAGGTCGTGGGCGAGGAGATGCTGCGCTGGGGGCGCGCGCGGCTCGAGGAGCGGCTGCCGGTCTACGCCGAGGAGCCCGACCGCGACGCTCAGGCCGCCTGGTACACGCTCACGCCCGACTCGCAACCGCTCCTGGGTCCCGTCCCGGAGATCGACGGTCTGTTCGTCGCCACCGGCTTCTCCGGCCACGGCTTCAAGCTCGCGCCATCGATCGGCGAGGGCATGACGCAGCTCCTGCTCGGCGACCGCGTGACGGCCTTCGACCGCGAGTTCTTCTCGCCCCAGCGCTTCGCAGACGAGCGCGCGACCTTCGGCCGCGGCGCCTTCGGGCTCTGAACCGGGGCGATCCCCATCTTCGCGCTACCAAGCGTCTGCGCAGCGGCCTTCACGCGCCGTGATCGGCTCGCAAGAATCGCCCGCCCGCGCGGCTACTCCGCGATCAGGCTCGTGATGCGCACGCCGTAGCTGTCGTCCATGGTGACGATCTCGCCGCGGGCGACGACCTTGCCGTTGACGAGGATGTCGGCGGGCTCGTGGGCTTCGCGGTCGAGCTCGACGAGCGAGCCGGCGCGCAGTTTGACGAGCTCGGCGAGCGTGAGCTTCGCGCGGCCGACCTCGACCGTGACGCGGACCGGAACGCTCGACAGGGAGCGCATGCCCAGCGGATCGCCGTGGGCGGGCGTCGCGTCGAGCTCCTCGAGCTCGTTCGCCTGGACCAGGACGGCCTCGGTCGCGTCGTCGAGCTTCTGCTCGAGGTCCGTGGGTGCGCGCTTCGCGGTCTGCTTGTCGTCAGCCATGGGAGTCTCCTAGACGTTGTCTTCCGTGTGCGGGTCGAGGGCGAGGATCCGAACGGCGCGATTGCCGCGCAGGCTGCCCAGCTCGGCGCTGCCGCAGGGGATGCCTTCGACGCGCAGGACGAGCGGCGTTCCGATGAGCGTTGCGAGGGGAATGACGTCGCCGACCTCGAGGCCGAGCAGGTCGTCGAGCGGGACGTCGCTCGCGCCGAGGTGCGCACCGAGCTCGACCTGGACGCGACCGAGGTGGGGGGGGAGCGCGAGCGCTTCGGCCGCCGCGCTGGCGTGCGCGCCGTCCTGGAAGCCCGGGAGATAGAGGTGGAAGCGGCTCGGGTCGCCGAGCCCTTCGATGCGGACGGCCGCGCTCAATCGGTGCGGCTCGGCTTTCTCGCCGCCGTCGCGCCAGTCCGCGACTTCCTCCAGGGCGTGCACCACGACGGGCGCCGTGGCCTTGACGCCGAGCGCGCGCGTCACGTGGTCCACGGCGGTCGCGAAGACCTGGCGCAGGAAGAGGCCTTCGATGTCGGACAGCTCGCGGGCTCGGGACGCTCCGCCCGAGCCGAGCAGCATCTCGATCGCCTGGACGGCGGCGAGCGGATCCCAGCGGATCCAGCCGGGCTGGGAAGCGACCTCGAACGCGCCGAGCGCGAAGGGCTTCTGCATGTCGTCGAAGAGTCCCTCGGCGCCGACCTCGCACACGTCCTCGACGGAGATGCGCAGCGGGACCTTGAAGAGCGCTCGCAAGGCTTCGGCGATCTCGGGGATGGCCTGCTCGATCCGGTGCCGAAAGTCGTCGAGCGCCGAGCCGCTGAAGCGGCGCGGCTTCCGGAAGTCGCGTTGCACGACTTCCTGCGCGGCGTCCGCGCGCGCTTCTCGGGGGCCTCGCAGGGCCGCCGCTTCTTCGGGTTCGACGTTGGTCGCCACGGCCTACTGGACGAGCAGCTTGACCTTGTAGAGGTTGCGGATCCGACCCTTCACGCCGACGTCGACCTCGCCGACGAAGTCCGGCGTGATCTCACCCGTGTCGAGGTAGAGCGTGCGGCCCGTTTCGTCGCGCACGGCCAGGTCCTCTTCGGTCCCCGTGTACGCGTACTCTTCGCCGGCTCCGAGGCGGAGCTTCTTGTTCGGCCCGTCGACAGTCAGCACGGTCTCGTGGATCGCGCTCCGCACGGTCGACTCGAAGGCGGAGCGTCCCGGCCGCAGTCCGCTCTCCTCGTCGACGTCCGTGGGGGAGGTCGTCTTGCCGACGTGGACCGGGAACAGGATCGGCTCGATCGAGCGCTTCAGCTCGGCCAGGAAGAGCTCTTGCGAACCGCGCTCGAGCACGTCCTCCGTCGACTTCTGCGATGCGATCGTGAGCAGTCGGTCCTGGAGCTTGGCGAGGTACAGCGGGTCGGCGATGCGTTGGAGGCCGTAGGCTTCGTCGTAGGCGTCGTACTCGATCTTGAGGTCCATGATGAGGAAGCGGCGCCCTCCCTCGCCGGCGAGGTTCGCCGTGAGCGCCTGCCCGTCCTCGAGCGCCGCGAGGGCCATGACGAAGGGGCCCTTCATGGAGCGCGGCTTGGTCGCGCTCGGGATGGCCATCAACGCGACGGCTGCGGCGACCGCGACGACCGCGAGCGCCCCGCCTCCGAGGAGCAGGCCCTTCTTGCTGCGCTTCGACAAAACCTCCGCGTGCGGCGGCTCGGCCTCGGCGACTTTGTTCTTCTGTTCGACCATGATTCGATTCAGTGGGGCTTCTTGGCGGGCGTGATCAAGCGCGCATCGACCCCGCGCGTGCCGATGCCGGGCCCGTCGATCTCCGACACCCAAGCGCGAGCTTCCACGCGGTCGGGCCGATAGCCGTGCTCGCGGAGCATGTACTCGCGCACGGCCTGCGCGCGCGCGAACGCGAGGAAACGGTCGCTTCCGCCGTCCTGTCCCTCGCCGTCGGTCGAGTGTCCCTCGAGGATCAACACCTGGCCGCGGGCGGGACGCAGCGTCCGTGCGAGCTCGTCGAGGTAATCGATGGCCTCGGGTCCGAGCTCCGCGGAACGCGTGGGGAACGAAGCGATGGTCGGTTGGTTGAGCTCGCCGTGGGGCGCGAGGCCCTCGGCGATCGCGGCGCGCACGAGCTCGGTGCTGCTGGCGTCGAGCATGTTCGTGCGGCGATCCTCCTCCTCCTCGGGCGGCAGGTTGAAGCGCACGCGCACCTTCCTGAAGATCGCGGCCTTCTCCTCCTCGCTCAGGACGCCGTCCAGGCCGAACGAGCTGACCGAGACGATGAAGGACCCGACGCCCTTCGCGACGAGTCCCGCCTGCTGCTCGCTCGAGAGCGAGACGAGCAGGATGAAGAAGGTCAGGATGAGGGTCATCATGTCGCCGAAGGAGACCATCCAGGCCGGCGCGCCTTTCTTCCCCGCGGCCACTAGCGGATCTCCTCGCGCCGCTCGGACTCGAGGTGATCGGCGCGGCCCTTCGAGAGCGAGATCACCCGGATCTCGACCCTGCGGTTCTCGCGCCGGCCCTCCGGCGTGCGGTCGTCGGCGCGCGGCCGCGTGCTCCCGAGCGTGGCCGCTTGCAGGAGTTCCGAAGTGAGCTCGCCGCTCGCGAGCATGACGTCGACGGCGGCCAGCGCGCGCGCCATGCCGAGCGAATGAGCGTCGGGATGGAGCTCGGTGGGCTTGAAGGCGCCGTCCGTGAAGCCTTCGACGACGACGAGGTGCGGATAGTAGCGGAGGACGTCCGCGAGCTCGCTCAGGCGCTTCTCGAGCTCCACGCCGACCCTCGCGGAACCAGGCTCGAACGAGCACGCGGGTCCGAAGACGATCTGCAGGCCGTCGCCGAGCGCGCTGAAGTCGACCTCCAGCTCGTCGGCGCGCTGCGTCTGACCCATCTCCGCGAGGTTCTGCTCGAGGTGTTGGAAGGGGCGCGAGTGCGGCCGGTTCGCTCCTCGGCGGGCGTCGGTCGCAGAGACGATGTCGTCCTCGGGCGATTCGTAGGCGAGGTCGCCGCCGATCTGATCGATGGGGCTGAACCCTCCCCTGAGCCAGCCGTCCACGCGCAGCCGGTCGTAGTCCTCCATGCTCGAGAACGTCATCAGCAGCACGAAGAACGTGACGAGCAGCGAGATCATGTCCGTGAACGTGACGATCCAATCGGGTGCGCCCTTCGGACCGGCCTCCTCGTGGACGAGCTTCTTCCTGGGCATGGCTCAGACCCCGGCCGTCTCGCGATCGGAAGGGGGTAGGAAGCTGTTCAGCTTCTCTTTGATGAGCTGCGGCTTCTCCCCGGACTGGATGGCGACGATGCCCTCGATCATGAGCGAGCGCAGCAACATCTCTTCCTTGGCGCGCACGTCGAGCTTCCCGGCCAGCGGGATGCAGAGCATGTTCGCGATCATCGCGCCGTAGAGCGTGGTCAGCAGAGCGGTGGCCATGCCGCCGCCGATGCTGGACGGATCGGACAAGTTCGTGAGCATCTGCACGAGTCCCACGAGCGTCCCGATCATGCCGAAGGCCGGCGCCATCGCGCCGCAGACGTCGAGGATGCTCTTGCCCTTCGAGTGGCGCTGCCGCTGCCACTCCGCCTCGATCTCCATGATGTCGCGCACGGTGTCCGCGCCGAAGCCGTCGATGACGAGCTGGATGCCCTTCCCGAAGAACTTGTCCTCGACCTCCTTGAGCTTCTCCTCGAGCGCGAGCAGGCCTTCCTTGCGCGCGAGGTTCGCGTACTCGATGACGCGCTCGATCTCCTCGGACGGCGTGTTGAGCTTGAAGAGGAACGTGCGCAGCACCACGCGCACGACCTGCTTCAGCTCGCTGAACGGGAAGTTCATCATGATCACCGCGCCCGTTCCCCCGAGCACCAGGTAGATCGAGGGCAGGTCGACGAAGATCAGGACGCCGCCCGGCCCCATGAACATCGAATAGATGACCAGGCCGAAGCCGAGCAGGGTTCCGATGATGGTGCTGAGGTCCATGGGGACGTGGACGCGCCGGTCGCGCGGTGGGGAGCGCGCACGGGACGGAGACGGGACCTCTATCGGCTCGCAACGACCGCTGCTTGACGCCGGGGAACGGCGCCGTGGAAACGCCTTCCGGGTCTACTCGGCCTTCGCTACGCGGCTGTAGGCGTCGACGTATTCCTTCCAGCGTTCGGCCGGAAGGGCGTTGAGCAGCTTCGCGGCTTGCTCGACGTCGAGCTCGCCCAGGATCTTCGCGGCGTCCTCGGCGCCGAACTCGAGCAGCCGGTCCTTCATGATGTCGGCCGGCCCGCCCTCGAAGATGCGCGCGATCTCGGCCCACTGGGCCGGCGAGTCCCCCGTGGACGCACCCTGG
Source organism: uncultured Planctomycetaceae bacterium (assembly GCA_964413535.1). Taxonomy (GTDB): domain Bacteria; phylum Planctomycetota; class UBA1135; order UBA1135; genus CAYPTB01. Next base: position 8,595 of record CAYPTB010000008.1, on the reverse strand, counting down.
TCGCGCAGGAGCTCCGCGGTGCGCAACGCGAGCGTCGCCTCGTAGCGATCCAACTCCGCGCGCAGCTCCTCGAGCGTCTCGAGCTGGTGGCCGAGCAGCTCCTCGCGTCCGAGCACGTCGACCTCGCGCGCCGCCACGCTGCGCAGGCGCTCCTCGTACTGGAGTTTCGCCGCTTTGAGGTCGAGCGCCAGCGAGTGGAGCTCTTCCGCCGAGTAGGGCGGCTCGAAGGCGTAGGCGTCCAGCACGCCGAGGCTCGCCTCGATGACCTGCTTGCTCGTGGCGCGCGGGGGGTCGACGGACACCTCGGGAGCAACGTTCTCGGGTTCCTTCGAGGTCGCCGCCTCGAAGAGCTGGCCCAAGACCGCGACCTTCGACATCGGGACGCCGGACATCTTCGCGAAGCCCAGGAAGGCGACGACGAAGAGGCACAGGCCTCCGACGGCGGTGACGGCGATCTCGATGCTTCGATTCATCGGGGGGCGGGAACCCTCGGATCGCCTCATCGGCCTCCCCGGCCGTTCGGCTGGAGAGGTCCGTCAACCGCGGTCCGGACCGCGGCGACGGGAGGCCCACTCGTCGAGCTCCGCCGCGTCGTGGGCGGCGAGCTCGGCTCGGTGGGCGGCGCGCTTGCGCTCGAGCAGCCGCTCGAGGGCGCGCCGGTCCCGCGAACGCTCCGACCAGCGGCCCCGCTCGGCCTCCGCGGTCGCGCGCAGGTCGCGGGCCGTCGCGCGCCGCCGGCGCAGCGTCCGCCACAGGCGCTGCACGACGCGGTCGGAGACGAGGATCGCACGCGGGCCGAGCGCGGGATTCTGCTGGAAGCCTGCCGTCTCCGCCTGGGCCCGATCGACGCGCTGCCGGAGCTCGACCGAGAGCCTCTCGGCGCTCGAAGCTGCGTGCTCGGCTCCGGCCCAGACGACGAGCGCCGAGCGCTCGGCCAGCGCTCGTAGTCGCAGCACGCGCGCGAGACGGAAGTGGAAAGCGCGCTTCACCCGCGTCTGACCTCGTTCGTCACGGCCGTGTAGACGCGCGCGACGGCGCGCGCTCGGGTCCGAGCGCCAGTCCTAGGAGCTCGAGCGTCTCCCCGAGCCGCGTGTACTCCCGCGGCGCCTGCGCGAGGAACGCTTCCAGCGCCGGCATGCGCGCGAGCGCTTCGTCGAGCGTTGGGTTCGTGCCCGGGCGATAGGCGCCCACCTCGACCAGATCGCGGCCCTCCTTCCACGCGGCGAGCAGGCGCCGCAGCCGCATCGCGAGGGCTCGGTGTGCCGGCGAAGCGACGTCGTTCATCAGGCGCGAGAGGCTCGCCAGGACGTCGACCGGCGGGAAGAGACCGCGCTGCGCGAGGTCGCGCGAGAGAAAGACGTGGCCGTCGAGCAGTCCGCGCAGCGTGTCGCCCACCGGCTCGTTCGGATCGTCCGCGTCGAGCAACACGGTGATCAGACCGGTGAGGCTGCCCGCTTCCGAGCGCCCCATGCGCTCGACGAGCTTCGGGACGGTCGCGAAGAAGCTCGGCGGATAGCCGCGCACCGTGGGGGGCTCGCCGGCGGCGAGACCGATCTCGCGCGCCGCGCCGGCGAAACGCGTGATCGAGTCCATCAACAGGAGCACGTCGCGGCCGCGGTCGCGGAAGGACTCGGCGATGGTCACGCCTACGAACGGAGCGAGGTAGCGCTCGATGGGCGGCCGGTCCGAAGTCGCGGCCACGACGACGGCTCGCGCGAGGCCGCGCGGGCCCAGAGCGTCGTCGAGGAAGGCGCGCACCTCGCGGCCGCGCTCGCCGACGAGGACGCAGACCACGACCTCGGCCTCCGTGCCGTTCGCGATCTGTCCGAGCAGGGTCGACTTGCCGATGCCCGAGCCGGAGAAGATGCCCATGCGCTGGCCACGGCCGAGCGTGGCCGTCGCGTCGAGGACGCGCACGCCGGTCTGTAGCGGCTCGCGGATCGGGATGCGCGAGAGCGGAGGCGGCGCTTCCTTGCGGACGGGCGCGCGCTCGAGCGGTCCCACCAGGGGCGCGCCGTCGAGCGGATTCCCGAAGCCGTCCACGACGCGGCCGAGGAGCGTTTCCCCGACCTCGATCTCGAAGGCGTTGCCGAGCGCGATGACCTCCTGGCGCGGCGCGATGCCCTGCAGGTCTCCGTGCGGCATGAGCAGCGTGGTCGAGCCGCGGAAGCCGACGACCTCCGCGTCGATGGGGCCGAGCCGGCCGCGGTCGATCCGGCACACTTCGCCCATGGCCGCGCGCAGGCCCGCCGCCTCCACCATGACGCCCGAGACGACGTCGACGCGTCCGCGCCAGAACGGTTTCGCGCCGGCCTGCACGTGCTCGCGACCGCGCTCGAGGTCGAGCTTCACCGCAGGGCTCCGCGGAGGCGCTCGCCGATCATCGCGACGGCGCGCTCCAGGTCGCGCACCAACAGGCCGTCGGCCATGGCCACCTGCACGTCCCCGCGCGCGACGGAGGTGTCGGCCTCGAGCTCGGTGCCGGCGCGGAAGCTCGTTCCGGCGAGGCGCTCCAAGTCGCCGGGATGCAGGTGGACCGTGCAGCTCGCGCGCCCGACGCCGCTCGCGGCCAACGACTCGCGCACGATCGTCTCGAGGTCGTACCGGCCGGCGTCCACTTCGACGCGCAAGAGCGTGCGCGCGATCTCGAGCGCCAGGTCCACCGCGCTGCGGCCGACCTCGGCACGCGCTTCGTCGACGGCCCCGTCGAGCCGTTTCGCGGCGTCGAACAGCGCTCCCGCGGCGGCCTCGAGCTCGGCACGTCTCCCGAGCTCCACGCCCCGCGCTTCGGCCGCCTCGATGCGGCGTCGGACAACGGCCTCGAAGGCCCATGTGGTCGTGCCGTCGACCACGCGCACGCCGGCGGGGGCGCGGCGCAGGCAGAGCGTTTCAGGAGACAAGCTCTTCTCCCGAGCGCGCCGGACTGAACTCGCCCGAAGCGATCATGCCGCGGACGGTGTTCATCACCTGCTCGCGAGCTGCGCGCACCTCCGACAGGGGCATGATTCCGGCGAGCTCGCGCTCCTCGGCCACCATGTCGCGCACCCGGGAGCTCAGGTTCGACATCACGTTCTCCTCGACCGCCGGCAGGCACGCCTTCAAGGAGATCGAGAGTGTGCGCGTGTCGATCGAGCCGAGGATCTTCTGCATCGCGCGCTTGTCGATGGAAGCGAGGTCTTCCCAGGCGAACATGTGCTCGCGAATCTCCTTCGCCGTGTCCTCGTCCTCGTCGGCGAGGCCCTGTAGCACCGTTTGCTCGATCTCCGAGGACGAGAAGTTGAGCATCGTGGCGATCGACTTGAGGCGCTTGTCGGGATCCGCGGTGACGGGCCCGCGAGAGATCTCGCGCATGCGCTCGGCCACGCTCTCGGCGATCGAGCGCAGCATCTCGATTCCCGGCGGAGTGAGCGATGTCATGCGCTTCACGATGCCGAGCGCGCGCTCGGAGTCGAAGGCGGAGAGGACGGCGGCGGACATGCGCGGCTCGAGGTGCGCCAGCACGAGCGCGCACACCGCGGGCGATTCGTCCGCGAGGGCGCGCGCGAGACTCTCCGGCGGGCTCTTCTCGAGCTCGGAGAACGGACGTTCGTGCAGACGGCGCTCGCGCAGCCGATCGACGACCTCGCGTGAGCGCTGCGCGCCCACGCCTTCGTTCAAGAGCACGCCGAGTTCGGTCTCCTTGCGCGGGCGCACGGCCTTCGGGCCCGTCGCCTGCACGGCGAGGAGGCGCTTGAGCTCTGCGATGCGCTCCGGGGTCGCGACCGCGGAATCGACGCGCGTCATGGCGTCGGCGATCTCGGTCAGGACGTCGGCTCCGATGTGGCGCAGCACGGCGGCGGCCTGCTTCTCCTCGAGGGAGAGCAGGAAGCTCGCGACCTTCTCGACTCCGCTGAGTTCTCGTTCGACCATGGCTACCCGGCGGTCACCTTCTCTTCCGCCGCCCAAGCCGAGAGGATCGCGCCCACTCGGGCGGGATCGCTCTTCACGAGCTCTTCGATCTGCGCCTGCGCCAAGAGCTCCAGCACGTCGTCGGAATCCTGCGCCCGGCCGGCCGCTTCCGCGCTCGGGGCGGCTTTGGCGCCCTTCAGCGTCTTGAAGAGCAGGAACAGGAACGCGAGCGCGCTCAGGATCTCGACGCCGCGCTCGAGCAGCATGCGCAGCAGCGGACTCGGCGCGCTCGGCTCTTCCACGGGTTCGGCCGCCGCGTCGTCGACGGGTGGGACGTAGAGCGGCAGCAGCACGGTGCTGAACACGTCCGCGCGCGCCTCGTCGAAGCCGACCGCGGCTTTCACGTTCTGCTCGAGCTTCGCCTCCTGCCCCGCCAGGCTCTCGTCGAGGAAGAGCGAGACCGAGAGGCGTTCGAGCCGCGGCGTGAGGCTGACCGTGCGCTTGGTCTCGCGCGGGGTCCAGTACTCCCTCGCCCCGCTCTCCGTCTTCGCGACCGGCGCGGGCGAGCGCGCCGCAGCGGGCTCCTCGGGGAAGCCGGCTTGATCGACGCCGAACGCGCCCGTGTTGCTCCCGACGCCGGCGGGGCCGCCCACGGAGGACTCGCCCTGGGGCGAGGACGAGCTCGAGGTCGTTTCCGACAGGATGACCTTGGCCTTGGGATCGGCGACCTCCGACACGGTCGTGTTCAAGTCGTTGTTCCAACTGGAGCTGACCGACACGCGCGCCTTGTTGGGCCCCAGGACCGAGGTCAGGACCTCGTTCGCGCGCTCGGCCATCTCCCGCTCGAAGAGTCGCTTCTGCTCGAGCCAATCGCCGGCTTCGACGCCGTTGTCGTCGAGCTCCGAGCCGTCGAAGAGACTGTTCCCCGATTGATCGGAGATGTTCAGGTTCGCGGGCTCGATCCCGAGGCCGAAGCGAACCAGGTTCGCGACCGTGCTCGCTTGCGCGCGAGAGAGCGTCTTCGGCGTGCGCAGTTGGAGCATGACCGAGCCGGTCTTGGGGTGATCCGGGCCGAAGCTCCGGCGCTCGCCGCCGGTCGTCGTGACCTTGGCCTTGGCGACGAAGTCGAGCTCTTGGAGCATGAGCTCCATCTCCTGCCATTGCCGCTTCATGGTCACCTGCTCGCGCTCGCCCGCGCTCATGAAGACGGTGCTGAAGCCGCCGTCTTCGGGCAGGATCCCGCCGGACGGGCGTTCGAGCGCGCCGGCGATCGCGGCGGCGTGCAAGGCCTTGTAGCGAGCGCCGCGGTCGACGAAGACGCTGAACGGGGCCGGCGGCGAGCTGCTCTCGAAGGGAATCCCTGCGTCGGCGAGCGCCTTCTGCACGCGCGCGCTCTCCGAGGACGAGAGCTCGCCGTAGAGCAGCTCGAAGTGCGGTTTCCGGGCGACGACCGCCGCGGTCGAGGCGATGGCGACGACGGCGACGAGCACGAGCCCGGCGATGACCTTCGAGCCGGTCCCCGCGCCGCGCAACTGTTCGAGCAGGTACTGGAGCATGGTTCAGGGGTGCGATCAGACGCTCATCCGCATCGTCTCGCGGTAGGCGTCGATGAGCTTGTTGCGGATCTCCAGCGCGAACTCGAAGCTGATGCGCGCACGATTGATGCGCGTCGCCACTTCATGGAAGTCCTTCACCTCGCCGGACAGGAGGTCGCGCGCGAGCGTTCCGGGGGACGCGGAGCGCAACTCGCGGTCGACCGACAGGAAGCCATCCTTCAGCCCTTCGATCGCGCCCGCAGGGGTCGCGTCGCCCGCCTGCCGTCCGCCGCGCGCCGCTTCCGCCGGGCGTTCGAGCGAGCGCGCGTCGACCGCCGCTTCGAAGACTCGACCGGCATCCTCGCGGATGGCCTTCGCGGCTTGGGTCTGGTCCTTCAGCGCCGCGAGGATCGCTTCGCGCGCGAGGCTGCTGGTGATGCGGTCGACCATGGTCGGTCAGGGAGAGCCGGCGCCGCGCCTAGCGGATCATCTCCAGCGCGCGCTGCGCCATGCGCAGGAAGATCTGTTGGGACTCGATGTTCGCCTCGTAGGCGCGCACGGCCGTCATCAGGTCGGCCATCTCGCGTACGGAGTTGATGTTCGGGTACTCGACCATGCCGTCGGCGTTGGCGTCGGGATGACTCGGGTCGAGCAGCGATTCCATCGGCGTCGTCATGTCTCGCACGACCCGGCTCACGCGGACGCCTCCGCCCCTCGCGCGCCCTTCCAGCGTTTCTTGGAGCAGGGGTTCGAAGTGCACGACGCGCCGGCGGAACGCGCCTCCCTCGGGGGTACGCGTGGTCTGCGCGTTCGCGATGTTGTCCGCGATGACGTCGATGCGGATGCGCTCCGCGGCGAGCCCGGAGGACGCCGTACGCATGCCGGAGAAGAGGGAGTCGATGCCCGTCATGTCACCTGCTCGTGATGCTGGTTTGGAGGATGTCGAAGTTGGAGCGCAGCATGCTCGCGTAGGTCTCGTAGAGGAGCTGGTTCTCGCGCATGGCGTTGAGCTCGAGCTCCTGGGTCACGTTGTTGCCGTCCGAACCCGGCTGCGTGAGGTGGTCCTCGATCACCATCGGCTGGACGCGGGCGGCTTCGGTCGGCGAACGCTGCATGGCCTCGCGCAGTTGGTCCTCGAACTGGACCAGACGCCTGCGGAATCCCGGAGTGTTCTCGTTGGCCAGGTTGTGCATCAGCACTTCGTTGCGAAGTGCCGCCGCGCCCATGAGCCGGACGAGCAGGTCTGCGCCGGAGCCGATGACGTCCATCAGGCGACGAGTCCCATCTGGCGCCAAAGCTTCATCTTGTTCGAGAGCGTGCGGGCCGTGACGCCCAGCCGCCGCGCGGCTTCGCTCTTGTTGCCGCCCGTCGCCTCGAGCGTGGCGAGGATCGCCTCGCGCTCGATGTCCGCGATCGGGCGGTTCGCGAGGTAGACGCTGATGTCGATCGCTTCGCCGGTCTGCGCGCTCAGGGCCATCGGGGGGACGTGGGCGGCGGGACCGAACTGCAGGTGATCGGAGTCGATGCGCCGCCCGCCCTGGAGGACGACCGCGCGCTGAACGACGTTCTCGAGCTCGCGCACGTTGCCCGGCCACGTCCACGACTCGAGACGCATGCGCGCGGCGTGGGTGAACTCGGGCGAACGCAGCCCGTTCTGCGTCGCGTAGTGGGTGGCGAAGTGGTACGCCAGCGGGACGATGTCCTCGCGGCGATCGCGCAGCGGTGCGATGTGGATGGGGAGCACGTGCAGGCGGTAGTACAGGTCCTCGCGGAAGCGTCCGGCGGCGACCTCGTCCGGCAGCGAGCGATTCGTGCTCGCGATCATGCGCACGTCGACGCTCAGCGTGTGCGTTCCGCCGACGCGCTCGAACTCCTCCTCTTCGAGCACGCGCAGGAGCTTCGATTGGAGGCCGGGCGAGATCTCGCCGATCTCGTCGAGCAAGAGCGTCCCGCCGTCGGCCAGCTCGAAGCGTCCCGCGCGCATCTTGTGCGCACCGGTGAAAGCTCCGCGCTCGTGGCCGAAGAGCTCCGACTCGAGCAACTGCTCGGACAGCGCCGCGCAGTTGACACGGATGAACGGACCCTCGCGCCGCGGGCTCTTGGCGTGGATGAAGTGCGCGATGCGCTCCTTGCCCGTGCCGCTCTCACCGGTGATGAGCACGGTTCCCTTCGAGGACGCGATGCGCTCCGCCGAGTCGAGCGTCTCCTGCATCGACACGCTCTCGCTGATGATCTTCGCGCCGTCGGCGCCCGTCACCTCGGCCCGCAGGTAGGCGTTCTCGGCCGTGAGCCGCTTCGCCCGGTCGATGCGGTTGATGACGATCTCGATCGACTCGGGCGTGCAGGGCTTGATCAGGAAATCGACGGCGCCCTGGCGCATGGCCTCGACCGCCGTGTCGATCGTGCCGTGCGCGGTGACGAGCACCGTCGGCAGGTCGGCGAATTCGCCCGCGACGGTTCGGACCAGCTCGATGCCGTCGGAGCCCGGCATGCGGAGGTCGGTCAGGACGAGGTCGAAGGCCGTGCTGCGCAGGCGATTGACGGCATCGTCGACTCCGGAAGCAGCCACGGCCTCGTGGCCGAGGGAACGGACGGCTTCGGTCAGGAACTCGCGCGACAGCGCGTCGTCGTCGACGATCAGGATGCGGTAGATCGACATGGTTTCCTCGAGGGGACGGGTGAGAACGGAATGCGGAGGGACAGCTCGGCGCCGCCGAGCGGACTCGCCTTGGGACTGATTTCGATGCGGCCCCCGTGGACCTGGGCGATCGTGCTGGCGAGCGCCAACCCGAGGCCCGTGCCTTCGGCGCGCGTCGTGAAGAAGGGGTCGGCGACGCGACCACGGATGTGCTCGGGGATGCCGGGACCGGCATCGGAGACGCGGATGACGACGTCGTTCGACTCGGTGAACTGCCGCACCCACACGGCTCCACCGTCGGGCTGCGCGTCGAGCGCATTCGCGACGAGGTTTCGCACGGCTTGGCGCAGCTTGATGCGGTCGCCCATGTACGCCGGAGCGGTGGAGTGAACGTCGATACGCCAGCGCGACGCCCCGGCGCCGTCCTCGTGCGCGGCGTTCACGGCCTGGCGCAGGAGCTCCTCGGGATCGATCTCCTCCGTCTCGAGGCGGCCGGGTCGGGCGAAGCACAGGAGGCTCGAGACGATCGCATTG
>CAYPTB010000007.1:0-323277 GCA_964413535.1 uncultured Planctomycetaceae bacterium | reverse complement strand
GCGCGGTGAGGTGAAGAATTGGACTGGCTCGGTACTCACGTCCGGCGCGGTTCCGCGGCGCCGGACGCGGGGCGCGGCTCGGGCTCGCGCGGGAAGAAGAGCTCGTCCCGGGCGACGCCCCACTTGTGCAGGTACCACTGTCCGAATGTGCGCAGCGTCTGGAGCGCGTAGATGGTCGAGTTCTTGAAATTGATGCTCGAGGCCTCGTCGAAGTAGCGCACCGGCACGGGCAGATCCCCGATCTTGAAGCCGAAGTGCACGCACTGGACGAGGAACTGCGAGTCGAACACGAAGCCGTCACTGTTGCGCTCGAAGGGCACGGTCTCGAGCACCTTGCGCGAGTAGGCGCGGAATCCCGAGTGCCACTCGCCGAGGTTCTGACCCGACAGCACGTTCTCGATGACGGTCAAGCCGCGGTTCGCGAGGTACTTCGCGAGCGGCATTCCCCCCGCCAGCGCCTCGGCCCGCGTACGGATGCGGTTCCCGAGCACGACGTCGCAATTGCCCATGCGCAGGATGTCGACCACCGCCCGGATCATGCGCCCGTCGTACTGGTAGTCGGCGTGCAGCATGACCACGTAGTCGGCGCCGCGCGCCAACGCCTCGCGGTAGCACGTCTTCTGGTTCCCGCCGTACCCCGTGTTGCGCTCGTGAACGATCAAATCGACCGGCAGCGAGCGCGCGATCGCCGCCGTGTCGTCCGGCGACCGGTCGTCGACGACCAGGATCTCGTCGACCGCGTCCTTCGGGATGTCCTCGTACACCCGCCGCAGCGTGTTCGCCGCCTTGTACGCCGGCATCACGACGATCGTCTTGCCTCGCTCGCTCACGGCGCCATTATGTCACGGCGTCCCGCACGCCCGTCGCGCTGCTTTCTGCCCTCGACCAGGTCGAGACCCGGCCTCGCGACACGTCAATCGCGCGCCTTCGGCGTCGTGGGCCGCTTGCTGGACCCCGTTGCCGTCCGCCTCTCCATCCAGCTCTTCAACGACTCCTGGGTCTCCCCGGATCGGCGTCCGGCCAGCAAGCCTTCGACGCTGATGTCCTCGTCCAGCTCCGGCCACTGGATCCCCACACCTCCCCCGATCAGGCGCCAGCGCTTCCTCTCCCGATCGGTTGCATGGTGCAGACGCGGATACCAGGTGAGCGGCACCGCGACGGTTCGACCGTCGACGAGGTCGACCGTCAGTTGGTCCTCCGTCACACGAACGTCCACCGCTCGGGGCTCGTTGGCTTCACGTCTTGAAATAGGCATCCCAACTCCTCAGCAACGCATTCCGATGTCGCTCGACCAGTCGTTGGATCCGCCGAACCTCGGCAGGTCCGAAACCTCCACTGCTCTGGAGCCGCACGGGGCCCAACCAGAACTTCGCCGTGCTCTGATCTCGCTCCACGTGGACGTGGGATGGCTCCTCATCGCAGCGTGTTCTCGGACCGGTAGGCCGGCGTCACGACGATCGTCTTGCCTCGCTCGCTCACGGCGCCATTATGTCACGGCGTCCCGCGCGCCCGGCATGCCGTTCTCCCCCATCGCTCGGTGTTGGCGAGTGTCGCGGCGTCCGCGCTGCGCGACGCGAGCATGAGCACGGCCGTTTCGAGCGCGGAGGATGCGGAGGGCGGCGAGCCGCGCCGCTCGCGCGGATTCCGCGCAGCGCTCGTTCCGCTCGTCCTGGCCCTCGCGGCGACGGCGAGCCTCTTCTTCCTGCTGCCCGACGCCTACGACCCGTCGATCGCCACGGGCGACGGCGCGGTGTACATGGTCTGTGCGCGGAACCTGCTCGCGGGCGAGGGCTACTCCTACCTCGGCGACCCGTTCACGATCCGACCGCCGGGCTTCGCGGTGCTGCTCGCGCTGCCGATGGCGTTCGTCGGAGCCGACTACGCCGTGCTCACGGCCTTCGTCGGCCTCTTCGGCGTCGCGTCCGTCGTCCTGCTCTTCCTCCTGTGCCGGCCGCGCCTCGGCACGGGCGTCTCGCTCGCCGTCGCCGCGGCGCTGTGGCTGAACCCGGGCTTCCTCCGCTCCTGCGGGCAGATCATGTCGGACGTGCCGGGCCTCGCAGCGATGCTCGGCTGCCTCGTCCTCGAGCGCTGGGCGCGCGCGCGTCCGTCCACCGCGCGCGACGCGCTCGTCGGCCTCGCGATCGGCGCCGCCGCTTACGTGCGCACGATGAACGTCTTCCTGATACCCGCGCTCGTGCTCGCGCGCCTGTTCGACGCGCTGAAGCACGGCCGCGGCGGCCTCCCGTGGCCGCGCTTCGTCCTCCTGCGCCTCGCGCTGCCCGCCGGCCTCGCGCTCGCGACGCTCGTCCCGTGGAGCTTGCGCAACGCCTCGATCGAGACGCCCGTGCCGGTCGAGGACACGCTCTTCCATTCCTACTCGGTCGCCATGTGGCACCAGGACATGGCGGACCCGAGCTCGCCGTTGCTCACGCGCGAGCAGCTCGTGGAGCGCGTCGAGACGCGCGTTTCCGACCTCCTGCACGTGCTCGGGAGCCGCCTGCAGGAGCGCGAGCCGGACGGTATCCACCGCATGCTCGCGCTCGGCGCGCTCCTGTGTTGGGCGACCGTCCTCGTCGTGCGCCGCGACACGGCCGAGTTCCAGGTCGGCGCGATGGTGATCGTCATCTCGATCTACTTCGGCTTCATGAACCGCCTGGTGCTGCCGGTGTACGCGCTCGTCCTGCCAGCCGTCGCCGACGCGCTCGTGTGGGTCCTCGCGCGTTCGCTTGGAACGAGTCCGGCGAGGGCGGCCACGACCGTTGTCCTCCTCGGTCTCGCGACCCATGACTACCGGCACGAGTGGGGTTGGAGCGAGCTGCGTTCCCGTTCGCCCGCCTTCTTCGAGGCCTGTCGCGCGGTGGAAGGTCAGGTCGCGCCGAACGACGTGCTCGCCGCCGACTTCGGCGCCCACTTCTCGGTCGAGCTCGACCGCCCCGTGTTCACACTGCGCTGGGTCGCGAAGCGCGCGGGTCCGAAGGGCGTCCTGGACCTCCTGCGCCGGCGCGAGGTCGACGTGGTCGTGTTGGATCGCGGCGACCCGACGGAAGCAGCGATTCTCTCCCAACTGCGCCGCTCGGGTGCTCGCGCCGTCGCCCAGGCCGGTCACTACGCGATCGTGCGCCTGAGCCCGTAGATCTCCCGCGCCGAGACGGAAGTTCGGCGAGGGTCGACCTGGTTCGCCGGTTCCATCTCGAAGGATGCGGAAACGTCCGCCGGCGACGAGCCGCGACTGTCGAGTCGATGACCGGATCGGTTCGCTGCCCTCGACGAAACGGGCGCAGGGTAGGTGCTCTGCGGAAATCGATCGTCCCGTTCGCTGCTCACTCTGCAAACTCGCATGCCGATTCGTGCAAGAGATGGACAAAGCTCGCGGCAATGGCGTCTGGCGCGCGCACCGCACCACTAGAATCCGATCGCAAGAGCTCGCGCATCCTCCTCGACGCGCTGTACACACGAGGCAGGCGACGGAGCGGATCGATCTTCGAGCTCACGCACTTCAAGAGCTGGCCTGACGCAAGCAAAACCCCATGTTCACAACCGCCGCACTCGCCCTTTCCATCGTCCTACAGGATCCGTCCGCGGCCGCCGTTCCCACGCCGCCCGTCGCGCGGCTCACCTGGGTCGTGCACGCCTACGCCTCCTGGTCGCCCGACGACCGAAAGCTCGTCTACCAGTCGAACGCCTCCGGCAACTGGGACCTGTACGTCATGGACGCCGACGGCAGCGGCGTCGAGCGCCTCGTCGCGAGCCCGGCGGCCGACATCACCCCCGTCTGGTCGCCCGACGGCGGCTGGATCCTCTTCGTCTCCGAGCGCGACGGAAACCGCGAGGTCTACGTCTGCGCCGCCGACGGCTCCGGCGCGACCAACCTGACGAAGCACCCCGCCCACGACCTCCATCCCGTGTGGTCCGCCGACGGTGAGCGCGTGCTCTTCAGCTCGAACCGCGACACCTCGGGCCCCGACGACTACGACATCTGGGAGATGAAGATCGACGGCGGCGAGCTCCGCCGCATCACGAGCGGCCCAGACGTCGACACGTATGCCTCGTGGTCGCCCGACGGCCGCCGCATCCTCACGCGACGCGTCGTCGAGGGCGACAACGAGGTCTTCGTGATGGACGCCGACGGCACGAACGCCGTGAACCTGACGCGCGATCCAGCGTCCTACGACGGCTGGCCCGTCTGGTCCCCCGACGGGCGCCGCATCGCCTTCGCCGGCGGCCCGCCCGGCGCGAGCCCGCACCGGATCTATTGGATGAATCCCGACGGCACCGATCGCCGCGCTCTCACCGACTTCCACTCGGGGCTGCCGTTCGTCTACGACACGCAACCCTGCTTCTCGCACGACGGCAAGCGCCTCGTCTTCACGCGCTACCGCATGGGCGAACGCGAGAGCTCCGAGCTGTGCGTGCTCGACGTGGAGCACATCGGCTGACGGTCGGGGTTCACGACGGGCACTCCGAGATCATCCGTCTCCGAGCAGGTCGAGGACGAGCGGAGGTCAGCTAGAGCCCCTGCCGGAGCACGACCGACACGAAGGGCGAGCCGAGCACCGGCCCCTCCGCCGCGAGGAACACGGCTTGGCCCGTGAGGACCCACGCGTCGGCACCCGGTGGGGGCGCGGGCACTCGGAAGGGCAGGCTCCCGGTGCCGTTGGGACCGATCACGGACTGGCCCACGCGCACGAGCGGCCCGCGCGGGACGACGACACCTGCGAGTCCGGGCACCTCGGTCGGAGCGGCGCCGACGCCGAGGTACACCGTGACTCCCTCGCCCGGCTCGCCGGTGAGGGCGAAGTGCGCGAGTGTGCCCTCGCGCAGCACGCGCGGCAGGTCGCAGGTGCGCGCCGCCGCCGCAAGGGTCGTGAGCGTCGTCCCCCCGTCCGCGTCGATGCCCGGCCCCGGCGGCCCATCGGCGCACGCGGTTCCGAGCGCACTACCACCCCCGCCGCCGACCGATGCGCAGTCGCGCAGCGTGGCGCTCGCGCCGACGAGCCGCAGTCCGGAGCCGCCCATTCCACCGTCGAAGCATTCCGGCGGACCCCAGTCGCCTCCGAACCCTCCCGTACCGCCGCGGAAGGTGCAGCCCGACGCGAACAGGACGCCGCCCGAGACGACGCACCCCGTTCCGCCCGGGGTGGCGGGCCCGTCCGGCAGGCCGCCGGTCACCGAAGTGTCCCACAGCACGAGGCTCGACTGACTCGCGACGAAGCCGTCCTCGCCGAAGGGCTCGTCCGGGGAGCTCACGACGCAGCCGTCCAGGACGACGCTCGCGCAGTTCTCGACGCGCAGCCCGAGCTTCGGACCCGACTGGCCGAACGTGTCGTCGCCCTGGATCGAGCAGTCCGAGACCCAGACCGTGCCCGCGGAGTTGCGCGTCCAGAGCGCCTCGCTCGTCGGGCCGAGGATCAGGCCGCGCAGGACGACGAGCTCTTCCGGCGCGAGATTCCGGACCTCGGTCGTGTAGTTGACGGCCACCGTGTCGCCGTCCTCGGCCACGACGAAGAGACTCTTCCCGTTGATCGTGAACGATTCGTAGAACCCGTCGCGGACGAGGAGAACGTCGCCCGTGGCGGCAGCGGCGACGGCCGGCTCGAGCTCGACGAAGTCGACGCCCGCTCCGCCGCCGTCGTCCACGACCCACACCTTCGCCACCGGAATCCCGAGCGTCGGCGGCCAGGGCTGCACGACGCTCGGCATCCGAGCCTCCGCGAGCTGGGCCGCAGCGCCTCCGCCGAGGACCGCGGAGCAGGGGACGGCGAGGAGGGCCTGGATCGCTAGACGTCGCTTCGTCATGGGAGGCACCTCCGAGGCTAGGCTCGATGGCCTCACCGTAGACCGGCGGGCCGCTCTCCGTCAACGCGCCCCCTCCTCGGAGCGCGTCAGGGGAGGTAGGGCCGCGGGGGGGATCGACTCCGACGCGTACCAGCCGTGCGGCGCCACGTGCAGCCGGCGCGCGCGGCGCGAGCTCCTCGGTTCAGCCGCGGACCGCTGATCGCCCTCGCGTTCCCCGTTGTGACCGTGCACGAGCGCAGCGACGGCCGCCACTCGCTCCGAGCCAGAGCCGCGCTCGAGGCCGCGCTCACGATCCCGAGGTGCGCGCTCGCGCGAAGCGCTGGCCCCTTCTGCTCTCTCCCCGCAACGGTGTTTCGGCACGTTCTACTTCGTGTAGCCGAGGTTCTCCAAGCCGGCGGCGGCTTCGGGGTCGATCGGGAGGGCCTCGTAGTCGCGGGCGTCGTCGAGGAAGGCGCGCAGTTCGGATTCGAGAGCGGCAGTGACGTCGGGAGACGTGCTCGTGAGCTCCGTGAGGCCGCCGTTCGGCGCGACGCGGTAGAGCTCGCGGTGGCCTGCGCGTAGGCTGAAGCTCGGGAAGAGTTCTTCGTCCGCGAGACCGAGCAGGAAGAGGTGGTCCTGGGTGCGCACGGATTCCTGCGAGCCGCGCGCGAAGGACGAGAAGGTGTGCTCGCGGGCGAACTCGGCGGGCGCTGCGCCGCTGAAGATCGGCGCGAGGGAGTGGCCGCGCAGGTCGGCGCGGACAGGGAGGTCCTGGAGCTCGAAGATCGTCGGGTAGAGGTCGACGGTGGAGACGAGACCGGGAACGCGCACCGGGCCCGCGTCGCGGCGCGGCCAGCCGGGCGGCTTCACGATCAGGGGCACGCGCGTGACCTCGTCGAAGAGCGTCGAGTGGTCGCAGTAGACGCCGTGCTCGCCGAGGGACTCGCCGTGGTCGGAGACGACGATCACGAGCGCGTCGTCGTACAGGTCGAGCTCGCGCAGGCGGTCGAAGAGCGCGCCGAGCTCGTGGTCGAGGTAGGAGACCTCGCCCTGGTAGAGCGCGCGGTAGGGACCGAGCTCGTCCGACGCGTACCACCCGAGGTTGCCCTTGTACTCGAGCGGGCGCTCGATCGGCTCGCTCCCCGCGCGCGGGTACATGCGGTCGAAGGGGTGCGGCGGCGCGTAGGGCATGTGCGCGTCGAAGTAGTGCGCCCAGACGAAGAAGTCGTCGCCCGCGTGCGCGCCGAGCCAGGGCAGGAGCTCGGCGTTCACGTCCTCGGCGCGGCGCTCGAAGAAGGTGTCGCAGCCGTGGAACTCGTCGAAGCGCTCGGCGAAGTCCGTTGTCTCGGGCCGGAAGTTGAACGAGCTCACGAAGGCTGCGGTGCGGAAGCCCGCGGCGCGCAGCGGCTCGAGCATCGTCGGCACGTCGGGCGAGAGCTTCGTGAAGTTGTCGAGGACCTTGTGGTCCTTCGGGTAGAGCGACGCGAGGATCGAGGTGTGCGAGGGGTTGGTGACGTTCGCGACCGAGTAGCACTGTTCGAAGACGAAGCCGTCGGCCGCGAGCGCGTCGAGGTGCGGCGTCTGCACGACGGGGTTGCCGTAGACCCCGAGCGCGTCCGCGCGCAGGGTATCGGTCGTCACGAGGAGCACCTGGCGCGGCGGCTTGCCCTTGCGCGGGGCGCGCTCGAGTTCGAAGCGCGCCACGGGGCGCAGCACCGCGATCACCGCGGCCGGCGCGCCGGCGAGGTCGCCGCGCGTGAAGGCGAGCGTGAGAGCGCGGATCGGGCGCTCCATCTCGATCTCGATCGAGAGCGCGGTCCACGGGTCGCCATCGGCCGCGGGGGAAAGGCGTATCGCGCTCGGCTCGTGCGCGGTCCCGTCGACGTCCAGGGCGCCGACGTGGGCCACGAGCGGCTCGCTCGCGGCGCGCGGAGCGTCCTGGAGCTGGACGGACGCCTCGAGGGTCGCGCGCGCGGGGAGCTCGAGCGGCTCGAAGCGCAGCACTTCGCCGGGGCGCAGGAGGCTCAGGCGATCCGTCTTCGCCTGCGCCATGAGCTTGAGGCGGTTCTTCTGTCCCTCGTGCGTGCGGATCGAGGCCGTCGGGAAGAGGTCGACGACCTCGCGGGTCGCGCGCGGCGCGCCGGATCCGCCCGAGCAAGCGAGAGACGCGCACGCGAGGAGGGCGGCGGCGAGCGAGCGAAGTCTCGACACGGCGCGTGCGGACGAGCCGTGTCCCGACGGAAGGAGTGTGGACGTGCGATGTCCCATCGTGCCAAGCGAAGCGCTCGCGCTGGATGATAGCGGCGCGGAGGCTGCTATCATCCGCCGTCGCTCTCGAAGCCGTGGCCGACGCTCTCGACGAAGCACCGCGCGCGCCTGCGCGACAGCGCCCCGACTGGGTGCTCCTCTTCGTCCTCGTCGCGGGCGCGTGGCTGCTCCTCGCCAATCTGGGGGAGACCTACCTGTGGACGGACGAGTGCGAGGCGGCCTGCCTCGCGGAGAGCATCCTCGAGCACGGGCTGCCGCTCGCCTTCGACGGGCGCAACTACACGACCCAGTGGGTGGTGGCGAAGCGCGAGGACTTCAACGACGACCTGGTGTGGGTGCTCTCGCCGTGGCTGCAGTTGTACGTCTGCGCGGGCTCCTTCGCGCTCTTCGGCGTGAGTACGTTCGCCGCGCGGCTGCCCTTCGCGCTGGCCGGTCTGGCCTGCCTTCCGATGATCTATGCGCTCGCGCGGCGGGTCACGGGGGATCGGCGCGTGGCCCGAGCCGCGGCGCTGCTCTTGCTCACCTGCATCCCGTTCCTCTTGCACTCGCGCCAGGCGCGCTACTACCCCGTGGCGATGTTCGCGACGCTGTGGGCCGTCCACGCCTACGTCGGCGTGCTCGAACGACGGCGCTTCTCGACGCCGCAGCTCGTCGCGGCCGTCGCGGTGCTGTTCCACAGCAACTACGGGCTGTGCGTGCCGCTCGTGGGCGCGCTGTGCCTGCACGCTCCGTTCTACGCCTTCGGGCGCGTGCGGCTCTGGCAAGTCGGCGTCGTTCCCCTCGCGATCGGGGCGCTCACGCTGCCCTGGGCGATCTACGCGAAGATCCACCGCACGGCGTCGCGCTTCGACCTGTCGGAATACTTCCATCACCTCTACAACTATCTCTTCGCGGTGAATCGCTGGGCGCTGCCGCTCCCGCTCGTGCTCGTGGTGCTCGTGCTGCTCGCGCTCGGTTGGAGGAGCAAGCGGATCTCGCTCGCGCGGCCGGGCGTCGGGGCGTCGGCGCTGGCGGGAGTCGTGGGCGTCGTCTTCGTGTCGACGAACGTGGGACTCTTCACGCGCTACGTGGTCAACGTGATCCCGCTCTTCGTCTTCCTGTGCGCCCTGCTGATCGTGTGGCTCGCGGACTGTCTGCGCGAGCGGATGGGAGCGCGCGCCGGGGCGCTCGCGCTAGCGCTGGTGCCGCTCTCGATGTTCACCACCGTGCTCGCTTGGCCGGCGGCTTCGCTGCTCGCCGGGCTGGCATCGTCGGCGCCCCACAAGGTCTACATGGACAACGAGGGGGTGCGACGTCCGCTCGCGCACTTCACGGGAGCGGGGCACGAGATCTTCGATCTCTTCCACGAGCTCACGCACGACTACGACGGTCCGCTCGAGGGAGTCTCGGACTTCCTCCGGCGCAACGCTCGGAGCGAGCACACGGTCTTCATCGACTACGGCGATCTGCCGCTCTCCTTCTACACCGACCTGAAGGTGCGCGGCGGTTTGCAGGGCATCCCCTACCACGGGCGGCCGGAGTGGATCGTCTCGCGCTCGAACCGCGTCGGCGTCGCGGTCAACGAGCTGCGCGAGTTCGCGGCCGCCGAGGGCTACGTGCCGATCGTGTTGCCGCTCCATCCCGACACGCGTTGGGAGAACCGCGAGGATCCGTTCGCCCACTTCTACCGCACGCCTCCCGTCGGAAGCGTCGCGCAGGTCGAGGACGGCGTCTATCCGCCGGTCTTGCTCTACAAGCGCGCGGACGTCCCTCTCCCGGATCCGGCCGGGGCGAGGGTGGGAGGCCGGCGATGAGGAGCGTCGTCGTGCTGCTCCTGTGCAGCGCGGGTTGCGCGCGCACGGAGCTGCGAGCCGCGAACCTGCTGCTCGTGACGCTCGACTCCGTGCGCGCGGAGCGCTTCGCGGAGCCCGAGCGTTTCTCGAAGCTCTCCCTCGCG
Source organism: uncultured Planctomycetaceae bacterium (assembly GCA_964413535.1). Lineage (GTDB taxonomy): Bacteria > Planctomycetota > UBA1135 > UBA1135 > CAYPTB01. The sequence continues at coordinate 313,298 of CAYPTB010000007.1, read as the reverse complement.
CTCGACGCCTTCCGAGAAGAGGCCGTCCGCTTCACGCACTGCATCGCGAGCGCGCCCGGCACTCTGCCGGCCGCCGCCTCGATCCTCACGGGTCGGCACCCGCGCGAGCTCGGTCATCCCGCGCCCGACCGTGTGTTGCCCCCGGACGTCCCCACGCTCGCGGAGCTCCTTTCGCAGGCTGGCTTCGACACGGCCGCCTTCGTCGCGCCCGCGAGCCTGCAGCCGGAGACGGGGATCGCGCGCGGCTTCGCGCGCTTCGACGCGCCGTCGAGCATGCGCGACGAGGACTACGAGGTCACGGATCGCGCACGCGACTGGTTGCGCGACGGAGCGCGCCGCGAGCGCCCCTGGTTCCTGTGGGTGCACCTGAACGCGGGGCACGGTCCCTATCGAGCCCTGGACACCGCGTTCAACCCGCTCAACTTCTTCTACCGCTCCCACGTGCCCCCCGGACGCGAGCATGAGCGCGAGATCCCCTTCGCGAAGGGCAACTCGGGTACGGGCGGCATCCCCGCGTACCAGCGAACGAGTGAGCCCGGGACCTTCGCCGCCTACGTCGCCCACTACGACACGCGCGTGCGCGTGGGCGACTGGTTCGCGAACGAGCTGCGCCACGTGCTGAAGATCACCGATCAGTACGCCGAGACGGTGATCGTCGTGTGCGGAACGCACGGCGAGGCGCTCGGCGAGCACGGAGTCGAGTTCGACCACGGCGAGGACCTGTTCCGCGAGACGCTGGAGGTCCCCCTGTTCGTCGCCCTTCCTCGACGTCCGACGGCGGTCGTGGCGGAGACGGTCTCGCACGTCGACCTCTTCCCCACCCTGCTCGCTGCGCTCGGCGTTCCGGCGCCCGCGACGAGCGGCCGCGATCTGTTCGAGGGCGGGAGCGGCGTGGCGTGGTCGGAGCTCTACCCGCCCCTCGGCCCGGAGGTGGCGGTCGCGGCGACTTCCGGCGCGCACAAGCTCGTGCGTTCGGACGCCGGGCTCGTCACCTTCGACCTCGTGCAGGATCCGGGCGAGGAACACGGGGCCGGCCCCGGCCCCGACGACGAACTTACGGCGCGCCTCGCGGCCTTCGAGCGGATTCCCGTGCGAGCGGTCGAGTCCCGCGAGCTCGACTCGCGCGAGCGCTCGTACTTGAAAGGCCTCGGTTACGTGCTCGCGCGCTTCGAGCGCCGGTGAGCTCGGGAAGACGAACGCTACACGGGTCGAGGCGGTGCAGCGCGGGGCGGGATCGCCGCCCGTCCGGCCGGCCGACGCGCACGCGGCGCGCCGTTTCCGGCGAGCTCGAGCCGCCAACGCGTCTCGAGGAACGCGATGCGCTCGAGCCCCTCCAGGACGGCGCGCGTCTCCGTCGAGACGGCCTCGGCCGTGCTGCCGGCGGCGACCAACACGCCGCGCGAGCGCTCGATCACGCGCTCGAGGAGCGCTCGTGCGCGCAACGACAGGACGCGCCGACACACGAAGCGCACGGCGAACAGGTAGGCCAGGAGCAGGAGCAGCGTGTTGACCAGGAAGTCGATGCCGAGGAAGGCTCCGGTCCAATAGCCCTCCACCGCGCGCGCGACGACGAACGCGCCCAGGGCGTAGACCGGAAGGTCGAGCGCGATGCGCACGCGGCCGACGGCGCTCGTCTCGGCCGCGCGCGGGAGATCGCGCTCGACGAGATCGTTCCAGCAATCCGCCACCTTCGGCCACAGGCGCTCCGCCGAGGCCGCGACGTCCGGCAGACCGAAGGCCGTCGTGTTGCCCGTGAGTCGGGCAGCGCGTCGGCGCGCGGGACCGAGCGCGTCGACGTACCACGCTTCGAACTCGGACATCGCCGGGAAGAGCTCGCCTGCGTCGGAAACGCGCCGGCGCTCGAGCGACTCGCGCAGCTTACCGACCGCGTGCGAGCCGACTGCGGCGCCCGCGGCCAGCAGCGGATTGCGGCGTGCGAGCACCAGACCGGCGCCCAGGCCGAGGCCGGACAGACCTCCGGCGCGGAGCGCCCAGCCGCCCGGACCGTCCCAGCGCTTGGCCGCTTCGCCCCACAGGAGCGAGGCGAGGTCCGCGCGCCGCAGCGAGAGACGCAACGCGACCTCGTCCGCCGTGCGCTCCACGAGCGTCGCGAAGCCGCGCTCGACGTCGCCGGGGAGCTCCCGCAGATCGTCCGCGATCGCCACCGAGATCTGCGCGAAGAGCTCCTGCAACGCCGCGGCCGTGCCGAGCGCGTTGTGGCGGCGCACGCCGCCCAGCACGCCGTGGCGCACGAGCCCGCGCAGCGCCTCCGTGAGCTCGCTCCAGCCCGGGACGCCGGGGTCCTTCTGCGCCGCCCGCGCGCTCGTCGCGACGACCGGAGCGTCGGGAGCGCCGAAGCGCTCCGCGGCGAGCCGGCGCAGGTCGTCGAGCAGGCTCTCGCGCGCAGCGGGCGTGAGCTCGTCGGCGCGACCGAGCACGAAGACGAGCTCGCGCCGGCCGGCGAACGCGTCGAGGAAGGAAACCGACGCCTCCTCGACGATCGACTGGCGGTGCAGGACGACGAGCAGGACGTCGCTCTTGTCCGCCAACGCGCGCACGACGTCGCGATGCTCGAGCGCGATGCTGTTCGTGTCTGGAGCGTCGACGAAGACCTGCTCGGTCCAGGGTCCCGAGCCGTCCAGGTCGTAGCGAACGACGTCGGGCTCTTCGCCGGGCAGACCCTCCAAGAGCTGCGTCAGGTCCGCGTCGCGCGGGGCGTAGACGACGGGTCGGCGCGTGGTCGGCCGGTCGGTCCCCTCGAGGGCCACGGGCTTGCCAACGAGGGCGTTGAGCAGCGCTGACTTCCCGGCGCCGGTCGAGCCGACGAGGGTGATGATCGCGGCCTGGTGAACGCGCTCGAGCTGACGTTCCAGATCGCGGCGAAGTCGCTCGATCTCCTCGCCCCGCGCTCGGACCGGGACGAGCTCGGAGACGGCGGCGAGGTCGCGGTCGAGCTCGGCCGACAGAGCGGCGAGCTTGCCGCGCAGTTCGGCTTGGATCGAGTGGTTCATGGCACTACCTGTCGAGCGAGCACGGCGACCTCCGCGGAGAGAGTACGACTGCGCTGGATCGTGTCCCGCAGGAGCGCAGCGCTTTCGGCCAGCACGGAGGAGACGAGCACCGGCAGGACCTCGGCCGAGCGCTGCGCGGCCCAGCGCCGTGCGGCTTCGTTGGTGATGCGCGTCCCCAGCAAGTGCGAGTACTTCTCGAACAGGTAGCTCGAGAGCGCGGCGCCTCCCGCGACGCCCACGTCGCTGCCGAGCCCGCCGGTCTTGATGATCACGGCCGCAGCGATCGCGATCGGGGCGATCATGGCGACGTCGACGGCGGCCTGGATGTCCCAATCGCGGCCGCGTTCGCGGATCGCATCCTCGACGAGCACTTCACAGAAAAGCTGGAACGCTTCGAGGTCCATGGAGCTCGAAGCGAGCGACGCGCTCGCCGTCGACCGAGCCGAACGACCTCGCGCCTCGGCGAGGTCGCGATCGAGGGCGTCGCGGATCACACCCGCGATCGCGCCGCGCGCTCCCGCGCGACCCTCCGGCCCGAGGTCGCGCACGAGCTCCTCCCAGAACGCGGGCCAGGCGCGCTCGAGCTCCGCCCCCTCGACGTCTGCAAGACTCTGGCGCACGGCATCGGGTGCGGGGACGCGGCGCGCGGCGAAGAGCGACGGCAGCGCCTCCAGCTTCAGGCGCACCTTGCGCAGGCCCATGCGCCAACTGCGCGTGAGCGGGTTGGAGCGGCGGTCGAGGACGGCGCGGAAGGCCTCGATGAAGGGCCCGCCGGGCATGGCGCACGAGCCGATCCGCAGGGCGGCGCCGCGCGCGTGTCCCTCGGCCGCCTCGAGCAACGTCTGCGCGTTCTGCGCCTCGGCCTCGAGCAGCCCGCGCCACTCCGCGAGATCGTCGGCGAGCTGCGCCAGCGAAGCGGAGAGGGCGCGCGCTTTCACCTCGCCCACGCGCTCGACGTCGAAGAGGAAGCCGGAGAGATCCTCGGGTGCGCCGTTCGTCGTGCGGTCGATGCGGGTCGGCGTGAGGCGCGCGCTCCCTTCCTGGACCGCGAGGCTGTGGGGCGCTGCGAAGATCGCCAGCGGCTCGTGGCCGAGGTCGGACGCGAGCTTGTGCGCGTGTTCGCGCGCGATCTCCGGGCTCGGTGCTTCGTTGTAGACGAGCAGCCACGGTCGCCCGTGCGAGAGCCATCGCAGGAGGAAGTGGACGACCTCGCGGTTCTGATAGGTGTGGCGCGTGACGACCGCGATCGCGAGGTCCGCGACAGCGAGCAGCGACTCGCTCGCGAGGCGATTCTCCTCGAGCACGCTGTCGAAGTCCGGCGTGTCGATCAACAGCAGGGCGTCGGGGAGCTCGGCGGGAAACAGGAGCAGCTCGGCCGGATCGGGAGCGGGCGCGGCGGCCGCGGTGCGCTCCTCGGCGGAGAGCGTTCCCGCCGCGACGATCGCGAAGCGCTCGAGCGTCGGGTCCCGGAACAGGCGCTCTGCGAGCTCGGGATGGGCGGCTCCGTACAGCCGGCGGGTCGCACCTCCCGTCGGGAGGGATGGGGAGAGCTCACGCCCCACGATCGAGTTGAAGAGCGCCGATTTCCCAGAGTTGTTGGGGCCCACGATCCCAGCGACCAGGTACGGCGCACCTCCGACCGTGCGCGGGAGTAGGTCGCGCACGAGTCGGGCGCGGGCTCGAGCGACGACCTCTGAATCGGCCTCCGGGGACCGCCGGCGCGCATCCTCTTCGAGCAGGTCGCGCAAACGGCGCAGGGACGCGGAGAGCTCCGGGTGCAGGCCGACGCGTGCCGTGCCGGCGGCGGGCGCTTCGACGCGACCTTCCCCGATCCCGTCGCGCCCACCACTCACGGCGACGCGCGCCCGGAGCTGTAGCGGTCGTCGAACCAGGGCTCCGCCGTGTTCGAGTAGCCGCGCCGCTCCCAGAACCCCAGCCGATCCTCGGCGAGGAACTCGAGCTTCGAGATCCACTTGGCGCCCTTCCAGGCATACAGCCGCGGCGTGATCATGCGCACGGGTCCACCGTGTTCCTGCGGCAGTGGATGCCCTTCCCAGGTGTGCACGAGCAGGACGTCCGGTTCGAGCGCGCGCTCGAGCGGCAGGTTGGTCGTGTAGTACTCGCCGCTCGCGGGATCGCGGTCGGCCCCGGTGGCGAGCACGAACCGCGCGTTCTCCTTGGGAACGACGTGCTCCGCCAGGTCTCGGAAGCGCACGCCCCTCCAATGGTTGTCCATGCGGCTCCAAGTGGTGACGCAATGGAAGTCCGACACGTCCTCCGCCTGGGGCAGTTCGAGCAGGGCCTCCCAGTCGAGACGCACGGGATTCTCGACGAGCCCCGTCACCTCGAGGCCCCACGCGGCGTGCGAGAGCTCCGGGAGCACTCCCAGGTCGAGCACGGGCCAGTTCTCGACTTGGCGTTGGCCGACGGGGAGCCGGGGCTTCCCGTGCGCGTTGTTGGGACCCGTTCCCTGCGGCGCCATCCCGTCGACCCGGACGTCGACGCCGCGCGCGAGCGCGATCATGCGCTCGATGTAGCGCTGGCGCTTCTCCACCAGGGATCCCGTTCTCTCGGGCATGCGGTCGCAGGATAGCAATCCCTCGCGCGCCGACGCCCCGCGGTCGTGCCCTGTGGGGCCGGCGGCGGGCTCTCGAGCTCGGGCCTACGGGGCCCTGTCGAACTCCACGGCGACCGCGATCTCCGAGGCATTCAGGCGCTGCACCCGCGCCAACCGTCCCGAACGGCGGACGATGCGGCCGCCCTCCTCGACCTCGACCTCGACGCGCAGAACCGCGTCGGTGGTGAACATCACCCCGTTCGTGGACGAGTCACGCGTGGTGCCCACGAGCGTCTGCTCCGCGAACAGGAGGCGCAGCGGGATCGCGATCTCGGCCCGATCGGATCGCCGCTGATCGAGAGCCTGCGAAGGAAGCGTCGAGTCCTCGCTCATGAGGGCCTTCTTCGGCGCGGCCCCCTGGAAGGCTTGACCGTGCCGCCGGACCTCGCCCGGGGACAGTCGTCCCCGCGGAGCGCCGCGCCGGTACGGCGCGAATCGCACCAGGGTGGTCCACTTGCCCGGCACGGTCTTCGCCGGTCTTCGCCATCGTGAGGCTCCGACCCTGCGGCAGTCCGCCGCGACAGGACCTCACCGAGGTCGGGCGAAACCCGAAGGAGCCGATCATGCGATCCAGGAAGCTCATCCTCCTCTCCATCGTTGCACTAGGCCTTGCTTCTTCTCCCGCCTTCGCGCAGAAGCGCGTCGGGATCTCGATCGGCACGGGGGTGTCGGTCGGCGCACGGTTCGGACTCTCGAGCGTGCACGTGGACTTCCGCAACTCGCACCGCCACGGCTACGTCTCGAGCCGTCGTCCCCGCCCGAGCATCTGGACCCCGGGCCACTACGAGACGGTGTACGAGCGCGCGTGGATCCCGGCCTCCAAGCAGCGCATCTGGATCGAGCCCGTGTATGCGACACGCTACGACTCGTGCGGCAGGAGCTACCGAGTGATCGTCGAGTCGGGTTGCTGGAGGTGGGTCGAGACGCCCGGCCATTACGAATCGCGCCCGGTGAACCGCTGGGTTGCGGGGTGCTACGACTGACCCGAGACGAGAGAGGAGTCCTCTTCGACGAGGCCCCGCGGTCCGACGACCGCGGGGCCTCGTCGCATTCCTCGGCTCAGCGGGGTGACTCGATGACGGGCGAAGGGGCTTCCTGTGATCGCTCGAGCAACCCGTAGATCGAGAGCACGGGCCCGCGGGCATCGTTCGGCTTCGGCGGCGCTCTGCTCCCGGTCTCCTTGGCCTCCGCTGCGTGAATGAGCTCGAGTCCGGGGTAGTGTCGGGAACCGACGGGTTCACCGTGAAAGGCGAGCCGCGCAAGCGCTGATTCCGTGGCTCGCGGACCGAACACCTTCCTCCCGTCGGCGGTGCGGACGAAGAGCTCCCGCGTGTCCCCTCCTGCGATTCGCATGAGCGAGACCAGGTCGGATGCGTTGCGCGGGGTGACGACGACGTACCTCGCTCCGAGCGCGTGCATGCCGGCCACGAAGCGCTCCGGATCGGTCTCCAGGAGCACGGTCGCGGCAGCCTCGAAGTTCGCTTCGCCGACGAAGCTGCCGAAGTTCGTCGCAATGGAGGGTCGACGCGCGTGGTACTCGATCAGGTGCCCCATGCCCCAGTGGGCGAGCACGCCGTATTCCTGCGGGCGCTCCGGCGCGTTCCACGGACCGGGCGTGGGCGTCGCGCTGCGCATCCAGCGCAACCCCCTCACGACCTCCGCGCGCCAATCGGCGAGTGCGCGATATTCGGCCTGCGGCACGCTCGCGACCCCGTACGCGCACGCGAGCGAGCCGGCTGCGGACAGGGCGGCGAACGACCACGACGCAGCCCTGGAAGTGCGTGAGCGCGAGAGTCCGTCCGCGATCGCGACGCCGAGCGTGCAAGCCTGGGGAACCGCGAAGTCGCTGCCGAAGCGCTGTTGCGCGAGGGCCATGACGCACGTCACGGCGCCGATCAGGACGAGCAGGAGTCGCTCGGGCCGCCGGAACGAGGTCACCGCGAGGAACAGCCACGCCGGAGGGAAGAGGAAGGCGGGCCAACCCAATCGATCTCGAACCGCGGTGGCGTCCTGCAACGGGCGGCTCTCCTCCACCACGTCCATGAAGAGGTTGTCGCGCGTCGCCCATGCGAATCCCTCGTAGAGACTCGCTCGGAGATCGGGCAGGAGAACGACCGCGAGGAAGAGCGAGGCGACCGCCGGGACGAGGACGAGCACGCGCGACCGCCCCGCTCGCGTGAGGAGCACGAGCACGACGAAGGGGAAGGCTGCGCACAGTAGCGCGCGCGGGACCGCTTCCGTCAAGTTGACCAGGGAACCCGGCTGGACGTCGTTCCACACGCTGGCCGAAGCCGGAATCATGGTCGTCACGGCCGCCGCTGCGAAGAACAGCACTCCCGACCGGGCCGCGTGACGCGCACGCTCCGTATCGCCGTTCGATGCGGAGAGGAACAACGCGATTCCTCCCAGGCCGGCGAAGATGCCGAACGCGAGCCAGGTGAGTAGGCCGATCCCGCAGATCACGCCCCCGAGCAGGGCTCCGGAGATCGCATCGACGGGCTCGCGAGAACGCAGGGTCCACGATAGGAGCAAGAGCTCGAGCGCGAGCAACAGCGCAACCAACACGTGGTGATCGATGCGCGCCACCTCCCCGTACTGCACGGCGACCGGCGAAGTCGCGTAGACGAGCGCGGCGAGCGACGCGCCGACCGCGCGCCGCGGGCCAGGATCCCCGAGACCGAGCGTCGCGGCGAACACCGCGAGCACGGTGAGGACCCCCAGCACCGGAGGGACGTGGACGAGCGCGGCTTCGAGGTCACCCTCGTCGTGTCCGCCGATCGCCCGGTCCGCCGGGTCGTCGGGATGCCCCGAAGCGAAGATCCTCCCGAGGAGCGCGAACATCCCGTCCGCGAACGGCGGCCAGGGAATCGGGCTCCCGCGCGGGTGGTTCAAGAAGCGGTCGAAGCCAGGAACGCTCCCCGCGGCGAGCGTGAGTTCCACGCGTCGCAGGTGGTAGGCGGCATCGGGATCGACCACACACCATTCGGGAGCGAGGTCGCCGGGCTCGCGCTCGATCGCGTGACCCGGGGTCGGGGCCGCACGCAGAGCGAAGGCGAGCACGCAGATCAGGACGAGCGCGAACGGCACGACCCGGATCACGCGGATCTCGTTCCAGCCTGAGCATCGCGTGGAGCGGGTTCGAACCTCCGAACGACGACGCCGTCCTTCACCACGGCGCGCACGGGGTTGCGTCCGAACTCGTAGCAGAGCTGCCGATGGTTCGCGTGGTCCAGCACGACCAGGTCCGCCTTCTTCCCGACCTCGATCGAACCGATCTCGTGCGAGCGACCGAGCGACGCCGCGGCGTTCAACGTCGCCGCGGTGAGGCATTCTGCCGCGCTCATGCGCAACCTCAGGGCCGCCCAGGTGCAGACCTCGGGCATGCTCTGCAGGGGGCAGCTCCCTGGATTGAAGTCCGTCGAGATGGCCGGCGCCAGTCCGGCATCGATGAGCCGGCGCGCGGGCACCTCGCGCTCCATGCGCAAGTAGAGCGGCACGAGCGGACAGAGGATCGGGACGACGCCCGCGCGCGCGAGCGCGCGAATTCCGACGTCGCTGACGAACTCGAGATGGTCCGCGCTGTGCGCACCGAGCTCGGCGGCGAGCTCTGCACCCCCGAGCGGCGTGAGCTGGTCGACGTGCATGCGCAGACCGAAGCCGAGCTCCTTGGCCCGCGTGAGGATTCGGCGCGAGTCGGCGAGACCGAAGACGTGCTCTTCCGTGAAGATGTCGCAGTACTGCGCGAGCTCGCGCTCCGCCACGGCGGGGAGCATCTCCTCGATCAGCACGTCGACGTAGGAGGAGCGCCGATCGCGGTACTCGGGGGGGAACTCGTGCGCGCCGAGGAACGTAGGGACCACGTCCATCGGATGGACGCGCGAGGCCTCGGCGATCGCCTCCAGGGACTTCAACTCGTCTTCCAGCCGCAACCCGTAACCGCTCTTCGCTTCGATGGTCGTGGTCCCCGCGTCGAGGAAGCGGTCGAGGTGTCCGAGCAATCGCTCCGTGAGTTCCGCGCGCGAAGCCGCCCGCACTCCGCGCACGGTGGAGAGGATCCCACCCCCGGACGCCGCGATCTCGACGTAGCTCGCCCCGCGTGTTCGCAGCTCGAACTCGTCTTCGCGGGTGGTGGCGAAGACCGGATGCGTGTGCGCGTCGACGAACCCGGGAACGATCGTGCCTCCGCCGCAGTCGAGCACGTGGTCGGGGAGGAAGGTCCGCACGAGATCCCCCTCGGGACCCAGGGCGACGATGCGTCCACCGTCCACGGCCACGGCGGCGCCCTCTCGGACCTGGATCGAAGCGAGGTCAGCCCCCCCTCGCGCGGCGCGACCGATCGGCGTGGCGACCTCCGCGGCCCCGCTCAGCATCAAGTCGATGCGCCGACGTTCCGCCACCACGCGCGGAGTGTACTCGTCTCGAGCCCCCGACCGGCGCGGTTGGCGCGCTCAGCCCGCTCGCCGGGTCTCCGTCGCCGCACCGCGCAGGGACTCGGCCATCCTGCGGGCGATACGCTTCCTCGAGCGGAAGATGATCATCTTCATGTTGGAGCGGCCGACGTCGAGCATGGCGCCGGCGTCGACGTAGGAGCGCCCTTCCACCTCGACCAGGTGCAGCGCGAGCTTGTCGCGGGGACGCAGGTCCTTCCAGGCCTCGCCGTAGTGCATCAGGAAGATCATCCACGCCGTGCGCAATCCCCGCTCCTGCTCGCCGTGCTGGGCGCTCGACTCGGGCGTCGCCTTCGGGTCGACGGGCTCGTGGAACCCATCGGGAAGGGACTGGACGAAGGGGCGCTGCTGGCGGGTCCGTGCGCGGCGGACGATGTTGCCGGCGATCGTCCTGACCCACACCCGGTAGCTGCCGGCGTGCGTGTCACGGAAGCCCTTCGGATAGCGGAAGACGTTCACGAAGGTGTCCTGGACGAGTTCGACGGGATCCAACTGACGCACGCCTCGCCCGAGGAGGCCGCGGATCCACTGCAGGACCGCAGACTCGGTCGTGGAGTGGAGCGCTTCGAAGACGGCTTCCGAGCCGGTGTCGCGGTAGAGCGCCATGAGCGCCGTTCCGACCCGGTTGTCGATCGACTCGTCGCTCTCGCCGTCGTTGCGGTGCAGCGCCACGCCCCTGCGCCGCAACTGTCGCTTCACACCGGGGAAGCGCTCCAGCAGGGAGAGCGAGCGCGAATCGGAAACTCGGGGAGCAGGCAGCAGGGTGAGGGCCATGGGCCCGCCAGCTATCACAGCACGTGCCACGATAGCCATCCGTAGCAAAACCGACCTCGGAACTCGCTGTGCTGGAACGCCTTGCTTCTCGGCCCACGGAGCAACGAAGCTCGTCGAGAGGAGCGGGTTCTCCGCCCATCGGGACCGGCCTCGAGCCCTGCCGGGCGACGCTGATGAGCGCTTTCGCGCATCGGGGCCATGCGCCTCCTGCACAACCCGTGGGGACCCGGGCCCCGGCCTCGGTAGCATGCGTGCGCGGGAGCGCCGGAGCTCCCCAGGCCACCACTCTTGAATCCAACTCCAGTTGCGGCCGCCGCCGCCGTTGTCCTGCGCATCGAGACGGGCTTCGAGGGACGGCCAGGTCTTTGGCTCGCGGCCGCGCTGCTCCTTGGCTGCTCGTCCTTCTTCGCAACGCTGCGGCAAGCCCTGCTCCGGGCGGTGCCGGGGAGTGTTCTCGATCGACTGGGAACGCCCGCACGCCGCGCCCGGATGCAGGGGCTCCTCGAGCGGGCCCATTCCCTCGCCACGAGTGCGAGCGTCCTCAAGATCGCGAGCGACCTCGTCTTCCTCTTGCTCGTCCTCGCTCTCGTGACCGGCACTGCGGGGGACGACCCTGATCCCCCTACCGTGGGTTGGACCACGATGGGCGTCGCCCTCGCGATCGCGGTGCCGCTGATACTCGTCGCGGGTGAGGCGCTGCCGGGGCTCGTCGCGCGGGCGTTCGGCGAGCGCTTGCTCGCGAACGTGCTGCCGACGTTCGCGCTCCTCCAGCTCCCGGCGGGGCTGCTCGTCTTCTTCATGGATGGGATCAAGCGCGGGCTCGGGCGGGCCTTCGGGTTGCGGGAGGGCTCCGAGACCGAGCGCCGCATCCTCGCCGACCTGCGCAAGGTCGTGGAGGATTCCCCCATGGTCGGCGACCTCGACGCGACGGAGCGTGAGATCATCGAGAACGTCATGGAGTTCCGCGACGTCGACGCCGCGGAGATCATGACGCCGCGGACCGAGATCTCCGCCGTCGAAGCGAGCGTGAGCGTCGAGGACGCCGCGCGCATCGTCGCCGAGTGCGGACACAGCCGCGTTCCCGTGTACCGCGACAGTCTGGATCGAATCGTCGGTTTCATCACTGCTCGCGACTTGCTCCAGTTGCGCTCGCGGGGCGAGCTCGATTCAGCGCACCTGGAGGCCGTGCTCCGCCCCGCCTACTTCGTCCCCGAGACGAAGCGCGTCTCGGAGCTCTTGAGCGAGTTCCGCCGTGAGCACTCGAAGATGGCCGTCGTCCTGGACGAGTACGGGGGAACGGCGGGCATCGTCACGATGGGCGACATCCTCGAGGAACTCGTCGGCGACATACCCGACGAATACGACGACCACGAGCCGGAACCCGTGCGGACGATCGAGCCGGGAGTCTTCGAGATCGACGCCTCGCTGCGCGTCTCGGAGGTCAACGAGGAGCTGCACCTCGGAATCCCCGAAGAAGAGGACTTCGAGACGCTCGGCGGCTTCGTCCTCGCCGAACTCGGACGCTTCCCGAAGAAGGGCGAGTCCTTCACCTGGGGGGACTCCGAGTTCGCCATCGTCGATGCCAACGATCGTCGCGTCCTGACTCTGCGCGTTCGCTCCCTGGTGCGCGAGATCTCGGAGTAACCCTCGGCATGGTCTCCCTCGCCGATCGGGCCCTCTTGCTGCGGCGTCACCGCTTTGGCGAATCCTCGCTCGTCGCACACGTGCTCACGGAGCGTCACGGACGCGTCGCGCTGCTGGCGAAGGGCGCCTTTCGTCCGAAGTCCGCCTTCTCCGGAGTGCTCGACCTCTTCGACACGCTCGAGATCCGCTGGACGCCGGGGTCGCGCAGCGAGCTCGCCGGTTTGCGCGAAGCCCGGCCCCTGGAGCTGCGGCGCGCCCTCTCGCGGGATCTCGATCGCTACCGCGCGGCGCTCTCCGCCCTCGAGCTCGCCGACCTCGTCGCCCGGCCCGGTCTCGCGGAAGAGGGTCTCTTCCGCGCCTTGGTCTCCGCGCTCGACCGCATGGCGGGCAAGGCGCGGCCGGAGATCGCCTTCCTGGCCTTCGAGCTCCGCTTCCTCGCCGCGCTCGGCCTCGCTCCCGCGCTGCGTCGTTGTGCGACGTGCTCGGCCGACCCCGAGACGACGTCGGATGGCCGAGCGACGTTCTCCGCCGGAGCCGGAGGGAGGCTGTGCCGGCGCTGTGCGGGCGATGCTCGGGCTTCCGGGCGCCGAGTCGGTAGCCTGCCGCAGGAGGTGATGCGCATCGCCGCCGCCCTCGCCGACGCGGACGACGAACTGATCGGGGCCTACCGGTTGGCTCCGCCGAAGCTCGCGCGCGTGCGCGATTTCGTGGACCGCTTCCTGGAGTACCATCTCGAGACGCGCCCGCGGACGTGGCGCACGCTCCGCGGCTCGGGAGCACGCCGCACCGAACGGCGATCGAAGCAGAGGTAGATGCGAACCCTTGCCATCCTGGTCCTGCTGCTCTCTTCGAGCTGCGCCCTGTTCACCAAGCGCAAGAGCGCAGCACTCGACGGCGCCTCGGTCTCGCTGGAGCTCGCGCAGGCGGAAGTCGAGCTGGCCGACGGCTTTCCCGAGCGCGCTGCGAAACGGCTGATCGAGGTCCAGGAACTGGAGGACCTAGACACCGTCACGCGCCACAAGGTCGAGCTCTTGCTCGAACGCGCCGCGTTCACGTGGCTCGAGGATCTGCTGGCCGAAGGCGCGTCCTCCGACGAGCTCCGCGAGCTCTACGATTCGGATCTGCCCGCGCGGGCGCGCGTGAGCGCGGGCGTGGCGGCCGCGCAGAGGATGCTCGCCGACGGCAAGCCCCTGGAAGCCTTCCTCATGATCCGGCGCATCGACCAGAAGTTCCCGACGCACCACGAGCGCGCCACCGCGGGTGACGTCGTCGCGCACGCGGGGTTCGGACTCGCGCGGAGCACGCAACGACGCTTCTTCTTCTTCGCTCTCAAGGAACGAGCCTCCGAAGCGCTCGAGTACCTCGTCCTCACCTACCCCTCGAACCAGAACTGCGAAGAGGCCTACCTGAAGCTCGCCGCGCTCTACGAGGATCAAGACCAGCTCGACGTCGCTCAAGATCGCTACGAGGAGCTCTTGCTCTTCTACCCGGAGAGCGCCTTCGCCCCGTTCAGCGAGGCGCGCATCCCGGCGCTGCGCGTGCGCCGCGTACGCGGCCCGCGCTACGACCGGAGCGAGCTCCAGAAGGCACGGGACGAGTTCGACAGGTGGCTCGAGCGCCATCCGAACGACGACCTGCGCGAGGAAGTCGATCGGTCGCTGGTCGAGTGCAAGCGCCTGCTCGTCGAGAACGACCTCGTCCTGGCGAGTTTCTACGCTCAGGTCGAAAAGGACTTCGGCGTGCGCTTCCACGCCGAGCGCGCGCTCCTCCTGGCCGAGGAGATCGCGGACGACGAGCTCGCGGCAAGGTCGGCGGACTTGCTCGGACAGGTCGTTTCGGCGGAGGAGATCCCCTGAGCTCCCGCGCTCTGCTTCCCTTGGCGGCGCTCCTCGCGTGGATCGCCGCGTGCGGATACCACGCGGGCCTCCTGGTCCCGGATCACGCACGGACCGTCGGCTTGGAGGTCTTCGACAACGCGTCGCCGCTTCGCAACCTCGAGGTGGAGCTCACCGCCGAGGTCGCGCGCTCGCTCACCGATCTGGTGCCGCTGGCGCTCGTGCCCCCGGACGAGGCCGACGTCGTGATTCGCGGCGTGATCGGCGACTACCGGCGTCGGAGCGGGGTCCGAGACGGGGACAACCGACCGCTCGAGACCGCGGTTTCGATCACGATCCAGGCCGATCTCGTGCGGCGCAGCTCCGGAACGGTGATCCGCTCCTCCGTCGCCAGCATCCCGAGCGGCTTCGTCGTGGAGAACGCCGTGATCGCGGACGACACCCCCGAGGAGATCCAAGCGCGCGGCCGCGCCATCGGGAACCTCGCCGACAGGCTGGTGCTGGACCTGTTCAGCGCGCTGTCCTACGAGTCGGCCCGCTGAACCGAAGCGTCCGCCAACGGCCGCGCGACGCGCGCAACCGAGGACGGAGGGTGGGGGCCGTGTGATATCGTTGGATCGCGGCTCCGCCCTGTAGGCACGCGAAGCCGGAGACGATAAGGACAACCATGGCCGAATCCCCCGAATCCGGCGACGAGAAAGGGCAGAAGAGCCGCTCCTCGAGCTCGATCCTGATCTTCCTCTTCGTCCTGATCGTCGTCCTCGCGTTCTACGGCAACCAGAGCATCCACCGCGAGACCCCGCTCAGCCAGGACCAGTACCTGCACAGCCTGTACACGGGTCGGATCGAGACGCAGACGATCAAGGGGACCGACAAGGGCAGCAACGTCATCCAGGGCACGCGCTCCGACCCCGGTTCGGGCATCGAGGGCTTCAAGGTTCAGTTCGCCGACGTCGAGCGCTACGAGCGGGTTTTCCAGCAGCTCAAGGCGGTTCGCGAGTTCCAGACCATCGACGAGCGTGCCTTCCTCCAGGCGCTCGACGGCGCGTGGTACGTCCCGGTCGAGGCTCGCCTCCTGACGACGTTCCGCCGCAAGACGCCCTCGACGACCGGCGCCGAGCGCCCCGAGGAAGCGCGCAGCGCCCCGAAACCCGAGCGCGAGCACAAGCTCATCGTCCAGGTGATGGCCAAGTCCCGCTCGGCGTGGGACCGCGCACACGGCCAGGACCCCGACCCAGGCTTCCCGCTCGACGACCAATCCGGAGCGAAGTGGCTCGACGTGAGGCTCTCCGGCGTCGAGGACCTGAACGGGCTCCTGGGTCGCGTCGAAGCCTTCGGCGTGACCCCCGAACGGTTGACCCTCGACCTGACTCCCAATCAGGGTTCGTACTGGGGCAGCTCGTCATCGGTGCTCTCCAACCTCCTGATCTACATCGGACCCTGGATCCTGATCCTGGTCGTCTTCTTCATCTTCATGCGTCAGATGCGCGCCCAGGGCGGAGCCGGCGGCGTCATGTCCTTCGGGCGCTCGCGCGCGCAGCTCTACTCCAAGGACAACCACACGAACGTCACCTTCGACGACGTGGCGGGGATGCAAGAGGCCAAGGCCGAGGTGCGCGAGCTCGTGGAGTTCCTCAAGAACCCGGGACGCTTCACGCGCATCGGCGGGCGCATCCCGCGCGGCGTGCTGCTGGTCGGCGCACCGGGCTGCGGCAAGACGTTGCTCGCCAAGGCGATCGCCGGCGAGGCCGAGGTGCCCTTCTTCTCGATCTCCGGCTCGGACTTCGTCGAGATGTTCGTGGGCGTCGGAGCGAGCCGCGTACGAGACCTCTTCAAGCAGGCGCGCGAGAACAGCCCCTGCATCATCTTCCTCGACGAGATCGACGCCGTCGGTCGCCGCCGCGGCAGCGGCATGGGCGGGGGACACGACGAGCGCGAGCAGACGCTCAACGCGATCCTGGTCGAGATGGACGGCTTCGGCACCGACAAGGGCATCATCGTCGTCGCTGCGACGAATCGCCCCGACGTGCTCGATCCCGCGCTCCTGCGGCCCGGACGGTTCGACCGCGAAGTCACGATCGACATGCCCGACCTCGAGGGCCGCAAGGCGATCATCGAGGTGCACCTCAAGCGCGTCAAATCGGCCGAGGAAGTCGACGCAGCCGTGCTGGCGCGCTCGACGCCCGGTTACTCGGGCGCCGATCTGGCGGCGATCGTCAACGAGGCGGCCATCATGGCCGTGCTCGAGAAGAAGGACGAGGTGCGCATGGAGCACCTCGAGGAAGCGCGCGACAAGGTTCGCTACGGACGGCAGCGCAAGTCGCAGAAGGTCGAGGAGGAGGATCGCAAGATCACCGCCGTCCACGAGGCGGGCCACGCCATCGTCGCGGCATCCATCGACGAGGTGGACCCGCCGCACAAGATCACGATCATCCCGCGCGGACGCTCGCTGGGCTCGACCATGATGCTCCCCGAGAAGGAGAGCTATCACATGCAGCGGCGACGCCTGTTCGGCCAGCTCGCCGTGCTCTTCGGCGGCCGCGTGGCCGAGTCGGAGTTCTGCGGCGACATCTCGGCCGGGGCGTCGGACGACATCAAGCGCGCCACGGACCTCGCGCGCGCGATGGTCACCGAGCTCGGGATGAGCGACCGGATCGGCCCGATCAACTACGCCGAACGCCAGGGATCGGACTTCCTCGGAACGGAGCTGATGCGCGGCAAGCTGCACTCGGAGGAGACGGCTCGGCGCATCGACGAGGAGGTCCAGAAGATCCTGGGCGAGGCCTACGACCGCGCGGTCCTGATCCTCAGGGAGAAGCGCACCGCCGTGGAGCGCCTCTCGCGGGCGCTGCTCGCGTACGAGACGATCACGGGCGAGGAGGTCGAGAAGCTCCTGTCCGGCACGGCGATCGAGGACCTGCGCCCCGCTCCCCAAGTCGAGCCGGCCGAGAAGGCCACGCGTCCCGCCCCGGAGAGCAAGGGCGAACGCAAGGCGGGCGGCGTCCAGGGAGACCTCCCGGGAACTCCGGGCTTCTCGCCTGCCTGAGTCCTTCGGGACCGCCGAGATGGAGCTGGACCGCGAGCTCGTCTTCGGCGCTGCGGCGCGGCGGCTGGAGCCGCGCGCGATCCCCGTCACCTTGGTCTCGAGCGATCCACGCGCTCCTCCGTGGGACGGCGGACGGGCGCGCGTCGCGTTCAGGACGTCCGCGCTCGACCGCGATCAACACCTGCGTCTTCGCGCGAGCGGTGGTGTGCGGCTCGCGGCGCTCGACGAACACGAGACGCTGCTCGAGTCGCCGGCGGAGATCCTCGCGGAGCTCGCGCTTTCCTTCGAACCCGCTCGGATCCTCCTCCGGGCGCACGTCCTCGCGACGCTCCCTCCCGTCGCGCCGACCCTGCTCGGCATCCTCAACGCGACCCCCGACAGCTTCTCCGACGGCGGTCGACATCTCGATCCCGAGCGCGCCGCGCAGGCCGCGGAGGCCATGGTCGCGGCGGGCGCGCACGCGCTCGACGTCGGAGGCGAGTCCACGCGCCCCGGGTCGCAGCCGGTGGCGTTGGAGACCGAGCTCGCGCGCGTCCTACCCGTGGTCGAAGCCGTGCGCGCCCGCGGCGTCGCGGTTCCGATCAGCATCGACACCCGCCGGGCAGTCGTCGCAGCCCGCGCCCTGGACGCCGGAGCCAACGCCATCAACGACACGAGCGCCGGCCTCGACGACCCGGAGATGCTCCCCCTCGCCGCGGAGCGCGCGTGCCCCTACGTGGTCATGCATCGCCTCGGCCGTTCCGCCGACATGCAGCGCGACCCGCGCTACGAGGATCCCGTGCGCGAGGTCGCGGCTTGGCTGCGCGAGCGCGGCTTCGCCTGTTTGCAGGCCGGAATCGGCATCCATAACATCGCGCTGGATCCGGGGATCGGATTCGGAAAGCGCGTGCAGGACAACGTCGCCCTCATCCGCCGCCTGGTCGAGCTGCGCTCATTGGGTCGACCCCTGCTCGTGGGCGTCTCGCGCAAGTCGTACCTCGGACGTCTGTCGGGCGTGGAGACTCCCTCGGAACGCGGGAGCGAGACCGCGGCGGCCGTGGCGCTCGCCGTGATCGGAGGAGCGGCGGTCCTGCGCGTCCACGACGTGGCGGAGACGGCGCGCGCCGCAGCAGTCGCTTGCGCGCACGCGGGCCTCCTCGAGAACTCCGTCTTCCACCGAGATCGGGCTCCGTGAACGCGCTGTTCGGCTGGGCGCTGCAGGTCCTGATCCTGACCCTCGGGATCTACGTGTTCCTGCGGTTCGTTCGATCGACGCGCGGGAGCCGCCTCGTGCGCGGTCTCGTCGTGGCCGTCATCGTCGGCGTCCTCGGCTTGTGGGGATTGGCGAAATGGCTCGAGCTCGAGGAGCTCAACTACATCTTCCAGAGCGTCGCGGGCTACGTCGTCGTGATCCTCGCGATCCTCTTCCAGCCCGAGCTGCGGCGCGGGATCGCCCAGCTCGGCGAGCACAAGCTCATCGGCCGCCTCCGTCTCCGGCTGCAGGAGGACGCCATCGAGGAAGTCGCCAAGGCGGTCTCGGCGATGGCCGCGCGGAAGCACGGCGCCCTGATCGCGTTCGAGCGAGAGACCCCGCTCAGCGTCTACATCGAGGGTGGCGTGACGATCGACAGCGTCGTCACGCGACTGGGGATCGAGAGCCTCTTCCATCCCGGCTCGGCCCTGCACGACGGCGCGGTCATCGTTCGCAAGGACCGCATCGCCTCGGCCTCGTGCCTGTTCCCGTTGACCAAGAACCCCGACTTCTCCCGCCTGCGCGGCACGCGTCACCGAGCGGCGCTCGGGTTGACGGAGGAGACGGACGCGGTGACGGTCACCGCCTCCGAGGAAACCGGCTCGATCTCGATCTGCCGCAACGGCGAAATGCGCGAGCGGGTGCCGCCGGGACAGCTCAAGGAGCTCCTGCGTTCCGCCCTGGGAGCCGGCGAGCTCGGGGAGTCCGCCGACGTCGGCTCGGTCTTCGGCCGCGCCTCCGTGGCCGCCCTGCGCCAGGACCTCGTCTGGATCGCGGCTTCGCTCGTGATCGGCGCCGGGGTGCTCTACATCGCCCACCGCGACATGAGCATCACCGAGACCTTCACCGTGCGGATCGTGCAGGGATCCATCGAGGGCGAGCACGAGCCCCTTCCGGGCGAGCTGGCCGTCCTGCTGCCGACCCACCTGCGCCTGGCGGCCGCGTCGCGCGGCCGTCCCGTCGACGTCGAGGTCTCGGGAACGCGCGGACAGCTCGACGACGTCGGCCCGTCACTCTCGGGCGTGATCCGCTTCGACGACGGCGAGCCCGGGCAGAAGCTCCTGGCGCTCGACTCCGTCCATTGGACCCACGACGCGATCGGCGTCGGCTACGGATGGGTCGACGGGAGCCCGCAGCTCGAGACCGAGAGCTACGCGACGGCCACGTTCCCACTCGGCCCGCAAGCGGTCGAGCTGGACGCGACCGATCTCGATCCGCGCTACCAGACGCGTCCCGAGGAGATCACCTTCGACCCGGACGAGGTCGTGGTCAGCGGTCCGTCCAACGCCCTCGACCTCTTGTCGCAGGGCGAGCTCGAACTCCGCCTCGAGCCGCTCCGACTCACGCGACGCGACGTCTCGGACAAGATCGCGAGCCTGTCGATCCACCCATCGCTCGCGCGTCACGATCTGGCCTTCCAGGGCGGTCAGACCGTGGCCGTGAAGCTCCCCATCCTCCCCGCGACGCGCGACCTGGGCGTCGTGACGAAGGAGATCGCCGTCGTGTGCATGCAACCGGATCTGTCCGACGAGCTCGGCCGTTGGACACTCCCGCCCCACGGGCAGTCGGCGCGCTTCACGATCCTCACGTCGGGACTCCTGCCCGCGACGACCGATCCGGGATCGCCGGGAGCGAAGGAGCGCAATGCAGCCATCCTGCGCTTCGTGGAGGAGAACCTCGTCGTCTTCGTGGACACGGCCGAATTGCCTCCGCCCGGCCAAGGACACACGGTCCCCGTGCGCTGGACCTGGCGCAAGGAGTGGAAGAAGTCCCTGGACTCCTTCGGGCTCGACATGGGGTCGCTCAGCGGCCGCGAGTTCCTCGACGTACGCATCGAGAGCGAGCGCCAGGCGTTGTTGGAGGAGCGGGCGGAATGACGCGCGAGGGTCTCTTCGGGACCGACGGCATCCGCGGGCTCGCCGGAGACGGATGGCTCTCGCCGGATGCCTCGAGCGCGATCGGCAGGGCGGCCGGTGCGGTCGTGCGCGAACGCGCGAGCGGGGCGCGCGAGCACGAGCATCCCCTCCGCGCGGTGACGGGGCACGACGGCCGGCGCTCCGGCCCGGAGCTCGAGGCGGCCATCTCGCGCGGCTTCGTCGAGGCGGGATTCTCGGTGCAGAGCGCGGGCCTGGTGACGACGCCCGGCCTGGCGACGATCGCGCGGCGTTTCGGCTTCGAGCTCGCTGCGATGATCAGCGCTTCGCACAACCCCGCTCGCGACAACGGCATCAAGTTCTTCGGACACGGCGGAACGAAGATCCCCGACGATATCGAGCGTGCGATCGAGACGCGCTTCTTCCGCGACCCGCGTCCGGCGCGCGATGGTCCGCCACCCGTGCTCGAGCCCGCCTTCGTCCGCACCTACGTGGACGAGCTCGTCGGAGCGGTTCCGGGTTTGCGACTCGACGGCCTCGCACTCGTGATCGACGGCGCGAACGGCGGCGGAAGCCGCCTCGCACCCGAGGTCTTCGGGCGGCTGGGCGCCAGGACCCACGCGATCGCCTGCGCGCCGAACGGCGACAACATCAACGACGGATGCGGAGCGACGTCGACGGGCGCGCTCGCGACCGAGGTCCTGCGCACCCAATCCTTGGTCGGCATCGCGCTGGATGGAGACGGAGACCGCTGCGTGCTCGTGGACGAGCGCGGAGGCGAAGTCACCGGCGACGCCATCCTGACGATCTGCGCAGTCGACCTGGCGGAGCGCGGCAAGCTCGCTCGGGATCGCATCGTGGCGACGGTGATGAGCAACCGCGGGCTGCACCGCGCCCTGCGCGCGAAGGGCGTGGAGGTCCTCACCGTGGGCGTTGGCGACCGGCGCGTCGTCGAGGCCCTGCGCCGCGAAGGGATCGAGCTCGGCGGCGAGCAATCCGGGCACATCGTATTCGGTGCGGAGCACCACTTCGTCGGGGACGGCGTCTACACGGCGCTGCGCGTGCTCGACGTCGTGCAGCGCTCGGGGCGACCGCTCTCGGCGCTGGCGAGCGCCTACCGTCCGCTCCCGCAGGTCCTCGTCAACGCGAGGGTGGAGCGCAAGCCGGCCCTGGAAGCGCTCGCGGGCGTGCAGCAAGCCGTTCGATCGCTGGAGCGCGAGCTCGGCGACGACGGTCGCGTGCTCTTGCGCTATTCCGGCACGGAGCCGCTCGCACGCGTGATGATCGAAGGCCCCGACGAGGAGTGGATTCGAGCGCGGGCCGAGGAGCTCGCGCTGCTCCTCGTGCGCGAGATCGACGGCGCCGCATGACGCTCGTGGCCCTCGAAGCCTCGACGCGCGCGGGATCCGTCGCGGTGTGTCTCGGTGAGGATCTGACGACCGCGCGACTCGACGCCGCCACCGAGCACGCGAGCGATCTGGTCGTGCGACTCGACGAGATCCTCGCCGCGATCGGCTCGACGCCGAGCGAGATCGAGGCCGTACTCGTCGGCACGGGACCGGGAAGCTTCACCGGCCTACGCGTCGCGATCTCGATCGCCATGGGAATCGCGCGCGGTACGGGCGCGCGCGCGCGGCGTGTCGTCGCTCGAGGCGATGCTCTACTGCGCGCTCGAGGTGGGCGAGGAGGGCTGTGCGATCTTCGACGCGCGCGCCGGGGAGATCTACTTCGCGCACTACCGCCGCACGCGCGAGGATCTCACGCCGGTCGTCGCAGCGCACGTCGTTCGCGCCGGAGGAGCGCTCGCGGTTCCGCGGAACGCGCGCGTGTTCGGCGACGAACGCGGAATCGCCTGCGCCGGTCTACGGGGACACGCAGAGCTCGATCTCGAGCGCTTCCCCACGGCCGAAGACGTCCTGCGCTTCGGCGCGACCCGACTCGCGCTCCTCGGTCCCGAGGACCCCGCGCGCATCGAACCGCTCTACCTGCGCCCCTTCGCGGCGAAGAAGCGCGGCCGCTGACGCGAACGGCCGCGCCCCCCAGGTTCCCGGAGAGCGCGGCCGATGGAACATGCCGTCACGTACTGCGGGTCGACGGTCCGATCCGTCGAGCGCGCACGCTGTTGCGGGACCTTCCTTACAGGTCGTGCGGGCGCAGCGTGCGACGACCGTTGTTCATCGCGCGCGCCTCGGCATGCGAGATCATCGACCGGACGGCTTGGTCGAGAGCGCCGTAGAAGTCGCCGGAGACGTTGAGGCCGGAGGCTGCCTTCGTGCGGCTCTTGGAGATGATCAGGTCGCCGGAAGCGGTCTTCTTGCCGCGACCCTTGCCCGAGGCCTTCTTCGTCGCCTTCTTCGCTGCTTTCTTCTTGGCCATCTTTGGATGCCTTGTCCTGTTCCTGCGGTTTGTTCTGGTTGGGGCTATTCGCCTTGGGGACTGCGAGACACGGTCCCGAATCCGTTGACGCTGCGAGGAGAATGGGAAGGCGAGCGGGGGGTGTCAACACACCGGATGCCCGGAATCCAGGGTTTCTCAGCGAATTCGGCGGCTATTCCGGGATCCAGAACGAGCCCGGAGGGCACTCTCGCTGGCTGGCGAGCGAAGCGTTGGACGGTCGCCCCCCGCGACGTATGCTCGCGCGCGTGCACCCCACACGCGCTTGGGCGGACATCGATCTCGATGCGATGGCCCACAACCTGGCCCTCATCCGCAACCGGGTCGGGCCGGGCGTCAAGTTGATGGTGGTCGCAAAGGCGGACGCTTACGGTCACGGCGCCGTCGCCACGGCGCATCACGCCGTCCGATGCGGAGTCGACGCCCTGGGCGTCGGGACCTGCGCCGAGGCGCTCGAGCTGCGCCAGGCGGGAGTTCCGATCCCGATCCT
Organism: uncultured Planctomycetaceae bacterium; assembly: GCA_964413535.1. Lineage (GTDB taxonomy): Bacteria > Planctomycetota > UBA1135 > UBA1135 > CAYPTB01. Next base: position 289,934 of record CAYPTB010000007.1, on the reverse strand, counting down.
CGTGCTCGGGACGATCGTCGACGAGGAGGTCGTGCCGGCTCTGAGCCGGAACATCGAGATCGGCCTGCACTCCACCGATCGCCTGCTCATGCTGCAGCGGACGGCCGCCCGGCACGGGGTCTTGGCGCGCGTCCACCTGAACGTGGACACGGGCATGGGGAGGCTCGGCGTCCGACCCGATCGCGCCATGGAGCTCCTGCGCCGGGTCAAGAGCTCGAACCACCTCGAGCTGGCCGGCATCATGACCCACATCGCGGCGGCCGATGGTGCTCTTTCGCGCGAGACGGAGCTCCAGATGGCGCGCTTCGACCGGGTGCTCTGCGAGGCCCGCGGCGACGGCCTGCTCGGGGGCTGGATCCACGCCGCGAACTCGGCCTGCATCTTCACGGGGCTGCGCCCGATCCACGACGCCGTTCGGCCGGGAATCGCGGTCTACGGCGTGCTGAGCAAGGATCTACCCGGTGCGGAGCTCCTGCGCCCGGTCATGTCCCTGCGCAGCCAGGTCGTCTTCCTGAAGGACGTGACCATCGGCGATACGATCGGCTACAGCAGCACGTGGCGGGCAGGGCGCGACACGCGCGTCGCCACGCTGCCCATCGGCTACGACGACGGTGTGCCGTGGCGGCTCTCGAATCGCGGCCAGGTCCTCGTCCGCGGGCGCCGAGCGCCCATCATCGGCCGGGTCTCCATGGACTACACGACGATCGACGTGACCGACATCCCGGGCGTCACCGTCGGCGACGCCGTGACGCTCTTCGGTCGCGATGGAGGGGACGAGATCACCGTCGAGGACGTCGCCCGATTGGCCGAGACCATCCCCTACGAGATCACCTGCTCGGTCGGGAAGCGCGTCGCGCGGGTCTATCGGGGCGGGCAGAACGTCGCCCCCGTGCTCGACCTCGCCGCCCTCGCCGCCCTCGCCGCCCTCGCCGCCCTCGCCGCATCGGGCGGCGTAGCCCTCGGGGGAGTTCCCGTGCATCGTTGAGGAACGCGCCGGTCTCGCTCGACGCGCAGCCGAGCCCATCTGACATGAACCGGGTGCGGAAGATCCTCGGGCCCCTCGTCCACGCCGCGGCTTGGCTGGTCCTCTCGGCGGCGATCACGTGCTTCGCGCTCGAGCGTTCGGACTGGATCGGGGACTCCGTCCGAGCCCGCGCGACCGATGCCCTGGAGGGACTCGAGTTCGACTTCGCGCGAACGCGCATCCTGTGGTTGCGGCCGGGAGTGATCCTGGAAGACGTCTCGATCGAGGCGAAGCGCGGCTTCCTCGCCTTCGACTCGATCGAGGTGCGCCTCGATCCGTTCGGGGGCTCGCGCGGCCTCGTCCGCGAAGTCGAGCTCCGCGGCGGTCGAGCGCGCATCTCGGAGGACCTCGAGACCGGGCTGCGCCGCGTCTTCGAAGCCCACGCACAGGAGGGTCAGGGCGGCGAAGCTCCCTTCCCCATCCCGACCCTCACGGTGACGGACTTCGCCGTCGACTTCGAGCTCCCGAACGGCCGCACCGTACCCCTCGGGCGTATCGACCTCCGCGTCCAGGGAACGGAGGGCGACGCGCACGTCTCCGGCCGGCTGCTCCAGCTCCTCGGTACCTCCGGGAAGTCGGCGGTGCACCTCGCCGGAACCGTGGGGCGCTCCGGCCGGATAGAGGTGCAGGCCAGCGCGAGCGGCCTCGAGTTCGACAGCGCGCGCCTGCCGCCCTTCTGGGCGGGCGGTCCCGAGATCGTCGAGCGCGCGCGCGGAGCCCTCACCCTCGTGGGGTCGGGTTCGTTGCACCTGCGCGGCGAGACGCAGGCGCGAGCGGAAGCCCGGGTCGAGATCGCCGGAGGCGTGATCGAAACCTCGCTCGCGGCTGCTCCGGTCGAGAACGTCCGCGCTCGCCTGGACCTCGCCTACGCGCCCGCACCCGAGCACCGACTTTGGACGCAGGACGCCTGGAATGGCCTGGCCGAGTTGTCGGCAGGCTGGAGCCAGAACGACGTCTTCGCATGGGCGCGCGTCGGCAAGAGCGCGGGGAGCGACGCGCTGCGTCTGTGGTCCGCGCTCCCGACTCTCGGGCTCGCGGAGGAAGGGCGCGGGGGGCTGGAAGTCGGGCCCCGGTTCACGCAGTTGCTCGGCGCGTTGGACCTCGGAGGATCGGCGGAGTTCACGGCCGGTCTGTCGATCGCGAGCCTGGAGGTCGAAGAGGGCGCCGTGATCCGGCCCACCTTTCTCGTCGACCTCAGACCGGCGGCGGACGCGACGGTCGCCTACCTCGGCTTCGAGGACGCGGAGGGCGAGCGCTGGGGCATTCCCATCCCGACCCGCGACGTGCGCGGCCGCATCGTCTGGGCGCTGGACCCCGCGCTCGAGCGACCGCAGCGCGTCGGGCTGGTCGATCTCACGGCCGAGCACGGCAGCGGCCGCGTGCGCCTCGAAGGCACGGTCGTCTCGCCGCCGACCGGTTCGCCTCCGCGGACGCGAGCCACGCTCGATCTCGAGCTCGACGTGCCTTCGATCGCGCTCGACGAGACGGCCGCGCGCGGACTCGCGGGAATGCCGACCACGCGCGACCTCTGGCGACGGTACGCCCCGGGCGGCGCCGGCACGCTCTCCACCCGTTGGTTCCTGCACGGCTCGCCACGGGTCGGGTTGACGGCGCAAGGCGACGTCGGCCTGCGCTCCGAGCGGATGACCTGGGAACCCCTCCCGGTGCCCGTCCGCGACGTCGAGGGGCACGTGGCGCTGCGCTGGTCCGATCGAGCCACGCTCGTCGCGTCCGACGGTCCCGACGAGCAACACTGGCGCGCCTTCGGCGTCCACGTGTCCGCGACCGGCGCCCTCGCGACCGGCGGGGCCGTGCGGGCGGACGTGACGTACCGAACCGAGTCGCTGGCCGCCGCCGCGGTGACGCGCGAGGCGCTCCCCACCGGCGGCACGCACGTCCACGGGGTGAGCGTGCGCGAGCTGGACGTGGAGAGCGAGGACTTCGACGTGCTCGCCCTGGCGCGCCCGGAGGTGGCCGAGATCGCTCTGGAGGTCGTCCCGGGCGGGACGGTGGATCTCGACTACCGCGGTGTGTCGTTGGGACCGGGAGATCCCTACCGCTTCGACCTGGAGATCACGCCGCGCGAGGTCGTGCTCGAGCCCCGCCGACTCGGCGTTCCCGTCGCGGACGTCGCGGGGCGCGTGGTGGTGAGCGGCCGAACGCAAGGGCGCGGATCGGCCGAAGCACCCGCGGCATTCGACGTCGGTCTGCACGGCTCTCTCGCCGGACGCGCCATCCTCGACACGGGCGGCTTCCCGATCGCCGCCACCGCGAAGCTCGCGGAGGGCGAGCCCCTGCGGCTCGTCCTGCACGGCTCGGGCATCGATCCGGGCGCGAAGAGCGTCCAGCGCACGCTGCGCGAAGCGATCGGGCTGCAGGGAGCCGCGGGCACGCAGGATGCCGGTGTGACCGGGCTCCTCGACGCCGAGATCGCGATCGAGGTCTTCCCGGCGTCCTTCGCGCCGCCGAGCGTCACGGCGCGCGCGGACCTGCGCGGGAACGCGCTGGAAGGAGGTCGGTTCCGCATCGACGACCTGCGCGGGTCGGTCGACTTCCGCGACTCGGTGCTCCACGGAGACCGCCTGACCGGGCGCCTGGCCGGGAGCCCCGTGGAGCTCGAGGGCTTGCGCTTGTTCTCGAGCGACGACCTCGCGCAGCTCCCGGGGACGGATCCCCTGCTGGCGCGGCGCGGGTTCCTGCCGGCGGCGCGCGTGCCCGTGCTGGAGACGGGCCTCGTCGCGCGCGACCTCGATCTCGACGCCGAGCTCCTGTCGCTCTTCTTCGAGCCCGAGACCGTCGACGCGCTCTCGCGCAAGGCGGAGCTGCGCGGCCGCCTGGACCTGGAGGACGTGCATCTCGTGCTCGCAGGGGACGGCGAAGGCGGTCTCAAGCTCGGCCTCCACGGCGGCATCGTGCCCAACAACGCCTTCTTGCGGGTCGGGCTCCCGATGCAGGCGTCATCGGGGCGGGTGGAGCTCGACGAGCTCGTCATCGAGCCCGATGGGACGCGCGCGCGCGCGCACGTCGAGGACCTCTTCGCGCGCGTCGCCGGTCGGCGGCTCGAGCACGCGTCGATGATCCTCTCGCTGGTGGAGAGCCGCCTCTCCGTGGACGACCTGCACGGGTCGCTCGAGGGCGGCTCGATCGCTTCGCTCGGCGGCGCGGGCGGAGGCCCCGCGCTGGCGATCGACTTGAAGGAGCCCTACTTCTTCACCGCCGCCCTGGAGCTCGCCGACGCGGACGCGAACGGCCTCCTGCGGGGCATGTTCGAGACGAGCGTGGCCGACAAGGGCGTCGTCGACGCGTGGGCGCGGCTGTCGGGGACGCCGGGCGACGTGCTCGGCTTGCGCGGCATGGGCCGGGTCGAGCTCGAGGAAGCTCGGCTGTGGTCCATTCCCGTGCTGCGCGCTCTGTTCAACCAGCTCGGCTTCGACGGCACGGCCTTGTTCGACCGGATGGAAGCGAGCGTCCGGCTCGAGGACGGCGTGCTCTACATGACGGACGTGGACGCCCGCAGTCCGCTCCTGCACCTCGTCGGCGAGGGCACGCTCGACCTCGACGGACGGCTGCACCACGACCTCGAGGTCCAGTACGCCCTGGTGAATCGCCTCGGCCCCCTCAAGGTGCTCCTGTACTGGATCCAGAACAGCATCCTGCGCGTGGCGATCCGCGGCACGCTGTGGCGGCCGGAGATCATCCTGCGCAACGCGTTGCGCGATTTCTTCGGCGGCGATCCCAAGGACGAGTCCTCCCTTCCCCTGCCCGGCTTCTCGCCCTTGCCCCTTCGCTTCTGAGCGTGCTCCCGCATTCCGCGCGTAGACTCCGCGCATGAGCGCCCTGCCCGTCTACGCGGTGATCATGGCCGGCGGCTCGGGAACGCGCTTCTGGCCGGCCAGCCGCAGTGCGCGTCCGAAGCAGTTCCTCGCCATCTCGGGCGAGCATGCGATGCTGCGGGAGACGTTCCGGCGCATCGAGCCCATGACCCCGCGCGAGCGCGTGCTGGTCGTCACCGCCGCGAGCCAAGCCGACCTCGTGCGCGCTTGCCTGCCCGAGCTCCCGCGCGAGAACCTGCTCGCCGAGCCGCAGGCGCGCAACACCGCGCCGTGCGTGGCCTGGGCTGCTGCGGAGATCCGGCGCCGCGCGCCCGAGTCGATCCAGATCGTGCTGCCGGCGGACCACGTGATCGAGCCGGCTGAGCGGTTTCGCGCGACCTTGGCCGCGGCGGCGAGCGAAGCGGCCTCGGCCGACGTGCTCCTGACGCTCGGGATCCGACCCAGGTCGGCGCACACCGGTTACGGCTACATCGAAGCGGGCGAGGAAGTCGCGCGGCGCAACGGTGTCGCCGTCCACGCCGTGCGCCGCTTCGTCGAGAAGCCCGATGCCGCGCGCGCCGAGCAGTTCCTCGCGCGCGGGAACTTCCTCTGGAACGCGGGCATCTTCGTGTGGAGCACGCCGTCGATCCACGCGGCGCTCGAGCGACACGCGCCGGAGCTCTCGCAGGGCTTCGAGCGCGTCCTGGCCGGCCGCGCTCCCCTGGCCGAGGTCTACCCGACGCTCCCCGCGCAGCCGATCGACGTGGCGCTCATGGAGAAGGCCAAAAACGTCCGCGTGTTGCCCGTCGACTACGCCTGGAACGACGTCGGCTCGTGGGCGGCGCTGCCCGAGGTGCACGCCGTCGACGAGCACGAGAACTGCACCGTCGTGACCGACGGCGCGCGCGCCGTGTCGCTCGACTCGGAGCGTTGCATCACCTACGTCGAAGGCGGTCGGATCGTCGCCCTGCTGGGCGTCGCGGATCTGGTCGTCGTGCAGACGGCGGACGCGACGCTCGTGTGTTCGCGCGACCGCGCCCAGGACGTCAAGCGCATCGTCGAGCGGCTCGAGGGCGAAGCTCCGGAGTTCCTGTGACCGCGGTGGGCGCCGTGATCGCGATCGACTTCGGCGAGAAGAAGAGCGGCTTCGCCGTGGCCGACCCGCTGCGCATCGCGGTCCACCCGCTCGACACCGTTCGCGCGGGCACCGGCGACGAGCTCCTCGCGCACATCGCCCTCCTGCTCGACGAGCGCGACGTGGACACGCTGCTCGTCGGGATGCCCTTCGACATGGACGGCGGATCGGGTCCGCGGGCGAAGGCCGTCGAGGCCTTCGCCGCTCGCCTGCGGGCGCGCTTCCCGCGCGTCGCCGTCGTGACGTTCGACGAGCGTCTGACGACGAAGGAAGCCGAGGACCTCCTGCGCCGCGAGGGCTACAGCGGCCGGCGCGCGAAGGAGCTCAAGGACGGCTGGAGCGCGCTCGTCCTCCTGCGCGACTGGATCGCCTCCGGCGAACCCCGCGGCTGAGATCGAGAGCTCGGCACTCAATCGCCCATGTATCCGATGTCCTCGAGGAGCTGGAGAGTTTGCTCCCCCGCTCCCCGATCGCCGCGCGCCGTGGGCTCGTCCCGCGCCTCGTGCTCCGCGAGGAGCGCGCGCAGGGACTCGACGCGTTCGCCGTGGAGCGCGGCGATGTCGCGCTGCTCTTCGGGGTCGGACTCGAGGTCGTAGAGCCTGACGCCGTGCTCGGCATGCGCGTGCAGGACGAAGCCGTCGGCGCGCACGCCGCGAATCGTCGTGTGCTGGCGGGATCCCTCCCACAGGCCGTGGTCGGTGCTGAAGAAGATCGGTTCCTCGGACAGGTTGCCGCGCAACAGGTCGAGCGGATCTTCGAGGCCGTCGAGCTCCACGCCGCCGAGGCGCGCGAGCGTCGAGGCCAGGTGTCGGTTGGAAACGGGCGTCCCGATCCGCCGACCGCGCGCCACGCCCGGACCTGCGATCACGAGCGGTACGCGCACGAGTTCTCCGAACAGGGAGTGTCCGTGGCGCAGGAGCCCGTGGTCATAGAGCTCCTCTCCGTGATCGCTCGTGAACGCGACGACCGTTTCGTCGTCGAGACCGAGTTCCTCCAGCGCGAAGAGCACCTTGCCGAGCCACACGTCGCCGCTGAACACGACGGCGTCGTACAGGTCGCTGACCGCATCGCGCGTGGAGGGGCGCAGGATCTCCTCCAGCGCCGCCCCCTGGCCCGTCTTCCCCCGGGCGTGACGCAGGTTCCTCGAGTAGCGCAGGAACTCTTCCTCACCGAACTCGGCCGGCACGTCGGGGGCGAAGCGCGCCCGCGCTTCGGGCAGCGCCTGATCGAACCCGTGGGTGTCGGCCAGGTGCAGGTAGAGGAACATCCGCCGGCCGGCATTCTCGGCGAGCCACGCGCACGTCTCCGGCACGAGTTCGCTGGAGCGTCCGAACCCGCGACCGTCGCTCGCGAAACGCTCGAAGCCCTGATCGAAGTTCTTGCTCGGGCCGATCAGGCCGTTGGCGGAGAACGCGGCCGTGGTGAAGCCGGCGCGCTGCAGGGCCTCCGGCAGGAGGTCGAGGTCGGCGTCCACGAAGCACGAGCGCTCGTTCCGCAGACCGTGACGTTCGGGGAGCATGCCCGTGAGGATCGACGTCGTGGAGGGCCAGGTCCACGACGACGTGGAGTAGGCCGCGTCGAAGACCGTCCCCTCCGCGGCGAGGCGATCGAGGTTCGGCGAGGTCGAGCGCTCGTATCCGTAGACGGCGAGTCGGTCCCGGCGCAGCGTGTCCTGGACGACGAGCACGAGGTTCGGCCGCTCCGGACTCGATCGCGCGCGCGCGACGTGCTCCTGATGCTCGAGCCGCAAGCGCCCGAATCCGGCGAGCACGCCGACACCTGGGTCCACGACGCGCTCCGCCGCATCTTCGCAGTAGGTCGCGAGCTCGATCACGTCGCCCGGCTCCACCGCGATCCCGCGCGGCTCCCCGAACTCTCGCCACCCTGCATCGGCTCCCGCGAGGGAAGTCCGGTGCCGGTGCACCACGTCACCGTTCCGGCGGACCTCCATCACGACCGACAACTCCCTCGCCGCGTCTTCGGCGAGCCCCGCACCCCCGAAAGCCGACGCGCCGCACAGGACGAGGCCGACCTCTTCGGGAGCGATCGCGAAGCGCACGCGCGCAGGCGGCGGCAGGAGGAGCGAGTGACGCACGTCGGAGCGCTTGCCCAACGGCGTGAGCTCGCGCACGCGCGGCTCTCCCGCCGGCGAAGACTCGATCACGTCCCAGCGCGGCTCCTCGGCCAACAGGTAGGTGCGAACATCGCGCACGAGCATGCGCTCGGCCGCGTCGCCTGCGCACGCCGCCGCCAGGAGGGCCCACGGTGCGAGTGCGCGCAGGGCCGCGCTCGGTCCGCGTGCGGCGAACCCTGCGCGAGCAGTCGGCCGGGGGCTCGAGCGCCCGATGCACGAGGTCGGGGAACGAGGAGTCACGGCGAAGTACGAAGAGGTCGCATCGGCCGGTGAGCCCCCCTCATCGCTAGCGCTCGACGCGGCGGTCGAGCCAGTCCCGGACGATCTGCATGACTTCGCCCGCCGGAGCGTCGTGCAGGAGGTCATGCTTCGCGCCGGGCACGATTTGCACCTCCACGTCGCCGCCGGCCAGGGCGAGTGAATCCGCAGGGTCGGCGAGCTCGTCGTCGGCGCCGTGCAGCACGAGCACGGGGACGGCGATCTCGCGCACACGCGCGCGCACGAGCTCGGCCGCGACGGCGGCGCACTCCGCCGCGCGTAGCGTGACGACGTCGTGCACGAGCGCGTCGCTCGCGAGCGCGCGCTGCTCCTCGGCGATCCCAGTCATCTTCGACGCGGCGTGTCCGATGCGTCCCGGGGTCTTCGGACCGACCTTCTTGAAGAGGCCGCCGAGGCCCTTCTTCTTCGCCGGCAGCTCGAAGCGCGGCCGCAGGAGCGGCGACAGGACGACGGCCGCACGCGCGCGTCCCGGTCGATCGAGCAGGTAGTGCAGGGCGTAGAGGCCGCCCAGCCCTTGCCCGACGAGCGCGAGCGGGATGCTCGGTGCGAAGATCGTGAGGTGATCCTGGGCGGAGTCGAGGTCGCGCGCGACCTCGGGCAGGCCGGCGCTGTGACCGCGCTCCCCCTCCGAGCTCCCGTGTCCGCGCAGGTCCGGCAGACTCACCGCCCACCCGTCCTGCGCGAGGAACTGCGCGAAGCGCTCGTAGCGGCCGCCGTGATCCCCCGCGTCGTGCACGACGGTAACCCCGCCGCGCGGCTCACCTTCCTCTGCGATCTCCACGACGCGCAGGAGGAACATGCCCCCCGCCGTGTGGGAGAGCCCCGCCCCCTCGGTGCCGTCGGGGTTGGACTCGCGCAGCTCGAGGTTCGTGATCGTTCGCATCGCGGGCACCCGGTCGGGCGGCGGGGCGGTGAGGATAGCGGCGCCGCGGGCGTGCGGACCCACGCTGCGCCGGGGAATCCCGCCTCCCTCCCGCTGCGTTGGGCGTATAACGTGTCCGGTGCGAGAGGTCCGGACGACCGTCGCGGGGCATGGCCCCGGGGAGGAAAGTCCGGGCTCCGCGGGCCAGGGTGGTTGCTAACGGCAACCGGTCGCGAGACCAGGGAAAGTGCCACAGAGAACAGACCGCCCAAGCGCGGGGTTCGCCCCGCGCCGGCAAGGGTGAAACGGTGCGGTAAGAGCGCACCGCGGCTCCTGGTGACAGGGCCGGCACGGCAAACCCCACCCGGAGAAAGACCAAATAGGGGAGCACACGACGACGGCCCACGTCCGCTCCCGGGTAGGTCGTTCGAGGTCGGGCGCGAGTCCGATCCTAGAGAAATGGTCGTCACTTCCCGCTCGTCGGGGGGAACAGGACCCGGCTTACAGGACCTCTCGCACCACCCTCCCCTCCCGCACGTCCCACCCAAAGCTCGGACCCACCCTGGTCCGAGCGAGCTGCGGATCGCGCCGCGTACGCGAGGAGGGATGGAGGACTCGGATTCGGTTCGAGCTTCCGGGGCCATGAGGTCTTCACGACTACAAGATGTTGTGTAGAATGCCGCTCGACGGCCCGAATGGTCGCAGATTCGGGTCGGTGTCCTCGACTCGTCGCGCCCGGCGAAAGGCTCGCGCCTCCTCGCCCCGAGCCGGGGACTCCTTCCTCGCCGCAGCCCATGGAGTTCGTGTTCGTCGTGCCCCGGGAAGCACTCTTCCCGGACTGCTACCCCCAGGGCTTCGTGCCCTTCGGGGGCGACTTCCCGGAGGACGCCTTCCGCAGGGTGGTGCTGGAGCAGGGGTTCTTCGTCGAGCGCGAGGTCGCCGAGCGCACACCCGCCTGGAAGCAGGTGATCCCCTATACCCTGATCGCCCGCGGCGACGAGCTCCTGCTCTCGAGGCGCTCCAAGCGGGGCGGTGAGGCGCGCCTCCACGACAAGCTGTCCATCGGCGTGGGGGGACACATCAACCCCGAGGATCTCGGCGACGCCAAGGCCCTCCGGCGCGATCCCATCGCCCAAGGGACGCGGCGCGAACTGGACGAGGAGCTCGAACTCGAGGGAGGGTACTCGATCCGCGCCGTGGGGATCCTCAACGACGATTCCAACCCCGTGGGGGCGGTCCACGTAGGACTCGTGCAGATGTTGGAGCTGGAAGCGGGCTCGACTGCCCTCATACGGGAAACGGACGTACTCGAAGGAACCTTTGTCGCGCACAGTCGATTAGTCTCATTGCTCGCGGAGGGGGAGAACTTCGAGACGTGGTCCGCGCAGTTGATCCGCAGATTACGAGACTTGCTTCGCGCCCCCTTTTCCAAGACCACCGAGTTTCCTGCACGAGTCGGCCTTTCATGATGAGTACCACGAGCAAGAAGATCCGCGCCCTCGACCCCGAGAAGATCTACGACCTCCTCCTGGGGGCGCGCACGGCGGACATCGTGACCGTGCACTTCAAGGACGGCCGCGTCATTCGCGGAGCGCTGATCTTCAACCAGTACAAGGGCACCGGCCGACTCATCAACGTCGACAAGGAAGTCAGCATCGACTTCGACATCGGCGACGTGCGCGACCTCAAGTTCTAGGAGTTCGGCGCGCCTGAACGAGGGGATCTGCGAGCTCCGCCGACCGACGGACGCCATGGCTTCCGCGCTCGCTCTGCTCCTCTTGTCGCTCTCGGCCGGGGCGAGCGCGAAGACGAATCCGCCCGAGGGCGAAGTCGAAGTCGCGCTCTTCACCTGGGACGGGGCGGGTTACGCGGAAGCGGGCGAGCGCTGGCTCGGCACGAGCGAGGCTCCCGTCCCCCTGCCCTTCACGTCGCGCGCCCCGCTCGTCCGGCGCGCGCTGCCGACGTCGCGCGGCATCCGGCTGCGGCTCGCCAACGCCACGGCCGGCGCGCGCTCGGTCGCACTCGACGTCCTGCGCGTCACGGCCGTGCAGCACGCGGCCGACGAGCAGGTGCTCGTCGCGGGCGCCGAACCGTTCCTGATCGGAGCCCCGCACCTGCCGTTGGAAGCGTTCGCGGCGGAAGCGCTCGCGCTGGAGGGACGCGCAGCGGACGGCGCCGGTCCGAGCGAGCTCGTCGACGCGCTCCCGCTGCTCGCGCGCCAGGACGGTCGGGGCGTGCGCCGATTGGCGAGGGTCGTCGCGCCCGTCGCACCGACCGCGATCCAAAGCGGCGCGACGTGGCGACGCGTCGAGATCGTGGAGCCGATCGCCCCCGCGGCGCGCGGTGCACGCACGGTCGTCGCGCTCGGCGGATCGTCGCGCACGTGTCGCTTGGATCCCGCGCCGGACGAAGTCGAGCAGGACGGTGTTACGCGCGCGATCGACCAGCTCTTCTGGGCCAGCGTGCGCTCCCTCGAATCATCCAAAGCGACGCGGCTCGCTCCGCTCTCCGCGCGCATGCTCACGGGCGATCCCGCCGCCCTCGCCGAAGCGGCGGGCGACGACGTCCGCGACGCGCTCGCCGCGCAGGATGGGCGCGACGTACTCCTCCCGCCCGGAGCCTTCGTCGACCTGTTGCTCCCCGCTCCCCCGCTCGAGGGCGGCGAGAGCACCTGGACGCTCGTGATCGAGCTCGGCGCGTCCAGAGCGCCAGAGCGCGAGGGCGCGCCGACCATCCCTGCCGGGGCGCGGCCCGAGCGCGACCGGGGAAGCGACGAACCCTGGATCGAGGCCGGAGCGGAGTCCGGCCCGGGCGTGGACTTCCTGCACTTCGAGGGTCCCGACCTCCAGCTCGACATCCGCCCCACCATGGGCCCCGGCGCTGCGTGGGGCGACGTGGACGGAGACGGCGACCACGACCTGTACGTCGTCCAGGGCGGCGGCCGCGCGCCGAGCCGCCCCTCGACGAATCGGCTGTGGCGGAACGAGTCGCGCCCCGGCCGCGCGCGCTTCGTCGACGTGACGGTCGCGTCGGGCACCGGCGACACGGGCCACGGCATGGGCGCGCTCTTCTTCGACGCCGACGGCGACGGCGACCTCGACCTGTACGTCGCCAACCGCGGACCGAACGTGCTCTACGAGAACGTCGGTGCGGGTCGCTTCGCGGACGCGAGCGCCTGTGCGGACCCCGGCGATCGCTGGAGCGCGGGAGTGGCGGCGGCGGACACCGACGGGGACGGCGATCTCGAGCTGTACGTCACGAGCTACCTCGTGTACGACCCCGCAGCGATGCCGAGCTCCGCCGAGCTCGCCCGCTACCAGCGCGAGGACCCGGTCGAGATGCTGCCCTTCGCCTTCCCCGGCGCACGCAACGCATTTCTGCAGAACGACACGTGGGGGAAGGACGACGGCCCTCGCGAGCGCAAGGCCCTGCACTTCACCGACGTCGCCGAAGAGCTCGGCCTGGCGGACGAGGGGGGACGCGGCATGCAGCCCGTGTTCTGGGACTTCGACCGCGACGGCGACCAGGATCTCTACGTGGCGAACGACGTCTCCTACAACGCGCTCTATCGCAACGAAGGCGACGGGACCTTCACCGACGTCTCCTTCGCGACGGGGATGGACGACCCGCGCGGCAGCATGGGCGTGGCGGTCGGCGACGTCGATGGCGACGGCGACGAGGACCTGTTCGTCACGAACTGGCAGCTCGAGCCCAACGCGCTGTATGCGAACAACCTCGTCGCCCACGCGAGTCGCAAGCACCGCGTCGCTTCGTTCCGTGACGCGATCGTCCCGAGCGGTCTCGGGAGCGCAGGCATCGGCGTCACGTCGTGGGGCGCCGAGTTCCTCGACGCGGACAACGACGGTGACCTGGACCTGTTCTACGTGAACGGGTACACGAGCCCGGACTACGAGAGCACCGGCACCTGCGTCGGACAGCCCGCGCACTTCTTCCTGAACGACGGCGAGGGGCGCTTCGCGACCGCTCCCCGTTCGACGGCGCTCGAGGAGCGTCTTCCGTCGCGCGCGGCGGTCGCGTGCGACTTCGACGGGGACGGCGACCTCGACATGCTCGTCACGGCGAACAACGCGCGCACGCGGCTCCTCGAGAACCGGCTCGGGAACGCCGCGCGCCATCACTGGCTGATCGTCCGTCTCGCGGGCCGGGGGCCGAACACGCACGCGATCGGCGCCCTGGTCTCGGTGACGGCCGGAGGCAGCCTGCAGCAGAGGAGCATGCGCGCGGGAACGAGCTACCTCGGGGGCAACCCGCCGGAGCTCCACTTCGGGCTGGGCGCGCAGTCGACGGTGGAGGAGGTCCGTGTGCGCTGGCCGTCGGGCCGCGAGAGCCGCCATGCCGTCCTTGGCGTCGATCGCATCCTGATCCTCGAGGAGCCCGAGTGACGCCCGCGAGCTCGGCCGAGCGAGCACCGAGCGAGCAGCGAGCGAGCGCGCGAAAAACCGTCCGAGGCGAGACGCTCCTCGGGTGGCTGCTCGTCCTCCCGTCGCTCTGCCTCGCGGCGCTCGCCCTCGCCGGCCCGATCACGTCCTCCGACCTGTGGTGGCACCTGTCGATGGGCGAGTGGATCCTCGCGCACGGCGAGCTCCCCGCGACGGATCCCTTCTCGCACACGGCCGGCAGCGAGCCGTGCGAGATCCAGGAGTACGGCACGCAGGTGCTCTTCGCGCTGCTCGAACGCGCCGGCGGCATCCCGCTCCTGCGCGCCGCGGGAGCCGTCCTCGCCGCGAGCTTCGTAGCGTGCGTGTTCCTGGTCGCGCGCCGGCGCCTGCCCGCGGCGTGGGCCGCAGCGAGCGCCGCGCTGTGCGCCGCGCTCTTCGCGCTGAAGTGGGAGTTGCGGCCACACCTGCTCTCCGCGTTCCTGCTGCTCACCGTCTCGGAGCTCTGCTTCCCGCCCGCGGGCTCTGACCGCGCTCCCCGCCCCGGTCCGCGCCGCTGGGCGCTCCTCTTCGTCGTCTCCCTCGTGTGGACCCAGCTCCACGCCGAAGCCGTGTTCGCGTTCGTCTTCGCATTCGCCGGCGTCCTGGGCGCCATGCTCGCTCTGTGGACCGAGCGCGCGGGCGGCGCTACGCGCGTGCGCGACGCGCTCGGCTTGCTCGCGGCGGCAGCGCTCGGAACCCTGCTCTCGCCGAGCGGGATCGGTCAGTTCACCTACGCCTTCGTCGACAGCTCGATCCCGCGCCGGCACATCGACGAGTGGTTCCGCATGTGGGACACACGCTTCGTCCCGGCGCCGCTCTTCGCGCTCGTGCTCGTTGCGGCGTTCGCCGGAGCCTCCTTCGTCGGCGCCTGCGCGCTCGCGCGCCTCGCGCGGCGTTCGCACGAGCACGAGCAAGCGCAGACCCGCATCTCGTGGGAGCGGATCGGTTTCCTCGCCGTGTGCGTCGTCATGGCGATCCTGGCGCGGCGCTTCTTCTGGCTCCTGTGGTTCCCCGTCACCGACGCGCTCGCGCACGTGCTGCGCCGCCGCGGCGCGCACGCGCGCGCGCTCCCCGCTCTCGCGTGCATCGCTTGTGCGCTGATTCTCGCGGGCACGCACTTCGTCGCGGACGCCGTGCAGAGCGCGCGCGGAGATCGCTTCGCTCGGCAGGTCGACACGGACCTCCTGCCCGTGTTCGCGGCCGACTTCGTCGACGGCGCCGGTCTCGCAGGGAACCTCTACCACCGCTATGAATGGGGCGGCTACCTGGGTTTCCGGCTCTGGCCGCGGAATCGGGTGTTCATGGACAGCCGGACGGTGCTGTTCGCGAAGGTGATCGAGGAGCGCGCGAGGATCGAGAGGTGGGAAGCGCTGGGCGGTCGCGCGTACGCGGAGTCGCGGCTCGACGAACGCGACGTGCGTATCCTCGTGATGCCGAGCCTGCTCGATTCGGGTGCGGGCCTCACGCGGTGGCGTCCACCGGGCGCGCACGAGGTCTGGATCCGCGCCTGGGTCGACTCGACGGCCATCGTCTGGATCCGCGCGGACGATCGGGACGGCGTGGCACGCGTGCGCGCGTGGTACGCCGAGCGCGGGATCGACTTCGACGTGGAGCGCGGTGTCGTCGAGGCCGCGGTGCTCGCCGTCCATCCCGAGTGGATGCGCGAGCGCAACACACTGGACAGGGCGGTTCGCGCGAGGCTCGAGCCGCTCTACGGTCAGACGGGCGACCGCGCAGCCGGCATCGAGCGTGCGCAGGCCTACCTCGAGGTGCGCATGCGCCGCTCCGCGGCCTTCGAGCTCGAGCGCGCCGTCGCCCTGCGCTCCGCGGACGATCCAGAGACCCACGCGGCGTGGCGCGCCCTGCTCGCGGACGATCGGCTGGAAGAGCTGATCCGGCTCCTGGGAGAAGCGCCGTGAGAGCGCCGCTCCCCCCGCCCGTGCGCGCCGTGCTCGCGCTGCTCGCGCTGGTCCTCGTCGTCTTCACCAAGGACCGCGCGGACTCCTGGGCGGACGGTTCGCGGCTCGGGACGATCCAGGGGCTGGTCGAGCACGGCACGCTCGCGCTCGACGACACGGACTTCCTGTGGCAGGGGGACAAGGTGCGCCTGCACGAGCGCTTCTACAGCCACCAACCGCCGATGCTCGC
This sequence comes from uncultured Planctomycetaceae bacterium, assembly GCA_964413535.1. GTDB lineage: Bacteria > Planctomycetota > UBA1135 > UBA1135 > CAYPTB01. The sequence continues at coordinate 274,101 of CAYPTB010000007.1, read as the reverse complement.
CCTGGCGGGCGCGCTCCCCTACGGTCTCCTGCACCACGTCTTCGGGCGCGGCATCACGGACGCGTTCACCTACCGGATCCTGACCTGGTGTCTCGTCGGCCTCCCCGTTTGGTTCGGCGCCGTCGCGCTCGCCCGGCTCCTCCTCGCGAGCGGTTGCGGGCCGCGCTGGAGCGCGTTGCTCTTGTTCCTCGCGGTGTTCGGCACGCACCTCCTGCCCTACTCGCTCGTCCTCGGCCAGCACGGTGCCGCGGCCGGGCTGGTATTGCTCGCCTTCGGCGCGTTGGCGGACGGCAAGACCGCGCGCGCCGGAGTCCTGATGGCGTTCGCGAGCACGATCGACCTGAGCGCCGCGTTCCCCGCCGCGCTGGGCGCGCTCCCCGCGCTGCGGCTGTGGGGCAAGGACGGCGGCCTGCGCTACGCGCTCGGCGCCTTGCCCCCGCTCGCGCTGCACTTCGGCGTGAACTTCGGTCTCGTCGGCGACTTCGTTCCCATCGGCCTGCACCTCGAGGCCTTCGAGTACCCCTACTCGCCGTTCATGCTGATGGCGCTCACCGGCGGTGAGCACGCGCCCGGAGAGCAGCTCGCCTACCTGTGGCGAGCGACCTTCGGCTACTCGGGCTTCTTCTCCCACCACCCGGTGACGCTCCTGTCCGTGCTCGCCGCGCTGGCGCTGCCCTTCGTTCGCGGACGGCGTCCGACGCTCGCCCCGAGCTTGCTCGTCGCCGCGGCGCTCTCCGTCCTGTCCATCGGCGGTTTCTATCTGTGGAGCTCGCGCAACTTCGGCGGCTCGGCCTTCGGGATGCGCTGGTTCACCGTCTTCAGCCCCCTGCTCGCGCTGTTCCCCGCCGCGTGGCTCGGTTCGCGCCCACGGCCCTGGCGCCCCGGCGCGGGATGGAAGCTCGCGATCTCGATCGCGGCGCTCTGGTCGGTCGCCGCGGCGACCTTGGGCGCCGTGCAGCCCTGGAACAAGTTCGCCTACTTCCCCCACCAGAAACCCGACGCGGCGTTGGCGGACCCGGGCGAGCTCGCGCCGAACTGGCCCACGCACCTCGCCTGGGAGTGGAAGCACCTGCGCTCCTTCCGGATGAGGTTCGACCGCGAAGCCTACCTCCAGTGGTTCTACTTCCTGTTGAAGCGCCACGGTGAGATCCACACCCTGCCGCTCTACGACTTGTCCGACGCGGACCAGCGCGCGTGGACGCGACGTGGTCTCGATCGATTGCGTCCGGTCGTCGACCTGCTCGACTCGGTGAACGAGGCGAGCGACGCGCGCATCATCGGCCACTACTGGCTCGCGCGCATGCACGCGCTGCTCGGCGAGCGTGAGCAAGCGCTGCGCGAGTACGACCGCACCCTCGGCCTGCGTCCCGGCCACGCGCTCTCGCTCAAGGGCAAGCAGAAGCTCGAGCCGGATCGAGGCGCGGACCCGTCGCGCGAGGGAGCGCGTCACTAACGCGGCTCGCCGAAGGTCGGCTTCCACGTGCGCGGGCCCCAGATGGACTGCCCCATGCCGCCGGCCAGGCTCTCCGCGTAGGGCGGCCGGCACGTGATCTCGATCTCGACCAGGTCGCCGGGCTCGACGCCCTGCGGGCGGTCGAGCTTGAGCACGATGGGCGGGTTCACGCTCTCTTCCGGACGCTTGCGCGGGAGCGTCAGACCGGTGAGCACGAGTTCGCCGTCCAAGCGCACGTCGAGCACCTGGCCGCCGCCGACCAGGTCCGGGGGAACGATGCTCTTCGCCGGCACGAACATGCGCGACCCGTTCCCCCAGCGCTGCATCCAGCGCGCATCCGGACCGAGCATGCGCGAGACCTCGGCACCCGCCGGCGTGGCCGTGCGGAGCCACGGATAGCAGTCGAGCCGGTGCTCCTCCAACGGTGCGCGTTCCTCGAAGAGCGCCGGCGCCGCGCCGAGGAACGCGAGCGCGAGCGCGAGCCACGGCGTGCGGCGGCGCCGCGGGCGCAACTGCGCCGCTGGCGGGGCGCTCTCCGAGCGCCCCGCCAGCGAAACGGCGATCCCCACCGCGCTCGCACACAGCCCCGCCACGGCGGGAACGAGCAGCGGATGCCCGACGACCAGGTTCAGGAGCATCCCGGCCAACCCGGCGGCGAGCGCGCACCCGAGGAGCCGCGTCTCGCTCATGGAAGGCTCGCCTCCGCGCGGGCGCCGCGCGGACGCCGCGGCCGCGCCGAGGCCGACCAGCAGGACAGCGAGCCCGAGCCCCGCTCCCACGACACCCTCTTCGGCCAACCATTGCAGGTACTGGTTGTGGGCGTTCTCGTGCAGCGGCTCGAAGGCGCCCTCGTCGCGCGGATCGACGTGGCGTCCGAGCAGCAGCGGGAAGCGTCCGAGTCCCGCGCCGGCGAGGGGCGCCGAGCGCGCGATCTCCCAGCCCGCGCGCCACACCGGATAGCGCATCTCGCGCAGGTAGCTCGCCGCGAAGTCGAAGCGCGCGGCCTTCACGACGTCGCGCACGTAGCGGACCTGCATCAGCTCGTCCGCGGTCCGCTGCGGCAGGAGTTGAACGCTCGCGATCGCGAGGAGCAGGGCTCCGCCGCCGAAGAGCGCCCGGCGTCGCATCCGTCGCGCGGCGCAAGCGATCCACAGCGCGCAACCCACGAGCACGCCGAAGGCGAGGCCGGCGAAGGCGGACTTCGAGCTCGACCCGAGGAGCAGCAAGAGCCCGCAGGCCAGGGCCGTGGCGAAGAGCGCGCGTGCGACGCGGCTCCCGCAGCGGAACGCTCGCCACGCGACCACGCCCGCCGGCGGGAGCATCAGCACGAGCGCGCTGCCCAGCGAATTGTGGTCGGGCAGCGGCCGGAAGACGCGCGCCGCCGCGGAGTCGAGCCGCACGGCGAGCGGAGGATCCACGCCCTCGAATCCGAACAGCGCCGCGGCGAGGCCGACCAGCACGCCGGCGGGAAGGGCGAGGGCGAAGCCGCGCGCCGCCCGTCCGACGAGCTTCGCATCCGCGAGTCCGACCTCCAGGGCCGCCCACGTCAGCGCCAAGGCCTCGAGGTGCAGCGACAGGCGCGGGATCGCGTGGGTCGGCTCGACCAGCGACCGGAATCCGAGGAGGTCCTGGAGCGCGGCGCGCACGCTCTCCGCGAGCCAGGGCGCGTCCGCGGGGAAGCTGACCCACAGCGCGTGAGCGGCGGTGCCGAGCGACCAGGCGGCGCTCGCGAGCAGGAGCGCGCGCAGAGTGCCCGGGAAGCGCGACGGGCTCCCTCGCGCGGCGAAGGCTCCGTGCCAGGCGAGACACGCGAGCGCGCCTCCGAAGAAGACGCGCTCGTAGCTGAAGCCGAAGACGCCGAAGAGCGTGGGGACGACCGGCGTCGCGAAGGCGCAGGCGAGCGTCGCGGCCAGCACGCGCCCGGCGCGCGGACCGCGCTCGAGGCCCGCCGAGCACCACCACACGATCCACGGCGCGAGGAGCCCGAGCGCGACGAGGAGCGTTCCTTCCCCGCGGCGCCCGACCAGGTGCAAGAGGGACGGCAGGAGGAATCCGACGGCGAGCAGGCGCTCTCTCGCGCGCCGCGGTGCACGGGCCTCTGCGTCGATCAAGAGCGCTCCGTGCCCTGCGCGGACTCGGAGCCCGGCGGCTCGACGTCATCGGGATAGGGCGCCATCTCGGGCTCCAGATCGACGTGAACGGCGTCGGCGACGCGGTTGATGTAGTTGAAGTAGCTCACGACCTGGAGCGCGTCGTGCACGGCCTCGTCGTCGAGTCCGACCGCGCGCAGGGCCGCGACGTCGACCTCGCGCATGCGCCCCGGCGTGCGGGTGAGCTTCTCGGCGAACGCGCACAGGGCGTAGTCGACGCGATCGAGACCGGCCGTGCGCCAGTTCCGGGCGAGGCGCTCGAGGAAGCGCTCGCGCTCCGCATCCTGCATGTCGGCGATCTCGGCACGGAGATCCCACGTGTGAGCCAGCGTTCAGTAGTGGCAAGCATTCACTGCGCTCGTGACGACCGCGAGCAGCTCGCGCTGCCGGCGCTCGAGCCCGCCCCTGCGGAACATGACTGCCAAGTACAGCCCCATGGACGCTTCGAGGACGTCCGGGGCGATGCTCATCGCCTTCAGGATCCTGAAGACGCGCCCCGCCCGCGCCTTCGCGGCGTCGTACTGCCGCCGGAGCGAGCCCTCGGCTTCGGCGTCCGAGACGGTTTTGATCCACGCCATCGCGGGAGAGCATAGTGCGAGCCGCGGCTCCGCGCGTCCGCGTCAGAACGGCACGGCGAGTCTGCCGCGTCGTCGTGTGGGCCGGGGCACGGCACCGCCGCGTCCGACGCGCGAGGTGGGGCTTCAGTCCTTCGAGAAACGCCCCGTCGGCAGGTGCTGGACCCACGTCTCCAGGGTTTGTGCGTGTCGGAGCTTGGCCGTGGAGAGCTCCTGGCAGATGCGCGCGTTCTCGGGCTCACCGATGCGCGCCAGGTAGGCCGCGTAACCGGCGTACCAGCGCGAGACGGAACTCTCGGCGTCGCTGCAGATCCGCAGCGGCAGGCGCATCCCGGTGAGGATCGAAGCGAACGCGAGCACGCGCGCCGCGAGCGCGCGGCGGAAGCGGTGCTTGGCGGGCCGCGCGCCGAGTGAGCTCATCAGCGCGCGCAGCTTCTCGACCTGCTCACAACTCTCGGCGTGCAGCCGCTCCAGCACGGCGGCGAGCTCCGCGTCGCGCGTCCGGCGAGCGAGCGCAGGGTAGACGTACTGGGCGCCGAACTCCGAGCGCAGCGCGTAGACCATCTCCGCCAGGAGCGCCGCGTGCTGTTCCTGGATCCTCACCCCTGCCGGACTCGAGCCGTCCGGCTCCGGGATGCGCGCTGGGCTGGGACGAGGGAGCATCTCGGGAGTGCCGCATGGCTCCGCCGCGCTAGCGCGACGCGGCGGAAGCCGCATTGCGGCCGGCTGGGGTGGATGGCTGCTAGGGTCCCGTTCCCAGGGCCGCCTCGATGATGCGCTTCTCGCGCGGGAAGACGGTCGTGCCGTAGTAGTCGAAGAGCTTGCGGCGCGTGCGCGGATCCTGGAATCGACCCAATGCCTGGAGCGCCGCGACGCGCAGGCGGTTGTCCTCGGCGTGGACCATCTGCGCGAGGAACTCCGCGACTTCGGGACGGCCGGTGGAGCGCTTGCCGAGCTCCTCCACCGCGACGCAGCGCGCGCTGGGATCGGCGCTCGCGTCGGACGCCCACTGGCGCAGTTGGGCGGAGACGCTCGCGTTCTCGAGTGCGCCGAGGTGGCGCAGGAGGCGCGCGCGCAACTGATCGTGCGGCGAATCCTCGACCAGGAGCGCGCGCGTCAGCCAGGCGTAGGCTTCGTCGGGCTCGGCTGCCGCGAGGAGTCCCGCGGCCGCGCCCATGACGTCCCAACTGTAGCGCGCGTCGAACTGCTCGCGTGCGAAGCGCGCGAGCTCGGCGTCGGGACAGAACGAGCGCAGCGCGAGCAGCGCTTGCTCGCGAACCTCGGCGTCCGTGTCCCCGGCCGCGGTGGCACGGAGCTCCGTGCGCACCTCCAGACCGCCGGCGCGGCCGGCGGCCTCGGCGGCGGCCGCACGCACGGCCGGTGAAGGCTCCTTCTTCAACCGGTCGACCAGCTCGGCGCGGAAGACGTCGAGCCGACCCTGATCGGTCGTCCCCTGCGCGAGCTCGCCGAGCTTGCGGACGGCGTCCCGCCGCCCGTTGACGTCGTCGTCCTCCTTGGCGAGCGCGAGCCATTCGTCGGGCGCGCGCTTCGCCTCGAGCCGTTTCGGGACCCACCCGAACTTGTCGAAGCTCACCCAGATCGGCTCGTGGGCGACCGGGAACTCGAACGCGTGGCGACGCTCGTCGATCCACATCCGGTACGTCGCGCGTCCGCCGCGATCGCGGACCTCGATGTCGACCGGCAGCTTGAACGCGCGCGGGACACCGCCGCCCTCGAGCTGGGTCTGGACGACGTCGAGCGTCACGATCCCCGCCTTCTGGTCCCACTTCCAGCTCGTCTCGAACACCGGGAATCCCGGGCGGTGGATCCACTGGTCGAAGAACCACCCGAGCTTCTCTCCCGAGACCTTCTCGAAAGCGTGCTGGAGATCCGAGGTCGTGACGGTCTGCCCCGCGTTCTCGGCCAGGTAGGTGCGCACGCCCTCCACGAAGAGGTCATCGCCGAGGATCGAGCGCAGGAGGTGCAGACGCGCAGCGCCTCCGGGGTAGACGTGCTCGCCGAACAAGTCGATCGGGTCCTTGTAGACGGACCACACGATCGGACGCCGGCCCTTTTCGTCGGCCTCGATGTACTTCTCCTGCGCGTCACGCATCCGGATGCGGAAGTCGTCGACGCCGCGCGTGCGCTCGAAGTAGAGCAAGGCCGCGTAGGTCGCGAAGCTCTCGTTGAGCCACACGTGCGACCAGTCGCTGCACGTCACGAGGTTCCCGAACCACTGGTGCGCGGCCTCGTGCGCGACGAGCGAGTGCGAGGTGTCGTCGCGGTTGCCGCGCTCGTCGTTCAGCGTGAGGGAAGTCAGCGTCGTCGCGGAGATGTTCTCCATCCCGCCGAACGGGAAGTTCTCGACGCAAGCCTGGCTGTACTTCGTGTACGGGTAGCGCACCCCGGTCAGCTCGCTCAGGAATCCGAGCATGTCGGGCGTCTCGTCGAAGGACGCCTCCATCCACTTCCCGTAACGCGGCTCGGCCATGTAGTAGAGCGGGACGTCCTCCCACATCGCCTCGCGCACCAGGAACTCCCCGGCGACGAGCGTCGTGAGGTACACGGCGTGCGGTCGATCCATGCGCCAGTGCTCGGTGACCGTCTTCCCGCTCTCGCTGCGCCCGACGCGCTCGCCCGCCGCGACGGCGGTCCAGCCGGCCGGCATCGTCACGGTGATCTCCGAGGTCGCGAAGTCCGACGGCGCGTCCCAGCACGGGAACCACCAGCGCGAGTCCTCGCACTGGCCCTGCGTGAAGGCGTGCGTCGGCACGCCCGCGCGTTCCCCGGCGAACCACAGCCCCTTCTTCGGACGACCCGCGTAGTCGATCGCGAGCTCGGTCTCCGCGCCGCGCGCCAGGACCTGGTGCAGGTCGATCGCGAGCTCCTCGCCCTGGTGCCGGAAGGCCAAGCTGCGTCCCGCGGAGTCGCGCACCCCCTGGACCTCGAGACCGGCGAAGTCGAGCACCACGCGCAGCAGATCCTGCTCGCGCGCGGCGAAGCGCACCACGCAGTGCCCGGTCACCAGGCGGTTCACCGGATCGAGGGCGATGTCGATCGCGTAGTGTTGGACGTCGATGGCCGACGCGCGCGGCGCGTTGGCCACGGCGCCCGGCAGGCGCGGGGTGACGCCCAGGACGGGCTCCACCGGGTCGAGGCGCAGGTGCTGACAGGAGGCGAGAACGCCGGCGGCGAAGAGGAGCGCGATGCGGTCGTTCATCGGTGCGGTTCTTCTCGAGAGGAAGCGAAGCGACGGCACCTCCCGATCCGGGAGAGCGGGTCGGATCCTACCAAGGGTGAAGGGACGACCCCACGCTCCTCTGCCGCGATCCGACTGCGGTGGGCTCGCACGAGCCAGTAGACTCACCCGCCGACGCCGGCGCTCGTAGGCCGGCGACCGGATGCCCCCTCTGTCCCCACGATTCGACCCGAGCCGCGCGCGCTTTCCGCGAGCGTCCATCGGCGCCGCGGGCGCGGCGCTCGTCTTCGCCGCGCTCGCGATCGCCTGCGGGAGCGCGCGGGGCGAGCGCCCGCGGGGGGTCCTGCTGGTCAGCGTCGACAGCCTGCGCGCGGATCACCTCTCCAGCTACGGCTATCGGAGCCGCACGCGCCCCGACGTCCCGACGACCCCGACCGTGGACCGGATGCTCGCGGGCGACGGGATGCGCTTCGAACGCGCCTACAGCACGACGAGCTGGACCCTCCCGGCCCACATGGCGCTCTTCACGGGCATGCCCGACGAGTTGCACGGGGTGCGCGGCGTGCCCGACCAGCTCCACCCCTCGCGACCGTGGCTGGCCGAGAGCCTGCGCGCCGCGGGCTGGCGGACGGCCGGGTTCTGGTCGGGGCCCAACCTGCACCCGTACTTCGGCTTCGACCGCGGCTTCGAGCTCTATCGGGACTGCAGCACCGTGGTCGTCGACGATACGGCGGTCTTCGCCCCCACGAGCGTGAGCGCGTTCGAGGAGATGGTGGAGTTGCACGAGCGTTCGCACGAAGGCGTGACCGGACCGCGCGTCGTGGCGGCGTTCCGCGAGTGGTTCGACGGGATCGGCGACGACGAGCGCTTCTTCGCCTTCGTCCACTTCTGGGACGTGCACTACGACTACGAGCCTCCGCGCGAGCACGATCTGTTCTATCCGGGGTATCGCGGTCCGATCGACGGGCGCGGCTTCACGGAGCTCGAGATCGAGGACCTGCGGACGCCCGAGAGCCGCGCGGGACTCGATCGCCTGATCTCGCTCTACGACGCGGAGATCCACTTCACCGACCTCAACGTGGGCCACCTGCTCGGGGCCCTGGACGCGCGGGAGCGACTCGACGACACGCTGGTCGTCTTCCTCTCCGACCACGGCGAGGAGTTCCTCGATCACAGGACGCTCGGGCACAAGCTCTCGCTCTTCGAGGAGACGGTCCGCGTGCCGCTGATCCTGCGCTTTCCCGGGGTGGTCCCCGAGCGCGCGGTCTCGGACGCGCTCGTGGGTCTGGTGGACGTGGCGCCGACGATCCTCGAGCTCGCGGGCGTTCCGCTTCCCGCGAGCATGTGGGGCACGAGCTTGGTTCCGCTCTTCGAGGGCCGTTCGATTCCCGCGCGCAGCCTGCCGCTCGAGCTCTCCTACCAACCCGCTCCGGGGATCTGGCGCGGTTCGGTGGATGCGCGGCACAAGGTGCTCGACATCCCGTCGGTCTCCGGGGAAGCGCTGCTCACGGAGAACCTCGTCGTCTTCGACCTCGCGAGCGATGCGCGCGAGAAGGATCCGAGGCTCGTTCCGAAGGCGAATCCGAACGCGATCACCGAACGCGCGCTCGCGCTGTGGAGCGAGCTGGATCGGAACGCGCTGCCCCGGCCGACGAGCGACATGGAGATGCTGCCGCCGGACCTCGTCCGGGGACTCCAGGCTGCCGGCTACCTGGGTTCGGACGATCCCGTCGAGGAAGGGGACCGCTCGAAGTGAACGCCGGTCCGGTCCGACGGCCGCCGCGCGTGCTCGTCGCGATGCTCTTCGCGAGCTTGGCAATGTCCGCGCTGACCGCCGGCCACGCGCGCGACTACGTCGCGTCGTGGAACCGCATGCGGCGCGGGAAGGACATCACCGAGCAGAGGAAGACGCTCGGCCGGCGGCCCGGCTGGCCCGGCGCCATGGTGCCGTGGTTGGACGCGTCCTTCCTCGCGTTCGCCGAGGAACTGAAGCGCATCCTCCCGCCCGACGCGCGCATCCTGATCGAGCCCGAGCCCGGTCGGATCGACGACCCGACCGGACGCGCGCGCTGGTTCCTCTACCTCAACTACGCCGGCTACCCGCTGCGCTTCTACGTGCGCAAGCCCGCGTACGGCGGCGGTACGCTCGTCGACTACGGCAAGTGGCTCGCGCACCACCTCAAGCAGAAGGACGTCGTGAAGCGGCTCGACGAGGAGATCGAGATCGCGGCTCGAGGGATCGACTACAAGGTCGTCGTCCCGGTGACGAGCGACTTCTCGCGCGCCGGCACGTTCTTGTTCCGACGCTCGGGATCCGACTGGATCCCGGTGCCGCTCGACGCTTCGCGAAGCGACCTCGACGCGGAGGCTCCGCTCCGATGATGACCAGCGCGACGCTCGTGACGCTCGCCGCGAGTTGGCTCGCGGGCCTGGGCCTGCTCGGCGCCCTGCGACCGACCCGCGTACGCACTCGGCTCGAGCACCACGCCACGGCCCTGCTCGTCGGCGTCGCGCTCGCGACGATCGTCGTCATGCACGCCGTCATCCTCTTCGGCCCGCTGTCCTCGACCGCGGGCCGCGTCGTCCTCGGCGTGCTCGCCGTCGGTGGCCTTCCCTTCGCTCTGCGGCGGGGTCCCGCTCCCGAGCCCTGCGCAAAGCGTCCCGGCGTCGTCGGCGTCCTGGGCCTGGCCGTCTTGTTCGCGTTCGCTGCCTTCGCCGTCTTCAGCGCCGCGTCGATGCCCATGCACGTGTTCGACTCGGTCTTCCACTTCTCCTACAAGGCGAAGCTCATCTATCACGAGGGCTTCGGGACGGATGCGTGGACCGACGTGGTGGGGCCGGTCGGGCGGATCATCACGCACCCCGACTACGCTCCGGGGATCGCGGTCTTGAACGCGCTCGTGGGGTACGCGGGCGGCCGCTTCGACGAAGATGCGTTCCGCGCGCTGTGCTCGATCTTCGTGCTCGTTCCGGCCGCTTGGCTGTGGGTCGCGCTCCGGCCGCGCGGTTTCGCCGCGGCGTTCTGCGGCACGCTCCTCTGGATCAGCTTGCCGATCCTCTACTACACCAAGCTCCCCGACAACAACACGTGGGCGGGGTCGGCGTGGGCGTTCTCCTTCGGCACCGCGTCGGCGAAGGCCCGCTTTCCAGAGTACGTGTTCGGTCCGGCCGACGGGCAGACGTTGGACGGGGGCGCCGACATCGCGCTCGCGGCGTTCCTCTTCGGAGCGTTCTGGCACCTCTCGCGCATGTTGCCCGCAGCGCGGCTCGCGAGCGACCGGGTCGACGTCGTCGCGGGCGGGGTGCTGCTCGGCGGGGCGCTGCTCGCGAAGAACGAGGGTCTCGCCCTGACGGCCGTCCTCGCCCTCGCGTTCGTCTCGGCGCTCGCGGGCGGAGCGTTGGCCGGGCGGCGCACGCGCGACGACTCGGCGTCCGATCGACGGAGCGTGCGCCCCTTGCCGGGCCTCGCGGGCGTGCTCGCGCTCGCCTTCGCGTGCGGCTCGGGCTGGCTCGCGATCCGCGGGCGGATTCCCGCCATCGACGAGGACTATCCGTCTCGGCTGACGCCCGCGAACGTCGCGCAGAACCTGCCGCGTCTGGTCGGCGACGAGCTCGAGCCCGGCGTGCTCACGGGATTCCTCGAGACCTTCACGCACGTCCTGCACTGGAACCTCCTGTGGCCGCTCTTCTTCGCGGCCGTGCTGTGGTCCCTCGTCCGTCCGGGGCGCTTCCTGCGCAGTCCGGGGGCCTTCGCGGCGATCGTCTTCGCCGGCGCGGCCGCGCTCTACGCGCTGATCCTGCTGGTGACGCCCTGGCACCTCGGGATCCTGTTCACGACCGTCATCCCGGGGCGGCTGCTCCTGCACGTCGCTCCGATCGTCGTGCTCGGCACCGTGGCGCTCCTGTGGCGCTTCGAGCACGAGGAACGCTCCAACCCGGCGCCTTCGCCGACCTAGCACCGTGGAATTCCTGCTCGAGTGCGTCGGCTTCCCGCCCGAGACCGATTTTCGCGCGCTCGCGCGCAAGATCGAAACCGAGGGCGAGCCCGCGCCCTGGCGCGGCCCGGCGGGGATGCACCGCTCGCTGGCCCTCGCGGGCGGCGTGGAGCTCGTGCTCGATCGCGAAGAGGGCCAGGACTTCGACACCGTGATGCCGCAGTGTCGCGTCCCCCACCGCCTGCGCGTCGCGGTCGAGAGCCTCGATCGAGTACCCGACTCGCCCTTCGACGCTCTGCTGCGTGGGCGCGCGAACCCGCCCGTGCCGGGGGACGACGCGGACCAAGACGCGCTCGGCGGAGACGAGAGCTTCGAGCTCACGACCTACTTGACGGATCGGCGTCGGCTCCCGCCGGCGCTCCCCCGCGGACACGTGCTCGCCGTCGGCGTGGCGGGCTTCGCGCTGGACGTGACCTACTGCGGACCCAACGACGGCGTGCGCCATCCGGCGATCCTGGAGGCGCCGCGCGGCGCGTTCCTCGAACCGCTCGGCGGCGCGGCCAGCCCCGGCGGATGCATGGAGGTGTCGCTGCGCGTGCGCGAGATCAAGCACGTCCGGAATCCCATCACCGGTGCGCTGGTCGAGGTCCTCGAGACCGACGCGCCCGGGCGACCGCTGGTCCTGTTCGTGAGCCGCTGGCAGCTCGCGGGGGACGGTCTGCCGGGTCCGCGGCCCGGCTGGCGCATCGAGGGCACCTTCCTCTTCTCGGGGCGCGTCGCGGGCGGACTGCCATCCTCGTCCGGAGCGCGGGGAAGCTTCGGTTGAGCACAGACCCGTCCCCTGCGCGCGTCCGTGCGACGCGCGCTGCGCTCTCCGGCGAGCTTCGCACGAGCGGCTCCAGGTGGCTCGCTCCCTGGAGCGCGTTCGCAGCCGCACTCGCGCTCTTCGCTTCGCGCGCTGCGCCGGGAGTGACGTTCGAGGACTCGGGCGAGCTCGCGACCGCGACCGTCGTGTGGGGTGTCCCCCACCCGCCGGGCTACCCGCTGCAGATGCTCGTGGGGCGGCTGTGGTGGGAAGGCGCCTCGTTCTTCACGAACGATCCGGCGCGCGCGCTCAACCTGTTCTCCGCCGTCTGCGCCGCCGGCGCGGTGGGATGGCTCGCGTCGTTCACGGCGCGGCTCGGCGCCCGTTTCGGCGCGGCGTTCGCGACCGGAGCGTTGCTCGCGCTCTCCACGACCTTCGCCGCACAGGCCGTCGTCACGGAGGTCTACGCCCTGACGGCGCTCGTCCTCGTGCTCCTGTTGCGCGAGGCGACCACCGCGCAGCGCCCGCTCACGCGCTCGGCGTTCCTCTTCGGGCTCGCGCTGTGCGCGCATCCCGTCGGGCTCTTCACCGCGCCGCTCGTCGCCGTCGCGTCCGCGCGCGAACTCCGGGAAGGCAGCGCGCTCGCGGCGTCGATGGGCCGAGCCCTTGCCGCGCTCGCGCTCGGACTCTCTCCCTATCTCTACGTCCCGCTCGCGGCGGCGCGCGATCCGCTCGTGAACTGGGGACGCATCGACGGCGTCGAGCGGCTCGCGGACCACCTGTTGCGCGCGCAGTACTCGACCGGCATCGAGCGGGCCGTGTCGAACCAGCTCGCCTTCCTCGCCGAGCAGCTCGCCGGTCAGTGGCCGCTCGCCCTCGGCGCCTGCGTGCTCGCCCTCGTTTGCTTCCCGCGGCGCGTCCCGCGCGCGGCGTTCGCGTCGACCGTCCTGACGTTGGTCGTGGCGGCCGCGGGAATCTTCGCCTCCGTCAACTACCCGCTCGACCTGGACGCCGCGAAGTGGCGGCTGGCGGGCTCGTACGTGCCGCTCGTCGTGCTCGTGGCGGCGCTGTGCGGGCTGGGGCTCGTCGCGCTCGAAGGGGCGCTCGCCCGCCTGCCGCGCCCCGCGACGGCGCTCGGGATCCCGCTCGGCGTCGCCCTCCTGGCGCTTCCCTTCCCTCCACGCACGCTCGCGACGAGCCTCGATCAGCGCGCGGCGACGTGGGCGGAGGACTACGCCCGCGAGACGCTCGCGGCCTGTCCGCCGAACGCCCTGCTCGTCCTCTCCGGCGTCGGGTACAGCGACGTGCTCCACTTCCCGCTCCTGTACTTGCAGGGCTGCCGCGGCATGCGGCGCGACGTGTTGCTCGTGAACCGCGAGCTCTTGCAGCTCGCGTGGTACCGCGACGAGCTCGCGGCGCGCCATCCCGAGCTCGCCGACGCCAGCGCCCGGTTGTCGCAGGTCTTCGCGTCCAGCCCGCTCGGCGGACCAGCCGAACGCCGCGGCGCCACGGCGAGCTTCTTCCCCGGGCTCTTCGGCGGTCCCCGTCCGCTGGTCTTCGTCGCGCGCCCGAACGAGCTCGTGACGGGCGGCCACCCAGTCGTCCCGGGCCCCGTGCTGTGGGAGGAGCGCGCCCGCGTCGAGCGGGTCTCGAGCGCGCCGCCGGCCTGGACCTGGCTCCCGGCTGACGATCGTGATCCGTGGATCGCGGAGCTCCGGCGGCTCGCGCGCGAGCGCGACCGCGCGCGCGCGGCGCTGCTCGAGGCGCAGGGCGAGCTCGCGGCCGCGCGGCGGCTGCGCGAGCGCTTCGAGTAGGGCTCGCGCGTCAGTCGCGCGCCGGGGAGACGTCCGGGGCCTCGATCTCCACCCCGATCGACTCGTGCACGCCCGCGGCCTCCTCGAGGTCGATTCCGTGGCCGAGCATCATCGTGACGACCTTTCCGGTGCCGCCGAGCTTGCACGCGGTCTTCCCGCCGCCGATCTCCGCCGCACGTCGTACGAAGGCGTCCGTCATCCCGCTCAGGGCCGCGCGGAACTCCTCCGCGTCCTCCAGCCTGTCCCACGTCGTCGCGAGCGCGAGGAGCCGCGCGTCGCCGCGCCCGACGTACGCATAGCGATCGCCGCCCCAGCCCCGCGCCGCGTCGTTCGTGAACTCCGTCGCGAGGGACGCCGAGCCCAGCTCCAGCGACTTGCGCTCGTCGAAGGGCGTCGTCACGAGCGCGAGCAGGAGCTCGCCGAGCGTGTCCTCGCGCAGGACGCTCCAACCCGCGGCGAGCGCGCTCGTGTCGAGCGCGACCTCCATCGGATCGTCGCGCTGCGCCGGATCCCAGTACTTCGCGGGGTGCAAGACCTGCTCGGTCGACTTCGGCGGATCCTCGAAGGCGCGCGCGATGTCCGCGTTGTCGAGCGCGGCCATCTGTCCCTGCATCACGCTCTCGGTGCGCGAGAGGAACGCCGCGCCCTGGAAGTAGGAATGGAGCATGGGCTTCCAGAGCAACTCGGGCGCGTCTTCCAGGCCCGCCCCGAGGGAAGCCGTGTCCTCGAGTTCCGCGAGGTCGAGCTTCCCGGCCGCCATCTGCTGGGCCGTCCAGTGGTTCATGACGAGTATCCCGCTGCCCTCCACGACGGCGTGGAAAGCGAGACCGGCGTCCGTGCTCTCCTTCATGAGCGGCAGGAGTTGGTCGTCGATGCCCCACAGTTGATCGTCGAGGGCGTGCGTGAGCTCGTGCGCGAGCGTGACGGAGAGCAGTCCGCCCGCCGCCTTGCCCTGCATGACGTAGAACGTGTCGAGCGAGGGCTCGTAGAAGCCGAGCGCTTGATCCCCGAGGAGATCGATCTCCATCTGCTGGAGATCCACGTCGGCGGGCACCAGACACAGGAGCTTCACGACCTCCTCGTCGGCCGCGCGCATCGCCTCGCCGAGCATCTTCGCGCTGCGCTCGCGCGCGTACGCCTCGAGCCAGGCCCGATCCGCGGTCGCGACCTCCACAGGATGGAGGAAGTCCGTCTCGCGAATGGCCTCGATGTCCTCGATGATCTCGTCGCGCAAGGCCTCGAGTCCCTCGACCGTGAGCTCTTCCTGGGGCGAGCCGGCGCGCTCGCGTGTGGCCGAGTAGAAGATCAGGACGGCGAGCGCGAGAGCAGCGAACGCGAGGAGGAAATGCTTCATGGGGCTCCGAGAGCTCGGGAGCGCGGGCGAATCGCGGAGGGCGAGGGCTGCGAGGATACGGATCCCGCCTGCGCCGAGGGGAACGCTGGCTCCGATCCCATCCCGTGCCTAGGATTCGCTCCCCCACGGCTTCGCCCGCGGGTCGTCCAAAGAGCCGTCACTGCGCGCAGAGATGCCCGAGAACCACGAAGTCACGCGCCAACGGCGCCAGGCCCTGAGCGACTTGATCCGAACGGGCAAGGTGTCGACGCAGATCGAGATCGTCGCGGGCCTGCGCCAGCGCGGCTTCACCGCGACCCAGTCGTCGATCTCGCGCGACCTGCGCCAGCTCGGCGTGGCGAAGGTGGGCGGTTCATACGTCCTGCCCGCGACGTTCCTGCGGCCGGAGAAGCAGGACGCGAACGGGGCCTTCGAGCCCTCCGAGCTCTCGCGCTGGGTGCGCAGCGTCCACCCGGCCGGCCCCTACCTGCTCGTCGTGCGCACGGCCGTCGGAGCCGCTCCCCAGGTCGCCGCGACGATCGACGGCCTCGGATGGAGCGAGATCATCGGAACGGTCGCCGGAGACGACACGATCTTCCTCGCGACCGAGAGCAAGGACGCTCAGTCGCGCGTCGCGCGGCGCCTGTTCGACGCGACCGGCACCAAGTAGGCGCGACTGGCTCGACCCTCCCTGCCGCGCTCCGGCTCACCGGGGCGGATGCTTGGCAGCTCCCCTACCGACGCGGGCGAGATGGGTTCTTGAGGGTGTCCAGGGCCCGGAAGGGCGTCGCTCTCTCGACGGTCTGAAACCGGGGAGCGCCGCGACCTACAAGGGAGGCCGGGAACGGGGGGCCACTCGGCCGAGCAGGGGGTAAGCGGCATTCAAGTACCTGCGCCACAGGGACTTCCGGTGCGCCTCCGAACTCTTCTGGGACCCCCCCTGCGAGCTCTCCGACCCGACCCCCAACCGCTTCCGGGCTCCTGCCGATAAGGACAGGTCCCGGGCGGCGTCCTCTCCACGGCGGCCGGCCTCGACCGGTCCGCGCCATGTCCACCGCCCGAGACCCCCTCCCCGTCCTGGTCCTGCGCAGCGCGATCGTGCTGCCGCGCCAGGTCGCCACCTTCGAGGTGTCGCGCGAGGAGAACGTCCTGGCGCTCGGGCGCTCGCGGAACGCCCTCCTAGCGGCCATCCCGGTCCGCAAGCGACGCGTGGGGACGAGCCCGGAGAATCTGAGCCCGGTGGCCGTCGTCTGTCGGCTCGTCGCGCGCATCGAGCTCCCAGGCGGAGGGGTGCGCGTGACGGTCGAAGGTCTGCACCGCGCCAGCGTGCTGGCCGTCGAGCGCTCGCGCGGCTCCTTCGCGGCGACGCTCGGTCCGCCGCTCCTCGACACGGCGGAGCCCGAGGCCGCGCGGATCGCGACCGAGCGCGTGCTGGCTGCTGTCGCCGCGCTCGACGGCGGGGGTCGTACCGAGGAGCGCGAGCTCCTCGCGCTCAATTCCAACGACATCTGGCGGCTCGCCGATCTCGTGCGTTCGACGTGCGACATCGAGTACCGCGTGGAGCTCGAGGTCGTCGAGGAGAACGACCCGATCAAGCGCTTGGAGGCGCTCGCGATCGCCGTGGAGCGCAAGCGCCGGACCCGGTCGAGCGAGGGGCGCAAGGGCGGCGAGATCGAGCCCGCGCAGCGCTGGCGCAGCGTCCGAGCGGACCCGGGGGATGCCGATCCGCACGAGCGCGAGGTGCGTTCGCTCGAGGAGCGCATCGCGTTCGCCCCGCTCTCGCGCGTCGTGCGCCATCAAGCCCTGCGGGAGCTCGCGCACTTCCGTAGACTTCGTCCGGCCTCGAGCGAGGCGGCGTGCATCCGCAACTACCTCGAGTGGGTGCTCGAGCTCCCGTGGGACTTCGGCGTCGAGGCCCCGAAGGTCGACTTCGAGACGGTCGAGGAGGTGCTGGCGGAGAGCCACACGGCGCTGCGCGACGTGAAGGACCGCGTGGTGGAGCACCTGGCCGTGCGCCTGCTCGCCAAGCGCGCGCACGGGACGGTCCTGTGCTTCCTGGGTCCCCCAGGGACCGGGAAGTCGAGCATGGGACGCGCGGTGGCCGAGGCCTTGGGGCGCGAGTTCGTGCAGATTCCCGGGGGCACTGTGACGGAGGAGGAGCAGCTCCGCGGGCAGCCCCACCGTCAGGAAGGCGCCATGCCGGGCATCGTCATGCAGTCCCTGCATCGCGCGGGCAGCACGGATGCGGTGATTCTGATCGACGAGATCGACAAGCTGGAGTTGGGTGGTTCGGGAGCGTCCGGGGGCGCGCTGCTCGACCTGCTCGACCCGGAGCAGAACGCGGAGTTCGTCGACCACTACCTCGGGGTTCCCTACGACCTCTCGCGCTGCATCTTCATCGTCACGGCGAACGATCGCGACGACATCGCTGAAGCTGTGCTCGACCGGTTGGAGGTGATCGAGTTCGGCGGCTACACGGAGAGCGAGAAGCTCTCGATCGCGCGCGACCACCTGATCGGACGCGCGCGCGCGATGCACGGGCTCGAGCCGACGGAGCTGCGCATCTCTCCGGCGGCGTTGCGCGCCATCGTTCGCAGCTACACGGAGGAAGCCGGCGTGCGCCACCTCCAGCGCCTGCTCAACTCGCTGGCGCGCAAGGCGGCCGTCTCCGTCGTTCGCGGCGGCAGCGGGCTGTACGTGCACAAAGGCGACCTCTTGTCGCTGTTGGGACCGGCGGTCGTCGACGAGGAGTTCAAGCCGCGGCGCTCCGCGCTCGGCATCGCTACCGGTCTCGCGTGGACGTCGGCGGGAGGCACGCTCCTGCCGGTGGAGGCGCTCGCGATGGTCGGGGCGGGCCGCACGATCCTGACGGGCATGCTCGGCGACGTGATGCGCGAATCGGTGCAGACCGCGATCTCGTACGTGCGCACGCGCTTCAGCTCGCTCAAGGTCCAGCAAGACTTGCTCGACACGCTCGACCTGCACCTGCACTTCCCCTCGGGCGCGACGCCGAAGGACGGCCCCTCGGCCGGGGTCTCCATCGCCGCGGCCCTGATCTCGCTCGTCGCAAAGGTCCCCGTGCGGCACGACGTCGCCATGACGGGCGAGGTCTCGCTGCACGGCAACGTGCTCCCGGTCGGCGGGCTGAAGGAGAAGCTCCTGGCAGCGATCCGGGCCGGCATCCCCGAGGTGATCGTCCCCGAACGCAATCGCCAGGAGGTGCTGCGCCTCCCGGCGGAGATCCGCGACAAGCTCGAGATCCACATGATCTCGCACGTGCAGGAAGCCTTCGACCTGGTCCTGGCGAAGCCGCTCAGGGGCCGAGCTCAGCGGAACGTCTCCCAACGCGCCGGGCGCCGCCAACGTACGGCGCGGGGCGCGCACGACGAGAAGCGAGCCCGGCGCGGCTCATGAATCGATCGCCCACTTCGTCGTTCCTTTCCTTGCCAGCCGTGCGGAGCAAGACGATGCTCTGTGGGCGACCCGACATGCCTACCAAGACCATCTTCCGGATCCTGCTCATGCTCGCGCTCGTGCTCTTCGCCGCATCGACTGCGGACGCGCAGCGCGGCGGAAAGGGCAAGAAGGGGAAGGGCAAGAAAGCCAAGGGCTCGGGCGCGTTGGTGTTGCCCTTTCCGAAAGCCGCGCCCCCCGTCGCAGCGGATCCCTTCGCCTCGTTTCCCAAGCTGGGCCGCGAGATCTCCTCCGGTTCGGCTGCCAAGCGCGGCGCGCTGCTTCCCGCGCCCGTCGCGGACGAAGACGAGGGTCTCCCCGAGATCCCTCTATTCCAAGGCGGGAACTCCTTCTTCTGGCGCGATCCGCGCGATCCCGAGCTGCAGCGCTACTACTTCGACGTCTGCGACCACGACGAGAACGAGTGGATCTCCTATCGCGAAGCGGCGATCAGCTTGGAGGTCTCGCGCGAAGTGTTCGCGCTCTACGACACCGACCGGGACGGTCGGATCGACCGCGCGGAATTCGGTGCGCGCTTCGAGCAGATCGTCGAGAAGTCGGGCAGCTACGCCCCGCCGCGACCGGCGGTGGCGAAGCCGCTGACGATCACGAGCGCCGAGCCGGGAATCGACGCCGAGAGCATGCTGCTCATCGCAGCCTTCGACCGCGATGGCGATTCGATCTTGAGTCCGGCGGAGATCGACGGGCTCATCGCGCTGACCGGGCTACCGCGTTCGAAGATCGACGTCGAGCGCGTGCTCTCCCTCACGGACTCCGACGGCTCACGCGCGGTCGAGTTCGCCGAGCTCTCAGGCTTGAGGGAGTCCTTGTTGGTCGCCGCCAAGAAATTCGGCATCGACCTGAACCTCGATGGCTCGAGTCGGGATTCGCTCTCGACCTTGCCGGGCGTGATTCCACAGGTCACGCGGCTCGCGACCCCCACCCCGCACTTCGAGCGGCTCGATCAGGACGGCGACGGCTACTTGTCGACCAAGGACCTGAACATCCTCCAGTCGCCGATGCACCTGTCGGTTCGCACGAATGCGGTGCTCGCGGCGCTCGACCGCGACGGCGACGGGCGGCTGTCCAAGGAAGAGTTCCGAACCTCGTTCCGCTGAAACGCTCGCTCAGGCGTGCAGAGCGACGAGCGGTTCGAGCCGCGCGCCGTCCGCATCGGCGACGGCGAAGCTTCCCGAGCCCCTCAACGTGACCCCGGCCCAGCGCCCCTCCAGGTCGAGGGCGTACAGGTGCAGGCCGAAGGCGGGAAGTCCGTCGGCGTCGAGGAGAGCCGGCTGCCAGGCGGCCTGACGCGTCGTCTGGCGCGTGACGCGACGCAGGACTTCCAGACCCGCGTCGAGGGGAGCGAGTCCCGAGCGCATGAGCTCCACGAGCGCGAAGCTCGCGTTCGCGAGGATCGCCGCCTCCCCGCGACCCGTCCCGCCCGCACTCCCGACTTCCGCGTCACAGTACAGGCCCGCGCCGATGATCGGCGAGTCGCCGACCCTGCCCGGGATCTTGAACGGCAACCCGGAAGTGGTGGTCGTGCACGCGACCTTGCCCGACGCGGCGAGCGCCGAGCAGTGCACGGTGCCGTGCCGCGGGAACGGTCCGCGGCCGGGATCGAGGGCCGCGAGCGCTCCGTCGGGATCGGATGCGAAGTCCGGTCCTCGGCCGGTCTTCTCCTCGGCCGATCCGGCGGGCTTCCTCTCGATCGGCGGAAATCGATCGTCGGTCGCGCTCATCGTCTCCTTCCAGCGCAACCAAACGATCCGCGCCTCCTCCGTCAACAGGTCCACGTGAGCGTGTCCGTGCATGCGGGCGAAGGCGTACGCGTCCTTGCCGACGAGCAGGCAGTGATCGGTGCGCTCCATCACGAGCCGCGCCACCTGCGACGGATGCAGGATGTTCTCGATGGCCGCGACGGCGCCGGCGTTGTGCGTGGTGCCGTCCATGCAGGCCGCGTCGAGTTGGACGACACCGGCTTCGTTGGGAAGTCCGCCGAGGCCGACGCTCGAATCCTTCGGATCCGCTTCGACGCGACCCACGACGTCGAGCACGACGTCGAGCGGATGCGCGCCGTCGACGAGCCGAGCGTGGGCCTCCGCCATTCCCGGGAGCGCGTTGGCGCTCCCGACGAGCACTGGGGCATTCGATCTACGCGCTCGTCTCGACGGCGCCCAAGCGGCAGCGGGCGCCCAAGCGGCAGCGGGGAGGAGTGCCGCGGCGCCGACGAGCAGGGTGCGGCGATCCGTGCGGTGGGTCGTGCTCATGCCCATCAGGAATACCGCGAGTCCGGCTCCCGCGACACTCCGGGAAGAGGAACGGCCGCCCAGCGGTCATCCCGACGGGCGGCCGTACCATGGGAGTCGGTGGAGATCCCCGCAATCCGGCCTGACTACGGGGGTCGCCGCTGCTCGGCGCCGTTGGCGCTTTGCAACCGCTCCAACGTCCGTCCAAGACGTGGACCGGACGCGGCGGGTTCCCCGGATCCGGGGGCCGGCGCGCACGTGCGGAGCCATGCACGCTCGCTCAGCCGCTGCGAGCCCACGAGCCATGGGACGCAACTCCTCGGCGTCGAAACGGAGACGGGCGAAAGCGCTCGTCAGCGCATTCCGAGTCCGGTCGCGCGCCGTTCCCCGGTGCGCTGCCGATTCGAGCGCGGAGCACGCGCGGGGTTCAAGGGCGAAGCTCGCGATCGACCCATTCGTGGGCTCCCTTGCTCCACTCCCTCCAGAGCCTCGCGATGTCGGAACGGCCGGCCGATTCCGCCGCGAGCTCACGCTCTTCTTCCTCCATCGCGATGCTCGCGTGGTAGCGCTCGAGATCGGCAGCGTGCGGATCGGCGACGGCCAGAGCCGTCGAGATCAGGG
Source organism: uncultured Planctomycetaceae bacterium (assembly GCA_964413535.1). Lineage (GTDB taxonomy): Bacteria > Planctomycetota > UBA1135 > UBA1135 > CAYPTB01. The sequence continues at coordinate 252,514 of CAYPTB010000007.1, read as the reverse complement.
CCACCTGCGTTCGGCGCAGCTCCTCGGCGTCGACCATGTCGAGTCGATCGAGGCTCGTGTGGTAGGCGAAGTCCGTGAAGTGCCAGAAGAGCACGGCCGGGATCCCGCGCTCGATGAACTCGTCGTGGTCGCTCCCGCCCTCCCACGGATGATCGGCCGATTCCCAGCCGCCGCTGAATCGCGCCACGTCGTTCATGGCGCAGCGCGCGACGACCGCCAAGCCGTTCGGATTCAGCTCGTCCTCGGATACCTCGCCCGCGCCCCACGGCGTGTGCTCGTCGGGAGGGATCGTGACCAGGGCGCCGGGATCGGGCATGCGCTCGACCAAGGCGATCGCCCCCGTGCGGGTGCGCGACTCGCCCGTCATGTCGGACGAGAAGCCCGCCACGGGCCGACGCTTCGTCGTGTCCAACCACACGCGAGTCTGTAGGAACTCGTCACCCCACAGGAAGGCGACCGTCCGCGACGGCCAGGCGAGCTCGCCGCCGCGCATCATGCGCGCCAGGATCTCCGCGCACTCGAGCAGGCCCGCGACCCCGCTCGCGTTGTCGCAGGCGCCGGGCTCCTGCACGTGACTGGCCATGGCGACCGCTTCGTCGGGGCGCGTCGCTCCGACGATCTCGGCGATCACCGTTCGGAGCGGACGCTCTTCGAACGAAACGAGAGCGTCCAAGGAGAGACTCACCTCTCCGCCTTCCGCCACCGCCGCGCGAATCCGCTCGAGGCTCCTGCGGGAAATCTGCGCAACGGGAACGTTCAGGCCGGCTTCGACTTTCGTGAACCTGATCGCCTCGAGATGTCTGCTCTGACCGGACGGATCGGTGTTGAACGTCTCCAGCGAAGCGGAGACGACGGCTGCCGCGCGGCGCTGGCGGGCACGTCGCGAGACCTGCTCCAGGGCCGCGGCGGTGACGAGGATCTCGCCTTCCTCGAGCTCGTCGAGATCGAGGGCGACGCGTCCCTTCACCGAGCACGACGGCGCGTTGATGGGGAGCATCACCCGATCGGAGTCCCCGCTCTTCGCGAACGCGTGCAAGGTCTCGGTCCTCCCACCCGCCGTCAGCACGAGCGAACCGCTGCGCGGCGTCCACGCAGGCACCGCCATGGCCGTGGATTCGATCCGCAGCTCTAGCCTCGGATCGCTGCCGAAGCCGGCGGCGCGGAGCCGCTCGACGAGCTTGTCGACCACGCGGTCGTAGCCCTCGTTCGCGGGCGCGCGATAGAAACCGTCGATGAAGGTCACGGTCTCCATCGCTCGCCGCGTGTCGAAGGCCGCGAGCAGCGGTGAAACGAACCGAGCCGGACCGCTCTCGTCGAAGTGGACCGCCGGACCGCGGTGTCGGATGCTCGCCGGCGTGCCCGTTGTCCGATTGCTCGCGCATCCCGTCGCGGCCCAACACACGAAAGCGCAGGCTGCGATGCAGGTTGCACGTACCTTCGCCATCCGCTGCGTCCTCGCTTCCAGAGCCCAAAACCTCACAGGTACTTCCCGATGAAGAGTCCCAGGCGGTCGCGCGCTTCGCCGTCGATCCGGTCCGGGGCGGTCATTATGGCGTGCTCCAGCGCGCGCCCGCAAGCGCAGGTGCGCGCGCGCGAGAGCGCCGGCACGGACGCCCGGATCACGTTCTTCGCATTCCCCACGTTCGCGGCCATGACGGCCAGGATGGCCTCGATCGTCACGTCGTCGTGACTCTCGTGCCAGCAATCGTAGTCCGTGGACATCGCGACGGTCGCGTAGCAGATCTCGGCCTCGCGGGCGAGCTTGGCCTCCTGCAGGTTGGTCATTCCGATCACGTCCATGCCCCACGAGCGGTAGACCTTGGACTCGGCGCGCGTCGAGAACTGGGGACCCTCCATGTTCAGGTAGGTCCCCCCGTCGTGGACCACGACGCCGGCCGAGCGCGAGGCCTCGAGCAGCACGCGACGCAGGTCTTCGCAGACGGGGTCCGCGAACAGGACGTGCGCGACGACGCCGTCGCCGAAGAACGTGTCCTCGCGATGGCGCGTGCGGTCGAAGAATTGATCGATCACCACGAAGTGACCGGGCGCGATGTCCTCGCGCATCGAACCGACGGCGGAGACGGAGAGGATGCGCGTGACTCCCAGCCGCTTCATGCCCCAGATGTTCGCGCGGAAGTTGATCTCCGACGGGAGAATGCGGTGGCCGCGACCGTGGCGCGGGAGGAAGGCCATGGACACGCCGTCAAGTCGGCCGGTGACGAACGCGTCGCTCGGTTCACCGAAGGGAGTGGAGAGTGAGATCTCGCGGACATCCTCGAGGTCCTCCATGGCGTAGAGCCCCGAACCACCGATCACGCCGACGACTTGGGTCTCGCTCACTCGCGCTCCTTTGCGGGATGGGCGGAGGACCCGCCGTCCTTCCGCTCGTCGCCATGCCGGCCGCCTGTACGACCCGGGCTGACCCGCGTGCCGCGGCCACGTTCGCCGCCTCGAGTGTCCCCGCGGCGCTCTCCCCCGCGCCGATCGCCGGATTGCGAGCCTCCCCCCTCCCGTGAGCGACCTCGATCGCCGCCGCGCCGATTTTCGTCTCCGCCTCCACGCCATCCACCGCGGTCCGGAGCGCTGTTCTCACCCCGCCGACCGAACGATCCGCGACTCGCGTTTCGGCCGCGTTGCTCGCCACCACCCTGACCGCCCCACGGGCGTTGGGAACGGTGATCGCCTCCGCGATCGGAGGAAACCGAGCCGCGACCCGGGCTCCAACGCCCGGACGCGTCGCGATTCCCGCTCTCGCGCTGGTCCTGGGACCCTGCAGCGTGGCCGGAGTGGTGGCGGTTGCCGCCCGTGCGCCCTTCGTTCCAACGCCTCCCCGGGCCGGTGCCCGGCCCGCCCGCTCCGCGCCGATCGGCGTCGCGCCCCGCGTCGTTGCGCCAGGCCGTTCCGCGCCCTTCGTCTCGGCCGCGACGCTCGCCCTCGTCTCCGCGACGAGATCCGCTCCGCGCGCCGCGGCGATCGCGGTCTTCCCGCGAGCCCCCGCCGCGCCTGCCGGTGCTCCCCGCGGAAGGAGCGCGTCCGTGCTGCGTCTTCCCGGAACCGTGATGCGGGACGGAGCGGCGTTCCGTTGCATCCCTCGCATTCCGCGCGGGACCGCGCTCGTGAAGACGCGGGGCATCGTCCTCGCGCCCCCGGCGCTCACCGGCGTGTCCGACCCACTCGCCCTTGCGGTACGCGCGCGAGCGCTCGGCGTGGTACTCCGAACGCTTCTCCTCGCTGCGCGTGAAGAGCCGCTTCACGACGAGCGTCGCGTAGGCGCCGCGCGGGAGCTCGAAGCGCAGGACGACGGCCGCCGTTCCGCGATGATCCGGGTCGTCGGTCGCCGGCCGGACGCGCAGGTGCCGCGGGTGGACGACGAGCTCGCGGTCCTCACCCTTCAGTTGGAAGCCGGACACTCCGTCGATCCGGAAGTCCTCCGGCGCGATCCCCTCGCTCGCGAGGACCTCGGTCAGGATCGCGCGATCCTCCGCGTTCCGGACGTCCTCGAGGCCGGGTCCCGGGAGTCGGAAGCTCCGACCTGCGAGCGGCGCCGGCGCCTCACCCTCGAAGCACACGAGCCCGCCCTCCGCGGAGTCGACGAGCACGCGCGACTCGGTGGGTACGTTGCGCCGCACGAGCTCCGCGACGGCTCGGTTCCAGACGTGCGACTGGTAGGCGAAGAGATGGATCAGGCGGATGCGCGAGGCCACGTGATAGAAGGCTCCGGCGAAGTCGTCGGGCTGAGCGGTCAAGTACTCGAAGATCGAGTGATGGCTGCCGAAGCGGCCCGCGACGTCGCGACAGGCGCGCCAGTCGCCCCACTCCTTCCGCAGCGCGGACTTGAAGGCATGCAACCGGTCGTGATCGAAGGGCGACGGCGCCGCGAGCAGGCTCTGGAGCGCCAGCTCCGCGTTGCCCTGCATGAGATCACGCGCGATCCAGCCCTGCTGGTGCCGTAGATTGCCGAAGCGCTGGTCGTCGAAGTAGTTCGGGACGCCGTGTTCGCGCACGGTCGGGATGTTGCGCCGCAGGATGGCGAGCTCGCGGGCGTCGACGCTGCGCACCACGACGTGGAACGCGTTTCCGCGACTGTCCTGGGACGAGAGCTCGTGCGCGGCGAAGCCGACGTGCTCGATGCGCAGCTCGCGCTCCTCTACTCGGACGCGCTGATGACCGGGCACGCTCATGTGCTGCACGGTCACCCCTTGGCGATCCTTCAGCCCGGCGACGGCGACGAGGGCCGAGTCGACCCCGGCGCGTTCGGCGAGGAAATGCGCGGCCTCCGGAGTCGAGAGCTTGCGCTTGGTGACGCGATAGACCGAGAAGGGTCCTTCCGCTCGGATGTAGCCATCCTCGAGGAGCTCCGACACTCGGAAGTCGGTGACGCGGTACTTGATCTTCATCGCGAATGGGGTCGGACCTTCGACAATTGCTTGAGGACGCGCTGGAGATCCGCGGGGAGCGGCGCCTCGAGCGTCAGGCGACTTCCGTCGGCCTGCGGTACGGTGATGCGTGCTGCGTGCAGGGTGAGACGGTCGCACAACGGTCGCTCGGGGCGACCGCGCTTGTACCGATAGCCGCTCTTGATCTCGGAGAGCAGCAACGTCACGCGGCGACCGTAGAGCGGATCGACCACGAGCGGGAATCCCGTCTCCGAGAGGTGGACGCGTATCTGGTGCGTGCGTCCCGTCAGGGGACGACAGCGAAGCCAAGTGAAGCCGCGGAAGCGCTCTTCGACCTGGATGCGTGTCCGCGCGGGCTTGCCCTTGGGATCCGCGCACTGGCGGCTCCCGCGCTTGCCGTCGGGCCCGAGGGGCAGGTCGATCACTTCTTCGGCGCCGTCCTCGAGCGGATGCTCCCCCTCGACCAGGGCGAGGTACTCCTTCTCGATGGTCCCCGCCTCGAAGGCGCCGCGCAGCCTGCGCTCGGTCTCCAAGTTCTTCGCCGCGACGACGACGCCCGAAGTGTCCTTGTCGAGCCGGTGCACGAGCCGCGGGCGGAACGGGAGATCGGATTCGCAGTCACCGACATCGGCGCGTGCGACGTCGACCGAGCCGGCCAGGGAGCGCGCCAACCACAAGAGCGACCCGACCAGGCTCCCCTTGTCCTTCGCCCAGCGCTCGGGCTCGCTCGCGAGTCCGGGGGGCTTGTCGACGACGAGCAGGTCGTCGTCCTCGTGGAGGACGGTGAGCGGCACTGCGGGCGCCGAGAGCGGAGAGGCCGGAACCGCGTCCTCGTCGATTTCCAGGCCGACGACGTCTCCATCGCGCAAGCGCTGCGAGGGACGCGCGAGCTCACCGTCGACGCGTACACGGCCGTCGCGCACCTCGCGGCGCAGGAATCCCTTGTTGAAGTCCGGATAGAGGAGCGCCAGGAACTCGTCGAGCTCGAGTCCCGCATGATCCTTGGGAACGACCAGGTACTCCGTCACGGTCTCGCCTCCGTGCGCACGCGACCCGCAGCCGCGTAGACCTCTTCCCGCAGCTCTGCGACGTAGGGAAGGTTTCGGTAGCGACCGGCGAAGTCGAGTCCGTACCCGACGGCGAAGACGTCCTCGATCTCGAAGCACCTGAAATCCGCTTGGAGCGGGACGACCCTACGCGCGGGCTTGTCCAAGAGCACGCAGGTGCGCACGCGAGCGGCGCCCCACCCGAGAAGCTTGCGGCGCAGGACGTCCAGAGTTCGACCGCTGTCGAGGATGTCGTCGACCAGCAAGACCTCGCGGCCACGCACTTCCTCCTCGCGCGGAAAGCAAGTGATCTCGAGCTCACCCGGCAGCGTTCCCGTGCGGTAGCTCTCCGCTGCCGCGAAGCCGAGCTCCATGGGCAACGGAAGGCGCCGAACGAGATCCGCCGCGAAGATGCACGAACCCTTCAGGACGGCCACGACGGTGAATTCCGTGCCGTGGAAGGACTCGGTCACCCTGGTGGCCAAGGAATCGACGGCCCGGACGATCGCCTCTTCCGGAAAGAGAATCCGCTCCAGGTCCTGCAACACGGCGACCTCCTGACCACGGGTTGGTCCATACCGAAGGGAAACCGATTCGAACGGTTCCAAACCGCGCGCGAAAGGGCCGAACAATCTAGCAGGTGCGGTCGATATCCACCAGCGGTTCCAAATCGGGGGGACCGGGTAGGGGCCGAGATCGCGTTGGGTTGCCTGGCGACCCGACCCGTGAGCCCGCGCAACGACGCCGAGTTCGCAGTTGCGCCGCCGGTTCCCCGTTCGAGAGCGTTCAGAGCGAAACTAGATCTTCTCTCGACTTGTCCGATCGACCATCTCCTGGTATCTGATATAGGAAGAAAGCCTCGCTCGTGTTTCTTCGAGTCAAGCGAGTCTCGAGCGGTGAGGCAGAATAGTTTCTTTGGTTTCCGTCCCTGGCCGATTCCTTGCCGATTCGAGGATCGCCGGGATGTGAGACATCGAAGTACATAACGTATGGCACCGACCACGAAACGTACGTACCGGCGTCGTTCCGAGCAGGAACGAATTGCCGAGCTCGAGGGCCGAATCAACGAAATCAAGACGAGACTCGAAAGTCGCAAGCGGAAGGACTCGCCGCTCCAGAAAGAAGTACCCAAGCTGCAAAAGCGTCTGCGCGAATTCGCCGCGCGCGCTTCGGAATGCGGGCGAGTCGACGTCTACAACACGACCGTGGCATTCCTGGCCGGACTGGATCGGATCCTGAATCCAGATCAGGAAGTGCTGGTCGACTGGAACACGGTCGCCGAAGAGGACGAGGACTGAGAAGACGCGTTTTCGAGGCAGTTCGTCGTCACCCGCCTCAGGAATGCGTCTTGTACCAGCGGGTGACGCCGTCGCCGGCGTCATGGGCGCGCTCCCATCCCTCGAGCTCGTCGAGCAAGTCGTAGAGCTCTCCGGGATCGGCCATGCCTTCCTCCAACACCAGGATGTGGTGGATGTCCAGGAAACGCAGGTCGAGAGCGAGTCCGTCGGTCGAAGGGCGCTGATTGGTCAGCAGTAGGTAGAGGTCGGGCGCCGTCGTTCGCAGGAGCTCTTCCTTGTCCGGGTTGGTGCGCGCGATGTAAGAGATCGCCGCCGGGAGCTCGTGCTGCGTCTGCCAGAGCATGGAGATCGACGCACCGGGCTCGTAGGGCAGTTTGAGCACGACCTCTCCGCGCGGCGCGAGGGAGAGCTCCTGGACGGCGGCGGGGACGTGCACGGCGATGCTCGGGTAGGGAGCGCTCCACGACTCGAACAAGAGCCCCGCGGCGAGCACCAACGCAGCCCACCTCCCGCGTCGGCTCGCCCGCAGTGCTCGGAACCCCGCCCCCGCGGCCAGGGTGAGCGGCAGCAGCGCGGCCGGCAAGAAGCGCGCGGGAACGCGCAGGAGGTCGAACGGCGGAACGCGGCGATAGAGCTGCGCGAGGAAGCCCTCCGGCTCCGGCCCCGGGTCCCAGGCGAGCAGGAAGAGCACGGCGAACACGAGGCACCAGCGCCTCGCCGCTTTGACGCGCAGCGCTCCGAGCGCGGCCAATGCGAGGAGCGAGAAGCGCAGGTACAGAGCCGAATGCTCCGGCCGCCAAGTAGGGAAGGGAGCATCGGGGAGCGCGGCGCCGGCGCCGAGGCCGCGAAACACGGGATGCAAACCGCTCGGCGTGAAGAAGTCGGCGAGCCTGGGGTGATAGGCCTGGGCGAAGGCGCCCCCTCCTTCCAAAGCGTGCCACTCGCTCCACCACTCGACGAGGAACGGTTGAGCGGTCAGCCACAGCACGGCGAGGCACACGACGACGGGCAGCGGCGACAGCAAGCGCCGTCGGCACGGGCGCTCCCCGGGGTCGACCATGCGTCCCGGCGCCACGCTCGTGACGACGAGCACGGCGACCGCGAGGTAGACGCTCTGCAGCGATCCCGTCAGGAGCGAGAGCCCTGCCACGGCTCCCAGACCCAACGCGCTCCTCCACGTCCCGTCGCGCTTCCTCCCGCTCCCTTTCTCGCGCGGGATCGTCCAGCGCAAGAGACAGACGAGCGCCAGCGGCATCCATGGGCTCGCGAAGAGATTGAAGTGGACGAGCCCCTTCTGCAGGAAGTACGGCGAGAAGCCCCACGCGAATCCCGCGATCGCCGAGCTCGCGGGGTCGAGACGCACCTCGCGCGCGAGGACGTAGGCTGCCGTGGCCGCAGCGGCGAGGAGCAGCAAGACCATCGCATTGACCGCGAAGAAGATCCCGCCGATCCATTGCAGGGGTACGGAGACGAGCCCCCACGCGAACGTGTGCGTGTGGAACGCGAGGCTGTGCCCGAAGGGTGGGAAGACGACGTCGCAGTAGAACGGCGGAACGCCGCGCTCGACGACCTGCCTCGCCCACCAGAAGTTCCACACCCAGATGTTCATGTCCGACCCGGAGAAGCGCTCGAAGCGCGGGTCGTAGGGCAGTCGACCGAACATGTCGGTCGCGAGCGGCCAGGTCATGACGACGGCCGTGAGCAGCGCGGCTGACCCTACTGCGAGGAGTTCCCGGAGGCGCATGCGCGACGAATGCCAAGACCTGCGGGCGCGGATTGCAAGGGTCTCGATCGAAGCCGTGAGCTGGCTGGCCCAGAAGGCGCCCCCGACCCTCCACTCCGACGCTCGCTAGAATCCGCGCGTGGATCGCCATCCCGACGTCGAGCTCCTGTCCTCTCACACGGCCTTTCGCGGCTCCGTTTTCGATGTCGTCGTGGAGTCCGTCCGGCTCCCCTCCGGGCTGCAACAGGAGCTGGCGGTCGTCGACCACCGCGGTGCCGTTTGCATCGCGCCCCTGTTCGAGGACGGACGGCTCTTGTGCGTAGAGCAGTACCGACACGCCGCCGGCGATTGGCTGGTGGAGATCCCCGCCGGTCGATTGGAGCACGGCGAGGACCCGCTGTCGGCGGCGCAGCGGGAGCTCGAGGAGGAGACCGGTCATCGCGCGAAGCACTGGGTGAAAGCCCTCCAGTTCTTCCCCGCTCCCGGATTCTGCTCGGAGTTCATGACGTTGTTCGTCGCGCGCGAGCTCGAGCCCGTCGTGGGACCCGGGCTCACCTGTGACGCGGACGAGGAACTCGGATGCCTGCGCCTCACGGCAGCCGAGTTGCTCGACGGCCGCACGTGCGACGCCAAGACGCTCGTGGCCGCCGCGCTGCTCGCCGCGGGCCGGCTCGGGGGCTGAAGCTCGGTTCCGCCTCACGCGAGAGCGAGGGCCGACAGCTCGCGGAAGCCCCCTTGACCCGCGCCGAAGGCCCCGTTGGCATCGAGGCGCAGCACGGCTCCGGGTGCGGCGAGCAAGAGCCCGCCGTCCGAGAGCCCGATCCCATCGCTCGTCCCAGCCAAAGGCAGGTCCACGACGATGTGTTGGGCCGAATCCAGAGCGTGTCGGCGCACGCTCCGGCCGTTCGCGGAGAGGTGCCAGACGGTTTCACCGCCGACGGTGGGCAGGAGACGGCCCGGGCGCTCCAGGAGTGGCTCTGCGAAGCACGGCTCGAGCTTCGCGCCGACGAGCCGCAGCTCGTGCTCTCCGAGCAGCCAGAACCCTTGCGCGGCCGGTTGCACGTCGCGCACGCGCGGTCCCCTCGCCGCGACGATCTCGCCGTTCACGCCCCCTGCCACGAGGGTCCCGTCGCGCTGTGCGACGAGCCAGGCTCCGCTCGGCGCCACCGCGAAGTGCGCGGCCCCCGGCACGCCCACGATCGCCGTGACTTCGCCGGCGCAGGACGACGCCTGCAACGCCGCCGGGTAGGAGCCTTCGCTCTCAAAAGGCACGGCGTCGTCCACGGGGCCGATCGCCGTCGCGCTTCCAGCGCCGTCGGCGAGGAGTCCCGATGGATCGATGGCGACGAGCTCCTCGCAGCCGCGCTCACCCCGCAGGAGCCACAGTCGACCGCCAGCATCGCAGCGCATGCTGCAGAGATGCGCTTGTTCGCTCGTCGCGATGAGTCGTCCGCGCCTGTCGAAGAGCTCTAGCTGCAGGGTGGAATCCTGGGCCGTGCTGCGCGGAGCGCTCGCCACCCACGTCCCCGCAGGACTCCCGCGACCCGCTGGAGCTTCATCACCCGTGCGCGTCTCGGCTGGCGGGCTCGCGAGCGCGACGGGACAGGTAACCGAGACCGTCTCTCGGACGCGCAGGTCCAGGTCGAGTCCGACGAGCCGTCCGGCTCCGCGATCGGCCGCCCAGACGTGGACTTCGCCCTGCCGAGCACGTCCGCGGAGAAGGGCGACCCACAGACCTCCCGCCGCGAATCCGAGCAACGCGCGGCGATCCATGGCTCGAACGACGTCCACGGGGAACCGACGCTCGGCGCAGCGGACGGTTGCGCGGTTCCTCGCCGGTCAGAAGTGCAGGAGAGCTCGACCTCTCGCGCGTGCCGGCGCCCGTGGGCCGAACTCCGTTCCGATCGCCGTTCCGTGCAGGTCTCCCGCAGCGCTCACTCGATCCGGCGCGCGTCCCAGCGAATCTTGCCCTCCGGTCGGAAGCCCTCGCCGGCGCGCTCGCGCCGCCGATTCGACCGGTGGACGAAGAAGACGAGCCCCCCGAAGACGAGCGGCAGCGAGTAGGTCACCGTCAGCATGAAGTAGATGCTGTCGTTCATCCCGTCCGAGAAGCCCCGGTTGCTCGCGGCGATCGCGAGCTTGCAACTGTCGCAAGCCTGCGCGGAGAGCTCGAGGCACAGGAGCGCGAAGAGCGCGGCCGCCGAGCGCGAGAATGGAGCTCCGATCCCTTGGCGCACCACCCGATTGTACGCGGCTCCGCTCATCTTCGACGAGATGAGGTCCATCCCTTCCTCACTTCGTGGCGCAGCTCTCGGATTTCGGCGGGACTACGTGGCAGGATTCAGGTGATAGAGGACGACGTACACGACGACTCCCGTGACCGAAACGTAGAGCCAGATCGGAAAGGTGACGCGCGCCAGGCGGCGGTGCCGCTCCCAGTCCTGGCGGTGGGCGAGCCACAGGGTGCGCAGGACCATGGGGAGGTTCACGATGGCCAGGACCACGTGGGAGACGAGCAGCGCGTAGTAGGCCGTCTGCGCGAGACCCGCGGCGTTCAACTTCGTGTGCCCGAGCTCCGGGACGACCGCGAAGTGGTACCAGAGGTAGCCCGCGAGGAAGCAGGTGCTGGCTGCGAAGGCGAGCTTCATCAAGCGCCCGTGCAGGTCGCGGTGACCCCGCCGGATCGCGACGAAACCCGCGACGAGGAGCAGCGTCGCGAGGCCGTTGAACGCCGCATTGAGCGCGGGCAGGTCGCTTTCGTTCACGGACGGTCGGCTTCCGCCGGCGCCTCGAGTGACAAGCTCCTCAGCCGAGCAGCGAGTCCGCGGAGGCCCTCTTTCGTCTTGCCGCTGTAGTAGCCTCGAATCTTCCCGGTCCGGTCGACGGCGACGATCTCGGTGCTGTGCGTGACGTGGATGCCGAGTGGGAAGTCGGCGCCGGGCGTCTCGCGCTGGAGCGGGAGGAAGAAGCTCCTCACGACGAGCTCGTCGATCGCCTTCCCGTCGCCCGTGAGGAAGGACCAACGCTCCGGACGGGCACCATGGCGTTCGGCGTAGGCGCGCAGCACCTCGGGCGTATCGAGCTCGGGATCGACGCTCAGCGAGACGAGTTGCACGTCCGTGTCGGCGAGGTCGCGCTGGAGCTCCGCCATGTTGGCGCTGACCGTCGGGCAGGGTCCGGTGCAGGTCGTGAAGATGCAGGCGAGCGCCCAGGGACGGCCGAGCAGGTCCTCGCGCTTCCGTATGCGACCGTCCTGATCGACGAGCGCGAAGTCTGCGACCTCACCGAAGGCGATCGGATCGGAAGCCGCCGCGTCGCGCCGGACGCTCGAGCCGCCGTGGACGGCTGGCGAGCGGTCGCAGGCGGCGAGTGCGAACGAGGCGATCGCGAGGCAGGCGAGGGTCCCCTCCCACAAGAGTCCCCCTCCGCCGCGCAGCGACCGTCGAGCGCCCAAGGTCAGTGAGCGGGACCGCCCGCGCCCTCGTGTTCCTGCTCGTGCTCGTCGCCGCCATGACCCGGTCCCGGCCGTTCGCTCGTGTGCAGCATGTACGCCTGTACGGCGCCTGTGTCGGGGTCGTACATCGAACCGATGGGATGGACGAGCTCCTCGTTGCGCGAGATGTCGGGACTGATGAAGAGCAGGATCACGGCGATCAGGAAGGGCGTGGGCAGGATCAGTCCCTTCACGATCCAGCCCTCGAACTTGAGGTGCATGAAGTAGATCGCGATGTACAGGCCCTTGAAGAGGGCGAAGGCGATGAGCCCACCCCACAGGAGCAGCTTGCCCCAACCCAGGTAGTCACCGGCGTAGCCCCAGGCGACCTCCGCCGCCGTGAACAGGATCAGCCAGCCGAAGATCTTGTTCGCGTTGAACTCGTAGTGTCCGCCGCCGCTCATGGGATCCTCATCAGAAGAGATAGACGATCGTGAACAGGAGGACCCACACCAGGTCCACGAAGTGCCAATAGAGCCCCGCGAGCTCGAGGCCGAGATAGTTTTGCGCCGTGTACTTCCCGCGCCACGCGCCGATCCACGCGCAGATGAGCCAGATGACCCCCACGACGACGTGGAAGCCGTGGAAGCCGGTCATGGCGTAGAAGGTCGACCAGAAGATGTCGACGTTCGGGAGCGAGCCGTGCGCGATGAGCTCGAAGTACTCGTACACCTGGATGCCGACGAACAGCGAGCCTCCCAGGATCGTGAGCCCGAGCCAGCGCAAGAGGCCAGCCCGGTCACCCTGCTGCGCCGAGAAGAGTGCGCGCACCATCAACCAAGAGCTCGTGATGAGCACGAAGGTATTGAAGGCCGTGATGTCGACGGCCAGGCGCTCCATCGGGTTCGGCCACTCCACCGTTCCGGCGCGCAGGACGATGTAGACCCCGATCAGCCCCGTGAAGAACATGACCTCGGTCGCGAGGAACAACCAGATGGCGAACTTCCCACGCTCGACCGGCGGGCCGCTGTCGTAGTCGTAGACACCGTGGTGGTGCGCCGGCGCGTCGATCGCGGGGTCGTAGGCAGTGACGTTCATGGTTTGACTAGGGACTGACGAAGAGACCGACCGCGGGATCGAGGGCGGCGAAGGAGAGGATCGCGGGCAAGTAGACGAGCGAAGTCGCGAGCAAGACCCGCGCGCTGCGCTCGTTCTCGCGCACGGCGAATGCGGCCGACGCCATCAGGTAGGCGAAACCGAGGAGCAACGCTCCGATGCCGAACATCGCGCCCGCGCGGCCGTCCAGGACCGGCACGAACGAGACGGGCAGGAGGGCGAGCCCGTAGAGCAGCGCTTGGCGTCCGGCAAGACCTTCGCTGCTCTCGAGCGCCGGGAGCATGCGCATCCCGGCCCGCGCGTAGTCGGCGCGGTGCAGCCAAGCGATGGCCATGAAGTGCGGGAACTGCCAGGCGAAGACGATCGCGAAGAGCACGAGCCCCCAACCGGAGATCCCGAAGCCCTCGGGCGCGAGCGTGACGTGTCCGAGCAGCGGCGGCATCGCGCCCGGAACGGCGCCCACGAGCGTATTGAGCGCTGAATGCCGTTTGAGCGGCGTGTACACGAGCGCGTAGGCGCACAGGGTCGAGAGCGCGAGCAACGCCGAGAGCAGACCGAACGCGAGGGCCAGGCCGAGGATGCCCGCGCCGGCGAGCAGGCTGGCGAAGAGCACGGCCGCATGCACCGAGAGACGACCGGTCGGGAGCGGGCGGTTGCGGGTGCGCTCCATCAGAGCGTCGGTGTCGCGCTCGATGACCTGGTTGAAGACGCTCGCGGACGCCGCCACGCACCCGATGAGCAGCGCCGCCGCGAGCGCGTCGGGCCACGCGGCGGCAGAACCCGCGCCGAGGAGCGCGCCGACGAACGCCGCGAGCACGACGAACCCGGCGATGCGCGGCTTGACGAGAACGAGCCAATCGGGCAACGCCCGCACCCTTGCCGCCAGCGTCCCCACTCCCGTCCTCACGCCATCCCTCCAACGGTCGCAGGCGCGCCGTTCGGAGAGGCGCTGCGTCCCGCGTGGAGCGCGACCGCGAGCGTCTGGGCCAGGAGTAGACCGCCGAAGAGCACGTGCAGCACGCTCGTCACCCACTCGAGGGCCGTGACGGTTCCGCCGCCGTCGCGCCCGGCCCAAGCGAAGAGTCCCAGCCCTGCTTGGACGCCGAGCAGCAGCGCGAGGCGGTTCGCGTACGTGTGGAGGATCGAAGGCCCAAAGGAGCCTTCCTGCGCGAGGGCTTTCGCACGCCCGATCACGGCGAAGACGGTGAGGAAGACGAGGAATGCACCGCCGAGGTGCAGAGCGAGCCGCAAGTCGGCATCGCTCGCCGGTGCGTCGCCGCGCAACCCGTGGCGATACCACGCGCCCACGGCGATCTGCGCGTACACGACGAGCGCGGCGGACCAGGCCGCGCGAGCGACCGCGCGGCTCCGCGGAACGGATCCCGGTCGCGTCTCGGCGAACGCCGGGGAGAGCACGACCGCCACCGCGCACAAGAGCGCGAACACGCCTTGCGCGAGCGCACCGTGCAGGAATGCGAGATCGGGGCTCGCCTGGAGGACGCGGAACCCGCCCAGCGCTCCTTGGCCGCACACGGCGAGGAGGCTCACGAGCGGCATCCACGGTCGGCGCTCGACGATCCCCGCCGCGAGCGTCGCCACCGCGAGCAGTCCGACCAGTACGCCGAACAGGCGGTGCGTGTGCTCGACCATCGTCGCCGTGTCGCGGAACCACTTCTCGATGGGGAAGAAGGGCAGGAAGTGCCCTTCGGCAACGAGCCACCCGTCGACGGCCATTCCGGCGCCGAGCGTCGTGACGGACCCTCCGAAGAGGATTAGCGGAACCGCGGCGAACGCGGTGAGGAGGGCCAATCGGTGCGTAACGCCACCTCGCTCCCACGCGAACCCGGCCGGAACCCGATGGGCGCCCGACGATCCCTCGGCGCGCATCTCGACGCGCCGCGCGAGTCGGCCGTCGGCCCGAAGTGAAGGGTTCGGAACCATTCGAACGGCCGATCAGGCGCGGTGTGCGGCCTCGAGCTTGCGGGTCTGCGGCAGGAAGTCTTCTTCCACCTCCGGCGACGCGTACTCGTAGGGTCCGCGATAGACCGTGAGCGAAGTGTCGAAGTTGCCGTGTCCCGGAGGAGAGGGAGCCTGCCACTCGAGCGAGCAAGCGTCCCAGGGATTGCGGCCGACGCGCTTGCCGAAGAACAGCGAGTGGAAGAGGTTGACGACGAAGAACGCCTGCCACGCGAACAGCAGGAAGGCGCTGATCGTGATGAACTCGTTCAGTCCTTGGAGGTGTTTGTAGGTCTCGTATGCGTACGGATCCGCAGTGCGCCGCATCAGACCGGCGATGCCGATCTGATGCATCATGTAGAAGACGCAGTTCGTCAGGACGAACGTCCCGATGAAGTGGAGCTTGCCGAGGCGCTCGTTCATCATCCGGCCGAACATCTTCGGGAACCAGTGGTAGATGGCGCCGAAGATCGCGAGCACGGAGCCGGCGAAGACCACGTAGTGGAAGTGCGCGACGACGATGTACGTGTCGTGGATGTAGATGTCGACGGGCGTCGAAGCCATCCAGATGCCCGACAAGCCGCCGATGATGAACATCGACACGAAGCCCAACGCGAACAGCATCGGCGTCGTGAGCCGGATACGCGAGTCCCACAGCGTCCCGAGCCAGTTGAACACCTTCACCGCCGAGGGCAGCGCGATCATCACCGTCGACACCATGAAGGTCATGCCGACCGTCGGGTTCATGCCCGACATGAACATGTGGTGTCCCCAGACGATGAAGCCGAGCCCGGCAATGGCCGCCATCGAGTAGACCATCGGCTTGTAGCCGAAGATGGGCTTGCGCGCGTGCGTGCTGATGATGTCCGAGGCGAAGCCCATCGCGGGCAGCACCATGATGTAGACCGCGGGGTGGCTGTAGAACCAGAACAGGTGCTGCCAGAGCAGCGGTTGTCCGCCGGCGGCCTGCCCCACGGTCTCGACCCCCATGTTGTTCACCACCAGGTTCGTCGGCGTGAAGAACCCGGTGTGGAGCAGGCGATCGAGGAGTTGCATGATGCTCGCGGCGGTCAGCACGGGCAGCGCGAAGAGCTGCAACAGCGCCGCGATCAAGAGCGCCCAGACGGAGAGCGGCATGCGCATCATCGTCATGCCGGGAGCGCGCATCTTGACGATCGTGGTCACGTAGTTGACCGCACCCATCATCGATGAGACGCCGATCCACGTCAGCGCGAGGAGCCACCAGGTCTGCCCGTCCAAGCTGCCCGGAGCGGCGCTGCGGATGGTCGAGAGCGGCGGATAGGCCGTCCAGCCGGCGGCGGCCGCTCCACCCTCGGTGAAGAAGCCGAAGAGCGCGCAGAAGATGGCCGGGGCCATGGCCCAGTACCCGAACATGTTGAGCTTCGGGAAGGCCATGTCGGGCGCGCCGACCTGCAGCGGGATCAGAAAGTTCCCGAACGCTCCCGTGAGCAACGGGATGATCACGAAGAAGATCATGATCGTCCCGTGCATCGTGAAGAGCATCGTGTACGCCTCGGGCGAGGCGACCTTGTGGCTCTCCGGGAAGAGGAACCCGAGGAAGGGCGGCATCTCCGTCCAGGGCCAGGCGAGCTGCCAGCGAATGGCCATCGCCATCAAGCCGCCGAGAACGAGGAACACGAGCCCCGTGAACATGAACTGGAGCCCGATGACCTTGTGGTCCGTCGAGAAGATGTACTTGCGGATGAACCCGAGCTCGTGGTGCTCGTGACTGACCCGCATGGTCCCCGGTTCGTCGATGCCGAGCGGCAGAGCGTGCGCTTTCGTCGAAGAACTCACTCGCCGTCCTCCATGTCCTCGGTTCCGTTCGCGTAGAGAGCCTCTCGTTCTGCAGCGAGCCACGCGTCGTATTCCGCGGAGGGCAGGACGCGAACGCGGCCGGCCATCTTGTAGTGGCCCCAGCCGCAGAGCTCGGCGCAGATCAGGTCGTAGTCACCCGGCTCGTCGGCCTGGAACCAGACCGGGATCTCCATGCCGGGCACCGCGTCTTGCTTCAGGCGGAAGTTCGGCACGAAGAAGCTGTGCAGCACGTCGCGCGACTTGAGGACGAACGTGACGGGCTCGCCCAGCGGCACCGTGAACTCGAACGGCTTCTCGATCACGTCGGCGCCGGAGAAGTTGCCGTCCTCGTCGGGGTAGCGAAAGCGCCAATCGAATTGGCTCGCGTAGACCTCGGCGATGGGACGCTCGGCGGTGAAACGCCCCTCGTCGGGGAAGTTCTCCTTGAACTTCACGTCCGCCCACGCGCCCATCTGGGAGAAGGCGATGAAGAGCAGCAGCAGTGCGGGAACCGCCGTCCACACCATCTCGAGCGTGTGATTGCCGTGGACGAAGCCGGCCTTGGGAGCGTCCTTCTTCCCACGTCGTCCGTAGCGCCAGATGCACCAGACGAGCAGGACTTCCGTCGCGACGAAGGTGATGCCGACCATCCACAGGATGACGTAGAACAGGAAGTCGATGTCCTGGCCGTAGCTCGACACCTCGCGCGGGAACCACCAACCGTGCTCCGGCGCGATCCAGAAGGACCAGACGCCCAGCACCGGGACCAGGAGGAACAGGAGAGCGGTTAGGAAACGCATGCCGGCTTCGTCGTTCTGGGGTTCGAACTCGGGGATCAGAGGCCGTGAGCGCCGTGCGTCGCAGGAGTCGCGTTCGCCTCGGGAGAGGGAGCGTGCGAGGACAACGCACGCAGGTAGTGCACGATGTCCCACAAGTCCTCGTCCGACAACAGACGCGAGCCGTCGGGAGCCTTCAGGGAGCTGTGCGAGGGCATGGGCGTACCGTTGATGCCCGCGTAGATCCGTCGGAAGAGGTCGATGGGACGGCGGCCGAAACGGAACGTCCCGCGCGTGAGGTCGCGCGGCTCGATCTCGTTGCCCCAGTCGTCCTTCACCTTCGCATTCGCGATTTCGAAGCGCTTCTTCTGGAACTTCGCGAGCTGGACGCTGTTCTCCGTTCGCGTGGCTTCGGCGATCGCGGCGTCGATCCTTTCGAGGCTGGCCTGGAGCTCGTCGGTCATGAGCTTCGCCTCGAAGGCCGAAGGCCCTCCGCCGCGCCCGTCCGGGCCGTGGCACGAGAAGCAATTGGCGCTCTTCGCATCCATGAAGAGCTCGCGCCCGTGGGCGATCCGCTCCGGTAAGCGATCGCGCGGGATTTCGCCCTCGAAGACGATGAGCTCTTCCGCGGAGCGGTCCCATTTCGCCCACACGTCGAGGTAGGTCTCCATCACCGTGTCGCTCGGAAAGCCGCCAACCTCCGCGTCGTACTCGGTCGAGAGCAGGATCTCGGTCTCGCCGCGGATGCTGAGCAGTCGGACGTAGTCGACGAGTCCCTCGAGCTGCGCCCTCGAGAAGCGCTTGAAGGAGGGCATCGCCGTGCCGTACACGCCTTCCTCGAGCGTGTTGTAGAGATCGGCCCGACGGGGACGCGCCTTGTTGTCGAGCGCCGTGTACTTGAAGATCCCGCGCCGATAGTCGCGCGGAAGCGGATTCAAGAACCTGGCCGTGCTCCCGTCTGCGCCGCCCTCGGTGCCGTGGCAGTGGTAGCACTGCGTGCGGTACATCTCGGCCGACTCCCGCAACGTCGGATACCACTCCTCGAAGAGCAGCGTGCCTTCTTCAGTGATCTCCACCGCGAGGGAGTCGAGCTCGGAGGCGTCCGCTTCGTTCCGTTCGACCTCCTCCTCGAGCTCGGTCCAGCGCTCGACGAACGCGTTCCATTCCTCCTGGAGGTCGAGCGCCTCGCGCGGCGGCAGCACGCTCTTGAAGTCGCGCTCCGCGATGCGCGCGAGCTCCCCGGCGAACGCGCGCCGATTGTCAGTCACCACTTCCTGCCATTGCTCGTCGCTGAGCTCCAGGTCGGCGTGGTTGGGATCGTAGTCGTCGTCGATCCACTCTTCGGTGCGCAGATAGCCCGGCGCTTGGGGCGTCCCGAAGAGCATCTCGAGCGCTCCCAACAGGTGCGCCTGCGCGACGGAATCCGCGGCGAGTTCCTCGATGAAGAGGTTGCTCTGCTCCTCCGCGACGATGTTGGCGTTGAGCGAGTAGGAGAGTTTCGGCCGCGACGGGTCCTCGCAACCCGTGACCACCGCGGCGGCGAGGAGGGCGGCGGGCGTCAGAAGCACGAGATGACGCATGGTTTCTCGGAATGGAACGGGACCGCGGAGCCGCACGTGCGATCCGCAGGACGGCCGCCGGATCCGCTCGGAGGAGGACTTCGAGCGTGGTGCACGCGACCCGGCAAAACTGGGCAGCAGTTTGCCCCCGCCCACGGCGGAGTCAAGGAAGAGGCGCTCTGCCCAGGCGGTGACATCCGGCGCGGTCGGCTCGCTCATCGCTCAGGCTCGGTCTCCTTCCCGAGTTCGTCGATCACGCCTCCGCGGGGCAGGGGGAGCCGAGCGCCGGGTCGATGGGCCAGCGTCCGTCGAGGCGGACCGGCCTCGGGGGGCTCGCACACGCAGAACCCTTCGTGCCGGGATAGGGAACGGACGTGGTCCCATGGAGCCCCACCGGGCCTATCCTGCTGGCTCCTCCGGGACACGATGCTTCGATCGATCCTCTTGGCCGAGCACGCGGCGCGCGGAGCGCGACTCGTGGAGCGCCCCCCCGGCCCCGTCGCCCTGACCTACGGGGACGTACCCGGCGAGTACCAGGCCGGGCTCTCGGGCGCGGCGTTGTTCGACGCCACCGACCGCGGACTCGTGCTCGCCACGGGCGGTGACGCGCAGACCTTCCTGCACCGCATCCTCGCGAACGACGTCCGCACGCTCTCGCCCGGCCGCGGCAACGCGAACCTGCTCTTGTCGCCGAAGGGCAAGGTGCTCTTCGGGTTCGACCTCTCCGTCGATGCGGATGGCATCCGGCTCTCGACGGAATCGGGCATGGCCGCGGCGCTCCTCACCGCCCTCGACGTGTACCACTTCAGCGAGGACGTAGCGTTCACGGACGCGACCGAGCAATCGGCGCCGCTCGAATTGTGCGGAGAGCAGTCGCTGGCCCTGCTCGAGACGCTCGTCGGAGAGCTCGGCCAGCTCGCCGACCACGATCAGCTGGCGCTCGACTGGCGCGGCGAGCGCCTGCGCATCACGGCCCTGGAAGTCGCGGGATCCCGCGGGGTTCGCCTCGACCCCGGACCGGGGGGTGCGGCGAAACTCTGGAAGGCGCTGGTGGCGGCGGGGGCGACGCCGGCGGGACTCGCCGCCCGCGACATCCTGCGCGTGGAGGCCGGGCGAGCCGCATTCGGCGTCGACGTGACGGACGACGTGTATCCGCAAGAAGCGCGTCTCGAAGGCGCGTTCAGCCTCGACAAGGGGTGCTACATCGGCCAAGAGGTCGTGGCCAAGATCGACACGTACGGGGGACTCAACAAGCGCTTGATGCTGCTGCGCGTGTCACACGACGATCCGATCGCCACTGGTTCGGGACTCTTCTCGCGCGAGAGAGAGCTCACCGATGGCGAACGGAGGCTCGGCATCGTCACTTCATGGGCCTACTCGTTCGCGCTGGACGCCGGAGTCGTGCTCGCCTACGTCAAGCGCAAGCACCAGGACGTCGGAAGGGTCTTTCGCATCGGGGACGCTGATGCGGTTGCAACGATCGTGAGGGCCCCCGTGCGTTCCGCGGTCCACGACGGCGTTCCGGGCGCCAGCTCGACCTGAGCCCTAGAGCTCCTCGGCCCTCGCGGGGTCGGCGTCGTTCACTTGCTTTCCACGGGAGGCAGGGATCGCAGGGAGCGCGGCGTTCCGCGGTGGGACGCGAGTTGGATGTCCACGTCCAGCATGAGGGGACCGGCCGGTACCTCACCCTGGATCCGAACGGGGATCCCGGTGTGCAGCTCGACCCACAAATGGATGCTCCCGCGCAGCCCGAACAAGCCTTCGAAGCGCTCCGTCTTGGCGTCTTCGGGCTCGCCCGGGTGAGGATTCGCCTGGAGGATCACCTCGACGGATGCGAAGCGACCGGCGGTGGTCTCCTGGACCCGCGTCTCGCCCCGGGAAAGGGTGATCTCCCACAGCCGCCGCTTCTCCAGCACCGTGAACTTCGTCTCCGCCAGCCCGCGCACGATGAACACGCGCACGAGATAGACGGCGCTCGTCATGTCGAGCGCGTCCGGCGGAACGTCGCGGAACTCGGGTTCCTTCCAGATGCGTGTTCCCCGGGGAGCGCCCCTGCTCGTGTCGCTGCGATAGCTCGAGACCGACTTCCGGTCCTTCAGGCCGAATAGGAGCTCGCGGCGCCTCTGTTCCGAGCCCTCCTGCGTCGACCGATACACGAGGCGCGGCCACTCTTGCGGCTGGTGACGGGCCTCGAGGGTCGCGTCCATCGTATACAGGAGATGCTTGCCATATGCGTGGGCCTTGACCCAAGCCGTCTCGGCGCCCGGTTCGACGGACCCACCATTTCCGTCCAAGAGCAGCGAGGGGCGGTACGGCTCGACGCCGGAAGTCATCGTCACCGTGCCGATGGCGGCTTGCAGCACGCCCCATGCGACCTCCACTTGGTAGACCAGCTCCTCGTCACGGGGGACCATCAAGGGCAGCTCGTCCGATCCGCGATCGATCCAGCAGGGAGCCTTCCCGTCGAGAGACGAGGCCGCTTCGAGGATGGACGTCCCCTCCTGAGCTCCGAGCAGCGCCGAGAACTCCAGCGCGATCAGGAGCAGGATGGAGAGTCGGTGTCGAGTCGAGTTCGATCCCGGGCGATGCACGAGGAGAGGGGAGGTCGAGCGATCAAGTTCGAAGGAGCAGAGCTCCCTCGACCGGTTCTCGACGTCTGCCTATCCTACGCTCCGCTTCGCGCAAGGCCACGCGGGCAGGCGGAAGGTTCTCGTCGGCCGCTAGCCGAAGGACCGCGGTCGTCGACGCCCCGATTCGCCGCTCGATCTCGTCGAGCGGCGGGCGCTCCCCGCTGAGGTGGAACATCGCGCCGAGGATCAGGGCCCCGGAGTTGATGGCGATGTCCGGTACGTACAACACCTCGCGCGCGTGCAGCTCGTCCCCGTGGCGCATGCGCGCGAGGACGTTGTTCGCAGCTCCGGCCACGATCCGAGCTCGGAGACGCTTCACCGTGACGTCGTGCAGGATTCCCCCCATGGCGCAGGGAGCGAACACGTCGGACTCGACGTCGAAGGCATGCGACGAGTCGACGATCTCGATCCCGAGCTCGCGGGTGATGACGTCCGCGCGCGCCGGATCGATCTCCGAGGCCAGCACTCGCGCACCGCGCTCGAGGAGGAGCCGGGCCAGGCGCTCGCCGATCCCTCCGAGTCCCTGGATCACGATGGTGCGGTTGGGCCAGTCCACCTCGCCGTCGACGTGGCGCAAGGCGGCTGCCATCCCCGCTAGCACACCCTCGGTCGTAGCCGAGGCGAGGTCCCCCGGACCCCTTTCTCCGGGATCGGTGACGAAGGCGGTTTCGGCCCGTACCCACGCGAGTTCGCGGGGACCCGTCCCCACGTCCGGCCCGGTGCAGAAGCGGCCTCCCATGCGCTCCACCGTGCGCCCGACGAAGCGATAGGCCGCGGACCGGTCCAACTCCGGCTGGTCGAGCAGCACCAGCTTGGCTCCGCCGGCCGGCAAGCTCGCCAGCGCGCACTTCTGGGTCATGGAGCGCGCGAGCCGCAGGCAATCCCGGAGCGCCTGTTCCTCGTCGAGATACTGCCAGCGTCGCAAGCCGCCGAAAGCCGGTCCCGCGGTCGTGTCGTGGATCGCCAGGAACGCCCGCAGCCCGCTGGCTCGATCGTAGAGCGCCACCACCTCCTCGAAACCGCCGCGCGTCATGGCCTCGATGACTTGAATGGACATGGCGGTTGCCTTGAACCTGGCAAGGGGGAGACACTCCCCGCGACATTCTTCGGTTCGAACCCCTCGGATGGGCCGTGGCGCAGTGAGTATTGTAGACGACCCGGACACGGAGCACCGTGCCGGAGTCGGAGCCGCACGGCAGAGCGTGTCCAGATCTGGAATAGAGCGTTCGGAGCGCCGTCCTGCCCCCATGAAAGCCCATCTACTCCTCGGTTTCCTCGTCCTCGGAGCGTGCTCGACCCCGCCGGCGCCCGAGGAAGGACCGATCGAGTTTCCCGACCTCGCGAACCCGCGGCTCGAGATCGACCCGAGCGGAGACAGGGCGAAGAGCGTCGGGTACCTGATGACGGAGCTGGATCAGGGCCTTCGAGCGTGGAACAACCTCAAGGGGCCCCTGCGCACCGAAGAAGAGGACCGCAAGATGCGCGGCCTCGAGAGTTGGATCCGCAACCAGGTGCGACTGCGCCTGGCCGACGTCATCCAGGAGGTCGAGGGCGGACCTCCGAACAACCGCGCAGTGGCAGCGGTGGCGCTCGGCTTCTCGGCGCTGGAGGAGGCCCAGAGCCCACTGCTCTCCGCCCTCGAGGATCGCGATCCACTGGTGGTAAGCAATGCGCTCCTCGGGCTCGGCATCCTAGCCATGCCCGACACTCCGCTGCAGCGGGTGTGCCTCCTCCTGCAGCGCGATGCCGATGCCGGCACGCGGCGAAACGCCGCCTATGCCCTGCAACGCATCGTCGAGTCGGGTGGTCGCGACGAATGCGCGCTCGTGACGGCGCGGGACGCTCTACGCGATCCCGAGCCATCCGTGCGCGTCATGTGCGCGATCACGCTTTCCCTACTCGAAGACGGAGCCTCGCTGCGCAGCCTCGGCGATCTCCTGTACGACGAAGAGGAGATCGTCTGCGTCGCAGCAGCCACTTCCCTGGCCAGCATCGGTCGCAACGAAGAGGAATCGATGGGAGAGGCTGCCCGCATCCTCGTCGCATCGCTCGAGCGCGTTCCCAAGGAACGCCGTTGGCGAATTCACTACGAGTTGACGCGCCTACGTGGTTCCGACCTGGGCGAAGACACCGAGGCTTGGAGGAATTGGGCCCAGCGGATGCCCTGATCGAAACGTTTGGGCCACGGTGTCCCCCAGGACGCCCCGCGAGCGTTGAACGAGGCCTGGTAGGATGCAGCGATGCGCACTCGCGTCGCGGCGAAGACACTTGCCTTCACCGAGTCCGTGATCCGCGAGATGTCGCGCGTGTGCACCCAGCACGGTGGCATCAATCTCGCGCAGGGATTTCCCGACTTCCCCGCGCCGAGAGCGATGAAGGATGCAGCCAAACGCGCGATCGACGCCGACATCAACCAGTACGCGGTCACCTGGGGAGCGCCGAACCTGCGGCGTGCGATCGCGGAACGCTCCCGAGCCTACAACCTCATTCCGGCCGACCCAGAAGAGAACGTGACCGTGTGCTGCGGCGCGACGGAGTCGATGGTTG
This sequence comes from uncultured Planctomycetaceae bacterium, assembly GCA_964413535.1. GTDB lineage: Bacteria > Planctomycetota > UBA1135 > UBA1135 > CAYPTB01. Next base: position 228,215 of record CAYPTB010000007.1, on the reverse strand, counting down.
CTTCGTTGATGGCCATCCTCGATCCAGGTGACGAGGTCGTGATCTTCGAGCCCTTCTACGAGAACTACGGTCCCGACTGCATTCTTTCCGGGGCGGTTCCGCGCTTCGTGAAGCTCCACCCACCCGACTGGAGCTTCGACCCGACCGAGCTGGAGCAGGCTTTCGGCCGGCGAACGAAGGCCATCGTGATCAACACGCCTCACAATCCGACGGGGAAGGTCTTCACGCTCGAAGAACTCGAGCTGATCGCCAGCTTGTGTCGCGAGCGCGACTGCGTGGCGGTCACCGACGAGATCTACGAGTACATCCTCTTCGATGGCGCACGCCACGTTTCGATCGCTTCGCTCCCGGAGATGGAAGAGCGATCGATCACGATCTCGGGGCTCTCGAAGACGTGGTCCGCAACGGGCTGGCGAGTGGGCTGGTGCGTCGCCCCTCGAGACATAACGAGTGCGATCCGCAAGGTCCACGACTTCTTGACGGTCGGCGCGCCGGCTCCGCTCCAGGAAGCCGCCGCCGAGGCTCTCGGCTTCGACCGTTCCTACTTCGAGGACCTCGCGCGGGACTACGAGAAGCGCCGCGACCTCCTGCTCAGCGCGCTTCGTGATACCGGGTTCACAGCTTTCAGCCCGAGGGGCGCCTACTACATCATGTGCGACGTGAGCCAGCTCACGAATCAAGACGGGACTGGTTTTGCGATGGAACTCGTTGCGAACGGCGGAGTCGCCTGCGTCCCCGGCTCGAGCTTCTTCGCGAATCCCGCAGATGGCCGAAGCCTCGTCCGGTTCTGCTTCGCCAAGCAAATCGCAACGCTCGAGCGTGCCGCCGCGGTTCTCAGGGAGCGCCTGAGTTGATTCAGGTCATCGTGTTCGCCCTCTCGTTGCAGGCGACCCCGCCTTCGGCAGCCGACAGGCCCGCTACCCATTCCTCGCCTGCGGCGATCCAAACGTCCCCCGGCCCCTTGCAGCCGATCGGGGGGATATTGGGATTCACCTCGCTCTCCGAGGTGGTGTTCGACTCGCAACCGGATCTTCCCCATCGGTTCGAGGCGAACTACGCATTCCCCGCTCGCGTGCGCTGGTGGCTCAGCCACGGAGATCCGGAAGCGGGCAACCGACATGCAGACTACCGCTTCGGATCCACCCTGTACCGCCTGTCTTTCGGTCAAGAAACATCCGTCGAGTACGAAGTCGGCGAGCGCAACGCCGTGGTACGTCGGATGGAGCTACGTCGGGCAGTCATGCTGTGGCCGGATGGATTCGCTTGGGAAGACGATGCAGACGGCTGGCGCGCGCCCATCACCGGGGCCGCAGGTGAGGTGATCGGGGAGATCCACGGCTCGAGGGATGACGGCCCTCGGCCAGCGGCGTTCACCGCCTTCGACGTCGCTGGGAACGAGCAGGAATCGCTCGTGATCCTGGGTTGGAGGGAAGAAGCGAAGAGGTGGTGGCCCGCTCGGTTGCGTTTGACGTCCGGCGGCCAGGTCGTGTGGACGGAGACGATCGAACGCGTGGACACCCGCAGGCGCTATCTCGACGCTTTCTACCTACCCGTCGACAGACGGCCCGAGGGACGGGCGAGCAAGCCCTTCTCGGTCATCGAAGTTCGAACGATGGAGGTACCCTTGTTGCGAGTTCGCAGATTCGAGCTTCCGCTGGGAGTGGATTGGAAGCGTGCCCAGGAGATCGCCGTGGATGCGCTCGCCGCGGAGGACGACCGCCTGGCCGACCGGGGGCTCGCCCTCGACGGCGTCGCGCGCTTCGAGGTCGATGGGAACGGTGATCCAACGTCCCTATTGTTCACCTTGGACGGCGCGTCGCGAACGCCATCGGACTTCGAGCCACTCGACGGGAGGACGGGCCTCTTCGTCGTGCTCGACGACGTGAGCGAGCTCTCGCGATCGATCGTGGACGAGCTCTTGGCCGCTGTGCCCGATGGCGCTCGGCCTTTGCCGGCCTACGTTCGACGGGTAGGCGATCGATCGAGCAAGCAGGTTCAGGTCGTGCTGCCTCTGATTCCCGAGGACGGATAGGAGAGGCAGGGCAAGCGTCTCTGGATTGACCCTTCACTTCGATTGTCCTCTCCCCTGCGACGCTCTGTCCCACCTCGTAGACGTAGCCCTGGGCCAAACGCAAGGACGATGACGGTCACGATTTCCGGAAATGGTCTTAGAGTAGGCATTGGAGTTGCCCCGCCCTCGAGTCCCCTGGTGCCCGAGAGGATTGCGAGATCGAAATGAAGCACACCACCCTCCTTCGCCGTGCCGCTCTGCTCGTCCTTCTATTCACGATCGCGAGCGATCTTCATGCTCAACGCGGAAGATCGGGCGGGGGCTCGAGCGGCGCGTCGGGAGGGGGCTCGAGTCGGCCGTCGGTTTCGACAGGGTCGAGCGGCGGATACCGCACGGGCGGCGTGTCGCGGCCGTCCTTCCCCTCGCGGCCCTCGACGCCATCGGTGAGCGGTAGTTCCTTCGGGCGAACCCCCGGAGTCTCGGTCGGTCGCACCTCGTCGCCCGTATCCCCCCCCCGCGACTACACGCCCCCTTCGGGCTCGCGCTCCTCGTCGGGAAGTTACGACGGGAACAGGGGAAGGAGCACGGGCACTTCAACCGTGGGAGGCAGATACACGTCTGACCGCTCCAGTGAAGGTGCGGGCCAATCAGGGGCGGCGCTGTATGGCGGGAGGCGCGACGCTGAGAACCCACCCGACACGACGACGCCGCGCGATTCGGGGTACGGATCCACACCGGTCGAACCCGCAACTCCGACACCGTCGCGCACCTATCGCTTCCCGACTCCTTACCGTCCGAGCCAATACGTCCCACGCAGCTACTCGACTCGATCCGTCCAACCAGGAAACGCTGCGCTCGGCGGACGGTCCGCATCTCCCAGGAGTCTGCGCGACGTCAGCGACATCGCGGCGCGCTATCGCGGCATCGGGGGTCAGGGATCTCGGGATGCCGACGGAATGGGTCCGGATGGGCGAAGCGGGAACGAGACGCCTGCGGGACCGTCGGGCCTTCGGTCGGTTCGGGACCGAGGCGCGTATGGCGACGGACCCTTGGGAAGACTCGAGCCGTCCAACCGAACGAATCGCGGGAAACCCACTGGCGCAGACGACGGGAATCGAGACCCGGACGGCATCCTCCGGGCGCCCGGAACCGGCACGACTACCCGTCGCGGCGGCAAGGTGGCGGGGGAACTCGACGTGGGCACGGGAGTTCGCCCGGGCGGCGGCGGTGCTCTGCCGAGGGCTCCCGGGGACGCCGTCCCCCGGGGAACGGTCACACCTCCGGGCACTCCGGGGGGCGGGGGATACGTCTCGCCGGGCGGTAGTCCCATCGTCACGACGCCCACCGTCTCCCACCTCACCTTCAATCACTTCTCCCACTCGTGCCACTACGGCTTCAACGGACACTCTCACTTCCATCCCTTCTTCTACTGGAGCTGGTATGCGTGGTGCTCGCCCTATTACTACTTCGACTGGTATCTCTACTGGCGATATCCCCGGGTCGACTACGTCTACGTGACGAGTCCCACGACGATCGCGGTCTACGAGCAAGCCGAAGCGCCTGCCTCGGTCGAAAACACTTACACCGAGGTAGTCGAGAACGATCGCGAGCAGACCTTGGATCTCTCCACGGCGGCCGAGCGTTACCTGACTCTCGGTGATCGAGCGTTCCGCGAGGGTCGATTCGGCGACGCAGTTCATTTTTATGCGAAGGCGGTGGAATTCTCGCCCAACGAGGGGGCGCTCTACCTCGTTCTCGCCGACGCTCTCTTCGCGACGGGTGATTACCACTATGCCGCGTTCGTGGTGCGCAAGGCCTTGGAGCTCGATCCCACCCTCGTCGACATTCCCGTCGACAAGCACTCGTTCTACGGCGATCCATCCGATTTCGATCGCCAGCTCATGATCCTCGAGCGCTACGTCAAGGATCATCCGACCGATACGGATGCGCGTCTCCTCCTCGCTCTGAACCTGCTGTTCGGCGCTCGTCCCGGCGATGCCGCCGACCTCCTCGAGAGCCCCCATTCGGCGTTCCTCAATTCCGATCCAGCCGCGGCCCTGATCCGCGAGAGCGCGCAACGCACGCGTTGACCAGCGTCTAGCTAGAGGAGTTCTCTCGGCCCGGGATCCCCTTCGAAGAAGGAGATCCCGGGCGCGCGGCCGAAACGCTCCTCGAAACGCGTCGACACCCACTCCTCGAGGCCTGGGCGCGCATCGACTGCGAGCAGGATCACGGCACACCCCCCGAATCCGGCTCCCGTCAGCCGAGCACCCAGGACGCCGTTCCACTCGAGGGCTGTTTCGACCAGACAATCGAGCTCGGGAACGGACACGTCGAAGAGGTCGGACAGCGAACGGTGCGCTGCGGACATCTGCTTTCCGAAGGTGTGAAGATCCCCTTCCAAGAGCGCTCGCCGCGCCGTGAAGGTTCGCTCGACTTCCTCCAAGACGTGACGCGCCCGCTTCTCGAGAACCGGGTCCAACCGTGCTCCGTGGGCGTCGAGCACCGAGAGCGGCACGTCCCGCAGGCAGCGTGCTCCATTCGCGTATCCGGCGAGTGCCTCGAAGGCGAGTCGACATTCTTCCACACGTCGGTTGAACTCTCCTTGCGCCAGTTGCCGACGAACGCCGGTGTCGGCAACCGCCACGACGACTCGCGTTGGATCGAGGGGAAGATGCTCGAAGCTGGCGTCCTTGCAGTCGAGCCACAGGATGTGTCCAGGCCGCGCGAAACCCACGGCGTAGGGATCCATGATTCCGCAATTCACGCCGACGAACCCACGCTCGGCCGCGAGTGCGGCATCCACACGCTCCTGAACGGAGAGTCCGGTTCCCCAAACTGCGTCGAGCATGTGCGCGGTACCGACGCAAATCGAAGCCGAGGACGAGAGCCCTGCGCCGATCGGAAGATTCCCTCCGAATAGCAGGTCCAGGCCGCAGGCTTCGGAACCGGTTCGCTCGAGAACGAACCGCACGACACCGAGCGGGTAGTCGACCCACGAAGAGAGTGGAGCGGAGGGGAGGTCGTCGAGCCGGAACGTCCGCTCCTCTCCGTCGAGAGTCGAGGCGAGACGCAGGCGGCGATCTCCCCTGGGCCGCGACGCCACGATCGTCCCGGCATGGACAGCCAGGGGCATCACGGGTCCACCGTTGTAGTCGAGATGCGCCCCCATGAGATTGACGCGTCCAGGCGAGAAGAACACGCGAGCGTCTCGCGGTCCGTACCGGGCGTGAAAACCGTGCAAGTGGGCTTCCACCAGGTTCGCGAACTCGTGGGGTTCGGGAATCTTGCCCATCTCGCGCTAGCTTAGCGGTCGACGGGGTAGTTCGCCTCGGCTTCGCCAGCTATGTTGCGTCCCATGTGCAGAGTGCGTCTTTGGCCCCGTCCCACTGTTCATCTCGCGCTCCTCCTGTCGATGGCGGCCAGTGGTTGCTCGAGCATGGAGTTCACACGACAGTCCGAGAGCCACGGCGAGTTCTACGCCAACGGCGTCGCCTTCACGATCCTCTCGATCGACCTCCCCAAGCGCGCGATCGACATCCCGCGCGAGAATCTCTCGGACGCTCGGCAGCCGAACATGCGGATCGAGCGCGAGTTCGTCTTCCCTTACCTCGGGCCTTTCGATTGGGTCTTCGACATCATCAGTATTCGCTTCGCCAGCATCACGGGTACCTGGGGATTCGACCCGGCGTCAACCACGAGCGAATACGCCAACTGAAGATCCATCCGAGGATCTTCCAGCCCGCGCGAAGAGTCCCCGACAGCGTTCCCGTGATCTTGCTGCGACCGATGCGCGGACGATAGCGCACGGGAATCTCCACGACTCGCATACGTGCGGCGTGCGCCTTGAGCTGCATCTCGATCGTCCATCCGAAAGTGCGATCGGACATGTCGAGATGGCGCAGAGCGCGAACGCGGATCGCGCGAAAGGGGCCTAGATCCGTATACCTCGCCCCGAACAAGAGAAGCATGAGGAAACAGGCCAGGCGGTTCCCGAACCACGCTTGCGGGAGCATTGCCAGCATGTCCGCACCTCCCGCGATCCGTGACCCGATCGTGAAGTCTGCGCGGTCCAGGAGAAGGGGTTCGAGCAGGGCTGACAGATCCTCGGGATAGTCCGAGTGGTCTCCATCCAGGAATACGATCACGTCGTCCTCGCGAAGCGCGCGCTCGAATGCGTTGGGATCGAGCAAGCGGGCAACACCCGCAAGACAAGCCTGGCCGTATCCTCGCCGCGGCTCCCCAACGACCTCGGCGCCTCGCTCTCGGGCGACTTCGGCCGTCCTGTCGCGTGAGCCGTTGTCCACCACGACGAGCCGCGCGAGGATGCCGGCGGGTAGCTCTGCAAGGACGAGCGGCAGAGCCTCTTCCTCGTCGAACGCCGGGATGACCATTCCCACGCGAGGACGCTCTTCGTCCCTGCTCCAGTACCTCTCGACGGCCGGACTTCCTTCCGGGAAGACCGTCACGCTTCGCGTCGCAACAGGAAGACGCCGACCTCGGTGTGGACGGGTTCGGAGACTTCACCGGCTTTCGCCGAGAACATTCTCTGGATCGGTCGAGCGAGGCCGGGAGTTCGCCTGTGGATCCAACCCAGGTCGCCACCTCGCGTGGCGCCGGTGGGATCATCGTCATGGACCTCGATCAGCTCGACCATGTCCTCGCCCTCCAGGATCCGGTCGCGCAGCTCGAGGGCGAGCTCCATGGTTTCGAGCATTTCACGGGGGTGCGGTTTCAACCCCGCTTGGGCACCGTCGAAGGCGAGCGAGAGGGCTCGCACTCGAATCCAATTGTCTTCCGCGAGCGAGGGATCGATCTCGTCCAGCGGGACCCGCTTCACCACGAACAGAGTGCCCAGGATCTCGAGCGGTCCGACCACGTCGCCGACCTTCGCACGAAACGCCTCGAGCTTCATCATGTTGTCGTTCGGGCCGCGCTCGAAAACGTTCCACGCGCCGCCACGTTCCGCGCTGCCGACATGACTCGAGTGCTCCTTCGCGAGTTTCGCGAAATCCTCTCCGTCGCGCGCACGCTGAGCGAGGGCTCGAGCTTGTTCCCACGCCTCATCGACCGTACCGCGGACGGCGATCACGCGGCAGGCAGCGTAGGTCTCCATCCGTTGCAACACGAAGACTCCACGTTCGTTCGATACGGGCTCGCTCGGACTGCCGATCTCCGACGAGAAGAGGAACGCGTCGAAGTCGGGAGCCAGGACCCCCCGCGGATAACTCCCCAGTACGCTGCCGGTCGCGCGGTTGCGCGAGGCCGAATACTCATTTGCGAGCCGGTACCAATCCTCTCCGTCGCGCAAACGACGAATGACGTCGTGTGCGATCTCGAGTGCGCCCTCGCGATCGCGTTGCACGACATCGGGCACCCCCTCGACGCCCGCATGGGGAATCCAGATCGCTCCGAGCGTGCGCAACTCGGGCGGCGCTTCGCCTAGGAAGAGGGGCCCGTGAAGGACAGATCGGATCGGCTCTTCGTCCACTGCGAAGAGGGCCCCAGCCGGTCGGGCGCGCATACAGGAGACGGCGAGCGAGAGCCCGAGGAAGGAACTCGTGACGACGGTGATCATGCCTCCGAGGATACAGGAGTGCTCAACCTCTCCGAGGGGCTCGAGACGCGGCCCTGGATCCAATGGACGCGAGCGTCTCCTCCAGGACGGTTTCGAACGGGACCGGGTTCCAGTCGAGCTCCGTGCGGGCGCGGTCCGAGCGCGTCCGAAAGTGGACGCCGAGCAACCGGAGGGCTTGCGGCGTCGCGAAGTCGGACGGCCGCAGGCGGTCGATGCCGCCGACGACCGCACACAGGGCTTGCCACGACGGAAGCGGACAGGCGCCCAGCACACGACCGCGCCCGAAGCGCTCGAACACGAGCCCGTACAACTCGACCAGACGCAGGTTCGACTCGCACAGGAGATAGCGGCGGCCGGCACGCCCACGCTCGAGGGCGGAAGCGATTCCGCTCGCCACGTCCTTCAACCCGACCACGCTGACTCCGCCCGGGGGCGCAAGCAAACCAACGATCGGGTACCTGCCGAGCGTCGCCATGAAACGCTGGGTGTTGCTGTACCGAGTGGAGGCTCCGAACACGGCCCCGGGGTTCACCGCGATCACGTCGAACCCGGGCACGCTCGCTGCGAGGGCGGCTTCCTCCGCCGCGCGCTTGGTGTCGACGTAGTCACAGCGCAGGGGCGCCGCGTTGAAGGACGCTTCTTCGTCGAGTTCCTCGTCCGGACTCCGCGCCACGCCCACGGCCACCACCGAGCTCACGTGGACGAAGCGCCGCACTCCACTGTCGCGCGCGGCATCGACGAGCGCGATCGTCCCAGCGACGTTGGCGCGCCTCTGGAGGTCGGCATCCGCGGTCCTGTAACTGATCACGGCGGCTCCATGGACGAGTGAGAGCTCCCCCTCGACGCCTTCCCGAAAGGCACGCACCGCACACGCGAGGCTCCCACCATCCAGCAGGTCGGCTTCGTACCAACGCGCCACGGGTAACCCGCAGTTGCGCGCGGCTGAAACATCGCGCGCAACGCCATGCACGTCGTAACCGCGGTGGGCAAGTTCGCGAACGAGCTCGATTCCGATGAAGCCCGTCGCACCGGTGACGAGCACGGCGCTCATGGAGTCGGAGGAACGCCTTCCCGCTCGGGCGGCGACGGCAGATCGACCCGCGCCGAGGTTCCCTGTCCGTCGCTCCGAGGAACGAGATCGATCGAACCTCCCATCTCCTCGATGACGCGCTTGGCAATGGCGAGTCCGAGTCCCGTGCCTTCGCTCTTCGTCGTGAAGAACGGCTCGAAGAGACGCTCGCGCGCCTCCGGAGAGAGGCCCACACCCGTGTCGACGATCTCGATCCGCACACTACTCGGCGCGTGAAGAGCCCCCTCGAGCCGCCCCACGCGGATCTCGAGTCGACCTCCGTCGGGCATCGACTGCAGGGCGTTCGAGACGAGGTTCGTGAGCACGCGGCGGAGCTTCCCCTCGTCCGCCCAGACGGCGAGCTGCTCACCCACCACCTCGATCGTCACTCCCAGGTCCTCTGCCCAGGCGCGGTGCAGCTCGACGACCTCGTCGAGGAGGCGCTTCGTCCCGAGGCTCTCCGGACGGGGCTTGCGGCCGCCCGTGAACTCGTAGAAATCGGTGGCGATCTCGCGCAAGTTCGCGACCTGGCGCTCCATCAGCCCGAGCGTCCGCTCGAGGATGGTGTCGAGATCCCGCCGCTTCTCGTGTCGCGCGCGTTGGAGGAGGTCGAGCGACAGCTTGATCGGCGTGAGCGGATTCTTGATGTCGTGCGCGATCTGGCGGGCCATCTCCTTCCAAGCGGCGTCCTTCTCCGCCTTGATCAGGGCCTCGCGGTTCTCGGCGAGATTGCGCGTCATCGCGTTGAAGGCCTCGGCGAGATCGCCGAGTTCGTCCCCCGACGTGATCTCGATGCGCGCAGACAGGTCGCCGGCGGCGACGCGTGCCGTCTGTCGTTGCAGGGCGAGGATCGGGCTCGTCGTCTTGCGCGCGATCACCATCACCCACAGGACGGAACACAGCAGCATGGCTGCTGTGCCCTTGTAGAGGAAGTCGCTGAGCTGCTCCGTGACGACGAAGATGTCGTCGTTGTTGATTCCGACGCCGACGAACCAGCCGAAGCCGCCGTCGTCCGGTCCGGCGCACTGCTTGAAGGCCGCGTTCTTCCGCACTCCCTGGAAGACGTATTCGCGGAACAGACCGGGCTCTCCGCTCGGGGAAGAGCGCGCATCCGCGACCATCTCCGGAAGACCGACCAGCGGTCCGGAGACGCGCTCGTTGATCAGCCCCGGATTCTGATGCGCGAGGATCGTGTCGGCGTCCGCGCCCCAGATCCACGCGTAGGGCGACGGGACGACGTCCTCGGGCACCATTCCGCGGAAGTAGTCCTTGACGAGTGGAGCTCGGAGCAGATCGTCGAAAGTCCGCCAGTTGATCAACCCGAGCAGGGCCCCGGCGAACGCCGGGGATCGCGAACCGCTCCCAGGGTGATGGAGCCCCCGCGCGATCCCCACGTGGAAGGTTTCGGGCAGCCGGTTCACGTTCTCGGGACTCGGCGTATCGAGGAGTTCGGAGCGGTGATGGTCCACGAGCGCGACGCCTCTCTCACGCGCCTCCAGGAACCACCGCATCGCCGCATGGTCCCATTCGAAGAGCCTGCCGAGCAGCGTCTCGGACAGCGGCTCTCCATCTGGCCCCTTGCAGTTCGCGGCGACGAGCTTGCCGCGCGAATCGACCAAGAGCAGAACGTCGTACACGCGACTGTTCGCGACGTAGCGGTCGAAGCTCATCGACTGCTCGCGCCGATGCTCACGCCCCGGACCGTCGGGGCGACGGCCAGCGGCGAGGGCGACGGATTCCGCCGCACCCCAATTCCGGCGCGCTGGATCGGCCTCCGCTTCGGCGATCGCTTCCAGCGCGCGAGGATCGGCCGAGAAGAGCTCGATCTCGCTCCGTCGATCCTCGAGCTCGTGATCCACGGCCCGCGCGAGATCGGTGGCCAACCCGAGCAGCGCCTGCTTGACGACGTCCAGCGAGCGGCTCGCAACGGCCTGGTCGACGAAGGCCGCGAAGCCCGAGAACGGGAGTACGACGGCGGCCAGGACGGCGAGCACGAACTTGGTCGAGATTCTGCGCAGCTTCACGGGATCCCGGGAACCCGGGCGCGCGCCCCGGGCTCCAACGCTCGAAGGGAGGCGAGAGAGTACGTTACGCTCGTCTGCGAGCACGAGTCCGCCCGCGAGGGACTCGAAACGACTGCCGCCTCGGGCTGCGAACGAGCCGATCGAGTGAACCTTCCCCGACGCATCCTGATCGTTCGCCCGTCGCATCTCGGGGACATCGTTTGCGCCCTACCCGTCTTCCACGCTCTGCGCGCCGTTCTCCCCGACGCGCGGATCGGCTGGGTCGTCCAACCCGAGTTCGCCGGGCTTCTCGCCGACCTTCCCGGGCTGGACGCGGTGTTCGAGTTCGGTCGTCGGCGCGGTGTCGCCGCATGGCTGCGACTCGCGCGGGAGCTCCGCGGCTTCGCGCCCGAGGTGGCCGTGGACGCCCAGGGCAACGCGAAGAGCGCCGGCGCCATGCTCGCCTCCGGCGCGCCGCGGCGCATCGGGCTCGCCCGCGAGAACTGGCGCGAGCCGATCGCAGCTTTCGTGGTCAACGATGCAGCTCCTCCGGTGCCCGGGGACGCACACGCGATCGAGCGCATGTTCGCGCTCGCGCGCTTCGCCGCGAGAGCGATCTCGGGCTCCGCGGCGCTCGATCACGCAGCGCTGCGGACCGACCCCGGACTCGATGCGCGAGAGCTCGCCCTGGGCGATGAGCTCGCCCGACGACATCTTCCCCCGGGCGCGGCGCCGGTGATCCTCCACCTGGCGGCCCCCAACGACGTGCGCGCCTGGCCCCTCGACCACTATCGCTCGCTGGCCGAACACCTGTTGGCGCGCGGACGCGGAGTGCTCTTGTTGTCCGGACCCGGTGAGCGAGCGGTCGGCGAGAGCTTGCGCACACGGATGGGAACCCGACCGGGTCTGCGGCACTGGGTCGGCCAACGCCACCTTCGCGAGGCCTGCGCGTTCTTCGCGGCGAGCGCCCGGCGCGGTGCACGCCTCGTGTCGTGCGATTCGGGACCGATGCACGTGGCCGCCGCATGCGGTCTCGCCGTCGTGGTGCTCTGCGGACCCCAAGACGCGGCGCGGACGGGTCCGTGGCCCCCACGAGCCTCGCTCGGATCCTCCCCCCACGTCGTCGTCCGGTCCGACGACCCTCCGGCGTGCTCGCCGTGCTTCTCTCGACGCTGCCGGCACGCCGCCGGCCCCGTCTGCATGGAGGACATCCGTCCCGAGGTCGTCGCCGACCTCCTCACCGGCGCGGGATCGGCGCCCGGACGCGCATGAGCTCCGAACACCGCTCGGTCGCGCGCTATGCACCGGAGCGGACCTTTCCCGCCTACGCCTTCCTCCCCGGGCGCGATCCGCACCCGACGCGCGATGCGCGCGGCCATTCCTACCGCACGCAACCCGAGCCGCCCGCGACCTACCACGCACCCGAGGACTGGCGCGACAACGAGGACTACCTGTTCGGCGTCGACCTCTACAATCACGGCTTCCTGTGGGAAGCACACGAGGCATGGGAGGGTTCCTGGCACGCGTCCAAGCACGACCCGCTGCAGGCGGAATTCCTGCAGGGGCTCATCCAGTGCGCCGCAGCCTGCCTGAAGGTCCCGATGGAGCAACCGGCAGGGCTCGCGCGACTGTGCAGCCTCGGTACGACTCGGCTCGAGCGCGTCGGAATCGAAGCCGGAGCGACGCGCTTCATGGGGCTCGAGATCGCCGGCTTCGTCCTGGCGATGCGCGCGTTCGCGGCTGCCCGACCCAGCGTCGGAGAGGATCACCCGCACATCGTTCTCGCTCAATGGGGTGAGCGAGGGGAGAAATGACGGCGTCGCGTTCGCGTAGCGCGCCGCTTTTTCGAGCGGCGGGATCCTCGCCGTCTCCATCCGACCCCGACCAATTCGCGGAGCCAAGCATGAAGCGCGTCCTCGCCTCGACCCTGTTCCTTCTCGGCGCCTGTCACATCGACCTCGACGGAGGAACGTTCAGTGTGAACGGCAGGCACCTCGACGAGAGACACGAGGAGACCCTCGAGATCCTCGACTGGGATCCCGACGGCCTCGTGATGGAGCTCTCCGCCGGCGATGCTGTCGTGAAAGTGACGACGGACGGATCGAGCCGCATCGTGGCCACCATTCACGAAGTGCGTCTTCACGACGGACGCCTCGAGTACCGGGACGGGAAGCTCCTCGTGGAGACGGAGAGTGGTGAGCCGGCGGTGCTCGGAGACGTGACCGTGTGGGTCGACGGGTCGCTGGCCCACCTCTCGGTCGTCACCGGGGCCGGCGACGTCTCGATCCGCGGAGTCCCGATCGAGGGCAAGCTCCTCGTCTCCACCGGGACGGGCGACGTCTCGGTCACGGGCGCCGGGCGCTCGGCCGTTGCGAAGATCTCCACGGGGCTGGGCGACATCGAGCTCGACGCGTTCGGGTGCCGCGAGCTGACCGTCTCCACGGGCATGGGTGACATCTCGCTCCGCTCCGTGTCGGGCGACGAGGTGGAGATCAGCACGGGGATGGGAGACGTCAACCTCGCGTCGAGCTCCTTCGACCGCCTCGATGCCTCCACCGGCATGGGCGACATCGACGCCCGGGGCACGAGCTATCGCGCCGGTGGCTTCGACACCGGCATGGGCTCCGTGCACGGAGGATCGCGGCTCGAGTGACGCCGAACGGAACGGGAGCCCGGCGCTCGCACGGCGCGCGGGAGCCCACGCGCTGCTCCGTCTCCCCGTCCCTCCGAAAAATGAGGGGGGTGATCCGGGATCGCCCGTCACTAGACTGTTCGGCCGTCCGCGCTCGGTCGCCGATCCCATCGCCATGCCCCGCAAGGAAGAGGTCCTCGTCGCCAACGGACAGGGGTTCTGGGGGGATTCGATCCTCGGTCCCATCCGGCTCCTGCGCGAAGGTCCGCTCGACTACCTGACGCTCGACTACCTGGCCGAGGTCACGATGAGCATCTTGCAGAAGCTGCGCTCGCGCGACCCGGCGAAGGGTTACGCGACGGACTTCGTGACGCTCGTCGACCGCATCCTGCCGGAGCTCGTCGAGAAGAACGTGAAGGTCGTCGCCAATGCCGGCGGCGTGAACCCGCGGGCCTGCGTCGAGGCCCTGCGCGGCGTCGTGAAGAAGCACGGGCTCTCGGGCGTGAAGATCGGCGTCGTCGAGGGTGACGACATCCTCGATCGGCTGGACGAGCTCACGGCGGCGGGCGAAGCCTTCGCGAACATGGACACGGGCGAGCCGCTCTCGCGCGTGCGCCACGGGGTGACGAGCGCGAACGTGTACCTCGGGGCATTCCCCATCGCGGAAGCGCTCGCGGGCGGCGCGCGGATCGTGCTCACGGGTCGCGGCACGGATCCCGGACTCGTGCTCGGCCCCCTGATCCACGAGTTCGGCTGGGGAGCGAGCGACTACGACGCGCTCGCGGCCGGCACGATCGCCGGGCACATCGTCGAGTGCGGAGCCCAGTGCACGGGCGGGAACTACACCGACTGGCGCAAGGTTCCCGACCTGGCGCGGGTGGGCTACCCCATCGTCGCGGCGCGGCGGGACGGCGCGTTCACCGTCACGAAGCACGCGGGAACCGGTGGGCTCGTCACGCTCGACACCGTGGCCCATCAGCTCGTGTACGAGATGGGCGATCCCGCGCGGTACTTGACTCCCGATTGCGTCGCCGACTTCACGAGCTTGGGACTGCGTCAGGCCGGTCCCGATCGGGTCGAGGTCACGCGCGTGCGCGGCGCGCCGCCGACGGACACGTACAAGGTTTCCATCTCCTACCAGGACGGCTGGAAGTCGGTGGGACAGCTCACGATCTCCGGGCCCGACGCGTTGGCGAAGGCGAAGCTCGCCAGCCAGATCGTGTGGGAACGACTCGCGTACGACGGCTTCGAGTACGCTCCGGAGGAGCGCATCGTGGAGTTCCTCGGGGCGAACGTCTGCCACGCGGGTATCGGCCTGAACGGGGCAGGGGAACCGGCCGAGATCGTCTTGCGCATGGGCGTGAAGGGAGCGGACCGCGCGAAGGTCGATCGCTTCGGTAGCGAGCTCGTCCCGCTGGTCACGAGCGGGCCGCCGGGCGTCACGGGCTTCGCGGGCGGACGCCCCAAGGCCACCGAGATCATCGGATTCTGGCCCGCGTTGGTGCAGAAGGACCGGATCCGACCGAAGGTCACGGTCTTCGAGGTCTGAGCATGGCGAGGGTCGCGCTTTCCCGTATCGCTTCCGCTCGTTCGGGCGACAAGGGCGAAGGCTCGAACGTCGGCATTCTCGCGCGTTCGAAAGCCGCCTACGCGTTCCTCCGCGAGCATCTCACGGAGGACGTGGTCCGGGCGCACATGGCGGCGATCAATCGCGGCGGCGTGCGGCGCTTCACGGCGGACAACCTGTGCGCCCTCAACTTCCTGCTCGAGGACAGCCTCGGCGGCGGAGGGTCGGCGTCGCTCAAGACGGACGCACAAGGCAAGACGCACGGGCTCGCGCTCCTGCGCCTCGAGCTCGACGTTCCCGACGACGTGCTCGCATCCGTACCGGAGGACTGATGGGCGTCTTGCTCGAGCTGCGCGAGAAGGCACGGCGGCTGTCCCGGCGCATCGTCTTCCCCGAGCCCCAGGACCCGCGCGTGATCCAGGCGGCTGCGCGGCTCGCCGCGCAGGGACTGTGCAAACCGGTCCTCGTCGCGAGACGCGGTCTCGGAGGCACGCCCCCCGGCTGCGAGGTCGTGAACGCGGAGGACGCGGAGCGCGCGAAGCGCTTCGCGGAGACACTGTTCGAGCGTCGCCGGCATCGCGGACTGACCCTCGACGAGGCGCGCGAGCGCGTCCGCGACCCGCTGATCTTCGCGGGCATGCTGGTGGCGTCCGGCGATTGCGCGGCAGCGGTCGCGGGGAGCGAGGCCGCAACCGCCGACGTGATCCGTACGGGACTCTGGACGATCGGGACGGCGCGCGGCATCGCCACGGTGTCCTCGTGCTTCCTCATGGTGCTGCCGGCGCACGGCCCCGCGGCCGGCCGCGTGTTCACCTTCGCCGACTGCGGCGTCGTTCCGGAGCCGACGCCCGATCAGCTCGTCGACATCGCCGTCGCTTCGGCCGAGACACACCGCAGGCTCGTCGGCGAGACCCCGCGCGTCGCCTTGCTGTCCTTCTCGACGAAAGGCTCGGCCTCCCACCCGCGCGTGGACAAGATGGCTCGCGCGACGGCGCTGCTGCGCGAGCGCTTCCCCAACCTCTCGTGCGACGGCGAGTTGCAGGTCGATGCCGCCATCGTCCCGCACGTCGCGGAGAAGAAGGCTCCCCACTCGCCCTTGTCCGGCCGCGCGAACGTGCTCGTCTTCCCCGATCTAGACGCGGGGAACATCGCCTACAAGCTGACCGAGCGCCTGGGGGGCGCCACGGCTCTCGGTCCCCTCGTCCAGGGTCTCGCGCACCCTTACATGGACCTGTCGCGCGGATGCAGCGCGGACGACATCGTCGACGTGGCCTGCATCGCGGCCGTGCTCGCGGATTGAGCAGAGCTCGCTACGCTCTACGATCGCCATGCGTCGTGCGATCCTCCTGCTGCTCGCAGCAACGCTCGCCTGCACGGAGCCCGTCGATCCGAGCGAAGTCGGTGAAGCTCCGCGTCAGCGCGGACCGGACACGGCGGCGAGCCAGCTGGCTCTCGAATCGACCTCCCGGCGCATCGAGAAGCCCGGCGGACTCGTCGTGGAGATCATCGAGGAAGGCGCGGGCCCGCGCGTCCGCGAAGGCGATTGGGTCACGCTCCATTACGTGGGCAAGCTGGCGGAGAGCGGGCTCGTCTTCGGAAGCTCGGCGGCGAGCGGAGTACCCTTCTCGCTCTGGCTCCGCAGGGATCGCGCGATCCCGGGCCTCGTCCGCGGCTTGGAAGGGCTCCGCGTCGGGACGCGCGCGACGCTGCGCATTCCGAACGCGCTGGCCTACGGCGAAACGGGGCTCGAGTCATCGGGCATTCCCAAGAGCGCCGATCTCGCGTACGAGGTCCACGTCCTGGCATCCACCGATCGATCGGAACGGAGATGAACGCAAGACTCTTCCCCATCCTCCTCGTCGCCGCGCTCGCGAGCTGTCGCGGGGGCCCGCGCCTGCACGATCCCGTGCTGCGGCCCTCGGGTCTGTTGGTGCAGGACCTGGTCGTTCCGGAGGGTCCGCGAGCGGAGCCGGGAGATCGGGTCACGATCCACTACCACGGCACCCTCGACGACGGCTTGGTCTTCGATTCGAGCGTCGAGCGCGGCCAACCGCTCACGTTCACCGTGGGTCGGGGCGAGATCTCGAGCATCTTCGACGAAGGCGTGGCCGGCATGACTCTCTTGGGTCGCCGGCGACTCTCGGCCGTCGCCGGGACGGTCTTCCCCTCCGATTTGCCTGCGGGCCTCTCACCGAGCGCGATGCTCCACTTCGAGGTCGAGCTCCTGCGGATCGAAGGCGTAAGGCGCTAGGGGCGCCGGGGGTCGATTGACGGGCTTTTCGGATCTCTGATAGCCTCGTTCCTCACCATGGCTTCGCCACGCTGCAGGAAGCACCCCGGCCCGCGCGCTCGTCGCGCAGGATTCCTGCTGCTGTTGTTCCTGCTCGCTTCCGTCGCGAGTTCTCTGCACGGCGCCGTCGTCCCGCACCGGACTTGCGTCCACGGTGAGCTGGTTCACCTCGAAGGAGAAGCACCGCACACCCGAGACCACGGCGGCGAGCCCTCGGCTTCGAACGAGCAGTCGGCGTCCACCTCGCCCGCCGCCGAGGGCGAGCACGAGCACTGCACGCTCGCCACCCCCGTTCGCTTCGGACCCACTCCGGTCCGGCCGGCGCCGTGCATCGCGCTCGCTCCCGCCGCGATCCCGCGGGCGATTCGCGCGACCGCGGCGCGCACGGAGACGTTTCCGCGCTACCTGCTCGCACCGCACCATTCGCCGCCCGCGTCCTGATCGGATTCCGGCCCTTCGGCTGTTTCCCGGCGCCTGACGCAATCCGCGCAGGCGCCTCCAGGACGCGAGGCCTCTGCACGCGACGCGGTTCGACGAACAGAGCGTGCAACGGGAGCGACGCATCGCCAACCCGTCGACGGATCCACTCCGGCGCATCGGCCTCGTCACGTTTCTCTTCCGGTCCTGGCTCTCAACGAGGCAGGACACCGCACCCGTGACGTGCCCGGCAGCTCTCCGGCGCCGACTCGCGCCGGCCTCCGGGTTTTCCAGGACGAGCCGATGAACCCTTCGTGCACGATCTTCCGACTCGTATGTGGCGCTCTGGCGGTGGTCGCCAGCGCCTCACCCGGTCGGGCGCAGGCCTTCCAGACTCCCGGGCAGCCCAGGTTCGGGTACTCCGGCATCGAGGATTCCCAAACCACCCGCTTCTCCAGCGAGTTCAATCCCGCGCTGTCGTTCGTCGTCGATGGCCTCGGCGAGTACGACCACTTCTCGGGGCCATCGAGCGACGGCTTCGACCTGAACCTGCGCGTCCTCGAGCTCGGCGCCCAGGCCTGGGTCGATCCCAAGGCCTGGGGCTACTTCATCGGCGCGACCGACGGTGAGGAGCTCGCCGTCGAGGAAGCGGCCATCCACTACGTGGGATTCGAAGAGGGGTCGGTCATCCGCGCCGGCCGCTTTTTCATCGACTTCGGCAAGCAGATGCAGATCCACGTGCACGAGCTGCGCACCGTCGAGCGCCCGCTCGTCCTGCGCGCCTACCTCGGCGAGGAGGTCAAGGGCGACGGCGTGCAGTGGGACGACTGGCGTCCGATCGGCGACGCGACCGTCGCTCGCGTGTCGATCGCAGCGTTCAAGGGCGTCTTCCCCGAGGAGGATCCCTTCGCTCCGGACTTCGAGCGCTCGGTCGAGGACGTCAAGGACTTCCACGACCTGAACTTCACGGGCCGCCTGACCGGCTTCACGGAGGTCTCCGAGAGCGGGACGTTGCAGCTCGGCGCCTCCGCGCGGGTGATTCCCGAGTTCGCCGTGGAGTTCGGGGCGACGGGGAACATCGCGACCGGGCTCGACAACACTGTCTACGGGCTCGACGCCACGTACGGATGGACGGACGAGACCGCCCAGCGACGCTGGACGTTCGGCACGGAGTACCTGTGGAACACGGGCGACGTCAGCGCCGACAACTCGGTGGCCGGCACGGTCACCGTGATCGACGACACGTTGTCAGGGTGGTTCGCCTTCGCGGACTACGCCTGGAGCCGCTTCGACAGCGCCGGCGTCCAATACAGCGGCGCCGAGCTCTTCGTCCCGGACCCGGACCCGACCGCGCCGCCCGGCGGCGTGCTCGAGTCGGATGCAGGAGAGGTCGAGGTCTATTGGAGCCATCAGTTCTCCGAGTTCCAGCGCCTGCGCTTCGCGGTCAGCTCGATGTCGATCGACAACGGCGAAGACCTGGCGCGTTTCATGGTTCAGTACACCGCAGTGCTCGGCGCCCACGGCCACGGCATCAACTGGTAGCAGGGAGGATCGACACATGAAGAGCTTCACACCGTTCCTCGTGGTACTCGCGCTGTGCGCGAGCTCGACCTCGACGGCTGCGTCCAGCGCGGACGAGCTGAAGGTCGTCGCGACGATTCCCGACCTGGCCGACGTCGTCGAGCAGATCGGCGGCGACCGCGTCGACGTCACGGCGATCACCCGCGGGCGAGAGAACCTGCACGCCGTGACGGCTCGGCCCTCGCACCTCGTTGCGATGAGCCGCGCCGACCTGTTCGTACAGATCGGGCTGTCGCTCGAGACCACCTTCGTTCCGGGCCTCCTCGAGGGGTCGCGCAACAAGGCGATCCGTCCCGGCGCACCCGGCTTCGTGAACACGTCGGACGGCTGGGAGGCGATCGACGTGCCGGCGTCGCTCAGCCGTCAGGGCGGCGACCTGCACCCGCAGGGCAACCCCCACTTGAACCTCGACCCGCGCGGGGGCGAGCAGATGGCCAAGGCGATCTTCGAGGCGCTCGTGAACCTCGATCCAGGCTCCAAGGACGCCTACGGGCAGCGCTACGATGCCTACAGGTCGAAGCTCGCCCTGGCGAAGCAGCGCTGGGACGGGCTGGCTAAGCACTTCCGGGGCAAGCAGGTCGCCGTCTACCACCAGGAGTTCGACTACTTCACGCGCTACTACGAGATGGAGATCGTCGACAGGATCGAACTCCGGCCCGGCATCCCCCCGACGCCCAACCACATGGCAAAGGTGATCGCCGACATGAAGAGCCAGGGCGTCGAGGTGATCCTGATCGCCGGCTGGTCGAAGAACAACGACGTGGAGCGCGTAGCCGAAGCCACCGGCGCAACGGTGGTGGAGCTGCCGAACCAGGTCGACGGCCTCGCGGGCGCCGACACGTGGATCGGGATGATGGACCTCGTGCACGAGAGGATCGCTGCGGTCTTCGGGGGGGCGGACGGCGAGTAGACGTTGGGTGACCTCCTGCACCTCTCGGGCGCGAGCTTCGGCTACGGCGCTCGAACCGTGATCGCCGGCGTGGACCTCACCGTCCGCGCCGGCGACTTCTTCGGCATCGTCGGCCCCAACGGCTCGGGCAAGACGACGCTGTTCCGCGGCATCCTCGGCCTGATCCCGCCGATGGAGGGCAGAGTCGAGCGCGAGAGCGAGCCGCCCGGCTACGTGCCCCAGCGCGAGGCGCTCGACGCGATCTATCCGCTGACCGTGCGCGAAGCGGTCGAGATGGGCGCCTATGGTCGGCTGCGCGGCCTGCGCAGGGTTTCGCGCGACGACCGTGCGCGGGCCCGCGAGCTCCTCGAGCGCGTGGATCTCGCCGACCGCCGGGACGCGCTCTTCGCCTCG
The DNA here is from genome assembly GCA_964413535.1 of uncultured Planctomycetaceae bacterium. Taxonomy (GTDB): domain Bacteria; phylum Planctomycetota; class UBA1135; order UBA1135; genus CAYPTB01. Next base: position 207,764 of record CAYPTB010000007.1, on the reverse strand, counting down.
CTGTCGGGCGGGCAGCGCCAGCGCGCGCTCATCGCGCGGGCGCTCGTGCCCGGTCCGCGGCTCCTCTTGCTCGACGAGCCCACGAGCGGCGTCGACCGGCGGGCCGCGGCTTCGATCCTCGAGTTCTTGCAGGACCAGAATCGCGCTGGCCTCGCCATCCTCCTCGTCAGTCACCAGCTCGCGATGGTGCGCCGCGTCGTGCAGCGCGTGCTGTGGATCGACGAGGGGCGGGTGCGCGAGTGCACGCCCGACGAGCTCCTGCCAGGCGAAGGCCTCGACCGACTGTTCGACGCCGAAACCGCCGAGGGGAGCTGATCCCGAAGATGGACATCTCCTGGCTGGAGCGCTTGAGCCTGTTCCGCTACGCGCTCCTGGCGGCGACGCTCGCGGGGCTGGTCTGCCCCTTCCTCGGGTCCTTCCTCTACCTGCGGCGCACGAGCTTCTACGGCATCACGCTGCCGCAGTTCGCCTCCGCCGGCATCGTGTTCGGCTTCGCGATCCTGCCCTGGTGGATCGACCACGTCGGCTTGGGCGACTTGACGCTCGCCACGGCGCTGTCCGATTCCCACTCGGCCATGACCTTCCACATGGTCTGGGCCTCGGTCTTCACCTTCGGCGGACTGCTCGCGCTGGTGTGGCTCGGACGGCGCGGCGGCAGCGAGGTCGGACGCGTCGCGGCGGCCTTCGCCCTCGCGAACGCGGCTACGTACGTCTTCGGCCGCATCTCGCCCATCGGACGCTCCTTCGTCGACGAGCTCCTGCAGGGCGAAGTCCTGGGCGTCGGCCAGCACGAGTTCGAGACGATCGCCGTCCTGTTCTCGGCCGCGATGGTCCTCCTGCTCCTCTTCCGCCGCGACTTCCTGCTGACGAGCTTCGACCGCGAGTTCGCCCTCGTGAGCGGCGCGCGCGTGCTCGCGTTCGAGAGCTTGCTCGTCGTGCTGATCGGCCTCGTGATCGCGACCGGAACGATCACGCTCGGCCCTACGCTCCTCTTCGGCCTGCTCGTGGTCCCTCCGCTCGCGGCGCGCTCCTGGGCGCGCTCGATGGCGAGCTTCTGGATCCTCTGCCCGCTGTTCGGCCTGCTGTCGGTCGCCGGCGGAGTAGTCGTTTCCTTCGAGCTCGACCTCCCGCTTGGCGCGGCCGTCGTCGCGGCCGCCGGCGTGCTCCTGATCCCAGGAGCCGTGGCGGCGTTCCTGCGGCGTTGACCGGGTGTCTCTCCGGACGAGGGACCTGGCGCACCGCAGTCGGTCAGCCACCGGCTCGCCGTTCGCGGTTCGAGGTGGAGCGGCGCATGAACTCGTAAGCTGGCTCGCCATGAGCCACGAGCAACTCGCCGTCCTCGTTCGCGTGCTGGTCGCCGTGACGATCGGCGGCTTGATCGGAGTGGAGCGCACCTTCCACGGCCGCCCGGCAGGCTTCCGCACCCATTCGCTCGTCTGCCTCGCCTCTGCGCTCTTGATGGTCGTGGCCGTCTATCAGAACGAATGGATGACGGAGGTGACCCGGGAGTCGATCCGAACCGATCCGACGCGCATGGCGCAGGGCATCATGACCGGCATCGGCTTCCTGGGCGCCGGCGTGATCTTCAAGGAAGGCCTCACCGTACGCGGTCTCACCACGGCGGCTTCGATCTGGATCACGGCGGCCATCGGCATCCTGATCGGCGTCGGCTTCTACTTCCTCGCTTGCATCGGCACCGCGGCGGCGTTGGTCGTCCTCTCGCTGTTCCGCTTCATCGAGCGCAAGCTCCCCGCCGAGTTCTATGCCCACCATGTGCTCTGCTTCGCACGCGACTCCATGATCGGCGAGGAGGAGCTACGCGCGCTCGTCGCCGGCTTCGGATTCACGATCGCGAACCTCTCCCAGCGCATGACCGAGGGCGGCAAGCTGTTCGAATACCGGATGATGCTGCGCACGCGCAACCCCAAGAACACCGAGGCGCTCTCCCAGCACCTGCGCTCGATGCCGGCCGTGGTCGAGTTCCGGATCTCGCCCACCGGCGACTGAGTCGGAGGACCGCAGCCATCCGGATGCCCGACCGAGCCGTCTCCTCGAGAATCTGGCGCGCTGCCGCCGGTGTTTCGTCGATCATGATGCCCGCGTGCGCGAGATCGACCTACATGGCCACACCAGGGAGAGCGCCCTACGGCGGCTCGCCCAGGAGCTCCACGCCGCGCGCGTCCTCGGCGAGACCACGCTGCGCGTCGTCACCGGCCGCGGCCTCGGCAACGACCGCGGTGAGCCGGTCCTGCGCGATCACGTCGAGCGCTGGCTCGCAGGGGACGGACGCCGGCTCGGCGTGAAGGTCTTCCGCCGGGCGAGCCACGGCGGCGCCCTCGACGTCGAGCTCTCCAATCCCGGCGCACCACGGCGATAGATGTCTTGGACGAACTCCGCGGTGTTCGGCAAGAGAGAGGAGGCACGGCCGCTCCACCGTTCCTCGTGGGAGGTTGGCCGGATTGGAAGTATCCGAGTAAACTCGTGCGAATCCCCCCATCGCAGGAGACCACGATGACCCGCTCTGCTCATGCCCTAGTCGCGCTCTTCGCCTTGTCCTTCCCCGTGCTCGGCGACGGTCATCCTTCCTCGAGGAACCACACGCTCTTCGTCCCCGACTTCCCGTTCTCGGGCAACATCCTGCACGCGACGATGATCGGTCCGGAGGACGGAGCGAACATCGTTCACGCGACCCTGGGGCTCCAGTTCCAGACGGACGGCGCGACGCCCGCTTCGACGGTGGAGGTCGAGTTCTGCGTCCAGGTCGACGGAGGAAGCGCGTGCTGGGTCGTGACCGGGGCCGACCTCGGCTGGGGGAGCGGTCCGGGAACGTTCACGGGGACGATCTCCACGCACGAGCTTAACGGCGTCGCCGACGGGTTCCTGGGCGGCACCATGATCGTCGACCTGTTCATCGGAACGACCACGGGCGACGGCGTGTTCGGGAAGTTCGTGTCGTCGCCCTTCGTCTTGGAACTCAACTCGACGTTCGTGCGCGACGAGCCCGCGATCTCGCTCTCGGCGGGCGGAAGCCAGGGCGTGTCGCTCGACGCCGGAGCGGCGCACGCCGGCGAGTTCTTCTGGATCCTCGGATCGGTCAGCGGAACGGAGCCCGGCATCCCCGTCGGCAACGGCTGGACCCTACCGCTCGTCCAAGATCCGTACTTCAACCTCACGCTCTCGAAGCCGGCTCTCACTCCGTTGAAGCCGAGCTTCGGATTCCTCGACGGGGACGGGCGCAAGACTGCGGCGCTCCCCGTGCCGCCCGGCACCGATCCCGGGCTCGCGGGCCTCGTCCTGAACCACGCCTACTTTCTCTACGACTTCGCGCAATCGAGCGTGCTCTTCGTCAGCGTGCCGATCGAGCTGCGCCTCTTGCCCTGACGTTCGAGCCAGAGGGTCGCTCGCGCAGGACCTTCGGCCAGGCTGGAACCGACAGGCTCGTCCGAGGGACCACGGTCGAGTCGTCTTGCCCCGACGAACGCCCCGACGACCCGGCGACACTCCCGCGACGCACCGCGCGAACAGCGCGAGCCCCAACGGCGCGGCTCACGGGCGCACTCACGACCGTGCGCGCCCGTGACACCGCGAACGATGCCGGGTAAGTTCCTCTTGCCCTGCTCCATGAGCCGATCGCTCGAAGCGGCGGGCAGACCCAGGCTCGGCGAGCTCGAGAGCCTTCGCCGAGCGAACCAGAGCCGTGCGCCATGCTCCACAAGGTTCACCACCGCTTCGCGATCTACGACGGTTCGGTACCCGAGGCGAGCCGCACGCTCGAGCGCGAGGGCTACTGCCTGGTCGAAGGAGCCATCGCTCCCGACGTGATCGCGGCGCTGCGCGAGGAGATCTCCGAGATCTACGACCGTTATCCGCCGGACCTGCGGGCGGGCAGCGGGACGTTGGAGCAAGCGGAGATGTTCCGCTACGAGATGTTCAACCGCGGCGCCCGCTGCCAGGAAGTCGCAGCGCATCGCGCGATCCTCGACGTGGTGGAGCCGTTGATCGGTGACGATTGCCACATCATCGCGTGCACCGCGTGGCGCAACCCGAGCGATCCGGCGCACGCTCCGAAGGGTCAGGAGTGGCACACCGATGCAGGACCGCACGTGCCCCGCTCCCCCGACGTGAGCTGGCCGGCGGACATCCCCTATCCGGTGTTCGCCGTCGCGGTCCACGTCTTCATCGAGGACTGCAAGCTCGCCGACGGCCCGACGCTGGTGATCCCGGGCAGCCACATGTCCGGCCTCGCGCCGCCGAAGGAGCGCGAGTGGGACCTCGACCTCTCGTATCGGGGGCGAGCGGCCGTGCCTGTCCTGGCGCAGCCGGGCGACGTGAGCTTCTTCGTGTCGGACGTGTGGCACCGCCGCATGCCTCCGAAGCGCGGCGGCAGCGGTCGGTTCTTCCTCCAGATCAACTACGCGCGGCGGGACATCGCCCAACGCGTCCGGCCGACTTCGGTCGTGAACCACACGAGCCGCGAGGCCCGCGAGCGCGCGACGACCGAGCGCGCCCGACTCTTGATCGGCCTGCACCCCGAGCGCTTCTACGACGGCTGATCCGCGCCCGGGGGCCCTCGCGGAAACGCGCACTCGCGGTTACCTTTCCTCGGAGGACGAGAGGCTCACCGACGGGGTCTCGGCTTCGACCGCGCCTCGTCGGCGCTCCGTCCACTCCCGTCCTTCCCCCCCGTGCCCCACCGCGCGATCGCAGGCCCCAAAGAGGCTCTCGAGACGAGCCTGCACACGCATTGGGACGCGCGGACGGTCGAGTACGACGCGCAGCGCTTCCCGTTCGCCGAGTGGATCCTCGAGCGCGTGAGGGCCCTCGGACATCCCGTGCAGAGCCTCGCGCGCCTGCACGACGTCGTGCGCGAGGACGAGATCTACGGGCTCACGAAGAAGCTCTGCGCCGCCACGCACTCGCCCGACTTCCGGCGCATGGTGAAGGCATTCGTGCTCGACGTCGTCGTCCCCGCGGGCGGCCTCGAAGGGCCGGTCGCCGTCCAGCGCTTCCTCAACGTGCGCATCCTCGTGCCGTTCCGCCCGCACGGGATCTTCCCGTTCCACACGGGGCTCCTGTACGGGCACGGGCCCGCGTCGCGCAGCCTGTGGATGCCGCTCACCGACGTGAGCCTGCCCGAGGACGCGAACGCGTCCATGCAGATCATCGGGATCGATCGCTCGCGCGAGCTCGTGCGGCGCGCCATCGCCGAGCGCCTCGGCATCCCGCAGATGACGGCGCTCTTCGGCGCCGAGAGCTTCCCGCTGCGCGCGGGACCGGGCCGCGTGGTCCTCTTCACGCAGGAGAACATCCACGGGAACTTCGTCAACGACACGGGCAAGACGCGCGTGAGCATCGACTTCCGCGTCGTGGAGGCGCGCTTCGGCGACCAGGTCGCGCGCAAGGTCGCCGGCGGGTATTTCGAGCTCATCGACCAGCCGGGCCGCGAGGTCTCGTCTCCGAACGGCGCGCAGAAGCCCCGGCGCTCGCTCGGCCGCGACGGAGTTCAACGCTCGAACATCCTGTACCTGCACAACAACACGCCCGGAACGTCCGGCGCGCCGGTCCACCTGCAGCGCTACATGCTGCTCGACTACTGCAAGCGGCACGACATCGAGTACCACTTCGAGCTCTTCGAGCTCGAGACGATGGACCACATGCCGACGCTGCAGCACATCGTCTCCGATCTGAAGAGCAACGTGATCCTGTACAGCGTGTACGCGCTACCGGAGAGCCGCGCCTTCCGAGCGCAGATCTTCGACGCCGCGCGGCAGAGCGGCGTGGCGTTGCACTTCGTGAACGAGGATCTCGCCGTGGAGGACGAGACCGACTGCACGCGCGTGGAGGAGCTGCTCGCGTTCGCGCGCTACGGCGACTACGCGCCCTCCCCGTGACTCAGGGGCGCTGCTCGAACAGCCCCGGGATGTCGTACAGTTCGAACAGCCCGCGCTGCAGCTCCTGGTACCCGGGGTCGCCCTCCACGCAGGCCAACGGATCGAGGAACATCGGCAGGATCTCGCGGTCCTCACGGACACGGTTCGCCTGCACCTGCGCGCGCCGGCGCATCCAGTGCTCCCAGCGTCCGAGCAGGTCGTCGATCGCCGTCAGGTCGGCCGCGCCGAGGGCGCGGATCGACGTCCTGCGTCCGGCACGCGACGCTTCGCCGCTGCGCGCGAGCCGGCCGAGCTTCGCGCGCTCGATGCGCAGGGCGCCGTCGTCGACGGCCCCCGCGAGGTAGGCGCGCCGCGCCGCCAACGCGAGCACGGCCGGCAGCACGCGCGCCAGGTTCGCGTCGTCGTAGCACTTCACGCAGGCGAGCAGCGAGTTGCGGATCATCAGCAGGCGCACCGTCGCAGGCGGGAAACGGCGGCTCGTGTGCGAGTGATGGTGGTAGGCGACCGCCGACGGCACGTAGTGCGTGGCGTGCCCGCTGATCCACATGCGCCAGCCGAGATCGAGGTCCTCGTAGTAGGCGAAGAACTCCTCGTCGAAGCCTCCCATGGCCTCGAACGTCGCCGCGTCGATCGCCATCGCTCCGCCGCAGGGGAAGAGCGTGCGGCGCTCGATCTCGTGGTCCGCGCGCGGCGGCGCTCCGTACCCCGGTTGGATGGCGATGCCCGCGAACGTGGAGCCTACGCCCGCTCCGTCGAGACGCTCGCCGTCCCAACTCAGGCGCTTGGCCGTCGTCGCGCGGCACTCGCCGCGCACGAGCGGCGCGACGAGCTCCGCGAGGAAGCGCGGATGGACGCGCATGTCGTTGTTCAGGAACACGATGACTCCGGCGTCGTCGCGCTCGCACGCTCCCGCGTTGCACGCGGCGGCGAAGCCGCGGTTCTCGTGGAACCGCACGACGTGGACGCCCGGGCGCGCACTGCGCAGGTGCGCCGAGGTGCCGTCGGTCGAGCCGTTGTCCACGACAACGATCCGCAGGCGCGCGCGCTCGTACTCGGCGCGGTCCACACTTGCCAGACACTCGTCCAGGAGCTCGCGCCCCTCGAGCGTGGGGATCACCAGGGCGATGCGCGGAAGGTCCGTCGCCGCCACGGGGTGTCCCGGCTCGACCCGCAGCGTTCCGGCGATGCGAAGCTGCCGCTCCGGCGCCGCCGCCGCGGTCGGTGGCGCGGGCTGCCACGTCGGGATGGAACGCCCTCGCGCGGCTCTCGCGCGCAGCGTCTTGCGCACCTTGTGGATTCCGCGCGCGAGCGCGCGCGAGAGCGATGCGCGCGCGACGTCCAGCGGACGGCTGCGCTCGCGGCAGGCGAGGGCGCGCAAACGGAACTCGAGCTCGGCGGCACTGCGCTCGATCGAGAGCACGCGGCCGGCGGCCGGCCGCAGCCGCGCGGCGAGATCCGGCTCGTCGACGAAGCGCTGCAGCCGTTGCGCCAACGCCGCCACGTCGCCGGCCGGGAAGTGCAGACCGTCGACGCCGTCGCGCACCTGCTCGTCCGCGCCGAAGCCGATGCTCGCGATCACGGGCGTCGCGTGGAGCTGCGCCCTCTGCACGGCGCGGCTCGCGCCGCAGAAGCCCCGATCGGGCGCGACGACGACGTCGACTTCCGCCATGAGTTCGGGCAGGTCGCGCGGCCCGCCGGACTCGACGAGCTCCACGAAGTCCGCGTCACTCGCGCGGCCGTCGGTGCCGGCGCGCGGGCTGCCGTTCGCGCCCGCCCCGGCGCCGTGGATCCGGACGACGCACGAGCCGGGCCGCAGCGCGCGCGCGGCGGCGAGCAGGGTGGCCGCGCCGCTCTCCTCCGTGGGCTCGCCGAAGAAGCCGAAGCGCACGCGCCCCTCGAGCTCCGTCGTCTTCGCCACCGTGAGCTGATCGTCGGCGTCGATCCCGCGGACGAACCGCACGACGCGGCGATCGTCGAACGACCCGCCCGACGCGCCGGCGAGCAGCGCCTGGCGCAGCGCCACGCTCGGCACGAGGCACAGGTCGGCGGCGACCGCGGCGTCGAGAGCCTTCCCTCCGCTCGAGACGGCGTCGTCGTCGAGCGAGAGTACGAGCGGCAGTCCGCGCTTCCGGCAGGCACGCTGGATCGGTCGCAGCATCCGATCCAGGCCGAACGCGACGACGACGTCCGGCTGCTCGTGGTCGAGGATGCTCGCGAGCTCCGAGCGCCTCGACCAGTACGCGCGCGCCTGGAACACCCGCAGGCCGTGGGCGACGGTGCGCCGGAACCCGAACGACGCCGCCGCGCCGAGATTCGTATCGGGCCCGACGACCGTGACGCGGTGGCCGCGGCGCTGGAGCTCACGCGCGAGCTCGACGGCGTGGGCGGCGGAGTCGTCGAGCCATGCGCCCGGATCGACCGGCATGCCGGGGATCACGAACAGGCAGCGCAGGAGTCCCGTCGGCCGCATCGCGCTCCGCGGATAGCGGCGTTTGGCCTGACTGCCCTCGTACAGGCCTTCGAGATAGGCGCGGCGCAGCTCGCGCACCCGTTCCTCGAGAGCGGCGCGCTCCGACCGCGGGAAGCCTTCCGCAGCGAGAGCGGCGAGATCCTGCGCGACCAGCTCCTCCGTCAGCGGCGCGACGTGCGCGGCCTTCTCCACGCAGATGCGGTCGAGCCATTCGGCGTTGAAGCGCGCATCGACCTCGCCGCGCCAGTGCAACTTCTGCGGTCCGTAGTCGTGGCTGTGGTCGACCGTCGCGTCGGCGTCGTACACGATCGTGTAGCCGGCTTCGAGGATCGCGCGTCCCATCAGGACGTCTTCGCCCATCATCGTGCGCGGGAACGGGTAGCGCTCCCACAGCTCGCGCCGGATCGCCGAGGCGACGTTGTTGAAGTTGCAGAGCACGCGACGCTCGTACGCGTTCATCGCGCGGTACACGTCGGGTGCAGGGAGCCGCGTCTCCCTGCGCGTCTGCGCGTATCCGGGGTCGGCACGCGACATGACGCGTGTGATCGGCCAGCAGTCCGCGCGCGGCACGTTGCGGCAGTACGCCGCGCCGACGGACGGGTCGCGGAAGCTCGACGCGAGCGTCTCGAGCCAGATAGGCGACGAGGGGATCGCGTCCTGTGTCAGGTACACGAGCAGGTCGCCCTCGGAGCGCCGCGCGAGCAGGTTGCGCGTGTCGCCGTGGTCGAACTCCTCCGGCCGGATCCACTCGACGGTGAGCGGCACGGGGAAGCTCGCGCGCCGCCGCTCGAGGCACTCCCGCGTCCCGTCCGTCGAACCCGAGTCGATCACCCAGACGTCCCAGGCGAGCGACGTGCGCTGGGCGGCGAGCGCCTCGAGCACGCGCTCGAGGAACTCGATCGCTTGCCAGGTGGGCATCAGCACCGAGGCGGTCCGAAGGTCCCTCATCGCCCCCGAGCATAGAAGCGGAGGAGGCTGCCCCGGGAGGCCCCGCCGAGCGCGAGGCGGCCTCCGCTCGGCGGACGCGCAGGCCCACCTGCGTGCTCTCCTCGCCGCAAAGAGCTGATCCATGAGGACTTCCGGCGGCTCAGCAGGACGGCGCGACTTCGACCTCCGGCAGTTTCAGCGCGGGGCCGGCGGGGTTCGAAGATGCATCGTAGAATCCGGATGCCATGATCGGAATTACGGGAGCGACGCGGCTGATGAAGGCGCTGGGCGACGAGACCCGGCTGCGGATCCTCCACCTGCTCGGTCAGGAGGAACTCTCGGGCACCGACCTGATGGAGATCCTGAACATGGGTCAGAGCCGCATCTCGACCCATCTCGCGCTGCTCAAGGAGGTCGGGCTCGTCAGCGATCGGCGCGCAGGGCGGCGCAGCTTCTACACGCTGCAGCCCGGCCCCGCGTCGGGACTGTGGGAGCGCGTGCTCGCGGAGAGCCGCTCGAGCCCCGAGTTCGAAGCCGACCTCGACGGGCTCGAGGCCCTGCGACACCGCCGCCGCGACGAGACGCGCGCCTACTTCGACCGCGTGGCCGCCTCGTTCGGCGACGAGCTCCTGCCGGGGCGCACGTGGGAAGGCCTCGCACGCGCGTTGACCCAGCTCGCTCCGCGCGCGCGCTACGCGGACCTCGGCATCGGCGACGGGCTGCTCACGCTGATGCTGTCCGAAGCGGCCGACCGCGTCACCGCCGTCGACATCTCGAAGGAGATGCTCGCGCAGCTCCAGACGCGCGCGCGCGCGAAGGGCATCGAGAACATCGAGACGGTCGAGGGCGAGATCGAGAACCTGCCGCTCCCCGACGCCTCGCACGACGTGGCGGTCCTGAGCCAAGCCCTGCACCACGCCGACGCGCCGGTGCGCGCGCTCATGGAAGCGCGGCGCATCCTGGTGCCGGGCGGACGCGTGCTCGTGATCGAGCTGCTCGCGCACGCGGAGGAGTGGGTGCGCGAGAAGTTGCAGCACCGCCACCTCGGCTTCACCGAGTCGCAGCTCGAGGGCCTGCTCGTCGAAGCCGGCTTCCAGCGCATCCGCGTCTTCCGCGCCGCCCGCGACCCGCAGCCCCCGCACTTCATGACGCTCGTCGCGACGGGAACGAAGTAGCCGCCCATGTCGAACAGCTTCCGCGAGGCCCTCCAGAAGCGCGTGCTCGTCATCGACGGCGCGATGGGCACGCAGGTCCACGCAGCCGAGCTCGATCTCGCCGCCGACTACCTCGGGCTCGAGAACTGCACGGAGGTCATCACCCTCACGCGCCCCGACGTCCTGCGCTCGATCCACGAGGCCTACCTCGCCGTCGGCTGCGACGCCGTCGAGACCAACACCTTCGGCGGGATGTCCCACGTCCTGGCCGAGTTCGGGCTCGAGGAGCGCACGCGCGAGATCAACCGCAAGGCGGCGGAGATCGCGAGCGACGTGTGCGCGGAGTACTCGACGCGCGACAAGCCGCGCTTCGTGCTGGGCTCCATGGGACCGGGCACGAAGCTCGCGAGCCTGGGACAGATCGACTACGACCGGCTGAAGGCCTCGTACGCGCTCGGGGCGCTCGGCCTGGCGGAGGGCGGGGTCGACGCCTTCGCGATCGAGACCTGCCAGGACCCGCTGCAGGTGAAAGCGGCCGTCAACGCCGCGCTCGCCGCGCGCCGCGAGGTCGGCCGCGACATCCCGATCATCGTGTCGGTGACGATGGAGGTCACGGGCACGATGCTCGTCGGCACCGAGATGGCCGCGGCCATCGCGCTGCTCGATCCGTATCCGGTCGACCTGCTCTCGCTCAACTGCGCCACCGGTCCGCGCGAGATGAGCGAGCACGTGCGCTTGCTCGGCCAGACATTCCGGCGCGGCGTCGGCTGCTACCCGAACGCGGGACTGCCGCAGCTCGTGGACGGACAGCCCTTCTATCCCCTCACGCCGGCCGAGCTCGCGGACTGGCTCATGCGCTTCGTCACGGAGGACGGCCTCAACCTCGTGGGCGGCTGCTGCGGCACGACGCCTGCGCACCTCTCCTCCGTGGTCGCGGCGCTGGGCGAGCGCGAGCCCGTGCGCCGCAAGCCGTCGTTCCAGCCGGCCGTGACGAGCATCTACAGCGCCGTCGACCTGCTGCAGCAGAACTCGGTGCTGCTCGTCGGGGAGCGCTCGAACTCGAACGGGAGCAAGGCCTTCCGCGAGCACCTCCTGGGCGAAGACGTCGAGGCCATGGTGCAGATGGGCAGGAACCAGGTGCGTGAGGGCAGCCACGTGCTCGACGTCTGCACGGCCTACGTCGGGCGCGACGAGGTGCGCGACATGACGCGCGTCGTCTCGCGCTACCGCACGGACGTCTCCGTGCCGCTGATGATCGACTCGACGGAGGCGCCGGTCCTCGAAGCGGCCCTGAAGCTCGTGGGCGGACGCTCGATCGTCAACTCGATCAATCTCGAGGACGGCCTGGAGCGCTGCAAGCAAGTCCTGCCGCTCGTCGTGGAGTTCGGGTGCGCCGTGATCGCGCTCACGATCGACGAGCAGGGCATGGCGAAGACCGCCGAGGACAAGGTCCGCATTGCGCGCCGCATCTTCGACATCTGCACCCAGGACTACGGGTTGCGCCCCGAGGACCTGCTCTTCGACGTGTTGACCTTCACGATCTGCACCGGCAACGAGGACGACCGCAAGCTCGGCGCCGAGACCCTGGAGGGCATTCGGCGCGTGAAGGAGGCGCTCCCCGGTGTCGGCCTCCTGCTCGGCCTCTCCAACATCTCCTTCGGGCTGCGCCCCGCGGCGCGCCACGCCCTGAACTCGGTCTTCCTGCACCACGCGCAGGAAGCCGGCCTGACGGCGGCCATCCTGCACTCGGCGCGCATCGAGCCGCTGCACAAGATCGATCCCGAGGTCATGAAGACCTGCGAGGACCTGATCTTCGATCGACGCACGGAAGGCTACGACCCGCTGCACAAGCTCATGGCGCTCATGGAGGGCGTCGACGTCGCCGCCAAGAAGGAGCGCGACATCCCAACGAACGTCTTCGAGCGCCTGAAGTGGCGCATCGTCGAGGGCGAGCGGCCGGGCCTCGAGGCGGACCTCGACCTCGCGATGGTGGAGAAGCAGCCGCTCGCGATCATCAACACCGACCTGCTCGACGGCATGGCCGTCGTCGGGGACCTGTTCGGGCGCGGCGACATGCAGCTTCCCTTCGTGCTCCAGTCGGCCGAGACGATGAAGGCCGCCGTCGCGCACCTCGAGCCGCACATGGACCGCGTCGCGGGCAGCTCGCGCGGCAAGATCGTGCTCGCCACCGTGCGCGGCGACGTGCACGACATCGGCAAGAACCTCGTCGACATCATCCTCACGAACAACGGCTACACGGTCTACAACCTCGGCATCAAGCAGCCCGTCGAGCACATCCTCGAGGTCTCGCGCGAGCACAACGCCGACGTGATCGGCATGAGCGGTCTGCTCGTCAAGAGCACCGTGGTCATGCGCGAGAACCTGGCCGAGATGAACCGGCGCGGCATGTCGACGCCCGTGATCCTGGGGGGCGCCGCGCTCACCCGCTCGTACGTCGAGGACGACTGCCGCCGCCAGTACGAGGGAGCGCTCTACTACGCGAAGGACGCCTTCGAAGGCCTCGACGTCATGGGGCGCATCGTCGCCGGCGAGAAACGCCCCGAGCCTGCCAGCACCGCGAAGTCAGCGGCTGCGCGCGCGAAGGTCTCGGTGGCCGAGGGCGATCTCGCCGCCGCGAGCACGCTCGCGACCGATGCGCCCTCCGGTCTGAACGGGCGGCCGGCGCCGGAGGTGGCGGAGCCGATGCTCGCGGCCGCCGAGATCAGCCGCGACATCGGATACCCCGAGCCGCCGTTCCTGGGACCGCGCCGCATCGACGCGATCCCGCTGCAGAGCGTCGTCCCCTACATCAACGAGATCACGCTCTTCCAGTTCCAGTGGGGCTACCGGCGGAAGGGAAAGCCGCAGAAGGAATACCGCGAGCTGATCGAGAGCCACGTGCGTCCGATCTTCCACGACCTCGCGAAGCAGTGCGCGCGCGAGGAGATCCTCCGGCCCAAGGCGGCCTACGGCTACTGGCGCTGCGTGCCCGAGGGCAACACGCTCTTACTGTTGCATCCCGACGACGAGTCGCGCGAGGTCGCGCGCTTCGCTTTTCCCCGCCAGGCCGCCAAGAAGCGTCTGTGCATCACCGACTTCTTCCACGTCCGCGACGGCCGACCCGACGTCGTCGCGCTGCAGGTCGTGACCGTCGGACAGCACGCGTCCGACGTCGCCCGCGAGTGGTTCAAGGCCGACCGCTACCAGGACTACCTGCACCTGCACGGGCTCTCCGTCGAGGCGGCCGAGGGCCTCTCCGAGTACGTGCACCGCCAGATCCGCGGAGAGCTCGGCATCGCGCACGACGACGCGCGCGAGATGCGCGAGCTCTTCAAGCAGGGCTACCGCGGTTCGCGCTTCTCCTTCGGCTACCCCGCCTGCCCGAACTTGGCCGACCAGGAGATCCTGCTCGACCTCCTGGGCGCGAGCGCCATCGGGATCGAGCTCTCCGACGAGGACCAGCTCTGGCCCGAGCAGTCCACGTCGGCCGTCATCGTCCACCACCCGAGCGCCAAGTACTTCACGCTTTGATGGAGCGCGTCCTCGAGCCCGAGGTGATGGACACGCCCGAGGAGGCGTCGTCCTACGACGCGATGGACCACAGCGAGCCCAACCGCGCGTTCGTCGCGCGCTTGGTCGAGCTGGGTGCGCACGGCCGCATGCTCGACCTCGGCACGGGTCCCGGCCACATCCCTCTGCTCGTGTGCGACACGATCGCGAAGTGCACGGTCGTGGGCGTCGACCTCTCGCACCACATGCTCGCGTATGCCGAGCGCCACCGCACGCGCTCGCCGCATGCAACGCGCATCGAGTTCCGCCTGGCCGACGCGAAAGGCCTCGACTTCGCGGACGGCGCCTTCGACACCGTCTTCAGCAACACGATCCTCCACCACATCCCCGACCCCGTTCCGTTCCTGCGCGAGGCGCGGCGCGTGCTGAAGCCCGACGGCGTGCTCCTCGTCCGCGACCTATTCCGCCCCGCGACGCCCGAGCGTGCGCTCGAGCTCGTGGGCTTGCACGCCGCCGACGCCGCGCCCGACCAGCAAGAGCTCTTCCGCGCGAGCCTCTGCGCGGCGCTCACGCCCAAGGAGCTGCGCGCCGTCGCCGACCAAGCCGGCCTCGCCGACGCGGAGCTCTCGATCGACTCCGACCGCCACGTGTCGCTCCAGATCCGACGCCGCTGATACCGCCTTCCGTCCTCCTAATAGCCGTGCCGATCGAGTCTTGGGTGCTGAATCGAGCTGAGGCAAAAGGCGCCGGATGTATCCAAGATGGCCACATGTGGATACACGGGCTAGGCTGAACCCATGAACGTTCGATTGACCCCCCAGCAGGAAGACTTCGTGAAGCGACAGGTCGCCGAAGGGCGCTACCTGTCCGAAGCGGAAGTGATTCGCGAGGGCCTGCGGCTCCTCGCGGACGAGATGGAGTGGCGAGCCGAAGCGCGGCGGAAGATTGCGATCGGAATGGAGCAACTTCGCGCGGGCCAGGTCGTCGACGGCGAAGAGGCCGTGGAAGAAGTTCTCGAGAACCTCCGCCAGCGCCGGCCACGAACCAAAGGCGCATGATTGCCCGCTACGACCTCACCGCGCAAGCAAAGCAAGACCTCGTCGAGATCGTGGACTTCATCGCGGAGGAAGGCGGCGCGGCAGCCGCCGACCGGGTCGTACGCGAGTTCCGCCGCAACTTCCAATTGCTCGCAGACCGACCCGGCATCGGCCACAGACGCAATGACCTCGCCGATGATCCAGACGTGCGATTCTGGAACGTTCACGCCTACCTCGTCGTGTTCGTACCCATCGTGAATCCACTGACTGTGGTGAGCATCGTCCACGGAGCACGCGACCCCGAGGAGATCCGCAAGCATCTTCGCGTTGCGGAAACCGCGATTCCGTGAGGGCGTCCACACAGGTCCCTTCGAGTGCTCTCAGCCGTGCACTCCGAGACCGTAGGCGAGGATCCGCGCGACGAGCGTTCCGAGGGCGACGGCGGCGAGCAGGCCCGCGGAGACGACGAGCGCGAGCTCGGTCGCGAGGAGTTTTGCGACGGTGAGGCGCGCGCAGCCGAGCTTCGAGAGCGTTTCGATCTCGCGCGCGCGCACGCGAATCGTCAAGAGCACGAGCAGGACGAGGAACAGGGCGGTCGAGAATGCCACGAGGACGGCGTTCGCGTCGAAGAACGTCTTCAAACGCAGGACGAAGCCCAGGAGCTCGTCGATCACTTCGCGCGGGACGAGCAGTTGCGCCGTCTCGGAGACGCGGTAGCGGCCCTTGAGGATCGTTTCGCCCTTCGCGTCGTGCGGGACGACGAGGATGGCGGTGAGGGGGAAGTCCCCCGCCTCGCCGTGGAAGTGGAACGTGCCGATGTTGTCGGGCGTGATCTCGGTGTACTCGAGGGTCGCGGCGCCGAGCACGACCTCGCCGTCCTTGCGCGCGAGGACGCGCGCGTCCGACTCCTCCTCCGCCGCGACGTGGCCGTGGCCGATGCCCTCGACGATCCAGGCGGTCTTCACGTCGCACAGCACGGCCGAGTCGTCCGCGCTCCCGCTCTCGCGCAACACGCCCACGACCGAGAGCTTCAGCGGGTAGCCGAGCGAGAGGTCGTAGAGGCTCCCCTGATCGGTGAGCACCGCGCCGCCGACGCCGACCCCGAGCTCGCGCGCGACGCGCGCGCCGATCACCGCCTCCCCGAGCAGGAGCGGAGGTCCTCCCTCGGCGAAGTCGAGCGCGCGGAACGCGAAGTAGTCGTGCGAGGTACCGACGAGCGGGAAGTCCTGCGCACGGTGGCGCACGAGAAGCGGGATCGAGAGCGCGAGCCCGCTCTCCGCGATCGCGTCGGCCTCCGCGCGCGTCGTCGGCCGTGGCACGCGGCCCTGGAAGTAGAGCGCATTCAAGACGAGGTCGTAGCGGCTGCCCGGCGCGCCGACGACGAGCGGCGTCGCCTCCGCGCGCGCGATCAGGTTCGCTCCGAAGACGTCCACGAGCCGGGCCACGGCGATCGGGAGCAGGAAGGCGAGCGCCACGCAGGCGGCGAGGAGCGCGCTCTGGCCCGCGTGGTGCGCGAGGTGACGCCAGGCGAGGAGCAGGGTCGACCTCACCGAGCGCGTCCCTTCGGAACGCCGAGCGCGCCGCCCGCGCCGGCAAGCTCCGCGAGGTCGATCACGCGCTCGAAGGCGCCGAGCAACGCCGCATCGTGCGTCACCATCACGAGCGTCGCTCCGCGCGAGCTCGCCTGGGCCACGAGCAGGTCGAGCGCGCGGCGCGCCGTCTGCGCGTCGAGGTTGCCGGTCGGCTCGTCCGCGAGCACGAGCGCGGGCCTCGTCACCAACGCGCGGCAGATCGCGACGCGCTGGCGCTCGCCCTGCGACAGCGCGCGCGGGCGCCGCGCGAGGAGCGCCTCGATGCCCGTCGAGCGCGCGAGCTCCAGGGCGTAGGCGTCGACTTCTGCCGTGCGCCGCAGAGCGGGGTGCACGAAGTACGGCAGGCACACGTTCTCGCGCACGGTGAGGTGGTCGAGCAGCTCGAGCTCCTGGAAGACGAGTCCGATGCGCGCGATGCGCCGCCGCCGGCGCTCGGCGTCGGAGAGGCGCGCCCAGTCGACGCCCTCGAAGCGCACGGCGCCCCGGCCCGCGTGCAGGATCCCGGCCGCGAGGTGCAGCAGCGTGCTCTTGCCCGATCCGCTCGGCCCGACGATCGCGACGCGTTCGCCCGGGGCGATCGCGAGCGCGTCGATCGCGAGCTCGAACTCGCCGCCGGGGTGGCGGAAACGCACGCGCTCGAGCTGGACCGCCGGACGATCGCCCACCCCTGACTTCATCCCCCGGTCGCTCCGGGGGTCGGCACGAGCTCCGCGGGAGCATCGGGCAGGTCGAGGCGGCGATGCTCGCGCACGTCGACTCCGGCGATCTTCCACGACCTCCCGTCGTGCCGCACCTCGTAGCGTGCGTCGTACTCGTTCGTGCGGCGGTGGACGTGGCCCCAGTGGGAGACGAGCCCGTGCACCCGCCACTTCCAGTCGACGCTGAAGCGCGCAGGACCGTCCTCGGCCTCCGGGAAGCGCCCGCCCCGCTCCAGCACCTCGACCGCCTCGATGCCGCACACCGCGCCGCCCTGTTCGCGCAGGATCAGGCTCTCGTACACCTCGCCGTACAGCTCGTCGAGCAACTCCGCGTCCACGCTGACGGAGAGCAGGTCGTAGATCTCCTCCTCCGAGCTCGCTCCGAACGAGTCGTAGACGTTCCGGTGCAGCGTCTCGAAGATCGCGAGCGCTTGGTCGGGGCCGGGGAGCGCGACGCGACTCGCCAGCGGGGAATGGACCTCGACCGTACCGACGTCTCCGAGCATGGCCGCCGCGAGCAGGCCGACGAGAGCCGCGCCGCTGCCCTGGACCCGCGCCGTGCGCCGGCGCCACAAGAGGACGTAGCCCATCAGCGTGGCGGCAGCCACTGACAGCGCGAGCACGGGGATGCGGACCGAGCGGGTCGCGTCCACGACGACGGCCCGGATGGGCCGGGCGGCGAAGCCTTCGCCCGCGTGCCAAGTGAACTCGGGCTCTGCGGGACGGAGCGCGATCGTGGCCACCACTCGCCTGCGTTCGACGATCGTCAGGGGGAGGAACGTCTCGCCCTTCCACTCTGCGCCGTCGTAGGCGAGCCAGGTGATCGCCACGTCGCGCGGCGGCTCGCTCAGCGCGCAGGCGAAGCGGGCGTGGGCGAACTGGAAGAGGTCGTCGCCCTCGTCGGGGAGCTCGAGCTCGCGAAGCGCGAGCTCCACCTCGCGTCCGTCGATGCGCAGGGAGTGCTGGGCGCGCACGGCGGCTTCGACCGCCCGCGTGAGGGAAGCGCGGCGGCCCGCGTCGAGCGGACCTGCGAGTTCCTGCTCGAGTCCGAGCAGCGTCCGTAGGGGTTCGACGTCCCCCGAGAGAACGAAGGCGAGCTGGTCCTCTGCGATGGCGAGCTCGCACCAGATCGGAGGGCCGACGTGGAGGAGCGCGAGCAGGGCGAGGGTCTGCATGACCAGCCGTTCACCGGGCCGCGCTGCAGCCCCCTGCACGGGAACGGCCGAGCGCCAAGGCTACAGGTGCTTCTTGACGTAGGTCAGCCAGTTCTCCTCGAACTCGCGCAAGTCCACCTTGCCCCACGAGGCATCCATCGCCTCCTTCCAGATCAGCTTCCTGCGTTCGGGCTCCAGGTCGAATCGGCCGATCTTCCGGTCTTCCTCGTCGAGCACTTCGCCCTCGGCCTGCGCTTCGGCCTCCCTCTCCGCGAGGATCTCCGCATAGGCCTTCTTGTGACCCTCGTGCAGGGCGGCCATGTAGTTCGGGATGATGCTGGCGTACTCGGGCTTCCAGACCTTGTTCGAGACGTTGCCTAGCATGCCCTGACGCAGCATGTAGATGATCGACCAGGACTGCGCGTAGGAGAATCCCTGCTTCTGGTTCTGCCATTCCTGGTGGGTGTAGTTCAGATGCTTCCTGAGCGGCGCATAGTCGCCGGTCTGGACCATCGACTTGATCGGTCCCAAGCGATCGAAACCCGCCGGCATCTTCTTGGTGATCTCCGCGCGTCCCTGTTTGAACTCCACGCCCCCGTAGTAGTCGCCGAGCCCTTCGTCGAACCAACGGTGGGCTTCGGATTCGCCGAACAGGAAGTGGCAGTACTGGTGGAACGCTTCGTGGCTCATCACCGCGTAGGTCGCATTGCGGTTGATGTCCTTGTAGTCGAAGAGCACGAGCTCGGTCGTCCTCGGACTGAACCATCCGCCGACGCCACTACCCGTGCCACCGTAGCTGTGGAACTCCTCTTCCGTGCCGCAGATGCGAACGACGGAGATGTGCTCGAGGGCGTGGTCCGCCGGGAAGTCCTTCTCGAACAGCGCGCGCGATAGCTCGAGTCTGTCGATCACCTCGTCGATGAAGCGGGTGTTGGTGGACGACGTCACGACGACGTACTTCTGCGAAGGGGTGGGCAGCACGCGCCAGCCGGGGGTTCGGGCCACGACCTCCGTTTGATAGGCGAGGGCGTTCTTGTAGGAGCCGTCCAGGACGACCTCGATGGGTCCGGTGCCCACCGTCCGTTCGAAGCTCTTCGCGCAGCCCTCGAACACGCGGCCCCACTTCTTGTAGTGGTCCTCCGGAATCCAGAAGACCATGCACACGTCCGCCTTCTCGAGGGGGAACGTGAAGGTGTCGATCACCATCTCCATGACGCCCGAGAAGCCCTTCCACGTCTTGCGCTGACCGACCAGGTCCTTCTGAACCTTGACGGTGCCCGTGTCGATCGGATTGGCCATGTCCAGGTCACGCAAGCCTCCGAAGAATTTCGGCAGGAAATCCGTGATCGCCATGCGCTTCCGCTCGTTCGAGACGCGGTCCCGCAGACCTCCCTCGGTAGGTTCCTCCGTGGAGACCTCGTGCTCGCGGAAGAGGATGACGAGGAGCTCGGGCTTGGTCGAGTAGGTCTTCCCCGACACCGTGAGCAGCTTCTCGTCGCCTTCCATCTTGCAGACGATCCCGAACTCCAGTTCGTTCGGCTGGGGAGGGATGTTCCGCCAATCGTCCGGCCCGCGGAAGCGGTAGCCGTTGTGCGCATCGTCGTAGTACTCGCGGCTGACGCGCTGTGCTTCGACCGGTGCGCCGATCGCGAGCACGATCAGGAGCGCCAGCGCGGTCCTTCCCCATCCTTCGTTTGCATTCATCACTGCGTCCGGGCGCCTTCGGCGCTGCTGTCGATGACTCGCTGTCCCCTCGTTCTTCTCATTGGGCGGGCTCGACGGGCCAGAAAGGCTCGCCGGGTCTGACCTCGATGTCGCTGAACAAGGCAATGCTGCCGTCTTCGACGGTGAGCGCAAGGCTTCCGTCGAATCGATCCATGTCCCATCCCGCGGGCAGGGGAACGAGGGTCTCCCCGACCACGACCTCGCCTCCGTCCGCGCGGAGGCGCACTTCGAAGGGGATCTTCGCCTGATCCGCGACCGGAGAGCCGGCGACCGGCTCGTAGACGGTGGTCGTGCTGCCCGTCTCGCCGTCGACTTCGACGTCGACCTTGTGGATCGACACGAGCGGAGCCCCCGAGCCCCTGTCGAAGGCGATCCGTGCCCGCGCCCGACCGTTCCTCCCGATCCCGAACAGCAAGTAGGCGGTGCCCTTGCCGTCCACTTGGACGTGACCGCGGACGTCGAAGGGAGCGGCGATGGCCAGCAAGGAAGGCTGCTCGGTTCGCTCGACGGGCCACCCGAACTCCTTCGGATTGTTGACGATCACGCCGTCGTGCTCGTAGCGAACGACGTCGATCCCGTCCCAGTTCTGGTTGGACGTCGCTTCCTTGGCGAAAGCGTGCTGCCACAGCCGAAGGTCCTCGTTGCACATGGACTGCATCTTGGCGCGGAGGCTCGAGAGCACGGGATGAGCGAGACCGAGCGCGCGTAGAGCGTGCGACGCGAACAGCAAAGCGAGAGTCGGATATCCCGCCTCGGCGCTCGCGCGCATGTCGGCCTCGGTCGCCGAGACCATCGCACGCGTCGCGTTGCAGTACAGTTGCACGACGTGGCCGGACTCCTTGTCCGCGAGCCACTTCTCGGCCTGATCGGCGAGGTCCTGGTCGCCCGCGCACCACGCGAGCTCCCAGTGACGCGTCATCCAGAACGCGGCCACATCCGCGCGACCCAAGCCCTCGTTCGCGAGCGCGAGCAGTCGGAACGTCTCGAGATCCTGGGGGCGCCTGTCGTCCGCTTGCTCCGCGAGGATCAGAGCGCGCTCGAAGTCACGCCGGTCGAGATAGGCGCGGCACCGCTCCTGCAGGTCCTGCGCGAAGTCCTCGCCCTTCTTCGTGTCGGCGACCACGGCGCGGACGAACGTGCGCCAGCGGTTTTCGAACGCGTCCCAGTTCCCGACCTCGGGGTCGCCGACCCCGTCGACGAAGTACTCCTTCGCACGCCGCAGGGATTCGTCGAGCCGAGCCTCCTCGTCCCTGGGTCCCTTCTTCGTGTACGAGTTCAAGTAGTCGAGATAGGGCTGGCGGTAGACGAGCTCTCCCGCCGCGTTCTCGTAGTTGTTCAAGAAGTAGACGAGCGACCAACCATAGGAATAGAAGGTCACGTCGTAGTCTCGGTGCGCGCAAGTGACGAGGTCTTCGAGGGAATGACGCTCGTCGCCGGCCTCGTAGCCCTCCCACTCTCGGATGCGGCCGAGGGCCGGCTTGTTCTTGACGATGCTGCCGTCCGCCTGGAGCTCGCAGCCCTCGAAGTACGAAGCCGTACCCTCGTTCAGCCACGTCGGAGGTCTCTGTTGCGTCTTCTTCGTGAGCAGGTGCATGAACTGGTGGCTCGCCTCGTGGAAGAGCACGCGGTACAGGTCCGTGAGGTCCTGCCCGGTCTCGCTCCGGTCGTAGGCCGCCACCGTCATCTCCTTGTCATAGAACCAGCCGCCCATTCCGAGCTGGTAGCTCTCACCGAACATCTCGAGGCAATACCGGTCGAAGTCCGAACGCTTGCGGTGGATCGCGAGCGTCACCACCGGAGGGACCTTCCGATAGCCGTAGACGTCCTGATAGAAGTCGAACATCTCCTCCATCACGACGGCTACGGTCTCCGCGAACTCGTAGGAGATGTTGGTGATGATCTTGTAGTGCTTCGTCCGCTTCTCGAACGCCTTCTCCCACGCGGCGTGCTTGCGGTTCTGATCGGCGAGCCACTTCGGCGACTTGCGCCTCACGCGCTCCGCGGTGAAGGCTCCTCCGGATGCCGCCCCGCCGGCCTTGTCGAAGAGCTGCTCGTAGGCGCGCGTGAGCTCTGCGTCGGCCGGGTCGAGGTCGAGCAGCTTGCCGAGCAGGTGGCCGGCGAGGCGATACTGCTTCGCGCGCGAAGCGGCGTCGACGGCGGCGAGCACGGAACTGCGCCAGGCGTCGAGCGTCGTTCGGTCGGCGTTCCAACCCGGATGGATCTTCGCGAGCTCGAGGCCCACCTGATCCGCCTCGGCCGTGCGGCCGGCGTAGTCGAGACTCCAGTAGAGCCACTTGCCCCAGTGGAGCATTTGCCCCTCGCCGTCCATGCGGCCGCGCGCGAGCTCGAGCGCTTGCCGGTAGAGCGCGGCATCGTAGGGGCGCCTGGCCAGCTCGCTCAGGATCGCGGCCTCGGGAGCCGGAACGCCGGCCGGCTCTTCCGTGCCGGACCCGAGCAACGAGACGAGGGTCAGCGCGAGGGCCGACGCCTGCTTCTTCATCGATCACTTCTCCCGTGTAGGACGCCGTGCGAGGAACCGGATTCTACCCTCGGAGGTCGGGACCCTTCCCGCACGGCGCAGAGATCAGGGCATTCGCCGGGCAGGGAGCGGCCCGCGCGGCTTGCGCGCTCGATCCCATCCCACGATGCTTCCCGGTCGTGGGACCCGCGATCGAGAGAGAGATCCCCGAGTCGGGCGAGCTCGCGCTCGTCATGACGGGCGGCGGCGCGCGGGCCGCGTACCAGGTCGGTTGTCTGGCGCACCTCGTGCGGGCGTTTCCCGGGCTCACGAGCCGGGTGCTGACCGGCGTCTCGGCGGGCGCCATCAACGCGGCCTCGCTGGCGGCCGGTTCGGGCGATCTCGCGTTGCGCGTGGCGCGCCTGGAAGGACTGTGGCGCGAGCTCGAGATCGCGGCGGTGTTCCGCTCGCGCACGTCCGACATCTGGAAGCGCGCGCTGTACTGGGGCGTGCGGCTCGTGAGCGGCGGTCACAGGCTCCAGAACCCGTCGCTGCGCGGTTTGGTCGACACGGCGCCGCTGTGGACGTTCTTGCAGAAGGCGCTCGAAGCCGAAGGCAACCGGATCCCCGGCATCGCGGCGAACCTCGAGAGCGGTCGCCTGCGCGCGATCGCGGTGACCGGATCGAGTTACTCGAACGGACAGTCGGTCACCTGGGTGCAAGGCCGCGACATCCAGGAGTGGAAGCGCGCGAACCGCATCAGCTTCCCGGCCGAGATCGGCGTCGAGCACATCATGGCTTCGGCCGCGCTGCCGCTGTTCTTCCCGGCGGTCGAGATCCACGGCCGCTGGTACGGCGACGGCGGGATGCGGCTCGCGGCCCCGCTGTCGCCGGCGATCCACCTCGGCGCCGAGAAGCTGCTCGTCGTCTCGACGCGCTTCGCCCCCACCGTCGCGGCCGCGGCCGACCGCTGCTTCATCGACGGGTATCCGCCGCCGGCCCAGATCGTCGGCGCGCTCTTGAACTCGGTCTTCCTCGACCAGCTCGACCAGGACGCGGAGCGCCTGGAGCGCGTCAACGCGCTGCTCGAGGAGCTCCCCGAGGAGCGCCGGGGGCTCCTGCGGCACGTCTCGCTGTTCGTCCTGCGGCCGTCGCGCGACCTGGGCGAGCTCGCGAACGAGTACGAATTCCGGCTGCCGGGCGCCTTCCGCTTCCTCACGCGCGGGCTCGGCACGCGCGAGACGCGCAGCAACGACCTCCTGAGCCTGCTCATGTTCCAGCCCGACTACCTCGCCGCTCTGATCGAGCTCGGGCGCAGCGACACGAAGCTGCGCGAGGACGAGCTGCGCCGATTCCTGACCGTGGACACCGCGGCCACGGCGGCCGGCTGATCGGAAGGCCTGCATTCCGCGACACGTGACGTTCCCTGCGCTGCAACGTCGCCCCGCAGCGCGCCTCCGAGTAACGTGGTGCGCGCGACCTGCGCGAAGAGGTCTCGATCGCGCACCCTCCACGCACCCCGCGCCCCACATGTGGAAGCCCCTCTTGCTCGTTCTCGTCGGCTCCCTCCCGGGAAGCACGGTCACCGGGAGCCCCGCGAGCGGGCTCTCGCGCGCGCGCGAACTCGTCCTCCAGGATCAGGCGGCGCTGCACGAGGAGATCGCGCGCATCGCCTCCGAGCACGCGGCCGTCGCCACCGCGCTCTCGCTCGGTATCTCGCGCGAGGGGCGCGTCATCGAAGGGCTCGTGCTCTCCGGCCGCGACGAGCCCGCCAAACCCGCGCTCCTGCTCGTCGCCAATCTCGACGGTCCCGACGTCTTCTCCTCCGCGATCGCCCTCGACCACGCGCGACGCCTGGCGGAGGGCTACGGGAGCGACGCCGCCGTGACCGCGCTGCTCGACTCGACGCGCGTGTACGTCGTCCCGCGCGCCGACCCGGACGCGGCGGAAGCGCGCTTCCTCGCGCCGCTGGAGGAGAGGCGCACGAGCGGGCGCGGCGTCGACGACGACCGCGACGGCCGCTTTGGCGAGGATCCGCCGGCCGACGTCGACGGCGACGGCCAGATCCTCGCGATGCGCGTGCCCGATCCCGAGGGGAAGTGGATGGAGGATCCCGCCGATCCGCGCGCGCACGTGGAGGCGCAGCGCGCCAAGGGCGAGCGCGGCCGCTTCCGCATCGAAGTCGAGGGTCACGACGCCGACGGGGACGAGCGCGTCGCCGAAGATCGCGAGCACGACACGGTCTTGAACCACAACTTCCCCGCCGGCTGGGAGGAGCACGCGCCCGACGCGGGGCTCTTCCCCTCCGACGAGCCGGGAGCGCGCGCGTTGATGGAGCTCGTGTTGACGCACCCCGAAATCGCGCTCGTCCTGTGCTACGCCGCGCCCGGCAACCTGGTCGTGACCCCGAAGTCCGTGAAGGACGAGACGCCCGCCGGCGAGCGCGTGCCGCCGAGCGGGATCCTCGCGTCGGATGCCGCGCTCCTCGCGGAGCTCGGCCGGCGCTACCGCGAACTCACCGCGAACGAGGCAGAGGGCGAGGGCGACGACGCGGGCACGTTCCAGCGCTGGTGCTACGAGCACCGCGGGCTGCTCGCGCTCTCCACGGTGTTGTGGGAGATGCCGGAGGAATGGAAGGAAGGCGCCGCGGACGGCGACGCGGAAGCGGGAACGGACACGGATTCGAGCGGCGCCGCGGACGACGCGGACGACGCGGGCGTCGAAGGAGACGCGGCACCCCCGGAGGAGGAGGCAGCGCCTTCGAACGAATCGACGGAGGACTCCGCCAACGCGAAGGGCGTGGAAGACGACGAGCCCGAGCCCTCACTCGACGCCAAGCGCCTGAAGTGGGTCGACGGTTCCGGCGAGAGCGAGCGCTTCGTCGACTGGCGGCCCTTCGAGCACCCCACCCTCGGTCCGGTTTCGATCGGAGGCTTCGCGCCCTACGCGCTCGTCGAGCCGCCGCGCGCGCAGTGGACGGCGCTCGCCGACGTGCACTTCGCCTTCCTGCTCGCGCTCGGCGAGTGCCTCCCGCGCGTGCAGATCGCCGAGTGCGAAGCGGTCCAGCTCGGCCCCGAGTTGTGGCGCATCCGCGCCGTCGTCGCGGTCGACGGGCTCCTGCCCCTGCTCACGCGCGCCGCGCGGCGCGCGGAGACCGTCCGCCCGGCTAAGCTCGCGCTCGTCCTGGGCGCGGCGACCTTGGTCGCGGGGCCGAGGCATGTGTTGATCGAGGACCTGCCCGGCAGCGGCGGGCGCAGCGAGACGACCTGGTTGGTCGAGACCGCGGACCCCACCGCGCTCGAAGTGACGGTCGAAACCTCCCACGCCGGCCGCGCGAGCGCCCGGCCCGTGCAGGCGAAGCGATGATCGGCGAAGCGCTCCTTCTTCACGCGCGGATCGGCGCGCTGCTCTTCTGCCTGCAAGGCGCTGCGGCGGGGCAGGACGAGCTCCGACCAGGTTTTCCCGGACTTCCCGCCGGCCGCGCGCCAGGGGTCGAGATCCCCTGGAATCGGCTGTACGACTACGGCGAGATCCACGCTCTCTTCGAACGGCTCGAAGCAGCCTGGCCCGAGCTCCTCTCGAGCCGCACGATCGGCCGCAGCGTCGAGAACCGCGAGCTGCGCCTCTACACGCTCTCCGATCCCGCGACCGGGGCGGCGGAGACGAAGCCCGCCATGTGGATCGACGGCAACGTGCACGGCAACGAGGTCCAGGGCGCCGAAGCCGTGCTCTACACGGCCTGGTACCTGCTCGAGAACCGCGCGTCGAACGAGCGCGTGCGCGAGCTCGTCGACCGCGCCGCCTTCTACTTCCTGCCGATGGTCAATCCGGACGGCCGCGCGCGCTGGTTCACGGAGGCGCACTCCGCCCATTCCTCGCGCAGCGGCGCGCAGCCCTTCGACGACGACCGCGACGGCGCCACCGACGAGGACGGGCCGAACGACCTCGACGGCGACGGGAGCATCGCGCAGATGCGCAAGCGTCTCATCGGCGAAGGCACGCACCGCCTGCACGCCGACGACGCGCGCGTCATGGAGCGCGTTCCCGACGACGAGCGCGGCCTGCGCGGCGACTGGATCTTCCTCGGCTCCGAGGGCATCGACGACGACGGCGACGGGCGCATCAACGAGGACGGCGTCGGCGGCTACGACATGAACCGCGCCTGGCCGTCGATGTGGATGCCGAACCACGTGCAGTTCGGCGCCGGCCCCTATCCCCTGTACTGGCCGGAGGCCCGCGCCATCGCGCGCTTCCTCTACTCTCACCCGAACGTCGCCGCCGTGCAGTCGTTCCACAACGCGGGCGGCATGATCCTGCGCGGGCCGGGCGCGGAGTCCTTCGGCAGCTATCCGCGCGCCGACGTCACGGTCTACGACGAGCTCGGCGGCGCCGGGGAGAAGATGCTGCCCTTCTACCGTTACATGGTGATCTGGCGCGACCTGTACACGGTGTTCGGCGGCTTCGTCACCTGGACCTACGAGGGCCTGGGGATCATCAGCTTCACGAACGAGCTCTGGAGCGAGCGCCAGAACAGTCCAGACGAACGCCTCGCCGACTCGAGCCCCGACGCTCTGTGGTTCGACGACCACCTGCTCTCCGGCGCGGGCTTCGTCGAGTGGAAGCCCTTCGACCACCCGCTGTACGGCGAGATCGAGATCGGCGGCTTCCAGAAGGACGTCGGCCGCGTGCCGCCCTCGTTCTTGATCGAGGAGATGCTCCACCGCAACGCCATGTTCTGCCTCGCGCACGCGCGCGCCTTGCCCGAGATCGTGATCGGCGCCGCGGTGGTCACGCCGCTCGGCGGCGGCGTCTCCACGGTCGACGTCGTGTTCGAGAACCGGCGCGCGATCCCCACGCGCACGGCGCGCGCGGCGGAGATGAAGATCGGCCGTCCCGACCTCTTCACGCTCGAGGGCTCGGGCGCGGAGGGCGGCGTCGTGGTGCTGGCGGGCGGCATCCGCGAGGACCGCTTCCGTCCCGAGGAGATCCGCCTCCAGGAGCACGAGCCCGCGCGGCTCCTCTCCGAGGAGGGCATCGGCGGCCGCGAGCGCGTGCGCGTGCGCTGGTTCGTGAGCGGCCGCGGCAAGGCGACGGTCGGCTTCTCGGGCGAGAAAGCGCGCGCCGTGACGCGCAACGTGACGATCCCGTGACCGGTGAGGAGCTCTGCGCGCGCCGAAAACTCCGGCAGCTCGTCCAGGTTGCGGTCCTGGTACCCCTGCTCGCCTGCGGCTCCGAGCACGGCGCGAGCGCGCGCTCCAACGCCCCGTCCGACGCGCCGCTACCCGCTGCGCCGCGCGACGAAGCCGAAGCTCGCGCCGATCCCCTGCCTGACGTCATGATCCACGCGCGCAACGCGTCGGTCGGCAACGTGGATCTGCATTGGCTCGAGGCCGGACCGAGCGACGGTCCACCGGTCGTGCTGCTGCACGGCGCGAAGTACACGGCGCAGACCTGGCGCGAGCTCGGCACGCTCGAGCTCCTGGCACGGGAGGACTACCGCGTACTCGCGATCGACCTGCCGGGCGGACGCGGCGCGACGCCCTCCGCCGAGCACGACGCCGACACGTTCCTCGGCGAGCTCCTCTCCGCGCTCGAGCTCGAGCGCCCGGTCGTCGTGTCGCCGTCGATGAGCGGCCGTTTCGCGCTGCCGCTCGTCGCGAGCGCTTCCGAGCGGCTCGCGGGCTTCGTGCCCGTGGCACCCGCGGAGATCGACGCCTTCGAGACGAAGCTCTCGAACTCGCGCGTCCCGACGCTCATCCTGTGGGGCAGCGCCGACGACGTCGTCCCCGTCGAACGCGCCGAAGATCTGCGTCGCGCCCTCCCCGACGCGCGCGTCGTCGTGCTCGAAGGGGCCGGTCACGCCTGCTACCTCGACGCGCCGGAGCCGTTCCACGCGGAGCTGCTCGTGTTCCTGCAGAGCGTCCTGTCGAAGTAGGACCCCCGCGCGCCGGGCGCGTTCGTCATGAGTTCCAGAGCTGCGGCGTGCTCCTGAGGGGCCTGACTTCGCCCCCCGCCATGACTCGGGTTCCGCTGCTACCCTCGGGGACGTCTTGCGTGCGGCGAGACCCGTTTTTTCGGGACTTGCTCGGCTTCATTGGTCCGTCGGGGACACAGGAGATCTCATGACGCAGAAGACATTCCTGATCGTGGCGCTGGGGGCCGTTCTGGCGGGTGCTGTCGAGGCTGGAGGAGCGGAGCTCCCGCGCCCGCGCTTCGTGTGGGCCGACTTCGACGGGGACGGATTGGAAGACGTCTACGTCGCGCGTCCGGAAGGCCGGGACTCGCTCTTCCGCAACCAGGGCGACGGCTCGTTCGAGGACGTGACGGAGCGCTCGCTACCGTGCGTCGCGTGCGCGTCCATCGAAGTCGTCTGGCGCGACGTCGACCTCGACCGGCGGCCGGACCTGTTGCGGGTCCTGGTGTCGGGCAGCGTCGAGCTCCTGCGCAACCGCGGCGACGGCGTGTTCGAGGACGCGACGCTGTCGGCAGGCCTCGAGCACGTCGCGGGCGCGAGCAGCGCGCGTTGGCTCGACTACGACGCGGACGGCCGTGCGGATCTCGAGCTCACGACCGAGCGGTCGCCGGTCCTCTTCCACAACCTGGGCGACTTCCTCTTCGAACCGGTGACGCTCGCGGACTTCGGAGCTGCCGCGTCCGAGGAAGCGTCGCCCGTACGAGCGCTTCCCGGTGCTTTCGAAGGGGAGAGCCCGATCGCGGACGCGCGCAGGACGCTCCTCGACGATCCCACGACTCCCTCGCGGGCGCGCGCCGCAGCGGAGCTCTCCGGAGCGCTGGTCGACAAAGTCCATCCGGATCCGCTGGTCCCGGGAACACCGGGCGTGGATCCGCTCGAACCCAACGACGACCTCGCGCTCGCCCTCTCCCCCTTCGGCAAGCGCTGCGCTCTGAGCGTCAAGGACACGGACTCGGGCGAGTGCGTGCTCGTCTCGACGCTGCCGACGCTCGGGGATCTCTACCCGCTCTCCGCGAACCTCTTCGTCTCGACCGGCGGCGACGTCGGCATCGGGACGACGAGCCCGGCAGCGAAGCTCGAGGTCGCGGGCACCGCGCGTATGACGGACACGCTGACGCTCGATCCGAGCGGCGATCAAGCGCTCGACGTCAGCACCGGCAGCATCTACAAGAGCGGCGCACTGTTCATCCACACCAAAGGAGGCGCCGGCAACTCGGCCTTCGGACGCGATGCCTTGGCAGGCGTCTCGAGCGGATTTCGCAACACTGGGAGCGGACACCAGGCGCTTTCTTCCAACACGAGCGGCTATCGGAACACGGCGAGCGGGTACCAGGCACTTTTCTTCAACAGCGCTGGCCATAGCAACACGGCCAGTGGAGACTACGCTCTCCACTCCAACACGACCGGCATTAGAAACACTGCCAACGGGTCCGACGCGCTTCGCTCCAACACGACCGGCAACGACAACACTGCCAACGGCTTCTACGCGCTTGGCTCCAACACGACAGGCTATTCCAACACTGCCAACGGGTTCCGCGCGCTTTCCTTCAACACGACCGGCGTTAGAAACACTGCCAACGGGTCCTTCGCGCTTCGCTACAACACGACCGGCAAATACAACACTGCCAACGGCTCCGGCGCGCTTTTCGCCAACACGACCGGCGTTAGAAACACTGCCAACGGGTTTGGCGCGCTTCGCTCCAACACGACTGGCAACTTCAACGCTGCCAACGGCTCCTACGCGCTTCGCTTCAACACGACCGGCAGCTTCAACGCTGCCAACGGCACCTACGCTCTTCGCTTCAACACGACCGGCAGCTTCAACACTGCCAACGGGTTGGACGCGCTTCGCTCCAACACGATCGGCAACTTGAACACTGCCAACGGATTCCGCTCGCTTTTCTACAACTCGACAGGCCAATACAACACTGCCAACGGATCCTTCGCGCTCTTCTCCAACACGACCGGCATTAGAAACACTGCCAGCGGGGCTTATGCGCTCTACGACAACACGGAGGGCATTGCTAACGTGGCCTTAGGTATTCGGGCGCTCTCCAATAACTCGACCGGCTCTCGCAATATCGCTCTAGGGCAAGACGCGGGCATCAGTCTTACGGTCGGCAGCGACAATATCGCGATCGGCAACAATAGTGTTGCAGGTGAGAGCGGGACGATTCGGATCGGCACATCGGGCTCGCACACCCGAGCGTTCATCGCCGGGATCCGTGGGGTCACGACGGTCAATGCCGATGCGATCCCCGTTCTCGTCGACAGCGCCGGCCAGCTCGGCACAGTCTCCTCCTCGCGCCGGTTCAAGAAGGACATCGCCGACATGGGTGACGCGACCGAGCGGTTGCTCGAGCTGAGGCCGGTGATGTTCCGCTACGAGCAGGAGCAGCAGGTCTCGAGCGGCGAGGTGCCACTGAAGTACGGACTCATCGCCGAAGAGGTGGCCGAGATCTTCCCGGACCTCGTCGTCTACGACGAGGAAGGCCTGCCCTTCACCGTGAAGTACCACCTCTTGAGTTCGATGCTGCTCAACGAGCTGAAGAAGCTGAGCTCAGCGCATGCGATCGAGGTGCGCGAGCACGAGGAGCAAGGTCGAGAATTGGCGCGCTTGCGCGGGCTCGAGGCGAGGCTCGCCGCGCTCGAAGCGCGAACTTCGCCGGCTTTGCTGCCGGCCGCGGTGACCGCGGTGGCCGCGGGTAACCAATAGCTGTCGCCTTCGAGCGATCCGGGGCGCGGTTGGATCCGGCCTGCGCCCACGGATCTCAGCGTGCGCGCGTCGCCGCGATCGACGTTCTCGCGGTTCCTGATCTCGACCCCGATCCAGCCGTGAACGGTGCTCTTGCGGATCTCGCCCACGACCCGTGCTGCTCCGAACTGCTCACCCGTGAGCGGCCCCCCTGCTCGCCGTTGGGACGGCTCGACTGGGAATTGGTCGATCAGGACCCGGGCAGCCCTTGACCTCCGAGGCGGACCGTCGGGAAGCCTCGGAACCGATCGAAGTCGCGGTCTTCGGTCAGCAGAGCCCGAACCCCGGCTTCACGGCACACGGCGACGATCTGGGCGTCGAAGGCCAGGTTGCCGATGGCCTCCCCCTCGACCATGGCCTCCGCCAGGAGCCGCCAGTACCGCTCGCCCGGCGTGAGGATCTCGAGGCTGGGCGACCCGAGAATGCGCTCGAGCGCGTCGACCGCCTCGTTCACCCGATACGGGGGATCGAAGACGCGCGCATGGGTGACGACGCGCAGGAACTCGCCCAGGCAGAAGACCGGGATCGCCCACGCGCCCGATCCTTCGGCGAGGGCGACGAGGTGCCGCTTCGCTGCATCGTGCTGCGGCGATTCCCCGCGATGGGCGTAGATCAGGACGTTCGTATCGACCGCGATCACTCGCGCCCGTCCAGCCGCTCGTAGAGCGCGTCCCGATCGGCGAGGTTGATGCCGGGGAGCGTGCGCCCCTTCTTCATGAGGAGGCGCAGCTTGAAGGGCGTGGTCCGACGGGAGCTGCCGCGCAGGAAGAGGCGCAGCGCGGCTTCGATGATCGACGTGAGGGTCCGGCCCTCCTCCGCAGCCCGCTTCTTGGCTGCCTTCACGAGCTCATCGTCGAGCTGGAGGGTGGTCCTCATGCAGAAATATGTAACCTCGAGGCAGATCTCTGTCAACCATCGCCCTACTCGTCCAGCAGATCTTTCAGGATCGGGAAGTCGGCGGCGGCGGCGCGGGCGTCGTCGCCGCCCTGCGCGAGCGCCTCGTCGAGCAGCGTTTGCGCCGGCTCGAGCTCGTCGGCGCGTGCGTGCAGCACGGCCAGGCCCAGCGTCGCGGCCCAGTTCGCCGGGTGGAGCCGGCGCACGAGCAGGAGCGCCTTGTAGGCGTCCTGGCCGCGGTCGGCGCCGAGGTAGGCGAGGCCCAGGCGCAGGTTCACCTGCTCGTGGTTCGGCTCGAGCTTCGCCGCTTGCTCGAGGAGCGCGATCGCCTCGTCGGCGCGACCCTGGCCGAGGTAGATGATCGCCGCGTTGTAGCGCGACTCGACGTTGCCGGGCGCGGCCTCGAGCGCCGCCTCGAAGTGCTCGAGCGCGCGTTCGATCTCGCCCTGCGCGAGGAGCAGCGCGCCCAGGTTGTTGCGCGCCGCCGGCGCCTCGAAATCCTTGGGCGCGAGCTCGAGCGCCTCCTCGTACATCGCGATCGCGTCCGCGACGCGCCCCATGTTCGAGTAGGTCACGCCCAGGTTGTAGCGCGCCTTGAACGAGTCGGGGTCGAGCTCGAGGACGCTCTCGAAGGCCGCCACGGCCTGCTCGTAGCGCCCGGCGCGCTGCAGCACGTCGCCGACCCCCATGAAGAGGAAGGGATGGCTGTCGTCGATCGCGAGCGCCTCGGCGAACAGGCGGATCGCCTCGTCGAGCTTGCCCAGGTCGCGCTGGATCTCCGCGAGCTGCGCGAGCGCGCCGATCGAGTTGGGGTCGACCGCGAGCGCGCGCTGGACGAAGTGCTGGGCGAGCTCGCTCTTGCCCTCGCCCTGGTGGATGGCGCCGATGTTGAGCAACGCCTCGGCGTTCGCGGCGTCGAGCTCGAGCGCCTTCTCGAACTCGAGGAGCGCCTTCTTCGGCTCGCCCGCGCGCAGGTGGATGCGCCCGAGGTTGTTGTGGATCTCGGGCGAGGATTGCGCTTTCGCCGTCTCCGAGCCGCCGTCGGCCGCGCCCGACTCGCCCGCCGAATCGTCGCCGAGGTAGCCGAGCGTGCGCAGGCCTTCCTCGATCTCGCTCTGCGCGTCGGCGTCGCCCGGCGAAGCCTGCGCGAGGACCTCGGCACGCGCGCCGACCTCGCCCTTCTCGTGGGTGGAGACGTAGCGGATCGGATGGCGCTGCATGAACTCCGGCTCGAAGACTCCCTCGAGCACCTTGCCGTCCATGTCTTTGCCGACCTCTAGCCCGAGGTAGTGCAAGAGCGTCGGCGTGACGTCGAGCACCGAGGCGCCCGCGACCTCGCCGCCGCGCCGCACGTGCGGGCCGGCGGCGACGAGGATGCCGTGCGTCTCGTGGTCGAGATGCGCCTTCTTGGCGTCGACCAGCTCCTCGCTCCGGATGCGCCGCTCGCCGCTCTTGAAGCCGTGGTCGGAGAGCACGAACACGGCGGTCGTCTCGAGATCGATCTTCGCGAGGATGCGCCCGAGCAGCTCGTCCTGATAGCGGTACCACTCGCGCACGACGTCCTGGTAGCGCGCGAAGCCCTCCTCGTCGATCCAGGCGAGCTTCGGCGCCGCGTACTTCATGAACAGGTGCGAGAAGCTGTCGACCTGCTCGAAGTAGACGAGGAAGAGGTCGTAGGGCCGCGCGAGCAGCTCCTCCGCGATGCGCGTGTAGCCCTGGGCCGTCACCGCGTACTGCTGGAAGAGGTGGATCGGGTTCGCCGGGTTGCGCCGGGGGAAGCGCGCCGGGTCGAACATCTCCTCGCGGTAGTCCTCCGCGCCGATGTGGACGAAGCGCTGCACGAAGTTCGCCGAGACCTGCTGCTCGGTGGGCACGAGCACGTCGACCTCGCCGAAGAGCGCTTCCGGATGCGTCTTGCGTCGGTCGTCGCCGTCGCGCGCCGTCGCGCCGAAGCCGTGGAAGCCCAACGCGTCCGAGACGATCGCGCCGCGCCCGACGTCCTCGGCGGGGTAGGTCGCCCACCAACCGATCACCGTGGGCGCGAGCCCGTTCGCGGCGGCGATGTTCCAGATCGCCGCGGTCTTGCGGTTGTAGCTTTGGACCGGCGCGCGCGTGCCGTCGGGCTGGTCGACCATGAACCAGGCCACGCCGTGCTTGGCGGCCGTCTTGCCCGTCGCCACGCTCGTCCAGATGACGGGCGAGAGCGGGATGTCGCTCAGCGTCTCGATCGGCCCCCGCACGCCGCGCTCGCACAGGCGCGTCAGGTTGGGCATCCCGCCCTCGGCGGCCAGGGCGTCGATGACCTTCCAGTCGGCGCCGTCGATGCCGATCACGACGGCGCGTGTGTCGAGCTCGCGCGAGCTCGTTTCCGCGCCGCCGCAGGCGGCCAACCCGAGCACCGCGCTCCACGCGCACGGGATCCAAGCGAGCCAGAGCGAGCGGCGAGAGACAGGCAGGGCGTTCATCGGTCGAGAGAGAGTACTGGACGGCGATCCGAGTCGCCTGGAGAGCATCGGACGCTTCCCTGGGACGACGCGTCCTTCGATCGTTGGAATCTCGTTCGAAGCGCCGCCGTTGCCCGTACCGGTCGGCTGCGCGCGTTAGGATTCCGCCGCGCCACGCGCCAAGCGATTCCGAGACGACATGACGAACCGACCGGAAGAGCCCTCGCCGGAGTCCCTCGCCGCGTTCCGCGACTTCCTGCGCCGGCGCGAGCGCGAGCCCGAGGCATCCTTCGACGAGTTCGCGAGGCTCCGGCCGGAGATCGCGCAGGAACTCGACCGGCTGAGGGATCAATGGGACCGCGCCACCCAGCTCTTCGAACGGCTCGGCACGGCCCCCACGCTCGCGGAGCGATTGAGGATCACCTACGGCAAGTCGATTGACCTCGACATCTCGCTCGCGGGCGAGGAGAGCGCGTCGGATCCTGCTTCCTCGACGCGCATCGTGCGACGGCTCGCCAAGGGCGCCGGCAAGCACTACGCGCGCAAGGGGCTCGTCGCGCGCGGGGGTATGGGCGCCATCCTGCGCGTCTGGGACGAGGACCTGCGGCGCACGCTGGCCATGAAGGTCGTGCTCGGCCGCGACGAGGATCCCGGCGACGAGGGCCCGCCCAAGGTCGGCGAGCACCAGCTCGTGCGCTTCCTCGAGGAGGCGCAGATCACCGGACAGCTCCACCACCCGGGCATCCTGCCCGTGCACGACCTCGGGATCGACGCCACGGGGCGCGTCTACTTCACGATGCCGCTCGTGCAGGGCGAGACCCTGCGCGAGATCTTCGACCACGTGAAGCAGGGCGAGGGCGGCTGGGGCACGACCCGCGCCATCAACGTGCTCGTGAAGGTGTGCGAGGCGATGGCCTTCGCGCACAGCAAGGGCGTCATCCACCGCGACCTGAAGCCCGCCAACATCATGGTCGGGCGCTTCGGCGAGACCTACGTGATGGATTGGGGGCTCGCGCGCGTGCTCGGGCGCAAGGAGAGGCGCGTGCGGCGCAGGGCAACCGACGGCGACTCGTGGCTCTCCGCCGTGCACACGGACCGGCGCGACGCCGCCGAGTCCGCGCCCGACACCGCGCTCGTGACCCTGGACGGCGACGTCGTCGGGACGCCCGCGTACATGTCTCCCGAGCAGGCGCGCGGCGCCCAGGAGGATCTCGGCCCGCGCTCCGACGTCTACTCCGTCGGCGCCATGCTCTACCAGCTCCTCACGGGCAGGGCGCCCTATCACCAGCCGGACGTGAAGGTGTCGACGCACACGGTGCTCGCCCGCGTGCTCGACGGCCCGCCGACTCGGATCCGCGAGATCCGCCGGGACGTACCGGAGGAGCTCGTCGCCATCTGCAACAAAGCCATGGCGCGCGAGCACCGGGAGCGCTACGTGGGCATGCTCGAGCTGGCCGAGGACCTGCGCGCGTTCGTCGAGGGTCACGTGGTGCGCGCCTACGAGACCGGGGCCCTGGCCGAGTTCAGGAAATGGGTGGCGCGCAACAGGATCGCGGCGGCCTCGATCGCGACGTCGATCGTGCTGGCGATCGCAGGCCTCTCGACCGTGATCGTGCAGCAGTCGCGCTCGCGCGCGGAGCTCGAGGAGCAGTTCGCCGCCGTCGAGGAAGAGCGCGACCGCGCGGAAGCCAACGAGCAGGAGGCCACGCGTGAACGCGACCGCGCGGAGGCCAACGAGCTCGAGGCGTCGCGGCTGCGCGCCGAGGCCCAAGCCCTGGCCGACCGCGCGCGCCGCCAGAGCTACCTCGGGAACGTGCGCGCGGCGGACGGCGGCTTGAAGCTCCATCGCACGCGCGAGGCGAAGGAGATGCTCGCGGCCTGCGAGGAGGAGCTGCGCGGCTGGGAGTGGCGCTACCTCGCGCGCAAGTGCGACGGAGAGGAGCAGCGCCTGGACGCGCCGGACTTCGAGTCCGCGACGCTCGTCGACGGCGGAGGAGCCGTGCTCGTCTGCGCGGGGAACAAGATCCGGCGCTGGGATCCCGAACGCGGCGAGATCGTGAGCAGCCTCTCGAGCCCGAAGGCGCAGAACCGACCCGTGTTCGCGGTCGCGAGCGCGAGCCTCGCTCGCGTCTTCTCGCTCCACGTCGGCGGACGGCTCGCCGTGTGGGACGCGCGCACGGGCGACCTCGTGGCGGACAACTACGCGCACCGGCCCTTCGCGGTGTTCGCGATGGCGCAGAGCGCCGACGGAAGGCTCTTCGCGACCTGCGGCCAGGACCTCACGGTGCCGGTGTGGGACGCGGCCCAGGCCGAGGTCCTCGCCACCTTCCCCAACGACGAGCTCGCGCTGTCGATCGCCTTCTCGCCGGACGGGAGCTCGCTCGCGGTCGGCTATCGCGACGGCTCGATCCTGCTGTGGACCCTTCCGGCCGCGGATGAGCCCGTCCACGATCCCGCGCGCAAGCCCGCGCTCGAGTTGAGCGGGCACACCGACGGCGTCACTTCGCTTGCCTGGTCGCCCGACGGCGCGCTCGTCCTGTCGGGCTCGAGCGACGGCCGGGCGCGCGTCTGGAGCGCGGAGACCGGCGAGACGGTCATGGTGCTCGGCGGCCACGGGCAAGCCGTCCTGGCTGTTGCCTTCCACCCCGACGGGCAGCGCGTCGCGACGGGCTCGGCGGACGATACGATCCGCTTGTGGGACGCGGCGAGCGGCCGCCAGGCGGACGTGCTGCTCGGGCACACCGGCGCCGTGAGGTTCCTCGCCTTCCACTCCGACGGCGGGCGCCTGTTCTCCGGCAGCGCGGACGGAACGCTGCGCGTGTGGAACCTCGAGCGCGATCCGCTCTTCTTGAAGATCCGCGACGCGCACACCAACGACATCGACGCGCTCGCGTTCGCCCCCGACGGCATCGCGCTCGCCACGGGTTCGGCGGACGGCGACGCGAAGCTCTGGAACGCGCGCACGGGCGGCCCGCTGCTCACGTTGGCGGGCCACGGGCAAGGCGTCACCGCCGTCGCCTTCGACCCGAGCGGCAAGCGCCTCGTGACCGGCTCCGTAGATCAGACCGTGCGCGTCTTCGACGCAGAGGAGGGCGGCCAGCTGCGCATCCTGCGCGGGCACACGAAGCGCGTCCTGTGCGTGGCGACGGGCGGCGCCGGCGGACTGGTGGCCTCGGGCGGCGGCGATCGACAGATCCGCATGTGGGAGCTCGAGACCGGGATCAGCCGCTCGGTCTTGCAGGGCCACCAGGGCTCGGTGAACTCCGTCGCGTTCACCGAGAACGGCGAGCGGCTCGCCTCGGCCTCCTCCGACGGAACCCTGCGCGTGTGGACGCTCGCGAACGGCCAGTACCTGGTGCTCGAGGGCCACGAGAAGGATGTCCTGTGCACGGCCTTCTCCCCCGACGGCCGCCAGGTCGCGAGCGGCTCGAAGGACGGGACCGTGCGCGTGTGGGATGCCGAGACCGGGGAGAGCGTGCACGTCCTCGACGGACACGACGCCGACGTGGTCTCCGTCGCCTTCGGCGCCGGAGAGGGCCGTCTCCTGTCCGCCTCGGCCGACGGCTCGTTCCGCGTGTGGGACCTCACCCTGGGAGCTCAGCTCCTCGCCGTGGAGCAAGGCGTGCCGCTGCGCGCGATCGCCGCCTTCGAGAACCGCGTCGCGGTCGCGGGCAGCGACTACGGCGAATCCGAGACCCACGGCGACGTGTGGATCTTCGAACCGCGGGCGGCGCCGTGAGAGGAGAGGACCACCAGCCGAGAGCCGGGATCGTCGCCGGCGTCGGATTCGGAAGCCGCCGGCAGGATGCGTCGTCGCGGCAGACTGCGCTCGCGATCGCCATCGTCGTCGTGCCGGTGAGCGTCATCGGCCATGAGCTCGGACACTTTCTCAGCGAGCTCGCCTTCGGCTTCGAGAGCCCGACGCTGCACTACGCTTCCACCGGATTTGCCCGCGAGTCCGAGTTCTGGGTGTTCGTGAGGAGAGGCGATGTCGCCGCCGCGAGTGCGATTGCGGATGTGACGCACGCGGTCGTCAGCTCTGCCCTCGGTCCGCTGACCTCCTACGCGCTCGTCGCAGCAGGTCTGTGGGGTCTTGCCCGCCGCGGCGCAGCCGTGTTCCTGGCACTCGCCATGAGCTCGGCTGCCCGTTTCGCGCCCGTACTCCTCCTGTTCGCGCTCGGACGGGCGGAGCACACGGACGAAGCCCACGTCAGTCGGGCATTGGACGTTCCGCCAGCGGTGCTCGTTGCCGCGGCGATCCTGGCACTGCTCGCAGCGACCATCGGCGGCGCCGTCCTCACGACCCGGCGCGGCCGAGGTCGTCTGGTGCTTCCGACGGTCATCGGCGTCGTGATCGGAACCGTGCTCTGGATGGGCGTGCTCGGTCCGATCGTGCTGCCTTGAGGACTCGGCCGAGACGCGCCACGCTCTTCCCGTCCCATTGGGCGAACGGGGCTAGAATCGGACGGGTGAGGTCGCGCGCCTTCGCGGTCGAAACCGAGCCACGACGCACCTCGAGAAGAGCTTCG
The DNA here is from genome assembly GCA_964413535.1 of uncultured Planctomycetaceae bacterium. GTDB lineage: Bacteria > Planctomycetota > UBA1135 > UBA1135 > CAYPTB01. The sequence goes on along the minus strand of CAYPTB010000007.1, from coordinate 168,552 downwards.
ACCCTGACGACTTCGCGTGGACCCGATCAGCCTCGAGCTCTCCACCGCGCTTCCCGTCGAAACGGCGACGGCAGCTTCCCCCGCGCAAGCCGCGGAGCGCTCCGACGCCCCGGCGCGTCCTGAAGAGAGGTGATCGCCGTGCCGACGATTCGCTATCGATCGACGAGGGCCTGCGAGCTCCTTCAACCGCGCGTCGCGCGCTACTGGCAGCTCGAGTCGGAGGAGGCCATCCCGGACGCGCACGGCCGCTGGTCGCTGCCCGACGGAGGTTCGGAGTGGTTCTTCGTGTTCGCGGATCCCTTGGTGCGAGCCTCGCAGCTCCATCGAGCGGGCGCGTACGCCGCGGGCGTGACGCCGAGCGCCTTTCTGTCGAAGCCGGCCGGCCGCATGCTGCTCTTCGGGATCGCCTTCCGGCCCGGGGGCGCCGCGGCGGTCACGGGTTTGCCGGCGAACGAGCTCACCGGCCGCACGGTTCCGCTCGAGGTCCTCTGGGGTCGCCGAGCCGAGAGCATCGCCGAGAGAATGGCCGAGGCCCCAAGCTTCGGCGAGCGCGTTCACGTGATCCAGCAAGAGCTCCTGGAGCGCTTCGGCCGAACGGATGCCGAGGTCGACGGTGCCGTCCGCCGCCTGACGGCGAACCCTTCCATGAGCATCGCCAGCTTGGCGGGCGACGACTCCTCGGCGCGCAGGCTGGAGCGCAAGTTCCTGGCGCACGTCGGCATCGGACCCAAGCGACTCGCTCGGATGCTCCGCCTGCAACGCGCGACCCGCCTGTGGGCCGCAGGTCGGGTGGACGGGGGGGCGGCTCTCGCAGCGGCCGCCGGCTACGCCGATCAGGCGCACATGGTCCGAGAGTACCGTGCACTGGCCGGAACGACTCCCGTGGGTCATGCGGAACGCGAACTGTCGGAATCGTTCAATACCGAGGATCGATGATCGCGGACGCTCGACGAGCGACCCACGGTCGAGTCGAAGCCGTCCGGTTTCTGAAGAGGGAGCTCTCATGCGCGTGAACTATGCGATCGTCTACGTCAGTGACATGGCGCGTGCGGTGGCCTTCTACCGTGACGTCCTCGGTTTGCCCCTGAAGTTCGAATCGCCCGGATGGACGGAGTTCGCAACCGAAGGAGCGACGCTCGCGTTGCACGCGGACACGGCGGTCGGGAAGGACGACTCCTCGGAGGTGCAGGCCGGATCCTGTCGCACCGGCTTCAGCGTTCCGGATCTCGCGGAGTTCCACCGGAGGATGCTCGAGCGACAGGTGCGCTGCCTGCAGGAGCCGACGTTGGTCTTCGGCACCCCGGTCGCGCAGTACGCGGACCCGGATGGCCTGGTCCTTTCCGTCGGGGAAGCTCCCAAGAGCTGAAGTCCGCCGGAGCACTCGATGACGACGACATCGATCACCGGGAGGTCATCGAGCGTTACGACCTCGCCTTCCGCCAGCGCGACCAGGCTGCGCGCTCGATCCTGGTGCCGGACGCCGTGAGCGATGTCCGGCGCTAGAACGCCCCGTCCAACAACACGGCGATCGATCCACCGCCGAGCGTGCAGCTCCCGGCACTGCAGGCGCCGGCCTGGAAGACGAGCTTGACTCCAAAGATGCCCGGCCCGAGCTCGTCCAGGGTCGTGCCGAGGGGAAGGACGCCGCTCGGCGGAATCGCTCCCACGACGATCAACTGCCCGGACTGGACGAGCAGCGTGCTCGAGAGCGACGGGACGTAGAGCGCGTTCGGCTCGAAGCCCACGACGAGCAAGGCGAGGGCGCCCGGCGCGCCGGTGAGCGTGGCCGTGAGATCCTCGCCTTCGCGCGCCGTTGCGGCGACCTCGAATCCGACCGGAGACTGCGCGGACATCTCGATCACGCCGCCATCGTTCAGCACGGCCGGTCCACCGGCGATTCGCGGACAACCCACGTTCGGAACGCCCGGATCGCCACCGGTGAAGGTCGTCCCGAAGCCGCGCGCGAGCGACGTCCCCGGCAGCAGGTGCAGACCCGGGCCGCCGGTAGCGGGCGGAACGCAGGGGAAGTCGACGGTGGAGAAGCCGTCGCCTCCCATCCCGCCCTGGATCGTCGAGTCGAAGGCCGTGAGCACGCCGCCGGAATACACCCTCGCCCCGTCGCCTCCTTCGTCCGCTCCGATCGACGGTAAGCCGTCGAAGCCGTCCTGACCGCTCCCGCCGACCACCGTCGAGCCGTGCAGCGAGAGCTTCCCGAAGACCTCGATCCCCGCCCCGGGCGAGTCCAACGTGAAGCCGTTGAAGACTCCGTGCTGGCCATCGACTTCGCAGCGCTCGACCACGACGCGCGTGCCGATGCCCACTCTGAGGGCGGGTGCACCTCTTTCGAGCTTGCAGTCCTCGATCCACACGAGGCCATCCGAATCGACGACTTCGATCAGCGGGTCGTAGCCATCGAAGCCCGACTGATCGATGCGTAGGTGAAGGCCTCGCACGACGAGCGCCTCTCCGACCTCGAGCCCTTCGATGCGAACGGCTTCATTCATGATGATCAGCGGGAGCGCTCCCGCGTCGGCGACGATCGTCACAGCCTGTCCATCGACCGCGAATTCGTTGGAGTACGTGCCGGCCCGGACGAGGATCACGTCCCCGTCATCCGCCCCGTTGGACAAGGCGTGATTGATGTTGCGGAAGGTTCCCGGAGGGAAGGTCTGGTCGACGACGAAGACCTCCTGGGCGGAAGGAGACGATGCGAGAGCGACGATGAGCGCGATGACCGTGGTGCTTCTCATGTCCCATGTTCTCCATCCGTCGACTCGGGAGAGGAAGGCAGCCAGCCGAAGCTGCTGCATCGAGCATGTTAGCCGAGAATCCCGCCCCCGTGGTTCGCCGGCCCGTGATAGCGCTCCCGGCTGACGATGTTGCCTGGGCTCGGACTTCGTCGCGCTCGACTTCGCGGTCGTGAACGAGGCGAAGGAGACTCGCGTCGGTCCTGTGCACGATCACCTCGTCGAGCTCGTGAAAGCTCGTCCCACGGCTGGACGCGCCCATCTGCAGATCGAAGGCCATCTCTTGGCGGCCTCTGGCCAGCCGATTCCTCACGGCTCACGAGCCCGTCATGGCTCGACACAGAATCTCTCTCTTCGCCTCGACTACGGTTTCCAGTCATCACCCGGCATGATGCGCCGCATGAATTCGTCGAACATCGGCACAGTGAACGCGGTATCGCCATGATGTGGGCTCCAAATCATGCCTTTGGCGATCAACTGATTCCTCGTCGGGCCGAGCGCTGTCACCGCGCGATCCAATTCTTCGGCGATGTCACCAGATCGGTGTGGTCCCGGGCCCAGTTCAGCCATTGCTCGTAGGTACCGTTTTTCGGCAGGGGTCAGTCGGTCGAATCGCACGCGAAAGAAGCTCTCGTCGAGTGCGGCAACCGCCGCAGCCGAGGCTTCGTCAACGTCATCGAGCGTGATTGGCGACGACTTCGCTGCATCCCACGCATGCTTGCCCCACTCCTGAACGAAGTATGGGTAGCCGTGCGTCTCGGCCACGATGCGGTCCATGGCGTCTGGAGTGACGGTCACACCGTGGTCACTCGCAGGTTTTGCGATGGCGAGCTTCGCGGCCTCGGGAGTAAGTGGCCCGATGTCTGGAAAGTTGAACAGGCGTTCGGAGTATGACTTGGCGCGACCCATGCGGCCCCTCAACTGCGGCAGGCCTGCACCCACCAACACAACGGGGAGCTTCTGCTGTGCGGTCCGGTGCAGGGCCGTGATGAGTGCCGCGAGCTCTTCCTCCTTCACGTACTGCAGCTCATCCACGAAGATCGCCAGAGCGGTGTCCGCCTTCTGGGCGGCGGCGCCAGCAGCCTCGAGCAGCGCTTGCATGTCGTGTTGCAGATCGCCGTTGTCTGCGAGACCCGGTTCGGGATCGAAGTCGAGCCCCACCTCGATGTCCTCATACTTCACCTTCAGAGCCTTGGCGAATCCTGCCAGTGCCCTGAGCGCGCGTTGAGCGAGGGCCTTGGCGCGCTTGTTCCGGACAAGTCGCAGCAGGGACTGGCGCAACTGCGGCGCAAGAATGGCGGGAAGGGATCTGTCTTCAGGGGCTTCGATCCTCAGGGTGTGAATGCCGGCCTCTTCGGCTCCATCGCGCATCCGATCGAGTAACACCGTCTTGCCGACCCCGCGAAGCCCGACCATCAGTACGCTCTTCGTGGGAAGGCCGCGGCGCACGCGCTCCACCACCACCCGAACTGTCTCCAGCAGCTCATCGCGGCCCGTCAGGGCCGGCGGAGGCGAACCTGCACCGGGTGCGAAGGGGTTGGTGACCGGATCCATGGCGGAGTTATATCAATCTTATTGAAATTATCAAGTCACGATAACTCGGCTAAACTCCATCAAACAGCGGGAGGGCACTTTGGCGGTGGGTGTCCGGGGACGCGCTCTGTCTGCTGCGGTTCTCGCCCGATGGGACCAGATCGAGCGGCGGCCGGAACGCGCTCAGAAGAGCGTCGTGCTGCGCGGCTTGTACTCGGGGAAGAAGTCCTTCGGCGGGTCGAAGCCGAACAGCGCGTCGAGGCTCGCGGCGAAGACGTCGCGGAAGTCGGTCGTGACCGGCAGGTCGCGCGCGTCGACGAGCACTTTGTCCGCGAGGCCGCGCCACTTGCCGTGCACGCGCCCGCCGCGCACGCCGCCGCCCACCAGGAACGTGCCCGCGCCGCGGCCGTGGTCGCTGCCGTTGTTGCCGTTCTCGCGCACGGTGCGGCCGAACTCGGTCATGGTCACGATCAGCGTGCGATCGAGGCGCTCGCCCAGGTCGCGGCAGAAGGCCGCGAGCGACTCGGCGTAGTCGGCGAGCCGGCGCGCGTGGTCGCCCTCGACGGCGCCCTGGTCGATGTGGTGGTCCCAGCCGGTGTAGTCGAGCGCTGCGACCTCGAGGCCGCAGTCGGCGCGCGCGAGCGCGGCCAACGTGCTCAGACGCCGCGCGAAGCCGCTCCGCGGGTACAGAGCTTCCTTCGCCGGCTGCGCCTTCTCCACGATCGCGTTGAAGCGCCGCAGCGTCTCGATCGTCGCGTGGCCCGACGCGGCGACGTCCCCTGCGTCCGCGCGCCCGGCCATGTCCTCGCCGTACAGGCCCTCGAACTCGGAGAGCGTCGCCTCGCCGGTGACCTTCTCCTGGCCCGGCGCGACTGCGAGCGCCCCGTGCTCGCCGCGTAGCGCGCGCGGCAAGAGCGTCTGCAGCGCCACCGCGCGGAACTCGCTCGCATCCTTCTTCGTCGTGGCGGCGAGGTAGCGGTCGAGCCAACCGCTCTTCACGTCGCGCAGGCCGGGCGCGGCGCGCTCCATGAAGTCCTGCGCGTCGAAGTGGCTGCGCGTCTCGTGCGGCGAGCCCGTGCACACGATCGGCGCGAACGCCTTCGCGTCCCACAGCGGCTTCAGCGCGGTGAGCGCGGGGTGCAGCGCGAACTCGGAGTCGAGCGGGATCGCGCCGGTTTCCTTCGACAGAGCGAGCGTCGGCCGCACGGAGCGGTAGATCGGATCGCCGATCGGCGCGAGCATGTTGAGGAAGTCGGCTCCGCCGCGCAGGAACACGACCACGAGCAGGGGCGAGCCTGCGCCTTCCTCTCGGCGGACGGGCGCGGGCAGCGCCGACAGCATCGGAGCCGCGGCCAGCGCGCCGGCCTGCGCCAGAAACTCTCGTCGGGTGCGCGGAGTGGTCATGGAGCCGTCACTGTCGTTGGAACTCGGGCGAGCCGAGCAGGAGCGAGAGGAGCCGGCGCCGCAGCGCGTCGGGTTCGGCCGCCGCGGAGGAAGCCACGGCGCGGTCGAGCGCGAGCTGCGTGGCGATCCCCACGCCGCCAGGGAGGACGCGCGCCGCGAGGTGCGTCGACCACGCGCGCACCGGCACGTCGTCCGCGACCTCGGCGAAGACGCGCTCGGAGATGCGCACGCCCTCCAGCCGCCCGTGGGCGAGGTCGCTCGCGAACTTCCAGCGCAGCGCCAGCACGCCCGGATCGAGCCAGGCTTCCGCGGTGTCGTACCAGCCGGTCGGATCCTCGCAGCGGTAGATCGGCTGGCCCATCGCCGCGAAGGCTTCGAGCGTCGCGTCCCAGTCGCCGACCTCGCTCTCGGTCGCGCGCAGCGCCGAGAAGACGAACTCCTGGGGCGTCTTGAACTTCGCGCGGAAGGTCGCGCGCGACCAGAACTCGCCGCTCGCGGCGATGGCGCGGAGCAGCGCGCGCGGATCCCCGTCCTCCTTGCGGAACACGGACGAAAGCTCGCCCACGAGCTTCTTCGGCGGATCGTCGCGCACGAAGTGGCGCGCGAGCTTCCAGGCCATGTGATCGGCGGTGCCGGGATGGCCGGCCAGGAGCGCCAACACTTCCTGGCCTTCCTCCTGCCCGTGCTCCAGCTCGCCCTGCACGTGCTGCTGCAGGAAGCGCTTGTTGCCCTGCACGTGCAGGTCGCCGCGGAACTCGAAGGCCCAGCCCTCCTCGCGCGGCCGCCACGTCCAGCCGGTCAGGATCTCCGCCAGGGCGACCACGTCCTTCTGCTTGTAGACGTTGTCCACGCCCAGCGTGTGCAGCTCGAGCAGCTCGCGCGCGTAGTTCTCGTTCAGCCCGCGCTGCAAGGCCAGGTCGGCCGCCAGGCGCCCGGCGGCGCGCGACCCCGTCGAGCGCCGCGTCTGGCGCTCGATCTCGGACAGCTCCTCGCCCGTCGGCGGCCGGCGCGAGGAGGCGTTGTCGAGGTAGTGCAGCATCGCCGGGTGGTGCGCCGTGGCCGCGAGCAGCTCGCCAAAGGGATCGAACGCGTGGGCGCGCAACACGTTCCTGTCCCAGTCCGGCACCAATTGATAGGCCACGGCGCCCTTCGTGAAGCTCACGTTGAAGTGGTTGCGCCAGAAGTCCGTCAGGACCTCGCGCAACTGCCCGCGGGCGTACACCGCGCGCACCGAGACCGCGCGTTGGAGCTCGAGGCTCGGGACCCCGCGCAGCTCGACGATGCGCTTGCGCTCCTCGGCGCTCGTCCCGTCGGGAATCGGCTCGACGTAGCGCGCGTAGATCTCGGCCGCGTCGAGCTCGAGCGACTCGAATCCCGCCAGACGCCCGCCCAGCTCCGCCTCGTCGACCGGACGCAGTTGCTCGTCCAACCAGGCCTCGACGCCCAGCTCCAGCACGCGCGCGAGCTCGCGCGGGCTCGGGCCGAAGGCGAAGCGCGAGAGCAGGTGCACGGCGCGCTCGCGCTCGCCGAGAGCGTCCCGATCGGACGCGCGGGCGCGGATTCCGACCATCCCCAGGGGCGACGGCATTGGGCCATCCTAACCCCTGCTCCGCGCGGGTTCTGCGGGTTCCGTGACGCGGATCGCGCCGAGCCCGACCGGCGCGCGTCGAGACGCGGAGAGCCGGCCTTCCGAACGCTCATCGGCCGGAGCTTCGGCCGCAGGCTCCTGCGCGGGCCGCGCGAGTCGCTCCACCACCGCGCTCGTCGAGGCGCAGGCGAGGCACAGGAGGACGAGCACGAGCTCGCCTAGCAGGGATCGGATCTTCAGGGACGTTCTCCTCGAGCGAGCGCGGCGCCGCGTCGCACGCCTTGGTGGGAAAGCGCGCCGACGTCCTTCGCGCGGGGCGAGAAAAAGCCGGCGCACCGCACGGGGCGGCTTGTGTCCGCGGCGCCGCGGCGGTCTGCTGCCCCGGTGCAGGCTTCCGCGGCCCTCCTCGCGCTCCTCGCCTTCGCCCCCCACGCGAACTCGATCAGCGCCTCGCGCATCGAGGTCTCGGGCGGGCGGCTCGTCCTCGAGCTCGAGCTGCAGACGCTCTCCCTGCTCGAGGTGCTGCCCCAGTTCGACCTCGACCTGGACCTGTTCCTCGCTGCGGCGGAGCTCGCGGCGGCGGGGCCGGCGATCGCGGACTACGTCGCTCGCCATTACGTCCTGCGCGCGGGCGACGCCGACGGGCCGCGGCTCGCGGGAACGCTCACGAAGCTCGAGGAGACCATGCCCGACGCGGCCCTCGCGTTCGCGTCGCAACGCGTGCTCGCCACGTTCGAGCACCCGCTCGCCGCGCCGCTCACCGGGCTCTTCGTCGAGGTCTCCCTGTTCGAGGACACGTCGCCCGGGCACCGCGACTACGCGACGCTCGCCTGGGAGGAAGAGCCGGAGGTCGAGTGGCTGTTCCACGCGGAAGCTCCGGTCCTCGCCTTCGCGCCCGATCCCGATCGCCCGGCCGAGCTCCGCGCCGCGTACGCCGCGCGCGGCGCCAAGGCCGCGCTCGCGTTCGAGCTCGCGGGCTTCGCGCTCGCGCTCGCCCTCGCCTCGCGCGGTCCGCGCGCCGCGCTGCAGGCCGGAGCCCTCTGGTCGCTCGCCGTCGTGCTCGCGCTGCTCACAGCCGGCCTCTTTCCCCACCCGCCGCCCGTGCGCCTCTTCGCGCTCGCCACCGCGCTGGCGGTCGCCTACACCGGCACCGAGAGCGCCCTCGGCCGCATCCCGCGCGCGACCGCCGCGGAGGGCGCGCTCTTCGGCCTCGCAGCGGGCATCTCGCTCGAGCCCGCCTTGCGCGCGTCCCTCGCGGGCGAGCCGCTCGAGGCGTCGGCGCGCGCTGCGCACGCGCTCGGCCTCGCCGCCGCCCTGCTCGCGCTCACGGCCACGAGCGCGCTCCTCGTGCGCATCCTGCGCCTCGGCGCCACCGCCGAGCATTTGGCCCCCGTCGCCCCGTCGCCGCGCCCTCGGCTCGCAGGGTCGCGAGCCACTCGCGCACTCGTACGCCTCACCTCCGCCGCCCTCGCGCTCTTCGCCCTCTACCGCTTCGCGCAAGAGGCCTGGTTCCCGAAATGACCGAACCCCGGCGCGGGGTTCAGAGCATGCCCGCGGTGGTGATCACGCGCCTGACCCGCGCTATCGGCGCCCGAAGACGATCGCAGCCCCGCGGGTGCTCGTGATCGCGGACGAGCCGCGCGACTCGAGGCCGCAGTCAGAGCCCCAGCGCCAGGCGCGGATCTGGGGCAGATCCTCGCCGTGCGACCCGTGCAGGTGCTTCATTGCTTCGACCTGGCCGGAGTGGGTCGCGGGAGCGGCGCGGCGGCGAGCAGACGCACCGTGTCGCGCGCGATCATGAGCTCCTCGTCGGTCGGGATGACGTACGCGGCGAGCGACGAGTCCGCGGTCGAGATGCGCTCCGTACTCCCGGCGACTCTCGCGTTGGCCTGCTCGTCGAGCACGAGGCCGAGGCATCCGAGCCCCGACGCGATGCGCTCCCGCACTTGCGGCGAGTTCGCGCCGATCCCGCCGCTGAACACCACCGCGTCCGCTCCGCCGAGCTCGACGAAGTACGCGCCGATGTACTTCTTGACGCGCTCGCAGAAGAGGTCGACGGCCAGCTCCGCGCGCCGATCTCCGGTAGCCGCGATCTCCTCGAGCAGCTCGCGCATGTCGCCGGTGAGTCCGGAAACGCCGAGCAGACCCGATTGCTTGTTGAGCATCACGTCGAGCTGATCGAACGACAGCCCTTCCTTGTAGGAGAGGTACTCGAGCAACGAGGGATCGATGTCGCCCGAGCGCGTCCCCATCACCAGCCCCTCGAGCGGCGTGAAGCCCATCGACGTATCGACGGACTCCCCCGCTCGGATCGCGCACGCCGAGCAGCCGTTGCCGAGGTGCAGCGTGATGATGTGCACGTCCTGCTTCTCCTTCTTCGCGACCCTTGCGTAGCGATCCGCGAGGTAGCGATGGGAGGTGCCGTGGAAGCCGTAGCGGCGCACCTTGAAACGGCGGTAGTAGTGGTAGGGGATCGCGTACAGGTAGCTCGTCTCGGGCAGCGTCGAGTGGAAGGCCGTGTCGAACACGGCGACCTGCGGAACGGCATCGCCCAGGAGCTCGCGCGCCGCGGCGATGCCCTCGAGGTTCGCGGGGTTGTGCAGCGGCGCGAGCTCGATCTGATCCTGGATGGTCGCGAGCACCTCATCGTCGATGCGCACGGACTCGCGCAGGCTCCCGCCGTGCACGACCCGGTGCCCGACGGCGTGGATGTCCCCGAGCGAGCGGATGGCGTCGACGTGCGACTCGGGCCCGACCAACCAGCGCAGCACGAGGTCGATCGCCGCGCGGTGGTCCTTCAGCGACGCCTCGCGCTTGACGCGCGCTCGCCCCTCGGTCTCCAGGTCGATCAGCGCGAGGCTCCCGATGCGCTCCACCCGACCGCGCGCGAGCAGACGATCTTCGTCGCTCGGGATGCGCTCCGGATCCGTGTCGATCAACTGGAACCGCAGCGACGAGGACCCGGCGTTCAAGACCAATACGTTCATCTTCCCTTAACTCTTCCTACCGCGGAGCATCGTAGCTACTTGCCTGGACGTCTACTTTCCCGAGCCATATCACTACCCTTTCCCAACCAAGGGGCACGCCCACAGGTCGAGTGGGAACCACATCTGGAGCAGACTCATGACCCTTCCGCATCACCATGCCTCGATGCTGAGATGGGTGCGGCGGGGATGTGTCGAGCCGCTCGGTTGCGCGGCGATGATTGCGCTGGTCGGGTGCGTTGGAACGCCGACTCCCGCGGAGCGGGCCGCCCGTTCCGACGTCGCTCTGGTGTCACAGCGCTACCGACCCGGTGACGCCAAGCCCACTTTGCCCGCGCTCGACGCCACGTCGCCGCTCGCGGACTACCTGCGGTTCGCGATGCTCAACAGCCCCCGGGTCGAGGCGGCATACTACGACTGGGCGGCGTCGGTCGAGGCGATCACGCCCGCCCGCTCGCTGCCCGATCCACGACTCACCTTCAAGAGCGACATTGCGGATACGGTCATGTCGCTCATGCCGGGGCTGATGGTCGATCTGCCCGGCCCCGGAAAGCTCCGCGCGGCGGGCGACGCGATGGCGGCCGAGAGCCGCGTCGCCTACTTCGGCTTCGAGCGCGAGATCCTGCGAACCGCGCTGGCCGTCAAGGCGGCGTACTACCGACTGCACTTTCTCGAAGAGACGATCCGCGTCGAGAAGGAGACCCTCGGCCTGCTGACCGATCTGGAGCAGCTCGCCTTGCAGCAGAACGCCGCGGGAAGGGTGACGCTCCAGGACGTACTTCGCGCCCAGATCGCCCGTTATCAGGTCGACACGGAGATCACGAACCTGGAGGACTCTCGCAGCGCGCTCGTCGCGGAGTTGAAGGCGGCGCTCGGGCTCGGACCGCTCGACGCTACCCCACCGATTCCGGAGACGTTCGAGCCTTCCACCGGCGATCCGCTGCCCGACGAATTGCTGGCGACTGCGCTGACTCGCAACCCGAGCCTTCGAGCGCTGGAGGAGGACGTTCTCAGGGCCGAGGCCTCGCTGGGTCTGGCACGCAAGTCGGGCGTTCCCGACTTCTCTCTCGGCCTCGAGGTAGACGTCAAGGCAGATCCAACCATGTTCAGGCCTTCGGCTGGAATGACTTTGCCCATTTGGCGCGACAAGATCGCCGCGGAGATAGCCGGTGCCCAGGCCAGCAAGCGAGCCGCAGCGGCACGCCTCACTGCCGAGCAGGTGCAGATCGCTGCCGAGCTGGCATCGATGCTCTTCATGTTCCGCGAGGCCGTTCGCAACGACGCATTGTTGCGGGACAAACTCGTACCCAAGGCCAAGCAATCGCTCGGGGCAGCCCAGGCGGGCTACGTGAACGGCCGGGCCGGCTTCCTCGACGTGATCGACGCCCAGCGCACGCTGCTCGAGTTCGAGCTCAGGGGCATCGAGGCTCGCACGCAGCGCGAACTCGCGCTCGCGTCGCTGTCGCTCGCCATCGCCGGCGTTCCGCCTGCCGGCGCCCCGACGCTCGAGGCGGGTCCGGGTCACCCAGGGCGGGAGCGGGAGTCGGATTCCGAAGGAGGCCGGCCATGAACGGGAGACGCGTCCTCGTCGCACTCGTCATCGTCGTCGCGGCGGCCGGCGGATACCTGCTCGGGCGCTCCGCGCATCGTCCCGACACCGCGCCGTCCGCGCCGCCGTCCGCGGGGCAGCAGGTCTACACGTGCTCGATGCACCCGCAGGTCCGCCTGGACCGCCCTGGGAAGTGCCCGATCTGCGAGATGCCCCTGATCCTCGCGAGCGCCGCAGAGACGGGCGCGGGTGGAGAGCCCATGCTCCAACTCTCCGACCACGCGCTGGCGATGGCGAGCGTGGAGACCACGCCGGTGGTTCGGCGGGAGCTCTCGCGGGAGCTGCGCGCGGTCGGGAAGATCCAGTACAACGAATCCTCGCTCGCGACGGTCACCGCCCGAGTCGATGGCTACGCCGAACGCCTGTTCGTCAACTTCACGGGCGTCGAGATCAAGGCCGGCGACCACCTGGCGGAGGTCTACAGCCCCGATCTGATCGTCGCCCAGCAGGAGCTCCTGATCGCGCTCCAAGGCGGCGCGGGCGGAGAGAGCGGACCGCTGGTGGAGACGGCCAAGCTCAAGCTCTTGCGCTGGGGCCTCACGGAGGAACAGATCGCCGCGCTGGTCGAGAGGAAGGAGATCGCCGACCGCGTCACGCTGTACTCGCCCATCCAGGGCACGGTCATCGAGAAGTCGATCTTCGAGAACAGCGCGTTCGTGGCCGGCGATGCGCTCTATCGCGTCGCCAACCTCGACACCGTGTGGGTGTACCTCGACATCTACGAGTACGACCTGGCGTGGGTCCGCTATGGGCAGCGCGTCGACCTGGTCGCGGAAGCCCTCCCGGGGCGCGTATTCGAGGGGCTCATCACCTTCGTGCAGCCAATCGTGAACGAAGAGACGCGCACCGTTCGGGTGCCGGTCCACGTGGAGAACGAAGACCACACGCTGAAGCCGGGCATGTTCGTGAGCGCGGTGGTCCGCTCAGCCCTGGGAAGCGATGGGCGCGCCGCGCCCACGGGCGTCGAAGGCAAGTTCTCTTGCGCGATGCACCCACAGGTGCTGCGCGAAGAGCCTGGGCAGTGCCCGATCTGCGAGATGCGGCTCGAGCGGATCCCAGGGCTGGAACCGGCTTCGCTCGATCATTCGGCGCACAACTCACAGACTCCAGCCGCGGAGGAATTTGCGTGCCCGATGAAATGCGAGGGCGCGAAGACATATGCCGCACCAGGAGACTGTCCAGTCTGCAACATGAAGCTCGAGCTCGTGGTGCCACCGGCACCTGCCGGTCCCGGGCTGCTCTCCGTGCCTGCGACCGCCGTGCTCGACAGCGGGACGCGGCGACTCGTGTACGTCGAGAAGGCCCGCGGGTTGTTCGAGCCGCGAGAGGTCGTCCTGGGACCGCGAGCGGGAGCGTTCTTTCCAGTGCTCGAGGGGCTCGCCGACGGCGAGCACGTGGTGACCCGTGGCGGTTTCCTGATCGACAGCCAATTCCAGATCACCGGGCACCCGAGCTTGTTCTACCCCGGCGGCCTCATGGGCGGCGCGACGGAGCACCAGCACGGCGAGCCCGCCTCGCAGCCGCCCTCGCAGAGTCCCACCGCTCCGCCCGGCGGTGCCGGTCGACACGAGCACTGACGGCGAGGCTCCGCCATGGTCGACGCCGTCATCCGCTGGTGCCTCAGGAACCCGTTCCTGATGGTGCTCCTCCTCGCCGGACTGTGCGTCGGTGGCTACTTCGCCGTCCTGCGCACTCCGGTCGACGCGATCCCCGACATCGGCGAGAAGCAGGTCATCGTCTACGCAGAGTGGCCGGGACGCAGCCCGCAGGACGTCGACGACCAGCTCACGTTCCCGCTCACGACGAGCCTGACGGGCACGCCCGGCGTGAAGGCCATCCGCTCGATGTCGGGCTTCGGCTTCTCGATGGTCTTCGTCATCTTCAAGGACGACGTCGACTACTACTGGGCGCGCTCGCGCGTGCTGGAGCGGATGAACGTCGCCCAGCAGCGGCTGCCCATGGGCGTCACGCCCGTGCTCGGGCCCGACGCGACCGCATTGGGCCAGATCTACTGGTACACGGTGGAGGGCGAGGGCTTCGACCTCGCTGAGCTGCGCTCGATCCAGGACTGGTACGTGCGCTACCAGCTCAACGCCGTCGAGGGCGTGAGCGAGGTCGCGAGCATCGGCGGCTTCGTCAAGCAGTATCAGATCGACATCCATCCCGACAAGCTCCGCGCCCACCGCGTCACGCTCATGGACGTGTTCGAGGCCGTGAGCAAGAGCAACATCGACGTCGGGGCCAAAGTCGTCGAGAACAACGGCGTCGAGTTCTTCATCCGCGGCGTCGGCTTCATCAAGACCCTCGAAGACCTCGAGCGCGTCGTGATCCGCGAGCAGGGAGGCACGCCGCTCACGTTGCGCAACGTCGCGACGGTGCAACTGGGACCTGACTTCCGGCGCGGTGCTCTGGACAAGGCCGGTGTCGAGGCCGTCGGCGGCGTGGTGCTCATGCGCTATGGCGAGAACCCGCGCGCGGTGGTGGAGCGGGTCAAGGGCAAGATCACCCAGCTCGAGCTCGGCCTGCCGAGCAAGACCCTTCCCGACGGGCGCGTGTCACGGGTGCGGATCGTCCCCTTCTACGACCGCACGACCATCGTCGACGAGACCCTCGACACGCTGAAGAAAGCCCTGGCCGAGGAGGCGCTGCTCGCGAGCCTCGTGATCCTGTTCTTCCTGTTGCACCTGCGCACGACGGTGACCGTTCTCGCCACGCTCCCGCTGGCCGTGGCCCTCACGTTCATCTTGATGTACCAGTTCGGCGTCGACAGCAACATCATGTCGCTGGCGGGCCTGGCCATCGCGATCGGCGACGTGGCCGACATGGGCATCATCATGTCGGAGAACATCTACCGCCGCATCGCCTCGGCCACCGAGCAGGAGAAGCGAGAGAAGGGCCACTTCGGAATCGTCTACGAGGGCGCGACCGAGGTCGGGGGCGCCATCATCACCGCCGTTTCGAACACGATCGTGTCCTTCATCCCGGTCTTCTTCCTCACCGACCAAGAAGGGAAGATGTTCAAGCCGCTGGCGTTCACGAAGACCTTCGCCATCGGCTCCTCGGTCGTCCTCGCGATCACCGTCGTCCCGTTCCTGTGCTACCTGCTGTTCCGGCCGGTGAAGTGGCGAGCGACGATCACGGCCGTGATGGCCATCGGCATCGGCGTCCTCGCCATGCTCGCGACCCATGCAGCCTTCGTGTGGGGCCTGGCCAAGGGGCACGGCGAGGGCTGGCTCATCTCCGCGGCGGTCGGCGTCGGCGTGGGTCTGTGCGTCGTTCGAATGACGCGGGAGCGCTTCCTGCCGCTGGAGGAGAACCCTGTCTCGCGCCTGATCGCCAGGGGCTACGTCCCGACGTTGAGCTGGATCCTCGCGCACAAGAGGACCTTCCTCGTCTTGCCCCTCGCGATCCTCTTCGTCGGCATGAGCGTGTGGCTCGGCGTAGGCAAGACCCTCTACCCGCTGGAAGCAACCGTCAATCTTCTTGCACGCGCACCGGCCTCGCCGCAGCTGAAGCGCCTCATGCACGCTCGGCCGGACCAGGACGTCACACGTCCACTCGTCGAGTTCGACCAGCTTCGGTGGGAACGCGTGCGCGAGAAGGACGGCGAGGAACGCTCCCGCATTGCATGGCGTCGAGCCGACCCAGGTGAGCGCGACGCCGAGATCGCCTCCGGCACGACCGTCGTCCGCGGGGGCCGCATCCTGCCCGGCATCGGCCGCGAGTTCATGCCTCCGCTGGACGAGGGCTCGTTCCTCTACATGCCTTCGCTCTTGCCGCAGGGCTCGCTCTCGCAAGCGATCCAGGTCAACAGCACGCAGGATCTCGCCATCGCGAGCGTCCCCGAGGTCGAGTCGGTCGTGGGCAAGATCGGCCGCGCCGAGTCTGCACTCGACCCGGCTCCCATCGGAATGATCGAGAGCATCGTCATCCTGAAGCCGGAGGACGAATGGCGCACGGCGAGGGTCGAGCGCTTCTTCTCCGACTGGCCCGGCTTCCTCCGTACGCCGCTCTCCTGGATCTGGTCCGAGGAACGCCGCATCACCAAGGGCGAGATCCTCGCGGAACTCCAGGAGAAGACCGCCATACCCGGAGTGCTGCCGACGTTCTTGCAGCCCATCCAGACGAGGCTGGTCATGCTCCAGACCGGGTTCCGCGCGATGATGGGCGTCAAGATCTACGGGGGCGACCTGCGCGAGATCGAGCGCATCGGCCTCCAGATCGAGCAACTCCTGCGCGAGGTGCCCGGCGCTACGGACATCGTCGCCGACCGCATCGTCGGCAAGCCCTACATCCAGATCGACATCGACCGCGACCGCATCGGCCGCTACGGCGTCAACATCCGAAACGTGCAGGACGTGATCGAGATGGCGCTGGGCGGCATGAACCTGATGGAGTCGGTCGAGGGTCGCGAGCGCTATCCAATCCGCATCCGCTTGGCTCGCGACTTCCGCGAGGACACCGAAGCCATCCAGCGGATCAGCGTGCCGACCTCGACTGGTGCGCAGGTTCCCCTCGCGCAGCTCGCCACCATCACCACCGTCCTGGGGCCGCAGGAGATCAAGGGCGAGCGCGGCCTCTTGGTCGGCTACGTCACCATGAACACCCGCGACCGCGACGAGGTGTCGGTCGTAGACGACGCCGAAGCGCTGCTCCAGCAGGCGGTGGAGGACGGACGCCTCGAGCTCCCCGCGGGCTACTACTGGGAGTGGTCGGGCCAGTTCGAGAACCAGGTCCGGGCGACGGCGCGCATGCGGATCCTCGTCCCCATCACGCTGTTCATCATGTTCGTGATGCTCTATCTGGGCTTCACGCGCTGGTGGATCGCCCCCGTGATCTTCTTCGGCGTGCTGGTCTCGGCGTCGGGCGGATTCGTCATGCTCGCGCTGTGGGGCGCGAACCTCTCGGTCGCGGTGTGGGTCGGCTTCCTGGTGCTCTTCGGCGTCGTCGACGACGACGGTGTGGTCATCGCCACCTACCTCGAGGGGACGTTCAAGGACCGCGTGTTCGAGTCCATCGCCGAGATCCGCGCGGCGACCCTCGACGCCGGCCTCAAGCGCATCCGCCCCTGCCTCATGACCATCGCGACTACGGTCTTCGGACTCATGCCCATCTTCTGGGCCACCGGCCGCGGATCCGACGTGATGCAGCCGATGGCGATCCCCGTGATGGGGGGTATGGCGGTGAGCCTGATCACCTTGTTCATCGTCCCGTGCATGTTCTGCGCGGTGGAGGAGTGGAAGTGGAAGCGCAGCAGCAACCCATAGTGCAAACGTGCGCCGTGACCGGCCCCATCGCGTGGTTCTTGCGATGAAGCGCGCCCACGAAGGCCGCACACCTTCCGGTCGAGGAGGCGCCGCGCATGCTCGTGCACCCGACGGATCTGGGGTGCAGAGTGCCCAGCATGGCGGCCACGACAAGCACGAGGGGCACGAGCCCGGAATGTTCCGGGACAAGTTCTGGATCTCCCTCCTGCTCACGATCCCCACGCTGATCTGGGGCCACATGCTCAGGCGGCTCACGGGCTGGGAACTGTTCTCCTTCCCCGGGTCGCAATGGATCGCCCCGATCTTCGGAACGGCTGTTTTCTTTTACGGTGGGTTGGTCTTCCTGCGGGGTGCGTGGCGCGAGCTGAAGGATCGGCTCCCGGGGATGATGACGCTCATCTCCCTCGCCATCACGGTGGCGTTCGTCTTCAGCGCAGTGGTGTCGCTGGGCTATCCGGGCATGCCGCTGTGGGAAGAGCTCGCGACCCTCGTCACGATCATGCTCCTCGGCCACTGGATGGAGATGCGCTCCATCACGCAAGCGCACGGAGCGCTGACGGAGCTCTCCAGGTTGATGCCTTCCTCTGCGACGCGGGTCGTGGACGGGCGGATGGAGGACGTCCCCGTAGCGGAACTCCGCGTCGGCGACTTGGTGCTGGTGCGGCCCGGAGAGGCCGTGCCCGCGGACGGGCGCGTGCGGGAAGGAGCCAGCGATCTGAATGAGGCGATGCTGACAGGCGAATCTCGCCCGGTGAAAAAGGGCCCTGGCGACGAGGTGATCGCCGCGACGGTGAACGGCAGTGGTTCGCTCCGGGTCGAAGTCACGAAGACGGGAGATCAGACCGCACTCGCAGGGATCATGCGGCTCGTCGAGCTCGCGCAAAGCTCACGCTCCAAGGCGCAGGCGCTGGCGGATCGCGCCGCGTTCTGGCTGACACTGATCGCCCTCGGCGCCGCGGCTGCCACGTTGATCGCGTGGCTCGTCGCGGGGGCGACCGCGTCGTACGCGACCGAACGTGTCGTCGCCGTGCTCGTGGTCGCGTGCCCGCACGCACTCGGCCTAGCGATCCCGTTGGTCGTGGCGATCTCGACCACGCTCGGAGCGCGTAACGGGCTCCTGATCCGGGACCGGCGCGGCCTCGAGGATGCACGGTTGCTCGACGTCGTTGTCTTCGACAAGACGGGCACGCTCACCTTGGGCGAGCACCGCGTGGTCGACATGGCCGCGGATGGAATCGAACCCGAGGAAGCGTTGCGGCTTGCCGCCGCCATGGAGCGCGACTCCGAGCATTCGGTCGCGCGGGCGATCGTGTCGAGCGCCGAGGACCGTGACCTCGACATCCCGACCGCGACCGCCTTCGCCTCCACGCCCGGCCGGGGCGTCTCGGCGACCGTGGAGGGACGTCAGCTCCGGGCCGGCGGTCCGAACCTGTTGCGCTCGATAGGCATCGAGGCGCCGCCAGCCCTGAGCGATGCCGCGTCGGCAGCAAACGCACGCGGGCAGGCTGTGATCTGGCTCCTCGATGGCGACCGCGTGATCGCGTGCTTCGCCGTTGCCGATCGGATCCGGACCGAGTCCGCAGAAGCGGTGGAGCGACTACATCGAGCCGGCGTCGAGGTCGTGATGCTGACGGGCGACGCGCGGACGGTAGCCGATGCGGTCGCCGCGGAGCTCGGGATCGACAAGGTCTTCGCCGAAGTGCTCCCGGATCGCAAGGCGGAGAAGATCCAAGAGCTTCAAGCACACGGCAAGCGGGTCGCAATGGTCGGAGACGGCGTCAACGACGCTCCTGCCCTCCTCACTGCGGACGTTGGGATCGCCATCGGCGCTGGAACGGATGTGGCGGTCGAAGCCGGTGACGTCGTGCTGGTCCGGAGCGACCCGCGCGACGTGCCGCGGATCGTCGAGCTGAGCCGCGCGACCTATCGCAAGATGGTGCAGAACCTGTGGTGGGCGGCTGGCTACAACATCGTTGCGATCCCGCTTGCGGCCGGCGTGCTAGCCGGTTGGGGCGTGGTGCTGGCACCGGCCGCTGGGGCGGTGCTCATGTCGCTCAGCACGGTAGTCGTGGCGCTCAACGCGCAGCTCCTGAGGCGGACATCGCTATGAAGCGCGCGTGCGCGTCGGCTGAGGCGACGCGAGCATTCTCTCCGGTGTCGCGGCTTGCCGTGGGCGGTTTATCCGACCATCTCCCCTATCTGTGCGCATCGTCCGCAGGCATCTCTCGCTCGACCTCGCCCCCGGTCACTCGGCCTTTCTCTGGGGCCCGCGCAGCGTGAAGAGAACATCGAGATCCTGTTCTATTCCGCGCGCCCGATGCGCGGCGAGCTCTTGGAGCTCCCGCTCTGGGCCCGGATCCGTCTGGCCGTCTAGAAACCCCGTGCAGGATCGTGCAACTGTCTTCCTCTGCGCCCTCGGCGCCGGCCTCGCGCTCGCTTCGGGAGCGCCTGCTAGAGCTTGCTCGCGGGAAGAGCGCCGGGAGTCGGCACGGGTGCGCCGCGGCCCTCGAGCGCGTCGAGCTCAGCGCGCAGGAACTCCACCTCGACGTCGTGCGCATCGCGCATCTTCTTCAGCTCGTTGAGCAGCATCGAGCTGAGGATGTGGTACTTCACCGTGAGGGGCTTTCCTTCGTCGTCGTACACGACGAGGTCTGGGAGGATCTCGGCGACTTCCTCCGCGATCAGACCGTACTCGAGAGGACGCTCACCGGCCTGGACATCGGACTTGAAACGGAAGACCACGGGACGGAGATCGAGCAGACGCTCGGTCGCGTCCGCCATGTCGACGATGTCTTCCTTGAAACGCCGCGACGACGAGACCGTGCCCAGTTGCCCCGCGCTGTCGACCACCACCGGTATCGCATTGGCAAAGGTCGTCGTCACGCCGCGAATGCCACCGATGAACGTGCGCGTGTGCGAAGACGTCCCGATCCGAATCGTATTGCTCGAAAACGTAGCGCCGGCGTTCCCTATGAAGATGTTGTTGTCTCCACCCGTCAGGCTCGAACCTGCGCCGTTGCCGATTGCGATGTTGTCGGATCCGCTGGTTTGCAACGCGAGCGCGTTGGTTCCGATGGCTGTGTTCGACCAGCCCAGCGTGAGCGACGTGAGTGCTTGAGAACCGAACGCAGTATTGAAATGGTTGGAGGTCGATTGGGCGAGGGCCTGGTACCCGAATGCACTGTTGTCGACACCCGTCGTGTTGCCGGCGAGTGCTTCGATACCAAAGGCCGTATTACCGAAGCCACCCGTCACGGACGCGAGGGCATTCGGTCCCATCGCGAGATTGTTGATTCCCTTGGTGTGGATGAAGAGCGCTCCAGTCTTGTAGATGCTGCCCGAGCTGACGTCCAGCGCCACGCCGCCGCTGGGGGCGAGCGTCAGCGTGTCCGTCATCCGTGCAGTGCCCGCCACGTCGAGCTTCGCCGCTGGACTCGTCGTCCCGATCCCGACGTCGCCGCCGGTCGAGACGAACAGATTCGCTGACATGGGATAGAGGTTTCCGAGCGCTGGAATCGTCGAGGTGAGCACGCAGTCGCCCGTGCTCGTGTCGCGCACGCTCGCGGCGCAGCGATTGGCGAAAGGCGGGAGCTGGAAGTCGACGGCGTCCGTGGGCGGCTCGAGTGGGCTCACGGGCGGCGTCACCGGCGCCAAGGGATCCGGGTGCAACCCGTCGACGAGCGATCCGGAGAGTGCCGGCGTCGCACCGGCGGGCTCGGATCCGTTCGCGTCTCCGGCGCCGTCGGGGGGCTTCGCACCGGCGCGTCCGACGGCGTCGTCGTCGAGCGCTCCGGGGACCGCTCGAACGGACGAAGACTCGTCGGGCCCCGCTCGATCGACCGAGGCCAGCGCCACGGCCTCGAACGAGAAGTCCGCGCGGCCGTGGTACAGGAGCGGCCCGCTCCGAGTCGTGAGTTCGAGGTCGGGTCGGCCGTCCGCGTCGTAGTCGAGCCAACGCACCGCGCTCGCACCGGCGATGCCCTCGAGACCGGCGGTGGCCGACACGTCGTCGAACGCGCCGTCGCCGCGGTTGCGCAGGAGCTCGACCTCTCCCGAGACGAGGAGTCTCACGAGGTCCGGTCTGCGATCGAGGTCGACGTCGCGCCAGGCGACCTCGATCGATGCACACGTCACGCACGGTAGCGCCTGCGCCGTGACGTCCGCGAACGATCCGTCCCCGAGATTGCGGAGGAGAGAGTCGTGGCCTCCCGGGCGAACGACGTAGACGTCCTCCAGGTCGTCCGCGTCGAAGTCGGCCCACACGAACTTCGCGCGAGCCGCAGCGGTTTCGCCCGCGTCGATCGAGTTCGCGACAACGGTCCCGAACGCCAAGAGAAGCGGGACGAGTTGCGAGGCTCTGCTAGTCATGACTTTCCTCCGAAAGCGGACGCGAGAGATCGATCCCAGGAGTGGTCGTGAGGAACCCGGCGGGCGAAATAGCGGACTCGATGGCATGGAGCCGACTCCGTAGCTCTGCCCATTCCGCCGCGTGAGCAGCGCGCATCTTCGAAAGCTCGTTGAGCAACATGGAATCCAGGACGTGGTATTTGACGGTGAGTGGCTCCCCTTCTTCGTCGTACACGACGAGGTCGGGGAAGATCTCTGCGACTTCTTCCGCGATCAGACCGTACTCACGTGACCGCTCGCCCGGTTGGATCTCGGGCTTGAAGCGGAAGAGCACGGGACGAAGGTCGAGGAGGCGCGCCGTGGCGTCTCCCATGTCGGCAATGTCTTCCTTGAACCGCCGAGACGACGAAACCGTGCCCAATTGCCCAGCGCTGTCGATGACGACGGCTATCGCATCGGCATTGTCCGTCGTCACACCTCGTATGCCCGCATTGAAGGCTCGCAGCTGCGTCCTCCCGATCCGGATCGTGTTGTGCTGGTACGGGAAGCCAGTGTGCCCGATCAAGATGTTGTTGTTACCCGTCAACACGTTCCCGCCCGCACCGGATCCGATCGCGATGTTGTCGGTTCCAATGGTGTTCGGACGGAGCACGTCCGTCCCGATGGCCGTGTTCCCGTAACCGATCGTGTTCAATGTGAGTGCCTGAAAGCCGAACCCCACGTTGGAATCGGCGTTGGACTGCGCAAGGGCTCGGTACCCGAAGGCCGAATTGCGCATACCCGTCGTGGTGGAGGTGAGCGCCACGATCCCAAAGGCCATGTTGCGCGTGCCCGACGTCACGGAGACCAGGGCCTCGAACCCCGTCCCCATGTTGGAGGATCCCAGCGTATGGATGAACGGCGCTCCGGCTTCGTAGATGCTGCCCGAGCTGACGTCGAGCGCCACGTCGCCGCTCGGAGCGAGCGTCAGCGCGCCGGAGATCCGTGCGGCACCCGCCACGTCGAGCGTCTCGTTCGGGCCCGTCGTGCCGATGCCGACGTTGCCGCCGGCCGAGACGAAGAGGTTCGACGAAATCGGGTACAGCTTCCCGAGCGTCGGCAGCGTCGAAGTGAGCACGCAGTCACCCGTGCTCGTGTCGCGCACGCTGAAGGCGCAGTGATTGGGGAACGCGGGCACCTGGAAGTCCGTGGGCGCCGGGCGCTCGAGCGGATCTCCGGGCGGAGACGCCGGCTCCAAGCGATCCAAGTACTTCCTCTCGACGACGGATCCGGGGAGAGCTCGCGCCGCCGCTGCACGCTCGTCTCCATCGACGTTCCGGCGCGTCGTCCCAGCGCGCGCGATCGCGTCCACGTCGAGGGCTCGGAGCACCGCGCGAACGGACGAGGCCTCGTCGGGGGTTCCAGCGACCGGGTCGATCGTCACCGCCTCGAACAGGAAGTCTCCGAGTCCGTGGCGCAGGAGCGACCCTGACTGCGTCGTGAGCTCGAGATCCGCCCTCCCGTCCGAATCGTAGTCGAGCCAACGCACTCCGATCGCGCCGGCGATGCCGTCGAGACCGGCAGCGGTCGTCACGTCCTCGAACACGCCGTCGCCGCGGTTGCGCAACAGCTCGACGCTCCCCGAGCCGAGGAGCCTCACGAGGTCCGGCCGGCGATCCGAGTCGACGTCGTGCCAGGCGACCTCGGTCGATGCGCACGTCGCGCACGAGAGCAGGCTCGCGGTCACGTCCTCGAACGATCCGTCACCCAGGTTGCGGAAGAGCGAGTCCCGACCGTCCGGACGAACGACGTGGACGTCCTCCAGACCGTCGCCGTCGACGTCCACCCAGACGAACCTCGTGCCAGCGGCTTCTCCCCCTTCGGCGTCGACGGACGCGGCGTCGACGGACGCGGGCATCACGATCCCGAGGACGACGAACGGCAAAACCCCGCATGCCATGTGTCTTCTCCGTCCGGACCGATTCTCGATGCGGACGAACGAGCCAACGGTTCGTCCGCCGTCCGAGCCCAGGGTGACGGTAGCACCCGGGTCCGAAAGTCGTCAGCCATCTTCTCGCGAGAAGGAAGCAGGGTTCCGCATCTCCGAGAGGGACGTTCAGGCGCACCCCGTCCGTGGTTGCCGGTGAGCGAGGCGCTCGCTCGCCGCGAGGCACTGGGTCTGTTGACTGACCCAGCACCCGCCGCGACCCTCGCTCACCGGTCTTCGTTACATTGCCGAGGATGCGGACCTTCTGGCTCGTCCTCACTCCCGCCCTCCTCGGTCTCGCCGGCTGCTCGGAGCCGGAGCCGCCGGCGAACGTCGTCCTGATCGTCGTCGACACGCTGCGGGCCGACCTCGGCAAGGGGATCGAGGACGTCGCGACGCCGGCGTTCGACGCGCTCGCGCGGGACGGGGTGTCGTTCTCGCGCGCCTACAGCCACGCGCCCATGACGCTGCCCGCGCACGCGGCGCTCTTCTCGGCGCGGCCGCCGGACGCGACCGGGCTCGTGGCGAACGAGCAGGACCAGGTGCCGGCTGACCTGCCGCTCCTCGCGGAGCACCTCGCGCAACAGGGCTTCGCCACGCGCGCCGTCGTGAGCCTGTGGACGATGGGCACCGCTTCGCGCGCGAGCGGGTTCGAGCGCGGTTTCGAGCGCTACGACCGCGGCTACTTCGGGCGCATCGAGCAGGCGCCGGCGAGCTTCGAGCGCGTCGAGCGCGCGCTGGACGAGCTCGAGGGACGCCGGCCCTTCTTCCTCTTCGCGCACTTCGCCGACCCGCACTTCCCCTACAACGCGCACGAGCGGCCGGCGGGGCGCATGGTCGAGCTCCTCGTCGACGGCGAGCTCGTCGCTGAGTTCGACGTCTCGAACACGGTCGAGTTCGAGCGCACGCTCGCGCTCGCGCCGGGCGAGTACGGCGTCGTGCTGCGCTCGGAGCACTCCTTCACGTTCTACCGCCACGAAGCGGCCCCGCCCGAGGGCGTGACGATCACGCCGATCCCCGAGGAGTGCCTGCCGGGCGCGAGCCCGAAGAGCTGGAGCCGCATCACCTCGCGCGTCGTGAATCACACGGATGGCGCGGTCGCGTTCCCGCTGCACTTCGAGCTCGCCGAGGAACCGCCGGACGCGGAGGAGCGCGCGCGCTACCCGCTCGAAGTGGCCTTCGTCGACCGCTGGCTCGGCGAGCTCGTCGAGTCGCTGCGCCGCCGCGGCCTGTACGACGACGCGCTGGTCGTGCTCACGTCCGACCACGGCGAGGCGCTGGGCGAGCACGGTTGGTGGGGCCACAAGGAGAACCTGTACGACGAGCTCCTGCACGTGCCGCTCGTCGTCAAGCCGCCGGCCGGGAACGACGCGCGAACGCGGCTCGTCCCGCAGAAGGATCGGCTCGTGCGGCACGCCGACGTCGTGCCGACCGTGCTCGACCTCCTGGGGCTGCCGGAGCTCCCCGGCCAGCGCGGCGTGTCGCTGCTGGCGGACGATGCGCGCGCGGAGCGCGAGCTCCTCGCCGTGTCGCGGCTCGTACGCGTCGCGGCCGGCGGAAGCTTCGAGGTGCGCGAGGACCTCGTGGCGCTGCGCGACGACGCGTTCAAGCTCGTCTACCGCGGCGAAGCGGATTGCTTCGAGATGTACGACCTGCGCGCGGATCCGGCCGAGCTCGTCGACGTGTTCCGCGCGCGGCGCGGCGAGCGCCCCGGCTGGGAGGAGCGCTTGCGCGACGCCGTCCACACCATGCGCGCCATCACGACGCGCGACGTGTCGGCCACGGCGCTCGCCGACCTCGCTGCGCTCGGCTACGCAGACGAGAGCGCCGAGTCGACGCCGTGCTCGGACGCGGGGGCGGACGGTCCGTCCGACTCGGACGGCTGAACGCCCCTCACGCGTCGGCGTCGGGGCTCGCGGCTCCCTCGCCGGCCGCCGGGAGCTGGCAGCGGTTCAGGAGCGGGACCTGCAGCAGGCTGAAGAGGATCGTCAGCGGCATCAGGCCCCACACCTTGAACGTCACCCACGCGTCGGTGGAGACGTTGCGCCACACGACCTCGTTCAGGAGGGCGAGGAAGACGAAGTAGAGCGCCCAGCGCAGCGTCAGCGCGCGCCAGCCCTCGTCCGTGAGCGACACCGCCGTCCCGAAGACGACCTTGACGAGCGAGCGGCCGGTCGCGAGCCCGCCCAGCAGGATCGCCGCGAAGAGCGCGTTCACGACCGTCGGCTTGAGCTTGATGAAGAGCTCGTTGTCGAGCCACAGCGTGAGCCCGCCGAACACGAGCACGAACACGCACGTGACGAGCGGCATCACCGGCAGCCGGCGCTCGAGGCGCCAGGACAAGCCGAGCGCCAGCAGGATGGCGACCATGAAGACCTTCGTCGCGGCGAAGATGTCCTCGGTGCGGGCGTTCGTGACGAAGAAGGCCACGAGCGGCCCCATCTCGATCGCGAGCCGCAGGAGCGGCGAAGCGCCCTCCGCCCGTGCCCCCGGTTCCCGTGCTTCCATCGCGGCCCTAAGGTAGTGGGCCCGAAGGCCCGCCGCCATGAACGTCTACGCGATCGTCGTGCTCGTCGCGCTCCTCGCCCACTGGGCGCTCGAGCTGGCCGCGGACCTCCTGAACCTGCGCGCGCTCGAGAGCCCGCTGCCGCGCGAGTTCGAGGGCGTGTACGACGCCGAGCGGTACGCGAAGAGCCAGGCCTACACGCGCGCGCGCACGCGCTTCGGAATCCTGCCACGGACTTTCGACCTGGTCGTGCTGCTCGTCTTCTGGTTCGCGGGCGGGTTCGCGGCGCTCGACCGCGCGGTGCGTGAGCTCGACCTCGGGACCGTTCCGAGCGGGCTCCTCTACGTCGGGGCGCTCGTCGTCGGCCACTCGGTCCTGCACCTCCCCTTCCGCTGGTACGCGACCTTCGTCCTCGAGGAACGCTTCGGCTTCAACCGCACGACCGTGCGGACCTTCTTCGCCGACCTCGCGAAGGGGCTCGTCCTCGGGGCGCTGCTCGGCGGAGTGCTGCTCGCGGCCGTGCTCTTCTTCTTCGAGCGCGCGGGCGAGCTCGCGTGGGTCTGGGCCTTCGCCGCGGTGTCGCTCTTCACGGTCGTCCTGCAGTTCCTCGCGCCGACCCTGATCTTCCCGCTCTTCAACCGCTTCACGCCGCTCGCGGACGGCGAGACGAAGGGCGCGATCCTCGCCTACGCGCAGCGCGTCGGCTTCCCGCTGCGCGACCTCTTCGTCGTCGACGGCTCGCGGCGTTCGACCAAGGCCAACGCCTTCTTCACCGGCTTCGGACGCAACAAGCGCGTGGCCCTGTTCGACACGCTCGTCGCGCGCCACGGCACCGGCGAGCTCGTGGCCGTCGTCGCGCACGAGATCGGTCACTTCAAGAAGAAGCACGTCCTGCAGGGGCTCGCGCTCTCGATCGCGCACTCGGGCGTCCTGTTCTTCCTGCTGTCGCTCTTCCTCGAGGAAGACGCGCTGTTCGCCGCGTTCGGCGTCGAGGGTCGCCCCCCGTACGCCGGTCTCGTCTTCTTCGCGCTGCTCTACACCCCCATCGAGCTCGTGCTCGGCTTCTTCCTGAACGCCCTCTCGCGCAGGAACGAATTCGAGGCCGACCGCTTCGCCGCGGAGACGACCGGCGCGCCCGAGGACATGGCCGCCGCCCTCGAGCGCCTCTCCGCCGAGAGCCTCGCGAACCTCACGCCCCACCCCTTCTACGTCGCGCTCAACTACTCGCACCCGCCCGTGCTTGCCCGCATCGCCGCGCTGCGCGCCGCGCGACCGAGCTAGCTCCACGCGCTGGAGCACGCGTCCAGGCGAACGCCTTCTCCGTGGAACGACGGCGGGCGGCCGGATCGTGCATGTGCTCGGTCCGGCCGCTCTGCGAGGAGCTGCTGCCTCTGAATCAACCGGGGGGCGCGATGAAGTACGCGGTGTTGTTGCTCTCGTTGGTCTCCGAAACCTGGCCGTAGACGTCGACGACCGCTTGGGTGACCATGCCGGGCTTCGCGAGCGGCGAGTAGCCCGTGTACACGTTGATGCCCATTCCGCTGCTCGGCGGCATGGAGGAGATCCAGTGGTAGGCGTAGATCGGTGTGTTCGCGTTGATCTTGATGCGCACGTAGCACGGCGCCGAAGCGACCACACCGTTGTTCGTGATGACGACGCGCACGTAGTTGGGCCCGACGGTCGACGGCTTGACGGAGTAGAGTCTGAGGTCGGGCTTCAGGGCCTGGAACTCCCAGCCTGCATTCGCCTGCGGCGCGAAGGCGAGCACCGAGCCGAGGCCGATGAGGATGGAGAGTGCGGTCTTGTGGAACAGGTTCATGGCTTCCTCGTGTGGGTGGGTCTCGTTTCGCGGGGCCGAATGCCCCGCTGCCCCACCCATCCACGCGCGAGCCCCGGTGTTACGCACTCTCGTCTCTGCGAGGTGCGGGTCCGAGCGATGACGCCGCGTCGTCATCGGTAGGCCCGGTCAGGCGCGGGCGCGCCATATCCTCGATCGAGAGCTCTCGACTCGCGTTCGCGCCGCCTTTCTGCGGCACGTGCGCTGCAGTCGTGCTGGCATGGACACGAGCGCTTCTCCCTGCTCGATCGTCCCGCGGTCGGCTCGGCCGCCCACGCGCATCCGTCGGACATCTCCACGAGCTTGCTCCCGGGTTCGTGGGACAGGACTTCGCGCCCGCAACGCGCTGTGCCCGTGCACGGCCGCGGGCGAGAACGGCAGCGGGCGGCCGGACCGCGCGAGCGCTCGGTCCGGCCGCCCTGCGAGCTCTGGCTTCCTCGTGATCAGCTACCCGGCGCGACGAAGATCGCGACGTTGTTGCTCTCGCTCACTTCGGTGACCGTGCTGAACGCGTCGGCCACCGCCTCGGTGACGAGACCCGGCGTCGCGAGCGGCGAGTAGCCCATGTAGACGTTGAAGTCGTACGTCATGCCGGCCGGCAGCGGCGGAACGAGCTGGTAGGCGATCTTGGGCAACGGGGCCTTGACCTTCACGCGCACGTAGAAGGCAGGCGAAGGCTGCGTTCCGCTGTTCGTGACGGCGAAGTACACGGCCTTGGCATGGACGGAAGCCGGACCCACGTACTTGATCCGGAGGTCGGGTCTCAGGACCTGGAGCGCGATCCCCCCCGCGGTCGCGCGCGGCGCGAAAGCCAGCGCCGAACCGAGGCCGAGGAGGGCGGAGAGAGCGGTCTTCTGGATCGAGTTCATGGCTACCTCGTGGTGGTGGGCGTTCGCGGCGGCGACTCGCACCGCTGCACTCCCCATCCGGGCGCCGGGGGCGGCGTTACGTCCTTTCCGCCCTTCGATCCAACTCCGCCGCAGCGCCGCGAATCCTCAGCGCTCTCCGTCACCGCCGCGCGGCCGCGGAATCCGCGGCGCGGGCCGCTTTCCACCGGAAGGAAGCGTGATCGTCGGGGTGGAGTTGGGGTCGCACCCTTTTCGGCGGCCCGCGCTGACCGCGCGGCGCATCGCGGACGTCTTCGTCGCGCGGCACGTGCACCTATCGCTCCGTCGAGCGCGTGAACGACAGCACGCGCTCCTCGAGGTTCTGCAAGTCGTCGAGCGCCTCGATCAGCACCTCGTACGTCGTCTCTCCCGGGGGCACCTGCAACCACACCGACGCGCTGTCGCTCTCGGGCGAGAGATACTCGCCCGCCACGCCGAGCGCCGTGACCCTTTCGTCGAAGACCATCCGGAGCTCGACGCGACTTCCGGGGACGAGCTCCGCGCCCTCGGGCGGAAGGAGCTCCTGGAGCCGCGGACCGAGCGTGTCGCGCACGACCGTGAGCTCGAGCGAGACCTCGTGACCGGCGCGGTCCGAGCCCACGATCGACACGCGGTTCTCGCCTTCGATCGGCAACGCGACGGCGGTGGCCCTCCAGTAGTCCTGGTCCTGCTTCGCGAGCGCGTGCGCCCCCGCCCGCACGAGCAGCGGATTGTCATCGTGGAGCGCGACCAGGAGCTCGATCGCCTTCGCCGACGTTCGCCGCGCACCGGCTGCAGGCGCGACGAGCTCGAGCTCCGGGGCGACGGAATCCTGGACGAGCTCGAACTCGATCGCGTCGTCGTCGCCGAGCGCCAGTCGCACGGGCACGCGACGATTCGCTTCGAGCTCGAAGAGGAGCGCGAAGGATCCATCGGGGCCGAGCTCGACGGGGCTCTCGCGCGCACCGAACTCGACCCGCAGCGAGGATTCGCCGGGATGCTCGATCGTGCCCTGCAGCGAGAAGAAGGGCTCGGCCGTCACGAGCGTGCGGTCTTCGGGCAACGGAACGTCGAGTCGGATCGCAGGACGAGCGCGCTCGCCCTCTACCCGCTCGTCCAGGCCGTTCGCGACGTTCCAACCGACCACTCCCGCGCAACCGAGGAGCACGGACGACGCCACGGCCACCCAGACGCGGCCCTTCGACTTGCGCCGCTCCTTCGGCGTGCGCTGCGAGTCGCCCAGGACCACCGTAGCTTCCCAGTTCTCCGGCGCAGGGTAGGCGGACGTGCGCGTTTCGATCTCGACCTTGATCTCCGCGATCGTGGTCGCGGGCGGCGGCGACACCAGGACGCCCGCGGCGGGGCGCGAGCCGGCCTCGGCGTCCGCGAGGTCCGCGTTCTCCTCGCCGAGCCAGATCGAGAGCTCGCGCGCCACCTCCGCCGCATCGCGCGGGCGACGCTCCGGGTCGCGCTCCGTGCAGCGCTGCAGGAGCGCGGCCAACTTAGGATCGACGCCCGAGCGCGCATGGCGCACGTCGGGGAAGTCGCGATCGCAGACGAGCCGCGCGCACTCGGCGAAGCTTCCCGCTCGGATCGCGTTCGTCCCCGTCAACAGGAAGTACGCCGTCGCTCCGAGCGCCCAGACGTCGGCCGCAGGACCGACCTTCGAAGCGTCGGCCCACTGCTCGGGCGGCGTGTACTGCGGCGTACCGAGCGTGCCGTGCGTCAGCGTCGCGACGTCCTGATCGGCGACCGAGCGTGCGATCCCGAGATCGGCCACCTTCACGACGCCGTCGCGCGAGATCAGGACGTTGTCCGGCTTGACGTCGCGGTGCACGATCCCCTGCTTGTGCGCTGCAGCGAGCCCGCGCGCCGCGCCGAGGAGCAACGTCGCGGCCTCGCGATCGCCGAGGGGTCCCTTGCGCTCGACGCGCTCCCGCGCGCTCTCGCCCGCGACGTACTCCATCACGAGGTAGTGGAGGCCGCCTTCGCTCGCCACGTCGAAGACGCGGATCAGGTTCTCGTGCTGGATGCCGGCGGCGAGCTTCGCCTCGCGCTGGAAGCGCACGACGAAGGCCCCGTTCTCCTCTGCGAGACTCGTCTTCAGGCACTTCACCGCGACTTCGACGTCGAGGTTCAGGTGCTTGCCGCGATAGACGGCGCCCATCCCGCCCTGGCCGATCTTCGCGTACACGACCGCGGGCCGGAGGACCTTGTAGCCCTTCACCTCGGGCGCGTTCTTCAGCAGCGGGTCGTTGCGCGGGTCCATGCGAGCGATGGCATGCGAGCGATTGGGAGGGAAGGGACCGCGAAGCGCGCCGGGATGCGCGAGCTCCTCGCCCCGTCCGATACCTGTCGGCCGGCCGCCGTGCCGACCTTGCGCCCCCCTCCACTCCTTCGCGGGGGCCGGGACTCTCTTCACGCCGCCGCGTGGGGAGCTCGGCCGCGCGCAGGCCGATGCAGCGCGGTCAACGCGACACCGCCGACCCCGATCGCGGCTCCCGCCGCCAGGGGATAGGTCGCGAGCGCCCCCATCGGCTCGAGCCCCACCGCGACCACCGCGAAGAACGACGCGAACGCGTAGCCGCCAGCGAGCACGCCGCGCAGGATTTCGGTCGCCGCGGCGGAGCCGCGCTGCACGTGCGCGAAGACGGCCAGCGTCCCCGCGAACACCGGGAACGGCGAGAGCATCCCCGACAGCGTGGGTCCGAGCGTCGCGGCGAAGCCGGTGACGACGAGCACGAGCGCCGTGGCCACGACCATGCGGAACGCGAGGTCCCAGCGCGGCGCAGGCGACCTTGCCCCGTTGCCGCGCGCGGAGCCGACGGCGCGCAGCGCGAGCGACGGACTCGCGAACGCCAGCACGAACGCCGGGAGCAGCGCGGGCGAGAGCTCACGCAGGAGCCACGCCGCTCCGAGGAACGCAGCGAGCGCGAGGGTCGAGCTCGCGATCCAATCCAAGCTGCGCGCCGCGCGCGAGTACGCGACGCAGAACCCCGTCACGGCGATCCAGCCGAGCAGCGTGCCGATCGCCGCCCGTGCGGCGAAGTGCGATCCCTGTTGCAGCGCGAGGAACACCGAGATCGGGCCGGAGGTCAACGGCAGGCCAGCCATCCAACCGGACGCTCGATCCCCGAAGCGCCGGCCGACGAGCGTGGCGAGCGCGAGGAGCGCCGGCGTCAGCAGGACCTTCCACCACCAGTCCATGGCTCAGTCGCGCGCGAGCGCGTCGCGAACGCCGCGGACGGTGGCCAGCGCGCAGGAAGCGGCTCCGGAGGCGGTTCGAGCGGGCATCCGTACCTCGAGTGCGCGCGCGGCGCTTCGCGATCTCCACGATGGCCGCGAGGCTCTGCTCGACGTCGTCGTCGCTCGTGGCCCACGACGAGACGCTGATGCGCATGGCATGCCGGCCGTTCCACGTCGTTCCGCTGCACCAGCACGTTCCGCGCTAGCCGCGCACTGGCCCGGAGCGGGGAAGACGGAGCGGTCGGACAGGGTCGCGAGGTAGCCGATCGCATGCTCGGCCCCGGCGCGCAGCAGGCGCTCGTCGCCCGCCGGGAGGCCGCCCCTCGTGGCACCGATGAACGCCATGGCGACCGTGAGACTATCGGCGCTGTTCTCACTAGTCAACTAGCCTACAGTAGTGATATCATCGAGCCCTCGATGGGCCACCGAGCGTTCACACCCGTCGACCGCATCCCGCTGGTCGGCGGGCTCCCCTGTCTGGACTTCGTCAACACGACCGGCGGCCGCGCGAGCTCGGCGCCGCGCGAACGGCTGCAGTCCTACCGCGACCTCCTCGTGTTCGGCGAGCGCTCCGGCCTGCTGCCCGAGCGCGCGGCCTCGCGAACGAAGGGCTCGAAGCGGCGACCCGCCGAGGCCCGCACGTTCGCGCGCATGCTCGCGTTGCGCGAGACCGTCTACCGCCTGCTCCTGTGCGCGCTGGAGCACCGCGCTCCGACGGCGGCGGACCTGCGCGCGTTCAACCGCGAGCTCCGGGAGGCGAGCCGCCATCGGAAGCTCGAGTGGTCGTCGACGTCGCCGGTCTGGACGCGCGCGAGCACGGACGACGTCGAAGCCATGCGCTGGGCGCTCGTCGAGTCCGCCGCCGACCTGCTCGACTCCCCGTCCGAGCTCGCGCTGCTCAAGAAGTGCGGCGAGTGCGACTGGCTCTTCCTCGACACCTCGAAGAACAAGGGCCGCCGCTGGTGCAAGAAGAGCTGCGGCGACCGCGTCAAGGCCCGCAGCTACTACCGCCGCAAGCGCGGGCGCGCCAAGGGCCGCCGTTCGAGCGGCGCATAGGGCCCCGAACCCGGATCGCGCCGAACGCCGCCCGGCCGTTACGTCGTCGCGTCGACTCCGACTGGGCCGGAGGGCGGGCACGCCGGCGCGGTCGGGCTCGCGACCCCTGCATCCGCAGCCGAGGCTCGGAGCTCCGACCTCCAGCGCTCGAGGAAGCGCAGCAGAATCTCGCGCTGCGCGGCGTCCGGCAGCGCGCGAATCGACGCCTCGTGCTCGTCGAGCTTCTCGAGCACGCGGGCCTGGTCGCCCTGCGCCTCGAGGATCGCGGCTTCGACCCGCTGCCGCAGCCACACGGGCGCGTCCGGCACCCGAGCCAGCCAAAGCTGCGCGAGGTCCACGCGACCGCGCCGCCGCGCCTGGAACACGGCCGCGTCGCTCGCGAGCGGCCCGCGCAGCGCGGGCGCACGGCCCACGTGCCGCAAGCAGGTCTCCAGCATCAGCGCCGCGCGCCGATCGTCCTTGCGGTGCAGGGCGGCCGAGAAGGCGAGCGCGTGCCCGAGCACCGTGTCGGACGAATCGTCGACGTGCGCGACGGCGTCCTCCACCGTCTCCGCCGGCCACGTCTCCGGCATCGCTCCGCCGCGCAGCGCGGCGCCGAGGTACGCGATGGCGAGCCAGCGGTCGCCCGCCGGGCGGTGGCGGAAGAGCATCCAGAGGCGGCATCCGTCCCGCACCGAGAAGGCGTCGCGGATCGGGAGCAGCGCGCTCACCGCGAGGAAGAGCGACACGCCGACGAACGCGGAGGCGAGGACGCCCGACGGCAGGAAGAGAAGCGCGGCGGCTCCGCTCAGCAGGTTCGCCCCGGGGCCGGCGAGCACCATGACGGCCATGCGCGCGCGCAGCCGCTCCCGCGTCACCGGGTGGAGCACGGCGCCGCCCAGGTAGCCCGGCGTCGTGCCGCGGAACGAGACACGCAGGGAGCGGTCGACGTGGAGCCGCCCGACGTGGAGCGACTCGAAGCGCAGGCCGGCACACAGCCCGCCGACCACGTGCCCCACCTCGTGGACCACGACCGCGGCGGGCACGGCGACGACGAGCGAGAGCACGAGCGAGAGCATCCACAGGCCCGACGATCCCTGCGCGGCGTCCGGGGAGATCCAGTTGCGGAGGCTCGCCAACCCGCTCCGGTAGTCCGGTGAGTACGAGTGCAAAGTGAACGAGAGCACGGCGATCAGGACGAACAGACAGGCCAGCGCTCCGGGTCCGAGCCTCGGGGTCCGAACGACCCGCTCGGGAATGGGCTCCAGACAGTCCAGGATCGGGGTCCCGGTGGTGCCGGCCGGCGTCGAGCTCACGCGGGGAAGTCTAAGCAGCCGGGGCTGCGCACGACGCGAGTCTCCTCCGTGTCGAGCCCGGCACCCGTCGTCGAGCTGGGTACCATCGGGAGGCTCGGGTCGGCGTCACCGAACCGTGTCGCCTCCCGCGGCGGCCGCGGGTGATGCTCCCGTCGGCCGGCGGGGTTCGGCTCGACGAGAGCAGTCCCGCCGAGCATCATCCGCGCTCCCCGACCGGAGGACTCATGCCCTCGATTCGCACCCGTGGCTGCGATCGAGCGCGGACCCGCGCGCTCGCCGTGCTCGCTCTGCTCCTCGCCGCGTGCGCGAGCACGGACGGGCGCAGTCCGAAGGCCGAGCTCGTGCTGACGGGCGGGCGGATCGTGACGCTCGATCCGGCGCGGCCGGAGGCGGAGGCGCTCGCGGCGGCGGACGGGCGGATCCTCGCGCTCGGGAGCGCGGAGGAGGTCGCGGCGCTCGTCGGGCCAAACACGCGTGTGATCGAGCTCGACGGCGCGCTCGCGGTGCCGGGCTTCGTCGAGGGGCACGGGCACTTCCTCGGGCTCGGCGACATGCGCATGCAGCTCGATCTCTCGCGCACGCGGAGCTTCGACGAGGTCGTCGCGCTCGTGGCGGACGCAGTGCGCGCGGCGAAGCCCGGCGAACTCGTGCGCGGGCGCGGCTGGCACCAGTCGAAGTGGGAGCGCGCGCCCGAGCCGGCCGTGCAGGGGCTGCCCGTGCATGACGCGCTCTCCGCCGTGTCGCCCGAGAACCCCGTCGTGCTCGTCCATGCGAGCGGGCACGCGAGCCTCGCGAACGCGCGGGCGATGGAGCTCGCAGGCGTCGACCGCGACACCCCCGATCCGCCGGGCGGCGAGATCGTGCGGGACGCGGCGGGCGAGCCGATCGGCGTGTTCCGCGAGACGGCGAAGGAGCTACTCGCGCCGGTGCTCTCCGGCGCGTCCGGAGACGGCGCGAGTCGGCGCGCCCTTCGGCGGCGGGCGGCCTTGCTCGCGCGCGACGAGTGCCTCGCGAAGGGCGTCACGAGCTTCCAGGACGCCGGCTCGTCGTTCGAGGACGTGGCGCTCCTGCGCGAGCTGGCGGAGGAGGGCGAGCTCGGGCTGCGCCTGTGGGTGATGCTGCGCGAGCCGAACGAGCGGCTGGAGGCTGGCCTCGCGGGCTACCCGCTCCTCGGCCTCGGCAGCGGGCACCTCTCCGTCGGCGGGATCAAGGTGTCGGTGGACGGCGCACTCGGCTCGCACGGCGCGTGGCTGCTCGAGCCCTACGCGGACCTGCCGTCGAGCACGGGGCTCGAGACGGTGCCGATCGCGTCGCTCGAGCGCACGGCCGAGCTCGCGCTCGAGCACGGGATGCAGCTCTGCGTGCACGCGATCGGCGACCGCGCGAACCGCGAGGTGCTCGACGTGTACGAGCGCGCGTTCGCGGGCCGCGGCCCGGCGGACCGGCGCTGGCGCATCGAGCACGCGCAGCACCTCCATCCCGACGACGTGCCGCGCTTCGCAGAGCTCGGCGTGATCGCGTCCATGCAAGCCGTGCACTGCACATCGGACGCGGCGTTCGTCGTGGAGCGCCTGGGCGAGCGCCGCGCGCGCGCGGGCGCCTACGTGTGGCGCGCGCTACTCGACTCGGGCGCCGTCGTGACGAACGGGACGGACACGCCGGTCGAGGACGTGGACCCGATCGCCTGCTTCCACGCGGCGGTGACGCGCCGCACGCCGAGCGGAGAGCTCTTCTTCCCCGACCAGCGCATGACCCGCATGGAGGCCCTGCGCGTCTACACGCTCGATGCGGCCTACGCGGCGTTCGAGGAGGGCGAGAAGGGCTCGCTCGTCCCCGGCAAGCTAGCCGACGTCACCGTGCTCTCGCACGACATCCTGCGCGTGCCCGAGAATGAGATCCGCGGGACGCGCGTTCTGTACACGATCGTCGGAGGGCGCGTGCTCTACGCGGCGGACGAGTACTCGACTGGACTCGCCGCGTTCGATGACCGCGGCACGCCCAATCGCTTTGAATGTCACGCGATCGCGGCTCTGAGCCGGCGTCTTGGCGAGCGAAGCCGCGCCGACGTACGGCAAGTCGACCGAAACGAGCGCCGCGAGAAGCTCACATGTCCGAGGTCAACGCGTGCGCCGGCAGTATCCTCCACAGGACGCGTCAAGCGCTTCGCACGCATCACTTCGAGGGATCAAGGCCAAGGTCGTGCCGAGGAGCAGCCAACCGGGGCTGGCTCCAACTTCGGTCGTTCGCTGCTCATCGGCAGGCAATCCCTCCAACGCCTAAACGCTCAGCTACCGGCGCAGCTGGTCAGCTGCAGCGACGGGTTAGGCAGTCGCCCCGTCATTCGGACACCTCGTGATCCTCCGGCAACTTGCCACGGGTGGCGAAGATGGCCAAGGCCGCCTGCGCCGCCTCACCAAGGCGCTGCCACGGCGCAGACTGCGCGACATCATCGACGATGACTGCCTCTCTGGGCACGGAGCTCGCGACCTCATCCCACACCGCGTGGAACTTGAGGATCGCGTCGCGCTCGGGCAGCGTGAAGACAGGTGGAACATAGCTCGGAAGCCATGACGGATTCACCCAGTCCCCCCACTGATTGATCGTCTCGCCCGGGGAGACTCGATCCGCGCGCTGCCGCTCGACTGATGCCGTGGTCTCGAGGTACTCAATGATGCGATTGCGGATGCGCTGGAGAACGACGCGCGTCGAAGGATTATCTCTCGCTACCATCTGCCTAACGCGCGTATTAGACCGCCTCGCCGCGGATTGCTTCGATGATCTCGTCTGCAATCTCCGAGTCCCTTTCTCGCCTTGCCTCGACGCCTATGGTGTCCATGCAGACGGTTCCGAGGTGCGTGCAGAGCTGTTCCCTCGAGCAACCTTGGGCAACCATCGAGACAATGTGCGGGGCGTAGCTGTCGTACTCGTCCGCGGGAGCGAAGTTCCCAGGCTGAACGCCGATCGGATCCCAACGCCGCAGGATCTCCTCCACCTTGGCAACGCGATCCATCGCGGCCCGCTTGCGCTCCTTCTTGAGGTCGTCGCCCACTCTGGTCCCCTGGTCGGTCTAACGACCTGGCGGTTCTCGGCGGCGCGTAGCGCCGTCCGTTGCAACCGCATGTTAGACATTCGCGAACATTGTGACAGCCTTGGACAGCGCTTCATTCCATGGAAGGAGAGCTGTCGCGACCTTCTTTGAATGCACAGAGATGCGGGTCCTGTCGTTCAGGTCGTGCGCTAAGCCGGAGTAGGCCGTCGGCGCATGACGCGCAGACTTGCGCTCGAACAGTGACGTATGAATGCCCGTCAACGAGGTGCTGCCAGCACGGACGTCGAACGTATACGTGAAGATCAATCGGCCGTGCTTGACATCCACGCTTTGATGAACCACACGTCTTCGCCACGGCCGCCAAGTTCGGCAAAGGCTTTCCAGAATCGATTGTCAGTGGTTTCCTTGCCTCTCGCGTGCGCCTCCTTGTCCACAATGATCAAGCGCAAATGCGGGTTGGACTGCGCCGCCGCCAGCAGCGGCTCGGCCAGATGATCGTCATTGAAGCCGAAGCAGACGGCGAGCAGGCACGTGTTCGGTTCGCGCACGGCGGCAAGATACTGCGCCATCGATTCGAGATGGGGTTGGACAAAGCTCTGCTGATACTTCCCCCTCGCGGGGTAGATCAAGCAGGCTTCGGCCGGCGTGGGCTTGTCTGTCTCGTAGATCGTTCCTTCCTCACCCCTCGCCCAGTTCACTGATCCATGGAGCTTGTAGAGTAGGAACACGCCCTCGAGGTAATGCCCAAGGTCGTCGCCGCTGCGTGGTCGTCGGATAATGTCGTAGCCGAAGAAGCGCGGATCGTAACGACGAGGAGCGGTGAATGAGAATCCGTCCAGTGCCACTCCGCCCAACTCGGCGGCTGCCCGCTCAAAACAAAGGTCATAGTTCGTGGAGAATATCTGCAGGCGTTGATCTCGAACACGGCGACGAGAAAGTCGATGCAGAAAGGTCTTGTGGTCCTCCAGTTTGCCGTCGTCTAGAAACGCCGAGCACTTGTCGAGAATCACTTGCTTGCTTGAGTCCAGAAATTCGCTGACGGCTGTGTCCGGATTTACCTGCAAGAAGGCCTCGACCCTGGAAAGGAACGCCTCGATATTCCGATCCTTGAGGTCGTGGTTGACCTTTCCCGCCGTCTCTCTAGCGCCAACCGTTGGCGCTTCACCGACCGCCCCGTTCCACAGGTCCTGCATCGATGGTCCACCAGCGGCTTGAGAACATCCGGAGCCGGCGAGGACTACAAGGTGCTGCATCTGCAAGGACGCGAGCAGTACATTCTTCAGTTCGTCTTTGGCCCTCCGGACCTTATCCTGGCTATCGTCGGCCGCGTGCTCCGCCGCTAGATTGCGCCAGCCGTCCGGGCCTGGTGCCCGAAAGGCGGGCGTTCCTGTCTGTTGTTCAGCTGCGGTCATTTCTCCGGAACTCCTGTTTCCTGGCCCCAGACGCAAGCAAGCGAGATCTGGATCACTCTTTTGAAGCTGTTTCAGGGATAGTGGTCAAGCGAACCTAACGTGTATTGGACAGACATGCATAAACCAAGAAAGACAGTGTGCATGTCTGTCTATCGAGGCGGTACGCACTGGCTCTGCATGGACGCAACGCTCCTTGCCGCCGTCGGATGCCGCTAAAGCCGTGGCGCCGCCCGGTCGTCTTAGGCAGACCCGTCGAGCGCCGGGTCGCAACGACGACGGGTCGCGAACTCGCGGTGGCCAGGTGAGGGGCGATGCCCTCCCAGCGGTCGATGGGCGGGAGAGCGTACTCCTGCGGGGCCGCGGTTCAGGACGCCTGTGTAGATCACCGTCGTGGCGACGTCCTTGTGGCCGACGAGGTGCTGGACGGTGCGGATGTCCCTCCCGTCCTCGAGCAGGTGCGTGGCGAACGAGTGTCGGAAGGTGTGGCAGGTCGCGCGCTTCGCCCTGGGCTCCCGGAGCCCAAGCGGCCTCTCCAGTTTCGCGTTCGCTGCGAGCATCGCGTGCTTCTCCCCGAGGCAGTTCCGTAGCCCCTGGGACGGACCACGCCTCCCCCAGGGCATGGTAGCAAGAGAGGACGGGCGGGCGGCGTCCTGCAGGGACCGCTACACGCTCACGCGCGCTCGCGGAACTCGAGCGTCAGCGGCCGCGTGCTCTACGCGCGCGACCGCTAGCCAGCTAAGCTAGCGCCCATCGGGCGATCCGCAGTAGGTTGGGAAGCCGCGCGGAGCCGCGAGGGCTTCGTGCCGGTCGACCCGCGCACGAGATCGCGCGCGGTATTCCCGCGGATTCTCGAAGGGGGACGGAGGAGATGACGGCGCCGCTCGTGCTCGTGATCGCGCTGGCCGTGGTGCAGGACGTTGCGTTGCGCGTCGACCCCGCGGACCCGCTGCATTGGTCGGCCGAGCTCGAGCTCGGGCCGCAGGGGACGCGGGTCGAACACGCGGTCGACTTCGCGGGCTCGCTCTCGATCTGGGTGAGCTCGGAGTCGCTCGACCCGCGGCTCGCGGTGGAGGTGACGGGACGCGACGGACTCCTCGAGGACGACGACGCGGGCGGCGGGACGACGGCCTGGGTCCTCGTCGACGTGGAGCCCGGCGACGCGCTCTCGATCGCCCTGCTCGCATCGGACGCCGCCGATGGCGTCGGTGCGGTCGAGTTGCACGTCGTCGCGGCGCCGGAGACCGACGCCACGCGCTCCGCGGCCGCCAGCGCGACGGAAGAGCTCGCCGCAATCGAGCGCTGGAAGGCCGAGGGCGCGCTCGAGGAGGCGCGCGCGCGCGCAGCGGCACTCGTGGACGAGCTCGTCTCGCTTCCCGGTGCTCGCACGAGCCGCCGGATCGGCCAGGTCCTGTGGCGTGCCGGCCTCGCGGCCCAGGGCCTCGCCGGCCTCCCTCCCGCTGGCAAGGCCTTCGCCGAAGCGCACACGATCCACGAACGGTATCTCCCTCCGGACCACCCCGACCTCCTCGCCGCGAAGGCAAACCTCGCCATCGCGCGCAGGGCTCTCGGCGACCTCGCCGGCGCGAACGCGCTGTTCGAAGCGCTCCTCGCCGCGCGCGAGCGACTCCTGCCGATCGATCACCCCGACCTCCTCGCGACGAAGCAGGGGCTCGCCATCACGCGCGTCGGACTCGGCGACCTCGCGGGCGCGAACGCAATGTTCGAGGCGGTGCTCGCGGCGCGCGAGCGCCTCTTGCCGGCGGACCACCCCGACGTTCTGTCGGCGAGGCAGAACCTCGCCGGAACTCGCTACGAACTCGGCGACCCCGCGGGCGCGAAGGCCCTGCTCGAGGCGGTGCACGCAGAGTACGAGCGGCGTCTGCCGGCGGACCATCCTCACCTCCTCGGGGTGAAGCAGAACCTCGCTGTCACGCGCAAGATGCTCGGCGACCTCGCGGGCGCGCTCGCCCTCGAGGAGTCGCTGCACGCGACGCGCGAACGGCTTCTGCCGCCCGATCACCCGGACCTCCTCGTGGCGAAGCAGAACCTCGCCAACTCGCGCAAGTCCCAGGGCGACCTCGCGGGGGCGCTCGCATTGCTCGAGGCGGTGCACAAGGCGCGCGAGCGGCTCCTGCCGCCGGACCATCCCGACCTCCTCGCGGCGAAGCAGGCCCTTGCCCCCACGCGGCGGGTGCTCGGCGACCTCGCGGGCGCGCTCGCGCTCGAGGAAGCGGTGCTCGCGGCGCGCGAGCGGCTCCTGCCGCCGGACCACCCCGACCTCCTCGCGGCGAGGCAGAACCTCGCCGTCACGCTCAAGGAGCTCGGCGACCTCGCCGGCGGGCTCGCGCTCGAGGAGTCGGTGCTCGAGGCGCGCGAGCGACTCCTGCCCGCGGACCACCCCAACGTCGTCCTGGCGAAGCAGAACCTCGCCGGCACGCGCTTCGCGCTGGGCGACCTCGCGGGAGCACGCGTGCTGTTCGAGGCCGTGCACGCGGCGCGCGAGCGACTCCTCCCGGCCGACCACCCCGACCTACTCGCGGCGAAGCTGAACCTCGCCCTCTCGCGCAGCGCGCAGGGCGACCTCGCGGGCGCGCTCGCGCTCGAGGAAGCGGTGCTCGCTGCGCGCGAACGACTCCTTCCGGCGGACCACCCCGACCTACTCGCGGCGAAGACGAACCTCGCTCTCACGCGCAGCGCGCTGGGCGACCTCGCGGGCGCGCTCGCGCTCGAAGAGGCGGTGCATGCGGCGAGCGAACGTCTGTTTCCGGTTGACCACCCCGACCGCCTCGGGGCGAAGCTGAATCTCGCCGCCACGCGCTACTCGCTCGATGACCTCTCGGGCGCCCTCGTGCTCGGCGAGGAGGTGAGGGCGGCGTGGGAGCGGCTCCTGCCGGCGGACCATCCCGACCTCCTCCTGGCGAAGTCGAACCTCGCCCTCACGCGCAGCGCGCTCGGCGACCTCGCCGGCGCGCTCGCGTTGCTCGAAGAGGTGCAAGCAGCATGGGAGCGACTCCTGCCGGCGGACCATCCCCACCTGCTCGTGGCGAAGGGGAACGTCGCCGTCACGCGCAAGGCACTCGGCGACCTCGCGGGCGCGCTCGAATCGCTCGAAGCAGTGCATGCCGAGTTGGAGCGCCTCCTGCCGGCGGACCACCACCAACTGCTCGCTGCGAAACAGGGCCTTGCCCAGACACGCCGCGCGTGCGGTGACGTCGCGGGCGCACACGCGCTCGTCCGCGAGATCGCGGACTCGCTCGCGAGCGTGGCCGCCCGTGCCGTGTTCGCCGCGCCGCGCGAGGCGCGGGCGACGAGCGAACGTGCCGTTCATCGGCTCGCCATGGCTCGATTCTCGGCCGACGCGGAGGGATCGGGACTACAGGACGCAAGCTTCGAGGTGCTCGAGACCCTTCGGTACGCGGTGGGCTCTCCGATCCTCGCGCGCGCCGCCGGGCTCGCGCGAGGCGAAGTGGACGCGATTCGCGAGCGGCTGCTCGGGGCGGAAACGGAGCTCGATAGGCTAGTGTCGAGCGGTTCGAAGTTACCGGATGCGGACGACGAGCTCGATCGCGAGTCCTCGTCGATGCATCGCGAGGAAGCGCACCGCGCCTGGCGCGAGGCGATCCAAGGCGCGGCGCTGCGGCGGGACCGAGCGCAGCGCGAGCTGCTCGCGCTCGTGGGCGGAGACTTCGTCGCGCGCGTGACGGCCGACTCCCTCGCGGAGGCGCTCGGGTCCGACGCCGTGGCGATCGGGATCACGAAGCTCGACCGCTGGCGCTGGGACGAGAAGCGACGCGACCGAGTGAACGACGGCTCGCACTACCTCGCTTTCGTCCTCCTCCCCGGTGGCGAGCCTCGGGAGCTCG
Organism: uncultured Planctomycetaceae bacterium; assembly: GCA_964413535.1. GTDB lineage: Bacteria > Planctomycetota > UBA1135 > UBA1135 > CAYPTB01. Next base: position 125,977 of record CAYPTB010000007.1, on the reverse strand, counting down.
ATCTCGGCCCGGCGAACGAGCTCGAAGAGAAGATCCACGCCTGGCGCAACTCGCTGGGCGCGCCCCTCGAGCAGAGTGAAGGCGCGGCCGGGAGCCGCGCAACGATCGGCGATGGGAGCCCACGAGGCTTCGGTGTCGCGCCCCTCGGCGAGGGAGACGAGGTGGAGGCTGGACGCGCGCTACGTCAGGCGCTCGTGGATCCGCTGCTCGCGGCCGCGGGGAATCCGAATGCCGGGACGACGCTGCACCTCTGCCTGGACGACGCGCTGTTCACGGTGCCGGTGGACGCGCTGCCCCTGGACGAGCCGAAGGAAGGCACGCTCGAGCTAATGTCCGAGATCGTGCCCGCCAACGTCGCGCGGCTCGGAGATCGCTACCGCGTGCGCTACGAGCTCTCGATGGCGCGGCTGATCCGACCGGGTGTGGACCTCGAGACGCCCCCCTCGGTTCTCGCCGTGGGCGACGTCGACTTCGATGCTGGGCTCGGCGTCGAGGTGCTCGCCGATGCCGATCCGCTTCACCGGTCGGCCTGGGGGAACTGGGATCGCCTCTCGGCGACGACGGCGGAGGTGTCGGAGCTCGAGCTCCAGGCGAAGCGCCACCTCGGCGTCGACGCGCAGGTGCTGCGTCGGGACCAGGTGACGCAGGCGGCGCTAGCCGACGCGGTTCGCGGCAAGCGCTACGTGCACCTCGCTACGCACGGCTGGTTCCTGCCGAAGAGCGAGCGCAAGTCGATCCTCGACGACGAACCGCATGGTGGTAGCGCGGACGGAATCGGCCTCCTCCAGTGCTCGAGAGCCCTCGCGGGCGGCTCGAGCAAGCTCCTCGGCGGCGTGAGCGCCGGAGGCCGCTCTGGCAATCTGCTCGGCAATCGCGAGACGGTGACGGGCTTCGCGCCGCTCGCCTTGTGCGGTCTCGTGCTCTCGGGCGCGAACGCAGGCGAGACGGAAGCGGAGCGCTTGGCCTGCCTACTCTCGGCTCAGGAGCTCGCGAGCTTCGACCTCGTCGCGTGCGACCTCGCCGTGCTCTCCGCCTGCGAGACGAACGTCGGGATCGCGCGGGCCGGACAAGGCATCCAGTCCCTGCAGAGCGCGCTGCACATGGCGGGCGCACGCACGTCGATCACGTCGCTGTGGGCGGTGCGCGACTGGCCGACGCAGTCGTTGATGGAGCGCTTCTACGACAGCTTGTGGGAGAAGAAGCTCTCGAAGGCCGACGCTTTGTGGGAGGCGAAGCGCGCGCTGCGCCGCGAGGGAGAGCCGCCCCATGCGTGGGCCGGCTGGGTGCTCGCCGGCGATCCGGAGTAGGGGTATAGGCCGGGAAGATCGGTAACAGATCTCCACGGCGAAGAGAACTCGCGATGACCCTCCAGATGCTCGCTCTCTGCGCTGCAATCCAAGCCTCCGTGCTCGCGGTGCACGGGGGCCGCCCGCTGCCTCCGCTCGCCTCCGTTGCCTTCGGGACTGCTGCGCGTGCCAGCGCTGGAGCATCGGCGCTTCATGCGCGCTGGACGGAGGGCGCGGGCGAGCCGCGAGGTGCGCCGCGCAGCGTGGATCTCGCGCGCGAGCGAGGGCTCGTCGAGGAGGCGCGCGCGGCGGTCGAGGCGGGAGACCTCGGGTCGGCGCGGCTGAAGGCGGACACCGCCATCCAGCTCCTGCTCGCGCGTCCGGCGAGCGAACGCGATGAAGGTTGGGTCGAGCTGCTCGACGCGGCGGGTCGCTTCGCCTGGCACGCCGGAGATGTGAGCGCGGCGCGGACGGCGTGGGAAGCGGTGCTCGACGTGCGCTCGAAGGCGCTGCCCGACGACCACCCCGACCTCCAGACGGCGCGTCAGAGCTTGGCCGCCGCGCTGACGGAGCAGGGCGACCTGCACGGCGCGCGCGCGCTCGAGGAGCAGGTGCTCGCGGTCCTCGCGCGCACGCTACCCGAGGACGACCCGATGCTCCAGGCGGCGCGCGGGAACCTGGCATGGACGATCAAGGCGCTCGGCGACCTGCAGCGGGCGCGCGAGCTCGAGGAGCAAGTGCTCGCGGTCTTCTCGCGCACGTTGCCCGACGACCACCCCGACCTCCAGCTCGCGCGCCAGAACATGGCGGTGACGCTGCACGAGCTCGGCGACCTCTCCGGTGCGGGCGAGCTCTTCGCGCGAGTGCTCGACGTGTACTCGCGCGTGCTGCCCGACGAGCACCCCGACGTCGTGGCCGTGCGGCGGAACTTGGCCGCGACGCTGGCGAAGCTCGGCGAACTGGACGAAGCGCGGGAGCTCTTCGAGCGCGTGCTCGACGTCCTGTCGCGCGTACTGCCCGACGAGCACGAGGACATCCAGGCGGCGCGGTGGGACCTCATCGGTGCGTTGAAGCGGCTCGGCGACCTCCGCAACTCCCGCGTGATCGAGGAGCAGGTGCTCGAGGTCTACTCGCGCACGCTGCCCGAGGGACATCCCGACCTCCAGAACGCTCGCCGGCACCTGGCCGCGACGCTGCACGGGCTCGGCGACCTGCGCGGCACCCGTGCGCTCGAGGAACGAGTGCTCGAGGTTTACTCGCGCGCGTTGCCCGAGGAGGACCCCGACGTCCTGACGGCTCGCCAGAACCTGGCCACGACGCTTGCGGATCTCGGCGACCTGTACGGCGCCCGCGCGCTCGCGGAGCAGGTGCTCGCCGTCCGCTCGCGCACGCTGCCCGAAGAGCATCCCGATCTCCAGGCGGCGCGCGGGAACCTCGCCTTGACGATGAAGGCACTCGGCGACATGCAAGGCGCACGTGCGCTCGAGGAGCAAGTGCTCGCGGTCCGCTCGCGCACGCTGCCCGAGGGGCATCCCGACCTCCAGTCGGCGCGCGGGAACCTGGCTTCGACGATCAAGACGCTCGGCGACCTGCAAGGAGCCCGCGCGCTCGAGGAGCACGTGCTCGCGATCCTCTCGCGCACGGTTTCCGAGGAGCACCCGGACCTCCAAGCGGCGCGGCAGAACCTGGCCGGGACGCTGAAGCAGCAGGGCGACTTCCAGGGAGCTCGCGCGCTCGAGGAGCAGGTGCTCGCGGCGCGCTCGCGCACGCTGCCCGAGGAGCACCCCTACCTCCAGATGGCGCGCGGCAACCTGGCCGCGACGATGTACCAGCAGGGCGGCGACCTGCACGGCGCGCGCACGCTCACGGAGCAGGTGCTCGAAGTCCGTCTCCGAACGTTGCCCGAGGAGCACCCCGACCTCCAGAGCGTGCGGATGAACTTGGCCCGGATCATCGCCCGTCAGGCCGCGTCGGCTTCGAGCACGGCGAGTGGAGAGCCGGTGAGGGAGCGCGAACGGGAGCAATGCGCCGAGCTCCTCGGAGCGATGCTGCGCTCCCACGCCCGCATGGCGCGCGAGGCGGTGCTCACGGTCTCCCGGCGCGAGGCGGAGGAGCGCTGCGCGCACCTGTCGGAGAGCCTCGGTCTCGCTCTCTCCTTCACGGCCGGCAACGGCGCGTTCGAGCCGATGCCCGAGCTGCTCGACGGAAGCTTCGCCCTCTCCGAGTCCACGCGCGGCGCACCGCTCGCGGCGAGCGCACTGGCGCACGTTGCGTCGCGTTCCGAGCGTCTCGCGGCGTCGCGCGCGGTGCTGCGCGAGAGCGCGGACGAGCTGGCCGCGCTGGCGCAGAAGGGCGCGACGAGCGGCGAGCTCCAGTCGGCGCTGGCTCGACGGGATGCGCTCGAGCGAGAGCTCGTCGCGTCGGTCCGCGAGTCCCTCGGAGAGCGTGGAGCAAGCCTCGAGCCGGACGCCGCGGTGGTCGCCTCCGTCCTCGAGTCGGACGAGGCCGTCGTCGGGTACCGGTGCTACAGGCGCGAGAACATCGGCGTCGTCGAAGATCCGGCGGGATCGGAGCCCGCGAAGAGCGTCGTGGAGGTGGTCGACAGCCTGTGCGCTTTCGTCGTGCGACCGGCCGCCGACGCTGGCGAGGCCCCGCTCGTCTTCGTCGACCTCGGGCCGCTGCACCCCATCCAGGCTGCGGTGAGCGCCTGGCGCGATGCGGTCGGCGTCGGGCTCGAGGGAGCGGGCGGGGAACGCGGGCTCCATGCCGACGCGGATCCGGAGCGCGACGTCGCAACGCGACGGCTGGGAGCGGAGCGCCAGCGCGGCGAGGAGCTGCGGCGGCTCGTCCTGGATCCGGTCCTGTCGGCGACGGGCGACGTGGAGCGTCTGATCGTCGTGCTCGAGGACGTGCTGCACCTGGTGCCGATCGACAGCTTGCCGACGACGCAGGTGGGAGACGCGTCACCCACCGCCGCGCTCGTCGGCGAGCGCCTGCGCATCGAGGTGCGGAGCACCACGGTCGAGCTGCTCGAGAAGGCGTCCGCGTCCCCTGCGTCGGGAGCGCTCCTCGCGCTGGGCGGTGCGTCGTTCGACGAAGCGCCACTCGGCCCGAACGACCTGGACCCGGTGACGGAAGGATCCGACGGGAGCACGCCGCAGGTCGCCGCGATCCTGCGCGGCGGCGCGTGGGAGCGCGGCTTCACGCCGCTCGCCTTCACTCGGTCGGAAGCGCGCGAGCTCGCGGATCTCCACGCGGACGTCTTCGATTCGGAGCCGACTCTCGTCCTCGACCGACGCCGAGCTTCGCGCGAGTCGTTGGAGGCACATGCGCCGCGCGCGCGGTGGTTGCACGTCGCGACGCACGGCTGGTACGCAGCGGAGTCGATTCGCTCGTGGCAGGATCCCGAGCCGCTCGATCTGCACACGGGTCTCGGGGTGCGCCAGAGCGGCGAGGAGCAGATCCGCGGGATGAGCCCGATGCTCCTGTGCGGCTTGGCGCTCGCGGGTGCGAACCTGCCCGAGGACGCGCTCGGCCGCGTGCCGGGCTTGGTGACGGCCGAAGAGCTGGCGACGCTCGACCTCACCGGCTGCGATCTCGCGGTGCTCTCCGCCTGCGACACGAACGTCGGCCAACGCCGCGCCGGCCAGGGCGTGGCATCCCTGCAGCGCGCCTTGCAGATGGCCGGCGCGCGGTCGGTGATCACTTCCCTGTGGAAGGTGCCCGACGAAGCGACTCGCGCGCTGATGCTCGACTTCTATCGCCGGCTGTGGGTGGAGAGGAAGCCCAAGCACCGGGCGTTGTGGGAAGCGAAGATGCACCTGCGCGACGCCCGCGCCAGGGGCGGCGAGTCCGCGTACACGACGCGCGACTGGGCCGCGTGGGTGCTCACCGGCGAACAGGAGTAGTGGTACGAGCGATCTCCCTGTAAGTCCTACCCGCTCACGCGCGCTCGCGGAATTCGAGCGTCAGCGGGTCGACGCGGATCTGCTCGCCGGTGCTCACGAGGTTCGGGACGCGCACCTTGACGCCGTTCTCGAGCATCGCGTCCTTCAAGCCGCTGTTCCCGCCGCCCTTCATCGGCGGCGCCGTTTCCGCCACGGTCGCGATCACCGTGGCCGGAGTCGAGATGGAGATCAGCTCGGCGTCCACGATGAAGCCGACGTAGCTGTCGCTCTTCCACAGGAGCGCGTCCTTGGCGGCCTCGGTGGGACAGCGGAACTCGTTCCCGTCCGGGTCGTAGAAGACTTCTTCGATGCCGTCGGAGTAGGAGTGGGAGAGCGTGATCTTCTCGTTCTCGAGGAACTCGAACTTGTCGTCGCCGTGCCCCTTCAGCTCCTGGATGCGGCCCGTCGCCAGGTCCTTCAGCGTCACGTACACGTACTGACGCCGGTCGTTGCGCATGATGCTCCAGCCCCAGACGGTGCAGATGCGCCCCGCGTGTCGGACGAGGTGGCCCTTGCGGAGGTCGAGAGCGTTGATCTGCATGTACGGGGAGCCTCGCGCGGGTTTCGAACGGGAGCAGTGTAGCGTCGGGTCGGCGCCCGCTTCGATCACTGGGTTGCGCGAGATCGCCGCAACGGGACACGCTGGACGGAACGTCCGGCTTCGACGCCGCGAGCGCGGCACAGCTCGATCGAGCTCGCCCGGCACCCCGCGCGTGTTCCTGGCAGGCCATGGTCTCGGGTAGCCTCTTCCGCCCGCGCCGGCGCGACAGGCCTCACCCTTGGACCTCGACAAGCTGAAGATCGACCGCGCCGCTCCCACGAGCCGGCGGCGGCGGCGCGGGCCGCCCTTCGTGCTCCCGCTCGTGCTGCTCTGCATGGCCGGCGCCGTGGTGTGGCTCTTCCGCGCGCCGCTTCGAGACCGGCTCGACGCACTCCGGCTGCCGCGCGTGCGCGCCGCGCGCGTTGCGGCGAGCCATCCGGCCGCGGCCGGCGCCGTGCGCGGAACGGCCGCGAACGGCTACGTCGTCGCGCGGCGGCGCGCCGCGCTGTCCGCGGACACGCCCGGGCGGATCGTGGAGATGCTGGTGGAGGAGGGCTCGGTCGTGCGCAAGGGCGACGTGGTGGCGCGCATCTACTCCGAGGAGTACGAGGCGGCGCTGCGGCGCGCCGAGTCCGAGGTGGCGGTCGCGGAGGCGGCCGTGCGGACCGCGCAGGCCTCGATCGAGGCGGCCGAGAGCGAGATCGGGCGCCTCGACGCTTCGCTCGTCGCGGCGGCGAAGCGCGTGCGCGAGGACGTGGCGGGCCTCGAGCTCGCGGAGCTCAGCCACGGGCGCACGAGCGAGCTCGTCTCGGAGCGCATCAGCTCGACCATGGATCTCGACGACGCGCGCGTGAAGCTCGAGCAGGCCGAGGCGCGGCTCGAGTCGTCGCGGGCCGAGGAGGAGAGCGCCCGCGCGGCGACGAACACGGGCGCGGCGGAAGTGCGCGCGGCGGTGGCGCGGCTCTCCGAAGCCACGGCGCGGCTCGCGTCGGCCCGCGCCTCGCGCGACGAGGCCGCGGCCGTGCTCGAGAAGACCGAGGTGCGCGCGCCCTTCGACGGAATCGTCGTGCTCAAGGACGCCGAGGTCGGTGAGGTCGTGTCGCCCAACGTCGTGGGCGGCACGAGCGCGCGCGGCTCGGTGTGCACGATGGTCGACTTCGCCTCGCTCGAGGTGCAGGCGGACGTGCCGGAGACGAGCCTCTCCGCCGTGCGCGAAGGCGCGAGGGCGAGCGTGTACCTCGACGCGTACCCGGAGCGCACGTACACGGGACGCGTGTCGCGCATCTGGCCGACGGCGGACCGCCAGAAGGCCACGATCGAGGTGCGCGTCGTGCTCGACGCGCCGGACGAGCGGCTGCGGCCCGAGATGGGCGTGCGCGTCGTGTTCCTGCCCGAGGTCGACGGTGAGGCGACCGAGGCGCAGGCTCCCGCGGCGGAGCCGCGCCTGCTCGTGCCGATCGACGCCGTCGTGGTGATCGACGGTCGGGACGGTGTGTTCGTGCTCGAGCGCGACGTCGCGCGCTTCCGGCCCGTCGAGAGGGGCGCCGAGCGCTCGGGCCGCGTGGCGATCGATTCGGGTCTCTCGGACGGCGAGCGCATCGTGCTCTCGCCGCCGGGTACGCTCGTGGACGGCGACCGGGTGCGCGTCGAGGAGTAGCCCTGGGAAGGCGAGGAGCAGGCCATGGCGGAGAAGCTGATCGAGTTGCAGGGCGTGACGCGCGTCTACCGTCGCGGGGGTGAGGAGCTCGTCGTGCTCGACGGCCTCGACCTCGACATGGACCGCGGCAGCTTCTACGCGCTGATGGGACCGTCGGGCTCGGGCAAGACGACGCTCCTGAACCTGATCGGCGGCCTCGATCGGCCCGACGCGGGCGTCGTGCGCGTGGGCGGCGAAGAACTGGACGCGCTCGGCAACGCCGAGCTCGCGGCCTGGCGCGCCGCCAACGTCGGGTTCGTGTTCCAGGGCTTCAACCTGTTGCCCGTGCTGACGGCCGAGCAGAACGTGGAGCTGCCGCTCCTGCTCACGCCGCTCTCGCGCCACGAGCGCCGCGAGCGCGCGCGCTACGCGCTCGAGCTCGTGGGCCTCGCCGACCGCGCGAAGCACCGGCCGAGCCAGCTCTCCGGCGGTCAGGAGCAGCGCGTCGCGATCGCGCGCGCGTTCGTGACCGACCCCACGATGATCCTGGCGGACGAGCCGACCGGCGACCTCGACCGCGAGTCGAGCTCGCAGGTGCTGGCGCTCCTGCGCGAGCTGAACGAGAAGCTCTCGAAGACGATCCTGATGGTCACGCACGACCCGCACGCCGCGGACGCCGCCGACCTCGTCGTGCACCTCGACAAGGGACGCCTCGGGCGCATCGAAGCGAAGCGCGCCGCCCTCCCGAGCGCGCGGAAGGCTTGAACGCCATGCCCTGGCCACTCGTTTGGCGCTACTTGCTGTCGCACCCGCTGCGCTCGGCCTTGACCATGGCGTCGATCGTCGTGGCGACGTTCCTCTTGTGCGTGTTGCGCTCAGTCATCGGCGCTCTCGACGCGGGCATCGACGCTGCGGCGGCCAACCGCTTGATCGTGCAGTCCGCCGTGAGTCTGTTCGTCGAGCTCCCGCACGCCTACCAACCGAAGATCGAGGCCGTCGAAGGCATCGCGACGTCGTGCAAGCTTTCCTGGTTCGGCGGCCGGTACGCGACCGACGAGGACAGTTTCTTCGCGCAGTTCGCGGTGGACCCCGAGCGCTTGCTCGACCTCTACCCCGAGCTCGAGATCGTCGACGGCACGGCGCAGGACTTCATCGCGCGACGCAACGGTTGCCTCGTCGGCCGGGTGCTCGCCGAAGAGTTCCGTTGGAAGGTCGGTGACACCGTGCCCATCCAGGGCACGATCTTCGCGCGGTCGGACGGCACGGCCTGGGAGTTCGAGGTCCAGGCCCTGTACGACGCTCCGGTCGGCGCCGTCGACCAGCGCACGCTCTACTTTCACCACGAGTACCTCGACCAGGCGCTGGAGCTCGAGGCGGCCGAAGGCCCCGATGGCGTAGGCGTGTACGCGGTGCGTGTCGAGACGGGAAGCGATCCGGTGACCGTGATGGCGGAGATCGACGCGTTGTTCGAGAACGGCCCGCAGGTCGTGCAAACGACCACCGAGCGCGAGTTCAACCGCCAGTTCGTGAGCATGTTCGGCAGTGTGCCCACGCTGCTCAACTCGATCGGCATGGGCGTCCTGTTCGCCATCCTGCTCGCCGCCGTGAACACGATGGTCATGGCCGGACGCGAGCGCACGCGCGACCTGGGTGTGTTGAAGGCCTTGGGCTTCGGCGACGGGACAGTCTTCGCGCTGCTGCTCGCCGAGTCGGTCTTCCTGTGCCTCGTGGCTGGCGCGCTGGGAGTGGGCTTGGCGGTGATGAGCGAGTCCGGTATGCCGGCCATGCTGACGATGATGTTCCCGGGCTACGCAGTGTCGAGCGAAGTGCGCATCCTCGGACTCGTCGTCGCCGCGCTGCTCGGCATCGTGGCCGGCGTCGTTCCGGCCTGGCACGCGATGCGCTTGCGCCCCGTGGCCGCCCTGCGAGCGGAGGTCTAGCGCGATGGGACTGCCGATCACCTACAACGTGCGCGGTCTCCTCGTGCGCCGCACCTCCACCCTCCTGACCGTCGTCGGCATCGCCGCGACGGTGGCCGTGCTGGCCGGCGTGCTCTCGCTGCAGCAGGGCTTCACGCGCTTGTTCCGCGAGGCCGGCCGCGAGGACGTCGTCGTCTTCCTGCGGCCGGGAGCGACGTCGGAAGGCGAGAGCGCCTTCCCGCGCGAGCGCGCCGAGATCCTGGTCAAGTCGACCCCGGAGATCGCGCTCGACGGCGCCGGCGCCCCGCTGGCTGCGCGGGAGCTCTACCTGGCCGTGCGGTTGCGCAAGCACGACGGCGGCGAGACGAACGTGCCCATCCGCGGCGTGCAGAGCGCGAGCTTCGACCTGCGCGGCGACGACATCAGCTTTATCGAAGGGCGGCGCTTCACGCCGGGTTCGGACGAGCTGATCGTCGGCCGCGCGTTGACGACGCGCATCGGCAACAGCGCCCTCGGTGACGTCATCGTGCTCAACACGACACCTTTCCGCGTCGTCGGCATCTTCGACCACGACGGGCCGTTCGCTTCGGAGCTGTGGGGCGACAGCGAGCGGCTCATGGAAGCGCTGCAGCGCCCGATGTTCAGCCGCGTCGTGGCGCGCCTCGTGCCGGGCACGGATGTCGACGCCCTCGCCACGCGCCTGGCCAACGACCGTCAGGTGCCGACCAAGGTGATGAGCGAGCGCGCGTATCTCTCGTCGCAGACGCAAGCACTCTCCGCCGTGCTCGTCGTGCTCGGCACCTTCCTCGCGCTCGTGATGGGCACGGCAGCGGTCTTCACCGGCACGAACACGATGCTCGCGGCGCTCGCGTCGCGCGTGCACGAGATCGGCGTGCTGCTGTCGATCGGCTTCCGGCCGTGGTCGATCTTCGTCGCGTTCCTGCGCGAGTCGCTCCTGCTCGGCCTGCTCGGCGGCGTGCTCGGCGCCCTCGTCGTCCTGCCCCTCGACGGCGTGCGCACCGGCACCACGAACTTCCAGACCTTCACCGAGGTCGCCTTCGCCTTCCGCGTCACGCCGCCCGTGATCGCGACGGCGATCGCCTTCGCGCTCCTGCTCGGACTCCTGGGCGGCGCGTGGCCGGCGTGGCGCGCGGCGCGGCTCGTGCCCACCGAGGCGCTGCGGCGCGGGTGACGGTCAGCCTTCGAGCTCGACCCCGAGCCCTGCGGCGATGCGGTTCACGTAGGCGTAGTAGGCCGCGCACTCGACGATCGCGAGCACGTCCTGGTCGGCGAAGTCGACCGCGCGCAGCGCGAGCACGTCCTCGCGCACGACCTCGGCCGGCCGCAGGGTGAGCTTCTCGACGAAGCCGAGCAGCGCGAGGCGCCGCGCGTCGAGACCGGCCGAGGCGTAGTCCTCCTCGATCGCCTCCGCGAGCGCGTCGTCGGAGAGGCAGCGGCGCAGACCGCGCCGATGATGGGTCACTCAGTAGTGGCAGCCGTTGAGCACGCTCACGAGCAGCGCGATCATCTCGCGCTCCGCCTTGGGGAGCCCGCGCGTGCCCTGCATGGCTGCGCCGTAGAGCGCGAAGTGCGCCTTCAACCCCGCGGGGTGGAGCGCGTGGACGGCGAGGATGTTGTCGACCGCGCCCGTGACCGGGTCGCGCACGCGGGCGTACAGGTCGGCGAGGACGCCTTCGGCGGCGGCGGCGTCGATCGTCTCGATCCAAGCCAAGGGAGCCTCCTCTGCGGGGCAGTCGGACGGACGGCGGGAGCGCGGCTCAAACGAAGCGCTGGCGCCCCGCGCAGAGCTCATAGCCTTGCCCGGAGGGCAGGACTACGGTTCCGCGGACGCCTTGCGGCAGCTCGACCTCGAGCTCGCGGCCGGCGTCCTGCCAGGCGACCTCGATCGGACCGCGCGGCGTCGCCACGCGGCCGCGCGCCCACTCGAGACCGGCCGTCACGGGCTCGATCGCGACCCGCGCATAACCCGGCTCGACGACGCGCACGCCGAGCACGGTCGTCGGGAGGTCGTAGGTCGGCGTCGCCGACCAGGCGTGGCAGTCGCAGCGCGACTCGTCGTTGGTCTCGAACCAGGTCGTGGCGCCGAGCGCCAGCATCGAGTCCCAGCGCCGCGCGTTCGCGATGACCAGGTCGGTGCGACCGGCGCGGACGAGCGCGCGGTGGACGTAGAAGTCGAAGTAGTGCGTCCGCCAGCGGAAGCCCGCGCCGGAGGCGATGCGCAGGGCGAGCTCGCGCGCGCGCCCTTCCGGTGCGAGGCCGTAGAGGAGCGCGAGCGCGTTCGTGTGGACCGTCGTCGAGCGCCGCACGACGCCGTCGTGGAAGGAGGCCTGCGAAGGGGACCAGAGCTTGCGCGCGAGGGTGCCGGCGAGCGCGCGGGCGCGCGCGTCGAACCCGCGCGAGAGTTCGGTCTCGCCGAGCCGCGCACACAAGCGCGTCGCCGCCTGCAGGCCGCCGAGGAAGAAGAGCGACGCGGGGGCGCTCACGTCCTCGGGCGTGTGCAGCGTGCCGCGGTCGGGGAAGCTCCAGTCGAGGAAGCTCCACCCCGGCAGGTCGCGCAGGCAGCCCTCGTCGTCCGCGTGCGCGCGCGCGAGCTCGAGCAGCTCGCCGACGACGGGCAGCATCTCGCGCGCGAACGCCTCGCAACCCGTGTGCAGGTGATGCTCCTCGAGCATCTCGATCCACAGGAAGCTGTAGGTCGGGATCACCGACTCGTAGCGACAGGGATAGCGCGCGGGCAGGAAGCCCGTCGCGCCGCGCGTCTCGGCGAGCTGCCGCAGGGCGGCTTCGGGCAAGCGGCGCTCGGCCGCGACGACGTAGCCCACGAGGGCCTGGATGCGCGCGTCGGCGACGTACTGGAGCTGCTCGTAGTAGGGCGAGTCCACGTAGGTCTCGTGCGCGCACAGCCGGCAGGTCTCCCAGCCGGCGCGCCACACGCGCTCCAGGACGGGGTCGGAGCACGCGAACGAGCCCTGCTCGTCGAAGGCATAGCCGGTGCGACGCGCGCGCAGCGAGCGCAGGACGAGCGGCGCGGTGCTCCGCGCGGCGACGCGCACGTAACGGAAGGTGCGAGGCTCGAACGGCTCGAAGCGCTGCACGCCGTCGCGCGCGACGAAGCGGTCGGCGTAGCCCTCGACGCGTTGCCCGTCGAGGACGTCCCGGCGGCCCTTCACGCCGTTCACGCTCGGCGACTCGGCGTACATCAGCTCCACGCGCGCGCCGGCCGACGCCTCGAGCTCGAGCGCGAGGCGCGCCGTGACGAGGCGCCCGGCGTCGAACACGAGGTAGTGCACGCGCTCGTCGCCGCACATGCGCACGGGCGGCTGCGACACGGTGGCGGTCGCGCCCACGGGAGCAACGCCGTCGGGAAGCCCTCCGTCGTCGAGCGCGCCCTCGGGAAGCGCGATCGTTGCGTAGCCGAAGGGCGGAGTCGGCGCCGCGGGCTGGACGAAACCGCGCTGGACCGCGCGGAGCTCCTCCGGCTCGCGCAAGAGGAGCGCGGGGATCGCGCGCGGATGGAGGCGCCAGGGAGCGGCTGGGCTCGACGCGCGGACGAGCTCGCGCGCCGCGCTCCACTTCACCGCTTCGTCGAAGCAGGTCGCCGCGTCGTCGAAGTCGGGCTCGCGCCAACCCGGCTCGTCGTCGCGCAGGTCGCGCTCCTCGAGCCAGTTCCCCGCGACGTGCACGATGCGCGGGAACTCCGGCGGTCCGTCGCGATTGAAGCTCGAGACGGCGCGCGCGCGGAAGCTCGCGTCCGAGCACAGCTCGCCCGCCTGCAGGAGGAACGCGGGACGCGCCGAGACGTCGAAGTGCGGTCCGCTGTCGCCCCAGCGCAGCACCTCGGCGGCGAAGGCGTTCGGTCCGTCGCGGCGCACGAGGTCGGAGACGTCGTAGGTGTCGAACACCCGGTGTCGGACGCTCCAACGCGCGGGACCGCGACCGACGAGCTCACCGTTCAGCCACAGGGCGTAGCGGCTGTCGGCGGAGACGTGCACGCACGCGGCGTCGAGCTCGTCCGCGCGGAACGTCCGGCGGAAGCGCAGGAGCACGTCGCGGGCGGGAATGGCGGACGCGCGCGCGTCGGCCGCTTCGCCGGCGTCGATCCAGCAGGCGGCGCGCCAATCCGGCGCGCGTTCGACCTGGCGCAGGCGACTCACGGCCGATTCGCCGGGGCCGCGGTACGGGCGCCTCGGCTCATCGGCGGCGGAATCCGCTCTCGCGCGCCGCGTAGTCGCCGTGCCCGAGCTCGAAGCTCGAGAGGTGCTCCTCGAAGTACTCGTCGACCTGCTCGAGCCACTCCTCGCGCGTCGCCTGCGAGGCGAAGACGTCGAACCGACCGACCGCGCGCTGCACCTCCATCAGGTCGACGATGAAGTCGTACACGGCCTTGGCCGTCGCCCGATCGGCGTCGACGGAAGCCTCCTGGGCGTCGAGCAACTCGATGATCGAGACCACGCCGCGCGAGTAGGAACCGGTCACGAGCTCCAGGTTCTGGGCGGCGGACCGGGCGGCGTCGTCCGACAGACGGATACCGGCCCACGACGCGCTCGCGAGGAAGAGCATCGAGCGGATGCGCTGCTCGACGCGCTCGACCAGCGCCTCGCGCTCGAGGCGCAGCCGGATCAGCTCGTGTCGCGCGGCTCGCTCGCGCGCGGCCTTCGCACCGCCGGAGTACAGCTCGAAGCGCGCGATCGCGGCCGCCGACCAGGTGCTCCGCTCCGGATCGGGGACGAACGGCGCGAGGGGTCCCGGGATCGTCGCGCCCTCGCCGTCCGCCTGCAGAACGTCGACGAGGGCTCCGTCGAGCGAGACCACGGGCTGCCAGTGCGAGCGCTCGGTCGAGAGGAGCACGCGCTCCTGGGCGCGGATCCGGTCGTCGAGTCCCGCCAGCTCCGGCGACGCCGCGAGTCCGCGCTCGACCTCGAAGTCGCGGAAGACGGCGAAAGTGAACGGGTTGTCGATGTAGCGCCCGATGCGCTCGTCGATGCGGACCAGCGGATCGTCGAGGCCGACTTCGCGCGTCGAGAACGGTTCTTCCAGGGGTTTGTGCAGCACGCGATTGAGCTCGAGCTCGGCGAGCTTCTTCTGCGCGCGCGCGTCGAGCACGCCCTGTCGACCCGTCGCGACGTTCGTATCCCAGCGATGCATCTCGGCCGGGCCGGACACGCCGAGATCGCGCCGGATGCGCGCGAGCTCGAGGTTCGAGCGCGTGAGCTCGAGGTCCTCCAATGCGATGCGCTCGAGCGTCTGCGAGCGCAGCACGTCGAGGTAGGCCCTGGCCGCGGCGAGCGCCACGTCGAGGCTCTTCGTCTCGTACTCGTGCTCGCGGGACGCGAAACGGTGCCCCGACACGTCGAAGTCCGCCCAGGCGCCCTCCGACCACAGCGGCCACGAGCCGAAGACGCCCGCGGACAGGCTCTTCTCCGCGCGGCCGAGCACGGCCAGGTCCTCGTCCAGGAACGTCCACGCGGCCGCGAGGTCGACCCCCGGTCGGAGCGCCGAGCGCGCGAGCGCGACGTCCTCGATCGCCGCGTGCAGGAACGCCTCGCTCGCGAGCAGCTCGCGGTCGACGCGCAGCGCCTCGCGCATCACGCCGCCGAGCGTCAGCTCGCGCACGCCGGAGGGACCGTGCTCGCCCACGAGCTCGGCCTCCGTCAGCACCTCGAAGCGCGGCCACACGCCGATGGCGCGCGCGGTCGCCATGTTGATCGTCAAGCGCTCGCGACCGGCGACGGTGGTCGCGAGGTCGCCGGCGTCCTTCCCCGAGAGGATCGCGACCGCGTTCTGCGCGGCCCGGCGGGCGACGCGCACGAGATCCGTCTCGGGTGCGTTCGCTCCGAGCAGGCCGCGCCGCACGTCCTCGGCGCCGAGCAGCGAGAAGCTCGGCAGACGGCGGGCGTTCAGGCCCCCGACGATCGCCTCGAACGCGGCCGGAACGAGGTGCGGGAGCGGGGCGACGAACACGGCCTGCGTGTCCTGAGGCAGCGCCGCGAGCGCCTCCGCGGCGTTCCCTGCGACCGCGACGAAGCGCTGCATGACGCCGAGCCGGTCGAACTCGAGCGGGAGGCTCTTCGCGAGCTCCGGCAGCGCGGCCGTCATCCACGCGGGAAGCAGGACGACCGCGCGCGCGAACGGTGCGACCTCGCGGAAGGCATCGACGTCGCGTTCGAGGTTCAGGGGCGCCGCGAGGTAGTTCAAGTTCTTCACGCCGCTGCCCGGTCCGGCAAAGGGAATCTCCTGCAGCTTGGCGTCGACCACGCGCAGGGCGATCGTCGGTTTCGCCAGCGTCTTCCGGTGGCACACGTCGTTCGAGCCCACGAAGCCGAAGGCGATCACGAGATCGACGTCGGAGCGCGCGTACACGCCGTCGAGCGTGGCGCGCACGCCCGAGACGGTCCAGTCGCCGACGAAGCGCAGCTCGCTCGGGAACTGGACGTCGAAGGTCGCCCGCGCGAGGCCCCGGAGCTCGTGTTCGACCACTTCGACGCCCAGCGGCAGGTCCCCCACCGGCCCGTCGGCCACGATCGCGACG
The DNA here is from genome assembly GCA_964413535.1 of uncultured Planctomycetaceae bacterium. Taxonomy (GTDB): domain Bacteria; phylum Planctomycetota; class UBA1135; order UBA1135; genus CAYPTB01. The sequence goes on along the minus strand of CAYPTB010000007.1, from coordinate 110,098 downwards.
CGCACGACGGACCGGGCGTCCGCCCTCGGTTCCTGCGCCCCCGCGCGCGCCGCGGCGGCGGCGAGGAAGAACAGGACGGACAGCCGTGCCCACGGACGGTGCATCATGGTCGCGGCCCCCGCTCGCCGGGCCGTCCCGGCCGCTCGAGGGCGCGCGAAATTCTATCCACGGAGTGCGCCGCGCGACGGCGCGCCGCGCCGGGCTTCGTCAGCGCAGGCGCCCCTCCGATCGAATGAGCATGGTGATCCCGACGAACGTCTCGCGCAGATTGTTCGTGTTCACGTCGCGCGTGAACGTCGCGAACGGGCCCAAACCGACGGTCTCGGTCGCCCACCAGACGACGCCGACGCCGGCATACAAGCCGCGGCCGTCCTGGTCGTAGTCGGGCAGATCGAGCTCCTGATCGCGATGCGTCCGTCCATAGATCCCGGCGCGGAGATAGGGCGTGAGCAGCGGCTGCTCGAGGTCCCACTCGAGCCGTCCGCCGAGGGAGAGGCGGTACACGTCGGCTTCCACCTCGTCCGTCACGGGCGGATCGAGATCGAAACGCGAGAAGGAGATGCCGAGCTCGACGCTCGCTCGCGCCCGCTCCCAGCCGAAGAGGCGCCGCTTTACTCCGTCGAAGAGGACGTAGCCCCCGTCGACGTGATAGGCCAAACCCTCCTCGACGGGATCGACGACCTTTCCGGTGCGGAAGGCGTACGACACCCCGAGCGCCGCGTACTCGCGGGTCGTCCGAATGGGCTCTCGGACGCGCCGCGGTTGGCGGCAGCCGACGCACGCGAGCGCAAGGGCGAAGAAAGTGAGCGTGCGGAGCGTTGGCGACATCGCGTTCGCGCGGGCGGCGCACGATAGGCAGCCACAATGGGCTGCGCCAGGTGCCTACCGCGCCCCGACCCCCGCCCGCGACCCGGACGGATCACCCAGGCGGCGAGGAGGCGCGCTCTCCCCCTCATCAGGTAGTCGAGCGACCCAGGGCCGGGGCGCGCCGCAAAGCCGCAGTGGAAGAGGGCGCCCGCGGCCGCGCGGAACGGGCGCTCCCGCCTCCGGGACGGCGCGACGGGGTCCCTCCGCCGGCGCGCGACGGAGGCAGTCGAGGTCTCCCTCAAGCGATCACGCCTTCCCTGGCGATCACCAAGGGGGCCCGTCCTTCCGGCACGGCCGCGGCAGAGCGGTCCGCCCCCGAATCCCATGCATCCCCAATCCCACGCGCGTGTCCTCGCTCTTCTCTCGACCCTCGGCGCGGCGAGCTGCGCGGCCTCGGCGCCCTATCACGAACACGAGGCGGAGCTCGTCCAGCCGTCCACTGCGTCCCCGGCGCACGCCGAGCCCGAGGCCGCTCCGGGCACGACGGCCGTCGCTCCCTTCGACGGGGACGACGCTGACGACGATCACTCCTGGCTCGAATGGATCCTCTACGGGCCAACCCACGAGCCGGAGCGCGACTCGCTTCCGGGCTGGGATGCGAACCGGGACGACGAAAGCTGGTGGATCGAGCGACCGACGGCCGCCGAACGCGCGCGGCTGGCGGGCATCTTCCGCGCGAAACAGGGCTGGTACCTCGGCGCGCTGTACGGCTTCACCCAGCACAACGACACGGACCTGGACGGTCAGAAGGTCCTCAGCGGTGCCGACACGATCGTCCTGCCGGACATCGACGTCGGCAGCGGACCGGGAGTCGTCTTCGGCTACCGCTTCGAGACGATGGCCTTCGAGTTCCGCTACCTGAGGACCGAGCACGACGCGACCTGGCTCGGGAACGACTTCAACGTCACCTACGAGTCGTTCGGGGTCGACTTCAAGCAGTTCTACTTCCGCGAGCAGCGCCTCCAGCCGTTCGTCGTGCTCGGGTTCTCCGCACCGACGCTCGAGATCGAGAACGGCTCGTTCTCCGGCGCGGCCACGGCGGACGGCAAGCTCGAGGACGACTTCACGCTCGAGGTCGGAGCCGGCCTGGGCTTCTACCTGACGCCGCGTCTCTTCGTCGGCGGACAGGGCGTGTACCGCTTCCTCGAGTCCTACGACGAGGCCGAGGGCGTGGCGTCGCAGGGGCCCTCCGAGAACGTCGACGCCGGGGGATTCCTGGGCTCGATCTCGCTCACGTACACGTTCTGAGTCAGGCGCGCGACACCGTCGCCGCTCAGGGGGGAAGCTCGAACGTCGTCGCGACGAAGCGCTCGCCCTCGAGCTCTCCGGTCAGCTTCGCCGTCCGCGAGTGGTCGCACAGACCCGATTCGTGGCCCGGCATCTCCACACCGGAGACGAGGTAGGGTTCGCCCTCGAGCTTCACGGCGAGCAAGCAACCCTCGACGCCCGCCATGTCGTACACGCAGGTCGCACAGCCGACCTCGAGCGTCCTCGCGGCGACGCTCTCCTCGGGACGCGCTACGCCAGACCTCAGGTCGCAGGCGTGGCCGTGACATGCGGCGAGGAAGAAGACCGTCGACGCGATCGCGGAGAGGAATCGGATCATGGTTGAGCGCTCGATTCTCGCACGGGCACCCGGCGGGCGCCCGTGCGCGCGTGGAATCACCCGAGCTTCTTCAGCGCCGTCTGGAGCTCGGAGAAGTTGCGCTCCTCCGACGTCTTCTCCTGCACCTGGCAGAAGGCGACCTTGCCGTTCTTGTCGACGATCACCGTCGCGCGGTGGCTGATGAACGGCACCGACGGGTGCACGAGACCGTAGGACTTCGTGACCTGCAGCATGGGATCCGCCAGCAGGTCGTGCTTGATGCCCTTCGCCGACTTCCACGCCTTGTGCGACCAGGTCGAGTCGCGGCTGATCCCGACGACGACGGTGTTGGGGGCGTCGATCACCGGCTCCTGCGAGATCTTGCAGTTCTCCTTCTCGCAGGTCGGGCTCCAGTCGAGCGGGTACCAGAGCAGGACGACGTTCTTCCCCTTCTGAGCGGAGAGCTTCCACTCCTTCTCGTCCTGGTTCTTGAGCGTGAAGTCGGGAGCGACGGTTCCGGTGTCGATCGGCATGGCGCGTTCCTTCGTTGTTTCGCGTGGGTGGTGGGCGGGATTCGGATCGACACTGTAGGGAGGGCCCCCGCGCAGCGACAAGGGCTCGTGCGGGCGGGCGCCGGTCTGCCTCCCCCAAGCGCCTAACCCCTCCAAAGTTCTCGTGGATGAGCTCCTCGAGCGATCCCGTTCCGTTTCCCTCCCGCGTGCAAGGAGCGCTTCGCCGGGTTACCGCAGGCGCAAACGCGCTGCCTTCTCGATGTTGGGTGGTGATCGCAGAGGCGAGCGGAGCGGCGAAACGCGGTCGCGTCGCGACGCCGCGAGGGGCGCGAGTACCGAGTTCCACCGATGGCCCGTACGGACTCGCTCGAAAGAGGAAAGTGCCGAGACTGGATCGAAGTGCTCTTCGACGAGCGGGAAACGTCGACCTCGAAATCCGGCGCCAGAAGCAGGACCTAGTTCTCGTCGTCCAATGCATTTCGCCAGCTATCTTGCGGCGGTCGCATCCGTATGCTGCTGCTCAGGGGACCACGTAGTGCACCCCACGAACCAGGAGGCGGCGTCATGGTGACGCCGGACGATCGGATGAAAATGATTTCATGGAACAAGAGTGTGTTGGCGACGGTGTTTGCCGCAGTCGCCATGGGACCGCAGGTGTTCGCCCAAGAAGGAACGCAGGACGCCACGCCGCGCGAAGCCGCCGCCGTGACTCTGCGCAACGTCGAGATCACGCTGCCGGTCACCGGGCTCACCAAGGAGAACACGGAAGCGACGATCGCGTCGCTCGAGACGCTCACCTTCCTCGAGTGGGTTTGCCCCAAGTGCTCGGACTCGCGCCTGTCGGACGGTGAGTGCAAGGCGTGCAAGTCGAAGCGCCAGGAGAGGAAGTCGCCCGCCTTCACGGACGTCAAGGCCTCGGCGGAGCGGCAGGCCGTCACACTGACGCTGTCGCCCGGCGCCTACACGCGGCTCTCGACCATCGAGACCCACCTGAAGAAGGGCGCGGTCGAGGTCCAGCGCGACAAGCTGGTCCTGGCCTCGCCGGCGAGCGTCATCTTCACCGGCGGTGCGGGCGCCGACGACGCCACGCGCTTGGACAAGGCCATCCGCAGCGCCGGCAACGAGGACGTCACCGCTCGGTACGAGGCGGACTCCAAGGAGATCCGCGTGCTGTTCGCGAGGACCGCCCCGAACTGGACCAAGCTGAACGAGATCAGCTCGAAGCTGTCGGACAAGCCCCTCAAGCTCGCCGACGTGTACTGGACGACCAGGCAGCCCAAGAGCTGAACGTCGCCGATCGACTAGAGCGGGCGGAGTCCTCCGGGCTCCGCCCGCTTCGCATTCCGGCGCATGCGTAGCGCGCGACCTTCGCTCGCGACCCGGAGGAGCGACGCGAGCGGAGTCAGTCGCTCGCCGCAGGTCCCCTTCGCTACCATCGGCGTGTCGCGAGGCGCGGGTCGGCTCGTCGATTCCCGCCCCATCGCGGTCTTCCGCCGACACACGCGAACCCCTGCCAGCCGCCTTCCCCGCGTATGAAATCAGCAACGACCTCCTCCCTCGTCTCCGTGCTCGTGCTCGTTGGTTGCGCGACCTCGCCCAGGGTCGAGACCGAATTCGACGAGACGGCTTCGTTCGCCGGCTACAAGACGTTCGCGATCCTGCCGTTGCCCAAGACCATCCCGGGGGCCGATCCCGGCGTGATGCTGCGGCTCGGCTCTGCGATCGAGGACGCGGTCGCGACTTCGCTCACCGCCAAGGGCTACACCGCGACGACCGACGCGAAGCAGGCCGACATCGGCGTGTACGTGCACGGCCAGGTCGTCCCGAAGACCGAGGTCACGGATTGGGGCTTCACGCCCGTCCACACGACCCGTGGCTGGCACGGAAGCTATCCAGCCCACGTGTACGGGGGCTCGAACGTCACCGTCGACCAGTACGAAGAAGGCACGCTGGTGGTGGAGGTCTACGAGGTGAAGAGCCGCGACATGGTGTGGGTCGGCTGGGCCACTGCGCGGACTTCCCGCGACAAGGAAGGTCAGGCCGAACGCGTCCGCGCGGCGATCACGAGCGTGCTCGAGTCGTTTCCGCACGTCGGCCAAGCCCCCGCCGCGCAGGCGAAGTAAAGCGCAGCTCACTTTGCCGATCGGCGATTTGCGGTCGTAGACGTGAAGGGCTCTGAGCTCTCCAGGCGGTCCCGTCGTCCGTCCGCGTGGCTCTAGCTCGACGCGAGCGCGACGACTGCGACGACGATCGCGATCGCGCCCAGCACGCCGAAGAGCGCCAGCAGGATGCGCGCGAGCGAGTACGGGGCCTTGCCCACCACGCAGTCGGCGTCCTGGCCGCAGACGACGGCGCGGTAGACCTTCTCGTCGTAGCGATAGGCCATCACCCAGGCCGGGAAAGCGTAGCGGCGTGTCACGAGCGCGCGCAGGAGCGGCGCGACTCGCACCTTGCGGAAGCGGCGACCGGGGACGTGCGAGCGCTCGACGACCTCCGCGGCCGTGCGCTCGATCGCGCTCGCGACGCGCGCGCGTGCTTGGGAGCGCGGGACGTCGAATTGCTCGAGCGTCGCGCCTTCGGGCGGCTCGACCTGCGGCAGCGCGCTCGCGAGCGCGCAGCGCGGCGCGAGCGTGGCGGTCTCCGCTTCCGTGAGGCCGCGCGACGCCGACACGACGATGTCGTCGAAGGTGAGCCGCACCTGACCGGCGTGCGGCGCCCAGCTCGAGCGGCCCGAGCCCGCGTCGGAGTCCGCGGTCCACGACACGAGCGCGTCGGCGTCGAATGCCCACCCGACCCACCACAGCGGCCGGACGTCCTGGATGCGCGCCTTCTCGCGCAAGTCGCTCGGCCGGAACCAGCCGCGCTTGCCGAGCCATGCCTTCACCGCGCTCGACGCTTCCTCGCGCCCGATCGTGAAAGGCAGGAAGAGCTCGGTCTGCTCGGGTGGATCCTCGAGCGTCTCGAGCTCCATCTTCGCGTCGCAGAACGCGCAGCGCGGCGCGCCCACGTTCGCGTCGTACTCGACGGCCGCGCCGCAGCCACGACAGCGCAGGATCGATGCCTGCAGGTGCTCGCGGCGCTGTGCGAGGGCGCGAGCCGCGTTGCCGCAGATCGCGCAGCGCAGGTCTCCGCGCTCGAGGGGGCTCGCGCAGCGCTCGCACGTTCCGATCGCGGCGACCATCAACGCAGGAAGGCGAAGAGCCCGGTGCCCGTGACGAGCGCGGCGACGACGGCGAAGACCAGGAACGCCGCGGCGAGCACGGCGACGACGACAAGCGCGATCTTGCTCCACGAGCGCGGCACGTCGCCTCCGACCTCGCCCGTTTGTCCGTTGACGAGGATCTGGAGCGTCTGCTCGTCCTGAGCGTTGCGCACGGCGAACACCCACACCGGCAGCAGCACGAGTTCGCTCGTCTCCTCCTCGAAGCGCGTGTGGATGCGCAGCCCGCGGTGGCTGTCGCCGGGCAGGAAGCGCGCGAGCTCGCGCTCGAGCGATGCCGTGCACTCGGCCCGCGCAACTTCCCGGCACTCGGACGCAGAGAGCGACGCCTCCTCCGCGATCCAGCCCGAAAGCAGGGCCGGCGAGTAGCGGCGCAGCGAGCGCAGGTCGAAGGGCTCCACGCGCTCGAGCATCTCGTTCGCGATGCCCTTCGACGCCGTCACGAGCACGTCCTGCATCCAGGTGGAGCGCGTCCCCGACAGCGCGCGCCACTCGGTCTTCGTGCGCGTGCGCGTGACCCTGCGTCCCTTCGAATCCGTCGTCGTGTAGGTCTCCGTGTAGTCCTCGCCGATCTCGCACGTGTAGTCGGCGTGCGCCGCGGCGCCGAAGAGCCAGGCCGGCATGTACAAGCCGCGCCCGCGCTCGGGCACCGCCCGCTCGAAGCCCTTGCGCGCGAACCTCCGCCGCTTTCCGATCCAGCGCGCGCACAGGTGCGACGCACGCTCGCGGTCGACGGCGAAGCCGAGCGCGAAGGCGGGCTCGATGCGCCCGGCCGAGCTCGGCCGCTCGACGATCGACGTCGACGCGCAGTACGGACACTCCGCCGTGCGCAGGTGCGGCTCGAGCACGAGCGTCGCGCCGCAGTTCGAGCAGGCGATCTCGAGCGTGTCGGGAAGGGTGGCAGCCTGGGTCATCGCGAGCGGGGCGGCAGGGCGACATTGGAGCACGCTCCCCGGGCTCGGTCCTCCCCCAAGACGCGCTCGAGCCGGCCCCTCTCGCGCGCTCGCGATGCCTGAAGCCTTTGGCCTCGCCCGGTTTGCGGCGGGCACGCTGGAATGGCTCGACGTGTTGTTCAGTGTATATATATACTAATACACATGTTCGGCGAGCCGTCATGCTGATCGAAGTCGACCGCCACAGCGGGATCCCCGCCTACCGCCAGATCCTGGATCAGGTCCAGCGCCTGGTCGCCGGCGGGTTGCTGCGCGCGGGCGACGAGCTGCCGTCCACGCGCGCGCTGTCCGCGCGGCTCGCGCTCAATCCCATGACCGTGAGCAAGGCCTATGCGCTGCTCGAGCGCGACGGCGTGGTCGAGCGGCGTCCCGGGCAGACGCTCGTCGTGCGCGAGCGCAGCGCGAGTGACGTCTCCGAGGATCGCGCCCTGCAGCTCGCGAACGAGCTCCGACCCGCGGTCGTCGCGGCGCGGCAGCTCGGACTCGAGCGCGACGCGGCGCTCGCGGTCTTCGCCGCGCTGCTCGACGACCAGGTGAACTCCCCCACAGGAGACGAGACATGAGCCACGCGTTCGAGTTGAAAGACGTCACCCGGCGCTTCGACGACAGGGTCGCTCTGGACGACGTCACGCTCGGCGCGCCCGCCGGGTCCGTGATCGGGCTCGTCGGACGCAACGGCAGCGGCAAGACGACGCTCTTGCACACCGTCGTGGGGTTGCTCCTGCCCGACGGTGGTACCTGCACGACGCTCGGACGGCCCGTCGCCGAGCTCGGACCGAACGAGCTCGGCCGGATCGGCATGGTCCACCAGGAGAATCGCTTCCTGGCGTGGATGCGCGTGCGGCAGCACCTGCGCTACGTGGCGTCCTTCTACGCGTCGTGGGACAGCAAGCTCGAGCGCAGGCTCCTCGGCGAGCTCGAGCTCGACGAGCGCGCGCGCATCGCGACGATGTCGCCGGGGAACCAGCAGAAGCTCGCGCTCGTGCTGGCCGTCTGCCACCGCCCACGCCTGCTGCTCCTCGACGAGCCGGTGAGCGCGCTCGACCCGCTCGCGCGCGAGGCTCTGCTCGCGCTCCTCCTCGAGCTCGTGCGCGAGGGCGACACGACCATCGTCGTCTCCTCGCACGTCTTGCGCGACATCGAGCGCGTCGTCGATCGCGTCGTCTGTCTCGACGCCGGACAGGTCGTGGCCGACGCCGAGCTCGACGTGCTGAAGGAAACCTACGCCGAATGGCGCGTGACCTCGCGCAACGGGAGCCTGCCCGCGCGCTTCGCGGAATCCTGGATCCTCGAGCAGGAAGTCGAGTCCCACCAGGCGCGGCTGGCGGTGTGCGCTGCCGACGAGCATCGCGCCGCGTTCGCCGCGCGCTGGCACGCCGAGGTGGAGGTGCACCCCCTCAACCTGGAGCGGATCTTCCCGCTCCTGCTCGCGGAGCGCCCGCGATGAAAGGCATAGGGGCCTTCTTCCGCCTGGCTTGGAGGCCGGGCGTCGTGATCGGCGACCTGTTGATCGTCTTCGGCGGTTGCGTCTTCTTCGCCTTCCTCTCGGGGGGGCTCGCCGCGCACATCGAGTGGTTCGCTCGTAGCGGCGCGGACCTCGGCGCCCGGACTCCGGCGTTCACGTTGGATCTCCTGGCCAGCTCGCTCCTGCTCCTCCTGCCGGCCGGGATGGGGGCGATCGGCGGTGGCATGCTGCGCGGACTCCTCGTCGCGCACGCCTCCTGGACGCTCCCGGGCGTGAGGCGCTCGGTCCTCGCGCCGCTGTGCGCGGTGGGGGCCGTCGCTTCGATCGGAGGGTTCGGTCTCGCGCGCGCGCTGGGCTCCGACGTCGGACCTCTGGCGGGCCTCGCCCTCGGGTGGCTCGCCTTCACGGTCGGCACGAGTCTCTTCGACTACGTGGGCGCGCCGCGCGCCTGGGTCCCCGTCGCCCTCGGCTTCGCCGCGGCCGTCTTCGGAGCGCGCGAGCTCGTGGAGCTCGCCTCGCAGCACGCACTCGTCGCTGCCGTCGTTGCCGGGGCCTCGTCCCCCCTTCCGCTCCTCTTGCTCTCGAGCGCCGCTCGCCACCGCGTTCGCGTTCGAATCGCCACGTCCGAGCTCGGCGGCGACTACGCGCCCATCGTTCCGTTCGCGCGCGCGCCCCGTCCGCGCGGGCGCGGAGCCGAGAGGCTCTGGCGACCGGCGCGCATCCAGACGCTCGCGGGTTGGGTGCGCGCCACCGTCCACGAGTCGGTCGGCCGGGCGACCTTCGGGCTAGCAGCGCAGGCGCTCGTCTTCGCGCTCGCGGCGGCGCTCGCCATCGCACTCGTCGCCTACCAGGACGGCTTCGAGATCGAAGGCTCGCCGCAGCGCGGGCTCGAGTACCTCTACCACGCGCTCTTCCATCCCGACGCGCCGCCCGCGGGTCAGGCGAATGGACCCCCCTACGTGATGGTCTTCCTCGTCGCCTCCGCGGCCCTCGTCGCGCAGACCTTGTGCGCGGGCGTCACCTTGCGCTCGGGCGTGCTGTATCCGCTGACGCGCGAGGCTCGCGCGCGGGTTCTCTTCCGGTCGGCGGGCTTGCACGCGCTCGTCGCCACGGCGGCGCTCGCGCTCGTGCTCGGTGCGCAGGCGGAGCTCGTGCGCTGGCTCGGCGACTTCGAGCGACCGGCGCACGCGATTCCGTGGTGGGCGCGCGCTTGCCTGCTGGCGCTGCTCGGACTGCCGCTCGTCCAATACGTCCGCCACCGCGTGCTCGAGCCGCGCGCACGCAGACTCTCGGGCCTGGTGCGGGGGGCCATCGGCCTCGGGCTCCTGACGGCGGTGTTCCTCGTCGGGTGGTCGTTGCAGACGGTGTGGTCCGAGGCCGAGGGGTACGTATCCCTGCCGGTCCTGCTGCTCGTGCTCTGCGCAGCGTTCGCGGCGCTCGAGCTCGCCCTGCGCGAAGGCCTCCGGCGTTTCTTCGCGCGCTGCGATCTCGTTTGAAAGGAGCCGACATGCACGTCCTCGCTTCTCCTCTGGCTCACCTACTGCTCGTCTCCCCGCTCGCTCTCGCGGCGGGCGACGATCCGTTTCCCGCCGGCGATCCGGCGCGGCACGGCATCGATCCACAGGCCCTCGAGCTGCTCGCAGAGGAAGTCGAGCGGCTGGTCGCCGCGGACGCGGTCGTGGGCGCCGAGCTGCACGTCATCGCCGGCCGCGAGACGGTCCTGCACCGCGCCTTCGGCTGGGCGGACCGCGAAGAGGAGCGGCCGCTCGAGACGGGCTCGATCTTCTGCGTGCGCTCGATGACGAAGGCTTTCGTCGGAACCCTGATCCAGATGCTCGTCGACGAGGGGCGGCTCGACCTGGACGCTCCTGCGGCCGACACGCTCGAAGCCTTCGACCGTCCGGGAACGCGCGCGATCACGATCCGACACCTGCTCACGCACACGAGCGGCCTGCCGCTCACCGCGCTCTCGCGTTCGCTCGACGACTATGGATCGCTCGCCGACGTGGCGGCGGATGCCGCGGCCGCGGCGCTCTCCTTCCCGCCCGGCGAACGCTTCCAGTACAGCGACGCGGGCAGCGACACGCTCGGAGCGATCGCAGCCTCGATCGCGAAGACGCAGGTCGAGGACTTCATGGCCGAGCGGATCTTCGCGCCGCTTTGCATGCGCGACTCGATCCCCGTGCTCGATCCGACCGACGCTCGCACACGCCGCGTTCCGAGCGCGTACTCCGGCGGGCCGGCAGCGTGGACGCGTCATTGGAGCCGCGACGACGATCCCCTCTTCCCGATCTTCCTCACCTCCCAGAGCCTCTACTGCACGACCTCGGACTACGCGCGCTTCCTCGCGCTGTGGCTCGACCGCGGGCGCGCCGGCGACGCGCGTCTGCTCTCCGAGGAAGCCGTCGAGCGCGCGCTGTCGCCCGGACGACCATTCGGCGTCTCGCCCGCGTCCCAATCGAACTTCCGCGGCCTCACGGCGACCTATGGCCAGCAGTGGATGCTCTGGCACCGCGCGGAGAGCGCCGAGCCCATGCCCGTCGTCTTCGGCCACGGCGGCTCCGACGGAACGCACGCCTGGGCCTTCCCCGAGCGCGACCTCATCGTGCTCTTCTTCACGCAGTCGCGCGGAGCGCTCGCGGGACTCGAGCTCGAGTCCGCGCTCGATGCGCTCTTCCTGCGCGGCGACGTGGAGGGCTTCCGCATGGAGCGCGCCGAGCGCACGAAGGGCTCCGCCCTCGACGCGCTCGAAGGGCTCTACTGGGACGAGGACGTCGCGCGCGCCTACTACGTCGTCGAGCGCGAGGGCGATCGACTCGCCGTCGAGCGGCCGGGTCGGTTCCGATTGATGCTCGTCTCCGACGGGAGCCCGCGCGGATTCCATCCCGAAGGTCTGTCGTCGCCGCGCTTCACGTTCGTGGGCGAGTCAGCCGGTGTGAACGGGCCGGCCGAAGCCTTCTTGCTCGCTTCGGGGAGCCGCACCGAGCGCGAGGAGCGCCACCGCCCCGATCCAAAGCTCCCTTCCGCCTCCGAGCTCGAGGCGGGGGTGCGCGAGGCGCATGGCCTCGATCGGCTGGAGCGTTTGGCCGAGCTCGGGCCGATGCGCTGCGAAGGCACGCTCGAGCTGAAAGGCAGCGGGCGAACGGGCCCGATCGTGCACGTGTTCGACGGCGCGCGCTCGCGCCTCGAGTACGAGCTCGGCGGCGAGCCTGTCGTCGTCGTCACCGACTCGGAACGCACGTGGAAGTCGACGGGCGGTTCACCGTTCGAAGAGCTGACCGGCATCGGCGGCGAGGGGGAGCGGCTGTCTCATCCGCGCGTGGTCTTCGGCGGCTGGAGCCGCGCGTACGGCGCGCTCGAGGTGCTGCGCGCCATCGACGGCGAGGCCGGACGCGTGCTGCTCGTTCGCGCCACGCCGACCGAGGCATCGGGCTCGACGTTCCTCGTCGAGGAGCAGAGCCTGCGCGTCGTCGGACAGGATGCGTTCGAGCTGATCCCGGGCTTCGGGATCGTGGGCGTCGAGATCGCGTACGCCGATTTCCGCGACGTGGAGGGGATGACCTTCCCCTTCCGCACGAGCGCGCGCTATGCGAGCTCGCTCCTGGGCGAGTTCGTGGTGACCTGGGAGCGCTGCGCCGCGGACCCCGAGGCCGCCGCGCTCCTGCGCACGCCGCCGGGCGAGGACTGAGCTGCAGCGCGAGCCGAACTCGGAGAATCCGGCGTCGGGTAGCGCGCCGAACCTGCCGCGAGCGAGAGATTCGCTCGACCGGACTTCGACCCCGCGCCGGAGCCCGGCGGCGGGCAAGGCATCGGCCGTCCCTTCCCGCAGGAAGGCGTTCCCTGGCATAGGATGGCTGCGCGCGATGCGCGCACCTTCCCCATGACACCCGCCGAAGCCTCTCCCACCCTGGCCATCCCCTTCGCCGAGTCGCCGCTCCTCGAGAGCTCGCTCCCCGCGCTCGCGCCGAAGGAGCGCGAGCTCGTGCGCCGCTTCGCGGAGAAGGGTTATCTCGTCCTCGACCTCGACCTGCCGGACTTCGACCGGCTCGCGCGCGAGGTGGTGGAGACCCTCGCCCCCCAATATCCACCGGTCGATCGGCGCATCGACGAAGCGTGGTACTTCTGTCCCGCGGTGCGGGCGGTCGCGAGCGCGCCGAAGGTGCTCGACACGCTGCGTCTCCTCTATGGACGCCGGCCGTTCCCGTTCCAGACGCTCAACTTCGACCACGGGACGCAGCAGGCGGCGCACAGCGACACGATCCACTTCCACTGCGTGCCGCGCTACTTCATGTGCGGCGTGTGGGTGGCGTTCGAGGACGTCGACGGGAACAACGGTCCGCTCTTCATCCATCCCGGGAGCCATCGCCTGCCCGACTACGGCATGACCGACCTCGGGCTCGATGCGACGCCGGCGGCGTACGACGAGTACGAGAAGCGCGTCGGGGCGATCCTCGAAGCGCACGGCTTCCCGCGCGAGGAGCTCCACCTGAAGAAGGGCCAAGCCGTGATCTGGGCCGCGAACGCCTTCCACGGCGGCTCGCCCATCCGCGACCCGAAGCGCACGCGCCACTCACAGGCCACGCACTACTACTTCGACGATTGCATGTACTACTTCCCGATGGGCTCGGAGCCGTACGCGGGGAAGATCACCGTGCGCGAGGCGATCGACATCACGAGCGGCCGCTTCGTCACGCCGCGCTACCAGGGCCGCGAATTCCACGCCGACGACTATCCGCACCTGTGGAGCTACGAACGCCCACTGCCCCCGTGGGTCGACGGTGCGCGCACGCCAACGGTCGTCGAGCCGGCGAACGACGACCCCGAAGCCCTGAAGCTGCGCGTGCGGGTGCTCGAGGACACCGTGTCCGTCCTGCGGGATACGGTGCGCAAGATCCGCGACGAGAGCACCCTGGTCCAGGAGGACAACCGCAAGAAGGAAGTGCTGATCCGGGAGTACAACACGAAGCTCCCCTACCGAATCGCCCGCGGCGTCATGAAGGCGCGCCGCGCCCTGTTCGGCGGCGGAGCGCGGTAGCTCGACCGAGCGCGTCCTGGACGACACTGCGCCAGCACCAGCGGCGCGGGTGACATCCGCGTCGTGTTTTCGAGTAGGCGATCCGCCGTCACGTCCAGGCTCTCTGGCGACTGGCGCGACTTCATGGCGCAGTTCCACGGCGGAACATCGCCGCCGAAATGTACGGTCGAGCAACCCGTGCTCGGTTTCACCGGACAGCGCAGGATCCCTGACCTTGGACGGTGATCGGGACCTTCTCCAATCCGTCCAAGGTCGTGGAGAGGTCGAACTGGATGTCGAGCCTGTCTCCGGCGACCCACCGATCTCTGCTCAGGGACAGCGACCCCCGGACCACGTCGGATTCGAGCCAGAAGTCCATCCCGGAGAAGAAGCAGCTCCCGATCCTCCCCGACGCCGTGAGACCTCCGGTCTCGCCGTTCCGCCGGAGCTCGAGCTCGATCTCGACGCCCTCGCAGAACGATCCTTCGCCCTCGGCGGGAGTGATCACGATCGTGTCGAAATCGGCGGAGCGCCGCAGGAACATGGTGTACGTCTCTTCGGGGCTGCACATACCCACGGCTCTCGTCGTCCCAGCTCCCGACGGCCCCGCTCCGGCGCAGGAGCCCGAGTGTGCCTGGACGCGCGGTTCGGGCGACTCCAACTCGAGATCGCGAACCTGAACGACCAGCTCACCTTCCAAGTCGGAGCTCGCAAGAGGTGCCGGCGTCGCCGGGTCTTCGGCGCAGGCGACCAAGAGACCCGCGCAGGCCATCGACCTTCCAAACGTCCAGACCAAGATCGTTCTCCCGAACGGCGTCGCGCCTCCGTGGCGACGAACGCGTCCCCACACTCTATCGGGGAAGCTCGCCTGCATCGGATCGCACCCCGAACACCGCGCGGTTTGCCCTGATGCGCACGGCGAGCGAGCGCCTCACGCCATCGGCAGGTCGATGCCGCGCTCGCGCGCGCAGCGCAGCGCGTCGGCGTAGCCGGCGTCGGCGTGGCGCATGACGCCGGTGCCGGGGTCGTTCGTGAGCACGCGCTCGATCGCGAGCGCGGCCTCGGGCGTGCCGTCGGCGACGGTGACCTGGCCGGCGTGCAGGCTGTAGCCGATGCCGACGCCGCCGCCGTGGTGGAACGAGACCCACGACGCGCCGCTCGCGGTGTTGAGCATCAGGTTCAAGAGCGGCCAATCGGCGACGGCGTCGGTGCCGTCCGCCATGCCCTCGGTCTCGCGGTTGGGCGACGCGACGGAGCCGCAGTCGAGGTGGTCGCGCCCGATGGCGAGCGGGGCTTGGATCTCGCCCGTGCGCACGGCTTCGTTGAACGCGAGGCCGGCCTTCGCGCGCTCGCCGTAACCGAGCCAGCAGATGCGGGCGGGCAGACCTTGGAAGTGCACGCGCTCGCCCGCCAGCCGGATCCAGCGCAGGAGCGCGTCGTCCTCCGGGAAGAGCTTCGCGATGATGCGATCCGTGACGGCGATGTCCGCCGGGTCGCCCGACAGCGCCACCCAGCGGAAGGGTCCCTTCCCCTCGCAGAACAGCGGTCGCACGTACTTCGGCACGAAGCCCTCGAACTCGAAGGCGTGCTCGTAGCCGGCTTGATGCGCGTGGCCGCGCAGGTTGTTGCCGTAGTCGAACGTGTCGGCGCCGCGCTCCTGGAGCAGGTTCATGGCCTTCACGTGGTCGATCATCGTGCGGAAGGACTCGCGCTCGTAGCGCGCCGGATCGCTCGTGCGCAGCGCGAGCGCCGCCTCGAAGGCCATCCCGTTCGGCACATAGCCGCCGAGCGGGTCGTGCGCGCTCGTCTGGTCCGTGAGCACGTCGGGCGTCACGCCGCGCGCGAGCATGCGCTCGAGCAAGTCGACCGCGTTCGCCACCACGCCGATCGACTTCGCGACGCCGTCGTCGCGCCAGACGAGCGCCTGATCGATGGCGCGGTCGGTGTCGTCCAGCAGAACGTCGCAGTAGCCCGTTTCGAGCCGCTTCTCGATGCGCTTGCGGTCCACGTCGGCGCCGAGGAACGTGCCCTCGTTCATCGTCGCGGCGAGCGGCTGCGCGCCGCCCATGCCGCCCAGGCCGCCGGACACGACGAGCTTCCCGCGCAAACTGCCGCCGAAGTTCTTCTTCGCCGACGCCGCGAAGGTCTCGTAGGTGCCCTGCAGGATCCCCTGCGTGCCGATGTAGATCCAGCTCCCGGCCGTCATCTGGCCGAACATGATCTTCCCCTCGGCCTCGAGGTGGCGGAAGTGCTCCCAGGTCGCCCACTTGCCGACCAGGTTCGAGTTCGCGATGAGCACGCGCGGCGCGCGCGCGTGCGTGCGGAACACGCCCACGGGCTTGCCCGACTGAACGAGCAGCGTCTCGTCGGGCTCGAGCCGCCGCAGCGTCGCCACGATGGCGCGGAAGCAATCCCAATCGCGCGCCGCCTTGCCACTGCCGCCGTACACGACCAGGTTCGCGGGATCCTCGGCCACCTCCGGGTCGAGGTTGTTCATGAGCAAGCGCAGCGCGGCCTCCGCCGCCCAGGTCTTGCACGTGCGCTCGCTGCCGCGCGGAGCGCGCTGCGGGCCGATGGGAACGGGGGAGATCGCGTCGAGGGCGGCGTGGCTGGTCGGCATGGGGATTCGTCCCGAGTGAAGCGCGCCGGAGCATGTTAGCGGCCGAAGCGAGGCCTCGCTCGCGGACCGGCTCGCGCGTCTGGGCTCGGCGGACCAAACATCGGAATGCGACGGGAACACGGCCATTTGAGTTCGCGCTGAGTACGCGCTGCGCCAAGCGAAGGGCCTGCGCAGGAAGAGCGCTACCGATGCCGGCCGGCATGGGGATGCGGCTCCCCAGCGCGAGCGGCGGCGGCGGATCGTGTCTCACGTCGAAGTAGCGCCGCGTCGACGAACCGATCGTCCCCGTCAGTCAGTAGATCGCGACGTGCCTGGATCTTCCCGTAGGTGCGCGCCACGTCCGCACCGCGCGTCACCCGAGGTCCGCGTACGTCTGCGCGAGCCACGCCTTCTCCTGCTCGAGCCACGCACCGAACACCCAGCCTCGGCCCAGCTCGTCCTCGATGTTCGTCATCCCCCCTCCCGTCCACGTCTGCTCCGTCTTGCAACCCGCCTTCGCGGCCCACGCGAGCGATGCTTCGGGGATGCGGAGCGCGTACTGGGTTCCGTACGCCAGAGCCATCACGACGCCCAAGGGATGCACGAGCGCCGGCGCGCCGTAGACGAGCGCACGACCGTTCTTCGGCAGCGACGCCCCGAGGACGTCCCACACACGCTCGACGACGTCGGGATGACTACCGGCCTCCTGATAGGGATCCGGATGCTCGCGCGGCGACGCGATCGGACGGGGATCGAAACGCACCCGTTTCGGATCACCGAGGCGCTCCAGCACCAACCGATTCAGCGCATGGGATTCGTCGAGCTTCATTTGCGTTCGCTTGGAGTGCGCTCGAACGGGAGCGCTGCCCGGAATGCTACGCGGCCCTCGCCGCGTTCTGCAGCACGATCCGATAGCCAACCAACACCAACCGTACGCAACGCAGCACCGCCATGGAAGGAGCAGTGCGGACGGGGACGCACACCACCCGGCCGACGCCTCTCACACGCGCGGGCTCCAGGCGCTGCTCAGTCCTGTTTCACGCCTGAATAGAGCGAGATGGTACATACTCGTTCGTCAGACCTCACGGCGGCCATGAGGTCGCTCGTTCCGTCTTGATCGGCGTCGTCTACGAGCGCTAAGGCGATACAGTTGGACAAGTATGTGTATGTCGTAACTTCAGGTACTTTTTCGACGCTGAAAGTAGCGATTCGCTTGCGGTAATCGCTATCGCCCAGAAGTAGCGCCACTTCCGGACGACCATCGCCATCGCAGTCGCCAACTATGGGGCGAGAAAAAATCTGATCTCCACAGTCGACGATGAGTGGGTTCTTGTAGGAAGCGCCCGAGCGCGCGATCAGGCATTTGTCGAGCGACGTTGTAATCACCAAGTCCTCGAGACCATCCGAGTCCACGTCTCCGATGCCGGACACGTACTCCATGTACTCGAACTCAGGAAAGCCGGTAATGGTTCTGATGAGGGCTCCCGAGTCTTCCCTTACTATCCAAAGAAAGCTGCCCTGGTGCGATACCATGGCAACCTCGGAATGGCCGTCGCCATCCGTATCGCGAATACTCACCACGTCAAATGCGGAGCGGTTATGAAGCAGTGTTGGCCGGGAGGCGACCGCGGTAGCCATGACACTAATTGACATGACCCACCCAGTCCGATCCAAGCTGATCAGACGTCGCACCGAGTCTTTGTGGCATGGCTCTGCTGTGAGCACGCGCCTGCCTAGTCGCCTGTATGGTTCATCAAGGCCAACGACCGAGTGCAACTCCCTGCCCGTTGCGCCGCATACGATTGCAATCTTGCCCGCGACGTGACCAGTTGGTGGCGAGGTCGCGTAACCGGTAGATGCGATCACGTAGTCGTCACACCCATCGTCATTGATATCTGGCAGTCCACAGGCCATCTCGCCTAGCTGTTCAAGAGCCTCTCCACGGTGAACTCGGACAAACGAACCATCTCGCCCAGACAACAGCGTCACTGCGTTCTGATCCAGACTCTCGGTACTTGTCTCTGTGACGAGGTAGTCGCCAACGCCGTCACGAGTAACGTCGCCAACATAGAAAGCCCGAATCACCGACGGGCCCGGCGGAGATTCGTACGTTATCGACCTGAACGGTTGCGCATCCGATCCAGCCAGCACGAGCCCGAGGAGAGCATGAGAGATCATAGTTGTCGCCGGCTTCAGGTCTTCGTGTGGCAATCGAATCACAGGCTCGGGGCTCGCCTCGAGCCCGAGATCCATGCACGCCAGGCCCGGAGCCCAGGTCTGCTCTTGTAGCACCAAAGGCCCATCGCGTGTTCCTCGGGCATACAGGCGCATGACGTCGGCGGGCTTGCCGGCGTCTTGGACCTCGACGAGTTGTTTCCAGGCATCGAACCTCGAACCAACCATCCGTCGTGCGATCGACGCACTACACGGGTTCATCCCCGTGGAGAACGCGCTTTCACGAGAAACAGCGGGATTGCCTCATCGGGAGCGCGGACGCGGCGTTCGGTGCGTAGGCTCTGCGGCCCATGCGCGTTGGAGTCGATTATCGGCCGGCCCTCGTGAATCGCGAGGGGATCGGGCGGTACGTGCGCGAGCTCGTGCGCGGGATGATCGAGCTCGGGTTCGACACGAGCTTGGGGTTGTTCGGGTACACGCTCGCGCCGTCGCGCTTCACGCGCGCGGAACTCGGAATCGCGGGGACGGAGGCCGAGCTCGTGCGGCTACCGCTGCCGTCGCGCGCGCTGCCGTGGCTCCTCGCGCGGCTCGGCAAGGGCGTCGACGACCTGGTGGGCGGCGCGGAGGTCTTCCACCACACCTATCCGTCGGCGCTCGCGGTGCGCGCGGCGGTGGAGGTGGCCACGGTGTTCGACACGATCTACACGGTGCCCGACTCGGGGTACCTGGAGCCGGCGACGGCGCGCGCGATGACGGAGCGCGTGCGCGCGCTCGTGGCGCGTTCGGCGCGCGTGCTCGTGCCGACCGAGTACGTAGGCGCCGACGTCGTGATGACGTTCGGCGTGTTGCCGGCCAAGGTCTCCGTGACCGGGCTCGGTTGCGACCACGTGGCGCGGCATCTGCCGGCGAAGGTCGAGCGCGCGCGCGAGCCGTACATCCTGACCGTGAGCCGCGTCGACGCGCGCAAGAACCACCTGCGCATCCTCGAGGCCTTCGAGCGGCTCGTGAAGGAGGGATTGCCGCAGCGCTGGGTCATCGCCGGCCCGCCGGGGTACGGCGCGGACGTGTTCGAGCGCGCGCTGGCGGCGTCGCCGGCGCGAGCGCGGGTCGAATGGCGCCGCGACGTCGCGGACGGCGAGCTCCCGCGGCTCTACGCCCAGGCCGACTGCTTCGTGTTCCCGAGCCTGTCGGAGGGCTTCGGTTTGCCGCCGCTCGAGGCCATGGCGTGCGGGGCGCCGGTGGTGGCGAGCGCGGTGACGTCGATGCCCGAGGTGCTCGGCGACGCGGCCTTCCTGGTCGAGCCGACCGATAGCGAGCGCATCTTCGAGGCCGTGCGGCGCGTGCTCACCGAGCCCGAGATCGCGCGGGACCTCGTGCTGCGCGGCCGCCAGAAGGCGCGCGAGCACACCTGGCGCAACGCGGCCAAGCACACGCTGCTCGCCTACAAGAACGCGCTCGACGACGCGGGTGTGGGCGACGGCGTGCGGCGCGCGCTGTGAGCGGCGCGATCCCGCGATCCCGTGATCCCGTGATCCTAATGGGGCGTCGGGTTCGGTCGAGGTGTCATCGCGCGGCCGCCGCGCGATGACCTCGAGCTCGGCGCGCCGCTGACGGAAGGAGCCCTCCGACCGACACCGCGCCGCGCGCGACCGATGTGTGGCCTCGAGAGCGAGGTTCCGGGCTCGACGCTTCACCGGGGTTGCGGCGGCGAACGGAGTCTCCGTACCCTTGGCGGCCCTTCGGGAGCCCGACGCCTGCGTTGGCTCCCGCGATCCCGTACCGAACGCGAGAGGAGTCGCTCGATTGAGTTCCACCTTCCTGCGGCCGCTGTCGATCGGCGAGATCCTCGACGGCGCCTTCAGCCTCTACCGCAGTCGCTTCACGACGTTGGTGGGGGCCATGCTCCTACTCTTCGCGCCCGCGCTCGTCCTCGGAGTCGCGGCGGACGTCGTGAGCGGCGAGG
Organism: uncultured Planctomycetaceae bacterium; assembly: GCA_964413535.1. GTDB lineage: Bacteria > Planctomycetota > UBA1135 > UBA1135 > CAYPTB01. The sequence continues at coordinate 89,745 of CAYPTB010000007.1, read as the reverse complement.
GGGCGCTCGCCGCAATCCTCTGGCTCGCGACCAGCTTGTTCCAGGGGCTCGCCGGACTCGCCTCCTTCGGTGCGTGCATCTGGATCGCGTCGGAGACGGTGCTGGGTCGATCGGTGTCCATGGGCGACGCGCTCCGCAAGGGAATCCAGAAGATGGTGCCCGTGTTCCTGGGCAGCGTGATCCTCGTGATCTGCCTCATCCTCGGGTTCTGCCTGCTGATCGTCCCGGGCATCCTGGTCTGGGTGATGTGGTTCGCCATGGCGCCGATCCTCGTGCTCGAGGACCGCTGGGACTTCTTCGGACGCTCGCGGGATCTCGCGCGCGGGTCCTGGCTGAAGATCTTCGTCGTGATGGTGCTCTACTCGATCATCGCCTCGCTTCCTTTGGTGCTCGTCGAAGGCGGGGGCATGCTGGCGCTGGGGTTGGCGGACTACCAGGCGAACGTCGTGCGACCGGCGTGGATGACCATCAGCTCGCTGCTCGGGTCCGCGCTCTTGACCCCGTTCAGCCACTGCGCCCTGACCCTGCTCTACTACGACCAGCGCGTGCGCAAGGAAGGGCTCGACGTGGAGCTCGCGGCGCGGGCCGTGGGGTCGGTCGGGACGGCGAGCCCGGCGACCCATCCGTGAAGTCGCGCCGCGGAGCGAACCGGCGTTGATGCCCCTCGGCGTACAAGACGCGGCGGGACCGCTCCCGGGTCGCGACGAGGTGTTCCCCGCGATCGAGCGCGTGCTCGCCGCGGCGGAGTTCGCCGTCGCCGAGCCGTCGTCCCTCGAGGCGTTCTTGCTCGAGCTGCAGCAGAAGTGGCAAGAGCTCCTGGCGTGGTTCGTGCAGACGCTCGCGTCGGCGCTGGGCGGGAGCGAGACGGCGGCGCAGGGCGTGGCGATCCTGTTCGTGCTCGGCGTGGCGGCGCTCGCGGGCTACGTGCTGTGGCACATCTTCCAGGCGCGCGGCGCCGAAGAGCGCGGCACCGTGCGGGGCCGCGAGCTTCCGGGCGCGAGTGTCGCGGAGCTGCCCGCGGCGGAGCTCACGGCAGCGTCCGAGCTCGCTCGCGCCGGACGTTACGCCGAGGCGATGCACGGCTTGTACCGCGGCGTGCTCCTGTGGCTCGACGAGCTCGGCCACGCGCGCTTCGACGAGGGCAAGACGGGCGGCGAGTACGCGCGCGAGCTGCGCGCGGCGGAGCTCCGTCCCCCGTTCAAGGCCCTGCTCTCTTCCTTCTACCCCGTGGCCTTCGGCGGGCGCGCGGGGGGAGACTCGGCCTGGCGCGCGATGCGCGCGGCCGCGAGCTCGATGGGAGTGCCCGAGTGAAGCAGAAGGGCGGACTGCGCGCGCAGCAGATCGCGATCTTCGCGGCCGGGATGCTCGTGCTCGTGGTCGCGTTCTTCACGCCCGGCGGCGGCGCGGGCGAGAGCGCGCCACCGAGCACGTTCCAATCGGGCGCGGGCGGCGCGAAGGCCCTGTACCTCACGCTGGCGGAGCTCGGCCTCGACGTCGAGCGCTGGATCCGTCCGACGGCCGACCTGTCGGCCGACGCGGTTTTCGTGCTCGTGGTGCTCGCGCCCAGCACGCCCTTCGGGCAAGCCGAGGCGAAGAGCCTCGCGGACTGGGTCGAGGGCGGCGGTCGGCTGGTGTACGCGGCCGAAGAGCGCGGGGACCCGGTGCTGGACGCGCTCGGGCTGCGCCTGCGCTTCGGCGACGACTCGGCCCTCGAGCGCGCGCCCGAGCTCTCGCCGGCCGCGAGCGACTTGGTCGACGCGTCGCCGGAGTCGCTCGATCCGCGCGGACGAGTGCTCGACGCGACGGGCTTCGAGAAGCGCACGGCCCGCGCGTCCGGCGGCTCGTGCGAGCCGCTGTACGTCGACGCTCGCGGCCACGCGGGCATCGCGCTCGTGCGGCGCGGCGCGGGCTCTGCGCTCGTGATCGCGGGCACGGAGGGGCTCACGAACGACTCGCTCGCAAAGAGCGAGGTCGCGCTCGTCGTCCTGCGCGAGCTCGCGAGCGCCGTGCGAGACGCGGGCGACGTCGCTCGCGTCGCCTTCGAGGAGTACCACCACGGTCACCGCGCGGGTCAGGGCGTCGTCGCCGCGGGTCTGGCCTGGCTCGCGGGCACGCGCGCCGGCTGGGCGCTGCTCGCGCTGTGCGCCGTCGGGTTCACGGCGCTCGTCACGGGCGGGCTGCGGCAGGGCGGCGCGCTCCCGCCGCCGCCGAGAACGCGCCGCTCGTCGCTCGAACACGTCGTCGCGCTGGCAGACGCCTACGAGCGCGCGCGCGCCCGCGCGCGTCCGGCGCGCGAGCTCGTGCTCGGCCTGCGCATGGCGCTGGGCGGCGGCGACCTCGAGTCGACCCTCGCGCACCTGCGAGCGGCCGAGCCGGACATCGCGGCCGACCTTGACCTCGTGCTCGCGGCGACGAGCGGGCCGACGGACCTCGTGGAGCTCGCCGCGGCAATCGACCGCGTGCGCGCGGTCGCCGACCGATCCCGCCGAGCCACGCTCATTCGCACCGACCAAGGAGCCCGCACGTGACGAACCTGGCAGAGCTTTCGCCCGAGACCGCCGAACGCACGGGCGCACGCGTGCGCGAGCTGATGGAGCAGGTGAACCGCGTCGTGCTGGGGCAGGAGGAGGTCGTGACGCAGATGCTCGTCACGCTCTTCGCCGGCGGGCACGCGCTGCTCGAGGGCGTGCCCGGGACGGCCAAGACGCTCATGATCCAGTGCATCGCGCGCGCGCTCGACGCGCGCTTCTCGCGCGTGCAGTTCACGCCGGACCTCATGCCGACCGACGTGACGGGCGTGAACGTGTTCGACGAGCGCTCGCGCGACTTCGTCTTCCGGCCGGGGCCGATCTTCGCGGACGTCGTGCTGGCCGACGAGATCAACCGCGCGCCGGCGAAGACGCAGTCGGCGCTGCTCGAGGCGCTGCAGGAGCGGCAGGTGACGGTCGACGGCGTATCGCATCCGCTGTCGCGCGTGTTCACCGTCTTCGCGTCGCAGAACCCGATCGAGTACGAGGGCACCTATCCCCTGCCGGAGGCGGCCTTGGATCGCTTCGCGCTGAAGATCCAGATCGGCTATCCGGCCGAAGCCGCGGAGGTCTCGATCCTCGACCACTACGCGGACGGCTTCGACGCCGCCGAGCCGGAGTCGTTCGGCATCGCGCCCGTGCTGGGCGAGGAGGAGCTCTGGCGCCTGCGCCTGCTCGTGCGCGCGGTGCGCGTGGAGCCCGAGGTGCGCCGTTACGTCGTCGCGCTCGTGCGTCGCACGCGCGAGGACCCGAGCCTCTTGCTCGGCGCGAGCCCGCGCGCCGCCGTCGCGCTGTTCCGCACGGCGCAGGCGCACGCGCTCGTCTCCGGCCGCGACTACGTCGTGCCCGACGACGTGAAGGAGCTCGCCGTGCCCGCGCTGCGCCACCGCGTGATCCTCTCGCCCGAGGCGCAGGTCGAGGGCGTGAAGAGCGACCACCGCGTCGAGAGCGCGATCGCTAGCGTCCCCGCTCCCAAGTAGGAGCGCATGTTCCTCCCCTCGCGCAGCTTCTACCTCGCGCTCGCGGTCGCAGCCGCGGCGACCGCGTTCTCGCCCACGGCGGCCGCTGCCGCGGCGGGTGTCCTCGTCGGATTGTGGCTCGCGGACGGTCTGCTCGCGGGCGACCTCGCGGGTCTGGAGCTGGCGGCCCGCGCGCCCGCGCGCATGGGTCAGGGCCAAGAGGATCGGCTCACGCTCGAGCTCGAGAACCGCACGGGTCGGGACCTCGCGCTGCGCGTGGCCGTGGACCTCGCGCGCGAGCTCGCCGGCGACGACGCCTGGGAGGTGCGCCGCCTGCGCCTGCCGAACCGTGGGCGCGCACCGGTCGCCTTCGCGATCACGGCCGCGCGCCGCGGACGCCACCCGATCGCGCGCGCCCACCTGCGCGTGCTCGGTCCCCTCGGACTCGCCTGGAAGAGCGTCGTGCGGGCGCTCGACCGCACCGTGGTCGTCGTCCCGGGCCTGCGCGAGATGCGCGAGAAGCGGCTCGCCGCGTGGCACCACCTCCCGCAGCTTCTGGGCGCGCGCAACGTGCGCGAGCGCGGCGACAGCGGCGCGTTCGAGTCGCTGCGCGAGTACGTGCGCGGCGACGACCCGCGCCGCATCGATTGGAAGGCGACGGCGCGCCGCATTCGGCCGATCGTGCGCCGCTACGAGGCCGAGCGCAGCCAGTGCGTGGTGCTGTGCATCGACGCCGGCCGCGGGATGTGCGAGGAGTTCGACGGACGCGAGCGGCTCGATCACGCGCTCTCCGCCGCGGTCGTGCTCTCCGACGTCGCGCGCGCGTGGAACGACAAGGTCGGCGTGTTCGTCTTCGCCGACCGCATGCAGGCCGTGCTCCCGCCCGGCCACCACCCGCCCGACCGCATCCCCGCCCTCGCCGCGGAGATCGAGAGCCGTCCGGTCGAGCCCGACTACCCGCGCGCGCTCGTGACGATCTCGCGCGCCATCTCGCGCCGTTCGCTGCTCGTCTTCTTCAGCGACGTGATCGACGAGGCCGTCTCGGAGCCCTTGACGAAGCACGTGGCGCTGCTCGCCCGCCGCCACCTACCGCTGTTCGTCGCCCTGAAGAACCCCGACCTCGTGCGCGCGTCCCTCGCGCCCGCGCCGGACGAACGCAGCGCCTACCGGCGAGCCGCGGCTTCCGAGCTCGCGCTCGCCCGCGAGCGCACGCTCACGCGCATGCGCAGCTCCGGGATCCAGGTGCTCGACGTCGCGCCGACGGCGGCGCTCGAAGCGGTCATCCACCGCTACATCGAGATCAAGCGGCGCGGGTTGGTGTGAGGAGCGGCGTTTCGACCGCGCTTCGGCGCTGGGAACGCCCCGCTGCGCCGAGGTACAGGACGAGCCCCGAAGCAGCCGCGGCCGCCACCGCGAGCTTGACCGCGCTCGGCAGGCGCGAAGGCGAGACGTAGCCCTCGATCAGGCCCGCGACGACGAGCAGGAAGGCGACCCCGCCGAGCAGCAGGACGGCTTCCTTCGCGCGCGCGGCGAACGCGACGCCGCGCGGGCTGCGGCCCGGAAGGAGGAGGCCGCTTCCCATCCACAGACCGGCGCCGCCGGCGATGCAGATGGCAGTGAGCTCGATCACGCCGTGCGGCAGGACGAACAGGCCGATCACGTGCAACACGTCGCGGTTCGCGAAGACCGCCAGCGCGGCGCCGAGGGAGAGGCCGTTGAAGGTGAGCACCCCGATCGACCCCAGGCAGGCCAGCGCGCCGCCGGCGAAGACCAGGAAGGAGACCTGCACGTTGTTGGCGATGAGGAGCGAGGAGAGGAACTCGCTCCCGAGCCAGAAACCCAGCGTGTCGCGGTAGTCGCTGCCCTCCGCCCGCGCCTGCTCGGCGCGGCCGATGATCTCCGCTCCCGCGAGCTCGACCTCGTACTCGGGATGCGCGCGCAACAAGACGAAGACGCCGACGGCCGGGCCGTAGAGCAGGAGCGCGGCCACGGCGATCGGCTTCCAGCGCGCGCGGAAGAGCCGCGGGAAGTCGCGGGCGAGGAAGCGCCACACGCCGGCCGCGGAACGACTCGCGGGCCGGTAGAAGAGATTGTGCGCGGCCCCCACCAGCCGCTCGAGCGCGAAGAGCGTCCCGGCCGACGCGCCGTAGGTGCGCGCGCGCGCGAGGTCGGCCGACACCTCGCGGTAGCGCGCCGCGAACTCGGCGACCGCGTCGCCGTCCTGGGAGCGCAACCCGCGCCGGCGGATCGAGCCGACCGAGCGGCGGAAGTCCTCCCAGCGCGCGCGCTTCTGCCGCAGGAGCGTCGCCGCCGCCGCGGAACCCGCGCGCAGGGAGAGGCGCGCCGAGTGCCGCCGTGCGCTCTCCTCCGCGTACAGCGCGGCTAGCCGCTCCCCGATCGCGTCGTCCAGCGTCCAACCCGAGGCGAAGTTCGGCGACGCCTCGCGCCGCACGTCCTCGGGCAGCTTGCTCCACAGGGTGCGCGCGAGCCGCGTGCGCGTCCCGGACTCGAGCTCCTGCGCGCGGTCGACGTACGCCTCGAGCGCGCGATAGGCCGCTTCGGAGAGCCGCGGCGCCGCGGCGGTCGTCGAGACCTCCTGGATCTCGGGGAACTCGATCGGCAGCTCGCGCACGACGACGGTGCCCGCCGCCATGTCGCCCAGGCGCTTGCCCTGCTTCGAGAGCAGCATGCAGAACCCGCCGAACAAGCAGCACGGGAAGGGCTGCAGGTCGACGAAGCGCAGCAAGTTGCGGATCGTCGAGGCCGCCGGCGTCACGGGGTAGCCGCCCTCCATCACGACGCGAATCGAGAGCAGACGCTTCCCCGGCGTCTGTCCGTCCGACAAGGCCTCGAAGAGGAGGAAGTAGCCCCACGAGACGGCGAACGCGTAAACGACGAACAACCCGAGCAGCAAGCCGTCGCCGAAGAAGCTGGACGCGTCGAACGCCGCGAGGAGGAGCGCCACGACGAGCGGCACGCCGAGCAGCAGCACGCAGAGCACCAAGCCGTCCGCGCACAGCGCCGCGAAGCGCGACCCGAGCCCCGCGAGCGGATACTCGATCGCGACGTGCTCGGGCGTCTCCACCCGCATCGTCTGGTGGCCGAGAGGATCGGTCGAGGCGGACGCGTCCATGGGCCCCGACATGGTAGCGGCGAGGAGCACGTCGCTCGCGTGGCACGGCGGGATGCATGCCTTCGGCCGCTGTGTCGCCCACGCACGCAGTGCGGCGCTATGCTCCGAAGGTCGAGGGTTGGTCCATGCGAAGGCTCGCGTTGCTCGTCGCTTCCATCGGGGTCGCTGCATCCTGCTCGTCGGCTGCACCGACGGACGACACCTTCGAGCACACCGGACGTCCTACGCAGAGCGAGTCTGCCGCGACCGTTCCCGACCCGAGCGAAGTGGCGCCGGCTTCCGATGCGATAGCTGAGGGGAGGGCCGAGGCCGCTACGACCGAGCGCGTCGCCAACATTCGCGCGGCGCAGACGAATGGAGAGCTCGAGCGCGCGCGAACGCTCCTGATCGAAGCGGTCGATGCCCTGCCGGGACCAGCGCCCGCCGACGTGGGGCGCCATGTCGCGCTCCTGCTCGAGCTCGATGGACTCGCCTACGCGCTGGGAAGCCTCGAGCTGTCACTGCGGCTTCGCGAGGAGGTGCTCCAACGGCGAGAGACTTTGCTTCCGGCGGACCACCCCGATCTCCTCACCGCACGACACAACCTCGCCGTGATCCGATTCGCGCTCGGCGACGTCCACGGCGCGCGCAAGGTCTTCGAAGAGATCCTCGAGACGGGCGCGCGATTCCTTCCGCCCGACCACCGCAACCTGCTCGCCGCCAAGGAAGGCCTCGCCGCCACGAAACATGCGCTCGGTGACCTCCAGCGCTCGCGCGAGCTCGCGGAGGAGGTCCTCGAGGCCCGCGCGCGGCTTCTTCCGCCCGACCATCCCGATCTCCTCACCGCGAAGCAGGGCCTCGCAGCCGTGATGTCGTCCATGGGCGACCTGCACGGGGCGCACGAGCTCGCGGAGGAGGTCCTCGAGGCCCAACGACGACTTCTCCCATCCGATCACCCCGATCTCCTCACCGCGAAGCAGGGCCTCGCCGCAACGAAGCACGCGCTCGGAGACCTCCATGGGGCCCGCGCTCTCCAGGAAGAAGTCCTCGCGGCGCAGACGCAACTCCTTCCTCCCGACCATCCCGACGTCCTCGCAGCGAAGCAGAACCTCGCCTCGACGAAGTACAAGCTCGACGACATCCGGGGCGCGCACGAGCTCTTCGAAGTGGTTCTGGAGGCGCGGACGCGGCTCCTTCCGCCCTACCACAGCGACCTCCTCGCTGCGAAGTCGAACGTCGCACTGACAAAGGAGGCGCTCGGCGACTTGCACGGCGCACGCAGGCTCGGAGAGGAAGTCCTCGAGGCGCGGGAGCGGCTCCTTCCACCCGACCATCCCGATATCGTCAGGACCAAGCAGAGCCTGGCCGGGACGAGGCAGGCGCAGGGAGATCTATACGGCGCGCGCGAACTCCTCGAAGAGATCCTCGAAGCGCGGGAGCGGCTCCTTCCTCCCGACGACCCCGATGTCGTCGAGGCCAAGCAGAGCCTGGCCGGGACGAGGTACGCGCTGGGGGATCTCCACGGCGCGCGCGAGCTCCTCGAAGAGGTCCTGGAAGCGCGGGAGCGGCTCCTTCCTCCCGACCACTCCGATCTCCTCCTCGCGAAGGGAAACCTCGCAGGGGCGATGAAGGCGCTCCACGACTACCACGACGCGTTCGCTCTCGAGGAGGAGGTCCTCGAGGCGCGTGCGCGGCTCCTTCCTCCCGACCATCCCCTGCTCCTCGCCGCGAAGCAAAGCATGGTCGCGACCGCGGCCGCGCTCGGCGACCTCCACCGCTCGCGCGAGCTCGCGGAGGAAGTCCTGGAGGCGCGTGCGCGGCTCCTTCCGCCCGATCATCCCCACATCCTCGTCGCCAAGGGAAACCTCGCTCTGACGAAGAAGGCGCTCGGCGACCTCCACGGCGCGCACGAGCTCCTCGAAGAGGTCCTCGAGACGTGGATGCGGCTCGTGCCGCCCGACCACCCGGACCTCCTCCTGGCGAGGGACAACCTCGCCATGACGAAGGACGAGCTGGGTGACGTCGACGGCGCGCGCGAGCTCGTGGCTTCGCTCCTCGACGGCCAGCGCATGCGCGCCCGTTCGCTGCGCACGGAGTCCGCCCGCGACGCTCGGGAGGCCGCGGGAGCCGGGCTTTCTCACTTCTCGACGGCGCTGTTCGTGGCAGAGGGGTCTGCCCTTGGCGCGGAGCTCTTCTCGACGATCGAGAGCCTGCGCGGAGCCGCAGTCGCGCGCTCGGAGATCGGGCTCGCGCTCGCCGAACGGCCCGAGCTCGACGACACACGCCGCTCCCTCGCGGAGCTCCGGGCGAAACTCAACGATCACGTGACTCACGTCACACAGCCACCCATGGACGTCGCGGCGGACCTCACGGCCTGGCGGAAGGAGCTCCGCAACCTGGCCTTCCAACGCGACGCGCTGGAGCGCAAGCTTCGCGTGACGCTCGCGCAGGAAGGCGCATTGGGGGGAGAGATCGACGCCGCATCGGTCGCGCGCGCGCTCGGCGACGACGCGCTCGCGATCTCCTATCTCCGCTACCTCCGACGCATGCCCAGGGATCCCGCGACCGGCGAGCGGCCGCCTCGAGTCGACTCGCTCGTCGCCTTCGCCGTGCGGGCGAGCGGAGACGTCCACCGCGTGGACCTCGGACCGGCGAAGGAGATCGAGCAACTCGTCGAGCAGTGGCGGACCGCGATTGGCAGTCCGCTCGCCGGCCGCGGGGTCGTGGTCGAAACGAGTGCGAGCGACGAGCGCTCGATCACCGAGCTCGGCGAGCGGCTGCGGGAACGGATCCTCGACCCGCTGCTCGCTGGCGCCGGAGCGCCGGACGTGCTGCACGTCGTTGCCGACGACTTCCTGCACCTGGTGCCGTTCGACGCGCTGCCGCTCGGCGACAGCCTGCTCGGCGAGAAGATCGCGCTTCGGAACGAGGCCTCCTTCGGCAGGCTCGTCCATCCGCCTGCGCGCATCGGAGCAGAGCCGCGCGCGCTGCTCGCCGGAGGCGTCGACTACGACCGCGAGGTAGATTTCGACGACGACCCGCGCCTCGATGCCGCGACGCCGCCCGCCACCGAGCGAGCGGGAGCGCCTGCGCTCGGGTTCGCGCCGCTTCCCGAGACCGCGGTCGAAGTTGATGCGATCGCCCAGATGTTCCTGGAGACATTCGGATGCGAGCCGCAGCGCCTGACGGGTTCGGACGCGACGAAGACAGCGGTCGCGCAGCTCGTACGGGGCGCGCGCTACCTCCACCTTGCGACGCACGGGTGGTTCGTGCCCGAAGTGTTCGGCTCGCGGCTCGACGAGCTCGCGGAGACGGATGCGATCGGGCTCGCGTCCATCGCGCGTTCCGAGGACTCCGTGCGCGGGCTCGCACCGGACACGTTGTGCGGGCTCGCGCTCGCCGGTGCGAATCGCGGCCGCGACGCGGTCGGCCGCGTCCCGGGCCTACTGACGGCGGAGGAGCTAGGAACGCTCGATCTGCGCCACTGCGACCTCGCGGTCCTCTCGGCCTGCGAGACGAACGTCGGGATCCGCCGCGCTGGTCAGGGCATCCAATCGCTGCAGGCCGCGCTCATCGGCGCGGGCGCGAGGAGCGCGATCACGTCGCTCTGGAAGGTCGACGACGCCGCGACGCGGCGGTTGTTCGAGCTCTTCTACTCGAAGCTCTGGAAGGAGAAGCTCGGAAAGCACGAGGCCTTGTGGAAGGCGAAGATGGCGCTGCGCGACGAGGGACACCCGCTGCGCGATTGGGGCGCCTGGGTGCTCACCGGCGAACCGTAGCGCTTCGACGAAGCCGCGCGAGCACCTCGAGGATCGGTAGCGGGCGCGACGGCGGATGCGATGCTCGGGGCGAGGAACGCGCGGCTCCTCACCCCTCGATCCGATCGGCTACAAGCAGAGCAGGAACGTCGTGAGGTCGGCCTTTTCCTTGGTCGTGAGCTTCGTGCCGAGCACGAGGTTGAAGAACTCGACGGTGTCGGCGATCGTCAAGAGCCGGCCGTCGTGCAGATACGGCGGCGAGTCCTTGATCCCCCGCAGCGGGAAGGTCTTGATCGGGCCGTCCGCCGTGGCGAAACGCCCGGAAATCATCTTCGGCGTGAAGAAGCGCTCCGCCTTCAGGTCGTGCATCAGGTTGTCGGTGTAGTACGGCGCCGGGTGGCAGACCGAGCACTGGGCCTTGCCGTTGAAGAGCGCCTCGCCGGCGAGCTCGGACTCCGACGCGAGCGCGGGGTCGAGCCGGCCGAGGATCGTGAGCTTCGGCGCGGGCGGGAAGGCGAGCAGGGCCTGGAACTCGGCCATGGCGTGCACCTGACTGCCGCGCTCGAGCGGGTTCACGCCCTTCTTCGTCGCGATGACCGGGTCGCCGTCGAAGTAGGCGGCGCGCTGCTCGAACTCGGTGAAGTCCTCGACGCTCTTCAGCGCGCGCTGCGAGCCGAACAGGCGCTGGATGTTGACGCCGCGCAGGCTGGGCGTGTCGATGCGGTGGCGGAACTCCTGCGGGCGGATGTCGCCCACGAGGTGCGTGGCGGCGTTCGTGTGGCCGTTCGCGTGGCAGTCGAAGCACGTCACGCCGAAGCTCGGCGCGGGGCTGCGCCGGTCGGGCGTGGCGTTGAACTGCTGCTGCGGGAAGGGCGTGACGAGCAGACGCAGGCCATCGAGCTGCTTGGGGTTCAGGATGCCGTCGAAGAGCTCGTGCAGGTTCGCCGTCGTCACGAGCTCGCCGCCCGAGACGTCGCCCAGATCCGGCCGCGTCGTCAGGAAGATCGGCGGCGGGAACTCGGGCAGGAACGCGTCCGGCATCTGGAAGTCGAGGTCGAAGCGCGTGAGGTCGCGCTTGTCCTGCTCGAGCACGCGGTCGATGTGGAACTTCGGGAAGAGCATCCCGCCCTCGGCGTGATTGGGATGCGGGAGCGGGAAGAAGCCCTCGGGCCACAGGCCGCGCTCGCGCACCTGCGCGGGCGTGAGCCCGGCGAGCGAATCCCACGTGGCGCCGCCGTGGAGCTTGACGCGCACGCCGCCCTGCACGGCCTTGCCGCGCGACATCGTTGCGCCTGCGACGGGCTTGTCCTCGAGGTCGTAGCGCTTCGCCAAGAGCGCCACGTGGCGCTCTTCGATGCCGGGCTTCGCGGCGGACATGCGCTCGAAGACCTCCTCGAAGGACTCCGTCGTGGCGACCGGAGCGAAGCTCGTCGCGCCGCGCTCCGCGGGCTTTCCGTCCTGGCTCGCCGCCGCCGCGAGCGCGGCGCAGCCCAAGAACGAGAGTGCGAGGAAGATCGGGCGCGAGCTGCGACCGGCGCGCGCGGGAGCCGTCCGTCGCTGGGAAGCCTGTCGATCGAAGCGAATGGGTTGCATGTCGGGTTCTCCTCGTTGCTCGACGTCGCCGGAGTCACCACGTCGGCGCGCGGGGATCGCGCGCGACGGGGCGACCATCATGATCGCACCCCGTCCCCGGTTGCAATCACGGCGGAGCGACCCGGTATCTCTACCTACTCCGATCTGCCGAGTCCGAACGACCGGGGACTCCGTTTCGCGCTCACTCCCGTCCGAGCCGCGCGCGGATCTCCGCCACGTCGATCGCGCCCTCGTCCCACAGCACGCGACCCTCCATGCCTCCCGCGACCGTGAGCACCTGACCCGACAGGTGGCGCGCGAGGCGCGGCGACGTGAGGAACACGATCGTGCGCGCCACGTCCTCGGCGCGGCCGAGCTGGCGCAGCGGCATCGTGCGCGCGACGCGCCGCACGAGCGCGGGATCCTCGAGCGCCGCGCGCGCCATCTCGGTCACCGTCCAGCCCGGCTCGACCAGGTTCACGCGCCCGTACGGATCGAAGCGCACGATCTCGTTCTTCAGGGTGCGAACGATGCCTTGGAGCCCGGCCTTCGCAAGCGCGTAGTCGACGTGGCCGAGCTCGCCGAAGCGTCCGGCCGTCGAGCCCGTGAAGACGAGCGACGCGCCGTGGCCGTCGGCGCGCGGACCCGAGCGCTCGAGCGCGCGGAAGAACGCGCGCGCCGTCCACAGCGCGCCGAGCAGGTTCACGTCCACGACCGCGCGCACGCGCTCGGGATCGAGCTCGTGCAGGAGCTTCTCCTCCGCCGGCCAGACGCCCGCGTTCGCGACGCACGCGTCGACGCGCCCGAAGCGCTCGACGGCGAGGGCGAAGGCCGCTTCGAGGTCGGCGGGCTCCGCTACGTCCGCGCGCACGCACAGCGCACGCTCGTGCCAGGACTTCGCGGCCGTGCGCCGCTCGAGCTCGTCGAACCGCCAGTGTCCCTGGAGCACGAGCCGCGCGCCCTCGTCGGCGAACGCGTCGGCGATCGCGCGGCCGATCCCACCCGAAGCCCCCGTGACGAAGACGACCTTGTCTGCGAGTGCGCTGTCCATGCGTGCCTCCGCCGACATTGGACGACAATCGAGCCCCGCGGGCGATCGGCTTCCACGGCCTCGCGCGCTCGTCCGGGGTCAGGTTCGACCGCGAGCCGCGGCACGCCTTCCATCGTCGGCGCTGCTGGTCCGCACGGGCTCGCGCTACAGAAGTTGTCGCGCGGAGACCGATGACCTAGGCTCCTCACCATGTGCGGTCCCTTCAGTGCGAGATTCGGAGCGTGGCTGTGCCTCGTCGGCGCGCTGGCTTTGGGTCTCGTGCCGGGACAGGCCTTGGTCCTGTGCCTGGGACCCGGGGGGACGGTGGCGCTCGAAGGTCGACCGGCGGAGGGTAGCTGTGCCGGATGTCCCGAGCTGAGCGGGGACGAGTTCGCTTCGGCCCTCTCCGAGGCGCGGCTCGAGGACGCGGGCGATTGCCCGTGCACCGACGTGCTGGTCGGGCAAGCCTCGGCCGAGTCCAAGACGAAACCGAAGCGTGTCGAGCTCGCCGGTCACGGGCTCGCCGTCGTACCTGCGGCGAGCGCATTCGCCCTCGGCGCAGAGGGGGATCGCGCGCGCGCGCCGGCCGCGGGTCCGATCGTGGACCCCTGCCTCGCGTCGATCCGGACCGTCGTGCTGCGCCTCTAGCGCCCGTCTCTCCGTGTCGCGCGGGCGAGCCATCGCCCGCGGGACGTGTCGCGCTCCGTTCGCGCGGACCGTCTCGGTCCAAGACGGGGCGCTCGCGAGAGACCCGTTCCCTTTCCGCTGCACGATGCCCCAGCGTTTCCTGCGCCGTTTCACTTCCTACTTCCCGCCGGGCTCGATCCGGGGTGCTCCCGCCCTCGGCTCCGCCGGCATCGCCCTGATCTCGGCGTGCGCCGCGCTCGACGCGCCCGATGCGGGCGTCGCGATCGCGCGCGCCGTCGGCCTCGAGCAGGCGGTGGCGTTGCGCGTCGAGGGAGATCCGGTCGACGCCGAGCCGGCGACGGGAGCGGAGCTCGGTCTGGCCGACGCCGTGCGGCTCGCCGTCCTGCGCGACGCGGCGCTCCAGGCGGCGCTCGCGCGGGTGCACGTGGCGCTCGCGGACGCGCGGCAAGCGCGGCTCCTCCCCAATCCGATCCTCTCGATCGTGCTGCGTTTGCCCGAAGGCGGCGGGCGCGCCGAGATCGATGCCGGCGTGAGCTCCGAGCTCGCCGCGCTCTTAGCGCGGCCGCGGCGGATCGACGCGGCGGATCGTCGCCTTCAGGCGGCCGTGGAGGAGGCGCTCGCGGCGAGCCTCGACGTCGTCGCGAGCGTCCGCGAGAGCTACGCGGCCGTGCAGGCCCTGGACGAGCTCCTGCCGACGTTTCGCGAGCGCGCCGAACTGCTCGAGCGACTGCACGAGCTCGCGCAGTCGCGGCTCGAGCTCGGCGAGGCCGCGCGCATCGACGTCACCGCGATCCGGACCCAGCAGATCGAGCTCGACGTCGAGCTGGCCGACATCGAGCTGCGCCGACGCGTGGCGCGGCTCACGCTCGCGCACGTCATCGGCGAGCCGTCCAGCGCCGCCGAGTGGAAGCTCGACGCGTGGGCGCCGCTGCCCGAGCGCACGCCCGACGAGGGCGCCTGGATCGCCGCGGCTCTCGCGCGTCGACCCGAGATCCGCGCGATCGCCTGGGAGCTCGCGGCGCTGGGCGACGAGGCGTCGATCGCCGCGCTCGCGCTCCAGGACGGCGCGGGGCTGGGCGTGGCGGCGGAGCGCTCCGACGTTTGGTCGGCGGGTCCCGAGCTCGCCCTTCCGCTCCCGATCTTCGACCCCGGCGGCGCGCGGCGCGAGCGCGCCCTGGCCCGGATCGTCGCGGCGCGCCACGAGCTCACCGACGCGGCGCGGCGCGTGGTGCTCGAAGTGCGCCGCGCGCTCGCGAGCTTCGAGGCGGCACGGAACGCCCTCGCGCGCGTGCGGGACGAGCTGATCCCGCTCCAGCGCGAGCGCCGGGAGGAGATCGAGGCGATCTACCTGGCCGGCGAGACCGACGTCACCGCCGTGCTCTTGGCCGAGCAGGCGCTGCAGTCCGCGCAGGCGAAGCAGGTCGAGCTCGAGGAGCGCGCGGCCGCGTCGCTCGTGCGGCTCGAACGCGCAGTCGGCGGACCCGCCGTCCTCGACCCAATCCGCGGGGACGGAGCCGATCCCGCGCCGACACCGTGACCCTCTCGACGAACTCCGGAGAACGACGGATGGCGAAGTCCATGAAGCGACATCGAACGATGGGAACGCGCGGGATCGCGGCCGGGTTGGTCGCGGGTCTCCTCGCGGGCTGGATCGGCGGCTGCGATCGCGCGGGGCGCGAGCACGGGAGCACGGAGGAGCGGGGAGCGCACGACGAGGGGGCGCCCGAGGACGGGCACTCGGACGAGGTGACGCTCACGCCCGAAGCGATCGAGCGCCACGGGATCCGGGTCGAGGCGGCGAGCCGGCGGGTGCTCGTGGCGACGACCCTCGCGCCGGCGCAAGTGCACTTCAACTCGGAGGGCATCGCGCACGTCGGCATCCCCGTGCAGGGTCGCGTCGCGGAGCTCTTGGTGCGGCTGGGGGACGAGGTCGTGAAGGGCGACCCGCTGCTCGTCGTCGAGAGCACCGAGCTGGGCGAGTCGCAGAGCGACTACCTCCAGAAGCGGAGCGCGACGGCGAACGCGGAGCCGGCCGTCGACCTGGCCAAGAACTCGCTCGAGCGCTCCCAGGCCCTGTACGACAAGAACCAGGGCATCGCGTTCTCCGAGGTCCAGAAGCGCGAGGCGGAGTACCGCACGGCGCTGGCGGCGCTGGCCGGGGCGCGCGCGGCCGAGGAAGCGGCTCGCAACCGCCTCCACCTGCTCGGCATGTCGGACGAAGCCGTGCAGCTCCTTGCGAAGACTGGGAAGATCGACCCGCACTTCACCGTGATGGCTCCCATCCAGGGTCAGGTGATCGAGCGCGAGGCGACGCTGGGCGAGCTCGTCGGACCCGAGCGCGAAGCGCTGCTCGTGATCGCCGACATGACGAAGCTGTGGGTCATCGCGGACGTACCCGAATCGCGGCTGCGCGATATCGCCCGCGGCGCGCGCACGCGCGTGCTGCTCGGGTCCGAAGGCGACCACTGGTGTCCGGGAGCGATCTCGTTCATCTCGCCCGCGCTCGATCCCGCCACGCGCACCGTGCAGGTGCGCATCGAACCGACCGATCGACACGAGGAGCTGCGCCCGGGCATGTTCGCGCAGGCGGAGATCGAGCTCGGCGGCCCCGGAGCGCGCGACGCTCCGGTGCTCGCGATCCCCGAGGGAGCGACGCAGCTCGTCGAGGGTGCGACCGCCGTGTTCGTGCCCGTTCCGGGCGAGGAAGGGACCTTCGTCAAGCGCGCCGTCGTGATCGGAGCGGTCGTCGGAGGCTTCGTGCCCGTCCTCTCCGGGCTCGCGGAGGGCGAGCCCGTCGTCGTGGAGGGCAGCTTCATCCTCAAGGCCGAGCTCGGCAAGTCTGCGGCGGAGCACCAGCACTAGCTCGCAGGACCGCTCCCATGCTCGAGAAGATTCTCCAGCTCTCGCTGCGACACCGCGTCGGCGTCCTGCTGCTCGTCCTGTGCGTCGCGCTCCTCGGGGCGTTCTCGCTCGCTCGCCTGCCGATCGACGCGGTCCCGGACATCACCAACAACCAGGTCCAGATCAACGCCGTCGCGCCGGCCTTGTCGCCGATCGAGGTCGAGAAGCAGGTCACGTTCCCGATCGAAACGGCGTTGGCCGGGATCCCCGGGCTCGAGTACACGCGCTCGCTGTCGCGCAACGGTTTCTCGCAGGTGACCGCCGTCTTCGAGGACGCGGTCAGCATCTACTTCGCGCGCACGCAGGTGAGCGAACGGCTGGGCGAGGCGCGCGAGAGCTTGCCGCCGGAGGTGGAGCCGCGTATGGGAGCGATCTCGACCGGGCTGGGCGAGATCTACATGTGGACGGTCGAGTACGAGCACCCGCGCGGCGCGGGCGCACACGTCGAGAACGGGCGCCCCGGCTGGCAGAGCGACGGGAGCTACCTGACGCCGGAGGGACGGCGGCTCACGAACGAGCTCGAGCGCGCGGCCTACCTGCGCGAGGTCCAGGACTGGATCATCCGCCCGCAACTGCGCGGCGTCGCCGGCGTCGCGGGCGTCGACGCGATCGGCGGCTACGTCAAGCAGTACCACGTCCAGCCCGACCCGATGAAGCTCGTGAGCTACGGGCTGACGTTCGGCGACGTGATCGAGGCGCTCGAGCGCAACAACGTCAGCATCGGCGCCGGCTACGTCGAGCACAAGGGCGAGAGCTACCTCGTGCGCGCGACGGGCCGCATCGAGACGCCGGAGCAGATCGAGGAGATCTCCGTGGGCAGCCGCGGCGGCGTGCCGATCCGCCTCGACGACGTCGCTTCCGTCGGCATCGGCCGCGAGATGCGCACGGGAGCCGCCAGCGAGAACGGCGAGGAGGTGGTCGTCGGCACGGCGCTGATGCTGATCGGCGCGAACAGCCGCACGGTCGCCGCCGCGGTCGACGCGAAGATGGCGGAAGTGAACCGGAGCCTGCCGCCCGACGTCCACGCCACGACGGTCCTGGATCGCACGAAGCTCGTGAACGCGACGATCCGGACCGTCGAGAAGAACCTGCTGGAAGGCGCGCTGCTCGTGATCGTCGTGCTCTTCGCGCTGCTCGGCAACTTCCGCGCGGCGCTGATCTGCGCACTGGCGATCCCGCTCTCGATGCTGATCGCGGCGACGGGCATGGTCCGCGCGGGCGTGAGCGGCAACTTGATGAGCCTGGGAGCGATCGACTTCGGCCTGATCGTCGACGGCGCCGTGATCGTGGTCGAGAACTGCCTGCGGCGGCTGGCGCTGCGGCAGCACGCCCTCGGACGCACTCTGTCGCTCCCCGAGCGCCTCGAGGAGGTCGGCGCGGCCGCGCGGGAGATGATCCAGCCGTCCGTCTACGGCCAGGCGATCATCGTCACCGTCTACTTCCCGATCCTCGCGCTGACCGGCGTCGAGGGGAAGATGTTCCACCCGATGGCGCTGACGGTGATCTTCGCGCTGGTCGGAGCGTTCGTGCTCTCGCTCACCTTCGTCCCGGCGATGGTCGCGCTGACGATCACCGGTCGAGTGCGGGAGAAGGAGAACGTCCTCGTGCGCTGGGCCAAGGTCGCCTACGCCCCCGTGCTCCAGCTCGCGTTGCGAGCCCGCGTCGCCGTGGTCGCGTTCGCCGTTGCGGCGTTCCTCGGATCGCTGTGGCTCGCGGGAGGGCTCGGCCGCGAGTTCATCCCCACGCTCGACGAGGAGGACATCGCGCTGCACGCGATCCGCATCCCGAGCACGTCGCTCACACAGTCGTCCGAGATGCAGTTCGACGTCGAGCGCACCCTGTCGCGCTTTCCCGAAGTGGCCACCGTCTTCTCGAAGACGGGCACCGCCGAGCTCGCGTCGGATCCGATGCCGCCCAACGTGTCCGACACGTTCGTCGTCCTGGAGCCCAGGGACGCGTGGCCGGACCCGACCGAATCGAAGGACTCGCTGCGCCGGCGGATGGAGGCCGCCGTGTCGGAGCTCCCGGGCAACAACTACGAGTGGACCCAGCCGATCGAGATGCGCTTCAACGAGCTCCTGGCCGGCGTGCGCGGCGACGTGGCGGTCAAGATCTTCGGCGACGACTTCCCCACGCTCGAGGCGACGGCGCGGCGGATCGAGGGCGTGCTGCGCTCGATACCGGGCGCAACCGACGTGCGGACCGAGCAGACCGCCGGATTGCCGGTGCTCTCCATCGACATCCAGCGCGAGGCGATCTCGCGCTACGGACTGTCGGTGGCCGACGTCCAGGACGTCGTCGCGTCGGCGGTCGGCGGCCGCGAAGTGGGCCTCGTGTTCGAAGGCGATCGCCGCTTCGACCTCGTCGTGCGCTTGCCCGACGAGATCCGCCGGCAGCTCGAGAACTTCGCGAACCTGCCCGTGCCCCTGCCGGCGGGGAGTGCAGCGGACTCCGAGCGACGCTCCCTGCCAACGGCGTCGCCTGCGCTCGTCTCGGCCAGCCACGATCGGCTGGCGTTCATCCCGCTCGGCGCCGTCGCGCGCATCCAGCTCGCCGAGGGCCCCAACCAGATCAGCCGCGAGAACGGCAAGCGTCGCGTCGTCGTGCAGTGCAACATCCGCGATCGCGACCTCGGGTCCTTCGTGGGCGAGGCGCAGGAGCGCGTGGCCTCGATCGCGCTGCCCGCCGGCAGTTGGCTGGCCTGGGGCGGCCAGTTCGAGAACCTGGTCGCGGCGACCGAGCGCCTGACGATCGTCGTGCCGATCTGCTTCCTCCTGATCCTCGTGCTGCTCTACAACTGCCTCGGGTCGCTGCGCCACGCGCTCCTCGTCTCCAGCGGAGTGCCGCTCGGCCTGACCGGCGGCATCCTGGCGCTCTGGTCGCGCGGCTTGCCCTTCTCGATCTCGGCGGCCGTCGGCTTCATCGCGCTGTCGGGCGTAGCCGTGCTGAACGGGCTGGTCCTGATCACCTTCATCCACCAGCTCCGCGCGGAAGGAGCGACGACGCTGGACGCGATCCGAACGGGCGCGCTCACGCGCCTGAGGCCCGTGCTCATGACCGCTCTCGTGGCCTCGCTCGGCTTCGTGCCGATGGCGCTCGCCACCGGCACCGGCGCGGAGGTCCAGCGGCCGCTCGCGACCGTCGTCATCGGCGGCTTGATCTCGAGCACGCTCTTGACGCTCGTCGTCCTGCCCGCCCTCTACAGCCTCTTCCACCGCCGCGAGACGATGCAACTCGCCGCGCCGCTCGCCGCCGGAGTTGCCCCGGCGCCTCGAGCACCGGATGCGCTCGGCGACCATCGCCCTCGCTGACCGCCAGACGCCCCCCTGCAGCGCGAGCCGCGTGCACGAGACATCGTCCAGTCGAAAGTGCTCAGCAGGGAGCTCTCGCACTCGCCTGCGACCGATGCCGGCCCATCGGTGAGCTGAGCCCCCACACTCTCATCGCGGAGGACCGGCACGAATAGGTTCCTCTGCTCCGGCCTTCCGGAGACGGCGGAGTTCGATGACCATGTCGACGCCCTGCTGCCTCGGATCTCACCGCACGCGGACTCCGTGAAGGGCCTGTCCAACACGTTGGACGTGGACTCTCGTGCGTGTTCCATGCGGATTCCGCACCCCGACCCTCGACACCGACTCGACGGGACGTCTGGGTCGATTGCGTGCGTCTCTCGTTCGCTGCCTCCCCACTCGCGAGCGCGGGCAGCATCGAGCGCTACGCCGTCCTTGTCAGCGACGTGGCCGCGGGCTCGGGTCGACCATTGGGGTGCATCATTTCCTCTGCAGCGATTGCTGCCGAATCGAACTGGCGCACCTCTCTTGTTGGGAGTCTTCCTCGGCCGCCATCTCAATCTCGCCGTCGATGTCGCGATCAAGGTGTTCGCTCCCGAGCTCGTCAAGAGCACCGAGTACGTGGTCGCTTCCACGAGCGGGCCAAGGCCGACGCGCCAGTGACGCACGGGACCGCGCACGAAGAACGGAGCGCGTTCGCGTGAAAACAGCACCATCGCGGAGAGGAACACGAGATTCCGCGCAACCCTCACTCGAGCTGCATCGTCCTACTGTTGTCGATTGCTGCCGAATCGAACCTTACGAGGGAGAAGGAGGGTCGTGGTGAACGTGAAGCGGCAAACACGAGAGGCGTGTCAGGGCGTCTTCGAATTCAAGAGCAGGGGAGGATTGCGCGCGGGAGCGGGACGGAAGGCCAAGGGCGAACGTCCGCTCGTGCCCCATCGGCCACGTGAGGTCTTGGCGAAGCACTTTCCGGTGCACGTGACGATGCGCCTCCGTCCGGGGCTCTCGAGCTTGCGGCGAACGTCCGTGCGGCGCGTGCTCGAGCGTGCATTCGCGGCGTCGCGCGAGCGCTTCGGGACGCGACTCGTCCACTACTCGATCCAGAGCAATCACGTGCACATGATCGTCGAAGCGGAGGGGCGGCAGGCGCTGTCACGCGCGATGCAGGGGTTCGCGATCCGCGTCGCGAAGGCGCTCAACAAGCTCTGGGGTCGCACGGGCAAGATCTTCGCCGATCGCTACCACGACCGGATCCTGAGGACGCCGCGCGAGGTACGCAACGCGCTCGTGTACGTCCTCAAGAATCACGCGAAGCACGGCATCGCGATCGCGGGCCTCGATCCTTACGCGTCGGGCTCAGCACTGGACGGTTGGGAGGATGCGCCGTTGCGAAAGGAGCACGCGTGGCCGTCGGCCCGCGCCAAGACTTGGCTCCTCGGAACGGGTTGGAAGCTCCTTGGCCTCCTGCAGCTCGCCGAAGTACCGCGCGGCGCGTGCCGAGGGCCGTGAACATGCCGCACGCCGATGGCGCGGATGCGTTCGCGCGGAGTTGGTGCGGTGTGGGTATCGATGGGAGCTGCGAACGCCCGAGCGCGGAATGAAACGGAATGGGCCCTGAACGTCTCCTAGAAGACGTGTCTCGACCGCCAAGCATCCGTCAAGGGTCTTGTTTGGCAGCAATCGATGAGGAAGACCCGCACGGACGAATCAGGGCTCATCCTCTCGGGTGCGCCATGCTCGCGAGTGTGACCGATCGAAGGGACTTTCCCAGTACCTGGGCGACGCCAAGGGGGTCGCGTGCACGAGCGATCCTCCGCACGGGTCGGTCACGGGCTGACCCAGCGCCCGATCCTCGGCTTGCTTGCGTGCGCGCGAGTTCCCGAGGACAATCCGGCGCGCGCCATCGCGCCCCCAACCCGATGAACACTCGCTCCACGCTCTTCGCCGCGCTCCTCTTCGTCGGGCTCTCGGTGGGGTGCCGCGCCTCTTCGCATCAGCAGGTACCCATGCCCGCGCAGGACGTGACCGTCACGCGCCCCGACCTCGCGCGCATCTACGTCGTGCGCGAGGACACGGACCGGATGCACGGGAGCCCGATCCTCGTCCTCGACGGCGAGCGTGAGATCGGCACGCTGACGCCCGGTACCTACTTGTGTTGGGAGCGCGCGGGCGGACGAACGGTCGGACGCGCCTTCTACCAGGCCGTCGACCCGAGCAAGGGCAAGGTCGAGGGCGTCATCGACCTCGACTGCCCCGCCGGCGGCGCCTACTATTTCAACGCGGCGATCGACAGAGAGCGCGGCAACCCTGGAGTGGTTCGCCTGGACGACGCGGAAGGCCGGAGCCTGGTGGCGAAACGCCAACCCGCGAGCCAGCGCTGAGCGAACCCAGGCGCCGCACTCGCCGGCGATCTCGCACCTGCGCGGCGCATGGGCGACGCCGGTCGGCTCCCGCGCGCGCCTCGCTCATCCTCGCGCGACTTGCAGGACGAGCTCCGCGAGGCGCGTGAGCCAGCGGCCGCGATCGCGCTCGAGCACGCACGCACGCACGGCTTCGCGCTCGACCCCCGCCGCGCGGGCGAGCCAACCGTCGAGCTCCGCGCACAGCGCGGCGTGGTCGCCCGCTTCGATCACGCTGCCCGCCTGCGGCCCGACGGCGGTCGATGCGCCGGCCCGCGTGGTCGTGACGACGGGCGTGCCGCACGCGAGCGACTCGAGCACCACGAAGGACGACGTGTCGCGCCAGGTAGGGAGCACGACGAGATCCGCGCCGGCCGCGAGCGCGACCGCATCGACCTCGGGCAGGAAGGCGCAGCGCGCGCGTTCGATCCCGAGCGCCGCCGCCGCGCGCCGCCACGCCGAAGCGTCCTTCATCCCGGCCGCCAACAGGAACCAGCCGCGACCCCGTAGATCCGCGAGCGCCGCCAAGAGCTCCGGCAGCCCTTTCAGGCGCGGCTCGCGCGCGGAGAAGGCGACGAGCGGCATCCCGGCGGGAACACCGAGCGAGCGGCGCAGCAGAGCGCCGCGCGTCGCGCGTTCGCGCGGATGGAAGCGCTCGAGGTCGACCCCGTTCTCGACCACGACCAAGCGCTCCGCCGCATTCGGGTACGCCGCCGCGAGCTCGGCGCGCACGAGCTCCGAGACGCAGACGATGCGCTGCGCGCGCGGCGCGCGCGCTCGGAGTCCGCACGGCGCGTCGCCGCCGCGCCCACCGGCCGCCGCCGCGACCTGCGCGCTCGCGACCCTCCGCTCGGCGCCGCCGAACGCGGCGCCGCCCTCGAAGAGCTCGCGCTCGAGCTCGAGGAAGACCCGGTGCCGTCCGCGCGGCTCGGTCTCGAGCGTCCGGCCGCGCGCGGCCCGGCGCGCGGCGAGCGACGCGCGATAGCTCCCGCCGTGCGGCCAGTACAGGTCGACCTCGGGCAGGTGACGCACGCCGATCGTCACGTCGCACGCCGCGCGCGCCGCCGCGACCAGCGCGCGGGCGAGCTCGCGCTCGCGGCGCGCGCGCGTGAGGCCGCGGGCGCGCACGCGCAGGTAGCGGCCGTTCGCCGGGAGCGAACTCGGCTCGGCGCCGGCGGCGATCACGACGACCCGTGCGCCGCGCCCGGCGAGGTGCCCGGCGAGATCGGCGAGCGCCGCCTCGGCGCCGCCGCGCGACGGCCGCCAGTGGTCGAGGAGGAAACCCACGCGCAGGTCCGCGAGCTCGCCGTGCACGGGACGCGGCCGGTCTGCGCTCCCACGGCTGCTGGCCGACATGCGCGGCCGAGGATAGCGGACGGAGCACGCTGCGCGGTTAGCCTCTGGCGCTCGCTCGCGCCCCCCTCGCCCGTGTCCTCCACGCTCCGCATCGGCTTCGACGTCACCGCGCTGCTCCATCCGCACCCGCCCGGCATCGTGCGGCTCGTGGGCGAGCTCACGGCCGTGCTCGAACGGCGCGGCGTGCTCGACGTCGTGCGGCTCGCGCCGCCGCCCGGCGCGAGCGCGCGGCGCTGGCGAGCGGCCGGGCTCCCGCGCGAGGTGCACGCAGAACGCCTGGCCGGCGTGCACTCCTTCACCTCGGCCTTCGCCTGGCGCGGGAGCGGCGCGCGCGTGCAGACGATCCACGAGCTCCCCTGGCGCCACGGCGTGCGCGAGAACGCGGACCTCGCCCATCGCGCATGGGCAGCCTTCGGTCCGCTGTTCGCCGACCGCGTGCTCACCGGAACGGAGCACGTCGCGCGCGACCTGCGGCGGCGGCTCCTGCCGGGCAAGGCGAAGATCGTCGTGTGCCCCTGGGGCGTGGGCGAACCCTTCGCCGACGAGCCGCCGCCGGGCGACGTCGACGAGGTCGTGCTCGGGCGCTATCGCCTGCCGGAGGACCCGCTCGTGCTGGCGCTCGGCGCGGTGCGCGCGAAGAAGAACCTCGATTCCCTGCTGCGCGGGCTCGCGGCGTTCGTGGAGCGCGGCGGGCCGCGCGTGCACGTCGTCGTGAGCGGGCCCGAGACGGGCGATCTGCGCCGGAGCCTCGGGCTCGCCGCGCGCCTGGGACTCTCGGGCCGGGTGAGCACGCTCGAGACGATCGAGGAGGAACACCTGCCGGCGCTCCTGCGCCTCGCGTCGGCCGTGGCGGTGCTGTCGAAGAGCGAGGGCTTCGGCTTCCCGGTGCTCGAAGCCCTCGCGTCGGGGACGCCGGCGATCGTTCCGCGGGACAGCGCGCAGAGCGAGGTCGCGGGCGAATTCGGCATCGAGGTCGATCCCGACGATCCGGCCTCGGTCGCGCACGGGCTCGCGCGCGCGCTCGACGAGCGCGAGGCGCTGCGTTCCACGCTCGGCGCGCGCGCGCGCGAGCTCTCCTGGGACCGCTGTGCGGAGCAGGTCGAGGGCGTGTGGCAGGAGCTCGCCGGATGAGACGCGGCGCCCCGGAACCCGGTCCATGAGCGCCGAGGACGTCCGCGCGCTGCGCGTGCTCGTCTCGGGCGTCGTGCTCGACCAGCCCATGTCCGGCGTGCGCCGCCACAACCAGGAGCTCCTGCCGCGCGTCGCGCGGATCCTCGCCGAGCGCGGCGGCGAGCTCGCCGTGCTCGCGCCGCGCGCCGGGCTCTCCTGCGAGCTCGCGGGCGTGCGCGTGCTCCCGTCGAACGTCCCCTCCGGCCCGCCGCTCGCGCGCGTCGTCGCCGAATCGCGCGCGCTCGCCGCCGAGCTCGAGCGCGCGCGCGCGGAAGGCCGACCCTTCGACGTCGTGCACACGGCGCACCTGCCGGCGCCGCGCCTGCCGCCGGGCGTCGCGCGCACGCTCACGGTGCACGACCTGCGCGCGCTCGAGCTCCCCGCGCGCGGCGCGCCTCCCCCGCGGCGCCCCCCCCCGCGCCGACCCGACGCACGCGTGGAACGAGCGGCGGATGCGGGCGGCGAGCCGAGCGGCCCCGACTCGAGCGCGCGCTCGTCCGGGGATGGAGCGGCACCCGCGGATGAGACAGGTCCCGCTAACGGTCCCGTGCCCGCGAGCGAAGCGCCGGCGGGCGACGCCGGCTTCGAGCGCGCGCGTCCCAAGGGCTTCGCGGCCTTCGAAAGCTTGCTCGGCATGGCCGGTCTCGCCGGACTCGCCGCGGTCCCGCCCGCCTTGCGCTTCCCCTTCGCCGCGGGTCTCGCGCGCCGCCTCGTGGCGCCCGGGATGATCGCGCGCGCGCTCTCCGACGCGCGCGCGGTCGTCACCGTCAGCGAGACCGTGCGCGCGTCGCTCCTCGAGCGCTTCGCGCTGCCCGCAGGACGCGCGTTCGTCGTGCCGAACGCCGCCGACCACCTCGACGTGCTCCCGCGCCGTCAGCGTCCCGATGCGCCGATCCTGCACGTCGGACACGTCGAGCCGCGCAAGAACCTCGAGCTCCTCGTGCGCGCGCTCGCGCTCGACCCGGGCTTGCCGCCGCTCTGGCTCGCGGGCCGCGACGCGCGCGGCGAGCGCGCGCGCCTCGAGCGCCTCGCGCGCGAGCTCGGCGTGGAGGAACGCGTGCGCTTCCTCGGCCCGGTCGACGACGCGCGGCTCCCCGAGCTCTACGCCGAAGCCGCCTGCGTCGCGTTGCCCTCGCTGCTCGAGGGCTTCGGCATCCCGGCGCTCGAGGCCATGCGCGCGCGCGCCCCGCTCGCCGTCTCGACCGCCGGCGCGCTCGTCGAGGTGACGGGCGGCCTCGTCCCGCGCTTCGCTCCCGACGACGCTCGAGCTTGCGTACGCGCGCTGCGCGAAGCGCTCGCGGCGCCGCCCGCCGCGCTCGAGCGCGCCGCCGCGCGCGCCGCTGACTTCACCTGGGACCGCTCCGCCCACCTGCTCGCCGAAGTGTTCGCACGCGCTGCTCGCGACCAAGAGCATTGAGGTTCACGAGAATCCGCTTCGCACGACTGGAACTCCGCTGCTTCGTCGTCTTTGGTTGCGAATCAAGGATCACTCGTGGAGCGAATCCTTGGATCCATCGATTCTCTTGGCTGCGTCGTCGCCAACGGCTCGCAAGAATTGATCGAACTGCGCTTCCGTCTCGATTTTGAACGTGAAGCCTGAGTTCTTGGTCGTTTCGGATCCCCACGGACTAATATCGATTTCGTGTCCGAGACGATCTCGAAGCAGCTTCTCGGCTTCAGGCGATCGGTCTCTCGTATACACCTTCAGGTACTGTCGGCGAAACGCGATACCCATTCGGCCGAGCGGCGAACTGGCATAGATCGAAGGGAACGAACGTCGACGGGGACTCCCCTCGATGCGACGCCGGAATACGCCGACTGCGCGGCGAGCGAACGGGAACTGAATATCGCCGAGGACATCCTCCCAGCCCTCGACCTCTTCGCCTGACACGGCTCGTGAAGACCGTCGAACATATACGTCGTCGATTCCTGCAAGTGGGAATCTCTGATCGATCGAGATGAGGGTGTCGCCGCGGTGCTCGATCGCGGAGACCGCGAATGCCGAGATTGGAACGCCAAACTGCGAGAGCCAATCGGCTGCGAGAATCACCTCAGGGTCGAAGGCTTCGGCGATCAAGATCACCTGGGGATCGCTCAACTGAAACGACTCGTCGTTCAATAGCGACCGCAGTTCATCGGTCTCCCCGTCATCCCGAGTCCCGAGTTCTCGAAGAAACCGCTGCGCGTCCCAACGAGCCACCATCGCTGCGTAGGAAAGAGCCTGGAGTAGCTGAAGGCGTTCGTGATGTCGCTTGAGCTCGAAGACGACAGGTTTTCCGTCTCGACCGAGAGCAAGAATGTCGATGCGAACATTGCAGGACTCGTGCGGGACGATCTCTGCTCCGACGAGAAACAGCTCCTCGAGTCCGAGCTCACCGCAGAACGAATCCCAAGAGCGGAGGATTGCAGCCTGCAGATGAACTCGTTCGAGGATCTTCGCTTGTACGAGCGTGGCTGGCGCAACTGCGGCGAGTGTTTTGGACGTTGGGTCCAGTTTCAGCATGGCCCCTCGATGGCTTCGGAGTTCCGGACACCCCTTGATGCCGCCCATTAGAGCGCGCGCTCGTCTTAATCGCCTCGCCTAGGCGGGCCCCCTCGATCAGTCGCCCACCTTGCAGTTGGGAAGCGGGTCTACTCGTCGTTCGAGGCGGAGGAGCCGGGAGGGACGAGGCGGGATCCGTCGGCGGGGTGATCGGCGGCGAAAGAAGGGGAGCGTACGAGGCGGCCCAGGTCGAGGGCGATGCGCGCGGCTTCCTCGACCAGGGGATCGAGCTCGTCCTCGCTCTCGGCGTCGAGCTCGGCCAGCTCGGCGAGGTCGGCGAGCGGATCCTGGCCGTGGGCGCGGCGGCGCGCGTTCTCGATCGCGAGCAGACGCGCGCTGCTCTCGTCGAGTTGGGCGCGGCGCAGAGCTTCGTTCAGCGGCAGGTCGTGCACGTCGCGGGACTCGTCCTGGAAGCGCACGCGCTCCACCACCGACACGAAGTCCGGATCGCTCGCCGCGCGCTCCGCGTGGAGCCGCGCGAGCTCGCCCAGCGCCCGCGCCAGCGCGGTGTCGGGCGTGAAGCGCGCCGGCGCGATGCGGTCGTAGGGCAGCGCGGTGCGTTCCGTGCTCTCGCCGATCAGCTCCTCGTCGAACGGATCCGGCAGGGCGAGGTCGGGCGCCACGCCGTGGAGCTGCGTGCTCGCGCCGGACACGCGGTAGAACTTGGCCTGGGTCAGGTTGAGCTGCGCGCCGCCGATGCGCACCGCGTTCTGCACCGTTCCCTTGCCGAAGGTGCGGCTTCCGACGACGAGTGCGCGGCCGTAGTCCTGGAGCGCGCCGGCCACGATCTCCGACGCCGACGCACTGATGCGGTCGACCATGACGACCAGCGGGCCGTCGTACATGCGCTCCGCGGAGCTCGCGAGCACCACGACCTTGCCCGCGGCGTCCTTGACCTGCACGACCGGCTTGGGACCGATGAAGAGCCCGGTCAGGTTCACGGCCTCCTCGAGCGATCCGCCGCCGTTGCGGCGCAGGTCGAGCACGATGCCCTCCGCGCCGTCCGCGAGGAGCTCGCTCAGGAGCTTCACGACGTCGCGCGTCGAGCTCTTGTGCTCGGGATCGCCGCGGCGCGCGCCCGCGAAGTCCTCGTAGAACGCGGGGAGCTCGATGACGCCGACCCGCGCGCTCCGGCCGTCCTGCTCGAGCGTCAAGAGCTCCTTCCTCGCCGCCTGCTCCTCGAGCTTCACCTGATCGCGCACGAGCTCGATCGTGCGCGGCCGCGCGTCGCCCTCGCCGCGCAGGATCGAGAGACGCACGCGCGTGCCCTTCGGCCCGCGGATGAGCTGGACGACGTCGTCGATCCTCCACCCGACGACGTCCACGAACTCGCGCTCCTCCTGACCGACCGCACGGATGCGGTCGAGCGGCTCGAGCTCGCCCGAGAGCTCGGCCGGGCCGCCGGGGATCAGCCGCTCGACGCGGGCGTACACGCCGTCGCTGCCGAGCAGCGCGCCGATGCCCTCGAAGGAGAGCGACATGGCGATGTCGAAGTCCTCGGCCAGGCGCGGAGCGAAGTAGACCGTGTGCGGGTCGTAGACGTAGGTGACCGAGTTGGCGAAGAGCGAGAGCACGTCCTCGCTCTTCGTCTGGCGCGCGCGCGCGAGCACGCCTTCGTAACGCTCTGCGAGCGTCTCCGCGATCGCCGCGTCGTCCCCGTCCGCGAGGCGCAGGCGCAGCACGTCGTCGACGAAGCGCTTGCGCCACAGCTCCTCGGCCGCGCGCCGGTCCGCGGGCCAGGGCGCGTCCCGCCGGTCGAGCTCGAGGGTCTCGTTCCCGTCGAGCTCGAGCTCGTCCAGGCCGCGCTCGACCTGCTGGAGCTGGAAGCGCAGCGCTTCCTCCAGGCGCTCGCGGTAGCGTCGGTAGATCGCGAAGGCCGGGGCGAGGTCGCTCTTCTGGACGGCCTCGTCGAGCGCGGCGCCGTAGGAACGCTCGAACTCCGCGACGTCGGAGGCGAGGAAGAACGAGCGCAGCGGGTCGAGCACCTCGAGGTAGCGCTCCAGCACCTGACGCGAGAAGCCGTCGTCGATCGAGACCTTTCGGTAGTGGTTCCGCCCGAGCAGCGACACGGCCTCGCGCAGGACCTTCGCCTGGCCGGGCGCGGGCGCGAGGTCCTCGCTCGCGGCGACTTGCCGTGCGGCGGCGAGCGCCGGCGCGAGCAGGAAGAGGACGAGCGCCGGGCGCCAGAACCGGGGAGTGGAGCGGAGGGGGTTCCGGGGTGCGTTCGTCCGGGATGCTTTCATGGATGCCTTCCTAGCGGCCTCGAGCGTGGGGATGGAGCCTGTCATCGGCCGGATCCGCGCGTGAATCCTAGTTCGAAGCGTCGGGAGCGCCTCACGTCGACTCCGACCTTACCGGGAGCGAACGGGTCGGGTCACGCACGCGGCCGCTCCTCCTCTAGGCCTCTCTGAGGAATTGCACGAGCCGGAAGGCTCCGACGAAAGCCGCGACGGCGACCGCGAGCGCGAGGAGGTAGAGGCTCCAGCGCATCCAACCCGGGCGTTGCGCGAGGTCGCCGGAGAAGAAGCCGCCCTCGCCCTCGAGCTCCGCCAAGACCTCGCCGCGGCGCTTCGGGCGCGAGTCCGCGCTCGCCGGCGCGGGAGCGCGCGCGCGCCGGTCGAGCTCCGCGCGTTCCGCGCGCGTCACGACGGGCAGGGTCGCGGCGTCGTCGGTCCTCGCGCGCGGTCGCCGTTCTCCGCGTTCACCGTTCGGGTCGCCGCGCGCGGAACGCGCACCTTCGGCGGGCGACGACGGCGCGTCCGCGAGACGGAAGCGCAGCACCACCTTCCCGAGCGTGAGCAGGTCGCCGTCCTCCAGCACGCGCCGCTCGACGCGCTGCTCGGCGACGCGGATCCCGTTGCGCGAGCCCGCGTCGACGAGCACCCAGCGCTCGCCGTCGCGCTCGAACACCGCGTGGCGGCGGCTGACCGACGCCTCGGGCAGCACGAGGTCGGAGTCCTCCCCGCGGCCGACGCGCGCGCCGTCGAAGGGCTCGAACGAGCGGCCGACGCCCGCGCCCGCGACCACCCAGACGCGCGCCATCAGGTGCCGCTCCCCGATGCACCCCGCTCCGGCGGCTCGGGCCGGGCGAGGCGCCGCTCGAGGTCGCGGGCCGCGAGGCGTCCTTTGAACGCCGGCCGCCCGTCGATCGCGAGCACCGGGATCGAGCGGCCGAAGCGCTCGAGCAGCTCCGGATCGAGGGCGATGTCCACCTCGCGCAGCACGAGCCCCCGCGCCGACGGCGCGCGTGCGATCTCGGCCTTCATCTCCTCGCACAGGTGGCAGCCCGCGCGGGTGTAGAGCACGAGCTCCGCTGGAGCCGCACGTCGTCGAAAGAAACGAGGCCACTTCAATGGGGGAGCCGCCGCGCCTGTGCTCGCCGGCCGGCCTTCCTCTATCTTGCCAGGCTCGACTGCGCGCGGAAACGCGCGTGCCGCGCCCGTGAGCACCGACCCGCGTCCGATCGCCCTCTCCCTGCGCGGACTCGCGAAGCACTACCGCGTGGGACTCTCGAGCCGGCGCCGCGTCGTCCT
Organism: uncultured Planctomycetaceae bacterium; assembly: GCA_964413535.1. Taxonomy (GTDB): domain Bacteria; phylum Planctomycetota; class UBA1135; order UBA1135; genus CAYPTB01. Next base: position 58,944 of record CAYPTB010000007.1, on the reverse strand, counting down.
GTCCGGCATCGACCTCGAGCTCGCAGCCGGAGCGCGCCTCGGGCTCGTCGGTCCGAACGGCTCGGGCAAGTCCACGCTCCTGCGCATCGCCGCGGGCGCCGAGCTCCAAAGCTCCGGCTCGATCGCCGTCCTCGACGGGCCCGCGCGCTCGGTCCTCGCCATGGCGCGCGTCGGCTTCGTCCCCGACGGCGCGCCGTTCCCGCGCCACGCGCGCGCGCCGCGCTTCCTGCGCCTGTGCGCGAGCCTCCAGGGGTTGCGCGGCCGCGCCGGGCGCGAGGCCAGCGAGCGCATGCTCGAGCGCGTCGGACTCGCGGACGCGCGCGGGCGTCTGGGAACCTTCTCGCGCGGCATGCTGCGGCGCCTCGCGCTGGCGCAGGCGTTCGTGCACGACCCACGGCTCGTGCTGCTCGACGAGCCGACGAGCGGGCTCGACGCAGAGGGCTACCTGGTGCTCGATGGCTTGCTCGGCGAGGCGCGCGCGCGCGGCACGGCGATCGTGCTCGCCTCGCACCTCGTGGACGACGTCGCGCGCTGGACGGACGAGGTCGCGGTGCTCGTGGGCGGGAAGCTCACGCGCGGCGCGCTGCTCGGCCGCGACTTGGGCGCACAGCGGCTCGAGGTCGAGGGACTCGACGGAGCTGCGCTGGCGGAGCTCGAGCGCTGGATCGAAGCGCGCGGCGGCCGCGTGACCGCCCGCGGCCCGACTACGAGCGCCCTCGTCGCCCTCTATCGCGCGCGGGAGCCCGCGCCATGAGCGGCGGCGGGCCCCCCAGCGCCGAAGGCGCGAGAGAACATTCGGACGACGGAGACGCGAGAGAGCATTCGCACGCCGCACGCGCGCGAGACGATTCGCACGCCGCACACTCGAGCGTTCCGAGCTCGACGGAACGCCGGCTTCCGCGCCCCGCGCACTTCGGGCTCGTGCTCCTCGCCGTGCGGCGCGTGCTCACGCCCGCGCTGTTCGTGATCGCCGTTCCCCTCGCTTGCCTCTTCGCGTTCGGCGGCGGGCCGAGCGATCTGGCGCTCGTCGGGCCGACGTCCGCGGAGCGGCTCGCCGCCACGCGCCGCGCGGACGCGTGGACGGGGCTCGGTCTGTGCGCGCTGCCCGCCGCGCTCTTCGCCTCGGCCGCCTTCGGCCGGCGCTGGCGAGCCGGGGACCGGCTGTGGCTCGGCACGCGCCCCCTCTCGCGCGCCGCGATCGCGACGTCGGCCTGGCTCGGCAGTTGGGCGGGCGCCGCCGCGCTCGCCGCGGGCGTCGCGCTCGTGGCGGAGGTCGCCGCGGGCGAAGCGGCGAGCGCGCCGCGCGTGCTGCGCCAAGTCCCCGCACCGCGCGCGCTGCTCGTCGAGGGAGACGAGCGCGCGGCCTGGAGCGTGTCGGATCCCGCGGGCGAGCTCGCGCCCGGCCGCCTCCTGCGCCTCACGCTCGCCACCGCGCCGGGCTCGGGCCCGGCCGCGCGCGTGCGCTTTCGCTGCGCGCGCGGGGACCAGTCGAGCGAGAGCGAAGCGCTCGTACACGGGCGCATGACGATCGACGTCGCGCTCCCGCGCGCGGCCTCGGAGGACGTCGTGCTCACGCTCGAGCGACTCGGGCCGGGCTGCGCGGTAATCCTGTCGCCCGATTCACTCGCGCTGCTCGATCCGTCCGCGAACGCGCGTCGCGCGTCCGCCGAGCTCTTCCTGCGCGCGGCGTTGTTCCTCGGCGCGTGGACTGCGCTCGCGCAGGGCTTCGGAGCGTGGATGCGCCCGAGCGCCGCGCTGGCCCTCGCCCTCGCGCTCGCCCTACCCGCCTGGAGCCTCGGTCGCGCGACGCCGTTCCTCCCCGGCTGCGACCTCCCCACCGCGCTCGGCGAAGCGAGCATGGGCCTCGTGCCGCGCGCCCTCGCGCTCGCGCCGGCGCTCGCGGGCCTGGCGCTCTTCGCCTGCGCCGGACTCCTCCTCGCGACCCGCGGCCTCGACGCGAGTCCGGCCGACGACGGCTGCGACGACCCGCTCGATCCGCAGAGCGGCTGACGCCCTCGCGCGTGGAGCGCCGCGCGATCCGAACACCGCGCTCGTCCGGTTAGATTGTCCGGGGCCGACGGGACCATGGACGAGCGATCACCACGGTCTCCGACCTCCGAGGAAGCCGATCGCCGCCGTGGGACGCTGCGCGCCCTCGCGCTGAGCGCGCTCCTCGCGCTCTCGATCTTCGCCGTCTACGGCCAGGTCCGGACGTTCCGCTTCCTGAGCTACTACGACGACGTCGAGTACGTGTCGCAGAATCCGATGGTGAGCCGGGGGCTCTCGCCGGCCGGCATCGCTTGGGCCCTCACCCACTTCCACGTCGGGAACTGGCACCCCCTGACGTCGATGTCGCACATGCTCGACTGCTCGCTGTTCGGGCTCGAGCCCGGCCTCCACCATCTCACCAACGTCGTGCTGCACGCGCTGAACAGCATCCTCCTGTTGTGGCTCTTGCGTTACATGACGGGCGCGCTCTGGCGGAGCGCCGCCGTCGCCGCGCTCTTCGCGCTCCATCCCCTGCACGTCGAGTCGGTCGCCTGGATCTCGGAGCGCAAGGACGTCCTCTGCACGCTCTTCGGCTGGCTCGCGCTCGGCGCGTACGTGCGACACGTACGTTCGCCGTCCAGGCTGCGCTACGCCGCCGTCCTGCTCACGCTGACCCTGGGTTTGCTCTCGAAGCCGATGCTCGTCACGTTCCCGCTCTTGATGCTGTGCCTGGACTTCTGGCCGCTCGGGCGCTTCGGCGCGGGCTCCGAGCGACCCTTCGGCCGGGCGCTGCGCCGTCTCGTGCGCGAGAAGCTCCCGCTCTTCGCCCTCGCCGCCGCCTTCGGCGCCGTCACGTTCGTCGCCCAAAGGCAATCGGGCGCGGTCGTCACGCTCGAGCGCTTGCCGCTCGCGCGGCGGGTCGCCAACGCGCTCGTCTCCTTGGTCGATTACCTCCGCGACGCCTTCTGGCCCGCGGGCCTGAGCGCGTTCTATCCCCAGGTCGTGCCGCCGACCTGGCGCGTCGCGCTCGCGCTCCTCGTGCTCGTGCTCGTCACCGCCCTCGCGTTCCGCGCGCGACGCCGCGCCCCCCACCTGATCGTCGGTTGGCTGTGGTACCTCGTCTCGCTCTTGCCCGTGATCGGCCTGGTGCAGGTCGGCCTGCAGGCGCGCGCGGATCGCTACACCTACGTCCCGCTCGTCGGCATCGCGCTGATGGTCGCGTGGGGCGCGGGCGAGCTCGTGTGGACGCGCCGCAAGCCCGCCGTCGTCGCCTGGTCGTCGGGGCTCGTCCTCGCGGCGCTGGCGGGCGTTTCCTGGAACCTGACGCGCTCCTGGCGCGACAGCATCACGCTCTTCGAACGCGCCGTGGCCGTCACCGAGGAGAACTGGTTCGCCCATTACCACCTCGCCGCGGCCTTGACGGAGCAAGGACGCTTCTCCATGGCGCGGCCGCACTTCTTCGAAGCGGCGCGCATCGAGCCGAGCTACGCCCAGGGCCAGGTGGGCGTCGGGTACGCGCTCGAACGTGAAGGCCGCGTCGACCAGGCGCTCTTGCACTACCGCGAAGCGATCCGTCTGTTGCCCACGCTGTTCGAAGCACACGTCAAGCTCGGAAACGCCTTGATGGGTCAGGGCAAGCTCGCGGAAGCCCTCCCGTGCCTCGCCGAAGCCGTTCGCCTCGCGCCGTCCTCCGCCACCGCGCACCACGACCTCGGTGCGGTGCTGCGCCGCCAGGGACGCCTCGCCGAGGCCGCCTTGCACCTGGCCGAGGCCGTGCGGCTCCGCCCGAACTGGGCCGAAGGTCACGACGCCCTCGGCGTCGCGCGGCTCGAGCAAGGCGAGCCCGCCGAGGCGCTGCGCCACTTCACCGAAGCCGTGCGCTTGGAGCCCGATTCCGCGCTGGCGCGCGCACATGCAGAAGCGGCTCGGAGCGCGCTGGCGGCGCGAGCTTCGGGCGCGGGCGACGAGCCTTGAGATCTCCTTCACGCTCGTCCCCACCACGCGCTCGCGCCGCGCTCCCCCGAACGAGGTCTTCCCGCAGGCTTCCAAGTCGCGGCGCGCGCCCGTAGTCTCCCCGCATGTCGCTCGCCCTCGATCGCAACGTTTACTTCGTCAAGGAGCACGTCGGGCTCTTCAAGGCCGCCAACGAGTTCGACCTCTTCGAGCCCACGGGCGAACACCTGCTCCAATGCCGTGAGCCGCACCTCGGACCGTTCGCCAAGGTCCTGCGCTTCACCGCCTACAAGCGCATGACCCCGTTCGACATCCGCGTGAAGGACGCGCACGGCGTCGAAGTCCTGCGCGTGCAGCGCGGCGTGTCGTTCTTCCTCTCCAAGGTGCACGTGTACGACGGCGGCGGCGCGCTGCTCGGAGGCTTCCAGCAGCGCTTCTTCTCGATCGGCGGCAAGTTCGACGTCCTGGACGCCGACGACCGACAGGTGTGCCGCCTGCAGGGCAAGTGGACGGGCTGGGAGTTCGAGTTCAAGAGCGAGCAGAAGTCCTTCGCGAAGGTGACGAAGAAGTGGGCCGGCATCGGCCGCGAGCTCTTCACCAGCGCCGACAACTACGTGCTGCAGATCGACGAGAGCGTCCCGAGCGGACATCCGGCGCGCGCCCTGATCGTCGCCGCCGTGCTCGTGATCGACATGGTGCTCAAGGAGTGAGCCTCGCGATCGTCGATCCCGCGACCGGCGACGTGCTGCGCGAGGTCGCGACGGACTCGCACGAGGCGCGCGACCGGAAGCTCGACGCCGCGCACCGGGCCGCCGCCGCCTGGCGCCGCGTCCCGCTCGAGCGCCGCATCGCCGAGGTGCGCTCCGCGCTCCAGTACTTCCGCGAGAACCGCGAGGAGATCGCGCGCGAGGTGACGGCGCAGATGGGCAAGCCGCTCGCGCAGGCGCGCGGCGAGCTCGACACCCTGCTCGAGCGCGCGGAGCACATGCTCGCGATCGCGCCCGAGACGCTCGCGCCCGAGTTGCTGCCGGAGAAGCCGGGCTTCGTGCGGCGCATCGAGCACGAGCCGCTGGGCGTGGTGCTCGACATCGCGGCCTGGAACTACCCGTTGATCGTGCCGGTGAACGTGATCGTGCCGGCGCTCGTGGCCGGCAACGCGGTCGTGCTCAAGCACAGCCCGAAGACGCCGCTCACCGGCGCGCGCTTCGAGCAGGCGTTCGCGAAGCTCTCCGTATCGGGCGTCTTCGCGCACGTGATCGTGCCCGACGCCGAGGCCGGCGAGCTCGTCCTCGACCCGCGCGTCGACCACGTCGCGTTCACGGGCTCGGTGCGCACGGGCAAGAGCGTCTACCGCTCGGCCGCGGAGCGCCTGATCGACGCCGGCCTCGAGCTCGGCGGCAAGGACCCGGCCTACGTCGCCGCGGACGCCGACCTCGACTTCGCTGCCGAGAACGTCGTCGACGGCGCCTGCTACAACGCCGGCCAATCGTGCTGCGCCGTCGAGCGCGTGTACGTGCACGCGTCGGTCTACGCGCCGTTCCTCGAGCGCGCGCAACGGGTGCTCGAGCGCTACCGCCTCGGCGACCCGCAGGACGAAGCGACGACGATGGGCCCGCTCGTCGACGCGCGCGCGCTCGACGCCGTCGAGGCGCAGGTCGCGGATGCCCGCGCGCACGGCGCCCGAGTCCTGTGCGGCGGCAAGCGCTGGAGCGGCGCGCGCGGCTTCTACTACGAGCCCACGCTGCTCGCCGACTGCCCCGACGAGTGCCTCGCGATGCGCGAGGAGACCTTCGGCCCGCTCGTCCCTGTGCGCGCCGTCGCCGACGACGACGAAGCGCTCGCGCGCATGAACGCGAGCCGCTACGGCCTGACCGCGTCCGTCTGGACGAAGAGCGCCGAGCGCGCCGAACGCTTCGCCCGCGACCTCGAGGCCGGCACCGTCTACCAGAACCGCTGCGACTTCCTCGACCCCGCGCTCCCCTGGACCGGCGTGAAGGAGAGCGGCATGGGCTCCACCCTCTCGCGCTACGGCTTCGTCGGCCTCACGCGCCGCAAGAGCGTGCACTTCCGCCGCTGACGCACTCCCGGCTGCCCGACGAGATTCCTTCGTCTCTGGCGTCGGCTATCGCGGTTAGCCTTGTCGACGACCCCATCGCCGTCGAGTCGAGCGAAAGGGTCCGCATGAAACGCCATTCCGTCGCGCTCTCCGTTGCCGTCACCGCGCTCGGGACACCGATTTTTCTCCTACCCGACTTACACGGAGGTCGATTCCGGCGCCTTCCGTGATCGCGGGAGCGACGACGTTCTGTACGAGCTCTGTCCAATCCGAGTGCGCCAGCGTGGCGAGTTCGCTCGGCGCGAGTTCCCGGGAGGAAGAGGATGAGAAACATGGATCGGACCGTTCAAGGCGTGCTCGCCGCCGCAGTCGTCCTCACGGTCGCAACGACGCTCGTCCTCCTCCGCGACGACCGCTTCGACGCGGCTCCTGCTGTGGAGCACGCGTTCGCCGCGTTCTCCACCGAGAGCGTGGAGATGCCGGGGAGCACCCGCGAACCCGTAGCGATCACCTCGTCGGGTTTGGAGCATCGCGACGACTCGCGGCCGCCGGAGGAGACCAACGCCGAGCGCGCTCCCTTCGACGGCCCTTCTGTTGGGCAAGGGCTTCCCTTCGCCGACTTCCCTACGGAGCTCCCCCGACTCGACGTCATCGACGATGGTGTTCCCCCCGACGTGGATCTCGTCCATGAACCCTCCACCGCCCGGGCAAGCGAAGCAGACTCGCGCGAGTCGGAGTTCATGCTCACGCTGCGGACCGTGTGGAAGCACGCCGCGGAAGAAGGCGTCGAATACGGGTGGGTTGCTGTCGATCCTCGCACCAAGGATCTCTACGTGTACGTCTTTCGCGAAGCAGGCACGAAGAACGAAGTCCTCGTCCTCGGTCCGACGGGGGACAGGAAGCGCGAGTTCGAGACCGCCCACTCACTCAACGGACTCCATTGCGCGGCCCTTCGACGCGAGACTTCGCACCTCGAGGCCGTCGGGGCGCTGGACCTCGTGGGATATGTGCTGCCTGGAGGCTGTTCGGCAGTGACAGCGGAGGGGCAGTCCTTGTGGTCCGTGACCGTCGACCTCTGCTACGACATCGAGTGTGTCGCCGACATCGACCGCGATGGTCTCGACGAGCTGATCCTGTCTTGTGGCGTCTACGACCATCGGGGCGTACCGCTGTGGAGCACACCCGAGCTCGGCCAGACGATGTCGGCGGCCGTCGGAGACGTCGTCGGCGACGAAGGACTGGAAGTGATCCTCGCCTCCGTCGGCCGTCCGGCGCCGGGTCACTTGCGTCTCTATGACCCCAGCGGGAAGGAATTGGCTCTACTCGCCCCTTCGCTTTCGGCGAACGTGGTTCGATCGGTCGAACGGCCCGGAAAGGACCTCATCGTCGGTGTCGACGAGTACACATGGTCCCCGAACCGTCTCATGGTGGCTTTCGGAGCGACTGGTACGGGAGAGCTGGTGTGGCGGCACGAGCTTCCTTTCTCCAACGAGTCAGCGTACGGCGTGGTCTTCGAGGTGGACGCCGAGGGTCGTTGGGGAGCCATCGCGATCGACGAGAGCTCGACTCGCTTCCTCGTGTACCTGGTCGATCTCCGCAGCGGCGCATTGGTGGCTGGAGAGGTGTTTCCGAAGGCAGAGGATTCGCCCCTCGATGTCGCCTGGTTGCCCACGGCCGCTCGTGGTCATCCCTTGCTGGTGATAGCCACCGTCGAGGAGGTCGTCGCTTTCGAGATCGTGGAGCGCCGGCGCTGAGTCTCGAACGGTCTGTGCTTGTTGGGGCCTGCTCGTCGTCGCGGATAGTTCTGCCGAACCGCGCTCGCGCGCCTACTCCGGCGTGACGTAGGCGGCGGTGATGCCGCCGTCGACGACGAGGGAGCTGCCGGTCATGAAGGAGGAGTCGTCGCTCGCGAGGAAGAGCGCGGCCTTCGCGATCTCCTTGGCCTCGCCGAAGCGGCCCATGGGGATGTGGACGAGGCGGCGCTGCTTCTTGGCGTCGGTGTCGAGGAACTTCATCAGGAGCTCGGTGCGCAAGGGGCCCGGGCAGAGCGCGTTCACGCGGATCTTCTCGCGCGCGTGGATGACGGCGAGCTCGCGCGTCATCGCGAGCACGCCGCCCTTGCTCGCGGTGTAGGCGATCTGCGGCGTCGCGGCGCCGACGATGGCGACGAAGGACGCGACGTTGATCACGGAGCCGCCGCCGGCGCGGCGCAGCGCGGGGATCCCGTGCTTGCAGCCCAGGAACACGCCCTTCAGGTTGATCGCGAGCGTCTTCTCCCACACGGCCTCGGGCGTCTTCGTCGCGTCGTCGTCGTCGCCGAGCATGATGCCGGCGTTGTTGAAGAGCACGTCGAGCTTGCCGAAGGTGAGCTCGGCGAACGCGACCATCTGCGCGCAGTCCTGGTCCTTGGAGACGTCGGCGCGCACGAACGCGGCGCGACCGCCGAGCGCCTTCACGCGCTTCACCGCATCGGCGCCCATCTTCTCGTCGACGTCGGCCACGACGACGCTCGCGCCCTCGGAAGCGAAGAGGAGCGCCGACTCGCCGCCGATCCCGCCGCCCGCGCCCGTGATCAGGGCAACCTTGTCCTTCAATCGCATGTCGTTCGCCGTGGGTACGTTCGCCTGGATCCGTTCACGTGGACGAGTCCGTCGCGGATCGATCGCCTCAGATGCGCTCGAAGTAGCGCTGCCGCTCCCAGTCGGTCACGGCCTTGTCGTACTGCTCCTGCTCGGTGCGGAAGAAGTGCGCGTAGTGCTCGACGACCTCGGCGCCGAACGCCGCGCGCGCAAACGCGCTCTTCTCGAAGACGTCCGTCGCGTCGCGCAGGCTCGCGGCCACGCGCTCGAGCTCCACCGCCTTGTACATGTCGCCCGCGAACATCGCGGGCGGCTCGAGCTTCTGCGCGATGCCGTCCAGGCCCGACGCGAGGGCCGCGGCGAAGGCGAGGTAGGGGTTGCAGTCCGCGCCGGGGATGCGGCACTCGATGCGCAACGACGGCCCGCCTCCTACGACGCGGAAGCCCGCCGTGCGGTTGTCGTAGCTCCACGCGAGCCGCGTCGGCGCCCACGAGCCGGCTTGGAAGCGCTTGTAGCTGTTCACCGTCGGCGCGTAGAACGGCATGACCTCGTTCGCGTGCGCGAGGAAGCCGCCGAGGAACCAGCGGAACGGATCGGAGCCGCGCACGGGCCCGAGCTCGCGCTCGCCCGCGAACGCGTTCTTCCCGCCCGACCACAGGCTCAGGTGCACGTGGCAGCTCGAGCCCGCGCGGTCGGCGTAGGGCTTCGCCATGAACGTGACCGAGAGCCCCTGCGCGTCCGCCACCTCCTTCAGGCACTGCTTGTAGACGACGTGGCGGTCCGCCATCGCGAGCGCTTCGGCGTAGCGCACGTTGAGCTCGTGCTGGCCGAGCCCCCACTCGCCCTTCGAGTTCTCGACCGGCACGCCCGAGTCGCGCAGGTGGCGCCGCACCGCCTGCGTGAACGGCTCCTCGCGCGTGCCTTGCAGCGCGTGGTAGTCCTCGAGGTACCAGCCCGCCGGCTCGAGCCCCGCGTAGCCCTTCTTAGCCGCGTCGCGGTAGGAGTCGCGGAAGAGGTAGTACTCGAGCTCGCTCGCGGCCTGCGCCGTGTAGCCGGCCTCGGCGAGCCGCGCGAGCTGCGCGCGCAGGATCGAGCGCGGCGCGACGGCGACGAGCGCGTGGCTCCGGACGTCGAGCAGGTCGCACAGGACGAACGCCGTCTTCGGGAGCCACGCCGCGACGCGCAGCGTCCCGAGGTCCGGCGCGAGGTGGAAGTCGCCGTAGCCGCGCTCCCAGTTCGCGAAGCGATAGCCCGCGACCGGCGTCATCTCCATGTCGACCGTGAGCAGGTAGTCGCAGGCGTGCGTGCCGTGCTCGACGCCTTCCGCGAGGAAGAACTCCGCGTCGAAGCGCTTGCCCATCAAGCGCCCGTACAGATCGGGGAACACGACGAGCACCGTGTCGATCTCGTCCGCCTCGACGCGCGCGCAGAGCTCCTCGCGGGTGAGCATCCCCCGCACGCGCTCGGGCACCTTCTCTCCCTTCGGCAAAGCGGCCGGAGCCTAGTGGCTCGCACGGCCCTCGGGCAAGGGGGCCCTCGCTTCGATCGGGCGCCGCGGGACGTTTCGGTCGCTCCGCTGTCACCCGCGCCCCTTCCGCCCCGAGCGAGCCTCACGGGCGACGGCTCCTCTTTTGGCGCTAGACTCCTCTGCTCACCCCCCCAACGAGGAAACCGATCATGAAGACGATTGCACTCATCGCACTCTTGCCCCTCTGCACCCTCGCCGTCCAGGACATGGAGATGCCGGAGCCGAGCCCGCGGCTCGAGCAGCACCGCTGGCTCGAGCAGCTCGTCGGCGAATGGGACGTCGACTGCGAGATGTCGATGGGCCAGGGCATGGCGCCGATGATGATGGAGAGCACGGAGAGCGTGCGCGCGCTCGGCGGCCTGTGGATCGTGGCGGAGGGCAACGCCTCCTTCGGCGGCACGCCGTTCACCTCGATGATGACGATCGGCTACGACCCGGACGAGCAGGCCTTCGTCGGCACGTGGATCGACACGCGCCACTCGCACCTGTGGAACTACACGGGCTCGCTCGACGCCGCCAAGAAGGTGCTGACGCTCGAGACGGAAGGGCCGAGGTTCGACGACCCGTCCAAGACCGCGTCCTACCGCGACGCGATCGAGATCAAGGGCCCTGGCCACAAGGTGATGACGTCGTCGATCCAGAACGCCGACGGCACGTGGACGACCTTCGTGACCGCGAACCATCGCCGCAAGACGAAGGGCGCGTAGCGCGTTGGAGCGCGCAAGCCGGAGGGCTCCGCGAGGATCGGAGCTCCCCTCCGTCCTCGGGGCCCTCCGGCCTGAGCGCGAGGGAGTCCAAGCGTGACGCATCTCTGGACCGAGGGGCTCGCACTCGCGGTCGCGCAGCAAACCGCCGACCCTTCGGTGCTCTGGGCTCGGATGGATACTCCGGCTACGACGAAGTCGTAAAGCAGAACGGCATCCTTCGCGCAGGGTGCTGGGCGTGCGCGCGCTGGAAGGTGAAGGAAGCGCTCGACACGGGCGAAGCAAGCCGTGCCGTTGATGCGCGCGATCGGCCGTCTCTTCTCGGTCGAGCGTGCGATCAAACGAAGGGCCGAAGCTCGCGAACTCGCGGAGACCGCGCGCAAAGAGCTATACCGCAACGTCCGCAGCCGACTGAGCCGGCGTATGCTCGATCAGCGCAGGGATTGTTTGAGAGATATTGAGAGAAGGAACACGGGTAAACGACCGGCTCATTTCGTCGCGTAAGCGTACACCGATCCGCCAGTAATCGTATTCGGAGCCCCGATGAGGAGTGCGTTTCCTCCGTGTGCCAGAGACCACCCGAAGGCATCGCCGGGTGCGGCATCTCTGGCGGTGATCCGGCTAACGAGAGACCAAGCCGCTCTAGCATTATGGCTGTTGCCGGCACGATCTGTTCTGTACTGACAGACCGCGCCAACCGATTGCTTGCTACCCGCCTCCGCCCCATATGCACCGACGAAAGCGGTTCTGTCTCCAATCGCAACCGATCGACCGAACAGATCGTCAGAATGCGCTTCTGGATCGGTCAGGCTCGCTTCGTGCCTCCATGAGTTGGAGATAGGGTCAAGGCGATACACAAGAGCGGTTCCCTTACCTGCGCCTTGTACGCTCGGCTGATGCCGAGGCGCTCCAACAACGATTAGACTGCCCTTCAAGGCAACCGAAGCACCAAAGCTCGCTTCCTCCGTAACGCCGACCGGCCGCAGTGTCTTTACCAGGGTCCATGTTACGCCGTCGTACTCATAGACGAATGCGAGGCCAGTCTTCTTGCCTCCTGCCGAGGCTGCAGGAGCGCCCACGACTAGTCGACTGCCGTCGAGTGCTAGCGCCGCGCCGAACGAGTTCTTCTGGCCTCCTGGGATCCATGCTTCTTGGACCCATGTGTCATCGCTCGGGTCAGTGCTGTCAGCGCCGAAGTCGAGCCGATAAATGACCACGGCGCTCGCTCCGAACAAAGATGGTAGCCCAATCGCTAGTCGGCCGGCCCCCATCGACAGAGAGTTTCCACCAGACCCAAAAGGAATAAACGCTTCTTGCAGCCACTGGTCTTGATCATAGCGAAACACGTACGTGCTCTTCAAGAACGTTGTTGCCGCGACGCGATTCCCGGATGCTGAAACCGCATTACCAAACCCGAGCCCGGAGACGATGTCGTTCGGGCGCAAGGAAGTCCAATTGGCACCGAGTTGCCCCATGGCAACGTGAACTGCGCCGGAATCCTGACCAAATGAAACGTCACGGGGATCTCCCACCACCCATAGTTGACCCTCAACTGTGGTGGAGTAGCCGTAGTCTTGCGTACCGACACTTGATGATAGAAGCTTCACAATGAATTTGGGTGTCTGCCCAACATGGGACCCGACGAGGAGGCTCGCCGTACACAACGCCTTTGCGAGATAGTGTCTCATGGATTCTGTCCTATGGCAGTTGGATGCAATCAGAGAATAGGACCGTGGGTGTACAAACTGCGGCCACAGTGCAGAGCCACATCGGAGTGTAGTAATCACGATATTCTGCCGCACAGATCGCTTCGCGGTCGGCACGCTGGCGAGCGCGCGCGTCATCGACACCCTGCACGGCCTTGGCGATCGCTGTGCAGACGGTTGGATAGAAGCGAGCACGGCCCACGAGATCCTCGGCGCCCGGCAGCAGCCTGTCAAGCTGAGGCGCGGTGTGGCCTCCGCGCGATCAACCACTGGGAGCCCTTGACACGCTTCGTCGAGAATCCCGGCCTCGAGATCCACAACAACGACGCCGCACGCGCACTGCGCCACTTCACTGCTCTCGGAGCCTTGTTGTACTGACGGACGTAGGCAGCGCCGGACTGACTTGCCGCGCGCCGCGTGAGCTCCACTTTTTCGCTCTTCGAAAGGGTGATCGTGCTCGTCATGGCACGATCCGTACTAGCGATTCAGATGTGACAGTCCACTAGATCCTCCGGACGGCTCTCGGGGCACTTGCGGAAGGCAGCTCGGAGCGAGGCGGAGCGTGATCCGTCCCCACTGGCCCGCTCCGCACCGCAAGCCACGCGAGTAGAGACGCCAGTGCCAGGCCGAGCCAGACGTAGTGCTTGCGCATGGGATGCCCTAACGCAGACGGGCATTATGCCAACGGGCGAAGCGACGTGGGCTCCCGGAGCTATTGGAGATGACCGCACGCCGCAGAATCCTGTGAAGTGGCGCGAGTGGGCGACGCCGAGATGGTTCGGCGCGAGCTAGATCAGCGCCGAAGCAGCGCCGAAGCGTACCGCGGCACGCGCTGCTCGACAGAGCCCCATACGGTGGGCTCATCCTCCTCGGCCACGAAGTGACTCTGGATGCGAGCGAGTTCGGCTTCCATGACCGGCGCATCGCGATACTTGGCGACGGTGTCGTAGGTCCACGGCGTTAGCTCTCGTTCGAGCGGATGGCACTGCACGTCCGCCCAGTCGAGGCCCCCATCGTCCGTCGCCATTGCGCGGGCGATTTCGTAGGCGATCGTGCGGCCGCCATTCAACAGCTCGACAACCGGCCGGACCGCGCCCGAGCGCAGCGGAATATTGTTGTTCGACCCAAGAGCACGTTGTCGTCCTCCTCTTCAGCCGGACGGGCGAGCCGCGTCACGCCCGGTCTCCGACCTTCGCAGAACGACCGGACCTCCCGGCCGCAGCGCGCGGGGGCGATCATGCGACGCGGCGGACGAGGTGCACGATGATGCGATCGAAGACTCGATGCGTGCTTGGGGGATTTGCCGCGCTGGTGGTGGCGGGGGTGGCTTGGGCGACGCCCGGATCCGGCGTGACCACCACGATTCTCACCCGGCCTGTGATGCTGGACGAAATCGACCTCGAGAGCAGCGCCGATACCCACACGGAGGCAGAGGCGGAGCAGGACTCGCCCGAGGCGCTGAGCCTTTCGGTCGCAACGACGCGCACCGCGAGCCCGTCATGGAACAACACGGCGGGAGCGCTTCAGCTCGATCCGCCTGCGGCACCCTCGCAGTGTCTAGTCAAGCATTTTACGGTCAAGGGCATTTACGGCGGCACCTTCTGGTACTTGTCATGGAAAGACAACTCCACCAACGAGGACGGATTCACCGTTGAATATTGGCGGAAGCAGTTAGGGATATGGGTTTTATATTGGTCCACCACGACGGAGGCGGACTCCCCCGCGGCCTGGGCCCCGGACAAACCTGGTAACGACTGGAAATTCCGGGTGAAGGCCTTCAACGCATCCGGGGACTCAGCTTGGAGTAACTGGGCGCATTAGTCACGGAGATAATGTGTAGAACAAGAGATCATATTCATCGACCTAAAGATCCAACGCAGATACCTACAAGGTGAACCTGGGGAGCTACTGAGGCCTACGTGATTCAGAACAGGGTCGTACCCCGGGGGCACACGTGTGCTTCTCAGGTATTCTCTTCCGCGAATGAGCATGGGAGAGGGGCACCGCCTCGGGTTCTAGTGACAGCACCATAGCGTTCGAGCGTGCGCAGGACTGCCTCGCGGAGCAGGCGGTAGTCGCCGAGCAACCCTCCCGGCAGGGCGTCCGCCTGCTCCTCGGGGGCGAGGCGCGACGCCGCGCCATGGACGAGGTCGATGCCCAGGAGTGCCGCTTGGAGTTCCTCTGCGAGGTCGGGATGCCTCGCGAGCAGCCCCTCCCGGTCGGGCGGGTTCCCGACTTCGAGCGCCCGCAGGTACTCGTCGAGGATCTCGGCGAAGTCTCCCCGATCCGTCATGACATCCTCCCTTTGAGCAACCGCCCACCCGCTGCATCGCCCGGGCCCAGAGCATGCGCGCCGCGTCGGGCGACCGCCCGGTCCGCGCGCCGACCGCGTGCTCCATCGCTCGTGGGATCTCCTCTCGACGGCGGCATCGTACGCCCGCGCGCTGCAGGAGAGGACGACGATTCCCCGGGGAGGCGAACAAGTGCCGAGGAAGAAAGGGGGAGGGCGCGGGAGGGAGGGATGATCCGCACGAGGACTCGGACTTCGCGAGACCGCGCCGCTGCTCCTGGGCGCGGTTGCTGCCGCAGCTGCTCGAGGTCGATCCTCTGTTGTGCCCGAGGTTCGGCGTCGAGATGAGGATCGTCGCGGTGATCTCGGACCCGGCGGTCGTCGATCGGATCCTCGGCCACCTCGAGGCGGGCGGCGGCCGCCACCCTTTCGACCCGCGCGCGCCGCCGGAGGGGTGAGGACGGGTAGGAAGGGGCGGGTTTCAAACCCGCCCCTACGAGCGAAATGTGCTGCGAACCTGTTGGGCCTTGATGGGCCGTCTACGTCCCACTTCCCTCCAGGTCCAGGATGCGGAAGAGGCGATGCGCGATCTCCTCGTCGCCGGTCTTGATCCGTTACCGGTCTTGCTTACGGCGCTGGAGGTCAGGGGAAGGTTGCGGCGGCAAAATCAACTCCAACGAAGCCACTCGATTTCCCAACAGGACCTGGCCAGTCCCATATAAAGGGGTCCCAACCGAAGCTTGCGGGGACATCGCCGATCAGCTCGTAAGGCAGATCTGCTTCAAGGATCTTGCCGTTGATGCTGAATGTGACAGGGGCAATGATCACCTCTCCGCCGGTAAGCAGCGGCCTCCTGTCGAATGCGGTTCCCGAGAATTCGGTGCCATCCCAGGTGATCAAGACAACGAATTCCGCCGGCAGTCCAACGCCAATGCCAGCTGGGTTAGGGTAACCCTGAGGAGAGGTTGTGGGGTCTAGGTCGAAGCCCCACCCCCACCAGATTTCCGTGCGTGCAGGTGGTGGCATGGGTGGATTGGCGGGTACGGGACCTGCCATTTCCATGAGCAAATGGAAGTCTCCACCGGCCGTCATCGTCATCTGGCCAACAACGACGTCTTGGAATGCTGGAGCGGGGATATAGGTGTCGCCGACGGGGTCTGTGACCGTGCTGACCACGCTCGGCGCCGCGTCGGCCGTTGCCGGAGCGACAGCGGACACCGCAACAGCCCCAAGCGCCGCCAGCGCCACGAATCCCGCAAGCACCCATCGAGTCATCGACTGCATCATCGTTCACCTCGTCCGCCGCGTCGCATGATCACTGCCCACGCGGGGCGGCCGGGACGTCCGGGAGTCACACGCGGGCGCAGACCGAGCGTGACGCGGCTTGCCCGCCCGGCAGAAACCTAGACGACGACGGCCCCGTGAACCGAAGGACAAGATCCCGGCGGCGCTCGCGGCGCGCTCGGGACGATGTCCCACCCACGACGCGGATGCCCTGAGCATTGCCGCCCGCGCCCAGCCGGCTTGGTCACGCGCCTCCCGACCCGGCCTGGCCCGTGGCGCGGTCACTTCTCCGCCGGCCGGGCGGCCGCCAGCGCAAGATCGACGGCGGCCCAAAGGTCACGCCACGCCGCGCGCTCGGGTTCAGGCAGGTCGCCGAGACGGTCGCGGACGCTCGCGAGGTCGGGATCCTTCTTCTGGTGCTCGAGCATGTCCGCGAGGCCGGTCGCCGCCTTCTCGCGCGCCGCGAGGTCGGCGCGCAGCCACTCGAGCGCCCGACCACGCCACTCTGGGGCGTCTGCCCCTCCCGCGGCGGCTGCGAGCGCCGCCGAGCGAGCAGCGTTGAACCGCGTGCTCTTGACGAGGTCCTCGGCGAGCGCGGCGTCCACGGCGAACGCCTCCGCATACATCCGCGCAGACTCTGCGTGGCGTGCCTTGGCGTAGAGCGCCAGGGCGAGCTCGATGCGCTCGAGCGCGTCCCGTGGCCGCGCTCTCCCCGAGAGCATTCACTCCAGAGGGTCCTCCAACTCCGCCTTCCGCTCGGCATCCTCGATCCACTTCCCTGAGGGGTAGGGCCAACCGGCGCGCCTCGACCCCAGCTCGTGCCCCCTGCGGAAACAGGGAACGGCCTCCTGGAAGCGCCCGCAGTCCATGAGCGCATGGCCGAGGTTGCAGTGCGCCTCGGCGAAGTCCGGGTCGAGCAGGATGGCCTCGCGGTACGCCCCAATCGCGGCCTCGACCTCGCCCTTGTCACTGTGCGCTCTGCCGCGGTTGATGTGGGCGTTGGCGCTCTGCGGGTCGATCTCGAGGGCCAGGTCGCAGGCCGCGAGCGCCTCCTCCAAGCGCCTCAGGGCAATGAGCACGACGGCGCGGTTGGCGTGGGCCTGGGAGTCCCGCGGGTTGATATCGAGGGCCCGGTCGTAAGCCGCGAGCGCCTCCTCGAAGCGCCGCAGGCCAAAGAGGCTGTTGCCGGCGTTGAAGTGGGGCGTCGCGTCGCGCGGGTCGATCTCGATGGCCAGGTCGAGGGCCGCGAGCGCCTCCTCGGAGCGCCCCAGCTCATTGAGCGTGTTGCCGCGATTGATGTGGGTCTGGGCGACCCGCGGGTCGAGCTCGATCGAGCGGTCGAAGTCCGCGAGCGCCGCCTCGAAGCGCCGCAGGTGATCGAGCGCGATGCCGCGGTGGTTGTGGGCCAGGGCGTCTTGCGGGTCGATCTCGATGGACCGGTCGTAGGCAACAACCGCCTCCTCGAAGCGCTCCCGGTGACGGAGCGCGTTGCCGCGGTTAATGTGGGCCGCGGCGTCCCGCGAGTCGATCTCGATGGCCCGGTCGCAGGCCGCGAGCGCCTCCTCGAAGCGCTCCAGGTGATCGAGCGTGTTACCGCGGTTGATGTGGGCAAAGGCGTTCCGCGGGTCGATCTCGATTGCGCGGTCGTAGTCCAGAAGCGCCTCCTCGAAGCGCCCCAGGTGATGGAGCGTGCCGCCGCGGTTGGTGTGGGCTCGGGTGTCCCGCGGGTCGATCTCGATGGCCCGGTCGTAGCCCGAGATGGCCCGTCCGAGGAACTCGACCGCCCGTCCTTCCTCGCCCAGCTCGCGGAAGATCAGACCCGTTCTCTGATATGCCGTGCCCATCAGGAGGACCAGGTCCTGATTGCCAGCGTTCTCCTCGACGAACTTCTCGTAGAAGCCGAGCCCCTTCTCGAGCAGGTCGCGGGGCAAGCCCTCACGGATCTTCGGATGGCCTTCCGTCTCCTCGATGTAGATCTCGTCGAGGGCCTGGAGCGCCAGATCCAGGTTCGCCTGCGCGTTCTCGAATGCCGTCTTGGTCTGCGCCTGCTCGCGCCAGAGGAGCGCGGTCCCGGTCGCGAGCCCGGCGATCGAGAGCAGGAGCAGCGTCACCGTCGCTCCGACGAGCGCCCGGTGACGCCGGCTCCACTTGAACGCCCGCCGGAGGAGCCCCGCCCGCTTCGCCTCGATGGGGCGGTTGTCGAGGAAGCGCGTGAGGTCGTCGGCCATCTCCTGAGCCGTCGCGTACCGGCCCGACGCGTCCTTCCACATCGCCTTCAGCAGCACGGTCTCGAGGTCGCGCGGGAGCGCCGGGTTGAGCCGACGCGGGAGCACCGGCTCCTTGAACGCGATGTCCTGGATCAGGCGGTGCGGGTCGTCGCCCGGAAACGCGGGCTCCAGCGTGAACAGCTCGTAGAGCGTCGCGCCGAGGGAGTAGACGTCGGTCCGGTGGTCGACCGGCACCCGCTTCGCGAGCGCCTGCTCCGGGCTCATGTAGCGGATCGTGCCCAGGAGCTCGCCGGTGATCGTCAAGCTCACGTCCCTCTTCGAAGAGGCGAGGCCGAAGTCGGTGACCCACAGCGTCCCGGCAAGGTCGGCGAGGAGGTTCCCCGGCTTCACGTCACGGTGGACGATGCCGAGCTGGTGTGCGTGGTCGAGAGCGAGCGCGGCCTGCACGCCGAGCGCCGCGGCCATCCGGATGTAGGCGGGCTCACGGTTCGAGCCGTGCGACGAGATGGGCGTCTTGGGCCCCGCCCCCGTGATTCCTCGCCCTCCCTTCATGTCGCGGATGGCGGTGGCGAGGCTCTGGCCCTCGACGTATTGCATCGCGTAGTAGTGGACGCCGCGCTCGCAGCCGACGCTGTAGACCGGGACGATGTTCGAGTGGCGCAGGTGCGCTGCTGCCATCGCCTCGTTCTTGAACCGCTGGAGCTGCTTGGGGTCGAGCACCGCGGCGAAGGGCAGCACCTTCAGCGCGACGCGGCGCGCGAGCGAGATCTGCTCCGCCTCGTACACGACCGCCATGCCGCCGCGGCCCAGCTCGCGGAGCAGGCGATAGTCGCCGAGCAACCCTCCCGGCAGGGCGTCCGCGGCGTCATCCTCGGGAGCGAGGCGCGGCGCCGCACCGTGGACGAAGTCGATCCCCAGGAGTGCAGCTTGGAGTTCCTCCGCGAGATCGGGATGCCTCGCGAACAGCGCCTCCCGGTCCGGCGGGTTCCCGGCTTCGAGCGCCCGCAGGTACTCGTCGAGGATCTCGGCGAACGTTCCCCGATCCGTCATGACACCCTCGCCTTGAGCGATTCGCCCACGCGCTGCATCGCCCGGGCCCAGCGCATGCGCGCCGCGTCGGGCGACAGCCCGGTCCGCTCGCCGACTGCGTTCCAGCCCAGCTCGTGGAGGTTGCGCAGGATGACCACGTCGCGGTCCTCGGGCTCGAGCTCGGCGATCGCGTCCGCGACGAGCGCGGCTGCCTCGCGGCGCTGCGCCTCCTGGCTCGGCGACGGGCCGGGCGCCGGGCCGAGGTTGCGCAGCATCGCCGACGAGCGGTCCACGAGGCTCTCGAGCGACTGCTCCCGCGTGACGCTCCGCCGCTCGCGCCGGAACCCCTTCTGGTAGTCGGTCAGATGGTTCACGAGAATCTTCCGGAGCCAGGCCATCCACTCGACCTCGGTCGTCCCGCGGAAGTGGCGGAAGTTCTCGTGCACCTTGAGGAGGGTCTCCTGGACGACGTCCGACGGGTCGGCCTTCCCCTGCATCTCGCGGTGCAGGCACGAGGCCGCGAGGACGCAGAGATAGTTCCGGTGCGCCTCGAGCAGCTCGCTCAGCGCCTCCTGCTGCCCCTCGCGGGCATGGCGGATGCAGCGGGCGATCCCGACCTCGGAACGGTCCATCGGTCGTGGTCTCTCCTCTCGACGGCGGCATCGTACGCCCGCGCTGCAGGAGAGGACGACGTTTCCCCGGGGAGGCGAACAGGTGCCGAGGTGGAAGGAGAGAGCCGGGGGGCCCCGACGGTCACTTCCCGTCCAGCGCCGGCTTCCCAAGCTGAATGTCGAGGGTTCGAACCCCTTCGCCCGCTCCAAGCCTTTGCGTGTGCGTGAGTACTGCGCGCGCCTGGGGACTACGGCAGAAGTAAGGGCCGTGCTCATTCGGCGGGAGATGGTGCGTCAGAGCCCGCGGCCGAGAAACGCCACGCCATGAAACGTCCAGGCAAACATCTCAGCACAACCGAACAACACGGGAATCGGCGTTCGTCTTTCCATTCCGAAAGAGAGAGGCACCCGGCGGAAACGGCTACGGGATTACCGCTGCATGCTTGAGCCACAATTCGTCCGGAGCCCAATCGCTTTCAGAAGGAACCGGTGTTCCGCCTTCCCACGGTGACAGCGAATCAACGGCGCGCTCTGGCACGAGGCCCGTGAAGTACATCTCGAACGTCCGTTCGGTTCCTTCTTCGGGAAGCACAAAGGTCAGCTTGCAATCCACGTTGAGCACACCGCCGTCGTCACGAATGACAAGGTATCCATCCGCAGATAGTGTCTCATGGATTCTGTCCTATGGCAGTTGGATGCACTCGATCGCGACGAACCCGGGCGCGCGGAGAGCACGTATTTCCGGCGCTTGCTCGAACCGCTGTCGACGCTCGCGGCACGCGTGCAGTGGGCGACCAAGACCTCGCAGTACCGCGACACGATCGAGCTGATGGGTCCCGATCACAAGGTGATGACCTCGTCGATCCAGAACGAGGACGGCACCTGGACCTCCTACATGACGCGAGAGTACCGGCGGAAGCTGAAGTAGCGCCGCGCGTCATGCGGCGCCGCCTAGGCGCGCCTCGAGGGAACGAGCAGGCCTGTGACCCGCCTGGGCGCGCCGTCTAGGTCGTGCTACCCAGCGCGTCGGCGAAACGAGGTCGTGCCCACCCACGGCGGAATGCTCCCTCCCCGTCACGCGCTCGCGAGGCCAGGTTGCCGAGGAGTCCAACCATGCGCGCACGTCACGAGACCGCGTTCCCCCACCCCGCCTGCTGGATCGCCCTCGCCGCGCTCACCGCGGCCTGCAGCGACTCGCGCTCGTCCTCGTCCACGGCCCCTCCGGCGGCGAGCACCTCCCGCTTCCGTGTCGCGTCCGTCGGTCGCAGCGCGACCAACGTGAGGGTCGACGGGAACATCGTCGCGTACCTGGTGCGCGAGGCCGACGAGGGTGGCCTCGATCTGAACGGAGACGGGGACGCGGAGGACTTCGTGCCCTTCATCCGCGATCTCGCGACGGGCGCCGAAGTCAAGGTGGCGCACGCGGTCGACTTCCTCGAGGTCAGCGAACCCTACGTGGTGTTCGGCGTGGTCGAACTCTCGGACGGCGGCCTCGACCACAATGGTGATGGCGACCTGTCCGACCTCGTGCCCTTCGTGCACGACGTGCGCACCGGAGTCACCCGGAACCTCGGCGCGAGCGTGGTGCTCGAGGGCACCTCCGCTCTAGTTCCGGTGCCGGGCAGCAATGGGCAGGTCGCGTTCCTCGAGGATGCCGCTTCCCCGACTCCCTACTCCATCGTCGGCGACACGCTGGCCGTGGCTTGCTGGAGCACTTCGAACCCGCCCCAAACCACGCTGCACGTGTTCGACCTCGCTTCGGGCTCGAGTAGCGACCTCGGCTTCGGCGTGCATCTGTCGAAGCAGTTCGAGTCGGAGGAGCGGTTGGTCGTCCTCGTCAAGGAATGGACACTGGGGATGGACCTCAACGCCGACGGAGACGCGGGCGACCACGTGCTGCACGTCCTGGACACGACGGGTGGAGCGAGCACGAACCTGGGCTTCGCCCTCGGCAACGCGTTCAACGTCCCGTTCTTCGGCGTCGGCGACGAGCTCGTGGTGTTCGTCGTCCCCGAGGCGGCCAACGGCGAGGTCGATCTCGACGGCGACGGCGACGGCCAAGGCTTCGTCGTGCACGCCTACGACTTGCGGAACGGCGTCGTCACCAACACGCTCTCGGCCACCGGCGCCTTCTCGAGGCTGATCGTCGAAGGACGGCGAGCCGCGCTGATCGACGAGCACGGACTGATCGAGGTGTACGACGCCGACACGGGAGCCACGACCTCGACCGGCATCGAGCCGCTCCTCCTCTACGAGCGCGTTCACGGTGGGTTCCTCTTCACGGCGATCGAATCCCCCGTGCTCGGAGACGGCAACGGCGACGGCGACCTGGAGGACCAGCTCCTCTACTACTTCGACTTCGCGACGCTGACGGCCACGAGCACCGGCCTGATCGCCGGCGGGGGCGTGCCGTCCGACCCCAGTGGGATCGCGATCGGCGTCTACGAGTGGAACACCGGCGGCGATCTGAATGGGGATGGTGACGAGCTCGACGAGGTCCTGTACCGCTTCGACGTGGTGACGGGCCTCTCATCGCTGCTCGGGATCGAAGGGCGTCACACTGCGACGCTCGACCTCGCGGCGCTCGCCACGGAGGTGCCCGAGAGCGACGTCGACCTCAACGGCGACGGGGACGTCGGTGACATGGTGGCGTTCGTCGCCCTGTCGACCGGCTCGACGGTCGAGAATCTGCGTCTCGCGGTGCGCGAGCTGTCCAACGCGCCACGGCAGTACGAACGTGCGCTGCCCTTGCTCGTCGACGAGGCCGCGCAGGGCGGCCTCGACCTCAACGGCGACGGCGACGCGCTCGACGCGGTGCTGCACCTCGTCACGTTCGCCCCGTAGACGCGCCGCGACCCTTCCGATGCGGGGCGCAGGCCACGTCGTGACGTCGGTCCTTGCGTTCGTCGAGCGCAGCGCTGACCTTGGGGCGTGGTCGCACCGGTCCCTGCAGCCGCCCGGAAGGGAATGAGCATGGTGTACGCCTCGCGCTGGAGAGTGCTCGTGCTCGGAGCGATCGGCGCTTGCTCGGCAAAGGGCGCCCCCGCGCCGGTCGGCCCGCTGCCCTCGGAGCGCACCGTCGTCGCCGAGTTGCCCTTCGAGCGCACCGTCGTCGCCGAGCTGCCGTTCGCCGTGAGTGATCTCGCGTGGAGCGGCGAGGGCGAGGAGCGGGAGCTCTTCGTTGCCGGACGTCAGAACTGGGCGCGGATCGGTCGCAACGGCGACGTCGCCGTGACGGATCTCGAGCCGCTCGAGGCTGGACAGCACGCGCGCTCGAACGCCCGGTTCGTGGACGTCGACGGGGATGGAGAGCTCGAGCTCGTCTGTCCCGCCGAGTCGTGGATCTGTCCGCTGGAGGTCTTCGAGCCCTCGGGAGAGCGCTCGTGGACGGTTCCGATCGTCAAGGGTCACGCCCCCGATGGAACGGTCTGGGACGACTTCGACGGCGACGGACGCGTGGAGTTCGCCGTGTGGAACGACGGTCTATGCATCTACTCCGACACGGGCGAGCTCCTGCGCCGTCTGGGCGTCACAAGGATCGTCGAAGCCGTGCCTTGGGAGCTCGACGGCGAGGGCGGGATCCTCTGCACGCTGGGGAGCACCGGAGCGAAGTGGTTCGCGGCCGACGGAACGCGCGCGCGAGCCGTGGAGCTGAAGTCGAGCCTCTCGTGGGGTTCCATCCTCAGCGGAGGGGGCTTCACGAACTCGGTGGAGCGAATCCAGCTCGACGGCGAATCGGGCGTTCTAATGGGACGGCACAACAACGAGCAGGATTGGTTCCTACTCGCTCCGGACCTGTCCCTCGTGCGCACCGTCGACGAGGAGGAGGTGCAACGCTTGCGCTCCACCCCGGTGCAGTTGCTGGGTCGATCGATCTCGGTGTCGCACGCACTCTGGCACGAGCAACTCGATCCCGCGGGCTTGGGTCGGTCGGAACTCAAGTTGTACGCGTACGAAGCGGGCAACGAGATCGGCAGCGAGACCCTCGTCGATCTCGACGGCCACAGCGAACCCGCGCTGCTCGCCGACCCCCAAGGCGGTTTCCTGCTCGGCTACGGCAACCGCGTGCTGCGCTACCGATAGGATCGGCGAGCAGCGGTCTCATGGATCTGATGAATCGGAGCGACGGGAGGTGGTGGACGCGGCGGCGGATCGCGAGGGCTTGCATCGGGGGGGTCGTCGCAGTGGTGCTGCTCTCGCCCATGCTCGATCGCGACGAACCTGGGCGCGCGAAGGGCACGTACTTCCGGCGCTTGTTCGAACCCCTGTCGACGCTCGCGGCGGGCGTGCAGTGGGTGCGCGTGCAGAGCGCGATCGGCGCCGGGGAGCACGAGCTCGCGCTCGCGCGCGCGGAGACGGCGCTCGCGCTCGATCCCTCGTCCGCGGCGGGCTGGCGCTCCGTCGCGTATCACTTGGGCCTGCACCTGGGTTCCCACGAGCGCGAGGCCGACCCCGAGCGGAGGCTGGCGCTCTTGCGCGCGGCGCTCGCGGTGCTCGAGCGCGGTGATGCGACGGCAGGTGATCGCGCAGCGCTCGCCTTCGCGCGCGGCGTGCTGTTCTACGTGCACGCGGAGCAGGACGCGGAGCTCCCGTGGCCGGGCGGGACGCGCGAGCTCTGGCGCGAGGCGGCGGACGCGTTCGACCGCGCGGTCGAGCTCGGACACGGCGAGGCGGCGGATCTCGCGCGCGACGCGCGCTCACACTCCTGAGCGCGCGATCACGCTGTCACTCGCGAGCGGTGGATCCACGACGCTCGAGCGCTCGATCCACCTGACGGTCTTCGAGTCTGCGTACTCGCAGCGAGCCCAGCGCCGCGTCCGACGCGTGCGCGGTCAGCGGCCGAGCCAGCGCGCCGCCTGGGACGCGTAGTAGGTGAGGATCAGGTCGGCGCCGGCGCGGCGGATGCCGAGCAGGCTCTCGAGGACGACCTTCTGCTCGTCGAGGAAGCCGCGCTCGCTCGCGGCTTTCAGCATCGCGTACTCGCCGGAGACTTGATACGCGGCGATCGGGAGCGTCGTGGCCTCGCGCAACGCGCGGATCACGTCGAGGTACGGGCCGGCGGGCTTCACCATCAGCATGTCCGCGCCCTCCGCCTCGTCGAGCGCGGCCTCGCGCAGCGCCTCGCGCGCGTTGGCGGGATCCATCTGATAGCTCTTCTTGTCGCCGTGCTTCGGCGCGGAGTCGAGCGCGGCGCGGAACGGCCCGTAGAAGGCCGACGCGTACTTCGCGGTGTAGGCCAGGAGCGCGACGTCGGTGAAGCCCTCGGCGTCGAGCGCGTCGCGGATCGCGCCGACGCGGCCGTCCATCATGTCGGAGGGCGCGACGACGTGGGCGCCGGCGTGCGCGTGGCACAGGGCCTGCGCGCACAGGACCTCGAGCGTCGCGTCGTTCAGGATGCGGCCGTCGTCGGCGACGAGGCCGTCGTGGCCGTCGCTCGAGTACGGATCGAGCGCGACGTCGGTCATGACGACGAGCTCGGGGAAGCGGCGCGCGAGGGCTTGGATCGAGCGCGGGACGAGGCCCTTGGGGTCGAGGGCGGCTTCGGCGCGCTTCGTCTTCAGGGACTCGGCGATGGCGGGGAAGAGCACGACCGAGCGCACGCCGGCTTCGAGCACGAGTTCCGCCTCGCGCAGGAGGCCCTCGGAGCCGAGGCGCGCTTGGCCCGGCATCGCGTCGATGGGCTCGTCCTTCGGCTTCTCGTGCACGAAGAGCGGTTGGACGAAGCGCTCGGGCGAGAGCGCGGTCTCGGAGAGGAAGGCGCGCAGCGCGGGGTGGCTGCGGTTGCGTCGAGGCCGGGAGCGCACGCCGGGCATTAGACCGGGGAGTGACGCGCTCGCGCCAGCGAGCCCCGCAAACTGCCGCGCCAGGTTGCCCGCCAGCGAGCGCGATGACGGCGCGACGGCCGCGCGACTTGGAGGCGCGGAACAGGGCGGACTTCGCGGGAGCACGCGCTCGCGGCTGCCTATACTGCGAGTCCGCCACCCGGCGGATTGGGTCGCCATGCTTCCGCTCTCGTTGCTCGAATCGCCAAGCCTGGCCGAGATCTTCAGCCAGTTCAGCTACACGGGACCGTTCGTCGTGCTGCTCCTGTGCGGGATCGGGTTCCCGCTGCCGGAGGAGGTCACGCTGATCGGGGCGGGGATCTTGCTGCACCAGGGCGAGGTCGAGTTCCTCGCCATCACGCTCGTGTGCTCGGCGGCGATCCTGATCGGGGACTCGATCCCGTTCCTGCTCGGACGGCGCTACGGGATGTCGGCGCTCAAGATCCGCTACGTCGCGCGCTGGCTGCACCCCGAGCGGCTGTCGCGGCTCCAGCGGCGCTTCCAGGAGCACGGCAACTGGACGACGTTCGCGTGCC
This sequence comes from uncultured Planctomycetaceae bacterium, assembly GCA_964413535.1. Classification (GTDB taxonomy): domain Bacteria; phylum Planctomycetota; class UBA1135; order UBA1135; genus CAYPTB01. The sequence goes on along the minus strand of CAYPTB010000007.1, from coordinate 32,629 downwards.
GCTTCCTGGCGGGTGTGCGCATCCCCGGGTACTTCGTGGCGGGCACGATGCGCATGAGCTACCTGCGCTTCCTCGTACTGGACGCGCTCGGGGTGCTCATCTCGGTGCCCCTCTCGATCTACCTCGGGTGGCTGTTCGGGGGGAAGATCGTGGAGCTGCGGTCCACGATGGCGGACCTGCACCTCCTGCTCGCCTTCCTGGTGGTGGCGGTGACCTTGACCTTCGTCTTCCGGGCGCGGCGCGGCCGAATCGCCCTGAAGGACGCCCGGGTGCGCGAGCGCGCGGCCCGTCTGGCGGCGGCGCGCGCGCTGGCGGTCCGCGCGGCCGAGTCGGGGGTCGGATCGGGGCCGCCGGAGGCGGACCCCGCGCCGCGCGGGGAGCGCCCGACGGTCGCCGATTGACCGGGCGGCGGGAGCCGCTATCCTCCTCGCGCAAATTGCCGGGCCGACGGCCTTTCCGCGCGCCGCACCCGTGCGGCGGAGCGCGAGGGAGTCGGTCCGAGTCCCCTTCTCGGAATCCCGAGCGGCGGGCGGCAGCACCCGGGAGGAGGTACGCGGGAGCGACGCGAGTCGGAAACTCGCTCGTTTTCGATCGCCAGCTTCCGGCGAGGTGTCCGCTCCCCGCGCGCACCCCTGACCCCAGGTCGACCGGACAATGGACCTTTCCTTCATCGCCATCGCCGCCACCGCCGTGGTCGCGCTCGGCTTCGCATTCGCGAAGTTCCGCTCGATCATGAAGATGGACTCGGGCACCCCGGAGATGCAGGCCATCTCCAAGCTGGTGCAGGACGGGGCCACCGCCTTCCTCAAGGCGGAGTACAAGTGGATCGCGGTCTTCGTCACCGTCGTCGCCGTGATCATCGGGATCAACTCGGAGGCGAACGGCCTGGGCTGGAGGACGGCCGTCGCGTTCGTGTCGGGGGCCGCGGCCTCCGCGCTGGCGGGCTACTTCGGAATGCACACGTCGACGCGCGCCGCGCTGCGCACGACGCAGGCCGCGCGCACGGGCCTCAACGAGGCGCTGCACGTCGCCTTCAGCTCGGGCTCGGTCATGGGACTGACCGTGGTCGGACTCGCGCTGCTCGGCATCGTGACCTTCACCTATCTCTTCGCCGGTGAGGGCGGCTACACGGCCAAGGTGCTCGAGCAGGTCCTTGGATTCTCCTTCGGCGCGAGCTCGATCGCGCTGTTCGCGCGCGTGGGCGGCGGGATCTTCACCAAGGCCGCCGACGTCGGCGCCGACCTGGTGGGCAAGGTCGAGGCCGGCATCCCCGAGGACGACCCGCGCAACCCCGCCACGATCGCCGACAACGTCGGTGACAACGTCGGCGACGTCGCGGGAATGGGCGCGGACCTGTTCGAGAGCTACGTCGGCTCGATCGTCGCCGCGATGACGATCGGCGCCTTCGCGTGGGCCGGCATGGAGCACGTCGACAGCATGGTGATCTTGCCGCTCGCAGTCAGCGCGCTCGGCATCGTCGCCTCGATCATCGGTGGCTTCTTCGTCAAAGCGAAGGACGAGAGCCAGCTCCACGGCGCGCTCTTCAAGGGCTTGATCGCCGCCTCGATCCTGGTCGCGATCGCCACCTGGTGGCTGTGCGACATCGCGCTGGTGTTCCCCGAAGGCGTCGACGGCATGAAGGTCTTCGGCGCGATCATCAGCGGCCTCGTGGTCGGTGTGATCATCGGCAAGATCACCGACTACTACACGTCCACCGAGTTCAAGCCGGTGCGCAACATCGCCGCGCAATCGCAGACGGGCGCCGCGACGAACATCATCCACGGCCTGGCGACGGGCATGGAGTCGGTCGCGCTGCCGGTGATCTTCGTGTGCATCGGTATCTTCGTCTCGTACGAACTCGCGGGCGTATACGGCGTCGCGATGGCGGCCGTCGGCATGCTCTCGACGCTCGGCATTTCGCTCGCGGTCGACGCCTACGGCCCGGTCGCGGACAACGCGGGCGGGCTGGCCGAGATGGCCGAGCTGCCCAAGGAAGTGCGCCAGCGCACCGACTCGCTCGACGCCTGCGGCAACACGACCGCCGCGATCGGCAAGGGCTTCGCGATCGGCTCGGCGGCGCTGACCGCGCTGGCCCTCTTCAACGCATTTTGCACGCGCGCCGGCGAGCTGATCCGCGCGCGCCTGTCGGGCGACGAGGCGCAGCGCATGCTCAGCCCGCTCGACGGTTCGGTGCTGCTCGACATCAACCAAACCGAGGTCATCTGCGGCCTGTTGATCGGCGGCTTCCTGCCCTTCCTGTTCAGCGCCCTGACCATGCGCGCGGTCGGCAACGCGGCCAACAAGATGGTCGAGGAAGTGCGCCGCCAGTTCCGCGAGATCAAGGGCCTGATGGAGGGCACCGCCAAGCCCGACACGGCGCGTTGCGTCGCGATCGCGACCGACGGCGCGATCCGTCAGATGATTCTGCCGGGGGTGCTCGCGGTCGCGGCTCCCATCAGCGTCGGGTTCTGGAGCGTGCAAGCGCTCGGCGGCTTGCTCGCCGGTGGCTTGGTGACCGGCGTGATGATGGCGATCTTCATGGCCAACGCCGGCGGCGCCTGGGACAACGCCAAGAAGTACATCGAGAGCGGCCAGCACGGCGGCAAGGGCGGACCCGTGCACAAGGCCGCCGTCGTGGGGGACACCGTCGGGGATCCGTTCAAGGACACGTCGGGCCCGTCGCTCAACATCCTGATCAAGCTGATGACGGTCGTCGCCGTGATCTTCCTGCCCTGGTTCATCCAGGGCTGACCAGAGCGAACGAGGCCGGATGTGTTAGTCTTCGAGCAGCGGGGCCGCGACGGCCCCACGACCCCCCGAGGACGACCCATCGACAGCGCGAAGCTCGCCGCCGAAGCCGCCTGGCACGCCGACCAGAAGAAGGGGGTCGACATTCGGGTGCTCGACGTGCGCGAGCAGATCCGGATCGCCGACTACTTCGTGCTGATGACGGCCACGAGCAAGCCGCACGCGAAGGCCCTCTTCAACGAGATCCACGCGGGCCTGAAGGCGCTGGGCGAGAACCACGCCCCGGCGGAGGGACTCGAGCTCGGCTGGTGGGTGCTGGCCGACTTCGGCGACGTCGTCGTGCACGTGATGCAGGAGGACGCGCGCGAGTACTACGACCTCGACCACCTGTACGCCGAGTGCGCCGAGCTCGACTGGAAGGCCGTGCGCGCGGAACGAGCCGCGGAGACGGCCTGATCCCGGGGCGGCGTGCCGCCGGCGGGAACGCAGACGGGTGACGCGCGCGCTGCGCCTTGGCGAGGGCGTCCCGGCTGCCCCCGACGTTTGGATTCGGCCTTCCGATCCTTCCCTCCTTCCCGGGTTCCGGGGCCGAGGTATCCTCACGACGACGAGTCGCCCCAACCGATCCCAACTCGCCCTCGAGGCCGCCCCATGTCGAAGCTCCTGGCCCAGCTCGTACTTGGTCCGGCGACGATCGTCGCGGTCGCCTTCGGCCAACGTCAGGAAGTCGTCGACCAGGTCGTCGCGGGTCCCTTCCAGTTCGCCGTGGGCGTCGCGCTCGACCACCACGGGACGATCTTCGTGTGGGAGCGCTTCGGGCGCGTCCTGTGGGTCGAGGAAGGCGGCGCGCCCGAAGTGCTGATCGACCTCTCCGAAGAAGTGGGGTCCTGGTCCGACCACGGGTTGCTCGGTTTCGCGCTCGATCCCGACTTCGAGTTGAACGGGCACATCTATCTCTACTACGTCGTCGATCACCATCACCTCGTCCACTTCGGGACGCCGAGCTACGACCCCGACGCGGACGAGTACGGGATCGACACCATCGCGCGCGTCACGCGCTACACGGTGCTCGACGCGCACCAGCTCGAGCTCGGCGTCGATCCCGCCAGCCGACGCGTCTTGATCGGCGAATCCATCTCGACCGGGATACCGATCTGCGGCTCGTCGCACGGCGTGGGTTCGCTCGTGTTCGGTGAGGACGGGACCCTGCTCGTGTCGGCCGGCGACGGCTACATCAAGAACTCGAGTGGGACGGCGCTCGCGGAAGGCATCATCCGACCCGCGGAGAACGTCGATTCCTGGCGCGCGCAACTCGTCGACGGCCACAACGGGAAGATCATGCGGATCGATCCCGAGACCGGCGACGGCCTGCCGAGCAACCCGAACTTCGACCCACGCGCGCCGCGAGCGCCGCGCTCGCGCATGTGGGCGCTCGGCCTGCGCAACCCGTTCCGCTTCGGCGTGCGGCCGGGCACCGGCGCGAGCTCACCGTCCGTCGGGGATCCAGGCACGCTGTACATCGGCGACGTCGGCCAAGGCATGTACGAGGAGCTCTCCATCGCCATCGGACCGGGTGCCAACTTCGGCTGGCCGTACTTCGTCGGGCACTGGGTCTTCACGCCTTTCGTCATCGGCTTGCCGTACGCGAACCTCGACGCGCCGAATCCGCTCTTCGGCCCGGACTCGGAGTGCAATCGGCCGTACTACCTCTTCCGCGACCTGATGGCGGACGACGGGCTCTTCCCCGCGACCTGGCCCGATCCCTGTATTCCGGGCGCCCAGATCCCCTCTCGCTTCACCCAGCGGCACGTGCGCTCCGAGCTCATCTGGATGCACGACGAAGTGACCTCCTACTGGAAGACCTACGATCGCAACGGCATGCCGACGTTCGAGCTCCTCGGCACTCCCGGAGCGACGGTGCTCGGGTCCCCGTTCAGCGGGCGCTGCGCGATCGGCGGCATCTGGCCGTCCGACGTGGGGCTGCCGCTCGAGTACCACGGCACGTACTTCTTCGCCGACTACACCCTTGGCTGGATCCGGAACGCCGTCTTCGACGCGAACGACCGCCTCGTCGAGGTGCGCGAGTTCGCCGAGACCGGCGGAGCGATCGTCGCCCTCGCCACCCATCCCGAGGAGGGCGGCATCTACTACGTCGACTTCATCGACGACTCCGCCAACGGCGCGTCCACCGTGCGCCGCATCTCCTTCGACCTCGACGGCCTGCCGATCGCGGACGTCACGCCCGCGATCGCCTTCGGACCGGAACCGCTCACCGTCGCCTTCGACGCTACCGGCTCCACCGACCCCGAACTCGGTGTGCTCGCCTTCGAGTGGGACTTCGGCGACGGCACCCCCGCGAGCCGCCGCGCGCAGCCCGTGCACGTCTTCCCCTCCGAGGACGCCACGCTCGCCGCCGCCCTCGCGAGCCGCCTCGACGAGCTCCCGCCCTCCGTTCCCGCGCCGCCCACCGGTCCAGCGGGAGTCGCCGTCGACGGCGCCTACCCGCCCTCCGACGCCACAGACCCGCTGCTGTGCTTCTCCACCTTCCACGTCGACGGGAACGGACTGCCCGCCAAGGGCGGCGTCGACTGGGTCGGCCTCGCGTTCCCCTCCGCGCGCCTCTTCTACGGCCTCGTCTTCCAGGAGGGCTTGCACTTCCCCGGAGAGGGCGGCTGGTTCCAGACGCTCGACATCGAGGTACGCGACGGCGGTTCGTGGGTGCCGGTCTCCGAGCTCTCGATCACGCCCCCCTACGCCGGCTTCGACGGCGAGGAGTGGGAGGTCCACGAGATTTCCTTCGCTCCGGCGGCCGGCGACGCCATTCGAATCGTCGGCGCGCCCGGCGGCACGCTCGAGTTCGTCACCGTCGCCGAGCTGCGCGCCGTCGCGGCCCCGCTGGCGCCCGTGGGAGCGCCCGCCGGCTATGCGGTGACGTTGACGGCGACGGATGCCGCGTTGCAGTCGGACCAGACTTCGGTGAACGTCTCGATCAACAACACGCCGCCCGTCGTGTCCATTGCGCTCCCGCCGAACGGCGCGACCTACTCCAACGGCGGACAGATCCTCGTCGACCTCGCGGGCTCGGGCAGCGATGCCGAGCACGGTCCGGGGGAGCTCACCTGCGAATGGAGCGTGGTCCTGCACCACAACATCCACGTGCACCCCGAGGAGCCCATCGAGAGCTGCATCGCGCAGGCCCTGCTCCTGCCCCACGGGCTCGAGGGCGACGCCCTGTACTACGAGTTGGTCTTCACGGTGTCCGACCCGCTCGGACTCCTCACGACCAAGACGCACTGGCTCGTCCCCGACGACGACTGCAACCTGAACGGCCGCGCGGACGCGGAGGACCTCCTGTTCGGCTACTCGTTCGACGTGAATCGCAACGGGAAGCCCGACGAGTGCGAGGGGGACTGCGACGCGAACGGCACGAGCGACACGTTCGAGCTAGTCGCCGGCATCGCCCACGACTGCAACTCGAACGGCGTCCCCGACGGCTGCGAGCGCCTGCCGGACTGCGACGACGACGGACGGGCCGACCCGTGCGCCATCGCGCTCTTCGGCGTCCAGGACCTCGATGCCAACGGCGTCCCCGACGCCTGCCAGGTCCTGCTGCTCGACTACTTCCTCCAGAAGCCGTTCTGAGGCCCGCGGTCGTCGTCGCATGACGGCTCTTTCATCTGCTCTTCACCGAGGACTCAGACCGCGCGACTAGTTCTCCGTGCGGGCCGCGCTGTGCGGCCCCCAGATCGGAAACCCACCGACCCACGGAGACGATGATGAAGCTCACCACGATCGCCCTGGTTCCCTCCGCGTTCGCCGCGATCCTCCTCTGCGCGTCGGCGACGCGCGCTCCGGCGCCCCAGGAGCCGGGGCAGACCGTCGAGGCGGAGCGCGAGGCGCCGAGGTTCGTGCGCGTGACCCCCGGCGCGAAGATGCTCGTCACGAACGGAGAAGGCGCGGTCCTCGGCGCGATCGCCGACCACGTGGTGGACGCGCGGAGCGGGCGCGTGCGGGACATCGTGATCGAGACGAAGGGCGCAGCGAAGCGGCTCGTCGCCGTCCCCTACGCCCAGTTCGCGTGGAAGAAGGATGCGAGCGCGCCGGCCTTGTCCATGAGCCCCGAGCTGCTCGCCTCCCTGCCCGAGTTCGACCGCAAGAAGCTCGAGATCGACGCTCTGGAGGCGGCGGCCGCCGGCATGCGCGAGCCGCCCCGCGAAGTCCTCGCGAGTCGCCTCCAGGGACGCGCGGTCGCGGGGCGCGAGCAGCCGCTCGGAAAGATCTCCGAGCTGCTCCTCGAGCCCGGGCGCGGCACGATCTCGCTCGTGCTCGTGAGTCCCGGCGCCGACGCACCGCGCGAAGGGACGGGCCTGGTCGTGCCCTGGCAAGCCCTCGCGCGCGACGAAACGGGAGCGTTGGAGCTCGTCGCGGGCGCGAACGGCCAGCCCTCCGAGGCGCCGAAGGTCACCGCGCTCGCCGAGCTCGAGGACGTCGACTTCCTGAAGACGGTCTACGCGTTCTACGGCCTGGAGCTCCCGCCGGCGGTCCTCGACTGAGAGTGGCCCGCAGTCAGCGGCCGGTCTCCGGGTCGACGTAGCCCAGATGCGAGAGATCGGCCGCTTGCTCGGGCGTCATGGCCCGTCCGCCGGCCGTCAAGCCGCCGGCGCTCCTGCGCCAGAGCTCGACCTGGTCGAGGAAGCGCTGCACGCGCTCCGGCTCCTCCGCCGACAGGTCGTGCGCGAGCTCGGGATCGGCCGCGAGGTCGAAGAGCCAGCTTCGACCCTTCGGCACCGGCGGCGAGACGGGCACGCGGCGCCCCTCGGCGTCGATCTCGATCACTGTCCCGAACACCATTGCGTCGGACGGCGTCGTGACGAAGTAGTAGCGGCCGTCCGTGCAGCCGACCTGCAACGAGCTCGCGTGCTCGAACCACACCGTCCGAGCGTGCAAAGCCGCCTGCGTACCCTGGGCGTCGCGCGCGGTGCCGAGGAGGCTCCTCCCGCGCGAGGGAATGCCGCCGAAGATGCCGGCGAGCTCGAGCAACGTGGGCGCGACGTCGACGCCCGACACGGGCAGGTCGACCCGACGCGGCAGGTCCGCGGCGCCCTGCGGCAAGCGCACGATCAGCGGAACGCGCGTGACCTCCGTGAAGAGACCGCGGTGGTTGAAGTAGCTCTCGCGCTCGCCCAGCGACTCGCCGTGGTCGGCCGTGACGATCCAGGCGCTGGAGTCGGCGCGACCGGCGCGCTCCAGCGCGAGGACGAGCTCGCCGAACAGGAAGTCGGCGTAGGAGACGCCGACGGCGTACTGGAAGCGCGCGTGGTCGAGGTTCGACGCGCCGTGCAGGAACCGCAGGTCGGGCGGCAGCAGGTCGACGACGGGCAAGGTCGGCGGCTCGACCGTGCGCGGCGGGACCGTCAGGCCGTGCTCGGCGACGTGGCGTTGGACGAACTCCGCGGGCGGCGTGTACGGCGTGTGCGGGTCGTAGAGGTGGACCCACAGGAAGAGCGGCGCGTCCGTCGAGCGGAGCTCCGCGAGCCAGTGCTCGACGCCCTCGAGCGTCTCGCGCCCGTCGAGATGCGTCTCGGGGCCGGGGTGCAGGAAGCGGTCGAAGCCCTGCGCGAGCCCGGTGCCGAGCCCGATGCACGGTTGGCTCACGGCCGCGGCCGTCAGCCAACCCGCCCCGCGCAGGCGCTCGGCGACGGTCGTGACCTCGCCCGGCACGTGCGCGTAGTTGTCGGCGACTCCGTGGTCCTGCATGGCGAAGCCCGACAGGATCGAGGTGTGCGACGGCTGCGTCGAGTTCGTCGGCGCGAAGGCGTTGGTGAAGACGGTGCCGCCCTCCGCCAGACGGTCGAGCGCGGGCGTGCGCTGGCCCCCCCCCACGCCGTCCGCGCGCGTCGTGTCGAGCGTGACGAGCACGAGGTCGGGCCGCCGATCGGCCGCGAGCTCGCCCAGCACGCGCGGTTCGCCCCACAGGACGCGGGCGCGCTCGGGCTCGCGCTCCAGGACTTCGTCACGATGGCCTGCGGCGTTCGCGAGCAGCCGGAGCTCGACGTCCTCGCCCACGAACCGCCCGAGGTCCCACTCGAGATCCATCCAGCGATCGCCCGCACTCGCGCCGTCGAACGTCCCGCGCCCGGTTTCGCGCCACGCGCCGCCTCCCTCGCGCACGTGGAGCACGGCCTCGATGCGTTTGCGCTCGCTGCGTGGGAAGCTCAACGCCGCCGCGAAGCGGCCGCCGCGCGGCACGCGCACGCGCGCGAACAGCGGAACGCCGAGGTCCGCCGGCCACGCGCGCCGCGCATCGCGTCCCTGTGCCACCAGTCCGCCGTCGCCGAAGTCGCGCGGGACGAGCTCGCGATGCATGGGCTCGTCGCCCGCGAGGAACCCCACTTGGAGGAAGCGCACCGCGCGCAGCGCGTCCTTGGCGGAACGACCCGAGTCGAAACCCATGCGCCAGGAACCGCCCCTCCAGGCGTGCGCGTCGCCGAGGACGAAGCGCACCGTCACGAGCCCGCTCTCGTCTGCGTGTGCGGGGTCGATGTGCGCGAGCTCGACGAGCTCCGGCTGCCAGGGGAGCTCCGCGACGCTCCCGGACGCTTCCGAACCCTTGGGATCCTCGCGCCAATGGAAGATCACGCGCTCGGCCGCCGTGCAGGTGAAGTCGAGCTCGACGACGTCGACGGCGTCCTCGGTGTCGAGCACCGCTTGCACGACACCCGCCGGAGCGCCGGGCGCGACGCTCGCGCGCAGCTCCTCGATCGACGGGCTCGCGACCACGCGGCGCCGCGCCGCGAGCACGTCGGCCGAGGAGCGGCCGTCCGCGAGCCGCGGATCCAGGTGCTGGACGCCGTGCGCGAGCTCGCCGTCCCGGCCGCACGCGGCCAGCGCGAGCGCGGCGACGGCCCAGGGACGCACGGGACGCACGGGCCGCGCGCGCGACGCTTTGCTCTTCGTTCGTCCCTCCAAAGGTCAGCTCGCTTGCGGACCGCCCTTGAAGAGCGGCAGCAGCGTACCGGCCACCTTCGTGTACAGCTCGGCCGTCGCACGAACGTCGCGCAGACAGTACTCGCCGATGTCGTCGATGCGGCCCGCCCGGTACGCGCGCGTGACCTGCGAGCCGTCGATCGAGCCCTTGGGGCTCTCGACGTCGAACCGCCGGCACCAGTAGTCGAAGGAGTAGCGCTCGCGCAGTGAGCCGTGGAACGTGAGGATCTCCGACAGATCGCAGTGCTGCGCGATGTCGTAGCGGTAGGGCAGCAGGTTCGCCGTGGGCCGCACGCCGAGCTGCGCCGAGCGGATGTTCAGGATCGGCCCGTCGTAACCCCGTCCGTTGAACGACACGAGCCGGATGCCGCGCTTGCTCACGATCTCCCAGAAGCGCGTGAGCAGCTCCGCCTCGCTGCCGCGTTGGATGTCGGAGTGCACAACCGCCTCCCATTCGCGCTGCGGCGTCGCTTCGCCCTCGAGCAGCACGAGCCCGCGGTCCTCCTCGACGTTCCACAGTCCGATGGCGATCACCTTGCCGAGTCCGGGGATGAGTCCCGTGCGCTCCGGCAACGCCTCGCGCTCGCGCTCGTCGAAAGTGCGATTGAGGAGGTAGCCGCGCGTGATCTCGTCGACTTCCTCCCAGGGGAAGCCCGCGACCTCGATGTCGAAGGCGATCGTGTGCGTCACTGCTTGTCCTCGGTGCGGTCCTCCAGCTCCACGTAGCCGAGCCCGCGGAAGAACTCGACGAAGTCGCGGTCCACGTTCGCGAGGGGCAGCCGCGAGGGAGTCGCCGGACGGAACTCGCCGTCGGGGCTCGGCCCGGTGATCATACGATTCGAGCGTCGCCAGGCCCCGTCGACGACCTGCGCCAGCGCGGGCCGCGCACCGTTGGCGACGGCGGGCCAGTGCTCGGGTACCGGAACGCCGAGCAAGTGCAGGACGAGCGGCGCGACCTCGAGCACGCTGCCCAGACGCCCGCGCACGGGCTCCCGCAGCAGATTCCCCGACGGCTGCACGAGCGGACCGAGGGCCGCGAACACGCCGGGCGGACCGTTCGGATGGTGCCCGCTGGTCCCGCTGACGGGATCGTCGACCTCGTAGGCGTGCATGCCGTGATCGGAGAGCACGAACGTGTTCGCGTCCGGCGGCGCCGCGGCGAGGAGCTCCCCGAGCAGCCGGTCGGCCTCGACGTAGGCGAGCTCGACGTACGCGGCGAAGTCGCTCCGGAACGGCTCCTCGATCGCGTAGTGGAAGGCCTGCGGCTCGTGGAAGCACCAGAAGCGGTGCCCCGCGACGTCCGGCAGCGCGAGGTAGACGAGCGTCAGGTCGGCGGCGGCGGTGCGCAGCATGTGGACGGCGACGGCGGTGGTGGTGAGGTCGGCCGCGTAGGTCCAGCCGAGGTCGGTGACGGATTTCTCGGTCACGGGGTCGAGCTTCGAAGGGCGCGGGAACGCGCGGAACATCCTTTCATGGACGCGTTCGGTGTCGCTCGTGAAAGTCATGCTCGGCGCGAGCTCCCCCATGAGATCCGGCGGCCAGGTCTGCTCCTCGAGCGACTCCCACACGGACGGCTTCCAGATCAGGTTGGCCTGGGCCGCCGCCGCGTAGCTCGTGAGCATGCGGCCGTGGATCGGCTCCGCCGGCCAGGTGTTCCACCAGCCGACGCTGTCGACCGTGAGCTCGGCGTCCGAGACGAGGTTCCACAGCGCCGGAACCTTGCGCGCGTTGCTCGTGTAGGGCCGACCTTCGTCGTCGTGGAAGAAGGTGATGCCGTGCGCATCGGGAAGCTGGCCCGTGGCGATCGTGGTCCAGATCACCGGCGAGTAGGTCGGGACCATGCTGTCGAGGCGCCCGATCACGCCCTCGCGGGCGAAGCGTGCGAGTTGGGGGAGCTTCCCTTCTTCGAGCAGTTCCGCGACGAGCGTCGGCTCGAGGCCGTCGATCCCGACCAGCAGGATCGGATGGGCCGGCGCCGCCGTCTCGGGCTCGCCGCATCCGCCGCATCCGCCGACGGCCGCGAGCAGGCCGAGGGACGCCTGGAGCGCGCCGAGTCGCGCGATGAGCGGAGGCGGCGGCATGGGCGAGGCGTTGTACGGGAGGCCCGCGCGCCCTGCCAGCAGAGATCGCTCGCCCCGGCCCGGGCTCGATCGGCCCGGGCTCGATGGACGCGGACCGAGCGGCGAGCCGATCCGGCTCGGGCCCTTTGGTCCACTTCCGACTGCGGAATTTGGGTCAGCGGATCTCGGGGATGCGCGCGCGCCGCCTGCGCGCGCGCAGCGCGAGGTAGGCCGCAAGGCACCCCAGCCACACGCTCTGGAGCAGGAGGTCGCGCGCGCGCACGGGCTCGTCGGGGTTGCGCGTGGAGCAACCGCCGCCGCCCCCGCCGCCGTCGGCGGACGCGAAGGTGAAGGCCGCCGCCATCACCGTCGCCTGACCCGTCGACGTGTTGCGGGCCAGGACCGGCACCGTCCCGCCCGTGTGCGCGGGCGTGACGACCTCGAGCGTGTTCGCGTCGACGAACGCGACGCTCGCTGCGGGCACGCCGCCCAGGCCGGTCTCGGGATCGGCGTCGAACTCGATGGCGGTGCTCGCGGTGAAGCCGCTGCCCTGGATCTCGATCGTCTCCCCGCCGACCGCGGAGCCGACCGCGGGGTCGACCAGCAGCACGTCGGGATCGGCTTGCGCGACGTAGGCGAAGGCGGCCTGGGCGAGCGCACCGCTCGGGTTCTCGACCTCCAGGACGTACGGGCCGCCCGGCGTGCCCGAGGTGGTCTGGATGCGCACGACGCCGGAGCTCTCGAAGACGACCTGCGGTTGGTCCACGCCGTCGATGCGCACCTGGATACCGGACTGGAAGTTCATCCCCGAGAGGACGACCTCCGTGCCGCCCACCGACGCGCCCACGGTGGGGAAGACGTTCGAGAGCACGGGCAGGAGATCCATCGTGAACGCGCCGGCCTGGCGGCCCTCGACTCCCGTCGCATCGACGACCACCACGTCGTGCGTGCCCTGGATCGTCGCGGCCGTGGTGAGCGTGATCGTCCCCGAGTCGGCCACCGTCGCGCCGCCGACGTCGCCGTCGACGTAGATCTGGTCGCCGAGCACGACGCGCAGCCCCGCTCGGAAACCGGAGCCGGTGATCGTGACCGCCGTCCCGCCGCCCGACTGCCCCACCTGGGGCGAGACGTTCGAGACCACCGGCTTCGGCGGCACGATCTCGATGCCCGCCGGCAGGACCGCGACGTCGCCCCCCGCGTTCGTGACCTCGACGTCGACGTGGCCCGGCGCGCTCCCGGCCGGGACGGTGAGCAGGAACTGCACCTGCGTGCCGAGCCACAGGGTCGGCGAGACGGTGAGCGCGGGGTCGCTCACGGCGAGCGAGGATCCGGCGGTCAGGCTCGCGCCGCGCAGGACGAACGAGCGCGCGACGCTGTCGGCGATCGCGGACAGGGGCAGCGCCTCGCCCGTGCCGCCGAGGTTCAGCGCGACGTCGGCATCGACGAAGAGCGTCCCGAGTGCGGCGGTGCTCGCGGCGCCCAGGACGACCGGCGCGAAGAAGGCGGGCTCGAAGTCGGTCTGGATCGTGTGGCCCGCTGTCAGGTTGCCGGCCGACACGGGCGCGTCGAGCGGAGACGCGTAGACGGTGTAGGCGCCGGCGTCGAGCCCGACGATCGCGAACGCGCCGCTCGCATCGCTGAGGTCGGCACCCATCGTGCGCCCGTTCGCGTCGCGCGCCACGACCCAGGCGCCGACGACGGCGCTGTTGTTCGAGAGCCGCTGCACGTTGCCGGTCAGGCTCGAGAAGGAGCCGGACGGGTAGGCGTCGCGCATCCCGCCGACCTCGTCCAGCGAGAGGCTGCGGTGGGCGGTGACGGATCCGCTCACGAACGGGTACATCGTGGCGCCGCCGTGGCCGCTGTGGTCGAGACCGAGCAGGTGGCCGAGCTCGTGCGCTACGACGTCCTCGACGTCCATCGAGGACGATGCCGCGTCCGTGCTGAAGCTGAACTGCGAGCCGTTGAAGAGGATGTCCGCGTCGGAGATCGACCCGCCCGAGAAGAACCACACCGGCGTGATCGCGACGATGCCGGAGCCGCCGGGGAAGAAGCCCGACGTGTTGCTCTCGTCGAACATCACGAGATGGATGCCGGTCGAGGGCCAGTCGGTGCGCGCCTGGCTCGCGGGCGAGGCGTCCTCGACCAGGTTCATGGTCGTGCCCGTGACGTCGTTCCACGAGCGGATCGCGCTGCGGATGGAGGTCTCGTGGCTCCCGTCGGGGATGTCGGCGGAGCCGGTCGAGTTGATGACGATCGAGATCGCCCCGGGCGCGGGCCAGAACAGCGGATTGCCGTTGCTCGGGTTCTGCAGGCGCACGTGGGCGACGACCCCCGTGGCCAGGCACAGGCCGGCGCCGCACGCGAAGAGGCCGACTCGCGTGGCGAGCTTGCGCGAGCGGATCATCGGTCCTGCCCCGCATCGCCGGAGAGCGCTCGCGCGCGGCGTGCTGCCGCAGCCGCGAAGATCTCGCCCACGACGTCCGCGTAGCCGAACACGGCGCGCGGCGGGGCATCCTCGATCGCGCCCGTGGCGGGGTGCGCGAGCTCCAGTCCTGCGTGCTCGCGCACGAGCCGCAGCTCTCCGTTCTCGAGCCGCTCCAGACCGAACTTCCCCTGCGCGAGTCCGACGGGCATGCGCACGCCGCTCGCGCTCTTCCCGGTCAGGAACAAGAGCACTTCCTCGCCCGGCACGAGGCGCGGCATCCCCGCCAGCAGCAGTCCGCGTCCGTCCTCGAGCACGCCTCCCGGGAGGCGAACGGTGCGCTCGGGTAGGTGCTCGCCCCAGAAGGTCCGGTCGACGCGCAGGACGAACTCGGTCTCGATCAGGTCGCGCGCTCCGAGGAGCGACCGGGCCGCGAGCACCTCGCCCTCGAGGACGAGGTCCGCCGCGTCCACCATCGCGGCGACGTCCATCTTGCGCGCGGTGCCCGCTTCCACGGCTCCCTCGCGCTGGACCACGAAGGCGTAGAGCGACGTGCTGACGAAGAGGCCGAGGGCCGGAAGGACGAGGCGCATGAGATTCCCGGGGGTGCGGTTCGAGGTGACTGCGCCGACGGCCACCGTGGGGAGAGCCCGCCGCGCTCGCCCTCGAGCGAGGGCACGCCACCATCGGAACCCCGTGGAAGCGGTCTTGAGACGGGTAGGACCTCCGCGCGGAACTGCCCGAGGATGGCAGGCCGCACGAGGGAATCGCCTTCCGGGCCGACGGCGCGCGAACGCGCGATCGGCCCCTATTCCTCGATCTCGATCTCGCCGCGGCCGGTCATCGCGATGCGCACGAAGGGAGCGGAGTAGATGTCCGCGACGAGCCACTGGAGGGCGAAGACCTTCCCCACCAGCTCGGGGAAGTCGGGCACGTCGAAGGTGTAGGCCGCGAAGCCGGCCGTGGGGTGCGCCGGCGGTCCGGAGGTGACCACGAAGCGCATGTCCTGGAAGGGGACGTGCTGGTAGCAGCCCGGGTAACCCGCCGCGGCCATGTCGAAGGGAAAGGTCTTTCCGTACCAACTGGGGCCATCGTCCCCGATGAACAGCACCGCGAAGGTCCCACCGATCGTGTTGCGCAGCTCGCAGGTGAAGTCGGACCTCCCGATGCGCGCACGTCCGATGCCGTGCAGCGTCGGCAGGACCTTGGAATCGAGGAGTGAGCAGGGCGCCTCCGACGTCTCGAACAGCGCGTTGGGTCGCGCCCAGACATCGGCCTCGTGCGCCGCGAGGCCGCGCACGAACGGCGCCGCGCTGCCGAACGGCTGGATGCCCGTCCAGTCGATCGAGTCGAAGCGCGCGAACTCGACCTCGCTCGAGTCCGTTGCATCGCCGTCCGCGTTGCGGTCGACGAGACGCGCGACGAGCTTCCCCGCACCGCGCAGGTGGGCCACGTGCACGGCCCCTCCGCAGGCGTCCAGCCCGAGCACCTGGTGGAAGCGCTCCTGCTGCTGGCTCGTGTGGCTCCCGTCGTAGAAGAGCTCCACCTCGCCCGCATCCTGGAGGTCGCCGTCGCCGTTCCCGTCGACCCCGCGGAAGACGATCCCGTTCAGCCCGAGACCGTAGAGGTTCGTCCCGTAGGGTCCGGTGGCGCTGGAGTCGCACGCGAGGTACCAGGCCGTCGCGGCACCCTCGCGCGCCGAGGCGAAGTGGGACAGCCGCCCGTAGAACGTCCCCCCCGTTCCAGAGGGAACCACGAGGCTCCGCAAGCGGCCCGCCTCCCAATCGGCGTTCCGGGGCAAGCCCGGGTTCTTGCCGGTCGCGTTCAGGAACAGGCGCGACTCCCCGGGATCGAGCACGTCCCCGTCCGCGTTCAGGTCCTCGAAGCGAAAGAAGGCTTCATCCGCCCCCGTGCCATAGGCCACGACCCCGTTGCCGTCGGGCGCCAGGGCCACGAGGTGATCGGGATCGACGAGCACCACCCCCGCGTCCGTCTGGATCGGATGACCGCCGGCCTTCCCGTCCACCAGGATCTCGAGCTCGTCCATCGCGCGCGCCAAGCCGTCGCCGTCCCGGTCGAGGCAGCGGAACAGACCGGAGAAGCCCGTGTCGGAGCACCACCACAGGGCGCCGTCGACCGTGGCGGCGAGCCCGAGCGGCAGGGAAGCTCCGTCCAGCGCCTTGGAATCGCGATAGATCCCATCCTCGAAGGCCTCGATCGCGCCGTTCCCGTTCAGGTCGACGCCGCGGTGGATGCGGTCGTGCGTCGATTCGACCCAGTAGGCGACGGGCGCGCCCCCTTCGGTGCGGAAGTCGAGGGCGCGGGGAGTGACGGCGCCTGGGCTGCGCCAGAGCGCCGAGGCCTCGTGGATCGACCGGACGCTTCCGTCCCCGTCCAGGTCCGCCAAGCGGACGAGTTGATCGTTCTCGCTGTCGATCAGGAAGACGTCGCAGGGACTCCCCTGCAGCACGGGGAACAAGAGCAAGAGTTCGAGCACGCCAGGACACCTCCGCGGCACGAGACGTCGAGCCCCGCCCCCGGTTGCGGGATTCTTTCGGGGCTCGGCCCGCCCGGACTCCGAGGGGTAGTCTTCCCTCGTCCCCCCTGCGCGGCTCCGTCCCCTTCCCCCCATCGAGCCGCGTCCTGCGACGATGACGCCGCGCGAGGTTCTCGAGAAGCTGTGCAACCGGTACGGGCTGTCCACGGCCTACGGTCAGAGCTTGCTCCCGCTCGTCGAGCGCGCCCTGAACGCGCCGCCCGGCGTTCGCAAGCGGTTGCTCGAGCTGATCGAGGGCCACCTCCAGCGCGAAGCCAAGCGCCGGGCCGAGCGCGACAAGGGCCAGGGCGACGAGGAGCTCCTGTGCATCGTCTCGCGGATCCTGCACCCCTGGAGCCCGCCCGAGTGGCTCACGCGCTGGACCAAGGACGACCCGTCGCCGCGTCGGAAGCGGCGCGATCCGGACGTGGGCGAGAGCGGGCCGGGCGCGCGGGAAGCCGGCTAGGAACCCAAGCGGCCCGCCCGACCCCTGGGTCGGACGGGCCGCTTTCGGGCGGCGTCGGACGCTTCCGGGCGGTCGGCGCCCGGCTGGCTCGAGCCAGGGCTACCTGCCGCGCCGGCCCTTCTTCGCCTCGCCGCCGATCGCCAACTCGAGCTCGGCCGCGGAGCCGGCCGCCACGCTGACGGCTTCGCTCGTGCCCTTCCCGAGGGTCTCGTGCCAGTACTTGACCTTGTACTCGCCGGGCGGGAGGCCTTCGAGCGTCACCCAGCCGTCCACGCCCGTCACGCCGAAGCGCGCGGCCTCGGTGACGACGAGGTAGCCCTTCATCCACGGGTGGATGTCGCACTTGATCTCGATCGTCTCGTCCTTCGCGAGGAGTTGCTCCTCGCTCGAGCCGCCCGCGATGTTGCGGTTCAAGGCGTCGTTCTTCTTGGCGAAGGTGTGGACGTTGTGGTTGATGCCGTCCGAGTTCTTGAAGCGCACGCGCGCGCCGGCCGGCAACACGGCCACGCGCGGCTCGAACTGACAACCCCGCTGGTCGTAGTCGACGGGATCGGCGGGAAGCTCGGGCTTCTGACCGTCGATCTCGAGCGTCACGACGACGTTCGCGATCGCGCCGTCCTTCGCGATGAGCCGGGAGCGGTCCGTCGTGTCGAGGGCGTGGTTCGTGGCGCAGCCCTCCGACTTGCTCGCGTCGATCACGAGCGGCGGCAACGGTTCGGGCACGTCGCCCTCGAACTTCGCCATGATCCGCAGCGAGCCCGTCGAGTCGGGGTCGTAGGCGGGCGCAGCGTCGGGCAGGACCACCGATGCGAGGGAAGCGGAAACGGAATCGGTCGGGCACTGCTTCTTGCAGCAGCCCTCGCCCGGGATCCGCTCTCCCTCGACCAAGAAAGGCGTCGTCGCGAGCGCGGCGACCCCGAGGAGTATGAGCATCTTCATTTCGGTCTCGTTTCGTGTCTCTGGAGCCTCTCGGGCTCCCGTCAGCAGGGGGTGGATCAGTTGCGCGCCGACACCCGATCGTAGTTGAAGAGCCAATCGGTGACGGCGTCGATCTGCTCGGCGTTGGTGGAGTCCGGGAGGATCTCCTGGTACTGGGGGGGGTCGGAGAGGAAGTTCCCGGGCATGGAGGTGCCGGGATAGATCCGATCCGGGTTGGCGAGCCACAGGGCGACCCAGTCCTCGCGCAGCCGATCGTGGGTGAGCGCGAGGTCGGGAGCCCACGCGATCGGGTCCGCGTTGGGCGGCTCCCCGGAGTCGAAGTGACACTGGAAGCACTGGGGGCCCTGCCGCGCGAGGCGCTCGCCGACGGCGAGGTGGCTCGCCGGGTCGGACGCGACGCGCTCCAGATGGCTCGGTGAGCGGCGCACCAGGCGCTCGAAGTTCGGATCGACGGGTGGGATCGCCTCGAAGCCGCGCTTCGCGGCGAAGGCCGCGAGGTCGGGGAACTTGGCCTCGATGTCCGAGCGCCTGCCGCGCTCGATGCCGAACAGCGCGTCGGTGGGGATGCCGGCTTCGCGCGCGAGCTCTTCCGCGCTCGAGCCCTGCGCGAGGCGCAGCTCCGAGGCGAAGCGCGCCGGCCAATCGAGCGCCGCGCGGTGGGCGAAGTAGTCCGCGATGGCCCCAGCGTCGCCCTCTTCGAAGTTGAACGTGGGCATGCGCACGCGGACCTGCGGGCGCAGCGGAACCGGATCCTCGAGGAAGGCGTAGAACCACTCCTTCTGGAGTTTCACTCCCTCGTCCCACAGCACGGGCGGCGCGAAGGTCCAGCGCAGCTTCATGTACGGCTCTCCGGTGTAGTCGCGCCGTTCGCCGTCGACGTCTGCGACCATGCCGAAGTCGC
Source organism: uncultured Planctomycetaceae bacterium (assembly GCA_964413535.1). GTDB lineage: Bacteria > Planctomycetota > UBA1135 > UBA1135 > CAYPTB01. Next base: position 13,570 of record CAYPTB010000007.1, on the reverse strand, counting down.
CGTCGCCGTCGTCGGAGCCCCACAGGTTGTAGAGCTCTTCGCCCTCGTCGGCCTCGGGATCGAACTGCTCCACACCGAAGTAGTAGTAGTTCGTGACCAGGTCCACGAAGTCGCCGCCCCACGCGGGCGTGACGTCGAGCAGGTCGTCGCGCGCGACGAAGACGTTCTGGCCCGGCGACCCGACGTCGGGATGCGCGGCGAGCAAGCGGAAGCCGACTTCCTCGACTTCTTCCTCGATCGCCTCGCCGTACGCGTCGAGGTAGGCGTCGAGGGACGCGTGATCCTCCTGCGGCGGCGTGGGGTGCATCCACGCGTCGGTGAATCCATCCATGGACAGCAGCTCGGCGGACACCGTCCGGACCTGGTCGGCGTCGTCGCGGAACGTCACCGTTCCGGGCTCGAGCATGTGGCAGGCCACGCAGTTCTGCTGGCGAATGGCGCGCAACCCGTGGTCCATCGCGAGCTGTCCGGCGTCGGGTTCCATCTTCGCGTGCTGGACCTCGTCGTCGACGAGACCCGTGACGAAGGTGATGAGCGCTTCGACCTCGTCGCTCTCGAAGTCGAACCAAGGCATCTTCAGGCGCTCGACCGGGTTCTTGACCTTCTCCGCGTCGTAGGAGCGCGGCCGGTGGAGCTTCTGGCGCAGCCAGTTGTCGCGGTAGGACTTGAACTCCTCGCGCTCGTGCTGGGTCCAGCCCTCCGATTCCTGGAACAGGTTCGCGAGCAGCGCCCAATCGAGCTTGTCGACGGTCTTCGAGCCCCAGTTCGAAAGCTCGGTCCCGATCGGCATGGCCGTCTCGAGTCCCTTGATCTCGTGGCACGAGTAGCAGCCGTACTGCTGCACGAGCTTCTCCCCCACGGCGACCAGGAGCTCTTCCGGCTGGTCCCAACGGTGGTCCGTGATCTTCCCCGTCAAGCGGTCCTCGAGCTCGTCGCGCGACACGCGCGAGAAGTACCAGCGCGCCTGCTCGGCGAGCACCTCCATGTCATAGGGAGAGGGCGCGGCCTCCCAGGAGTCGGGGACGTCGGAGAAGACCCCGTCGGGATCCTGGGCGATGTAGGCCGCGACGTCGGCGGCGTCCTGGTCGGAGAGGCGCAGGTTCGGCATGCGCGTCTCGGACCACAGCGCGGCGGGATCCTTGATCCACCAGTAGAGCCACTCGGGCGAGACCTTGTCGGCGATGCCGCGCAGGTTCGGTCCGTGGACGTTGGTACGCGTCGCGTCGAAGGCCGGGTCGCTCGTCGGCGGCGGCTCGCCCTCGAACGGCGCCATGTTGTGGCACGCCAGGCAACCCGAGACGCGGAAGGCTTCGCGCCCGCGTTGCGCGTCGCCCTCGACGGGAACGGGCGCGAGCTCGCGCTTCGGCGCGCGGTCGAGGATGAACGAGGCGATCGCGGCGACGGCCGTGTCGTTCCACTCCTCTCCGAGGATGGCGCGCCCCTTGCCGTACTGCGACGCCTTCACGATCTCCTCCTCGGGCGCGAAGTTCTCGAGGTGGAAGAACTGCGGCATCCAAGTCGACGGCCGGAAGCCGCGCGGGTCGGCGATCCACGCGGCGATCCAGTCGGGATGGGTCTTCGCCTGGATGTTCACGAGCGACGGGCCCGGCTTGCGCTGGGTCGGGAACCAGTCGACCTTGTGGCAGGAGTAGCAACCGTAGCGCTCGAAGAGGCGGTAGCCCGCCGTCACCGTCTCGGCCTCGGGGGCGATCAGGTCCATCGACGTCTTGTGGCACTGCACGCAGCTCGCCTCGATCTTGGCCGAGGTGAGCATGGGATAGTCCCAGTAGTGCTTCTTGTGCCAGTGGTGCTCCTCTTCCCAGCGCTCGGCCTTCTCGGGCTCGAGTAGCGCGCTGACGTTGTGGTCGACGCGCAGGAAATCGAGCGCTTCACCGGCGCCGCGGTGGCAGATCGTGCAGCCGACGTCCTTGAGCGGGTGCGGCGACTTCGCGGTGACGAAGAGGTCGAGGCGCGGGTGCGAGCGATGCGGTTGCTCGAGCTCGGGCTCGTCGAAGCCGGCGCGGTCGACCGCCTTGTGGCAGGTCATGCACATGTCGATGCGCGTCTTCTTCGTGAAGTTGAGCTCGAAGGTCAGGTCGTCGAGCACGACCTTCTCCACCTTGATGGTGGGACCGATGAAGTCGAGCCCGGGGATGTCGTCGCGGACCAGGTTGGCGATCTTCTGCGGCAGACCGTCGGGCGCGAGCGACTGCTTCTTCATGCGCACGAGCTCGATCGACTTGGCCGCCTGCTTGGCGGCGAGCTCGGCTTCGGCCACGCCCGCGGTCAGACGAGAGAGCTCGGCTTCCTTCTCGGCCAAAGCGATCTCGGAGCGCTCCTGGGCCGCCGCCGTGTCGATCATGCGCTGCTCGAACGCGGCGAGCTCGGTCTCGCCCCAGGTCGGATCGCCCGAGTGCACGCGGTGCTCCTCCGTGAGGTAGCGCTCCCAGTTGTATTCCTGCTTGGCCTTCTTCGCCGCCTCGAGGGCGGTGAAGACCTCGCCGCGCAACCCGGCGATGTCGGCCTGGATCGGCGCGAGCTCCCCGCGGCGGTCCTCGAGCGCCGACTGCGCGCGCTGGACCTCGGCCTGGAGCTCCGCCTCGCTCGCCAGCGCCGCCTGGGCCTTCTCGGTCGCGAGCTCGGCCTCGGCGCGCGCGAGCTCGATCTCCTTGAACTCGCGCTGGTATTCCTTCCACGGCGCGTTGTAGTCGTCGATGACCATCCACACGGCCGTGACGAGCAGGAACACGCTGGACCACAGGAACCAAGAGTTGAGCGTCCGGACGTGATAGTGAGTGTCGCCGCGATCCGCCATGGCTTCGTGGGTCCGATCAGATGTTGAAGAAGTACTCGGGCATGCCGACGAAGTACTTCAGGTTGAAAACCCAGCGCGCGAACATCTTCAGCGGCACCAGGCCGAACCACAGCAGCATGTGCATCATGACCTGGTAGCGGATCATCCCCATCTGCGCGAAGAGCTTCTTGCAGACCGTCTTCGCCAGCAGCAGCGGGCCCGCCAGGAAGTACCCGGTGAGGAGCAGCAGCCCCGGCGCCTCGCGCACGAGCGGATTGTCCGGTCGCGGTCGACCGAGCCAATCGACCCAGAAGAACGTCGACAGGTCGACGTTCACCATCGGCTCGAGCTTGTGCAGGTCCCAGTACTCGAACGGACCGAAGAACGACCAGTTCGGACCGCGCAGGAACGTTCCCAGGATCACGAACGACACCCAGAAGAGCACGAAGCCCGCGTGGAAGAAGCTCACCGCGAACGGCCGCTCGTCATAGGTGTAGTAGCCGTTCCCCTTGGGATTGGTGTCCACGTACGGGACGGCCATCAGACCGACGATGATGAAGCTCGGGAGCAGCACGCCCGCGATCCACGGGTCGAAGTACACGAGCAGCTCCTGGAGCCCCAGGAAGTACCACGGCGCCTTGGACGGATTCGGTGTGCGCGCGGTGGCGGCGGGCTCCTCGAGCGGCGCCTCGACGACGATCGACCACACGATCAGCGCGGCCGTGAACAGGATCAGGCAGATGAACTCGGTGTAGACGAGGTCCGGCCAGGTGAACACCTTCTGCTTGGCGAGCTCGCCCTCGAGCGTCGGCTCGCCGCGCTTCGTGCGCTCGTCGTTGATCACCCCGCGCCGCATCGCGAGCCAGGTGAAGAAGACGACCGCGCCCAAGAGGATCAGGATCGGGATGTTGTCGCCCTTGGTGATGATCTTGTGGAAGTTCGGATCGTCCCACGCGAAGAGCAGGAAGGCGACGCTGAGCGCGAAGAAGGCCAGGATGACGATCGGCTTGGAGAGCACGCGGCGGAACAGCGTGAAGACGACCAGGAGCAGCGCGCTGCCGACGAAGTAGATGATCGGGTCCGCCAGCCAGTCGACGAACGCTTTGATCGCGTCACCCATCGAGGGAAACTCCTGCGCCTCTCCCTAGCAGCCCGTTGAAGAAGGGCTCCGGATGCCTGGGGCTCGGCATCCGCTTCGGTGTGGTGCCTGGGAACGCAGGCGAATCAGTGAATTCTCCGAGGCTCTCAGGTGCCGCATTGGAGTGGAGGACGAGTTCATGGCGCCGGATGACTTCTTCAATGGGCTGCTAGAGCGGTCCCGAGATGCCGCCGTCCTTGCGGACTCGCCAGAAATGGATCGCCATCAGCGTCGCCGCCGCGAGCGGGATGCCGACGCAGTGCAGTACGTAGAAGCGCAACAGCGCGCCCTCCCCCACGAACCGGCCGGCGAGCAGGCCGAAGCGCACGTCGTCGCCGGCGTGCACGAAGTCGAGCCCGCCGATCGAGAGCAGCGCCGCTCCCGGTCCTTCGTGTCCGAGGAACGGCGTCGCGCGCGCCATGTTCGTGCCGACCGTGATGGCCCACACCGCGAGCTGGTCCCACGGCAGGAGGTAGCCCGTGAACGAGAGCAGGAGCGTGAGCACGAGCAGGATCACGCCCACGTTCCAGTTGAACTCGCGCGGCGGCTTGTACGAGCCCGTCAGGAACACGCGGTACATGTGCAGCCAGACGGTGATCACCATCATGTGCGCGGACCAGCGGTGCAGCTCGCGCATGATCCCGATCGGCACGTGCTCGCGCAGCGCGAAGATGTCCTCGTAGGCCAACTCCGCAGTCGGCCGGTAGTAGAACATCAGCATGAGGCCCGTCAGGGTCTCGATCAGGAACAGGAAGAACGTCAGCCCGCCCATGCACCAGGTGTAGGAGAGGCGGATGCCGCTGCGACGCACCTTGACCGGGTGCAGGTGCAGGAACACGTTCGACAGCACCGCGAGCGTGCGGTTGCGCGGCGTGTCCGGGTACCCGTGACGGAAGATCGAGCGCCAGACCTGACCATCGCGGATGGATTTCCAGAGCTTGTTCATCGAGTTCGTGCGTGCGCTCGGTAGCCGTTCTGGTGCAGGATCGGATGGACGCTTCGAGTCACGCGTAGAACAGGTAGGACCCGTCCAACTCCCACTGCCCCTTCTCCTGCTGGTACTTCGTGTTCTTGTCGACCAGGATCTGGCCGTCCTCCGCGAGCGTGACCTTGAAGCGCTCGAGCGGACGCGGCGCGGGGCCCTCGATGTTGATGCCCGTCATCAGGAAGCCGCTGCCGTGGCACGGGCACTTGAACTTCTCGTCGCCGGCGAGCCAGTTCGGCGTGCAGCCGAGGTGCGTGCACACGGTCGAGAGCACGAAGAAGCCCGTCGATTCGCGCACGACCCACACCGCGAAGGCCGCCTTGAAGCGCTCGTCCACCTGATCGACGGCGAACTCCTCGGGGAAGCCGATCTTGAACTCCTGCGGCGGCTCGTAGAGCACGTTCGGGAACATGAAGCGCCCGAGCGCGCCCAGGATCCCGACGCTGCCGGCGGTGAAGGCGACCCAGCCGAGCGTCAGTGCGGAGAAGAAGCCGCGGCGCGAGATCTCGCCGCGCAGGGGGGCGCGCACGAGCCGCTCGCTGCGCGGCGCATCGGCTCCGGACGGCCCTTTGGGCGCGTCCGACTTCGCCTGGGGACCTTCTTCTCTCGCTTCGACGACTTCAGCCAAGGTGGACTCCAGATGGGGAACGGCGAGACGGCCGTCCGCCGGCTCGTCCATGGCGTCGCGCGCTCCCGCGCACCATGGAGCTTCCCAGGGAGAACCGGGATGATAGTGGGGATCGCGCCGGGAATCGAGGTCGAGCCCCGCGCCCGGGAGCTCACTCTCCCCGCGCTTCGTCCGCCGCGCGGATCCCCCGCAGCGCGGCCTCGCGCACGTCGAGGTCCTCCTCTTCCTCCGCCACCTCGCGCAAGCGCTCGAGGTCCTCGGTCCGCTCCAGGCGCACCAGGGCTTCGACCGCATCCTCGCGGGTGGCCTTGATGCGGCGCGGGTCGCGCCACTTCGCGGGGTCCTCCTGCTGCTCGCGTTCGAAGGCCTGCGGGTCGAGCATCTCCCACAACACAGCGGCTCCGGCCGGATCGCCGAGGTGGCTGAGTGAGACGGCGGCCTGTCCGCGCAGCTCGAGGGATCCGGCCCCCAACAGACCGCGCAGCGCCGCGCGGGACTCCTCGCTCGGCAGGTTCTGGAGCACCCCCGCGGCGACGAGCCGCAGCCCCGCGTCCTGGTGGTCGAGGAACGGGATCACGCGCGCGACCACCGACGAGCGCTCCAGGGCGGTGAGCTCGCGACCCGCCATGCCGAGCGCCAACAGGACGTTGAAGCGCACCAGAGCGTCCGGGTCCTCGGTCTCGGTGTAGTCCAGGCAGTCCTTCAGCCTGTCGAGCGCGCCGGGGAGCCGCATCTGCGTCATCGCCGCCGCGAGCACGTAGCGGAACGACGCGTCCGAGCGCGGCGTCTCGTCGAACACGCGCCCGAGCTGCGCCGCGAGGTCGCCCTCGACGGGCCACGGGAGCTCGCGCCCCGAGTCGAGCGCGAGCCAGTTCTCCTCGACCTGCTGGACCACGTGGAACAAGGCCTGCTCGCGCTCGTTCGCGCCGGCGTGGCGCACGCGCTCGAGGTTCTCCTCGAGCGACGCCTCGGAGCCCGCGATCTGGCCGAACAGGGCGAACACGAGGACCAGCACCATCACGATCATCGCCGGCACGACGAACAGCGGCACGAAGAGGTTGCGGTAGGGAGCCTCCGCGGGCGCGTCGGCCTGCGACGGACGCACGACCTCCGCCGATCCCGCGCCGTCAGGTTTCGCTTCGCTCACGCTGGCTCGTTCCCTTTCGTGCGCCGCTGGGCTCCCGGCCAACTAGGCCGGGAAGTCCGAGAGCCGTCCCATGCGCGGCAGCTCCCCGACGAGGGGACGCGCGTACTCGAGGAACAGGTCGGTGACGTCGTTCGACCCGGCGATGTACTCGGGCGGCACGTCCTTCGTCTTCTTGGCGACGTTGCCGAGGTCGGTCGCCTCGAACGCCGCCCCGTACTTCGCGCCGTTCCCCGTGCGTCGGATGACGATCGAGCCGTTGGGCCGATCGCCCGCGGTCGCGATGCCGACGGCGGTGCGTCCCACCTCGCGCGCTTCGTGGGCGTCGACGTCCGAGACGAAGCCTGCGAACGAGCGCTGGAGGTAGCCGAAGGTGTCCGCGCGCACGCGCAGCTTGCTCCCGAGGTTCTTCTTGATCTCCCCCGCGAGGAAATCGCCCAGGGCCCCGGAGCCCGAGAGCTGGACGTTCCCGTGCGAATCCTTGTCCTTGGACTCGACCAGGAGCTCGCCCCCCGGCCCGTGCACGCCCTCGGAGACGGCCACCAGGCAGCGCCCGAGCTTCGCGTTGACGCGCTCGACGTCGGACAGGAACGCGTCCAGCGTGAGCTCGCGCTCGGGCAGGTAGACCAAGTGCGGCCCGTCGCCCTCGCGCTGGCGCGCGAGCGCGCTCGCGGCCGTGAGCCAGCCCGCGTGCCGGCCCATCACCACGTCGATCTTGATCCCCGGCAGGCTGCGGTTGTCCTGGTCGTCCCCCATGAAGGCCGACGCGACGAACTTCGCGGCGCTCCCGTAGCCCGGGCAGTGGTCGGTGACGCACAGGTCGTTGTCGATCGTCTTCGGCACGTGGAAGAGCCGCACGTCGTAGCCGTCCGCGACCGCGATCTCGTTCAGGATGTGGGCCGTCTCGGCCGAATCGTTCCCGCCGATGTAGAAGAAGTAGCGCACGTCGCGCGCCTTCAAGACCTGCATGACCTTCGCGCACTCCTCGCGCGTCGGCTTCTTGCGCACGGAGCGCAGGGCCGCGCAGGGCGTGTTCGCGACGGCCTCGAGCGTTTCCTTCGACTCCTTCCCCAGATCGACGAGGTGCTCGGCGAGCACGCCCTGGATGCCGTGGACGGCGCCGAACACCCTCTTGATCGCGGGCGACGCCACGCACGCCTCGATCACGCCGACGAGGCTCTGGTTGATCACGCAGGTCGGGCCGCCGGACTGGCCGATCAGGGCGTTTCCTCTGGGCGTCGACATGGCGCGGACTCCGGGGGCAGGGGCGGCGAGGCGACGCGGTGGAGCCGCGCCGAAGCATCGCATCCAAGAAGGGGAGGGGTGAAGCTAGCGCGGGGGGGAAGCCTGTCAACCGCGGCGCACCCGCGCGGCTCGCGAGCGGCCGGCGTCCTCCGATCAGTGGATGCGGGTCGCGCGAGCGCCTTCGAAGTCGGCGGACGGGGTCGAAGGCCCCGTCCGCGCTTGCTATGCTCCCGCGCCTTCCAGCGCCCGGGTGGCGGAATTGGCAGACGCGCAAGACTAAGGATCTTGTGGGGTAATACCCCGTGCTGGTTCGATCCCAGTCTCGGGCACCACGCCCGTCCCGTCGCACGACGCGGACGAGCGCGGATGGAAGGAAGGGGCCGCTCTCCGCCGGCGGCCCGAGCTCGTCGAACACGCGGGTCAGCGCTCCAGGTCGAGGAGCCAGCGCGCGAAGACGGTGATCTCCTTCGCGTCCAGGCCGAACTCGATGAGCGCGCCGGGGCACTGCTCGGCATAGAGGATCTGGCGCTCGAACTCGGCCCGGAACTCCGGGACGCGCTCGTCGCGGAACTCGCGCTCGAAGCGGTCGCGGGCGGGGCGCGCGTAGATCTCGAGCTCTTCGCGCTCGGCCTCGGTGAGCTGCTCGTAGACGCGGTCGGGGAAGTGCTCCTCCAGCACGGCGCGGTCGATCTCGTCGCGCTTCACGTCCCAGGGGATCACGACCCGGTCCCGCGCGGCGCGATCGGCGAGCTCGCGCAGCGTCGAAGCGGCCCCCTGCGGATTGACGTACACGACGGCGTTCGCGTGCGTGGCTCCCGAGGTGACCAGGGCTTCGTAGCGCGGGACCTCCGCGAGCCGCGGATACTCCGGCGCGCCCTCGAACCAGGTCTTCAGGACCTGACCGATCATGCGGTGGTGGTTGGAGAGGACGAAGATGCCCTGACCCGTGTCCGTCATGCTCGCTAGGTGGCCGGTGCCGGGCAGCAGGGGCGACCAGTACTCGTAGATGAGCTGCCCGCCGGAGACCTTGTTGGTGTAGACGCCGCCTTCGCCGGGACTGGCGCCATGGATGGCGAAATAGACCTGGTTGTCGACGACCTTCTTGCGCAGTTCCTCGATCTTCGCCGCGTCGTCGATCCACAGGACGAGCGACCACGCGAACACGGTCGAGCCGTCGTGCGGCGGACCGTCCTCGTCCACGACGTAATCGTCGTTGCGCACGATGAAGAGCGCGCGGTCGTGGAAGGCCCCGTCCAGCTCGGCGACCAACGGTCCGTAGTCCGGGTGGCCCCACACCTCGCGCACGAGATCGTCGAGGTTGTCGCGCGCCGCGGGCTCGAGCGACTGGAGGACCTGCTCCACGAGCGGCCCGATGGGAACGTGCGCGTAGGCGCACAGCGCGGCGTCCGCGGGCGCGAAGCGCGACACCTGGAAGAGCCGGTCGCGGTCGAAGCTGCGCTGGCGGTAGAGCTGCTTCTGGAAGGGGCTCACGACCTCGCTCGACAGCTCGCCGTGCAGCTCGAACGTCGCGCCGGTCTCGAACCGAGCGACCCCCGCGAGCTCCTTGAGCGCCCCGCTCTGGAACAGCCTGCCCGCGAAGGCGGGAAGGAAGTCCTGCGACGCCTGGTCCGGCCAGCGGCCGGTGAACTTGAGCGCCTCGGAGAGCGAACGGTAGTCGAGGAACAGCTCCGCCTCGTTCCCGCCCTTCGCCCGCTGCTGGATGTGATCGAAGTAGCGCGCGCTGCCTCCGAAGGAGTCCGCGCCCTTGACGGCCGCGAGCTCGGAGGCCTCTTTCAAGAGCGCCGGATCGGTCGTCACGATGAACACGTCGCGCACGCGCGCGACGTGCAGCGCGCGCGGGAGGCTCGCGCCGCTGAGGCTGACGGTTTCGTCCCCCGCCACCACGTCGACGCCCTGGGAGGCGAGGTCGAACAGCCCCGGCCGCGACAGGAGCGACAGCGCGAGCTTCGCCATCCAGTTACCGCGCGCGTACAGCGCCCAATCGGTTTGGTCGAGCGCTCCGCCGCGGAAGTAGCCGGCGACCGCAGCCTCCCTCCCGCCGAGCACGTCGAGCAGGTCGATGGCGAGGGGCAGGCTCGCCTTCGCGCGCTCGATCTCCGCGCTCACCTGCGCCAAGCCGAGCTCGGAGCGCCACGCCTGCCACTCCGGGGAAACGAAGAAGGTGCGGCCGCCGGTCGTGGTCGCGAGCTCGTCGGCGAAGGCCGGGACCGGGAAGGGAGCGAAGTCCGCGGCCAGGTTCGCCTTGGCGACGTAGAAGTCCACGTTGCGCGGGATGAGCGTGGCGACGTCCGCGCCGTAGTCCTTCTCGAGGGGCGAGAAGAAGAAGGTGGAGAAGGCGAAGTAGCCGGTGAACGCCACCACGGCGCAGGTGACGAGCAGGATCTTGAGGAGGCGTCGCTTCAAGGGCGCGGGCCGCTAAGGCGCGGATTCTAGTCAGCGCCGGCGGCGGGATCCCGAAAAGACTGTCCGAGCGCGGAGAACTTCCCCGACTCCGGCGGCGACGCGACTGCGCGCCGAGCTCCGAAGCCTCGCTCTGCTCGGTCGCCGCCGTCGGCGGAGGGCGGCCGCTTGACGCGGGGTGAGGCGCCCCCAGAATCGTTCCATGCCGGCCATCCGAATCAGCCAGCGCGCCTCGAACATCGCCCTCTCGCTGACGCTCGCGCTCGACGCGCGCGCGAAGGAGCTCGCGGCGGCGGGGCGCGACATCGTCAACATGGCGGTCGGCGAGCTCGACGTGCCGGCGCCGCTCGCCGTGCGCGAGGCCGCCGTGGCGAAGATCCAGAGCGGCGACGTGCGCTACACGCCGGCGAACGGCACGGCCTCCCTGCGCGCGACGATCGCACGCCACGTCGGTGCGACGCGCGGCATCCCCTGCTCGCCCGCGGAGGTCGTCGTCTGCCACAGCGCGAAGCACGCGCTCGCCAACGCCCTCTTCTGCGTCGTGGAGCCCGGCGACGAGATCCTGATCCCGCTTCCGGCCTGGGTCAGCTACGTCGAGCTCGCGAAGCTCCCCGGCGGCACGCCGGTCGAAGTGCCGCCCGCGCCGGGCTGCCGGCTCGACGTCGACGCGCTGCGCGCCGCCGTGACGCCGCGCACGCGCGGGATCATGATCAACAGCCCCTGCAATCCCTCCGGCCGCGTGCTGACGCGCGCCGAGACGGAGACGATCGCGGAGCTCGCCGTCGAGCACGACCTGTGGATCCTCTCCGACGAGATCTACCGGCGCCTGGTGTACGGCGGCGAGACGGCGATCTCGCCGGCTTCGCTCGGCGACGACGTGCGCGCGCGCACGCTGATCGTGGACGGCGCGAGCAAGGCCTTCGCGATGACCGGCTATCGCATCGGCTACCTCGCGGCGCCCGAGGAGGTCGCGCGCGCCGCGACGCGGCTACAGAGCCAGATGACGGGCGCGCCCAACTCGGTCTCGCAGGCCGCGTTCGAGCGAGCGCTCGCGTCGGAGCCCACGGAGGTGGCGGACACGGTGCGCGAGCTCGACCGGCGCCGCCGCCATCTCCTCGGCGAGCTCGAGCGCCTCGGGCTCGAGACCCCCGAACCGCTGGGCGCGTTCTACGCGTTCCCGAACGTCGCGCGCTTCTGCGACGAGCGCGGTTCCGACGGCTTCTGCGAGGACCTGCTCGAGGAGGAGAGCCTCGCGCTCGTCCCCGGCTCCGCCTTCGGCGTGCCCGCGCACGTGCGGCTCTCCTACGCGCTCGACCTCGACTCGATCCGCGAGGCGCTCGTGCGCCTCGAGCGCTTCCTCGCCAAGCGCCGCGCGTAGCGGCTCAGTCCGCCGCGTCGTCCGGGGTCTCGGCGATCACGCGGCACTCCAGGGCTGCGAGGACGCCCTTCTGCACCAGCAGGCTCACGACGGCCGCGAGGTCGACCCGCAGCTCGTCCACTTCGTCCTCGAGCCGCTCGATGCGCGCGTCCTGATCTCCGTCCACGCGCCGTTGCAGCTTGCGCTGCGAGAGGCGATGGCTGCGCACGGCGGTGCGCAGCCGAGTCACCTCCGCCTTCGGCGCATGGGAGAACGCTTCTATCCACTCCAAGTTCATGGCTACTCCTCGTCAGTCGATCTGGTAGAGATTGCGCGCACCGGGGAATTCCGTCACGGCGATCTCCTGGATCTTGCGCAGCACCGCGACATCGCTCGTGTCGGCGAAGACGTAGAACTTCCACAGGTCGCGGTAGGAGCGCTCCAGGTCGGCGAGCCGCGGAACGCGGTCACCGTACTCCGAGAGCGGCCGCACGCTCGACGCGCCCGGCCAGCGCACGTGCGTCTCGACCTCCTTGAGCTGCATGCGCGCGGCCGGGCAGTACAGCAGCACCTCGGTCGCGCGGCCCGTCGCGAAGCGCGCGAGGTCGGCGATGCGGTGCTCGACCTCCGCGCGCTGCGCCTGCGCGCCGCGCGCGAAGAAGCGCCCCACGAGATCCGCCTGCGCGGCCTCGTTCTCGTAGCGCGGGTAGACGCATGCGCGCTTGGGCAGCCGCCGGCGCCGGAAGCTCGCCACGAACGATGCGATCCGCCGCGCCCCGTCGTCCCGCCGCCCGGCGCTCGAGCGCTCGAGCAGCTCGAGCAAGCTCGCGTCCGTCTGCCCGTACAGATCGACTTCCGCGACGAGGCCCGAAACGAGCGCGAGCTCCACCGCGCGCGCGACGAGCGCTCCCGCCGCGACCTTGGCGTGGTGGTAGTAGACGCGTTCCGAGAAGTAGTAGCGCGCCTCGAGCGCGCGCACGAGCTCGGACAGGATGTCCTCGCGCAGGACGTTGCGCTTGGCGAGGTCGATGTAGAGGTTCCCGCTCTGGCGGTCGACCTTGAAGTAGTTCACGAGCCGCGGGTCGACGGCGAGCTTCAGGCCCGTGAAGTACGCGTCGCGCGCCAGGTAGTCGAAGAGGTCGGAGCACAGCGTGTCCGACAACACCTGGCTCCAGTAGGGCGGAATGGAGCTCGCGGCCTCCGGCACGAGGATGCGCAGCACGTCGTCGGCGAGCCCGAGGCCCGCGAGCACGCGCCCGAGCTCCGTGTCGCTCGCGAGCATCGCGCGGTAGCGCTGCGCCGTGTCGTGCCGCGGCAGGAGCCCCGTCTGGTCCTCGATGTTGTGCCCGTAGGGGATGTGCGTGACGTCGTGGACGAGCGCCGCGGCGCGGATCACGCGCGCCTCCTCCTCCCCCACGCCCAGGTTCGCGCGCGGATCGAGCTCGAAGTTCAGGTTGATCGCGTCGATCACCTTCTGGGTGACGAACAGCGTCCCGATCGAGTGCTCGAAGCGCGTGTGCATCGCGCCGGGGAAGACGAAGAACGCCGTGCCGAGCTGCTTCACGCCGCGCAAGCGCTGCATCTCGAGCGTGTCGAGGAGCGCGATCTCCTCGTGCGAGAGGTACACGTCCCCGTGGACGGGGTCGCGCACGACGCTGAAGCGCTTGCGGCTCGTCACGAGGGATTCCTACCCGGGTTTCGCGCGGCTCGAATCCCTGCCGCGCTGGAAGCAGCAACGGCCGCCCGAGGGCGGCCGTCGCCGTATCGGACCGCCCACGGGGGGGCGGGGGGGGTGCGGGCCGCCCCCGGGCGGGCGGCGGCGGTGGGGGCCGCGCGCCCGCGGGGGGCGGGGGGGCCC
>CAYPTB010000006.1:0-16774 GCA_964413535.1 uncultured Planctomycetaceae bacterium | reverse complement strand
GACGCGGGTCGCATCAGCGGCGAGGGAAGCGCAGTCGCCGAGACGGGTCCGGTGCGCGCGCCTGCGCGCTTCGACCCACCCTGGCAGGAAGCAGGCACCGCGCCCAATGCGCTCCGCCCGCTCCGCGATCCGCGTGTGCTGCATCCGCGCTTCGCGCGCCAGGCCGAGCAGCTCCCTCTTGGCGACGCCGATCCCGAAGTGCTGTCCCGCCTCCTGGTCGCCGCGAAGCGGGCGCGCAAGCAGGCCGACGAGTACCGCGCGTTCGCTGACGAGGCCGAGGACGAGGCGGTCGAGACGCGCGCCGCGCTCGATTCGTACATGACCGAGCACGGTCTGCGCTGATGGCTGGCTACAACCCGCGCTCGTACCAGCTCCCGTTCCTGTCTGCCTTCGCGCCGCTCCTGACCGACTGGCGGAACGCGACCGTGCGCCGCGCCATCATGGTGTGGCACCGCAGGGCGGGCAAGGACATGACGGCCATCAACTTCGTCGAGGCCGCGATGCGGCACCGGAGCGGCGTCTACTACCACTTCCTGCCGACGTACACGCAAGCGAAGAAGATCGTGTGGGACGGGAAGGACCGGGAAGGCCGTCCGTTCCTCGCCAACTTCAACTCGCAGTTCTTCGATGGCGACCCGCACCAGACCGAGCTGAAGATCAAGTACCGCCCGACGCCGCAAGCACCGAGCGGTTCGATCTACCAGCTCATCGGTGGCGAGCAGATCGACACCATCGTCGGCACGAACCCGGTCGGCGTCATCTTCTCCGAGTACCCGCTGATGTCGCCCCGCGCGTGGGATCTGGTTCGACCGATCCTCCGGGAGAACGGCGGCTGGGCGATCTTCATCTTCACCCCTCGCGGCAAGGACCATGCGTTCGAGCTGTGGGACGGCGTGCAGGACGACCCCGAGTGGTTCCGCTCCCTCCTCACGATCAAGGACACGAAGCGCGACGCGGAAGGCGAACCGGGCGGACCGGTGATGACGGACGCCGACGTGGAGTCGGAGATCAAGGCCGGGATGTCGCGCGAGCTGGCGAAGCAGGAGTTCTACTGCTCGTTCGAGGGCGCGATTGAAGGCGCGTACTACGCGGACCAGATCGTGGACGCGGAGACCCAAGGCCGGATCGTCACACCCGGCACGACGGGCGTGGACGGCAAGCGCGTCTGGACGGGATGGGTACAGTCCATCCCTGTAGACACCGCATGGGATCTCGGGCTGGACGACGAGACCGCCATCTGGTTCACCCAGACGCTTAGCCCCACGAAGCTGCAAGTGATCGACTACGTCGAGGGCGACAACATCAGCCTGGCCGGTTGGCTGGAGTTCCTCACCACCAAGCCGTACTTCTACGGGCGGCACTACGGGCCGCACGACATCGAGGTGCGAGACTACTCGACCGGGCAGACGCGCAAGCAGTTCGCCGCGACGAAGGGCGTCTACTTCGAGGTCATGCCCAAGCTGGCGGTTGAGGACGGGATCGACGCCGTCCGTCGCCTCCTCCCGCTCTGCTGGTTCGACAAGGACAAGTGCCATGCTGGGCTCAGCGCGCTCCGCGCGTATCACCGCGCGCGAGACGAGAAGCTGGGCACATACAAGCCGACGCCCGTCCACAACTGGGCCTCGCACGGCGCGGACGCATTCCGGCAGCGCGCGCTAGCCTGGCGCGGCGAGATCGGCCGCACGCCGCTCCCGAATACCGGTGGGCGCGCCTGGCTGAACCGCGAGACGAACGCGCGTCCCAACACCGACTGGAAACGTGACGGCGGACAGCGCCGTGAAGTCGAACGCAGCGAGAACGTCGAGATCGAATGGGGAGACCAGTGGTGGGGCAAAAGCTGAGTGACCGGCAGATCGACGTGATGACGGCCCGCGCGAGCGTGGAACGCCACGCCGCACGCACCGACGACAACAAGCTGTCCAGCGCACGCGACCGTGCGCTCGACCGCGCCGACAGGCGTGAGTGGTCGCAGCGGAAGTTCGCAGTAGGAGGCGAGTTCCGCTGGCAGGAGACACAGAGCAACACGCTCGGCCATGGCCTGCGTCGATTCGTGTACGACCCCAAGACCGACCGCGTAGTCGAGATCACCTACTAGGAGAGTGCGATGGAAAAGACGTTCGAGATGAAGATCACCAGCGTGGACACCGACACGGTCACCCTGGAGCGCAATCCGCGCTACGGCGTGGTGGACGCGGTGGCCGAGAGTCCCGATCTGACCAGCATCGTGATCGAGTACGGCTCAGCTCGCGACGCGACGCTGTTCCCGGTGGACGACGGCGAGTACACCATCACCATTCGGAAGAAGTAGGAGAGCGACATGGCCGGGAAGATCAACCATCGGTTCGACAGCCCCGTACCTGACGAGGGCGTGGCGGAGGAGGTTGGCCCAAACGAGTGGGACGACTCCCTCGTCGTCTCGGAAGGTAACGACGGCGCGGCGATGGTACGCCGCACGTCAGCGTCCGATGGCTGGGAGCTGATCTTCCTCGGTGCGCCGCTCACCTTCATCAACGCCACCCAGGCGGCGAACAGCGGCACGTCCGAGACGGACCTGCACACCTTCACCCTCGCTGCCGCGCACTTCAACGCCAACAAGCGGGCCGTCCGCGTGACCGCGTGGGGCTCGTTCGCAGGGAACGCGAACACGAAGACGCTGAAGCTCTACAACGGCGCGAACGCCGTCACGCTGAACCCGACCACCACCGCGCCGAATGGCGTGCGCTTCAAGGTCGTGGCGACCCTCATCCGTACGGCGGAAGACGTGCAGCGTTGGCTGTACGAGGTGATGATCGGGACGGCCATCGAGATCATGGGTATCGACGCTGGCGCGGAAGACGACGCGGCGACGATGGTACTCAAGCTGACCGGCCAGAGCGACACCGCGAGCAACGACATCCTCCTCGATCAGACCACGGTCGAGTACCTGAACTAGGAGCCCAGCATGGCAAACGTCGTCACCACTCCGGGCGTCCTCACGCTCGATACTGCCGCGATCATCAGCGCGACGCTCACGTACCATATCACCCATATCGTGTACGCCGCGCCCGCCGCAGCGGTCGGGGCCTGCACGCTCGAAGACGGCGCGGGTCGGCTGATCGGCACGCTGCGCGCGCCCGTGAGCGGCCTCGCGGTGATCGACTTTGGGCACGAGGGCAAGCGGTTCGTCGGCCTGGAGCTGGCCTCCATCACCGCCTCAAGCAACCTCACGATCTACTGCAAGGACTGACGCCGTCATGGCGACGTTCTCGACGTACGCGGCCAACCAGCTCCGCGATCACATGATGCGGACGGCGACGTGGGCCAAGACCACGGCGCGCTGGATCTCGCTCCACACCGCCGCGCCTGGCCTGACCGGCTCGAACGAAGTGGCCGAGGCGTGGTACGGTCGCATCCAGCGGGACGCGGCGGACGCTAACTGGGACGCTGTCCTCGACGGCACCGCGCGCAACATCGCGTCGGTCGTGTTCGGTTCGCCGACTGGGATGGCCGGGTCCGTCATCATCACACACGTCGGCCTCTGGGAAGCGGAGGTGGCCGGGAACTTCCTGCTTGGCGGGCCGCTCGACAACTCGAAGACGGTCAACAACGGAGACGCGCCGCCCGAGTTCGAGGCCCTGGAGCTGGCGGCGGCGTTCGTCTAAGCCATGGCGACGGGGCTCGTCAACGTCGTCTTGCAGGGCCAGTGTCGGCTGGACTTCGTGTCCACGACTGTCCTGCGCCTGAGTCGCTTCCAGGGTAAGTGGATTTCGGTCAAGGTCGGATCGGACTGGCTCGCGCACGAGATCCCGGCCGCTGGGGTAGACCTGGCGAACACTGGCCTGACGGCTGCGACGAAGTACAACATCTACGCATTCGACGACAGCGGCACTCTGACGCTTGAGGCGAGCACGACCGCGCATGCGGTCGATGCAGACACCGGGATCGCGATCAAGAGCGGAGACGCAACCCGCACGCTGGTCGGTCTCGCGTACATGGGGGCGGGAACACCAGGCGTGTTCCTCGCGCAGGGCATCGGCACGCTGTCCTGGTTCAACCGTCGTCGGACCATCAGTGAGATCAGCCACGCGACCCACTACGGAGTGGGCAACGCAGGCTACACCGAAGTGAACTCCGCATTTCGTATCCCGTTCGTGAACTGGTCAGACGACAAGCCGCACGCGATCTACAACACGGCTGGCGGTGTGAACGCGGGAGCGGACCAGTGGATGGCGCTCTACCTCGATGGAACGACGTTCATGTGCGAGCAGTACGGAGGAACGGCGGCGACCGTCTTCATGCGGACCTGTCTCGGGCTGTACGTCCTGGACGCCACTGACGAGACGCAACACTACGTCACCCTGATGACGAAGGAATCCGGGACTCAGTTCATCAACGGAAACCAAACGACGAGCAAGATGTCCACCGAGGCGCAAGTCTGCGTGATGGGATAGGCGATGTCGCCTGTCTTCGATTCCTCCGTCTTCGATCCGAGCGTCTTCGAGACAGACTCGGGCGGGATGTCCGCCGTGATGACCGGCACGGGAGCCTTCACCGGAACGCTCGCGGCAGCGATCATCCTGCTCTCGGGCGTCATGATTGGCACTGGCGTCCTGTCGGGAGAGCTGCTGACGGCAATCCTCCTGACCGCCCTGATGTCCGGTACGGGCGACCTGACGGGCGACCTGAAGGTCGCGCGCTTCATGGGACGCCTGACGACGTGCGGCGAGCCGCTCACCACTCACTGCCAGGACTGGATACTAGGAAACCGTGATCCTCGGCGTGACGGTTGACGAGATCGAAGAGATGTTCAGGGGCACCGGCAAAGAGCCGGTCGTGTTCCCCTGGCGTGAAGATGGCATCCTGGTCGGGCTCGCGATGGGCTTCATCGAGGAGTGGCCGGAGCTGCCTGGCAAGACCGCGTACCTGGACTGCATCATCGTTCGCCCCGAGGCGAAGCGGAAGCTGGAAGTGATGAACCTGTTCCCCGACTTCATCGCGGAGACGCTCCGCGAGCGGGGCGACATCGGACAGATCGCACTCTGCATCGGCGTCAAGGACAAGCGCCACGACCGCCTGGAGAAGTGGGCCATCAGTCGCGGCTACACGAAGTACGGCACGACGGATAGTCGGGACTGGTACATCCTACCTCTTACGGAGAGCACAGCATGAAGAGCGGTGGCGCGGAGCGGCCTCAGATCCAGCAGACGGAGATGCCGGTGGAGAAGGACAAGAGCACCCAGGACAAGACGGCTGCACGGCTGACGAAGGCGCGCTACCAGAAGGGGTTCGCATCCACCATGCAGTCCGACCGCTCAAGCGGTGGGCTGGGCGGAGGCATCGCCACCGGCCAGTCGCCGATGGGCAGCGTCGAGAAGCTGGGCTAGACCCGTGGCTGACGCCCTGGCCGAAGCCCACACGAGGCGGTGGAACGCACTCTACACCGACCTGAACCTGTGGCTCCCGACGTGGCAGGACATCACCGAGCTGTGCCTCCCCCGCAAGTCGAACGTCACGCTTCGACGCACGCCGGGACGGACGCAGACGGAGCGGATGACCGACGCCACTGCGGCGCACGCCATCGAGCTGCTCTCTGCCTCGATGCAGGGATCGCTCACGTCGGGCTCGGTCCGCTGGTTCTACTACCGCATCCGGGGGCTCGCGTACGGGCAGGACACCGACACGGACCAGTGGCTTGAGATGGCGAGCAACATGAGCTACGACGAGTTGAAGCAGTCCAACTTCAATTCGGAGGCGCACGAGTTCTACACCGATCTCGCCAGCGTCGGAACCGCCGCGATGTTCATCGAGCGGAAAGATCCCCGCCTCGGCGCACCGTGGCAGGGCGTCCGCTTCAAGACGCTGCCGCCTGGGACGTTCGCCATCGACGAGGACGAGGACGGCGTGGTGGACACGCTGTACTACAAGTACCGTCTGACGGCGCGGCAGTCGGCCGAGAAGTTCACGCTCTCGCGCCTGCCCGACATCATCCGCCGTCACCTCCTCAGCGGGCAGGAGCCCGACCGGCCGTTCGAGTTCGTGAACGCGATCTACCCGAAGAAGGACAAGTGGGCGGACGCGCGTGGCGCGAAGGTGAGCCCGAAGCCGTGGGCCTCGCTCCACTTCTCGCTCGAAGAGCCCACCGTCCTGAAGGAAGGCGGGTACGACGAGTTCCCGTTCGCGGTCGGCCGCTGGACGAAGTCGTCCGACGAGAAGTACGGGCGCTCCCCGGCCTTCACCGTCCTGGCCGACGTGAAGACGCTGAACAAGTTGGTCGAGCTGAAGCTGCGCGCGCTCGCGAACAAGGTACTCCCGCCGATGATGCAGCGGGACAACGGCGTGCTCGGCGGCATCAAGCTGTACCCCGGAGGCGGCACCATCGTCCGCGACATGGACGCGGTGAAGCCGCTCCTCACCGACAACGGTGGGATCGAGGCGGGGATGCTCCAGGAGCAGAAACTCCAGGAGGCGATCCGTCGTGGATTCTTCGCGGACCAACTCCAGCTCCAAGAGGGTCCGCAGATGACGGCGTACGAAGTCCAGGTCCGCTACGAGCTGATGCAGCGCATCCTCGGCCCGACGCTCGGGCGGCTCGAAGTCGAGTTCCTGGAGCCCGTCATCAGCCGCGTCTACAAGATGCTGGAACGTGCGAAGCGCCTCCCGGCACCCACGCAGTGGATGAGCGACCAGGCCGCGAAGTTCGACATCGAGTACGAGGGTCCGCTTCAGCGCGCACAACGCCTGGGCGACGTGGTCTCGACTCAGCGGTTCCTCCAGGTGGCGATCCCGCTCGCCGAGCTGGACAACGAGGTGGTGGACAACCTCGACGCCGACCGGCTGTTCCGCCTGCTCGGACGTGATACGGGCGCGAGCCCCACCATCTTCCGCAGCGAGAAAGACCGGGACGAGCGGCGCGCAGCTAGGCGCGCACAGATCGCGGCCGACAATGAGAAGATGCAGCAGGCCGAGCAGATGAAGGCGGCAGGCGCAGGCGCTCCCGCGCTGAAGGCGCTCGTCGAGGCCCAGCAGGCAGGCATCCTTCCCCAAGGCGGCGCGAGCGGCCAAGGGCCGGTGACTGGAGGCGTCGGTAGGTGAACGACCATACGGAGCCCCGCGAGGAACTACAGCGTCGGCTGAGCGCGTACGTCAGCCTATTCCAGAACACACCAAGCGGCCGAGAGGTACTGGCCGACCTGAAGCACTCGCTCGATGGCCCGTCGTACCGGCCAGGCATGGACACGCATGTTACGGCATGGCTCGAAGGACGCCGTTCCGTCTACCTCGACATCGTCGCATCGGTAGGGGCAGGGAACGAGCAGATCGAGTCTGCTGGCGCAGTCACGCACGAACCCGAGACGGAGGAGCCTGCAATCGGTGGAGTGCTCACCTCTCCGCTTGACTAACCCTGCACAGAGGAGAATCTGACCCGCCATGGCGGACAATCAAGACCCCAACGCTGGCAAAGAACCGGTAACGCCCGACCCCGCAGCCGCCGCCGCAGAAGCAGCCGCGAAGCTGGCCGGTGGAGGCACACCACAGCCTGACGCGCGCGCCTGGGTGCCCGAGAAGCTGAAGGGGCACAAGTCGCTGGAGAAGTTCAAGACGAGCGAGGACGCCCTCAACGGCTACCTCAACCTGGAGTCGGCGTACGGCAAGAAGTTCGAGGAGAACCTGAAGCCCGACGCGCCCGCCGAAGTCAGGGCGCGCGTGGACGCGGCGCTCGGTGTCCCTTCTGCTCCGACCGAGTACGAGCTGGCCGAGTCCCCCAAGGGGGCGGACGGCAAGCCGCAGCTCACGCTCGACGAGACCGTCGCGGCGTCCTTCAAGGAAGTCGCGCACAAGGCGCGCCTCTCGAAGTCGCAGGTGAAGGCCCTCAGCGAGTGGCAGATCAACCTGGAGCTGGGCCGTAGCACCGCTGGCGCGCAGGAGCGCAAGCAGGCCGAGGCGAAGGGCATGGAGGAGCTGAACACCGACTGGGGCGCGGCCACCGCCCGCAACGTCGCGCACGTCCAGCAGCTCATCCACGAGGTGGCAGGGCCGGAAGTGGCGGCGTACCTGAACGAGTCGGGCATGACGAACGACGCGCGGATGGTGCGGTTCCTCCACGGCATCGCCGCGCGCCTGCAAGAGGACAACCTCATGACGCCCAACCCCGTGGGGCTCAGCTCGGACGACGCGAAGACCGAGCTGGCTGAGATCCGCAAAAACTCCAAGACGAACGGATACCTCGACAGGGACCACCCGGACCACAAGCGCATCGTCGCTCGGGTCCACGAGCTGACCCAGCTCGCGTCCCCGTCTCTGTAGCACCCGCAGTACATAGCGTCCACGATCCTGGACCCCCGCAAGGATAAGGTCCACTCGTGGTGACGTAGGCTGGGCCGCGCAAGCGACAACCCTCCGACAGGCAGTGACCGTTGTTCAAGGTACGTCCGCGTTCACGAAACGTGAACGTACCAAATAGCTGAACCACGCCCAAGGAGGGCAAACCATGAGTCAGAACATCCCGGTAGCATTCGTCGATCAGTACCACAGCGACGTGGAGATGCTGCTTCAGCAGAAGGGCAGCAGGCTGCGCGGCAAGGTGCGGGTCGAGGACCAGAAGGGCGAGATCCAGTTCTGGGACCAGATCGGCCCGACCGAGGCCCAGGACATCACCAACCGCCACGGCGACTCGCCGCAGGTGGACTCCGAGCACTTCCGTCGGAGCGTCGGACTCCAGTTCTTCGACTGGGGCGACTTCATCGACAAGATCGACAAGGTGCGGATGCTGATCGACCCGACCAACAGCTACACCCAGAACGCGGTGTACGCTCTCGGCCGCAAGATCGACCGCATCGCCATCGCCGCCGTGTTCGGTACCGCCAAGACGGGCCACGCTGGCGCGTCGGACACCACGTTCCCGGCCGCGAACATCGTCCCGCTGAACCTCGGCGGCACGAACGTCGGCCTGACCGTGCCGAAGCTGGTGCGGTCGAAGAAGCTGCTCCTGTCGTTCGAGAACGACATGGAAGAGCCCATGTACCTCGGGTACGCGGCTCAGCAGATGGAGGATCTTCTCAACCTCACGCAGGTGACCAGCACCGACTACAACTCGGTGAAGGCGCTCGTGCGGGGCGATGTCAACAGCTTCATGGGCTACGAGTTCTGCCACTCGGAGCTGTTCACGCACGACGGCACCTCCCGCCTCTGCCCCGTCTGGGCGAAGAGCGGCTGGCTGCTCGCCATCTCGCCCGATGTGGAGACGGCGGTCGAGCGTCGCTGGGACAAGCGCGGCAACGTGTACGTCTACGCGGCGGCTGGCGCGGGTTCGACCCGCATGCAGGAGAACAAGGTCATCCAGATCCCCTGCCTGGAGACGCTGTAACCTTCAGGTAGTCCGATAGACCACGACCCTGGCAGCGCACCGCACACCGCCTGAAAGAGCGGAAAGCGGGCCAGGGCCACTTCCTACCACAACCCACATTTCCACGCCGAAAGGATCTCACCATGGCAACCGTCAAGTCCGACCAACTCACCAACATCGAGGCCATCCCCGTCGTCCAGAACCCGTCCCGCGACGAGGACGCTCGCCTCCGCGTCAAGGTCTTCACCTACACCGCGACCACGCTCGCGGCCGGTAGCACCATCCGCCTCGGCACGCTGAAGAAGGGTTACCGCCTCCTCGGCATGCGCGCGACGGCTCCGGCTTCGTTCGGTGTCGCCACCGCAACACTCTCGCTCGGAATCGCTGGTTCCGTCGCCAAGTACATGGCTGCCACCGACGTGGATGCCATCCTCGCGGCGGATGCGAACCACACCCTCGCGCTCGGGTACGGATCGGTCCTCACGGCCGACGAGGAACTGATCGCGACCCTCGCCACCGAGGCCGTGGATACGGGCGGTCTGCTGACCGTCGTCGTCTTCTACGTCCGCGACTAAGACCAACCAGGGCGGGCGGGCCTTCAGCGATGAGGGTCCGTCCGCCCATTCCACTATGAGGGCCTGATGGCACAGCCGTTCGCTGCGAACACCTGGGCCAAGCGCCCTCCGGGTGCGCCGCAGATGCAGCTCAACGGGGTGTACTCCGGGATTGTGACCGGGACCGTCTCGGGGGTCTACGACGCACGCACGCGCACGATCCAAGCGTTCGGCGCGATGGCACACCACTTCCGGGGCTTCACGAACATGGCCGCGATCAGCTTCAACGATGGCGCGTCCTGGACCCACTCGTTCAACGCACCGGCCGACTTGATCAACCAGGTGGCGATCACCGGTTGGTCGCTTCCGCACCCGTCCTTCCTCGGCAACAGCATCCACTACCAGATCCGCTGGGATTTTGAACACGCCTTCCTGGTGTTCGACGGGTCCGTCACGAAACCCGGTAGCCTGTCGCTCTGGGCGAGCGACGGCGGGTCCGCATTCTTCAAGTTACAGGATCTCCACAACTGGCCCGCCATCAATCAGATCGGTGGCAACCTGGGCACGCACGCGCCTATCGGGCACTTTCCGGCCGTCACGCAGCCGATCTTGCTCACGGGATCGGGACCAAACGGTGAGGACGCATATTGGATGGCGTCCGCGTTCAACCACTCGGGCGGTGGCCTCGGCAACCTGACCAACTTCAAGGAGTCCACACTGTGGCGGTCGCTCGACGGCGGGATCACCTGGGAGGCCGTGCGCGACCTCATCGCCGCGATTGGAGACGGTCCCGTCAGCCAGATCGTGCGTAGCACGAGCGGTCGCCTCTTGCTGATCGGCGGCGGTAGCACCGGTATCTGGTGGACGGACGGTGATCTTCTGACGGGCACGTTCACCGATGCCTCGTTCGACGGTGCGTTCGGGGTGCGCGGGACACTGATGGAGATGTACGGTGGGACGTTCTTCACCTTCAGCCAGGGCACCCTCACCGGTCCTGGCTCCGCTTGGATCTCGTGCGACGATGGGGCCAACTTCATGGGTTCGGACGCGCTGATCCCACAGAACGCAGGCGGGTACGGGATCAAGCTGGGGCCGACCGAAGTGCTGGTCGTCGCGCCGACGTTCGACGCTCCGACGACCGAGACTGCCGCGTACTACAGCGCGAACAGCGGGGAAGACTTTCAGAGCAGCGGACCGTGGTCCGTATCCGATGTAGGCGAACGGCCGGTCGGCATGGGGCTCCGCACGAACGGAACGCCCATCGTCATCACGCGGACGGGCGGCATCTACCTCAGCGGCGACCGGGCGCAAGGGATCGCGGGCACCCGCACGATCTGCCCGCTCGCGAACGCTGGGCTCGCTGCTGCGCGTCCGCTTGTAGTCTGCGGGCATCCACTTACTCACCTCTGCGAGGATCACTGACCATGGCGACTCTGCTCACCGTAGCGAACCGCGCGCTGGTGCGGCTGGGCGCGAAGAAGATCGACAGCCTGACGGAGGAGACCGACTCCGCCATCGCGTGTCTCGCCGAGGCGGACGAGTGCCGGAAGGAAACCCTCCGCGCCTTCCCGTGGGGCTTCGCGCGGAAGCGGATGCGGCTGAGCACCTTCCCTACCGGCATCCTGGTGCCGAGCGCCGACGCGCTGGTCGCGGGAGTGAACGCCGCGTTCTTCAGCTCGGCTGGTCCCTTCGCGGCCGACCGCGACGAAGGCTACGTCATCGTCGGCTCCTCGTCCACCTCCGGCCCGAAGGCGCGTATCGTCAGCGTGACGGACAGCCAGAACGTCGTCGCGCTGGTCGAGACGGCCTTCCCGTCCGTCGCCTCCATCGCGCAGGATGCGTGGCGCATCAAGCCGGGATGGGAGTACGAGTACCGCTACCCCAAGCCGACCGACTACCTTCGCCTGGTCAGCGTCGATAGAGTGGGTGGGTTCGGCTCCATCGCGTCCATCCTCTGGTCCTACTGGCGCGATCTGGGCACCGAGCCCGAGCCCCTCAAGGTCGAGGGTGAGTTCCTCGTCGCGAACGTCGGCACGAAGGTGGACATCGCCTACACGCGCGACGTGGAGGATCTCAACAAGTGGGACTCGCTCGCCCTCAGCGCGCTCGCCGCGAAAATGGCGTTCCGCATCTGCTACGCCGTGACCGGCTCGCTCCAGGCATCGAAGACGCAGCACGACGCCTTCATGGAGCTGCTCGCCGAAGCGCGCACGACCGACTCCCAGGACGGAACTATCGACCAGAGCGGGAACGACATCCTCCTCTCAGTGCGGGTGTAGCTCGTGGGCCAGCACCCCTACCAGACCAACTTCACGGCGGGCGAGTTGACGCGGGGCATGTGGTCCCGCACCGACTACCGCAAGTACCCCAACGGGGTGGAGTTCGGGATCAACGCCGTGGTTGCCGTGACGGGCGGGATCAGCCGTCGCGCGGGCACGCAGTTCATCGCCCAGACGCGCGGACGCTCCGCCTTCCAGGCGAGCGCGTTCCAGAACGACGCCTTCCAGGTTGCCCCCAGCCGCTCGGTGATGTTGAAAGAGTTCATCTTCAACACACAGGAAGCGTACATGCTGGAGTTCGGTCCGTTCTACATCCGCTTCTACCGCAACCGGGAACAGCTCCTCGGTACGGGCGACGGAGTCGAGCTGGCGACGAACGGCGGCTTCAACGTGGACCTGACCGGCTGGGATCTCCAGCAGGACAACGGCGGGACGGTTGTCCACTCCGCTCCCGGCCTCGCGCAGCTCGATCCGGGCGCAGCAGGCGTCGCGGGGATCAGCCAGGAGATCAGCGGGCTGGACCCAGGCGAGAAGTACGTCCTGCACTTCGAGATCGGTGGGGGTCAGCTCGACTTCAACGTCGGCTCGTCGCTCGGGGCCGCGAATGTCATCACCGAGAGCACGCTCCTCGCGGGCGAGTACCGCGTGACGTTCGTCGCGCCGGGAGCAGGCAGCGTCTTCATCGAGTGGAAGGTGTCCGGTCCTGGCGCAGTCGCGCAGCTCGACGACGTGTCGGTCGAGTTCGCCGCGCCGCTGGAAGTCACGACCCCCTACCGCCCGGAAGACATCCGCTCGCTGCGCTTCACGCAGTCGCTCGACCAGCTCTGGATCGCGCACAAGGACTACCCCGAGAAGATCCTGACGCGGCTGTCCGACGTGCTGTGGACGTTCCAGGACTCGATCCTCGTTCCGCCCCCGACCGAAGAGGTGGACATCACCCCGCCCGCGAAGCTGACGCCTGGCGACGTGGTGGGCCAGAACGTCCAGTTCGATGCGGACGCTAGCGTCTTCCTCGCGGCCGACGTAGGGCGACAGATCAAGTCGCAAGGCGGCAGCGCGGCCATCATCGTGGTGGACAGCGGCACACAGGTACACGCCGACATCACCGCTGCCTTCATCTCGACAGACCAGATCCCCGCCAACCTCTGGCAGATGGACGGCTCGCCCTCGTCCGTTCTGACCATCAGCGCGGCCGGTCCCGCGAACAAGATCGTGGATTTGACACTGACGACGGCGGGCTGGCGCTCGACCGACGTGGGCGCGTTCGTCCACGCCCTGGACGGCATCTTCGAGATCACCGAGGTGAACAGCGGCACGGCGGCGCGCGGGCAGGTGATCCGCTCCATCCCTGGCACCGTCTTGGTCGCCCAGGCTGGCGCGTGGACGCTAGAGCGCGAGTCCTTCACCACGGCACTCGGATTCGCATCAGTGAACAACTTCTACGAGCAGCGCCGCTGGCTCGCGAAGACGCACGAGATTTTCGGCTCGCGCGTGGGCGACTTCCAGAACTTTGGTCTCGGGCCAAACGACGACGACGCGGTGCGCTTCCCGCTCGTAAGCGGCACGAACCAGGCCGACATCATCCGCTGGATGAAGTCCATGAAGGACATGCTGATCGGCACCATCGGTACTGAGTACCGCGTCAACGGCGGGTCGGAGAGTTCGATCACGCCGACGCAAATCCTGAACAAGCCGCAGTCCAACTGGGGCAGCGACCCCGAGCCCGACGCAGTCCGGGCCGGGAAGGCAGTCCTGTTCACGCAGCGCGGACGCAGACAGATCCGCGAGATGGGGTTCGACATCACCGAGGATGGGTTCGCAGCGGCGGACATCACCACCCTCGCCGAGCATATCTTCCACTCTGGCGTCGTGCAGATCGCGTATTGCAGTTCGCCCTCGACGTACATCCTGGTCGTCCTCGAAGACGGGCGGATGGCCGTCTGCACGTACTACCGCGAGGAAGAGGTGATCGCCTGGACGCAGTTCCGCCCGAGCGGCTGGGCCACCGGCAAGGGGAAGTTCACGTCGGTCGCGGTCATGCCCGCGAAGTGCGGGACGGGAGACGAGGTGTGGTGCATCGCGGAGCGTAACATCGGCGGGCGCACCGGGCTATTCGTCGAGGTGTTCGACGGCCAGCTCAACACCGAGTGCGCGCTCGTGTACGATGACATCGTCCCGGTGGACACCGTCGTCGGGCTCACGCACCTCGACGGTGCGACGGCAGACATCCTCTACACCTCGCAGTCCACCTTTCAGGCGAGCGCCTTCCAGATGTCCGCCTTCCAGCGCGTGCGCGCGCGGTACGCGACCCAGCTCATCGCGTCAGGTACGGCGACCCTCGCGACGGAAGCTGTCCGCGTGGAGGTGGGCCTGCACTACGAAACCAAGATCAAGACGCTGCCGCTCGAAGCGCCGTCGCGCGAGGGGACCGTCCACTTCCGCAAGAAGCGGAGCCCGACGATCTACGTGCGCTTCCTCTGCTCGAAGGGGAGCGGCGTGTACGTCAACAACCAGCTCGTGCCACGCCGCCCGCTGGAGATGACCGAGCTGTACGACTACCAGCGCGAGACCAGCCTCGGCTGGAATCGCCTGGAGCAGGTGACGGTCGAGCAGCGCCATCCCTTCCCCATGACTGTCCTCGGGATCAGCCGCAACCTGATCTACGACGACGGGGAGAACCCGTGATCGAATACCGGCACATGGAGACCCCGCACGAGCAGCACGTCCGCACGCTCGTACACGCTGTTCACCCCTCCTGGCCCCCGCGCCCCAAGTTCTGGTTCCACGCCAACCCGACCGTCGTCGCCATCGAGAAGGGCAAGGTCGTCGGGTACGGCTGCTACACGGTGGACAACCACCCCGCCGGGAACAGCTTCATCATGTACCTCCGCGACAGCGGCGTCTCGCCCGACGTGCAAGGGCGTGGCGTCGGCCAGGCCCTCCTGGAGAAGCGGATGGACGTGGGGCGGCATCTCGGCATTCAGATGTTCGTCGGCTGCACCGCGCCGTCGAACCTCCCCATGCGCGCGATCCTGAAGAAGGCAGGCTTCCACGTCTGTCAGCGCACGCCTGGGTACTTCGCGTTCAATGACCCGCCCGAGGACGGACTGATCTACATCCACTCGGGCGACCACGAGGAAGAGTAGCATGGCGACAATCGCATCCCTCCTGATCCTGGCCGCAGGCGCGGCGATCTCCGCTTACGGAGCGTACTCCGCCGCGAAGGCGCAGCAGACGCAGCTCAAGCAGCAGGCGTACATGCACGAGTTCGAGGCCGAGCAGTCCCGGCGCGCGGGCATCGAGGCAGCGCGTCGGCAGCGGGCCAAGGACAAGGCGGCGCAGGAGTCGTTCGGCGCACGCGCCGCGATGGCGGGCGTGGTCGCGCACGAGGGATCGTCTCTCCTGACCGAGCTGGACTTCGCGGAAGACGCCGAGCTACAGGCACTCGACGTGCAGCACGGGTACGAGGTACAGGGCAACCGTGCCCGCACCCAGGCGTCGTTCGCGCGCTGGCAGGCTGGCCGCATCAGCCCGATGATGGCGGCGGTGACGAGCGGCATCAGCTCAGCCGCAGGGGCCGCGTCAGGCGGGTTCGGCGGGATCGCCACAGGCGGCAGTGGTGCGGGCAAGCAGACGGGCGGTGGGCTCACCACCTCCCCCACCTCCGGCTCCGCGTACAGCGCGTACCGGGCCGGTGAGCGGTCCAACTTCAGCGCCACGGCGTCCTGGACCTAACCCATGGCCTCCATCTTCCCACGGTACGGCGGGGTCTCCACGAATGTGGCATACGACAAGGCTGTCGAGGCCCCGTCCGATCCGGCTCCGCGCCAGATCGCGCAGCTCGGCGCAGCGACGGAGCAGCTCGGGTCCGCCTTCAAGACAGCGGCCGACAAGCGCCAAGAGCTGGAAGACGTAGCCGAAGCGCAGAAGCGGTACATGATGATGGTCACCGACATGGAGGCCATGACCGAGCAGCTCCACGTCCCCGAGAACGCGAAGCAGGGGAAGAAGCTGTTCGGGGAGTTCGTCTCGCAGAACGAGTCGAAGTGGACGGACGGACTCACGGCTCGCGCGCGCGGGCTGTTCGAGAAGCAGTCCTTCACGAAGCGGATGGAGTACACGGTCGGCGCGGCGAAGCTGGAGAACCGCGCCAAGCTGGAAGACTACGAAGCGACGATGGTGCAGTCCGAAGCGATCTACTCGCAGTCGGCCGCGCGTATCATCGGCCGCGAAGACGGCCAGAAGACCGACGAGTGGAAGGCGTTCGTGCGGATGGGCGAGGCCGGTGTGGCGATGGGCCACATCAAGCCCAAGGAATGGGAAGAGAAGAAGGACAAGGCGCTCAAGCAGGGTTCCTACACGCGCGTCTACCAGGCGACTGCCTCGAACAACATCGCCGAGGTGGAGGCCGTGCTGGAACTTTACAAGGAAGAGCGCGCCGTCGAGGGGTCCACCTTCCTCAAGCACATGGACGCGAAGGACCGCGTGTCGCTGGAGAAGCAGCTCAAGGAACGGGTCGAGACGCTCAAGAACGAGAAGCGTCGGCAGAAGCGCGAGGAGCGGGAAGACACCGAGCGGATGAACACCGAGATGTCCCGCGCTACCTCCACCCTGGCCGC
>CAYPTB010000005.1:0-67249 GCA_964413535.1 uncultured Planctomycetaceae bacterium | reverse complement strand
CTGGCCTCCGGAGAGCTCGACCTGCGTCGTCGACGCATCGTCCTCCTGCTCGTCGCGCTCTCCGCACTCTTCTGGGCCTACGTGCTCGTCGCGGGCCAGTTCTGGAACTACCACTGGATGCCGTTCCGCTGGACCACGGCGCTGCTGGCGGCTCTGTGCTTCGCCCCGCCGGTACGCCTGCAAAGCGACCGGATCACCGGATGGCACCCGCTCGGCTCCCTCGTGCTCTCGATCGCGATCGTGCTGCCCGTGTCGGAAGAGACCTGGGCGCAGTTCGAGGGCCACGAGCTCGCCCCGCCCGACGAGGGTCGCGTCGACGCGATCGCCGAGTTCCTCTCGGAACGGTTACGGCCCGGCGACACCGTGCAGACGCTCGATTGGGCCCGTGGAGGCGCGCATGCGGCCCTCGAGGCGCGCGCCCACGCAGCCACGTCCTTCGTCGAGGACTACCACTTCCACCATCACGTCCACTTGCCCTATGTCGCGGAGCTCCGGAAGCGCTTCATGCGCGAGATGCGCGCGCATCCGCCGCGCTTCGTGCTCGACATGCAGGATCGCCCGAGGCCGACGGGCAGGAACACGACGGCGGAGTTCCCCGAGCTCGAGCGGATGCTGGCGACCGAGTACCTGCCGGTGCTCCAGCGCAGCGATCCGCCGCTGGCGCGCTGGGTCGTCTACGAGCGGTCGCCGTAGCCCAACCGGGGAGCGGGATCAGCGCGGAACCGTCCGCGAGCGTACGCCGTCCCATCGCGCGCGTTCCCGCGTCCGAGGCCCCGCGCTCGAGACGCGAGATCGCGCGCGTGTCGAGGGAAGGAGGAGGAGGAGGAGCCGGCAGAGGAGGAAGGAGATGAGCCGGCTCCCCCAAGTGAAAATCGGAGTGGAAAGGATCGGGAGCTCGCGCCGCGCTCGTGCGGCGCGGCTCCCGACGGAGGAGAGAAGTACCGAACTCTCGCGGCCTGGAGAGGGGCCGAGGCGCAACCGCGGGTCACGCACTTGGAGGTCGGTAGAGATCCTGTGTACTCCTCCTGGGGGAGCACTCGAAATAGGGAGTTCGCCCCCAAATCAGCGAGACCCTCCTTCGCGCATGCAGAGACTCCACGGACGGAAGCGCGGAGAGCGAGCAACACGAGAGGCGCTCTCGGTCCTCGACGTGGAGCGTCAGCCGGTGCCGAGGTCAAGAACGAGAACTATCCCCTGGAAGGGATGTCTCGGCGGTTAGCGCCAGTGGAAGCGTTCTTCGAAGTGGCACTCGAAGCAGCCCTCGCCCGAGGCGTCCGGCATGCCTATGTCGGCGACGAGCGCCGCGGACTCGACCCCCGCGTGACAGCTCCTGCAATCGCGCACACTCTCGACGTGTCCAGGCTGGAAGTGGCTGAACGATCCGCCGCCGGTCGCCGCGCGCACCCCGCCGAAGAACAGCGGATCGCTCCCAGCGTGGCAGAGATTGCAGCTTCCGCCCCCGACGTTCGCGTGATCGTCGTGGCAGGCCGTGCAATCCACCACCTCGCTCGGCGTGGCCGGAACGGCTCGGAAGCCGTCCGAGGCGGACTCGAACGCGTGGCACGCGAAGCAACCCTTCGCGAGGGAGGGCGAGCCATCCGCCCGCGCGACGTGTAGGGCGTGCGGAAAGTCCGTGCGCATGGTCTTCGTGCGGGAGACCCGTTCGCTGATCGCGGGAGTGCTCTCGCCGTTCGCGGAAGAGGCATGGCAGCGGGCGCACGTCGACCCGTCGAAGAGCATGCCCGTGAGCGAGGCGGACGCCACGACATCGGCGTGACACTCCGAGCACGCCGCGGACAGCGCGCGCGCGCGCTCGGCGGTGACGTCGTCGGCGCCGGCTGGGAGCTCCGCGAGGTGCAGGGCGTGCCAGAAGCGGCGATCGACGCGCTTCGCGGAGGCGAAGTCCCCGGCCGCGTGGCATTCCGAGCAGTCTCGTCCCTTCGCTCCGGCCTGCTCGTCGTGCCCTCGGCTCTCGAGCGAGAAGAGGAGGCGCGGTGATTCGCTCGGAGGGATGGGCGCGCCCGTGATCGAGTCCTGGAACGCGAGTGACTCCGTCTCCACCAACGCAGGGCTGCCGTCTTCGAGCTCCGCGTGGCACGCGAGGCAACGCTCCTCCGCTTTCCCGTGCCAGTCCACGCGGAACGGCGGCGCTCCGCTGGCCGCGGAGTCCGTCACGACCGCGAGCTCGCCGTAGGCTGTGTTTCCCTCCGCGTGGTGACAGCCCATGCAGGTCGTGAAGGGCACCACCGCGAAATCGCGCCGGGACTCTGCGACCTCGGCCGAGTCGGCGGGGCGGTGACAGTGCGCGCACTCGATCTTGCGTTCGCCGACGTGCGAGGCGTGGTCGAACTTCGCCACGGCTGGCGTCGCACGCGCTGCCTGGTCGAGACGTCCCGTATCGCTCAGCGAACGGCCCGACCCGTGCTCCGCGACGAAGCGCCGCGCGTCCTCGAGCGTGGGCGTCTCGACGTGATGGCACCCTGCGCAGCCGACCTCCGAGCGAAAATCGCGCGGCACGAAGAGCGGATCGCGTTCGCGAACTCGCGGTGCGACCCCCGGCCAGACGTCGGCGAGGGCATCGACCTCGCGCACGACCGATTCGCTTCCCAGGTGCTCGACGTGGCAGCGCGTGCAGGCGTCGGCCGGGAGCGCGGCTGCGAGCGCGCCGTCGAAGGGGTGGCGGCCCTCGAGCTCCACCGCGTGACAACTGCGGCAGCGCTCGGAAGTGACTCCGCCCCAGGGCTCGTGGCACGCAATGCAGCCTTCCGCCGCGAGGATCTGGCCGTGGAGGTTGTGCAGCGGCCCGGGCTGGACGAGCGTGGCGCGCACGCCGGGAACGAGCAGGAGCAGGAGCGCGAGCAGAGCGATCGACACCGCGCTCCAACCGGCGACGCGCAGGGCCGGAAACGCGCTGAAGTTGATCTCGGCTTCCTTGAAGGCCTCGCGATCGCCGGGGATCCACTGCGGGTCGTCGCCCGTGCTGAAGCGCGCCTTCTGGAAGAACTTGTCCTCCTGCAGGTCGAGGTGCAGCGCGAACCCGTTCTCCTCGCGCACGATCTCCACGACGAGCTTGTTCACGCCGAGGACGATCTCGTCGCCGCTCGCCAGGGCCGTGGGCTTCGCGATCGCGAGCCCGTTGACGAACGTCCCGGTCGCGGTCCCCGCATCCTCGATGCGGTAGACGAGATCCTGATGGACGACGTGGCAGTGGACTTCGGCCGCGATCGGGTCGCGCAGGGTCAGCTCGCAGGAAGTTCGCGTGCCGATCGAGATGCGGTCCGCTGCCGTGTCGAGCAGGGGCTTCTTCTTCGCGAAGACGAGGATGTGGGCCAAGCTTGCTCCCTAGCGGTCCGCTGTGCGGGGGCTCCGCATGCCAGGCAAGGAGTGGGTCGTGGTCGGCATCGTCGCGCGCTCGGCCTCAGTGCTTGGGAAGGAGCCCGCGGCTGTCGCGGCCGGTGAGGACCTTCTCGGGATTGATCCGCACGATGGCCTGCGTCGGGCAGTTGTACACGCAGGCTTCGAAGGGGAGCCCCGCGCACAGGTCACACTTGACCGCCTTCCCCCGCGACTCGTTGCCGCGCAGCTTGCCGACCGCCTTCGCATCGGGATCGACGAGGGCAGCCTGCTTCGGCTCGACGGGATGGCTGCCCCCGAAGCGCTTCCCGATGAACGGGATCGTCTGCAGGAACCAGTGGCGTTGGAAGGAAGGCTCCGTCGCGCCCGCTCGAGGCGGCGGGGTCATGCTGATCACCCCGTAGGGGCACGCGGTCGAGCACATCTGGCAACCGACGCAGTTGTCCCAGACGTAGCGGATCAGGCCTTGGACGTCGCGCCGGATGGCTCCGTACTCGCAGGCCATCATGCACTCGGGGATCTCGCAGTTGTAGCAAGACGTGGCGAGCGTGACCGTGTGCCCCGTCTCCTTGTGGACGACGCGCGTCCCGGTCTTCGAGAGCCGCGGGACGCGGTCCTCGTGGACCGAGACGCAGGCTTCGACGCACGCGTTGCAGCGCACGCACGAGTGCAGGTCGATCACGAGCGCTTCTCCGCCCTTGACCGACTGCTTGCCCACCATGACCTCCAGCTCTTCTGCATTCGCCCCCGCGTAGAGGCCGGTGTTCTCTCCGCGCTCCTCGGCCAGGATGAAGCCGGCCGTCCGAGCGAGGAGCTCGATCACCTGCGGCGATCCGACGAAGACGTCGCGGAACACGTTCACGGGGACGACGAGCACGGCGGTGGGCGCCAGCGTGGCGTAGGTCCCCGGCCACTTCGCGTCCCCGGTGAGCGAGCGCTCGCCGAAGGAGGAGTTGGCCATGTGGTAGGAGAGGATCCGCTTGCCCCCGTTGGTCGTACAGGACACGGCGCCGCTGCGGACGAGGTAGATCGAATCGGC
The DNA here is from genome assembly GCA_964413535.1 of uncultured Planctomycetaceae bacterium. Lineage (GTDB taxonomy): Bacteria > Planctomycetota > UBA1135 > UBA1135 > CAYPTB01. The sequence goes on along the minus strand of CAYPTB010000005.1, from coordinate 62,856 downwards.
GATCCGGCCTTCGCTCGCGATCACAGCTCCCTTCTCGTACTCGACCATCGACACGTGGCGCTCGAGCGCGCGCAGGTCTTCCGGCCGCAGCCCCTTGAAGATCGGCGCCGCGCGCAGGTGGACGGCGAGCGAGAGCCGGCGATAGGTCTCGTCGACGAGCTTCTTGAAGTGCTTGTCCTTGTAGACCTGCTTGAACAACGCTTGCTCGCAGGTGAGGAACACGCAGCGCGTCTCCGCGCGCAACGTGGCCGGTTCGGGTTGATTGGAGAGCGCGCCGAGCTCGCCGAACCAGTCGCGCTGCCCGAACGCACCCAGCACCTTCGTCTCCCCCTCCTCCTTGCGGTACATCGTGACCCCGCCTTGGAGGATCACGCAGAAGCGGCCGAGGTACTCGCCTTGATGAGCGAAGACGGTGTGCGCCGGGCACGCCTCGAGCGAAGCCTCGTTCTCGACCAGCTTCCGGAGCTTCTTGTTGTCCTTGATCCCCTCGAACAGCGGGAGCGCGAACACTTCGGGCGGCACCTGGCTCATCGCATCTCCATTCGATCAGTACCGCAGCACGGCGACGACGTGGATCACGACGAACGCGAGCAAGACGATTGCGATCGGTACGTGCAGGACTCGCCACGCGTGCATGAGGAGCTTCCTCCGGGTGAGCCTCTCGAGCTCGCGCGCCACCCGATGGCGCTGGCCGAGCAGGGCCAGCAGGTCGGTCAGCCCGGGGGAGCCGCGGTGCTTCTGCGCGAGGGACGACGCGCGCTCGACGAAATCGTCACCGGCCTTCTCGAGCGAACGCAGCTCGTCGTGCAGCGACGAAGCGACGTCGCCATAGGCCGTGCGCACCTTGCGCTCGAGGTTCTCGTTCAAGGCGAACGCCTTCTCGGCCGAGACGTCGCGTTCCTCCCGCGTCATCCGCACGGGTCCGGTGGCCCAGAACCAGATGCCGACCAAACCGCTCGCGACGACGAGCAGGGAGAGCACGGTCAGGATCCCCCCGAGACCCGCTTGCAGCGCTCCCCCGCCGTGCAAGAGCACGAGCAGTCCCGCGGCGGCGCCGTAATAGAGGTGGGCGTGCATCCAGCGGAACATCTTCCCCAGCGGGAAGGTCGGCAAGGCCAGGACGCGCCAGGCCGGATCACCCCCCTCCGTGTTCTGCTCCACCTCGATGCGCAGGACGCGCTGCACGCGGTTGTTCTGCAAAGCCGCGCGCGCCGCACGCAGGATGTCCTCCCTGTCGGTGAGGGTTCCACCGGCCACCGCGCGCCGAATCGCGTTGAGCTCCGTCTCCGCCTTCTCGAGGTCCCTGATCGGGACCTTCATCTTGAACTCGGGCGAGATGCCGAGCTTGTGGACGTACTTGCGCGAGACGTGCAACAGCACGAGCAGGAACAGCGCGAGCGACGTCCAGCCCGTGGCGAGCAGGAACGTCCGGTCGTACCCGGGAGCGCGGCCGATCGGAATGTTCGCGGCGAACTTCCAGATGAGATACGACACGACGATCGCCGCTGCGATCACGCCGTGCCACGACTGGAACAGACGCCGGTTCATTATCCGCCCCCGAGACTCTCCGCTCGCATCTTAGAGTTCCCCATCCGGCGAGAGAAGGCGGTCTTGGTCCGATGATTCCCGCCTCGCCGTCTCGACGGATCCTCGCGCCGCGGCGGCGACCATCGGCCGAGGACGGCTCACTGCTCGGGATCGCGAGGGAGCTAGGCCGTGCCTATACTCCGGGACATTCGCACGCCCTCGGCGTCCGCGCGTCGAGAGGCCCACGCAACGACGAAGAGGAGAGCACGGGATGGGGCGCAGGAACGTGGAGCGCGAAGCGCTCGACCGGTGGGGCAGTGCGCGTCGCTCCGTGCTCGCACGGCCGCTCGCCGCCGGACTGTTCCTCGTGGTCGGAGCGCTCGTCGCGAACGGACAAGGCGCAGCGAAGGGCTTCGACCACGGATTGCACGTCTCCGACATCTGGATGGACGTCTCGGAGGCGGAGGTCGCACGCGACTGTCGCGGCTGTCACGATTACTCGGTCGAGGATCCCCGGAATCGGCAACCCCCGGAATCGGTCTGCACGGGCTGTCACGCCTTCGGCGCCATGGAGTTCCCGCAAGGCTCCTACCTCGATCCCATGCGCGACGTGGGCGATGTCTTCGACCACTACGATCACCGCGACCGCCCCGATGCTCCGATCGAGTGCCGCGCATGCCATCTCCCTCCGGGCGACACAGTTCCGGCCGTGATGCCCGTGCCGCGCGGAGCCAATGTGGAGATGTGCGCTCGCTGCCACGGATCCGACGCTGCCTCGCGCAAGGGATTCAACGAAGTCATCGCCTCGCGCTTGGCCGGGAAGGAATCCGCGGCAAAGCCCTTCCGACACGCGCTGCACGTCCCTCCCGGACAGGCCGACGATCCGAGGCTGTGTCAGTCGTGTCACACCAAGGTCTACACGAGCGATGCGGAGAACCTCGGCGAGCGTCAGTTCAGCGTCGAGACCTGCCGCGACTGTCACGCCGCAAAGATCGAGGTGGCGAAGGTGATGCGGCCGAGCCGCGCGGCGGCGAGCTTCGATCACTGGGACCACCTGAAGTCTCCGGAGGCGCAGAGGCACCCGGAGCTGGCTGACCAGAACTGCATGGCCTGTCACGCGTGGGACGCCGCCGCGGAAACCTATCGCTTCACTGCGCGCTTCGACTCCGGGTTCTACGAAGGCTGCATCACCTGCCACACAGATCGCGACGTCGCCATGCTCGGTGGTCGCCACGGCGACACGTCGGACTGCGCGCAGTGTCACCGCATCGAGGAAGGCGGGCTCGATCCCTCGCGCGCGGCGCATCCGGACAATCGTCCGCGCGCCCTGCTGCCGCGACCGCGGCCGTCGTCGTTCGCGCTCGCAGCCCACGCCCACCCGTTCGTGACGACCGGCGGCGGAGGGGCCGTGGACGGCGACTGCTCCGCGTGCCACCGCGCACAGGTACCGTCGATCCCATCGCGGCTGAACGGCAAGCCCTTCGATCACGCGACGCATCTCCCCGCACGTCACAGCGAGCTCGAGGCGAGCCATTGCCTCGCCTGTCACGAGAACATCGAGCGCGAGTCCTTCTCCGATCTGGAAGGGCTCCTCGAGCTCGCGGCGGAGTGGTCGGAAGGGGGTGCGCAGACACATCCCGTGCTCTCCGAGGAGCTCGGGCTGTTCGAGGAGGAAAGCTGCACCAAGTGTCACTCCGACGCCCTGGGCGCCGTGTTCCCCGACTCTCCTTTGCGCGAGGTCATGTGGTTCTCCCACGACCGGCACCTGAACAAACGCCATCCCACACTGAAGCGCGCCTTCACCTGCACCGATTGTCACGTCGTTCCGAGCGGAGAGGGCTTCGTCGTCCGCGTCGGGGACAGCTACCGGAACTGCACCGAGTGCCACGGCCACGCGGAGCACGCGGCGACGACCCGCAATTACGACTTGGATTTCGTCGGATCCTGCGCCGAATGCCACGCCGTCGGGATCCCCGAGAAGGGCGTGCCGGTCGCGGTCGAGCGCCTGACCGCAGGCTATGCCGCCGGAGCGTTCGAAACGCACGAGAACTCCGGCGAGTGCGCGTCGTGCCACGTCGCCTCCACGACCGAGGACCCCTACGAACCGCCGCGCGAGCGCAAGTTGCTGGCGCGCAGGATCGACTCCCCGCACGGGAGGAACTCGCCCTACCGCCAGGCTGGGTACAAGTTCTTCAACCAACCCGTCGACGCGGCGAATGGGAGGAAGTACTGCATCGACTGCCACTGGGAGTGGGAAGCGGTGAGTCTCCCCCTCGGCGTAATGCCCTACTACGAGCGAGAACCGTACTTCGAGGAAGCTGGTGTCGACGTGCGGGAGTTGCGCGCGATGTTCGGCACGAACCTCCTGCACTTCCCCGGCTTCGCGGCGCCGAATTTCCGCGACTGACGCTCAGCGCAAGAGCAGCACCAGGATCACGATCAGCAACAGTGCGGCGACCGCGGTGACGGCGTACAGCTTGCGCTTGTCGTCGAGCGCCACGGCCGGCCGCTTGGTGAGGAGGAGCACTTCACCCTGCTGGAAGGCGCGCTGCCACTGACGGATGGTGACGACTTCCTGCAGGAGCAGGATCTCACCCACGTGGCGGTTCTGCTCCGCCGCCCGGGCCTCGGCCTGGGCCCGTTGGTTCGGCTGCACGGCGTTCTCGCGGACGAGCACCTCCGTCGCCGCGCGGTACTTCTCGGGGGAGATCGCCATCCCTTCCCAATCGGTGTCGACGACGAACAGGGCTTCGATCGGCCCGAAGCGCAGGTGCGCCTCGGGAGCGAGGTCGCGCGGCGCGTTCGCCGTGAGGAGCTCGTTGTTGAGGTAGGTCTTGTTGCGCCCCCCCGCGTCGTCGACGGTGAACCGATTCCGCCCTCCGTCGTAGAGGATGCGCGCGTGCTCCGAGGAGACCCCTGGGTGAGTCACTACGCAGTCACAACTCTTGCTGCGGCCGATGACGCAGGTCGCCTTGTCGATGTCGACGATCCGTCGATCGGCTTCGTTGGCGAACACGAGACGCGGCCGCGCTTTGCGCAGCGAAGCGGCGAGCGCCAGCACCTGATGCGGGTCGTTCGGATCGAAGGACTGACCCCCGTAGACCAGGGTGCCCATCGTCTGGTCTCCGCCGCCGAGAGCGCCCGATCCGGGCGCAGGCGGGGGGCTGGCGGGCATCGGATCGGCTTGCAGGGTCTCCTGCGGTGGAGCGGGAGTGCGCGCGGTGGCTCCGATCGCGGTCGAATCGGGCGGGGGCGACGGCCGATTCGGCCGATGCTCGAGGGTCGCCGGGGGCGTGGTCGCGCTCGGGTGGCTCGCCGCAGGAGCGAGCGGCGCGCCGCCGACCACGGTCGACTGACCGCCGGAGACGATCGTGGCCTGCTCCCCCCCCGGAGGTCCCACGACCGCGGTGGCAGCCGGACCAGCCACGAGCGTCTGCGAGCCTCCAGCCGGGGCCTCCGCGACGACGTCGATGCGCGTCTGACCGATCAGGAGGCTCGTCCCGTGCCCGATGCGAACCGGAGCTCCCTTCTGGAGCGGCACGCCGCCGACTCGCACGGGGTTGGTGCCGCCCAAGTCCTCGAGGTGCAACGCGCCGCCGAGGTCGAGGACGCGCGCATGGCGCCCGGACACCGCGCCGTCCCGCAGGACACACCCGCACTGCGGATGGCGACCGAGCGTGAGGCCGGACTCCACCGGCACGCGGCGCGGCTCGGATTGATCGGGTTCGTGGATCAAGAAGGTCAGCTTCGACATGGCGCTCCTCGGCGCTTCACGCTTCGATCACGAGGTCGGATCGGGGCGAACTGCAGCACGCCAGGATGTAGCCGGCCGTCCGCTCGTCGTCGGGCAGCTCGGCATCCTCGCTCATGTGCACCTCGCCCGAAGAGCACATCACCTTGCAGGTGAGGCACGAACCCGCGCGACAGGCGTAGTCGATGTCGACGCCGTTGACCTCCGCCAGGTCGAGCAAGGGCGACTGACCGTTCGTCTGCACGACCACCCCGGCCTTCTTGAAATTGACGTTGAAAGCCGCCGGCGCGGCGACCGGTGTGGAAGGCGGCGGAACCTCGTTCGACACGCCCGTCGAGGCGGAAGCCACGCTCGGCACCGGTTGCGGCGCGGGCGTGTGCTGCTGGGAGTGCGCGGGGACGTCCGAGGCTTCCTCTTTCTTCTTCGCTCCCTTGGCCACGCGACCGGTGCCGAAACTCTCCGTGTGCAGGTTGGCCAGCGGAAAGCCGAGCTCCTTGAGCTGGTCCTTCACGGAATCCGCGAAGGGTTTCGGACCGCACATGAAGGCGTGCCGCTCCATGTAGTCGGGACACACCATCCGCAGCATGTCGCAGGAATTCCGGCCCGAGAAGCCGGTCCACGATTCCGTTCGGCGCCAGCCCTGCGTGACCGTGATGTAGACCTTGAAGTTGCTGTGGCGGGCCGAGAGGAGCTCGAGCTCCTTGCGGAAGACGATGTCGCTCGGGGTGCGCGCGGAGCACAAGAGCACGACGTCCACGTCGGCCGCCGTGTCGACGATCCAGCGCGACATCGACATGATCGGAGTGATCCCGCTGCCGGCGGCGACGAACAGGATCTTCTGCGACGGATAGTTGAAACAGGAGAACTTGCCCGCGGGCCCCTTGACGCGGAGCTTGTCGCCGAGCTTGACGTGGTCGTTCATCCAGTTCGAGACGAGGCCGTCGGGCACCCGCTTGATCGTGACCTCGAGCGTGTGCGGACGCGACGGGCTCGAAGAGATGCTGTAGGAGCGGTTGACCTCTTCCCCGTCGATGTCCAGGGAAAGCGTGATGAACTGACCCGGCTGGAAGGAGAAGAGCGTGGGCTCGTCCCCCACGAACCGGAACGTCTTGACGTCGTCGGTCTCCTCGATGATGTCGGCTACGGTCAAGTGGGCCGCGCCCGACGACCACACGCGCGCGCCCTTCTTGCCGCTCTCCGTCCCCACCGGGAGCGGCGCAGCCGCAGGCGGCTCGGACATGCGGTCGTGGCCCTTCTCGACGGGATTCTTGGTCGGCTGGCCGGGGGATATCTGCCGTGTGGCGGGGACCAATTCCCCGTCGCCGATCTGGAAGCGCAGCTCGAAGCTCGTGAGGTGCGCGACCGATCCATCGATGACCTCGACCGGCATCTGCTTGGGGATGCGCTGTCCGTTGAGCACGATCCCGTTCGTGCTCATGTCGGTGAGGAAGTAGCGATTCCCTTCCTTCGTGATCGCGGCGTGCGCGCGGGACATCTGCGGATCTTCGAGCTGTAGGTCCGCTTGCGGCGTCCGCCCGATGATCATCTGCGGCTTGAGGTCGAACTCGGCGAACGCTTGGCCTGCGCGCAGGACCGTGATCTTGTTCCCTGCCATCTCCGACGCTTCTCCTCATGAAGCACGTACGAGCGACGAGCCGCCGAACAGCGCCCCGCGACTCCACGCGAAACCCATCCGCGCTCCTCGCCCGCGTGCCTCGATCTTCCGAATTCGCCCGCGACGAGAGCTCGCAAACGAGAGTTGCTCGGCGGCGATTGTACGGCGGCGATCGGGAATCCGAACGCCGTCCGGGCGTTCGTTCAAGCGAACCTTCGTGCGAACCGGTGGAGCGCAGCGAGCGAGAAGGGAGCGAACCATCTCGAGCGCGGAGCCGTTTGGAGCACGGCCGGGGCCTGTGCTAGCCTTCGCCGCGCATGGGGAGGAGTTGGGGCGAGCAGACCCTTAGGAGTTTGCTTTTCTGCGGAGGCGGAGGCGGCCCTTGGGTGCCGTCCCCGCGCCGTGCGGGTTTGCCGGGCAGGCTCTCCCCTCTTCCCAGGCTCGGCCGGATCCAGGTAGCCAGACGCCATGAAGACACCCAGCCTTTCGATCGTCGCGACGGGAACGGCCCTCGCGCTGACCGCCCTGATCGGATTCTCGCTGTCGGATTCCGCAGCGGCCGGGGACGGATCCCTCGCGGACTCCCCCTCCCCCTTCGCCGGTGATCCGCACCTCGACCTGTTCGCGCAGGACAAGTTCCCGAGCGCCTTCGAGTGCGCCGCGTGTCACCAGAAGATCTTCGACGAGTGGCGGTCGTCGGCGCACGCCTATGCGGCGATCTCGCCGATGTTCCACAAGTTCGAGCAGGCGTTGAACAACTTGGCCCAAGGGACGGTGAACACGTTCTGCGTCCGTTGCCACATTCCCGTCGGTACCGCGCTCGGTGAAGAGCGACACATCCCCTTGTGGGAACGCGCACCCGTGTCGACCGAAGGCATCACCTGCGTCACCTGTCACCGCGTCAACGAGTACTACGGTCGGGTGAACGGTGAGCGGCGCATCGTCGAAGGCTCGATCTTCGCGCCGGTGTACGGGACCGTCGGAGCCGATCTGGACCCGATCATCGACACTCCCGAGTACGGAGTGACGACCGACGCCTCCGAGACCTCGAAGCTCCCCATCCACCGCGCGGCGATCCAGAGCGACAACCTGGGCAAATCGGATTTCTGCGCCTCGTGCCATCAGGTCGCGGTCCACCCGGGGATCAAGCTCGAGGTCGTCTACGAGCAGTACCGCGACTCCCCCGCGTTCCGCGAGGGCATCTCCTGCCAGGACTGCCACATGGCCAAGATCCCGGGCGATCCGACCTCGGGGTTCGCCACGGCGCCGCGCGCGGTCATCGCGAACGTCGACGAGATCAAGGAAGGCAGCAAGCACACCGATCACTCGTTCATCGGACCGGGCTACTCGACGGCGCACCCCGGCATCTTCCCGCACAATGCGAAGAACAACCCGAAGAGTCGGTCGGCCATCCCGCTCGCGGATTGGATGACGTTCGACTGGGAACAGGACTGGGGCAAGAAGGAGTTCGAGAGCAAGATCGCCTCCAAGGGAGAGGGAGCATCGTTCCCCGCGGAGTGGTCGGACGCGGGCCGGCGGAAGATGGCCCGCGAGGTGGTCGACGAGAACCTGCGGGAGCTCGCGGCGCGCAAGGTCAGGCGCCAGGCCATCATGGAGAAGGGCTCGCACGTCGACGGACCGTTCTTCGACACGACGCCGCGCATCGGCCAATCCTTCGCCTTCCACTACGAGGTGAGCAACCCCAACAAGGGGCACAACCTCCCGTCGGGATCCCTCGGCGCGCAGCCCGAGCTGTGGCTCAACGTCGCGCTCATCGATCCCGACGGTCAGAACATCTGGGAGTCGGGATACGTCGATCGGTACGGCGACATGTGCGACGTCCACGCGCGCGGAGTGCGCGAGGGTGAAATCGCCTTCGACGACCAGCTCTTCAACTTGCAGTCGAAGTTCCTCACGACCAACGTCAAGGGAACCGACCGGGAAATGTACCTGCCCGTCAATCTGGACGTCGACCAGATCCCCTTCATCCGGCCCGGCGCTACGCCCAACACCGTGATGAACCACCCGCCCTTCGTGCGCATGGAGCAACGCAGCATCCCACCGCTCGGCTCGAAGAAGGCGAGCTACGAGGTTCCCGCGGAGAAGCTGCGCAAGCCGGGGACGTACAAGCTCGCGGTGCGCCTGCGAAGTCGCGCCGAGCCCATCTACTTCATGGATTTCGTCGGCGCCACTCCGGAGATGGTCCGGCGCATGAACGAGCGGATGATCGACATCCACCCCTACACGGTCGAGTTCGAAGTCCGCTAGCGCCGGAAGGTCTCCATTGAAGATCCACAGCTTCACCACCGTGACCGAGCCCGTCTCCCTAGGTCTCGCCGTCCTCGCGCTCGGATCGACGGGCTTCGCGAACGGCCCCACGCCCGAAGGCGACGACCACGGCGTCCGTCATTCGCCCGAAGTGACGATCGTCGAACACGACGGCTCGGCCTTCCGGCCCGATCCGTCGGACCCCAAGCCCTTCGACCCCGCCGAGCAGACGAAGATCTACGGCGGCAAGTTCGCGATCACGTCCCAGCGGCCCTTGCTGGAGTTGGGGCGCGAGCTCTACGTCCAGGGTCCGTTCCAGCCGGGGATGGACTGGCTCGGCGAGAAGAACCTCGTCTGGCCGTGGTTGATGGTCTTCGGCGACTGGCGCGTGGCCTACGGCCAGAACGACCAAGGGGGCAACCAGTTCAGCGCCGACGAAGAGGTCGGATCGATCGCCACGCAACTGACGCTGGACATCGACGTGAAGCTCACGGCCACCGAGCGCCTGCACTTCGTCACCCGGCCGTTCGAGAAGGGCGGCGACTTCTCGCGCATCAACCTGCGCGGCGACACGGACGGGGACGCCGACGACGACAAGGGCAAGTTCGACGGCGACATCGAGCTCGACGGGAACCTGGACGCTGCCTTCTTCGAAGGCGACCTCGGCGCCCTCATGACGGGCTTCACGGGGCGCGAGAGCTCCTGGGACCTGCCGTTCACCTTCGGCCTCATTCCCTTGCTCGTGCAGAACGGCGTGTGGATCGAGGACGCCTTCAAGGGCTTCGCGTTCACGATCCCGGCCAAGAACAGCAAGGCCCTGAACATCTCGAACTACGACGTGACCTTCTTCGCGGGTTTCGACGACGTGACGACCGGGGCCGCGGCGTTCGGAAGCGCGGGGAACATCGAGGAGCGCGACGTCACGATCTTCGGCGCGAACACCTTCGTCGAGGCGAACGAGGGCTTCTGGGAAGCGGGCTGGGGCTTCACCAACCTCGCCGACGGGGCCGACGCGCAGAACGGCGACCTCGACTATCACAACCTGACGCTGGCCTTCACGCGGCGTTATGGGTCTTACTTGTCGAACTCGATCCGCGGGATCTGGAACTTCGGTCAGGACGCGTCCTCGAAGTCCGCCGACGGCTTCCTCCTGCTCGTCGAGAACTCGTTCATCTCGAGTCAGCCCTCGACGTTCGTTCCCTACGCGAACTTCTTCGCCGGCTTCAACCGCCCGCAGGCCTTGGCCCGAGCGGCCGCGGCGGGCGGCGTCCTGAAGAACACGGGGATCAACTTCGAGACCGACGGGCTGACCGGCTTCCCGAAGCTCGACGACACGGGTCACGACACGTGGGGCGGCGCCGTTGGAGTCGAGTACCTGTTCGGCCTGAACCCCGCGAGCACCAAGCCGGCCAAACAGCTCGTGGTGGAGGTCGCCAGCCAGACCGCGCACGGCAGCAAGGACAACAACGTGGACGGGGAACTCGCGCTGGGTGCGCGCGTTCAGATACCCATCAGCCACCGGTTCATCATTCGCGCCGACGCGATCCTGGGGGAGATCCGTAGCGAGAACGACCTCGCGGGGATCCGACTCGAGTTCCGCTGGAAGTTCTGATTCGACCGCACCACCTGACCCCGCCAGAGGGGTGTCCCCTTCGACCCTACTGCGCCGTCGTACGGTTCCGGCCGAGGAGCCCGTCCCCTCGCTGCGCACGGTGCGAGCCCGCGACGACGACGTAGTTCACGACGAAGGATCCATCCTCGGGGCCGAGGCCGTGGATCTCCGAGAGCACCGTGTAGTCCGCTGCCGCGGCGCCCGCATCGGCCGGACGAACGACTCGGAAGCCCCGCGCCTCGCATGCACGTGCGATGCCCGAAACGAGCTGGAAGCGGATGGGCGCGAAGCTCCCGGCGGGGTGCGCCGTGGCGTTCGAGGGCTCGTCGAGCAGGAGGACCCAGGGAACGCCGGCCTTCCCGGTACCCGTCAGTCGGGCGATGTCGGCGGCGATCTGCTCGCTCGATGCGATGAGATCCGCCTGACGCAGACCCCAACCGTCGTACTCGCGCACGACGCCGACTGCGAGGCTCTCCCCCGCTCCGAGCGGCGTCCCCGAAGGCGGCGGAACGACTCTGCAGCCGAGCGCCGCGACGAGGACCAGCGGAACGCGCCCGAGGACGGATCTCGAGGAGCCTTGCATGGTCTTTCCCAGTGTCCCGGGGCAGCGGTTCGCCGTCCACGAGCTCGCGGTTCCCCGCGGCGCTCGGAGAAGCAAACTCTGAACGAGTTCGGCAGGAAGCGCAACGGCGCGTGGGGTCCGGGGCGGTGGGAGGGCTCTGGCTGATCGCGGGACTTCTCGTCCGAGGGGCCCTCCGCCGAACGGATCGCCCGTGTTCTACTTGGGCACTCGTCTCGCGGGTTCAGGCTCGCGGGACACTTCGGGAGGTCCCCATGAGCACGAAGAGCACGGTCTTCGGGAAGATCTTGGACGGCGAGATTCCCTGTCACCGCGTGTACGAGGACGAGCACGTCCTCGCAATCCTGGACGTAGGGCCGCTCTCACCCGGGCACACGCTCGTGATCCCCAAGGAGCGCGTCGCGCACCTACACGAGCTCTCCGACGACCAGGCGGCGGCGCTCGGCCGCGTGCTCCCGCGGATCGCGCGCGCCGTGATGCGCGCTACCGGGGCAAGCGACTACAACGTGCTCCAGAACAACGGACCGAGCGCGCACCAGGCCGTCTTCCATGTCCACTTCCACGTCATCCCGAAAATCGCCGAGCGCGGGCTCGGGATCCAGTGGAAGGCCCACGAGCTCGATTCAGCCGACGCAAAGTCGCTGCTCTCCAAGATGCACGCCGAGTTGGAACGAAGATGAGGCGCGTGCTCCGGCCCCGGTGACGATCGAATTGGGGAGGCGAACGGGCAGGGTGGAGCCAGAGACGGGATTTGAACCCGTAACCCCTGCTTTACGAAAGCAGTGCTCTACCGTTGAGCTACTCTGGCCCGCGTTCGCGCGCGAAGTCTACTGTCCAACGGGCGAACGAACACCGTTCAACAGGGCCAGTTGCGCATCCGGAGCGAGGCCGAAGGCGCCGAGCGCTCGCGACACGGCGAGGCGTAGGACGAAATCTTCGTCGCTCAGCGCCACGCCCATGAGCCCGTCGACCTCGGGCGAGGAGCTCGACAGGCGGCCGAAGATCCCGGTCAAGGCATCCGCGGCGGCGACGCGAACTTCGGTCGAGCGCGAGTCGTCCGTCACGACGGCCGCGAGCGGGGTGATCGCGGTCGCATCGCCTCCCTGGCCGAGCACCTGCATGATCGGGATGGTCACCGAATCGTCGCGCTCCAGCGCCGCCAGCAACATCCCCTGCATCGGAATCACGTCGATGCGGCCGCACTGGCTCAGGGCCCCGAGCACCTGGGCCGCGTGCGAAGCGAGTTCCGCCGCTGCGGCGCGCTCGCCCGACAGCTCCACCGAGAGGGCCTCGTCGAGGGCGGACAGGTCGTCGGCGGTGAGGATTCCGCCGATCTGATCGCCGTAGAGCTCGCCCGCGACGTCGGCGTCGTCGGCGGCCATCAGCAACGGAGCGTTGGACAGACGGTCGTCACCTCGAATCTCCCCGAGTACTTGGTGAACGGTGATGTCCGGAAGGGACTCGCCGACGATCAACACGTCGAAACCGGGAGCGCGCCGCAGCGAAGCCAGGGCGACGGCGCCGCGATCCCAACTGCGAACGACCACACCGCGTGCCTCGAGCTCACCCTGCACGACGGACGTCCGTCTCGGATCGGCATCGATGATCCCCGCGATGCGCAGGATCTCGCGCGAAGCGGTTCGAGACAGCGCCTCCGCCACACCGGGCTCGACGGCCGCTCCGCTGCGGAGCGCGATCCGCCCGAGTGCAATGGCCGCTTCGGAGCGCAGAGGTCCCTCTTCCGCGAGAGCCCGGCCGAGTGCCGCCGTGGCCGAGGGAGCGCTTTCCGCCAGGATCGAGCACAGCACGGTCGCACCGCCTTCGTCGCCTACTTCGAGGGCACGGTTCAGCGCGGCGTCGAGCGCGGCGGACCCCGTAGCCGCGACCGCGAACAGACCGTTCCGGCTCTCCTCGAGCAGCGATCCTACGTCCACACCCCCGCGCTCCCGGGCTTCCAGGAGGCCGACTCGACCCGCGAGGGACCCCGCGATCCCCGCTGCAGCGTCATGGGAAGAGGGATCGACCGCGAGGGCATCGTAGAACGCGCTCGCAGCCATCGAGTCCGCCCACAGGAAGCCGGGAACGGCGGTCTTCTCGAGGCCGCTTTCCCAGCTCCAGACGACGCTCGAACGCAGGCCCGGTGCAAGCACGCGCGGATCGCCGTTGCGGTACGCGGTGCCGAGCGCGAGGTATCCGGTGAGGGCGTCGGTACTCCCTCCGATGCGCGTCAGGGAATCGCGAGCAGCCTGAGCCACTCCCGCGTCCTCGTCGCTCTGTCCGTGGGCTGCGAGGGCCGGGGCGGCGCGCTGGTCGCCGATGTAGCCCAACGTGAACGCGACCTGGCGACGCAGGAAAGCATTGTCGCTCTCGAGCGCTTCGACGAGCGGGAGCACGACGCTCGGTCCCATCTCGGTCAGCGTGTGGATGGCGAGAACCCTGCGATCTCCGTCGACCTCGTCGGAGAGCGCATCCAGGAGTCGGGGAACGGCGAATTCGCCGTGTTGGGCCGCGAGCGCGGCAACGGCACGACGACGGGCGATGGGATCGTCGCCGAAGACGTCATCGAGGAGCGCGCCGATCGCAGCCTCGTCGTCCACGCGTTCGCTGCGGCCGAGCCGCGCCAGGTCGGTGAGGCGACGACCGATGAGCTCGAATTCCCCCCGCTCCGTCAGGAGCTCCAGCCAAACCTCGTGGTCGGTCTCCTTCCACAGTTCGTAGGCGGCCTCGTGGCTCGGGTCCATGGCGAGCACGCGCTGGAACTCGAGCAGAGCCGCGGAACGATCTCCTTGGCGCAGGAGCTCGACGGCGTGGTCGAACGTCGCCCGCAGGTCCGACTGCGCGGAAGCCAAGGTCGAGGTCAGGAGGAGGCACGCGCACAGAGCGCAGAATCGACCCGGGCGGAGGCGGAAGGAGGTCATACCGGACTCCTCTGGGAGCTTTTGTGGCTGGCTCGGTGGGGATCAGGGGCCGGAGCGACACCCAAAACCCTTGCCGGAGCGAAGGTTGCGGGATGATAGCGAGGCATCGCAGAGGGTCAAGCGGCGCGGCGTCGTCATCCCTCGCACCTGTCGGGTGGCTCACGATCGGCCCGCCCTCCGCTTCCTATCGCTCGTCCGGCGCGGAGGCTACCGGTGCGAGTTCTCCAACCGGGCCGAACGAGAGCTTTCCGAGCACGCGACCGGGCCGCGCGCCGGTCGCTTTGGGAGACGTCGAGGGAATCCCCAGCGCACAGCGCGCCCCCAGGACGGCGAAGGCGAGCGCTTCGCGGGCGTCGGGGTCCACGCCCCATTCGGCCGAGCTCGCGCTCCGCAATCCGGTTCGCTCGCCCAGAGCGCGAACCAACCCGGCGTGGTGAACTCCCCCTCCGCACAGGAGCAGGGTCCGAACCCCCAACGGCTCGGCGAAGCGGCGCGTCGCGAGCGCGACGCACTCCGCCACGAACTCGGCGGCCGTGCACAGGAGATCCTCCGGCGCAACCCTACCCGACTCGCCGAGGAGCCGATCGAGCCAGCGCTCTCCGAAGGTGTCGCGTCCCGTGCTCTTCGGCGGAGGCGCGGCCAGGAATGGGTGACGCGCCCAGGCCGTCAAGAGCTCGGGGCGCAGGCGGCCGCGCAGAGCGCGAGCCCCACCCGCGTCGTACGGCTCGTCGAAGAGACGGCGCGCGAGGCCGTCCAGCAGAGCTCCGCACGGACCCGTGTCGAAGGAAAGCAAGTCCTCGCCTTCGGCGGGTAGCCGCGTGAGATTCGCCATGCCTCCCAGGTTGAGGACGAGCAGCGGGCGCTCGGCTCCCGCGAAGAGCAGGTCGTCCGCCAAGGCCGCGATCGGCGCGCCTTCTCCCCCCGCCGCGACATCGGCCTGCCGCAGGTCGCTGATGGCCGGGCACCCGGCGGCCTCCGCGACATGACAGCCGTCGCCGAGTTGGAGCGTCGCGCGGCCCGCGGCGACTACGCCGTCGTGATGCCACACCGTCTGTCCGTGCGAAGCGACGAGATCGAGACCCAAACCGTGCTCGCGAGCGAGCTCGCGGGCAGCGCTCCCGAACGCCGATCCGAGATCCCGGTCGAGGCAAGCCACCTCCGCCAGTCCGACTTGAGCTCCGTCGAGCACGGAGCGAACACGCGATCCAACCGACGCGGGGAAGGGAAGCGTCGCGAACGCGAGCGTCCGGGGGCGGCCGAGCGCGCCGTGTTCCGTGCCGAAGCGGACGAGCGCGACGTCGATGCCGTCCGCCGACGTTCCCGACAGGACACCCGCGACGATCGCGCTGCCGTCGCGCAATCGGCTGCGCAACCCTTCGAAGAAGTCGGCGCTCGGGTGCGTCGACGGCGTGGCGTTCGTCGAGCGGTCTGGGCTTTGCTTCGGCGCGCGCTTCACGGATCGGCCCGGCCAGTCCCCTGATGAACGCTTCGCGGCCGATGGGGACTAGAGCGCGAATCGAGTCGGCAGCACACGCGGCGTGATGGTGAGCCAGGAGCTTTCGGAGGGGGGACTTTGACGCTCGAAGCTTGGGTTCACTCGCGAACGTTCGACGCACCTTTTCCCAACGGAGCACGAGTATGGCAGAACCCATGGCAGCGTGTCAGGATCCGAAAGCGATGACGTCCTCCTCGGGAGACACGGCCAAGGGGCGACCGATCCTCGTGGTGGACGACGACGGAGACATTCGCACCGCTCTCGAGATGCTCCTCCAGTACGAGGGGTACGAAGTGCTCACGGCGCGCGACGGTCGCGAAGCCCTGCGGCGGCTGGAACGCGAGGAGTCCGAAGGACGCGAGCCGGCCCTCGTCCTGTGTGACGTGAAGATGCCGGGAATGGACGGTCTCTCCGTCCTCGAGAAGATCCAAGCACGCGCGACCCCGCCTCCCGTGGTGATGATCTCCGGCCATGCCGACATCGCCATGGCGGTGGACGCTGTTCGGCGCGGAGCCGTCGACTTCCTCGAGAAGCCGCTCGACCAGAACCGGGTGCTCCTGAGCATCGGAGCCGCCCTGCGACAGGGCAAGCTCGCCGCGGAGAACTCGAGTCTGCGCCGGCAGCTCTCGCAGCACTGGGAGATTCGAGGCGAGAGCGAGGCCATGCAGAACCTGCGCGCGCAAGTCGACCGCGCCGCCCGCTCCGACGCGCCCGTCCTGATCACCGGCGAGAACGGAACCGGGAAGGAAGTCGTCGCGCGCAATCTGCACCTTCGCTCTCAGCGCGTTGCCGGCGAGTTCGTGGCGGTGAACTGCGCAGCCATTCCGGCCGAGCTCATCGAATCGGAGCTCTTCGGCCACGAGAAGGGAAGCTTCACTGGAGCCCACGAGCGCCGCATCGGCTACTTCGAGGCTGCCAGCGGAGGCACCCTGTTCCTCGACGAGGTCGGGGACATGCCGCTCGCCGCTCAGGCCAAGGTCCTGCGTGCGCTCGAGACCCACGAGATCACCCGAGTGGGCGGCGCTCATCCGATCCGAGTCGATCTGCGCGTCGTGACGGCGACGAATGCCGACCTGTCGAAGGCCGTCGAAGACAAGCTCTTCAGGCTCGATCTCTTCTACCGACTGAACGTGATCCCCTTGCGCGTTCCGCCGCTGCGCGAGCGCCGCGAGGACGTCCCCGCCTTCGTCGAGTACTTCCTCGCGCGAATCGCCGAGCGCGAGGGACGCGCGCCGCGCGCGGTCGAACCGGCAGCCATGGACCTCCTGCGCACCCTCGAGTATCCGGGCAACGTGCGTGAGCTCCGCAACCTCATCGAGGGCGCGCACGTGTTCGCCGAAGTCGATGCGATCCGCCGGGAAGATCTCGAGCAGATCCTCGAGGGACGTCCCGGGCGCAGCGCGTCGAGCATCACGGCATCGGACGGGGATCCCTTCGCGGCGTCGAGCTTCGAGGACTTCAAGGGCCGGAGCGAGGCGCTCTTCTTCCGCATGAAACTCGAGGAGAACGGTGGCAACGTGAAACGCACCGCGGAGCGCCTCGGCATGCAGCGCAGCCACCTCTACAAGAAGCTCGACCGCTACGACCTGAAGCGCGGGACCGGCGGCGGCGACGCAGGCTGAAGCCGACCGAGCCGGCCCGGACGCTACTTGTGCGGCACGCGGATCCGCGCCCCGACCACCAGCGCGTCGGGATCCGTCAGCACGTCGCGGTTCGCGTCGAAGATCTGCATCCAGCGCGCGCCGGTCCCGTACATGGCCTTCGAGATGGAGCTCAGGGTGTCCCCGGACTGCACCTCGTACAGACGAAACTCGGGGACTTCGCGCGGCTCGACGCGCTCTCGATGCGCACCCTCGAGAACGAGGTCGTAGACGGGGACGAGGATCTGGCGCTCCGGCACGGGAGAGTCGAGAGACTCGTTGGCATCGCTCAGGAGGTCCGCGCGTCCCCCGTCGCCGTAGTAGAACTTCGCCAGCGAGAGCCACGTGTCCCCGGGTCGGCAGGTGTACATGAAGAAGTCGGGCGACAGGGTCTTGCGCAGGTGGTCGTCGCGCACGAGCACGATCTTGCGCCCGTTTGGGACCTCGACGAGCGAGGAGAGCAAGCCTTCGCCGGGCGTGGTCTTGGGTCGCTCGACCTTGGGCGCGAGCTCTGGACTTGCACGCTCGTTCGCCGTCGCATCCCCGTCGGAGGGGACGATTCCCCCTTCGGGAACCGGCGGCTGTCGTTGAACCGCGACCTCACCGATATCGAGGGTCTCGATGGCGGCAGCGGGACGGAGCGAGATCACGAGGACGATCGCGCAAACCGAGAGGATGAGGAGGACGACGACCTTCTCGAAGTTGCCCATGGCGCTCGGGAACGGAGGAGAACGGACGGCGAAAGGGGGCGAACCGGGGGCGGCGCTTTCCCCACGACTTGGGTTGGTATGACAAACCGCGCGGGCCTTTTCCACGAAATCCTGTGTGCAAAGGATTCACCTACACACGATCTCGTCGTGTCCATTCGGGTCGCACGTCTTGCAGTGCATGCGAGCACGCCGCAATCTCGACTCGATGGGTGAGGTTCCCTTCATCCCGATGCCCTCGCGCTTCGCCCTGTGCCGCGGATGGCTCGTCGTTCTGTGCGTGACCTTCGCGGCCCAGGTGTGGACCCTCACGCGTGTCGAAGGCTACGGGCTCGCCGATTCCGTGGAGTACATGGACCGCGCGTGGGATGTCGCTCGCGGTGCGGGCCTCGGGCCCGAGTCGCCCCGTTCCTTCGCGTTCTCGGGCCTCCTGCTCCCCTTCTTCTTCACCGCGGAGCTCCTGGACCTGCACGACCTGCGCGGAGTGGTGCTGGGGATCCGGTTCATGCAGATGGCGCTCGGGCTGCTCGCCGTGGCCGTGGTCCTGCGCATCGGCGGACGCCTGTTCGGCGGTCCGACCGGGAAGGCCACCGGATTGCTCCTGGGGTTGAACCCCGTCTTCCTGCTGCACTCGATCGAGCCTCTCTCGGGAACGGCCGCTGCGCTCTTCCTGGCCCTCGGTCTCGAGGCCTTGTTTCCCGTCCCCTCGCCTCCCCTCGGGCGGGGTCGGGACGATCGATCGGCGGAGAGCGAGCGCGCCCGAGGACAGTCGATGCGGGGTCTCTTGGGGGGCACCTGGCTCGGACTGGGCGTGATGATGGCGTACCAGACCCTTCCGCTCGCCGCGACCGTGCTGATCGTCGGCTTCGCCAGTAACCGAGGGCGACGCGGAGCCCCGTGGGCAGCGGCTTGGGTGGCCTTCACGGGTTGGCTCCTCGTGCAGGCCTTCCTGGACCTCGCCGTTTTCGGGAGCTTCGGATCCACCCTGGGGCCCTACATCGGAGCCAACGTCGGAGGAATCCTCACGCGCATCCTGGCGGAGCTCCACCTCGACGGGGCCGCCCGCTGGATCTACGTCCACGTCGTGGCTCCCTCGGTCGCGGCGGATCTCGAGGCCGGGGAATTGTCGTCGCTGCGCTCGCTCCAGCCCCCCGACTGGTACCTCGTCAACCTGACCTCGCAGGCACTTCCCTGGCCGGCGCTGGTTCTCGTGCTCGGCGGCGTGGTTGCGTTCGCCCTGCGACCCCGACGAGCGGTCCTCGCGGTCGTGATGGTGGTCGTGGTGAACGTGGCGCTGATGAGCTTCAAAGGAGCGAAGTCCTTCCGTCTCTGGCTCCCGCTGCTCCCCTTCGTGGCCATCCTCGGTGGAGCCGGCTTCGCCCTGCTCTCCGCCCGCGGCTCGCTCCTTGCGCGCGCCACGGCCTGGATCGTCCTGATTGCGGGCTGCTTCGGGGGACTCGCGATCGTGGGACGAACGAATCTCGCTGCGAACGGTGGCTACTGGAGAGCGCTCGAAGCGCTGAACGACCTCGCGGACGGGGCGACGCGTCCGATTCGGGTCACGTCCACTTACTACTGGGCGGTGCTGTTCCGATCCGTCCGCGGTGTCGAGCTCGAGAAGCTCCCCCACCACCTGGATCGCTGGGGGCACCTCGACCTGGCCCAGCGCGAAGAGGTCTTGGGAGCCCTGGGCGGTGTGGACGCCTTCGTCACGCACCTTTCCGTCCTCGAGCAAGACGCCCGCCTGGCCCAGGTCGTCGGGCGCGAGCTTCGGCTCGCGGAGGTCTTCCTCGATCCAAAGAGCGGCGGCGAGCTCGGACCGATCGGCCTCTTCACGCGACCGCGCCCGGATCTGCCCGTGGAAGGACGAGCCCTGTTCGAGACCGAGGAGCTCCCTCCGGGCGGCGTGGACGTCTATCAGGAGCGTGTGCAGCGACCCGCGCGCGTCGTCTTCGCCCGCGAGGCGATCGACGGCCAGGGAGACGCGTCGTTCGTGTTCCTCGGGTGGGATGTCGCGTTCGACCTCGCTGGTGGAGCCGGTCTGTGGGTCACCTACCACTGGTTGGCGGAAGCGGTCGACGGACGGGACTACCTCGTGCGCGACCGGATCACCGACAACCTGGCGCGCGAGGCGTGGAACCACGTGCCTCGCGCCCACGGCACCTGGCCCACGTCGCGCTGGAAGGCCGGACAGGTCGTGCGCGAGAGCTACTTCGTGCCCATCCCGCGCGAAGTGCGGCGCTTCGGCGGGCCGTACGGCAGGGGGGAGCTCTACCCCGCCGAGCTCTATCTCTCGGTCGCCCAGCACACTCCCGACGGGAGCGCCGGGGCGCAGCTCCCCGTGCTGCGCAGCTTCGAGCGGTCCCCGCTCTCACCTCCTGCGGGCGAGAGACAGGCGCGCGAGCCCTTCCGCGCGCTGGGCGTCGCGGGAACGCGCTGGAACCGGGACGGCCAAATCCTCGTCGGCACGGCCTGGGTCCCCGTGTCCAAGCCCGTGCTGTTCCCCGACGAGGGTGAGCCCTGAGCCCTCGCGCCCCCTGTCGCCCGCGCGGGACAGGTCTTATTCTCGCGCGCTCGGGAAACTGCGATGTCGAAGGGAATCGGAGCTCTGTTCCTGGCCCTCTTCGCGGGGGCCTGCGCTTCGGCGGGCAGACACGCACCCCGCGAGGGCGAGCCGATGCGCGTCGCGCTGTACGTGTATCGCTCCAACCTCTCCTTCGAGCTCGTCAACCCCGCTCACACCGATCCCGTGGACGTCTACTCGACCAAACGCACGACCCCGAACCTGAAGGTCGCCGACGACGAGGTGCTCCGCTCGCTGATCGATTTCCTCGGCGAGCACGGGTTCAGCGAGTACGAGACGGACGGGGCGGCTCCTCCAGGGGGGCCCAGCCCCTACACGATGGCGCTCGAGATCGAGACGGAGAGCGGCGTGAGCCACTGGGGAACCTCCGCGGCGACGAACATGGCGGAGAAGGCGTCGATGCAGGAGTGCTACCGCCACTTCATCAACGGCGTCTTCAACCAGGTCCAGGCCTACCAGACCATCGACAACCCGGAGGGAAGTCGGTTCTTCGAAGCTGAACCGCCGAGTCGATGAGCGCCCTCCCCGGCGCCTTGGGGATCGTCCCGGCGCGGCTCGCCTCGCAGCGCCTCCCGCGCAAAGTGCTCTTGCGCGAAACGGGCTCTTTCCTGTTCGAGCACACGGTCCGCAACGCCGAGCGCTGCCCCGAGCTCGAGCGCGTGGTGCTGGCGGCGGACTCGGACGAGGTCCTCGCCGCGGCCGAGGCGGTGGGCGTCGAAGCGATCCCTACGTCCCCACTGCACGCGAGCGGCTCCGATCGCGTGCGCGAGGCCTACGAGCACCTCGCGGCGCGCGGGGGGGAGCGCTGGTCGGTCGTCGTCGACGTGCAGGCGGACGAACCGGAGCTCGACCCCGCCCACTTGACGGCCCTGGTGCGCGCCTTCGAGGCGGACGAGGTCGAGATAGCAACCCTGTGCACGCCGGCGCGGGGGAGCGAGCACACGCTCGCGAGCGCGGTGAAGGTCGTCTTCGACGCGCGCGGCGACGCGCTCTACTTCTCGCGCTCCGAGCTGCCGTCGCGCTCCCACGCGCGCCCCGGAGCGCCGTCGGAGCCGACCTGGCGGCACGTAGGCGTGTACGCCTTCCGGCCGGCTGCCCTGCGCGCCTTCTGTGACCTGCCTCCGGGGCGCCTCGAGGAACTGGAGAGCCTCGAGCAACTGCGCTGGCTCGAGGCCGGCCGCAAGATCCGCATGGTCCGCGTCGACAGCGCGCCGGCCGGCATCGACACGCCCGAGGACTACCGCGCATTCGTCGCACGGCAGAAGGCGTAGACGCGCCGTCCGCGGAGCGGTCGTTCGTTTCTCGCATCGTCTCCTGGATCCGATCGCCCCCGACACTAGACTCGGACATGGGGGTGCCGAGCGGTTCATGACGAAGCACATCTTCATCACGGGTGGCGTGGTCTCGAGCCTCGGGAAAGGCCTGACGTCGGCGGCGATCGGGATGATCCTCGAACGCCGCGGCAAGAAGGTGTCGCTGCAGAAGCTCGACCCCTACATCAACGTCGACCCGGGAACGATGAGCCCGTTCCAGCACGGCGAGGTCTACGTGACCGACGACGGCGCGGAGACGGACCTCGACCTCGGCCATTACGAGCGTTTCACCCGCGCGGTGCTGGGCAAGAACAGCAACTTCACGACGGGCAAGATCTACCGCTCCGTGATCGAGAAGGAACGCCGCGGCGACTACCTGGGACGCACAGTGCAGGTCATCCCGCACATCACCGACGCGATCAAGGAAGCGATCCACGCCGGCGTGCCCAGCCCGGACATCGACGTCGCCATCACGGAAGTCGGAGGCACGGTCGGCGACATCGAGAGCCTGCCTTTCCTCGAGGCGATCCGACAGTTCGCCCTGGAGCGACCCCGGGGAGAAGTGCTCTTCGTCCACATCACGCTCCTCCCCTACCTGCACGCCTCCGGGGAGATGAAGACCAAGCCGACCCAGCAGTCGGTCGGGAAGCTGCGCGAGATCGGGATCCAGCCCGACGTCCTCGTTTGTCGCACCGAGAAGCCCATGACGGAGGAGATGGCGCGCAAGATCAGCCTCTTCTGCAACGTCCGGCGCGACGCCGTGGTCGAGGAGCGCGACGTGGCCTTCTCGATCTACGAAGTGCCGCGCGACCTCGTGCGAGCGGGCCTCGACAAGATCATCTGCGCTCACCTCGGTCTCCCAACGGAAGGCACGACGGATCTCTCGGACTGGGAGGCGATGCTCGAGGACGTCCGCACCGCCGAGCGCACGTGCGAGATCGCCGTCGTCGGCAAGTACATCGAGTTGCACGACGCCTACAAATCGATCTACGAGTCCCTCGCCCATGCCGGCATAGCGAATCACGCCCAAGTGAAGCTCCGGAAGCTGCGGGCGGAGGACATCCTCGAGGAAGGTACGGCGCTCCTGGAGGGAGTGCACGGACTGCTCGTTCCGGGCGGTTTCGGCGAGCGCGGCCTCGAGGGCAAGATCGCGGCCATCCGCTGGGCGCGCGAGAACCGCGTGCCCTTCTTCGGCATCTGCCTCGGAATGCAGTGCGCCGTGATCGAGATCGCGCGCGACCTGTGCGGCCTGGACGGCGCTCACACGCTCGAGCACTCGCCGCACACGCCTCATCCTGTCATCCACTTGATGGACTCCCAGCAGGGCGTCTCGGAGAAGGGCGGGACGATGCGGCTCGGCGCCTACCCTTGCCGCGTGCGGAGCGGAACGCTCGCGCATCGGCTCTACGGAACGGAGCTCGTCTCGGAACGCCATCGCCACCGTTACGAGTTCAACAACGACTACGCCGACCGTCTCGCGCGCGCCGGCCTGATCGCGAGCGGCGTTCATCCCGAGCTGGGTCTGGTGGAGATGATCGAGCTCGAGGGGCATCCCTTCTTCATCGGGGTGCAGTACCACCCGGAATTCAAGAGCTCGCCGCTGCACCCACACCCCATCTTTCGCGGCTTCGCGGCAGCCGCACTCGCCTTTCGGACAGGCCGCAACGACGGCGTCTTGGTTCCCCAGCGATCGAACGCGTGAGCCCTGACGAGCGGATCGCCGGCGACGTGCCCCTGCCGGGCGGCAACTTCCGCCTCCTCGTCCAGCGCCTGGGTTACCAGGGCCTGATGAGCCTCGGCATCCTCGAGAATCCCCTGACGAACGAGAAGGCCTTCGACCTCCATCGCGCGCGCATGCTGATCGACGACCTCTCGATGCTCGCGGAGAAGACGCGCGGCAACCTCGAGCCCGACGAGTCCGAGCACCTGTTCCAGGTGATCCGCGAACTCCGCCACCAGTTCGAGGCGCGCCGAGAGGACGCCCGCACGGCGGAGTAACGCTGCGCCCGGGCGCCCCTCGCCGACGTCGGAGCGGGATGGGACCTCCTCGGCCCCCCCGAGCCCGTCGGGGCGCGGCCATCGGGACGCGTGCGGTCCGAGAGTTCGAACCCCTTGCACCGCTGGCCCGTAGAATCGGGTCGGGCCGTCGATGGACTCCCTGCGAGTGATCCGTGAGCGTTACGAGGTCCTCGAGACGCTCGCCCTGGATTCGGGGCGCGAGGAATTGCGCGCGCGCGACCGGATGCTCGGACGCGAGGTCCTGATCGTGCGCCGCATGCTGGAAACCGGTCCCCGCCAGGATCGGTCCGAACGGGCGCTGCGCGAGGCGCGGGCCCTCGCGGCTCTGCGTCATCCGGGGGTGCAGCGCCTGCTCGACGCCTTCGACGACGATGGGTGTGCAACGCTCGTGCTCGAGCCTGCGACGGGCGAGGCGCTCGCCGCTCGGCTCGAACGGGAAGGCCGGCTCGCGTCCGACGAGGTGCTGCGCATCGCGATCGCCGTCGCCGAGGCGCTCGCCGCCGTGCACGCCGCGGGCGCCGTCCATCGCGATGTCTCGGAGGAGAACGTCGTCCTCGGTTCCGACGGGAGCATTTGCACGACGGGCTTCCGGCTCGCCAAGCCGATCGCGCCGAGCGAAGCGACGTCGCTCGAGTACGGACCGTCTGCCGGCGACCGACCGCGGCCGCTCGATCGGCAGGGATTGCCCGCTCACCCGGCGCCCGAGCAACTCGGCGGCGAGGCGGCCAGCCCGCGCTCCGATCTCTTCGCCCTGGGTTGCGTCCTCTATCGAGCGCTGACAGGCCGCGCTGCGATGCCCGAGATCCTCGAGCGCGGCTTCGCTGCGCCCCCCGCGATCGAGAGCCTCGCACCCGACACGCCCCGCGCGTTCGCGCAACTCGTCACGTTGTGTATCGCCCGCTCGCCCATCGGACGCCCGCGCTCGGCCGCCGAGCTCGCCGGCGCGCTGCACGCCCTCCAGAGCGGACCCGCGTCGGCCCGTGCGCGATCGCGGAGGCCCATCCTGGTGGGGAGCGCCACGATCGCGCTCGTGGCCGTCGCGTTCAGCGCTTGGCGGCTCGACGCGGAGGCGGGTGACGCCGCCGCTTCGCGAGGCCTCGGGCTCCGCGAGAGTGATGCGCCCGCCCGCCTGGCGAGCACGACCTTCGCGGCGGGCTTCCGCAGCTCGCGCGCGCTCCTGATCGGGATCGGAGAGGCCTACCGCAAGAACGGCTTCGATCCGCTGGCGAACGCGGTGCGAGACGTGCGGGCCGTCGACGCCGCACTGCGCGGGCTCGCGCGCGATCGCTGGGAGACCCGACTCCTGTGCGACGAAGAGGCGACCTTCGACGGCATCCGCACGGCGCTGGCGGAGCTCGAGGCGGGGCTCGAGGCGGAGGACCGCGTGCTCGTCTACTTCGCCGGGCACGGCGTGCCGCACGAGCGCTCGGGCTCGAGCGGTTGGATCGTGCCCGCCGACGGCGCCTCGCTCGCGGTGGATCCCGCGCGCACGCGCTGGCTGCACTTCGACGCCTTCGACCGATTCCTCGGGGACGTGCCCGCCAAGCACGTGCTGCTCGCCATGGACTGTTGCTACGGGGGTCGCATCGCGTCGATGCGCAGCTCCGCCGCGCTGGATTACGAGGAGCGATTCCTCTCCTCTCCCGCGCGCGTCGTCCTCGCAGCGGGACGCGCCGACGAGCAAGTCTCGGACGGTGGTGCGAACGGACATTCCCCCTTCGCCGAGGCCTTCCTGGGCTCCCTCTCGGGCCAGGGCGTCGCGATCACGAGCAGCATGCTGCACGCCGACATGTTGCGCGCCTTCGCCGATCGAAGGCTTCCCCAGACGCCGGTGCTCGCCTATCCCGTCGGCGCGCCTCCGGGGGAGTTCGTGTTCTTCCTGGAGTAGGGCGCGCGCCCCTTCGAACCGCGCGCTTCGAGCTCGGAAACTGGGACAGCCGAGCCGACGGCGTCCGTCAACGCGCGTCCGTCGATCCCGCGGCGAAGCTGAAGTCCACGCTCACGGGCAGGTGGTCCGATCCGAGGTCGGGGCCCGAGACAGCGCGCAAGGGGACGAGCCCCGCCCCGTGCCACACCTGGTCGATGCGCAGGAAGCGACCGATGGGCAGCCCGAAATAGCGTCCGAACACGGGGAAGGTGAAGCCCGGACTCGCGCCGACGCGCCATGCGTCTTCGAGTCCGAGCGAGCGCAAACGGGCACAGGTCCCACTGCGATCCGTCGTGTTGAAGTCGCCGACGAGGAGACGAGCGAGCCGGGGATCCAAGGAGCTCGCGAGCGTCTCGAGGTCCCTTCCGGCGGCGCAAGCGCGCCCCAGGAACCCAATCGACGGTGCGGAGTGAACGGCGACGAGCTCGACCTCGCGTCCGTCGGCGACGAGCTGGCAGCGCAGGTAGGAGCGGCCTTGCTCCAGGGTGAAACGCTCTTCCGACAGGATCGGGTGCTTCGACAGCACGCCCTTCCCGTCGATCCCGCCCGGATACAAGGCTTGGTGAGGATGGCTCGCGCGCACCTCTTCGGACAGCCCGGCCGCGACGCCGCGCGTGAGCTCGAGGAGCACGACGACGTCCGGATCGTGCGCTGCCAGGAACGCCGCCACGTCGTGCGCCTGCGCGAGACCGACACCGAGGTTGAAGGTCGTCACCCGCAAGTCGACGTCCGCGTGAAGCTGCTGCGCGAGCTCCGTTCCGCGGGGCCAGAACGAACCGACGGCGACGACGAGGGCGAGCAACTGGGCAGCCGCTGCGATCGGGCGCCGCCGCACGAGGCACGCGAGGAACAGCGCCGGCGCCGGCAGCGCGAGCACGTGGAGCAGGTTCGCCGGCGCGGTCAAGGGCCACGGCGGTCCTGAGGGAAGCCGCACCAGCAAGGCGATCAGCACGACGAACGCGGCGTGGAGCAGGATCCAGCCGCCGCAACGCTTCGGCGAAACGGCGGGAGAGGCCGGGAGAGCAGCGTCCCCGCCGTCGGGGTCCCCTCCTCTCACCGGTAGGCGGGGATGCCCGTCAGCGACTCTCCGATCGCGAGCGTGTGGATGTCGTGCGTGCCCTCGTAGGTGTAGACCGACTCGAGATTGCACAAGTGGCGACCGGTCTGGTACTCGAGGCTGATGCCGTTCGCGCCCAGCATGTCGCGGCAGACGCGCGCGATCTCGAGCGACTTGTGCACGTTGTTGCGCTTGCACATCGAGACCTGGGCGGGGGTCATCTTGCCCGCGTCCTTGAGCCGGCCGAGCCGCAGCGCTGCGAGCTGCCCGAGCGTGATCTCCGTCGCCATGTCCGCGAACTTCTTCTGCGCCAATTGGAACGCGGCCAGCGGCTTGTCGAACACGATGCGCTCGCCCGCGTACTGCAACGCTTCGTCGAAGCACGACATCGCCGCGCCCAGCGCCCCCCACGCGATGCCGTAGCGCGCTTGCGTCAGACACGCGAGCGGTCCCTTGAGCCCTTCGGCGAGGGGCAGCCGGTCGCTCTCCGGCACGCGCACGTCCTCGAGCACGAGCTCGGAGGTGATCGACGCGCGCAAGCTCCACTTGTGCTTCTGCTCGGGCGCGCTGAAGCCCTTGGCGCCCTCGCGGACGAGGAAGCCGCGGATGCCCTTGTCGGTCCGCGCCCACACGACC
This sequence comes from uncultured Planctomycetaceae bacterium, assembly GCA_964413535.1. GTDB lineage: Bacteria > Planctomycetota > UBA1135 > UBA1135 > CAYPTB01. Next base: position 35,207 of record CAYPTB010000005.1, on the reverse strand, counting down.
GCGACCTGCGAGCAGGTGCCGTTCGTGATCCACATCTTGCGGCCGTTCAGGATCCAATCGCTCCCGTCGCGCCGGGCCGTGGTCAGCATGCCGCCCGGATTCGAGCCGAAGTCGGGCTCCGTCAGGCCGAAGCACCCGATGGCTTCGCCCGAGGCAAGCGCGGGCAACCACTCGCGCTTCTGTTCCTCGCTCCCCATGGCGAAGATCGGGTACATGACGAGCGAGCCCTGCACGGAGACGAACGAGCGCAGGCCGGAGTCGCCGCGCTCGAGCTCCTGGCAGATCAAGCCGTAGGCGACGCTGTTCAGGCCCGCGCCACCGTACTCCTCGGGGATCGTCGGACCGAAGACGCCCAGCTCGCCGAGCTCGGGTTGCACCTCGGTCGGGAACGTGCCGGCCTCGAAGTGCTCCCAGACGAGCGGGACGTAGCGCTCGCTCACCCAGGTCCGCACGGCGTCGCGCACCATGCGCTCGTCCTCGCCGAGCTCGCTCTCGACGTCCAGGTAATCCAGCGGGCGAAAGGCTTCCATCGCGTTGCCGAAAGATGGGCGGCGCGAACGCCGCGGGAGGTCGGCGGTGGTCCGCCGGATGGGATGGGAGTAGAACGGGCCGCGCGGCCCGAAACGCGCATCGTACAGTCGTCGTCGCCGGAGCCCGCGGTCCAATGGTCGTTCCCTGTGCAGTCTGCGGCTACGACGCGCCCGGATCGCTCTGTCCGCACTGCGGAGAGGCTCCGCGCGAGGGCTCGCTCCGCGAACGGTCGGCGGGAACTCTGCCCGGGCTGTGGGCGGGCTCGACCGCGGTCCCGCGCGGGCTCCTCTTCCTGCTCCGGACGCGCGGGATCAAGCGCTGGCTCCTCCCTCCCCTCGTCCTGACGACCACCGCGCTCGTCCTCGTGCTCACCTGGGGGTGGCGGCTCCTGGAGGACGTGACGGGGAACGCGCTGCCGGACGATCTCGAACTCGGGGCGCCGGACTGGGAGTGGCTCGCGTGGGTCGCGGAGCGCTGGCAGTGGTTGGCGGGAGCCGTGACGTGGATCGTCGTGAAGGCGCAGGTCGTCTTGAGCTTCGCCTACGGGCTCGCGACGGACCGCACCGCGGGCTTCTTGCTCTACGTCTTCTCGAGCTTCCTCGTCGCCTGGTACGTGTTCTCCATCGCCTACGAAGCCTTCGCCGGGCCCTTCCTGGACGAGATCCAGGGCCGGCTCGAGAGCAAGTGGTTCGGACGCGATCCGCGCAGCTCGCTCGAGCGACCCACCGACATCCCACCGGAGCGCTGCTTCCGGATCAGCCTGGTAGCGACGCTGGTCGCTTGCGCCGTGATCCTCGCGAGTCTGGCCACCGAGCTACCGTTGTGGATCGCGCTCGCCTGCGCTCCCGCTGCCTTCCTGATGGGTGGTCTCGTCGATCCTCGTTACCCGAAGTGGCTCGCGTGGATCGCGAAGATCGAGGGACGCGCGGTGTTCGTGAGCATCAAGGCCTCGCTCTTGACCGGCCTCATCCTCTCGGTGACGTGGCCCGTCTACTTCCTGCCGTTCCCCGTCGGCTACGTCGCGTTCGCGATGATCTGCGGCTTCGCGACCGCCGTCTCGCTGCTCGACATCCCCTGCGAACGCCGGGACTGGAGCGCCCGTCAGCGCCTCGGCTTCGTGAAGCAGAACCTCGCTGCCTTCACGGCCTTCGGCACGGTCTCGGGTCTCTTGCTGTCCATCCCCGTGCTCGGCCCGCTGCTCATGGTTCCGTCCGCTTCGATCGGCGGTCTGTGGCTCCTGTGTCGACTGGACAAGAGCGAGATGCGGAACGCGACGCGCCGGGGAGAAGACCTTAGGATTCCGCCCGCGACGCCTTCCCGGTAGACAACTTGACCCGCTATCTCGTCACGAGCGCGCTGCCCTACGCCAACGGACCGATCCACTTCGGACACGTGGTCGGCGCCTACCTCCCCGCCGACGTGTACGTGCGCACGCTGCGCATGCAGGGCGAGGAGTGCCTCTTCGTGTGCGGCACCGACGAGCACGGCGTCGCGATCACGATCGGCGCGGAGCGTCTGGGAGAACCCTACGCGGAGTACGTCGCACGTTGGCGCGCCGAGATCAAGGGCACCTTCGACCGACTCGGCATCCACTTCGACGTGTGGTCGGGCACGAGCATCTGCCCGCAGCACGCCGACCTCTCCCGGGACTTCTTTCGTCGCCTGCACGCGGGCGGCTACCTGCTCGAGAAGGAGACGGAGCAGCTCTACTGCCCGCAGGATCGACGCTTCCTCGCCGACCGTTACGTGCTGGGGACGTGCCCGAAGTGCGGACACGCCGGCGCGCGTGGAGACGAATGCCCCTCCTGCGGATCCTGGCTCGACCCGCTCACGCTCACGAGCCCGGTCTGCAAGGTGTGCGGAACGACGCCCGAGCGCCGCGCGACGCGCCACTGGTACCTCGACATGCCGCGCCTGCGCGACGAGTTCATCGGCGGCTGGATCGCGGAGCATCCCTGGAAGCCGAACGTCGGCGCGTTCCTCCAGAACATGCTCGCCGACGTTCCCCTGCGCGCGATCACGCGCGACCTCGATTGGGGTATCCCGGTACCCGAGGAGATCGCCGGCCTGGACTCGGGCAAGGTGCTCTACGTCTGGTTCGACGCGCCGATCGGGTACGTGTCGTTCACCTCGCAGTGGGCGGCCGAGCGCGGCACCCCGGATCTCTGGACGGAGTGGTGGAAGGGTGACGACACCCGGCTCGTCCACTTCATCGGCAAGGACAACATCCCGTTCCACTGCATGCTGTTCCCGGGGATGCTGTGGGGCGTGAAGCAGGGCTACGCGCTCCCCTGGCACGTGCCCGCGAACGAGTTCTACAACCTGCAGGGGCGCAAGTTCTCCACGTCGGAGGAGTGGACCCTCCCGCCCGACGAGTTCTTCGAGCGCTTCGACAGCGAAGCGACGCGCTTCTACCTGGTCTCGAGCATGCCCGAGACGGCCGACAGCGAGTGGCGTTGGGAGGACTTCCAGCGCGTCGTGAACAAGTCGCTCGCGGACACGATCGGCAACCTGGCGACGCGCGTCCTGCGCTTCCTGGACAAGCGCTACGACGGCTCGATCCCCCCCGCCGGCGAACCGTGGGCGAGCGAGTACGAGCGGGTGCTGCTCCAGGAGTGCGGGGAACACGGCGATCCGGGAGTGCACGTGCGGGAGTTCCGCTTCCGGCGTGCCGCCGAGCAACTGATCGCCAATGCGGCGGTCGCCAACGTCTTCGTGGACAGGGTCGAGCCCTGGAGCCTCCACAAAACGGATCCCGCGCAGGCGGGGGCGGCGCTCGCGATCGCCGCCGAATGGCTCGCGTGGATCGCGCGCTGGATGACGCCCTTCATGCCCGTGAAAGCCCAGGCCCTGTGGACCATGCTGGGCTTCGGCGGACGCGTGGCGGACGCGGGCTGGCCGGGGCTTGCCGGGCCGGAAAGCTTCCGGGCCGATCGCGCCGGCCGACGCCTGGGCGAGGTGGCGGCCCTGTTCCCGAAGCTGGACGATGCGCTCGTGGCGGCCGAACTCGACGCTCTGCACCGGCGCGCCCGCTGATTCGCCGTCCGAGCCGGGTTCGTCAACCGGCCGGCCGAACCGCGCCTCCCCTTCCTCCGCGCGCGCCCCGTTGGAGGCGGCGCAACCGGGAGGGGAAACAAAGAAAGGCCGGCCCCGCCGCGAACGGGGGGACCGGCCTGATCACTCGTCTCGTCGAAGCCTAGACCAGTTGCTTCAGGGTCTTGCCGACACGAAAGCCGACGCGACTCCCCTCAGCGATTCGAATCGATTCGCCGGTGTGGGGGTTGCGCCCGACGCGCTCCTTGCGGAAGCGCACCTCGAACGTCCCGAATCCGGTGATCGTGACCGTCTTCTCCTCGCGCAGACCCTTGAGGATGCCGCCCAGGACGGCATCCAGGGCGCGCGCGGCCTGAAGACGGGATGTCACCAACTCATTGGCGACGTGATCGACCAGTTCGCTCTTGTTCACGGTCTAGGCTCGACAGGGTTCAGCGCTTCTTGCGGACGGTCTTCCGCTTGGTGGCCTTCTTGGCGGTACCCGCCGCGGCCACGGTGCGCTTGGACTTCCGCTTGCCAGCCTTCCGCTTGGACTTGCGCTTTGCTTTGCGCGCGGTCTTCCGCTTGCCGGCCTTGCGAGTCGTCTTCTTCTTGGAGGCCCGCTTCGCGGCCTTTTTCCTGCGTTTCGCCATCAGTGAATACTCCTTGAGGACGTGTAGTCCGGACTAGCGCGCGATTGCGCGCAGACACCACGACATCATCAAGCCCCTTGATCGGCGGACTTTTCCTCCACCTTTCCATCGTTCTCGGAAAAGTTGCTCGTCTTGTCGTTCGTTCCCCACGAACGCGACGCGCGAGCATCGAAGTCGGTGGATAACTCGGAGCCGGTTGCGCGAACGATGCGCGCGGTCGGCGCACACCAAGAATTCGCGTGCATCGGATCGCATGCCTGCGCGTGCAAGGAGGCGCGGATCGATTCCGACGACTTCGTCTCGGGTGGTCGAGGCGGGTTGGGAACCGAGGACACCCAGAACGAACTCGCAGCCCGCCAGCCCGACGTCGACCGACTTTCCCTTCGGCTTCCGGACCTCGAATCGAGATCGGTTCCTAGAAGAGTTTCTCGAGGGCGGCTTCGGCGCTCTCGGAAAAGCCGGGATCGAGGTTCGCGCTGCGCGACGGAGAGCCGGTTCGCACACGCTCGAGGATCTCCCGCACGCGGCGGACTCCCTCCTGGGCGTAGAAGCGAACGAGCCCCAGGTTGGTCCGATCGTCGAAGATCACGACGAGCAGGGTTCGGACACCGACGGCCTGGATCTGGATGCTGTGGATCGCACCCTGGTGATGCAGGACGGAGAACTCGTCCTCCCCCATGAGACGCGCCATCTCGCGCGTGGCCGCGAACGATCCCGCGATGAGCGCGGAGACGGAATCGAGCGAGGTTCGGATGGGCTCGCCGCGACGAGTGACGAGGTGTCCCTCGCGGTCGATGAGCAGAGCGCTCTTCGCCTTGGAGAGCTCGAGAAAGGCGTCGAGCTCGGAGTTGAGCTCCTCGATCTCTCGCTCGTAGAAGACGAGGCGGTCGGCTCGCAGCTGTTGGTCGTAGGACATGGCGTCTGCCGATCAGAGGACGGAGAGGATGGCCTTGGCGAGGGCCGCGCCGACTGCCGTGGCGAGGACGATGAACGCACCCGTGAAGAGCATCCCGCCGCGCTTCCCTGTGGGAGCTTCCGCGGGCTGAGCCTGGGTGACACGGCGCGTGCGCGGAGCCGCCGCGGGCTTCGGCGAGCCCGCGACCACCTGCGGGGCTTTCGGCCGCATCGCGGGTGCCGTCGCGACGTGTCCGTGCGACGTCGCGTGCAGCGGTTGCTGCGCCGCCGCCGCGTGACCCGCGAAGGGCGCGGTGTTCACGTCCATCTGGAGCGGAGCGCGGGGCGCCGCTCCCGGGGGCATCGCGGCGCCGCGCGGAGTCATCCTGGTCTCCGAGAGGGGCACGGAGATGGGACCGCCGGCCGAAGCGTGCATGGGTGCCGCGTGCGGAGGTGCGCTCGGGCGCTGCTGCGGGGCAGGAGCCCTGGTTTGTTGCGCCGCGGGCGCCGCAGGCGCCGTGTGGCCGATGGGCATCGGGGGGGGCAGCGAAGGGGGCGTCGCGGCTTGCGGTCGCGGCGGCGCAGGCACCGGGCTGCCGCCGATCGAATGCTCCTTCGAGAGGTTCCGGAGCACGACGGCGGCGAGCGCCTTGAGCGTCGGGAACACGCCTTGGCCGGTGTTGGCCACGGCTTCGAACGACGGAACTCCGTAGTGGTTGAGGTCCGCCTCGAGCGTCTCGAGCGAGACCGCGTTCGGGAGGTCGCGCTTGTTGTACTGGATGACGAGCGGGAGGTTCGCGATGTTCTTCCCGTACTCCGCCAGGTTCTCCTCGAGGTTCTTGAGGGACTCGATGTTCTGCTCGCGCATCTTCTCCGAGGAGTCGGCGATGAAGATCACGCCGTCGACGCCTTGGAGGACGAGCTTGCGCGTCGAGTTGTAGTAGACCTGGCCGGGCACGGTGTAGACCTGGAAGCAGGTCCGCATGCCCGCTACCGTGCCGAGATCGAGCGGCATGTAGTCGAAGAACAGCGTCCGATCACCGTCGGTGCTGATGCTCGTCAGATCGCCGCGGTTCGGCGCGGGAGCACGCTGGTGGATGACCTCCAAGTTGGTGGTCTTCCCCGACATGCCGGGTCCGTAGTAGACGATCTTGGCGTTGATCTGCTTCTGGGCGAAGTTGATTTGAACCATGTCACATCCCTGCTGAGTCTTGCCCTTCACGACCGAGCTCGACGCCGGTCGTCGGAGGCTCGCAATCATCTGTCGATGCCCAACCGGGCAAAGCACCGGGTGGTTCTGCGTCGGACACGGACGGCTCGCCCATGCCGCGCAGGATTCGCTGGATTCGCGCTGCGACGCCCTCCATGGGCAGCCACAGGGCGTCGGGTCCGAGACCTGCCTCGAGCATGACGAGGAGAACGGCTCCCGACGTGCGCAGGAGCAGGAGCGTCCCGCGCGCCGCGCGCAGGACGACCCGCCGCGGAGAATCGCACGAGAGCAGTGCGACGCTGCTCGAGAGCTCGTCCAGCCAGGCTGCCGAGAGCGCGGCGAGCGCTTCCGGATCTGCGGACGGTCCGTGATCCTCCCCGCGGGTTCGACTCCCTGGTACGGCCACGGGAACCCCGTCGCTCGAGACGAGTGCGGCGAGGAGGACGCCCGGAAGCTGCGCGAGCGGTTCGAGGACGTCGATCACGTTCCGATCGCCCCTGTCTCGGCGTCGACGCCGGCCAGGTTCGCGAGCATTCCCTCGCGAACGCTCGACACCTTCCCGGAGCACCACAGCGCTCCCGCATCGGTCTCACCGATCACCACCGCGATGCTCCCGAAGTTTCCCTCGAGGCACACCGCCGAGATGGCGCCCAGTCCTAGACGTCGGGCCGTCGAGCGGCCCGTCTTGACCATGCGGCGGACGGCGCGAGCAGCCCGTTCGGCCGTCGCTCCCCGCGGCCCCTGGACGAGCGCGGTGCTGCCGCGAAGGTAGACGACCGCGTGCACGCCGGGGTCGCCGGCGATCTGCTGGAGCATGGGGCGCACGTCGCGTTGCGGCTGGTCCTTGCGCACGGTCTGGGTCTCGTCGTCGACCAGTCGGCCCGTGCGCTCGATGTCGCGCAGCGCGATCTCGACGCTGGGCGCACCCTCGGCCAGCGCGCACAGGGAGCGGTAGCGGCCCTCGAGCACCGGGTCGCCCGGCTCCAGCTCGAGGAGCATCACGGCGCAGCGTTTGGCCTCTTCCCAGGCCCCGATCTTCGAGGCGAGCGCCATGCGCATGGACCAGGGTCGCGGATCACGCTCCATGGCGAGTCCGGCTTCGTCGAGCACCTCGAACGCCCGGCGCCCCGCCTCGCGTCCACGATCCTCGAGGAAGCGTTGTACGCACACTCGGGCATGCATCAGCTTGGCCTCGGGATCGCTCGTGGTGGCGATCCACTCGAGCACGTACTCCTCTGCGCGCACGAGCTGATCCGACTCGAGCAGCACTTCGCACATCTCGCGGAAGACCGCGGGTCGCGGTGACTCGCGCAGCTCGCGTTTGAGCTCTCCCAAACGATCCTCGCGCTGGGCCCGACGCGTCCGCTCCGCGAGTCGACCGAGCTCCGGGTTCCCGGGGAAGGCCTCGAGGCCCTCCTGGCAGACGCGCAAGGCCTCTTCCGTGTTGCCTTCCCAGGCGAACTCGCGACCGAGCGCTGCGTAGCTCATCGGCGACGGATCCGTCGCGAGGCGGCGGCGCGCCTGGCGCACGCGGCTGTGCGAGAGGAGCTTTCGAACCAGTCTCACTCTTCCTTCTCCTCGAGCCAGTCGTGGATCGATTCGATGTCGCGCCGGACCTGATCTGCTTCCGTCCAGTCCTTCGGGGCGACCTGGAGGGCGTGTTCGAAGTGGGGAAGCGCCGCGGCGTACTCTCCGTTCCCTGCGAGGGCGAGTCCCTTCTGCCGCGACGAGGCCGCGTCGGCGAGCTCGAACTGGAGGGCTTCCGCCTCGCGCGAGTCGGAAAGGACGCGCTGGGTGCGCAACACCTGGAGCTGGGTCGACAGCTCGGTCCGCTCGTGCAACGCCCGAGGCGTGCCGATCCAGAGCGGACGGCGGTCCATGAGTTCGTCGACCGCGTCGAGCCGGGCCTGCATCGCTTCCAGGTCTCCGTGCTCGGCGCCGGGGATCTGGTCCCACTCGGAGTCGACCTTTTGCTGGTAGACCACGGCCGTCGTGACCAGCATCGACGCGAAGAGGACGCTGAACACGAGTCTCCAGCTCACGGAGGAGCCAGCCCCGTCCGATTCGTTGGATTGCTTCACGCTGATTCGCCCCCGAGATTCGGATTCCCGCGGAGGTCGAGAGGACTCCGCTCCCCTGGTCCGGGGATCCGAAGTACGAGCACGACCTCCACCCGGGGCCTTGTGGGGCAAGGAGCCGTATCGGACCCGCCCCACGGGTACCTGAAGCCAAACGAGTGGCCGCAGTGCTCTTCCGCCGATCGCCGGTCGCCAAACGCCGGCGTCCGCAACGGTCGGCCTCGGCGGAGGAGGAAGAATGCTCCCCACCGCGAGCGGGCACGGCTCGTGCCCCGGCCGTCGCGACCCCTCACCCGATCGGCGTGAGTCCGAACGACAAGCCGATCGGGAGCCGAGCGCTTCGGGCCCGGCTCACGCCGTGTGCCCGAGCGCTTCCGGACGCCGCACCCCGCGCGGTCAGAGGACCGTGGGGATCACGTAGCTCGAGGAGACGCGATCGAATCCGGGCGACAGGAAGAGCGCCTGGATCACGGCGACTCCGTGCACGAGCTCGGGCCAGACGGGGATCGAGAGCTCGAGCGACACGGTCCCGTCGGCGTCGGCCGGTGCACCGATCAGACGCATCTTCTTCGAAAAGTCGACGAAGGCGAGCCCGTGCCAGTTCGGGACCGCGATCGGAGCCGCGGCAGGCGTCCCGATGGCGAAGATCGCGAACGCGTATCCGGCCCGCCGAGCACGGAGATCGAGGGACCCTCCCAGCGTGGGCGGACGGACGAGTTGAAGGTCGCGCTCGCCGGAGTCGAAGAGCTCGACCGTCCCGGTCGCGGCGAACGCGTTGGCGTGCGCGTCCTTGCGCGCCACGGCGACCCGCGTCCCCGTCGGATCGAGGGCGAGCGCCTGCACGCTCCCCAGAAGGTCGACGGCCAGCACGTCGGCGTCGGCGTCGACGTCCACGAGCAGGGCGTCCGGACGCCCGTCCTCCGTCCCCCACACGCCGAAGGCCGCGCGGCGGCCGTCGGCGGTGATCGCGACGGCTTGGGGAAAGTTCTGCGGGCCACCCGGCGTGCCCAGTTGCTCGCGGTGGACGCGCCGCTCACGCGTCGCGAGGTCCCAGACCTCGAGGCGCACCGAGACGCCGTTGGCGAAGCTCCACCAGCCGACGGCCGCGCGCGCTCCCGCCGCGTCGATCGCGATCGCGGTGGGGAGCTCGCCCGCTCCTCCGGGAAGGGGCGCGGACGGCGCGAAACCCTGGCCGTGGTCGACCCACGCCCGGACCTCCGCGAAGCTCCCGACGAGCAGCGTCCGCCCGTCGGCGGAGAGGTCCAGCGCGCTCGTCGCCGCATCGAGCGACTCGTGCAGGAGCGTCGAGCCGTCGCGCGCGAGGACCCACAGGTCCTGACCGCATACGAGCGCCGCCCGATCGCCACCGTCGGAGAGGGCGAGCGCCGAGAGCGTCGAGCCCGTGGCGAAGTGCCGCACCACCAGCCCGCCCTCGTTCGGATCGAGCCAGTCCACGCGAACACCGAGTCCGTCGTACACCGCGCAGACGATTGCCGTGGCCTCGGCGTCGACGGCTAGGAATGCCGGACGGTCGGTGTCGACGGTCGGATCGTAGACCCAAGTCGCTTGGAACGGCGCGCCCGTGCTCGCCGCAGCGAGGGGATCGTGGCGCCTGACCTCCGTGCGACGTCCGGCGGGAGTCGCGTATTGCGCGAGGGAGAAGAGCTCGTCGGGTTGGTCGCCCGCCTGCACGAGGATCGGACCCGTCGCCGGACCGAGCTCGAGATCGGTGAGCATCGGCGCCGCGTTGCCCGTCTGGCTCGAGCCCAGGAGCATGAGGTGAGGCGAGGCGACCGCGGCTCCGGCCCAGACCCATTCGCCGCCCGCTGCAAAGGCGACGTCGCGGGGGATCCAGGGTTTCGAGGCCGAAGCTGCATGGCTCCAGCGGCTGCCGGGCGCGAAGGGGTCGTTCGCACGACCCGCCGTCGGGGTGCTCTGGGCAGCGAGGGGCGAAGCGCACAGGAAAAGAATTGCGCACGCGCGGCGCGCGGACGTCGAAGGGAGGCTCATGCCCAACTCTATCCCGCGGGGACGCGGCGGCGTGCGCTCCCTCGACTGCAACGCGACCTTCCATTAACCTCTTCCGCCCTCGCTCACCCCATGAATCGGACCTCGCTGCACGACGCACACGTGGCCCTCGGCGCCAAGATGGTGGACTTCGCGGGATGGCGGATGCCGGTCCAGTACGGCCCGATCCTCGACGAAGTGCGTTGCGTGCGCTCGGCCGTCGGTCTGTTCGACCTGTCGCACATGGGTCGCATCTCGGTGAGCGGATCCGACGCCGTACCCTTCCTCGACCGGCTCGCGACGAACCACTGTGCGCGGATCCCCGTCGGCGCCATCCGCTACGGGCTGTTCTGCCGCGCTGACGGCAACCCCATCGACGACCTCCTCGTCTATCGCGAGGAGAACGGGATCTTCCTCGTCGTGAACGCGTCCAATTGCGCGGCGGACCTCGCCTGGATGCGGGAGCACGCCGACGGCTTCGACGTCGAGATCCAGGACCAGACCGGCGAGCTCGCGATGCTCGCCCTCCAAGGCCGCGCGTCGCAGGCCGTGCTCCTCGAGCTCACGGAGGGCGTCGACCTCGCGGCGCTCAAGTACTACCGCTTCGGCTTCGGCACGGTTTGCGGGCTGCGCGACGTACGCATCAGCCGCACGGGGTACACGGGCGAGGACGGCTTCGAGATCTACTTCGCGGACCGCGAGGCGCCGCGCGTGTGGAGCGCTCTCCTCGAAGTCGGCAAGGCGCACGGTCTGCGACCGATCGGGCTCGGGGCGCGCGACACGTTGCGGCTCGAGGCCGGGATGGCGTTGTACGGGCACGAGATCGACGCCGAGCACAATCCGATCGAAGCGGGACTCGCGTTCGGCGTGTCGTTCGCCCCCGAGAAGGGCGACTGGATGGGACGCGCGGCCCTCGAGCGCATCGCGGCCGCGCCGAAGCGACGCCTGGTCGGGATCACGACGGCCGGCCCGCGCGTGCCCCGCCAGGGCTACGAGCTGTTCCACGGCTCGGCGCGCGTGGGCAGGGTGGCCTCCGGGAGCGTCTCGCCCACGCTCGACACGAACATCGCCTCGGTCTACGTCGACCTCGGATTCGACGAGCCGGGACGCGAGCTCGAGATGGACGTCCGCGGCAAGCGCCAGACGGCTCGAGTCCAGGAGCTTCCCTTCTACTCACGCACGAGGAAGTAGAGCCAGAGGTCGAGACCAACCCCCCCCTAGAGGAACGGCAGAGGAACGGCATGCGCCCCAGCGACCGCAAGTACACGAAGACGCACGAGTGGGTGAAGATCGACGGTGAGACGATGCTCGTGGGCATCACGGACTTCGCCGTGAACGAGCTCTGCAGCGGCAACGAGGGCGACCTCGTCTACTGCGACCTGCCCGAGCCGGGTCGCATGCTCGAGGTCGGCGAGACGTTCGGCGAGATCGAGTCCGTGAAGGCCGTCTCCGACCTGAACTCGCCCGTGGCCGGAACCGTGTCCGAGGTGAACAGCGCGATCGAGGACCACCTCGAGATCCTGTCGCGCGACCCGTGGAAGGAGGGCTGGCTCGTGCGCATCAAACCCAACGTGAAGAGCCTCGACGGGCTGATGGACGCGGCGGAGTACGAGGAGCTCCTCTCGCAGGAGCAACATTGACGGAGACCTGGCGGCTCCTCCACCACTGGGGGGGCGATCCGGGCTTCCACATGGCGGCCGACGAGGCGCTCCTCGTCTCGACGGATCCGCGACCCGCGCTGCGCTTCTACACCTGGGAGCCCGAAGCCCTGAGCCTCGGTTACTTCCAGCGCATCGCCGACGTGCCTGCCGCCCGCATCGCGCCGGCGGTCGTGCGTCGCATGACGGGCGGCGGAGCCATTCATCACGCGAACGAGCTGACCTTCTCCATCGCCGCGCCGCTCGATCACCCGCTCTATCGCGGGACGCTGCGCGAGTCCTACGCCCACGTCCACGCGGTCCTGTCGGGCGTGCTCGCGGAGCTCGGGATCGCGGCCGAGCTCCGAGCGTCGCGCGCTCTCCGCTCCGATCGCGCGGACACGGGGATGTGCTTCCATCACTCGACCCCTCTCGACCTCGCGTGGGACGAGCGCAAGGGCGTGGGTTCGGCCCAGCGCCGCCGCGCGGGCCGGGTCCTGCACCACGGCTCCATCAAGCTCCGCACGGCCGCGCTCGAACCGGGCGTGGCGACCGTCGCGACGGCGGCGCCCGACCTCGGACACGAAGAGCTCGCCCGGAGGATCGCGATCGCCTTCGCGCGCACGTTCGCGATCGAGCTCGTCCCCGGCGAGCTCGACGACGCCGAGCGCGAGCATGCCGACGCGCGCCGGGCGTGGTTCGGAGCGCCGGAATTCGTCCACCGCCGCTGATACCTTGTCCCGCCGGCGCGCGAACACCGGTAGGCCGCCGACAGACGGCCGTGAGAGAGCCCGCCATGCCCCCGCCCGCATGCTCGTCCCAGGGCTCGCTCCCCCCTCTCCTCGCCTCCGCCGCGCTCCTCGCCGCCGGCTGCTCCGGAGCGTCGCGGCCCGACGTCCTGCTCGTCACGATCGACACGCTGCGCCAGGACCGCATGTCGCTCTACGGCTACGCCCGCCCCACCACTCCGCGCATCGACGCCCTCGCTCGCGAGGCCTTGATCTTCACGCACGCACAGTCCCCACGGGCCAAGACGACCCCGGCCATCGCGTCGCTCCTGACCGGCCTTCATCCCCACGACCACGGCGTGCGCGACCTCGCGCTGCCGCTCGATCGGAACGTGCCCGTGCTCGCGGAGCGCTTCCGCGCGGCGGGTTACCGGACGATCGGGATCGTCGGGAACTGGGTCCTCTCGGACGAGCGCTCCGGACTCGCGCGCGGTTTCGACACCTGGGACGAAACGCTGCCCGACACGCTCGGCGTTCCGCCGGACGACGTGCCGCAGCGGCGCGCGACGTCGCTCACGGATGCGGCCATCGCCGCGCTGGAGCTCTACGATCCGCTCGCGGCGACGGACGGCGAGCGCGCGCCGTGGTTCTGCTGGCTGCACTACATGGATCCCCACGGGGTCTACGATCCTCCAGGGGAGCACCGCTTCTCCCCCGGCGAACCCGATTGGCTGCCCGAGACGTTCCCCGACGATCCGCTGCACTCCCCGCGGCTCGCCGACTACAACGTTCCGGAGGAAGCCCGGGGCCCCGACGGCCGTGTCGACCTGGCGCGCGTGCGCGACCTCTACGACGGCGAGATCCGCTACGTCGACGCGGAGCTCGGCAGGCTCTTCGACGCCCTCGACGCGTGCGGCATGCTCGACGACACGTTGATCGTTCTCACCTCCGACCACGGCGAGAGCCTGGGCGAGCACCTGTACTGGTTCGAGCACGGCTTCTACACCTACGAGGTCACGTGCCGGGTGCCGCTGCTCGTGCGCTTGCCGAACTCACTGCGCTTCGAGGTCCCCGCGGGCCTGCGGCACGGCGACCTGTCCTTGGTCGACCTCGGCCCGACGTTGCTCGACCTCGTCGACCTCCCGGCGCTCCAGCCGGAGCCTGCGCCGTTCGCGGGACGCTCACGGAAGGACCTCGTGCTCGCGGACCGACCGAGCACGACGCCCGTGTTCAGCGAAAAGATCGAGCGCGCCGACCTGTCCGGGAGCGTGCAGCACAAGAGCGTGCGACGGGGGGATTGGAAGCTCATTCGACGCCTTGCGAAGCATCCCGAGATCCCGGGACGCCTGGTCGTCGTCGCCGAGGAGCTCTACGACCTCGCGCGCGATCCGGGCGAGACCGAGAACCTCGCCCGGAACCCCCCGCCCGCCGCTCCGCTCGCACGGTTGCGCGAGGATCTCGCAGGCTTCACGGCCGCGGATCGCGAACTCGCCCAGCTCGGCCTGATCCTGGAGCAACGGCGCGCGGACCTCGAACGCGACGACCCGGAGGGCGTGCGTCGCCTGGAGGCGCTCGGGTACTGATGCCGCCGCCTCTCGTGGGAGAACTAGGATCGAAGTCATGAAGGAGGGCACGGAAGCGCGGTCGGGCGCACTCGAGACTTCGCTCCTTCACCGCGCCGCGCCGTATCTCCTCGCGGCGATCCTGGTGATCGCCGTGAAGGGGCTCCTCGTGCTGTCCCTCGCCGACGTCTTCTTCTACGGAGAGGTGCTCGAGAAGGGCGCGGCGGCGAAGGCCCTCCTCGACGGACTGCCCGTGCCCCGTCACCAGCTCGCGTACCACTACTACGAGGGCGGGGGCTTCGCGATCAGCCATCTGACTGCGCTCGCGTTCCTGCTCGTCGGCGAGAACCTCTTCGCGCACTCGCTCGTGTCCTTGACCGTGAACCTCGCGATCGCGCTCGTGGGCGTCGCCTTCGTCGGACGGAACTTCGGTCGCAGCGCGGCGCACGCGTTCGCCCTCCTGTACACGTTGGCGCCGAGCGCGTTCCAGAAGCTCTCGCTCCTGAACCTCGGCATCCACTACGAGTCCTCGCTGTTCCTGCTGCTCTCCTTCCATTTCGCGCTGCGACTCGCGCTCGACCGAGCTCCCACGCGCGCGGCGGCGCTGGCATTCGGCCTGTCGTGCGGCTTCGGAGCGTTCTTCAGCTTCCTGACGCTTCCCGCCTCGCTCTTCCTGGCGCTGCTCGTCCCACTTCTCTCGCGCAGCGCTCTACGCGAATCGCGCTGGCTCTTCTGCGCCTGGGGTGTCTTCCTCGGCGCCGCACCCTTCTTCTGGATGTGGATCTCGGTCGGGAACGCGATCTTCGACATCCACGGCACGCCGCTCTTCGAAGAAGCCGCACGCGAAGCATCGGTCCGCACCACGCTCCACGAGTTCGCCACGTCGCTGAGCGCGGGTCGCGGCTTCCTCGAGAGCGCCTTGCTCGCCCTGCGCATGACCCTGCCGATCGCGGGAGCCTTCATCGTCGCTCGCCTGCGCCACGATCGCGCGGCACGCGCGGCTCTGGCGATCCTCGCCTACCTCGCGCTGTTCGCCGCGGTCTACGCGGCGAGTCCCTTCGCCGTCGGCGAAGTCGTCCACCACTTCCAACTGCTGCGCCTCGCGCCCTTCTGGTGCTTCGGTACGGTGCTCACGGCCGCGCTCGTCGGAGCCCTGCGCTCGGCCGATACGAAGGCGGCGCGCCGGGCCGGCGGCGTCCTGCTGGCGCTGCTCGCCGTGGCGGGCGCGGACGCTTCGAGGCGGGCGATCCAGGAAGGCCGCCCCGCGGAGCTGCGTGCGAACACGAGGCTCCTCTTCGCGTGCAAGGGCTACACCTATCCAGGCTACTTCGCCAAGTTCACGAAACACCTCGAGGGCGATCCCGAGCAGAAGCTCCGCGTGCTGCTCGCGTTCGACGAACCCGACCCCGAGATCCTGCGCTCGAGCGCGGCCGAAGCCGTGTTCCGTAGGACCGAGCTCACCTTGGCGGAGATCGTCGACGTCCTCGCGGCGGTCGACTCCGAGCACTGGCAGGACTTCCTGTTGGGCCTCGGGCCCTATTGCCTGCAAGTCGCGAAGGACGACGTCTGGAAGGCGCTCGCCTTCGTCTCGGCGAGTCCTCCGCGCACGCGGCGCATCCTGATCGAGGCCATCGGGCGCGGGAACGGTTGGGGCGTCCGACCCGAGCGCCTGGAGAAGGACCTCGCGCAGGTGCGAGGTCGCTCGACGCCCGACGCGTGGTACCGGGGACTCGGCTACAACGTCTACCTCGCCTTCCGCCTCGATCCCGCCGCCGCTCGAGCGTTCATCGAGCGCGTGCCCTCCGAACACCGTGAGACGGTCAAAGCCGCGTACGAGCGCTCGCGCCGGCTGCACACGCTCGAGCCCGCTTGAGCACCGGTGGCCGCCGCGCTCCCCACTCCCGCGTCGCGTAGGATGGAGCGCACGAGCAGCCGCCCGTGAAGTCGCCGATCCTCCTCTTTCCACTCGCGCTCGCGTGCTGCGCGTGCTCCCACGACGTCCCCGAGCCCCCGACCGGCGTCCTGCTCATCAGCGTCGACAGCCTGCGCGCGGACCATCTGTCGTGCTACGGCTACCGCAGTCCGACGCGGCCCGAGCTCGACACCTCGCCGATCGTGGACCGCATGCTCGCCGCCTCGGGCACGCGCTTCACCTGCGCCGTTTCGACGACGAGTTGGACGCTCCCGGCGCACATGTCGATGCTCACGGGTCTCCCGAACGAGCTGCACGGCGTGCGCGAGACCGGCTTCCCGCTCTCCGCCTCGCACACCCTGCTGGCGGAGACCTTCCGCGACGCCGGTTGGCGGACCGCGGGCTTCTGGTCGGGTCCGAACCTGCACCCGTTCTTCGGGTTCGGCCGCGGCTTCGAAGCGTACGTGGATTGCTCCACGAGCCGCGTCACCGACGGCGATGCGCTGTTCGGCGTTCACGCGGGGATGGACGACGGGGAGCTCTCGGAAAAGCGCACGGACCTCAAGGCCGTCCACGACGGCTCGCATCGCGGCATCTCCGGTCCGACCGTCGTCGCCGCCTTCTCGGAGTGGCTCGAAGGGGTCGCGGCGGAGGAACGCTTCTTCGCGTTCGTGCACTTGTGGGACGTGCACTACGACTACGAGCCGCCGCCGGAGTTCGACCTCTTCTACCCGGGCTATCGCGGTCGAGCGGACGGATCGGACATCGACGGGCGCTCGACGGACCGCAACCCGCCCAAGCCCGACGAGCTGCGCCGCATCGTGTCCTTGTACGACGGCGAGATCCGCTTCACCGATCACAACGTGGGTCGCATCCTCGACCGCCTCGTGGCGTGCGGGCGCCTCGACGACACGCTGATCGTGTTCACCGCCGACCACGGCGAGGAGTTCCTCGAGCACAACATGCTCGGACACGGCAACTCGCTCTACGAGGAAGTGGTCCGGATCCCGTTGATCCTGCGCTATCCCCCGCTGATCGACGGGGGCCGCACGATCGACGTTCCCGTGAGCCTCGTCGACGTCGCACCGACGATCCTCGACCTGTGCGGCCTCGACGCGCCGCAGCCGTTCTACGGCGAGAGCCTGCGTCTCGCGCTCTCGGGCGATCTCGAGCGACGCGAGCTGCCCCTCGAACGCTCGTACCTGCGCGCGGGGGAGGAACTGCACCTCGAGACCATTCGCGCGGTGCACGCGGGGGACTACAAGCTCATCCGCCAGACCGACGAGGACGGCGGGAAGATCTTCGTCTACGACCTCGCGCTGGACCCGCGCGAACAAGCGCCGCGCCAATCCGGCGCGCTCGACCGCAACGATCCGCGGCTGCGGGCCGCGCGCGCTCTCTGGCTTGGGTTGGATGCGCGCGCCGCGGAGCTCGGAGCGCCGGCCGAGCTACCCCCCGCCCTGCGGCGCGACTTGGAGAACACGGGCTACATCGACTCCGAGGCCGGATCTCGCTGACACGCTCCGCCTGGGATCGAAGAGCTGGTTACCCCGCCAGGACTCGAACCTGGAAAGACAGGACCAAAACCTGTTGTGTTGCCAATTACACCACGGGGTAGCGCGAGGGCGGGGGAAGCTAACAGCCCGGGTCCGATCGATCAATGCGCCGACGGAGCCCGCCTTTCGGGTCGGGGCCTACCGCCCGGCGCGTGCGTCCAGAGCAAGTGCAATGCAGAGCGAGCGGCCAGGTCGCGAACGAAGGCGCGCGAACGCGCCGGATAGCGCCGGGAGCAGGTCTCGACCCGCCCGTCGGCGCACACGCCGAACCACACGAGCCCGACGGGCTTCTCCTGCGTGCCTCCGGAGGGTCCCGCGATCCCCGTCACCGACACCGTGAGCCGGGCGCCGCTCATCTGCGCGGCGCCGCGTGCCATCGCTGCTGCGACTTCGGACGATACGGCGCCGCTCCCCGCGATGAGCTCGTGCGGGACGCCCAGACGGCGTGTCTTGGCCTCGTCCGAATAGGTGACGAAGGCCTCCTCGAGCACGGCGCTGATCCCCGGCACCGACGTGAGCATCCCGGCGACGAGTCCTCCGGTGCAGGATTCGGCGACGCTCACGGAGATGCGCCGTTCCAGGAGCACGCGCCCGACGGCGTGCTCGAGGGCTGGACCGACTTCGCTGAAGATGTGCTCCTCGAAACGCTCTCGAAAGGCTTCGACGCGCTCCGCGAGCACGCGTTCCGCCTCCTCACGCGTGGCCGCACGCGCACGCATGCGGACGG
Organism: uncultured Planctomycetaceae bacterium; assembly: GCA_964413535.1. Taxonomy (GTDB): domain Bacteria; phylum Planctomycetota; class UBA1135; order UBA1135; genus CAYPTB01. The sequence goes on along the minus strand of CAYPTB010000005.1, from coordinate 16,679 downwards.
AGAGTACGCCGCGACTCGCCGTGACGCCGACCTCGGGGTTCGCGCCGCGAGCCATCCAATCGCCGACGCGCTCGGCGAAGTGGCTCTCGGAGAGGCCGAACAGGTGGAAGTCGGCGCGCCCCAGCGGCAAGACAGCGACCCGCGCGGCAAGCCACGGGAGGACCTCGCGCTCGAGCATGTCCCGCATCTCCGCGGGCGGGCCGGGGAGCGCGAACACGACGGCGGACCCGAGCTCCAGGCGGAAGCCGGGCGCCGTGCCGGCGCGGTTCGGCAGGCGCACGGAGCCGCGCGGCAAGAGCGCCTGACGCCGATTTGCCTCGGGCATCGGCTCGCCGCGCTCGCGCCACCAGAGCGCGACCTCCGCGAGCGCGCGGGGGCACTCCTCGAGCTCGACCCCCGTCGCGCGCGCCGCGGCATGGCGCGTGACGTCGTCGAGCGTCGGACCCAGCCCCCCGGTGACGAAGACGAAGCGCACCGAACGCGCGAGCTCCGCCAACGCGCGCGCGACGGGCTCTTCGTCGTCGCGCTCGACGCGCACCGATCGAACCTCGATCCCGAGCTCGACCAGGGCGGCCGCGATGGCGGCGGAGTTCCTCTCGAGCGTCCCGCCCCCGAGCAGCTCGTCTCCGACCGCGAGGACGGCCGCGTGGCCAGCGGTGACAGCCGCCCTCCCGGCCGCAGCCGGCTTCATCGCGGGACCTCGCGCGGTCGAGCGCTGATCCGCGCGGCGAGGATCCCGACCTCGTACAGGACCACCATCGGGATCGCCATCATGGACTGGGTGTAGGGATCCGGCGGAGTCAGGATCGCGGCGACGACGAACGCACCGACGATGAAGTACCCGCGGGAGCTCGACATCTGCTTCGGCGTGACGAGGCCCAGCCGCGCCGCGAAGGTCATGAAGACGGGCAGTTGGAAGACCAACGCGAGCGCGAGGCAGAGCGCCGACAAGAGCGAGAAGTAATCCTCGAGTCGGTACTGGGGCTGCACGACGTCGGTGTCGAAGGCGATGCCCAGGAAGTACATCGCGAATGGAACCATCACGTAGTAACCGAAGAGGACGCCGACGACGAAGAGCACGACGCTGTACGGGAAGTAGCGCAGAACCGCGCGGCGCTCGTTGGGGTAGAGGCCGGCGCTGATGAACTGCCAGAGCTGCCAGAGGAGGACCGGGCCCCCGGCCAAGAGCGCGAAGTAGAAGCAGATGCGCAGGATGAACGTGAAGCCCTCCGTGGGCGAGATCGCGGTGAGCCTGTCCCCGACGCGGAACCGTTCGCGCAGCTCCCGAGTCTTTGGATCGGCGGACGTGAAGAAGGAAAGCGGGTCCTCGCCTGCGGCCACGCGCTCGGCGTACACCTCCTCCCAGTGCGCGTTGATCCGCACGACCGCCTCGTCGAACGGCCGCATGGCCAAGGCGGAGATCGGCTCGTACGCGATCCACGCCCCGATGAACGCGAGCAGGACGACAGCCAATCCCTTGAGCAGCCGCGAGCGCAGTTCGGCGAGGTGCTCGCCGAGGGTCATGCGCGTGTGCTCGAATTCCTCTTCCGACATCCCCGGACGCCCCTCCGGCGGAGCCTAGTTGCCGCGGCAGCGGATTGCGAGCCGCCCTGGAACGCCCCGAGACTCGGTCAGAAGACGAAGTAGTCGCGCAGGTCTTGCACCGGAACGATCTCGATCCCGCTGCGTCCTTCGGCCTCGCGATAGACCTCGAGCTCCGACGGTTGGAGCGGCTCGTCGAGGGGTTCACCGTCCTCGTCCGTGTAGACCGCCGACCCGATGATCAAATAGTCGGTCTCGACGTCGATCTTCGGTTGGACCTGGATTCCCATGCGGCCGAGCAATGCGATGAGCTCGCGCTCCGAGGGAGTCGAGAAGCGGCCGGCGAGCACGGCATGACGCTCGCCGGTAGGCGAGAAGACGGGATTGACGATCACGTCGCCCGGAGCCACGGGATCGAAGGGATCGTCGTCCGAGATGCGCACCTCCGCCATCGTGGGCCGCAGGTCGGTGACCTCCGCCCAACCCTTCGCGACCTTCTTCGCCCCCGGAGCGTAGATGCGGAAGCGCGTTCCGCGCGCGAGCCGTTGGTTGGCGCCGATGTCGATCCAGGCGAGAGACAAGCCGCTCGAAACCGCCAGCACCCGTCCGTCGGGCAAGTCGGGCTGCTTCTTGAAGCTCAGGTCGTTGATGAGCGTGTTGTTGCGGGCTTCGAGGTTGGAGCGGACCTTCTCCGCGGCCTTGGCGGACTCTTCGAACTCCGCCCGCGCCGCGCGACTCTCCGTGTCGAGCTCCGCGTAGCGCGCTTGGCTCGCCGTGAGACGGCTGATGGCGTCGCGCTCGTTCTCCCCGTACTTGATGGTCAGGTCGGCGAGTTGCTGGCGCACCTGGGCCAGTTCGGCGTCCTTGCGCTGGGTGATGTCCGTGACCGTCGTGCGCGCCTGTTGCAGCTCCCCTTCGAGCGTCGTGATGCGGCTCTGCTTCGCCGCGATCTCGTCCATCGCTCGACGGTACGCGTCGATCGCGAGGGGCATCAGTTGCTCGAGCGTCTTGGGTGCGGACTGGGTGATGCCGATCCCGTCCTTGAAGCTCTCGACCGACGTGGCCATGGCTTCGAGGTTCGTGCGCGGGTCGGCGCTCGCCGGATCGAACCACCCGGTCGCGGCCGAGATCGCGCGCGCGCGGTCGGCTTCGACCTGGAACTGCTGGACGGAGTCGTCACGCTCCGTGGTGGCCTGCGCTTGGATCGCGCGCGCCCGCTCGAGATCGGTGCTGGCGACGAAGGCGAACGCCAGGGCGGCGAAGAAGAGGACGATCACGGTGATCATCCAGACGACGCTCACGCGGGCGGCCCCTCGGTTGGAACGGGTCATGGCATGGTCTCGGTTGGGCCGCGGGCGCCACCGCGCGAGCGGCGGGGCCCGGTCTCTCTCGAAGGCACAGGGGGCCAAGGGCATACCCCACCGAGTGGCGATCCGGCAAGGGGGGAGCGGCGGCTTGACCGGCAGAGTGGGGTCCCTAGCTTGTTCCGCGGACTCGCGGCCTGGACCCTATCCCGATGAAGGGGCCGGGTTTCGCCGCGATCCCCTCCTCCACGTTGGAGCCCGAATCGCCCCCGTCCCCTGCCGTCGATCGACGCACGCACGACGCCACGCGCCCCCCGCTCTTGATCGGTGTCCTGGGCGGGATCGCCTCGGGGAAGTCCCTGGCGGCTCGGCTGCTCGCCGGGAGCACCGGGATCACCATCGATGCCGACGCTCTCGCGGGCGAAGCGCTCGCGGCGCCGGACGTCGTGGTCCGCGTGCGCGAGCGCTTCGGTGAGGAGGCGATCGGACCCGACGGGCGCGTGGTCCGCGAATTCCTGGCGCAGCGCGTGTTCGCCGACGCAGAGGACCGGAAAGCCCTCGAAGCCTGGACCCACCCGCTGATTCGTGCCAGGATCTTGGCCTCGATCGCCGACGCGCGCGCCGCCGGCAGGTCCCCGATCGTCCTCGACGTCCCCCTCCTCGTCGAGAACGATGCCGAGCACGGATTGGCTCGGGCCTGCGACGTCCTCGTCTTCGTCGATGCAGACGACGCCGAACGAGAGCGACGGGCGCGGACGACGCGTGGTTGGCAAGCGGGCGAACTCGGACGGCGAGAGGCCGCGCAGCTCTCCCTCGCGGAAAAAGAGAGACGTGCCGACTACGTGATTTCGAATCGTACGAACTTGGCCGACTTCGAGGCCGCCACGGCCTCGCTCCGGCGCACGCTCGGCTTCGACTAGGCCTTGTCCGATCGTTTCCTCGGCCGAGATCCCAGCGATCGCCAGCACCCCCTACCCGATCCCAATGCCCTACAAGAAGCGCAAGCGCAACAAGCAGCACTTCGGCGGACAGAAGAGCGCCGGCGCCGGCACGGCCACCCTGGTGCGTCCCTACGAGCCGGTGCGGGTCGACTACGAAGCCCTGCCGGCCGATCTGAACGAGGACCAGCTACGCGAGCTCGAAGACTCGCTTCCCCAGCCCAAGCGCAAGACCAAGCCGAAATCGCTCTCCTACACCGAGCTCTCGGCGATGACGCTCTCCGATCTCTACGGCGTCGCGGACGACGAGAAGGTGGAGAACGTGCGCGGACAGCGGCGCGAGCGCGTCATCTGGGAGATCGCGTCCCAGCGCTTGCTGAAGCGCATCCCGGTCACGGCCACGGGCACGTTCGAGAGCATGCACGGCGGTCACGGCTTCCTGCGCTCGAGTCACTACTCGTATCTCGCTTCCGGCGAGGACGTCTACGTCCCGCCCTCGTTGACGCAGCGCTACGGGCTGCGCACCGGCATGACGCTCGACGGCGAGCTGCGCGTGCCGCGCGAGGGCGAGCGCTACTTCGCCCTCACGCGCATCGTCACGATCGACGGCGAGGATCCGGAGAATGCGGCCACGCGAACGCCGTTCACCGAGCTCGTGCCGCTCTACCCCGAGCAGCGGCTGATCCTCGAGGGTGGTCGAGACAACCCGATGGAGATGCGCATCGCCGACCTGATCACGCCCGTCGGGCGCGGTCAGCGCGGGCTGATCGTGGCGCCGCCGCGCACCGGGAAGACGGTGCTCCTGCACCAGATCGCCAACTCCATCGTGGCGAACGCGCCCGACGTGCACCTGATCATCCTGCTGATCGACGAGCGGCCGGAGGAGGTGACCGACTTCGAGCGCTCGATCCCGGGCGACCGGCACGAGGTGGTCAGCTCGACGTTCGACGAGCCCGCCGCGCGGCACCTCAAGGTCGCGCAGATGGTCATCGACAAGGCGCGCAGCATGGTCGAGGCGGGGCGCGACGTGGCGATCCTGCTCGATTCCATCACGCGCCTCGCACGCGCCTCGAACAACGAGGCGCCCAGCAACGGGAAGCTGCTCTCGGGCGGCATCGAAGCGACCGCGCTGCAGTTCCCCAAGCGCTTCTTCGGGTCAGCGCGCAACATCGAGGGCGGCGGCTCGCTGACCATCCTCGGAACGGCGCTGGTCGAGACAGGCTCGAAGATGGACGAGGTCATCTTCGAGGAGTTCAAGGGCACGGGGAACATGGAGCTCGTGCTCGACCGCCGGCTGTCCGACCGCCGCATCTTCCCCGCCATCGACATCAACCGCTCGGGAACCCGCAAGGAAGAGCTGCTCTTCGACGAAGAGGAGATCAAGCGCGTCTGGATGTTGCTCAAGGTCCTCAACGAGATGGATCCGGTCGAGGCGATGGAGATGCTGCTCCAGAAGATGAAGAAGACGCGCGTGAACGCCGAGTTCCTCTTGAGCATCGGGAGCTAGCTCGCCGCGGCGAGGGGCACCGTGCGAGTTCTCTTCGGCATCGACACGTTCGGCCTGGTCGGCGGAACGGAGCGCTACGCCTCGGTCGTCATCCCGGCCCTCGTGGAGCGCGGTCACCAGGTCTCCGTCCTGTGCCGCTCGGCGCCGGACGCGAGCTTCCTCGCAGACGCCGTCGAGGAGGTCGCCCCGGAGGCCGACCTGGGGACCGGCAAGCTCTCGCACGCGCGCTCGGCCGCCCTCGCTGCGACCGTCCGGCGTCTGGCGCCCGACGTCGTCTACCTGCAATCGCTGCACGACGCCGACACGCTCGCCGTCCTCGGCGCCCACGCGCCGCTCGTCCTGTACGTGCACGACCACACGCTCTTCTGCCCCGGCCTGAACAAGAACCTCGACGACGGGGAGCTGTGCGCGGCCCCGATGGGCCTGGCCTGCCTGGAGAGCTACTACCTGCGCGGCGGCTGCGACTGCTTCAAGCGCGCCATGCACACGCGGCGCGTCGTGGAGCCGCTCCACGCGCTCGGCCACCGCATGCGCGAGGTGGAGGTCGCGCAGCACGCGACGGCGCGCCTCTTGACCAACTCGCGCTACATGCGCGACGAGCTCCTGCGCGTGGGCTTCACGCCCGATCGCACCTCGGTGCTGTACCAGTTCACGCGCTCCAACACGGCCGCGCAGCCCGCGGGATCGCTCCCCGCCGCGACGGAGCAGTTCCTCGCCGCTTCGAGCGCTCCCTTGCTCTTCACGCCGGCGCGCCTCGTCCTGCCCGACAAGGGTCTGGACCTCTTGCTCACGGCGCTCGCGCGGCTCGCGGTCCCCTTCCGCGCCGTCATCGCCGGCTCGGGCCCCGGTGAGGAGCTGTTGCGCGAGCAAGCGCGCGCGGCAGGTCTCCTGGACCGCGTCCACTTCACGGGCTGGCTCGATTCGCCGGCCATGGAGACGCTCTACTCGCGCGCCGACGTCGTCGTGTGTCCGTCCGTGTGGAACGAGCCCTTCGGCCTGGTCGGAATCGAGGCCTACGCGCATGGAAGACCCGTCGTGGCCTTCGCCGTGGGCGGCATACCCGAATGGCTCGAAGACGAAGCGACGGGCTTGCTCGTCGCGCGCAAGGACACGCGCGCGCTGGCGCACGCGATGGAGCGCTTGATCACGGATCTCGAGCTCGCGCGCCGCATGGGTGAGCGCGGCCGCGAGAAGCACCAGCGGGAATTCGGTCAGGCGCTCCACATGCAGAGCCTGGAGGCGATCTTGGCTCGCGCCGCGGCCCTCGGCTAACCCGCTCCGCTCGAGATCTCCACGATCTCCTCGAACGACAGCTTCGGTCGCGCGAGTCGCGCGCGCGCGGCGAGCACTTGGTCGAGCTGCTCGAGCGCGAGAACGGCCCACACGAGCTCGTCGCGCAGATCGGCCAACCAGGCGTCGACCACCCTGCGGTGGAGCGCCGCGACGTGCTCCTCGATGAGCTTCGGATCGTCGAGGAACTTCCATTGGAAGAGCAGCCGGTTCTTCTCGATCACCGCGCGAACGTAGCTCGTCTCCACGAGCTTTCCGATCGTGCCGCGGTGGTGGTGCTCCACGACCGATGCCGGCTGGTGGAGGACCTTCCTTCCCGCCCGCCAGGCGGCGAAGCACAGGTCGAGGTCCTCCAGGTAGAAGGGCTCGTACAGGGGATCCATCCCGCCGCCCGCGAGGAAGTCGGAGCGCCGGAGGAGACAAGTCCCCCCCACGGCGAAGGCGATCGGCCGGGGACGCCCGACGTCGCACGCATGGCCTTCCTCGAGACCGGGTTGTCGGATATCGACCAGACCTTCGGAAACGGCGAGCGCGGTGATCGACTCGATCTTCTCCCCGCCGTGGAGCAGGACGCGCGGGCTCACCGCGAACACGTCGGGGTCGGAGATGCAGGCGACGAGCGGATCGAGGAAACCAGGCCGAACGCGCACGTCGGGGTTCATGGAGAAGACTAGCTCGTGGCGCGCAGCCGTGACGCCGTCGAAGAGCGCCTTGGCGAAGCCACCGTTCCGGTCGCGCGCGAGCACGCGGCACCCGGGAAACTCCTGAGCCAGCCACTCGGACAGCACGTCCGCACCCGTGTCGTCGACGACGAGCACTTCGTCGCCCAGCGCGCGCGCATCCACCTCCGAGAGCAGCGGCGGCAGGTTTGCCGCGAGGAGCTCGCGGTCGTCGAGACACGGAAGGACGATCGAGACGGGCCGCGTCACGGGAACCCTTCTCCGTCGCTCGAGCGTTGGCGCCAAGCGCCGATCCGCGGGCTCAGCAGACGTCCAGCCAGGAACGCGCCGAAACGCGAGCGACGCGTGCGCTCGACGAGCCAGTGCATCTCGGCTCGGCGCCATCCGAGCTCCTCGGCCAGTCGCTCGAGCTCGCTCAGCAGTCGCTGCGAGCGCACGGCGGGCGAGTCGCCCTCCGAACCCCCGTCGATATCCGAACCCCCCTCGATTCTCGAACCCAGGGCGACTTCGACCGCCCGCAGGATCCCGTCCCACTCGTCACGAATGCGGTCGACGATCACAGAGCCGGAGTCGAGCTGCAGAGCCGCGCGCGCCTCGCCCACGGCGCGCAGGGTGGCGTCCAACGCCGCGCCGCGGCTCTCCGCCATGCCCTGCCTCCAGTCGCGCTCCCCCAAGAGGCTCGCGATCTCCTGGTCCTTCGCAGCCAGGACTCCGCGCAACCAAGTGACCTCGTCCCGGAGACCCGCGAGGCTCGTGTCCCGATCGCGGTCGCGCTCCGCCGCCGACTGCTCCTTGGACTCGAGCAAGCCGCGCAGCCACACGAGCTCTTCTTCCTGCGTCTTGCGTGCGTACACGGAGTCCTCGAGCGAACTCGAGAGGTGCAGGACGGCCGCATCGCGGTCGCGCGCGATGCCTTCGATCCAGTCGAGCCTCTCGCCGAGCGCGCGTAAAGCCCCCTCCTCGGCAGCGAGCGTCCGCCGCACCCAGTCCGCTTCTCGGCTGCGGTCGCGCAGCATGTCTTGAACGCGCGAACCGCCCGCGAGGGAGCGCGACAGGATCTCGGAGAGGCGCGATTCGCGGTCTCCGAGCAGCCCCCGCGCCAACCGCTCTGTTCCCAGGACGGCGCGCAGGAAGAGCTCCTTCGTCGGCAGAGCGGCGAGCTCGTCGTAGCGGCGAACGTGTGGGACGAGGCTCTCGGGAAGGTCGCGGTCTCGGACCTCGTTCGCGTCGACGAGCGGCTCGTACAGACGGACGAGTTCGCGCGCCTGGTCGTCGATCCCGTGGACGGGAGGGATGCGCGCGACGAGCCGCGGGAGCAGTCCCTCCTCCGCGACACAGCGCTCGAGCAGCGCTCGCAACGCCTCGGCGTCGCCGGGCTCGACGAGTAGACCGTCGACCTCGTCGCGCACGCTCTCGGAGAGCGCGCCCAGGCGGCTGGCGACGACCGGACGCTTGGCGGCGAAGGCCTCTCGGATCACGATCGGGTAGTTCTCGACCCACAGCGAGGGAACGACGACCAGATCGACCTCGGCCATGAGCGCGGGCAGATCCTCGCTCTCGTAGGGACCGCGGAACAGCGCACCCACCTCCGAAGCGAGCGCTTCGATCGAGCGCAGGTAGGACTCGTCGGTACCGAAGCCGTGGATGGTGAGCTCGGCCGGCTGCCTCAAGCCCCTGAACGCTTCGAGCAGCACGTGAACGCCCTTGTGCTTCGAGATGCCTCCGAAGTATCCGATGCGCAGCGGCGTCCCTGGGTCGGGCCGAATCGGATGCTCGCGTGCGACGGCGGCGAGCGGCGCCGCATCGATGCCGTAGGGGAGGTGGACGATGCGCTCCGCGTCGAGCCCGCCCTCGATCAAACGGTCGGCCAGGAAGCGCGTGGGCGCCACGACGAGATCGATCGATCGGAAGGCCTCGCGGCGGACGCGATCGAGCTCTTCTCGGCGAGCGACGGCCGCGTCGTGCTCCTCGGGGCCGACCGTCGCACGCGCGGTCTCCGCGGAGAGGACCGCGGCGAGCTGCGCGCGTGCGGCGGCGTCGAGTTGGCCCGGCAGCACTCCCATCTGATAGTCGCCGAGCTCCGCCCGGCGATCGAGCAGCCCGAGGGCCAGGTCGCAACGCGCGCACGCGCTCGAGTCGCCGATCACGTCGCAGCGCGACAGATCGGGCAGGAGCAGCGTGTAGCGATGGCACAGCGCGTAGTAGTCGTGCGCCGTGTAGACGGTGGCGATCCGACGCGAATGCGTTTCCAGGACGAGCGACGTCCCGAGCTTCACGAGGTGCTGGAAGTGGACGACTTCCGGACGCTCGTGCTCCAGGAACTCGCCGAACTGCCGCGCCAGTCCGGGAGGATCCAGGACCTCTCCGGGGTTCTCCAGGGGTGCATTGGTCGCGATCCACGTGAGCGCGTAGCCGTTGCGCTCCTCGCGCCGCATGGCGAGGTGCGGCAACGCGGGAATGAGCCGCGGCGCGAAGACGCTCACCGCGTGGCCCGCGCGGACCAATGCCTCGGCGAGGCTCTTCGTGTAGTTCTCGACTCCCGTCCGCTCGTAGGGCGGGAATCCGTGAACGGCGAGACAGATCCTCATGATCGGGGGGCTCGCGTTCGCGAACGCTTCCGCGCAATCCCCCGCCGGACGACCCCGGCGCGCGCGCCCGAGCGCATTGTGGCCGGGGCAGTGGCCGTCTTTCAATCGCTCGGCCGCAGTCGCTCCGGTCCTCCGGTAGGAACTCCAGGACCTGCGCTCCGGATGCCGATGTTCGCTCCGCTCTCCTGCGACTCGAATCGGTCGGGGCAGCGCGGAAAGGCGTTCCAGGTCGAGGCCCGCCCGAGTTCGCGTTCCGTCAACGACGAGGGAAGATCCGCTTCGCTTTCAGTCGTCACCGAGCCCCGGCCGAGAGGGACCGCGGGAAGCGGCCGACCGGCCGCCTGGAAGGGAAGATCATGTGGAAGCGGGAAGGTCGACGGGCCGGCGGTGCCGGCACGTCCACGCGGCGCCATGGCGGGTTCACCCTCGCCGAGCTGGCGCTCGCCATGACGATGCTGCTGGTCGCTCTCGTGAGCATCAGCGCGGCGACGCTGCGCACGCACGCGCTGCGCAGGCAGAACCGCGAGCGCACGCTCGCTCACAACGCGATCCGGTCCGTTGCGGAGCGGATCCACTCCCTCTCGTACACGACGGTGGAGAACAGTCCGGCGACGTGGGTGCAGGACGTCCTCCTGCGCTACGGCCCCGGGGGAACCATCGGGGACATGTTCGACGTCGAAGGGTTGGACCCGGTGGGAGCTGCCGGCCGGGTCGGTTCGATCCAGATCGTGACCGACGAGACCCTGACGGACGCCGCCCTAGGGGTCGAGCTGGGACTCCCGCGCGACCTGAACGGCGATCTGGACGCGCTCGACGCGGACGTGACGGCGGATGCACGCATCCTGCCGGTGATCATCAGGCTCAGCTATCGAGCTGCGTCGGGAACCGTGAACCTGAACCACGCGTTCTACGTGGTCGGCTTCTAGCGAGGACGCCGTGAAAAAATCAAAGGCGAAGTACGGCTACTCCCTGGTCGAGCTCACCGTTGCGATGTCTCTGTTCGTCGTGGTGATGGTTTCGTCGATCGCTCTCATGGAGCGTGACGCGAACCTCTCCAGGTCGACGCTCTCCATCACCGCGGTCGAGGACCAATCGACGCAGATGCTCTACCGGATCGAGCGCGAGCTCGCGGAGTCGCTGATCGACAGCCCGCGCGCGATCCTCACCACGCCGCTCAACCCCGGCGATACGGCGCAGATCCTGGTGGGCGGCACACTCGGTTTCCCCGAGTTCGGTCAGCTCTTGCTCTCCCGCGGGCTGCCCGAGGAAGAGATCGTCGCCTATGCGGGGTTGGATGCGTCGGGGAGCGCGTTCAACGGGCTCACCCGCGGCGGGGGTTGCACGCCGGACGGGGCCCACGCGATCAACATGGAGATCCTGTGGATCGGTTTTGCGGAGCCGATCGTCGACCAAGTGGCTCCTCCTGCGACGTCCTTCGACGGGCGCGCCAACGAGGAGGGCGTGACCGTGTTCTACCGCGGCCGCGGCGCCGGCATCTCGTACCGGATACCCGTCGATCCGACCGGTGGGACGAACGTCCTCAACGGCGAGGACATTCTGTGGGGCGCCGTGGTCGGCGGCGTGTCCAGGATCACCGGCTGGGCGGCGATCGAGTTCGTGCCGTCCCAAACCGTCAGCGAAGCGGACACCGGCGACGACATCAACCAAGACGGCGATGCCGTGGACGTCTTCGACATCGGGCAGCTCCGCCGGCGCGTCTGGGACACCGCCGTCCCCGGTGGCATCGTCGACGACCTCGGGCTCGGCCCCACCGCGATCCTGCAGGAGCGCTGCAACTGGGGCAGCGATCTCGACGCGGACGGCTTCGAGGACCCGATCTTCTTCTGGGACCCGAACTCGCGCCAGCTCCACATCCGGCTGTTCGTGATCGGGCGCGGAGTGAGCGACCTCCCGATCGTGAGGTTCGTGGAGTCGGTGCTGTTCCTGCGCAACGAGAACGCGCTCTGAAACGCTGAATCACGGGGTCGGCTCGGCCGGCCTCGAAACACGGGGGGGCGGTGCGCCGCCTCCCACGCGACGCCGTGGGGGAGTCGCGGAACGACTGCGACAGGCTGGGGACAAGGGGAAGGGACATGAAACGAGTACGGTGGATTCGTACGGACCTCGCGCAGGCGGACGGACGGAAGGGGTCTGTCCTCGTCGTGACCCTGGTGACCGTCGCGACGCTGGCGATCTTCGGCTTGGCGCTCCTGACGGCGGGGCTCTCTGGAACGAAGTCGGTGAATCACTACAACGACGACTACCGCCTCTCGAGCGCGGTGGAGAGCGTCGCGATCCTGGCGGCCGACAACCTGTGGTCGTCCTATTGGGCGTCGCCCATGGCCGCGCAGGTGGACGGGGGCAGCATCACGAACTTCAGGACCTATCTCGACTCGATCGGGGTGGCAGACAACGGCCTCGGCGGCCCGCCTCAGGCGGCCGAAGGCGAGGACCTCCTGGCGATCGTGGGAGTGCCGGGCGCCGTGTCCGGCAACCCCGAGTTCAACAACGTGAACATCGATGCCTTGCAGGTGTTCCGCCGCGACGTCAACGACTCCACGCAGCTCTACCTGACGGTCTCGGCCAGCACGAACCGCGGTTCGGGCATCGTCAACCCGATCCTCAACCGCGCGGTGCAGCAGGTCTACACGATCGAGCCGACGCTCTTCGACGGGTTCGACTACGGAATCCTCTCGAACAACGTCAACTGCATCTTCTGCCACACGCAGGTCGATTCCGTGGACCGTTTCTTCAGCACGGATCCGCTGGCCTACGGGACGTTCGACCGGGTGAAGGTCGGAACGCTCGAGAGCCTCATGCTCCGCCACAACATGGACGGAGCCATGGGATCCATCAACGACTACGACGCCGACAGCGTCGTGGCGGGAACGATCTACACGCGCGGCTCCGTCACCGATCACGCCGGCCTCGCCTTCACGAGCGGTGATTGGGCGAACATCAAGATGGGGAGCTTCGAGTTCGACTCCACCGGGAAGATCGTCCAGGACGGTTGGGGCGGAACGACGATCACCCCGCTCTCCCCCGCCGGTACGCCGCCGCAACCGCTGGAGAACCTCTATCAGGACTACTCGCAGTACTACAACCAGATGGTCGACGGGGGATTGCCGAGTTCGTTCCCCCCACCCATCGCCGACGACGGGGGAATCGACCCGATCACCGGCATGCCGTCCAACGCTGGCAAGGGCAACAAGGTCGTCGACAACGAGGAGTTCTTCGCGGCCTCGCTGCAAGCGGAAGGCGCCATCACGGCCGGCTTCATCAACGTGACCGCGCCGGGAGATCCGCCGATCACCACCGTTCCCCAGTACTCCACGGCGCTCACGGCCGGCAACCTGGGAAGCATCAACCGAACCGTCGCCGGCAGCGTGATCCTGACCGGAACGCTCAACAATCCGATCACCATCGACGGCACCATCGCGATCGACGGCGACGTCATCATCAACGGCTACGTGAAGGGCACGGGCTCGTTGATCGTCCGCGGGAACGTCTACGTCCCGACGGACATGCAGTACCTCGACGGAGTCGACGCCAACGGGAATCGCACGTTCGGGATCGCCCCGGACGGCGTGACGGAGAACAAGCTCGCGATCTCCGCCGGCGGGAGCATCATGATCGGGGACTACCTGCGACCGACTTCGCTGACGCCGATCGATCCCATGAACCTCGTGTTCGGCTGGAGTCCGCCCAGTGCGAATCAGAAGGTGAGCGGCGACTCGTCGGCACAGGGCACTGCGCTGGGCAAGTGGTCGTTCTCGCTCGCGGAGATCTCGCTCTTCAACCGCGGCGAGTGGATGAAGACGCAGCCGATGCTGCCCGGGGACGCCATGGGAACGCTCGTGGCGAACCCGCACTACGTGCCGCCGCACCCGGTCACCGGTGATCCCTACGTCCCGCGCTACTACTCCTATGGACCCGGCGACGCGATACCGATCTACAACGGTGGGAGCTTGTACTTCGACACGGTCCACGACAACTGGGTCGGTGACTTCGAGGTTCCCATGGAATGGGATCCTGCGCTCGTGACCGACGCGAGCACTCTGGGGACTCCGTTCGTCAACCAGCAGATCTCTCCCACGGGAGGCTGGATCACCGAGGACATGTACAAGGTCTCGGTCAACTACTTCGTCTCCAATCGACCGGTCGGGAAGCCCTTGCAGGTCGACGCGTTGCTCTACACCAACAACGCGATCTTCGGCATCGTGAATCGCCTGACGTCGATGATGGGGCAGATGCAGGTCAACGGTGCGCTCGTGTGCGCGGATCTCGGCATGCTGCTTCCCGGCCTCCACAATCCGGCCGGCTTCGGCACGTCGCTCAACGTGCCCGGCTCCAAGTACCTGATCGGGCTGCGCCTCAACTACGACCGACGTCTGCGCAACCTGTTGAACATCGCGAACCCGAACCAGGTCGTCATCAAGCGCACGCTCTGGAATCCGACCGCGAACATCCTCTGACCGAGAGGAACGAATCGGGGTCTTGCACGGGGGAGGGAGCTCGGGCTCCCTCCCCCTCTCCATTCAGTCCGCGTTCGCCTCGAGCCAGCGCTCGCAATCGATGGCCGCCATGCAGCCCATGCCGGCCGCCGTCACCGCCTGGCGATAGCGCTTGTCGGCGATGTCGCCTGCGGCGAAGACACCTTCGACCGACGTGTGCGTGCCGTCGTGGACGAGGATGTAGCCGCTCGGATCGAGTTCGAGCTTGCCGACGAAGATCTTCGAGTTCGGCACGTGGCCGATCGCGAGGAACAGGCCGTCGCAGGGGAAATCCGATTCCTCCCCCGTCAGAACGTCGCGTATGCGCGCCCCCCTGAGCTTCCCTTTCGCGTCGGTCAAGTATCCCGCGATGTCCTTGTTCAGGACGAACTCGATCTTCGGGTTCTTCTCGGCACGATCGAGCATGATCTTGGAGGCGCGGAAGACTTCGCGCCGGTGCAGGATCGAGACCTTGCGGGCGTAGCGCGTGAGGAACGTCGCCTCTTCCATCGCGCTGTCCCCTCCACCGACCACGACGAGATCCTTGCCGGGGAAGAAGGCCCCGTCGCAGGTGGCGCAAGCCGACAAGCCGTGCCCCATCACGCTGGCCTCGTTCGGCAGGCCCAAGAGACGCGCGCTCGCGCCGGTGCAGACGATCACGGACCGCGTTTCGAACTCGTCGAAGTCCGTCGTCAAGCGGAAGGGACGCTTCGAGAAGTCGACCTCGTTCACCCCTCCCATCGCGAACTCGGTGCCGAAACGCGCCGCCTGCTTGCGGAAGTCCTCCATCATCTCGGGACCGAGGATGCCCTCCGGATAGCCGGGGTAGTTCTCCACGTCGGTGGTGATCGTCAGTTGGCCCCCGGGCTGCATGCCGTCGATGAGCAGCGGCTTCAGGTTGGCGCGGGCGTTGTAGATCGCGGCCGTGTAGCCGGCCGGCCCGGATCCGATGATGACGACGTCGCGCAGCGTGCTCATGGCAGACGATGGAGGGCTTGTTGGCGCGCCGATCGACGAGTCGACCGGCGGGAGTCGGGCCAAGAGCTTAGTGTTCGCGGGCGAGCGGGCCAACGAGAGCGCTTGTCCCGAGGTTCGCGGCTCGCTCCAATGAGCCCCCGCCCTCGCGTCGGGCGGCGACGATCGAGCGCAAGCGGCGCTCGCGCACGATGGCCGAAGATCCTTCCTGGAGAGCTTGGCGCCCACGGCTCCTCGCGTTGTGCGACGAACTCCGCGCTGCAACACGCGACGTCCTGCTCCAGGCGCACGGCTCGGGAGACCTCGAGCGCATCGCCCGACCACGCTCGCGCGGCGCCGGCGACTGGACCTACGGTCTCGACCTTCCCGGGGAAGAGCGCATCGCCGCCTGGCAAACCGAAGTGGCGCGCGACGCGCCGCTCTCGGTCATGACCGAGGACGCCGGCTGGCGTCACCTCGGTCCGGGACCGAAGGGCGACCCGATCGCGCTCGACGCTTTCGACCACGGCGGTCCGCGCATCGCCTTCGACCCCGTGGACGGCACGCGCAACCTCATGGCCGATCTGCGGCCGGCATGGACCGTGGTGTCGTTCGCTCCGGCGGGTAGCGGGCCTCCGCGACTCCGCGACGTGTGCGCCGGCATCGTCGCCGAGCTGCCCGAGACGCGCGCGCGCACGCGGCGCGTGTTCCACGCGGAGCGCGGCGGTCCGTGCACGTTGGAGCTCTCCGAGCTCGAGAGCGGAGAGCTCCTCTCGACGACCGTCCTCCGCGCCGACGACGACGATCGCGCCGATCACGGATACTTCCCGTTCTTCCGCTACATGGCGGACCTGCGCCCCGCCGGGGCCGCGCTCGAAGCGGCCTTCTTCGAGAGGCTCGAGCGGCTCGAAGGGGCGGACGTCCGCAACTGCTACGACGATCAGTACATCACTTCGGCCGGGCAGCTCGTCATGCTCGCGCTGGGGGTCTACCGGATGGTCGTCGACCCGCGAGCCTTCCTCGCCGAGCGCCGAGGTCGCCCCACGATCACGACCAAACCCTATGACCTCGCGGGCGCCGTCGTGTGCGCCGAATCGGCGGGCTGTGCGATCACCGACGCGGAAGGCCGCGCGCTCGACTTCCCCATCGACACCTGCACGCCCGTCAGCTTCGTCGGATACGCCAACACCGTCACGCAGCGGCGTCTCGAGCCGCATTGGCTGGCGGTCTCGGCAGAAGCGCGCTACTGGAAGTAGGAGATCGCCAGCGTGGAGAGCTCGGGGGTCAGCAGGGTCGCGGTGTTCGAGACGAAGGTCAGACGAGCCTGGATGAACTGGGCCCCGTCGAGATCCTTGAGGTTCGCGTGCCAGGTGGCGTCGTTGT
>CAYPTB010000004.1:0-187081 GCA_964413535.1 uncultured Planctomycetaceae bacterium | reverse complement strand
CATGCCGCCTTCGCCGATCTGCTGCAGCAGCTTGTACGGGCCGATGACCGTGCCGGGCCGCTCGGCAAGTGCGGGGGCATCGATAGACGCTCCAAGCAGAGGAGCTGGAAACTGGAGGAAACTGCCCGCCTTGTCGCTGGCCTCTAGCAAGGCTTCCACCTCGGCCCGGAGCGCCGCGTCCCCGGCGCAGGCCCCGTTCAGGAACTCTTGACGCTCGCCGGGGGAACGCAGCTCCAGCGCCTTCAAGAACAACTCGTTCGCCCGTGGGTTCCAGGTCGTCATGGTGGTGCCAGATCAGGCCGCAACGCCTGCATCTCTCAGTGCGATGAAAGAGGGCAGTCTGCGCGCGAAAAAAAAGCAGCGGGCGGCTATTTCGACAATTGGCGGAACAGCCAAGCCCGGCCGAGCGCCCAGAGGCGGTCGGCGACGCTGCGGCTGATGCCCAGAGCTTCGGCCGCATCCTGGTGCGTCAGGCCGGCGAAGTAGCGCAGCTTCACGAGCCGGGCCGCGCCCTCGTCGTGGCGTTCCAGCTGGCTCAGCGCCTCGTCCAGCGCGACGATGTCGCCAGAACGGGCGTCGGGGACGGCAAGGTCCTCGGGGAGCTCGATGCGCAACCGGTCGACGCCGTGCTTGACGGTCTGCTTGCGGCGAGCCTGGTCCACGAGGATTCGCCGCATCGCCTCGGCAGCGGCGGCGAAGAAATGGCCGCGGGTGTTCCAATGCTGGGCCTTTTCCACGTCCACCAGCCGCACGTACGCCTCGTGGACCAGGGCCGTGGCCTGCAGCGTCTGGCCGGGCTTCTCCTCCGCCAGCCTTTGCGCAGCCAGCTTGCGCAGTTCTTCGTAGACCAGCGGCAAGAGCTGTTCGGCGGCGTGCTGGTCGCCTTGTTGGATGTCACTCAGGATCTGCGTGACATCGGCCATGAACCACGATTCTACCGACCGTGAACCAGACATCCAAGCAGCGAGCGCGCCGCCACTCCTGGACGAGCGACGATCAAGTCAGAGTGCTGGGGAATGCTGAAGTCTGAGGAGCTGGCTTCGGAATTCTTGATGCGCAAGCTCTTCCGGCGTGGGCCCGCGGTTTCCTAAAGCACAGATGGCAGGTTCAAGTCCTACCAGAGGCTCCATTCCTGACGTCGCCGTGCGTTCGACACCGAGGGGATAGTCCATCCAACCGGAGGACCTTTCGGAACGGCGGCCGCGTTCGCTCCGGGATGCTACGCAGCCCGACTATCGGCGACGCCACGTCGCATTCCCTCCCGGAATGACCCGGCTAACGGCCACGTGAGAGTTGACCGCAACTGCGCCGCGCAGGGCGCGCTGAGCGCGACTCCTCTCCCCCGTCGAGGGTCCGATTGCTCAGAGAATTGACCGCAACTGCACCAGAAAACGGCGTTCTGGCAGGTCCGCGAGCCCGATCGGCCACGCCGCTACCGAGAAGGCAGATTCGGCATTCAAAACCGGTGGATAAACGACGTAAGAGTGATGGTCCGAGCGCCGCCCGTTTCACGGAGACGCGAATCGCCATACCTTCACAAACCACGGTGCTCGCTCGTCTCGAGTTCGAGTCCATCGGCGACATCGCTCGACCTGGTATCCACCCATCCCCAGGCAGCCGAGCAGGATGGAGACCCCGCACTCGCTCAAGTGCGGGAGCTCCTCGATGAGGCGCGGCGCGCACAGGCGGCCGGGAACCACGCTGGCGCCCGCGAGCAGATGCTGCGATCGAGCAGGCTTTCGCGCAGGCCGGAGAACGAGACGATGCGGCAGCAGTGTCTCTCTTCGAGGAGCTCGGCCGCTTCGCCAACGACGCAGGCGAGTTGCGAGCCGCGGAACGGGCGCGCCGAACCGTGCTCGACGAAACGACTATGCGGAGTCGAAGTGCGCGGCATCGCCGAGAGATTCCGCGCGGCGTTCGGTGCAGGAGTCCCGCTCGAATTGCTCGAGCGTTGGGACGCGACGCGAGAGAACTTGTTCTCCCTGGCTCCGCGCGCGCGATTCCTGCACGTCGCGGCCCACGGGTGGTTCGCGCCAGAGTCGATTCAATCCTGGAACGACATCGGGGTGCTCGACGTGAAGAGTGGGCTCGGGAGGCGACTCTCCAGCGAGGAGCAAGTGCGGGGCATGAGCCCGATGCTCCTATGTGGCCTCGCTTTCGCGAGCGCAAGCCTGCCAGGAGATGCGCTCGGCCGCGTTCCAAGTCTGGTAACCGCCGAAGAGATCTCGGCTCTCGATCTCACGAATTGCGATCTCGCGGTGCTATCGGCGTGCGACTCGAACGTCGGTGTACGTCGCGCAGGCCAGGGCGTCGCATCCTTGCAGAAGGCGCTCCAGATGGCTGGCTCGCGTTCAGTGATCACTTCGCTGTGGAAGGTCCCCGACGAAGCGACCAAGGACCTGATGCTCGACTTCTATCGCCGCATGTGGGAAGAGAAGAAACCGAAGTGGCAAGCGCTGTGGGAAGCCAAGATGCGCATCCGCGACGCCAAGGACGAGAAGGGCGCGTCGCTCTACGTGACGCGCGACTGGGCCGCGTGAGTGCTGACTGGCGTGCCGGAATAGCTCGAGCGAGAAGCGAGCTGGCGGCGTCTCACGCCCTCACAGCGATACCCGCCACGGTCGGTTTGTTCGTGCTGGCGGAGCCGATCTCGACAGTGCTCTTCGGGCGCGGTGCGTTCGGCCAGGAGGGTGTCGAGCGTCTCGCGGCCACCCTGCGGATGCTCGCGCTCGCACTCCTGCCGGCGGGCGCGGTCGGACTCTCGAGCCGTGCGTATTACGCGCGCGGCGCATTTGCGCGGATGGAGGTTGGGTAGCATCGGAGCGGGGGGGGGGTGCCGGTGCCACGTGCCCGAGTCTCGCCAAGCCATTATAAGGGTGGTAATAGCCATGCACTGCTCTCGACAGCTGCTGCTCTTCGTCGTCGTCGCGAGCATCGGCGTCTGGGCTCGGTCCCCACCGACACAAGACGTGAGCGCTGCGCCGGCCCCCGATCTCTCGATCCAGCGCGCGTTGATCGGCGAATCGAATGCGGCGCGGAGCGCGGGCGACTACACCACCGCGCGCGCGCAGGCTCTAGAAGTGGTGACTCAATTGCTCGCGCGGCCCGCAGCGGAACAAGACGCGGCGTGGCTCGCGCTCTTGGACGCCGCCGGGCTCGCAGCGTGGTACGCTCAGGACTCGCGCACCGCGAGCAGCGCGTGGAAGCGTGCGTACGAGGTGCGCACGGCAGCCCTGCCCGACGACCACCCCGACCTGCAGAAGGCGCGGCAGAACCTCGCCGCGACGCTCAAGGCGCAGGGCGACCTCGCTGGCGCGCGGGCCCTGTTCGAGAGAGTGCTCGAGGTCCGATCGCGCACGCTGCAGGGCGACCACCCCGACCTGCAGGCGGCGCGGCTGAACCTCGCCGTGACGATCAAGGCGCAGGGCGACCTCGCGGGCGCGCTCGTCCTAGAGGAGCAGGTGCTCGAGGTCTTCTCGCGCACGCTGCCCGACGAGCACCCCGACTTGCAGGCGGCCCGGCAAAACCTCGCTTTGACGCTCGAGGCCCTGGGCGACCACGCTGGCGCGCGGGCTCTGGAGGAGCGGGTGCTCGAGGTTCTCTCACTCATGCTGCCCGACGACCACCCCGACCTGCAGACGGCGCGGCACAACCTCGCCGTGACGCTCTCCGCGCAGGGCGACCACGCTGGCGCGCGGGCCCTGAAGGAGCGCGTGCTCGAAGTCCGATCGCGCACGCTTCCCGACGACCACCCTGACCTGCAGAAGGCAAGACGGAACCTCGCCCTGACGCTCGAGGCCCTGGGCGACCACGCTGGCGCGCGAGTCCTGTTCGAGCGAGTGCTCGAGGTCCGCTCGCGCACGCTGCCCGACGACCACCCCGACCTGCAGACGGCGCGGCACAACCTCGCCGTGACGCTCTCCGCGCAGGGCGACCCGGGGGGCGCGCGGGTTCTGTTCGAGCGAGTGCTCGAGGTCCTCTCGCGCACGCTGCCCGACGACCACCCCAAGTTGCAGAAGGCGCGGCTGAACCTCGCCGATATGCTCTCCACGCAGGGCGACCACGCGGCCGCGCGGGCCCTGGTGGAAAAAGTGCTCGGGGTCCGATCGCGCACACTGCCCGACGATCATCCGGACCTGCAGACGGCGCGGCTGAACCTCGCCGCGACGATCCAGGAACTCGGCGACCTCGCGGGCGCGCGGGCCCTGCAGGAGCGAGCGCTCGAGGTCCTCTCGCGCACGCTGCAGGGCGACCACCCCGACCTGCAGGCGGCGCGGGGGAACCTCGCCGTGACGCTCTCCGCGCAGGGCGACCACGCGGGCGCGCGGGCCCTGGAGGAGCAAGTGCTCGAGGTCCGATCGCGCACGCTGCAGGGCGACCACCCCGACCTGCAGAAGGCGCGGCAGAACCTCGCCCTGACGATCAAGGCGCAGGGCGACCCCGGGGGCGCGCGGGTCCTGTTCGAGCGAGTGCTCGAGGTCCGTTCGCGCACGTTGCCCGACGACCACCGCGACCTGCAGAAGACACGCCTGAACCTCGCCCTGACGATGCGCGCGCAGGGCGACCTCGCGGGCGCGCGGGCGCTGTTCGAGAGAGTGCTCGAGGTTTTGTCGCGCACACTGCCCGACGACCACCCCGACTTGCAGGCAGCGACGCGGAAGAGCCTCGCCGTGACAATCGCGCAAGAGATCGCCCGCGAGCGCCGCTTCTCTGGGGGGGAGGGAGAGAGTGCCCGTGAAAAGGAGGGGGGGAGGAATCGATGTGCGGCGTTGATCGGCGCGATGAGTCGCTTGCAGGTGCATGCGGCACGTGCGGCGATTTCCGGCAGTCCCCCTCGTGAAGCGGAGGAGCGCTGCGCGAGCCTGGCAAGTGAGACCGACCTGTCCCTCTCGTTCGCGCAGGGCTTGGGGGTGTTCGAGCCGCTGCGCGAACTCGAGCCTCGAGCGTTCGCGCTGGCGGAGACGACGCGCGGTGCGGCGCTCGCTGTGGCCGAGCTCATGCGCAGGGCGGCGCACTCACCCAAGTACGGAGAACTGCGCGAGGCGCTGCGAGCGGCGAGCGACGAGTTCGCGGAGCTCGCGCAGCAGGGCACGACGAGCGAGGAGTTCGACCGTGCGCGCGTCAAGCGCGAAGCCGCGGAACGCGATCTCCTGGCGTTGAATCGCGAGCTCTCGGGCGGGATGGAGACCGGCGTGGAGTTCGATGTGGAGTCGCTCTCCAAGAGGCTCGCGGCAGGAGAGGCGGCGGTGGCCTTCCGGCGCTTCACTAAGTGGCGCTTGGATGTCGTCGAAGAACTCGACTTCTCGGGGCAGCCCGCGGTGCGCGGTGCTTCGACCGAGAGCCTGTGCGCGTTCGTCGTGAGGAGCTCGATAGCAATTGCGGGAGAGGACTTCGCCCCAGAATCCACCCTCACGCTGGTCGACCTGGGCCCGATCGAGTCGATCGAAGTCGCGGTTCGCGCATGGCGCGAGGGACTGGGTGTGGCGAGCGACGGCCGTGGCCTCGCGCCGAGCGTGCGCGAAGCGTCTCCGTCGCCTGTGCAAGCGCAAGGAGCCCTGCTACGCCAGAAGATCTTCGACCCGCTGCTGGCAGCGCTCACCGGAGCGCAGCGCATCGTGGTCGTGTCCGACGACGTTCTGCACCTCGTGCCGCTCGATGCGCTCCCGGTCGACGAGAGCATGCTCGTCGGCGACCGCTGGCGGATCGAGACGCGGGCCTCGCTGACGGAGCTCCTGTTCTCGAGAGAGACGTTCGGAGAGCCCGGCGGACTGGTCGCGTTCGGTGACGTGGACTACTGGGGCGACGGACTCGAGGACGAAGGACCTCCGTCCGGGTCCCATGCGACGACTCTGCTCGCTGCGGCCGGTGTGGACGCCGAGCCGAGCTCAAGTCAGCTCGACGCCCGTGCAACCGACGGCCATCCGCGTGCGGTCGAGAAAGCTGGTATCCTGCGGGGCAGCGCGTGGTCGCAAGGCTTCTCGGCGCTCCCGGGAACCGGAGTCGAAGTGCGCGGCATCGCGCGCTGCTTCGCAGACGAGTTCGGGAACGACGCCGCGCCGGAGGTGTGCGAGCGCGCGAATGCCTCGCGGGAGCGGCTCTTGGAGCTGGCGCCGAGAGCGCGCTGGCTGCACATCGCGACGCACGGTTGGTTCGCGCCGGAGTCGATCAAGTCCTGGAGCGATTCGGAACCGATCGACGCGCAGAGCGGACTCGGACTGCGAATGAGCGGCGAGGAGCAGGTGAAGGGCATGAGCCCGATGCTCCTGTGTGGGCTCGCGCTCGCGGACGCGAACCTCCCGGAGGATGCAGTCGGCGGCGCGCCGGGCTTGATCACGGCGGAGGAGATTTCCGCTCTCGACCTGTCGAACTGCGAGCTCGCCGTGCTGTCAGCGTGCGACACGAACGTCGGCGTGCGGCGTGCCGGCCAAGGCGTCGCGAGCCTGCAGATGGCACTGCAGATGGCTGGCGCGAAGAGCGTGATCACCTCGCTCTGGAAGGTCCCCGACGAGGCAACCACGGAGCTCATGCTCGACTTCTATCATCGCTTGTGGGTCGAGAAGAAGCCGAAGTGGCAGGCGCTGTGGGAAGCGAAGATGAATCTGCGCGACGCCGTGAACGAGACAGGAGCGCCGAAGTACACGACGCGCGACTGGGCCGCGTGGGTGCTGACGGGCGAGCCGGAGTAGGACCGATTTTCAATCGTTCGCCCTACAACTCGACCCGCGCAGTCTGCTGTTGCCCGGCGACGAGGTTCACGTTCACCCTGCCGAACCTCTCCCCGTCCGTGACCGTCAGTTGCGACGTCGCGATCGGCAGCCACAACACCTTCTCGTCCTCCTGTGCAAAGTGCTCGCTGACGAGCGCGACAGTCTTCCGCCCAGCGACAGCAGGCGCGTAGGTCACGCGGCACGCTGCAGGTACACCATTCCGCGTAACCTCCAGCCGCACGCAGGCCACCTCCACGATCGCCCGGGTCCCGGTTGGCCCCCAGCCCAGCGGCACCAAGTCACCCTCCCGGGTCACGCGCGCGAACATCAGGTGCGAGGGCATTGCGGACAGCGCGCGGAGTCTGAACCGTCCTTCGCTGTCGACATCGAAGCGCTCCTGCCCTGCGCCGCCGGTCAGCGGTAGATCGAGTGGGCCGAAGCGCGGCACGACCACGACCTGATCAGAGTCCAGGCCGTTCACGACCACCTCGCCATCGAGTGCTTCCGCGGGAGACCAGTCCGGGTGCCAGGACACATGCTCCGTTTGCCCTGCTGCCAACCTGATCGGCAGAGCGTCCAAGCCGTGCACGGTGCGAAGGGAGATGGTCTTCAGGACATCGCTCGGCCCGACCTCGTAGGATCCCGGACAGAGTTGGTCGAATACCAGAACACCGTCCCGCAGGTATCCATCGAAGGTCTGCTCTGCATCAGCGCACCGAATCGCCGATGCCGAATGACCCTCCACGGCGACCTCGATGGCCGCCGACGCGTCGACTTGCACCTCCACGTCGTTGGAGCCGACAAGCCGTGCGGCCGGCACGAAGGCAAGGACCCTGCCGTTCGGATTCTGGTTCCCGATGACGACCAGGTCGCACCCACTCCATCCGAACGGTGGCATGGACCCCTGCGAGTCGGGGCTGCCTCGTAGGATCAGGCCCCGGCTCTCCGACTCTCGCACCCACACCGGGCGAGCATAGGGGGTGCCGTCGGGGCACACGAGCCGCAGCTGCCGCGACGCGGCCGGAGTGAGCCGCACTTCTATCCGTGTATTCAGTGGTACCGCGTTCTCCGGGTCCTCGAGCAGCGCCGGCTCGTACCCGGGCGCACTCAGCTGCACGCGAAGCACGGCTTCTGATTCCAGCAGGTCCTCGTAGCGCGACAGGTCGATCTCGCCTCCCGCGCCTTCCAGCACGTCAGGCAAGCGATACCAGATGGGAGCAGCAAACGCGGGCGGACCCTCCAGGGAATCGAACGCGGCCTCGCTGTTGGGGAGCAGCAGGCCGGTGTCGTCCGCGACGACGGCGACGATTCGGCCCCCATCGTTCGTAGCCAGCACCCATTGCTCGCGGTCGCCGGAGAGAGCGACTGTACACGCCTGCCCCGAGCGACCGATGGACGCCGAGCCCACGGCCATTCCTCGGATCTTGATCGAGCCCGTGAGACTCACGACACGGAAGTTGCCCGGAGGCAGGGGCTCGGCGACGAGCCCATCGGAGCCGGTACCGCGTCGGTAGGACGTGTGCGGATAGTCGCTCGTCCGGACGAGCAGGAGATCACAACCCTCGATCGGCGCGGCGGTCTCGGCATCTCGGACGCCCACCCAGCAGCCAGAGCCTGCGAGCAGCCTCAGCTCGACCCGGGAGTCGTCCGGGTAGCAGAGGATGACAGGTGACGCGCGTGCCTCGGTGCGCGCCCACAATGCGCGTGCCTTCGCCAACTCGGTCGCGAAGACTCCATCGTGGTCGGTGCTGCCAAGAACGACTTCGTCCTCCGGGCTCCAGCTCCCGCCGGGAGGACAGGCCGCCGCGACGACGCGAGCCCCTTGGACAGGTTTCCCCTGCGCATCGAGAACCCTTACCAGGAGTCCCTTGCTGCGCACCAGCGCGATCGTGCCAAGGTCGATCGATGCACCGTGCGCGTCAACCTCGAGGTCTCGTGTCGCGTAGCCCGGCGCGGACACGGTGACTCGAACCGTGGCAGGCGAAGGAAGCGTTACCAGGAAGGTTCCGCCGTGGGCGTTCGCCTCGACGCTACGCCCGGCGGCGACGACGGATGCCGCCAAGGGTTGAGCCGTGTCCAGATCGATCACCCTTCCGATGATCGCAATGCTGGAAGCGGGTGAGGGGCTGGCGACGGGATTGCGTTCCGAGGACTGGGCGCTCTCGGCTACCGGAAGCTCCCGCTGCTCGCGCTCCAGTGATCGGGTCGGCTCGACTGCCGCATGCAGCGGGTCGGTCGCCGACGCAAAGCGCCGAGTGCTTACGAGCACGGTGAGTACCAGTGCCGAGACGGTCAAGACCAACAGGAGGCGGCGCTTCACTTGTGGAATGGTGCTGATCTGGATCCCCGGTGTCGCGAGGAAAGCGGGCGTAGACGCCCCCCTGATCCGCTGCCCCCTTTCGCTGAAGTGGACCCAGTGCCCGCCGCCGTTTCCGTTGGCGTTCCGAACTCCATCCCAACTTCCCGACGTGTACGGCGAGGGTCAGGCCGAGAGGCGGTGCGACACATCGAACCGTGAGGGATACTCTGGATTCCCGTCCTCAGCGTTGGGTTCTGTCTCGAATGCGCAAGCACCTCATCTGGTTCTGCGTCGTGCTGGCTTCGCTGCTCGTGTGGCTCGCGATGCGCGATCGTGGGCCAGCCGCCACGGGTTCGCTTCGACCGCACAGCGAGACGCGCGCCCTGGAACGTGGCGACGGTCCCGCTCCCCTCGACTCACCGGCCGAGACCGGGACGGGTAGCGCACGCGACCTCGCTGCCGAGTCCGAAGCGCGTGCTGCCACGCAGTCGGATCCGGAAGTGGCCGCTACGCCGTCGGGTGCGACCGTCGTCGTCGAGCTCCGCATCGTCGACATCGACGGAGGTCCCATTCCGGAGGCCGAGGTCGAGACGTGGGGATCCTCGCCGCGGGCAGCCTCCACCTCGGACGCGCAGGGCGTGGCGCGGCTCGCCTTCCCGAGCCTTTCAGCGCGCAACGTGTACGTGAAGGTGCGGGCCGACGGCTACCTCCACTACAGGAACAAGATCTTTCTGGGACAGCGACCTCCGATCGTCCTGTACCGCATCGCGCTCGTTGCCGGATCCGTGGTCGACGCCCAGACGGGCGCTGCCATCGCAGGTGCGCGAGTGCGCGTTCCGCACGAACGGTGCGCGGAGGACTGCCCCGCCTTGGAGGCCGTGACGGACGCCGGAGGTCGCTTCGGACTTGCCGGCGTGCCGGCCGGTGTCGACGTCAAGTGGATCGCAACGGCCGAAGGCTACGTCGGCGCGTCCTCGAAGCTGCCCGTGCCCGCGGACGCGACGGACACGAGCCTCGACATCGCGCTCGTGCCTGGGCTCCGCCTGGCGGGTCGGGTCGTCGACCTCGCCACCTCGCTACCTGTCGCGGGTGCGAACGTCCGGCAAGAGTTCGACTTCGCGACCTCAGACGCGGACGGACAGTTCGCGCTGCATGTCGGCGGCGTCCTCCATCCCCAGGTCTACGTCGAGCATCCCGAGTACGCGTCGCTGTCCGCGCGCATCGACCGGATCGATCCCGATGGCCGCCCCATCGAACTCACGCTCGTTCCGCTCGTCGCGATCACCGGGCAAGTGCGCGACGCAATGGGACAACCGATCGCGGGAGCCACGGCTCGAGTGGGGCGAAACGTGAGGACCAGCGACGTACAGGACGCGCAGCCGCTGTCCGCGCTCCCGGCGAGTTGGTCCGTGCTCCACCCCAACGCGGAGAGCACGACGGAAGCCGACGGGCGCTTTCGGGTCGTCGGTGCCGTGGCGTGGCGCTCGGGCCAGGCCCTGTGGATCAACGCCGACGGCTACCGCGATGTCCAGGTCGCGCTGCCTCCCTGTCCGCTGCCTGGCGAAGAGCGCGTCGATGTCGTCATGGAGCCGGTCGCGGCGGCGATCGGGTACGCGACGATCACCGGCACGTTGACGGTCAACGGCCAGCCCGCCGCAGGCTACGTCGGCTGGAGCGGGAACAAATACGTGCGCACGACGAGCGGCTTCTTCCGCCTCGAGCGCGCCGAGGCCGGCCAGGGACGCCTGTTCGCCCTCCTGGACGACTACGAGAACGTCCATGAGTCGGTGTCCCTCACCATCGAGCCGGGCGCCGCCGTGCATCACGACTTCGCGTTCGAGTTCCCGATGCTCCCGATCAGCGGCCACGTACGCTTCTCCGACGGGCGTCCAGCCGCCGGCGAGACCGTGCTCGCCGTGGTGGAGGAGCACATGTTCATGCGCAGCGCGATCACCGACGACAGAGGGGCCTTCACCATCACCGTCCGCGACGTCCCCGAGCCGTACTCGCTCCACGTGGACCGCGGTGGCCTCCACTATCGGCGCGAGGGCGTGGCAGCAGGCGAGTCCGGCGTCGACATCGACCTCGGCGTGATGGGAGCGCTGCGCGTACGCGCCGTCGACGCCCGCTCGCGACAGCCGATCCTCGATGCGTCGTTCCAGATCACACCTCTCTTCGAGCACGGCCGCGGAGGGAGCGCCAAGACGGCACCCTACGCCTCGGGCTGGCGCGGGGTCGAACTCGTTGCAGGACCATGGCGCGTCCTCGCCCTCGCCGGCAACCGCGGCTTCGCCGGCGCGTGGCAGACCGCCGGTATCGTCCCAGGAGAAACGACTGAGCTCGAACTCCCGCTCCAGCGCGGCGTCCGCGTCGTCCTGGCCGGCGGCACCGGCAGCGACACGCCGCTCGCGCACGCGTGGATGGTCGAGGAGAGCCTCGCGGAGGAGGCCGAGCGGCTGCTTCGCGATCCCAGCGGCGAGGAGACTGTGAGCGAAACCCTCGTCTCCGGCGTCACGATCTTCCGCAACTTCACCATCCGCGAAGTGCCTCGAGCGCTCGAAGGCGTGCCGCCTGGGCGCTACCAGCTCCTCTCCGCGCCCGGCTTCCTCTCCCCGTTCGTCGATCTAGTCTTCGAGCCGAACGTGCTCCTCGTGCCGGACGACGTGGAATCCGTCCGCTTCGATGTCGTGTGGCGCAAGGCGAGCGAACCTCCGCGCTAGACAGCGCCGGAATGCGCGCCCATCCCCGCGATCCCGGCGGAGAGGTCCCTGGCTACGCCGAGCGACTGGGCGCTGGGCATCACGCGGGCGCGGATGACGCACGTGATGAAGCTGCTCCTCCTCGCGCCGGCGATGCAGGAGCGGATCCTGGATCCACGCGTCGCGGTGTCCGAGCGCCCGTTGCGGGGTATGGGCAAGCGTCCACACGGGCAGGAACAGGACGACCTCACTGCCTCCTCCGCCCAGGGGTAACTCCTATGCCGGCTCGACGTCGATTCCTCGTTCTGGTCGGCCTCGCCGCATTCGCAGGCGCGGCGATCGTGGCACTCGACACGATCTCGCTGGGGCGCGTGGGGCCGGTGGAGGCGTCGCTCGCGAACAGCCGCGCGATGCCCGAGGAGCGGCCAGCCGTGCCACTGGAGCCGGCCGCCGTTCTCGCAGACACGACCCGCGCCGCAGCGCTTGCCAGCGACGCCCGCCCGGCCGACTCGGAGCATGGCGCACCGACCGCTCGCGGCTCAGGCTTCGTGGCGAAGCTGGCCGCTCGACACGCCAAGCTCCTGCTCGCGTGCGGCCGCTCCGACGAGGCGAGAGCCGCCATCGAGAACGCGCTGTCCGTCGGCGCATGCCGTTCAGACGCTCCGCGCCGAGCGGCCGGAGCTCCGGAGGAGCCGGCTCAAACGAAAAGCGTCCTTCGCCCGCCCTGGCTCGCCGCCAGCGACACAGTGGTAACCAGCGCCCCTTCGCCCGTCGGGATTCGCCCTCCCCCTCTCCCCGATCCGGAGCTAGCCTCGAGTCGGCTCCACTCGGGCCATTCCCCAGGAAGAGTCCCCAACCCACAGGATCGACCATGTCCGCATTTTCCGGTGGAACGTGCTCGTTCGTCCTCGTGCTCTCGACGCTCTCCTTGCCTGCACGCGCGCAATGCGGCGACGAGGTCGTGCTCCAGTACCTGGCGGCCGGTCCGAGCGCGCCCGTGCTGCGCACGCCGAAGGGCGCCCCGGTGATCGGCGGCGACTTCGCCTTCCAACTGCGCGGCGGAAAGCCCCTCGCCCTCGGCGCGCTCGTCTACAGCGCCTTCGAGAACCCGGTCTTCGATCCACAGCTCGGCGCCATCGTGTGGCCCGGGACTCCCTTCTTCGCGAAGTTCTTCGCCACGAATGCGCTCGGCAACTCGACGCTCCAGTTCAACACGCCCGTCGTGCCCGACGACCTGTGCGGAGTCCAAGCCACGTTCCAAGGCGTCGTGTTCGACGCGTCGCTGCCTGGCGGACTGACCGTGTCCAATGCCGTGCGCATGCGCGCGGGGAGCGTGAGCGAGCCGCTCTTCCCCGCCCACGCGACGCTCGCGACGAGCGGGCCCGAGACGACCGGCGACACGGCCGTCGGAGACCTCGACGAAGACGGCCTGCGCGATCTCGTCAGCGTCTCGGCGACCGAACCGGCGCTCTGGGTGCGCCTGGGACAGATCGGCGGCGGCTTCGCGCTCCCGCAGGCGAGCGCGCTGGCCCAACTCTCGAGGTCGGTCGACCTCGTCGACATCGACGGCGACACGCACCTCGACGTCGTGCGCACGATCGTGACCGGCGTCGCGGTGTCGCTCGGCGACGGACTCGGCGGATTCCTCTCGCACGCGAGCTTTCCCGGCGTCGCCTCGGGTCCGGTCGCAGCGGCCGTCGCCGATTTCGACGAGGACGGTGAGCTCGACGTGGTACTCGCGAACAACCCCGGCTCCTTCGTCACCGTGTTGCTCGGCGACGGGCTGGGCGCCTTCGGCGCCCCCACGACGTTCCTCGCCGCCTCGGGCGTGAACGACGTCGAAGCCGGGGACCTGGACGGCGACGGCCACCAGGACCTCGTCGCGGCGGCCAGGTCCGGAAACCGCATCGCCGTGCTCGAGGGTTTCGGCGACGGCACCTTCGCGAGCCCGGTGACGTACGCGCACAGCTCGCCGCGCTCGCTCGAGCTGCTCGATCTCGACGGCGACTCCGTGTTCGACGTCGCCGTCGCCCTCGGAGGCACCGACCGCGTCGCGGTGCGCTTCGGCAACGGAGACCTGACGCTCGGTGCAGCCACCCTGTACGAAACGGGCAACGAGCCGCACTTGCTCGCGGCGGCGGACGTCGACGGCGACACCGTCGCCGACCTGCTCGCCTACTGCAAGCTCACCCAGGACGTGTCGGTGCTGCTCGGCGTCGGCGACGGTACGTTCACGCACGGCGCCGGGATCGGCACGTTCGGGTCCGCGAGCGCGATCGAGCCCACCGACGTCGACCTCGACGGGACCCTCGATCTCCTGGTCAGCGTTCCGAGCGGCATCCGCACGGTGCTCGGCGTGGGCGATGGGACCTTCAGGGCAACCCAGCGCCTTCCCCTGGGCCGGGACCTCTTGGCCATCGGAGATCTCGACCGCGACGGCGAGAACGACATCGTCGCGTCGCGCGGCTCGACCGAGATCGTCGTGCTGTTGCACCAGGAGGATGGCTCGTTCCTCGAGACCGATTCGTTCCCCGCGTCCACCTCCGCATTCTCCGGTTTGGAGATCGCCGATCTGAACGGAGACGGGAACCCGGACATCGTCGTCGCGGCCGGCGGGGCCGCGCATGTGCATCTCGGCAACGGCGACGGGACGCTCGTGCTCTTGCCCAACGCCATCCCTCCGGCTGTGTCGTCGGGGGGAAAGTTCGTCCTGGCCGACTTCGACGGCGACCAGGTGCTCGACTTTGCGGGCCGCGCCGCACAGTTCGTTCAGGTGGCCTTGGGCAACGGCGACGGGACGTTCGTGCTCAGCGCCTCGCTCTACGGCGGACCGGCAGGGGGGCTCCTCCCCATCGACTTCGCGGCAGGCGACATGAACGGCGACTCGTTCGCGGACCTCGTCTTCGTCCAGGTCACCGAGTTCACTTCGATCACCTCCGCGGTCGTACGGCTCAGCAACGGGGACGGTACGTTCGGCGCTACCCTCGGCGTCGTCCCGAACACGACGAGCAACTTGCTCGTGTTCGTCGAGGTCGCCGATCCGAACCGCGACGGCGACCTCGACGTCTTGGTGCGGATCGACGGCTCGGTGCGCTACTACCAGAACGACGGCGTCGGGACCTTCACCCTGGCCCAGTCGATCGTCGCCGACACGACCGGGCTGCAGGTGGCCGACCTGGAGGGCGAAGGCCGCACGGACCTCGTCATGCTCGACTTCGCCACGTCGGACGACGGAGCCGTCCAGGCGCAGGTCTTCCCGTGGCTCGACACCGACCAGTTCGGCACGCCGGTGCGGTACACCGTGGGCGCCGACGCCGTCGGCTTCGTCCTGGCTGACCTCGACGTCGACGGCATCCTCGACATCGCCGCTGTCGATCACTCCATCCCCGGGGGCCGGCTCTCGATCCTGTACAACCAGGTCGGCGAGTAGATCGTCGACGCGCTGGGAAGCCACCGGCACGCCCGGGGCCACCCATTCCCCGTCGAATGGGGCTATCTGATGGAAAACAAATTAGCACGGCTGGCGGCTGTCGTTGCTGTTGTGGTCACAGGGGCTCTTGTGACCATTGCTTGCCGAACATGGTGTCACCAGGTTGACTACTACAACATTCATTACGTGGACGTGCAGTCAATTGAGTCTATTGACCAGGACACAATTGCGTGCCGTTTTCGTCTGCTTCCGGAGAGCCTCTACTATTGCTCTGGTACCCAAGTCGAAACTACAATGCAAAGGGTGAACATCCGCTTTGTTCGCTCTTCCCACAAAGACACAGCGGTCCTGTTGCACCCAGTTAATGTGTATGTGCCGTCGGATAGAAGCGTATTCCTTCTGGACGACTCAGGGAACGCAAAGCAATTGTGGCCATAACATATTCCGTCAGGTGCGACTGGCAGGGCGCAGGATCTCCGAGCGGTTGCGCGCGATGCCCGGCAGGGCCGCATCGTGGGCGGTTGATGGGGCACGTGGGGCTTCCCGTCGGCTCGCGCCGCCTCCCCCTGCTCTCCGCGCGAGCCGTGCGATCCAGCCGACCGTCGCGCTCTCGAGCTCAGTGCAGCTCTTCGAAGAAGTCTACGAGGTCCTCGGTCAGCCGATCCCAATCGGCAGAGGACCATTCCCCGAAGACATCGTCCGCGGCCTGCTGGAGGATGTCGGCCTGGAGCTCACCAACAACTCCGTGCTCCAGGATGTGCCAGGTCCTCGGGCCGGCACCCGGACCGCTCGGACCATGCCAGGTCGACAGCCGGGACGCGACCTCGGGTCGCTTGGCGGCGGCGAGCTCTGCGACACGACGGAGGTAGTCCCTGAGGATCCCCGCCGGAGGCTCGCCGTGCGGGCCCTCCCGGCTGAGCAAGTATCGGACGAGGTCGACGGACTGAAGGTGCTTGTTCGGCTTCTGCAGCATGAGCCGACCCGTCTCGAAAGCGACGCGAACCGGGATGCTCGACGCGGCCGGATACTCGTCGAAGTGGTCGCAGCACTTGGCGGCGACCTCGAGCGCTTCCACCTTCGTCTCGGCTCTGCTCAGGACGTCCTTCAGACCGATGCGGAGCCACTCGGGGATCAGCGACGGGAGGGCCGGGTCGAGCTCCTGAAGCCAGGAGTTGAGGAGCTGACCCTCGAGGCTCTGCTCCGCCGGATACCCCGCCATCGCCCCCGGGAGGTGGAAGACGTGGACCTCCGCGTGACGCCAGGGAAAGGTGCCCTGCCAGCTATCGAACTGGACCGGGCGCCAACCGGGGATAGGCGCACCCTGCACGCCGTACAGGCCTCGTCGATAGCCGTCCGGAGCGTCGACCAGGACGAGCTCCGGAGAGTCGACGGTGACGTCCTCACTCAGTCGGCCTGAGAGCCACTCGAGCATGTTCTCCGCGCGTGCGAGGACGGCCTTGGCCTGACTGCTCTTCTTCTTCGGGTGAATTGCCTCCAGGAATCGTCCCTTCGTCCGGGCATAGCCATGGGGCAGCTCGGACTCCGAACGGGGCGACTCCGCTCCCGCTTCGACTGTCACCTCTCCGCGCCACAGAGGGAACTGCTCGAAGAGCCCGGGGAACGCGGGGGCCGGCGTCTTGGGTTCCGCGATTCGGAGCCCATCGAGCCATGAGTCGACTTCGTGATCGTCGAAGTCCTCCGCGTACATGGAGGCCTCGATGAGTACGTCCCGATCCTCCAACGCGTGCAGACGGGAGGAGATCACGAGCTCCCTCTCCAGCAGATAGAATCCGAAGTCCGCAGGGTTGGGCGGCTTTCGGGCGACGAGGCGAAGCTCGGTGTATCCCTTCTTGCCAACCTCGGTCGTCCGGTGCTCTGCGGTGCACCAGCCGTACTCCAGCCTCGCCCAAAGAGACTCCAGGTAGTCCGGGTGGATGTCGCCCTCGCGGTGCTCCTTGCTCAGCCACGGGGGGAGCACCGAGATCCGGATGAGCGCGGCGCTGTCCCCGCGCTCCTTCCAGAACTGAGCGACCACGAGGGAATCCCCGCGCCGAACCGGTCCCTGATTGA
Organism: uncultured Planctomycetaceae bacterium; assembly: GCA_964413535.1. Lineage (GTDB taxonomy): Bacteria > Planctomycetota > UBA1135 > UBA1135 > CAYPTB01. Next base: position 169,876 of record CAYPTB010000004.1, on the reverse strand, counting down.
AGTCCTTGGGCACCTTGAAGGAGATGCCATTGCGCTCGTTCTCGTAGGTCTCTGCGAGGTGGGTTCCCGCCAGGACACAAAGGAAGGTGACCGCCGCCATGACGCGGGAAACCCCGCGAGTCCTCGGGATCATGCCCGGATCCTCTCCCTCTCCGACGGACGATTCGTGTTCACCCGACGCCGCCCGAGTCCCGCGCGGGCCAGCGTCCCTGTGTAACGATATCCCTTCCCCTTTGAAGTAGTCCATTGAGGGAGGGAAGCCGTCGCCTCGAGCCCCGGCAGGTGCAAGGAAGACTGGGATAGCTGGTAGGTCTTGGCCTACGTCGCGTCGCAACGCGCGCAGGGCCGGCCGCGCTGCACCGAATCTTCGACGAGGGGGGCCGTGGCGCACTCCGATCGCACGGGTGCATGCGCTCGGCGCCCAACGTCGCGGGCCTACGGCAGCAGCAAGGAAGCGATTTGGTGCGCGATGGATCCCGGATCCGCTTGGGCGCAGTTGATGAGGACCACGACCGTGAGGCTCTGGTCCGGGAAGCGCGCGATGTGAGCGGTGAATCCCTGCCAACCGCCGCTGTGCTCCACGGCGCGATGGCCATTGTGCACGACTCCGACGAACCAGCCGAAGCCGTAGCCTGCGCTCGTCCCGTCGTTCAGGCGAGTCGGCGTCCACATCGCCTCGAGGCTCGCGCGGCCGAGCACTTTCTCGCCGTACAGCCCTGCGTCCCAGCGGGCAAGGTCGAGGACGCTGAAGTAGAGCGCGCCGTCGGCCGTCGTGTTCAACGACGGTGACACCCAGTCCTGGTTCCGGATCTCGCCGCCGACGAGGACGTATCCAGCGGCGCGATTGCGGACGATGTCCCGTTCGCTGATCACGCGGGCGGTCTCCATGCCCAGCGGTTGGAAGATGCGCTCCTCCAAGAGGTCGCCGTAGAAGCGGTCGGTCACCTCGCCGATCAGGATCCCGAGCGTCACGTAGCCGAGGTTGCTGTACCTCATGCGCTCGCCGGGAGCGAAAGTGAGGGGCGTCGAAGCGATCCGCTGCAAGAGCTCGCTCTCCGTGTAATCCCGCCGCAGGTCGAAGTCGGGGGGATAGTCACCGAGCCCCGAAGTGTGGGAGAGCAGGTGGCGCACCGTGATCCGCTCCCAGCTCTCGGGGACGTCCGGCAGATGCTCCGCTACCGAGGTGTCGAGCCCGATCACGCCGTCCTCGACCAGATCCAGCACGAGCGCCGCCGTGAACTGCTTGCCGACCGATCCCGACTGGAAGATCGTCTCCGGCACCACCGGCACTTCGTGCTCGATGTTCGCCAAGCCGTAGCCCTTGGCGAGCACGATCTCGCCTCCTCGCATCACTCCGATCGCGACGCCCGGGATCCGGCTCGCCCCCAGCGTGTCGGCCATCAGGCGATCGACGCGCGCTTCGAACGCTTCGCCCTCGCCGGTGTCTTGACTCCATGTGGGCGCGACCAACAACGCGACGAGGAGGGGGAGCATGGCGAGATTCGTGGGCGGTGGAGATCGGAGCGTCGCGCTCCGGGGGGCAGTGCTCGGCCTCCGGGACGGCATGCTGGGGCGGTGCCGATCCGGAGCCTGCTTCGAGTGGGCGCAGCCGCCGTGGCTGGCCGATCCGGAGCCGGACGAGCCTACGCTGGAGAAGGCTCAGGGGCGAGAGAGACGCGCGCGCCCACCGCGGCGGAAGAACGGACGGCACGGTGGAAGGCGACCTCGAAGTCGCTACTCCGCCGCGCCGCGTACTTCCCCGATGTCGAAGAGCATCCCTCCCACCGCCAGGTTGACTTCGAGTTGGTAGGTCCTCCCGGCGAGGAAGTGGTGCAAGACCTCGCCCTCGTCCTCGAGCACCACGGCCTCGACCTCGATCCTCCCCTTCGCCCCGATCGTGTGGGGGCCGGGCGTGACACGGATCTCCAAGGGCCATCCGCTCCAACCCGAGTGGGAGAGCGGCTCGCCGTCGACCGACACGAGCCAGACGGTGGCCAGGGTGTTCCCGGGCAATCTCCGCAGCGGATTGATGGCGGCGAGGAAGCCGGGCTCCCTTCCGCTTACGAGCGCAACGGTTTCCGCTGGCCCCTCGGGCTCGACGTAGGTGCCGGTCGTGCTACAGCTCGAGAAGCAGAGCGCGTAGAGGAGGGCGACAAGTCGCTTCATGTGCGGCGGGCCAGGACCCCGACCCGAATCGGTCGGTTGCGCCGGGCCAAGGCTAGTTCCTCTCCGGCTCGCTTTCCAATTCGTAGTCTCGCTCTGCGTCCCCAGTCGAGCCTCCCCCGCCCGTTGGTTCGATGACGCGTCGCTTGATTCGAGCCGACCGATGCCCGCTGGTGTGGCTGACCCTCAGTCCGGCCCCGGCCGACGACTCTGTGGGTCCGTCGATCCGCTTCGCTTCATTGGCCTTCCCGCGCTCGATCGTCTCGACGATCGCAAACTCGCGCAGCAAGGCCTCTAGAGTGACCTGATCGATCGGGGGCCGGAGGACGAGGCTTGGCCTTCTCCCATGCTCCCCTGAAGATTGGAAGTCGTCATGGCTTCATCATTTGCGCCCTCCCACCGTCGTCTGTGCTGCTCAAGAAGACTATTACCGCGTCGCAAAGGCTGATCAGGGATAGGGGCGTCGCCTCCTTGTCCCGGCCATGGGCCGGAGGAGACGACGATGAAAGAGGAAGGGGCGCAGCGAGAGCGAGGGGGACGGCGGGTGCGAACTCTGCTGGCCCGTCCTCGCAGTAGCCTCTCCTTCGCCTTCGCGGTTCACCTTTCGCGCTAACCTTGCTCCCGACCCATGGGAGTGGCTCGCCTCCGACTCCTTGCAGGCTGCACGCTGATCGCGTGCGCTGTTGCCGCCTCCATCGCCTACGAGGTGATCCTCGTGGCACCGGTGCTCGTGCCCCTCCCGTCCGGTAACTACGGCGAACTCTACGGTCCGGTGATGTACTTCCGCCGACCGGTCCACGCTTGCGCCCTCGCGATGAGCCTCGTCGGGCTGTGGCTCATCCGAGCTGCGATAAGGCACCGCGCGACGACCGCCTAGCGCGGAACCGTCCTGGACTCCGAACCGGGACGTCGATCCGGCCGTCGCGAGTGCGCGACGAAGTCCCAGCCGGATTTAGGGCAATGCGCCCTCCAGCAGCACGACGTCCGCGTCCAGCATCATCAGCGCCGCGAACAGATGCGCGCTGTCGCTCGACCACGACACCTGCCGCCCGATCAGGGTCGGGCGGCGGCCGAAGTCCGTGACGCGTCGCAGCGAGCCGTCGTCGGTCGAGACGAGCCAGAGGTCCGTCGTGCCCTTGTCGCGCAAGGGGGCGGCGAGCCAGCGGTCGTCGGGCGAGAGTGCGTACTGGTGCGGCCAGAGGGGAATGCGCTCGGGCGACACGCTCGCCAGGAGCACGGGCGCACCCGCCTCGATAGGCGTGACCTTCCACACCTCGTTCTGGCGCGCGGTGCTGGGCGAGAAATAGCCGGTGCGTTGGTCGGACGAAACGGCCATGCCGCTCGTGTCGCTTCGGACGAGCACGGGCTCTCCGCCGGTGACCCGGATCTTGTAGGTCACGGGTTCGGCGGCCGCGACGCTCCCGGAGCCGATGTAGTAGACCCACTCCCCGTCCGCGGACCAGGAGGCACCTCCGTCCGCGGCGACGAGGAATCGCTCTCCGCTGCCGTCGGGCTCGGCCAGCCAGAGTTCGGCGGACATCTCCTTCGAGCGCGCCTTCCAGTAGACGATGAGGTCGCCGCGTGGGGACCAGAGGGGAAGACCGACGATCACATCAGGCTCGTGCTCGTCCGTGATCTTGCGCGGCGACTGGGAGCCGTCCACGCGCACTACCCAGACGTTTGCGTGCCCGCCGCTGTCGGAGAGGTAGGCCAACTCCGGTCCGTCCGGGCTGACCGAGGGGACCTGCACGAGACCTGTCTGCTGCGTGATGCGCAGGGCCCGCTCCGTGTTCTCCTGCGGCGATCCGTCGATCGGATAGCGGTAGATGTCCGACTCGAGATGCACGCGGCTCGTGACCAGCTTCCCAGCCGCGATGTCCGGGTCGACGTAGGAGGCGTAGCCGGCGTCTGGCAGCGGGAGCAGGACATCGCGGCCGTCCTCGAGATCCAGCCTGCGCAGCCGGAACACGGGTGGGTAGGCGAGCGTGCTGCCCTGCGAGGAGGAGTACACGAGCCCCGATCCGTCGGGCAGCCAGGTGAGGCCGCGAGCCTGGGCGAGATCGGCGATCGTCCGCGTCGCGCCGCTCTCGACGTCCATCACGCGGATCTCGGTCCGAGCGAGGTGGATGCGAGCCTGGAAAGCGAGCGAGCGGTCGTCGGGCGACCAGCGCGGTGTGCTGTATGCAGCAGGGGGCAGCCGCCGAACCGTCTCGCGTCGCTCGCCGACGCGCTCGACGAACACGAGCGCGGGACCGTCGGCGTCGCTGCGGAAGGTCGCGAGCCGCCGGCCGTCGTGGCTGACGTCGGCCTCGCCCTGCGCCTCGATCAGCACCGTGCGCGGCGGACTCGCGCTGAGGACGATCTTCTCCTGGAGCGCGCCCGGCGCACCGTCCGCCGAGGGATGGCGGAAGTAGAGCAACGTGTTCGCGTCGACCCAACGAGGCGAGGAGTGCTCGGCGGAGCCGTGGGTCATGAGTTGAGGCGCACCCTTGGTGCGCAGGAAGATCTGGCGCTCACCCTCTACTCGCGAGACGAAGGCGACGGTGTCGCCGTCGGGCGAGAGCGCCGGCGTCTCCTCCATGCCTGCCATATCCGTCAAGCGCTGCAGTTGCAGCGGTAGCTGCGTCGCGGCGGGCGGCCCGCGCCGACCCCCGCCGAGCCAAGCGACGATTCCGACCGCGCCGACGACACCAGTGCCGAGGAGGAGCATCGGCGCCCGGCGCGCGGGCGCCGGCCTCGCCTGGACCTCCGGGGCGCGCTCGAGGAGGACGCGCGCCTCACCGACGTCGCGCAGGCGCGTACGGGGGTTCTTGTCGAGGCAGCGCGCGAGCAGCGTGCGCACGTGCGGCGGCGTCGCCGCGGGCAGACGGTCCAGGTCGGGCTCGCGCTCGATCACGGCGACGAGCACGTCACCGAGATCGTTTCCGTCGAAGGCACGCTGCCCCGTGAGGCACTCGTACAGCACGCACCCGAACGCCCACACGTCGACGCGCCGGTCGAGCGGACGTCCGCGCGCCTGCTCCGGTGCCATGTAGGTCGGCGTGCCGAGGAGACGCCCGGGCTCGGTCGAGAGTACGGGCGGCGTCGAGCCCGCGCCGGCGGCGCGCATCGGCTTCGCGAGGCCGAAGTCCAGGAGCTTCGCCCGACCCTCCGGTGTCACGACGACGTTCGCGGGCTTCAGGTCGCGATGGATCACGCCCGCGTCGTGCGCCGCCTCGAGCCCCTCCGCGATCTGGCGGCAGACGTCGAGCGCCTCGGTCGACGGTAGCGGGCCGCGCGCGAGGCGGACCGCGAGGTCCTCACCCGGCACGAGCTCCATCGCCAGGAAGCGCGTGCCCTCGGCCTTGCCGAAGCCGTAGACGGTCGCCAAGTTGGGGTGGCTGATGCAGGCCAGCGCGTGAGCTTCCCGCTCGAAGCGCTGCAGCGACTCGGTGCTGTCCGCGACGTCGTCGGGCAGCACCTTGATCGCCACCTCGCGTCCGAGCTGCGTGTCCAGCGCTCGCCAGACCTGCCCCATCCCTCCGGCACCCAGAGGACCGACGAGTTGGTACTGAGAGAGTCGCTGACCGGCGGCGAGGGCCATGTCTCGGAGACGGGATCATAACGGGGGGCCGTCACCCCCAGGGGCGGTCGTTCACGAACGTGCCGACGCCGAGCACGGCCACGCTCTCGCCCTCCATGCGCCAATGAGACGGGGCTGTCTATCGGCCCGCTCCCGAAGTCGCACCGAGCCCGGGACCACCGGACTACCCACCGACGTACGCCGCCGATCGTGGTGAGCGGCACGTGCGCCTCGACGGCAGACGGCGAGGGACCGATTCCCTGTCGAATGCCGCCCTGGGCTACGTGGACTGCCGTAAGACGTGGATTTACGGACCCTTGATTCGTGTGGCGTATACCGTTCCTGCGCAATGCGCGCGTTCACGCCGCCTGCACTCGCGCTCGCCAACCAGCGCCTCGTTGCAAAGGAAGTCACCCCCGTGTGTGCCCCGAACCCGCCGACGGGGGGTGCGATGAGTGACGACGGACACGTCTGCCTCATTATGAAGAAGACCTCGACCATGATGCGGGTGGTATTCCTACTCGCCTTCGTTAACGGACTGACCAGCTGCCCGTTTACTGTCAACCACCTCAACCGTCTGCCTGGATCCGAGCCGCTCGCTGAGCCGGTGCTCTTCAATCAACCGGGTCCCCTCTTTCACGAGGCGACGGGCTTCTATTTTCCCGAGTGGTACGACAACTTCCAACGCGTCACGGCGTTCAGGTACGACACGGCTGGGCAGCACGTGAGCATCGGGTACAACGATCGCCGACCCGACTGCTTGATCGTCGCAACCTTCTCCGTTTATCCGACGCCGAAGATGACCTTCGTCGGTGTGCGTCCCCAGGCTGTGTCATCGATGGAGCAGAGCTGGCTCGACGATGAACTCGAGCGCGTGAAGGCCGAGATCGAGCATCACCATCCTGCGATGCACTCAGCCGTCGTTGGCCCCGCCGCCACGCCCAGTTCGCCAGCTCTCGATGGAGTCTCCCTCTCGTATCGCGAGGCGGAGGCGGCCTCGGAGATGCATCTGTTCGTCTACGACCATCAGTGGTTCCTCAAGTACCGCTTCACGTACCCGCAGTCATGCAAGGAAGCGGCAAGCGCTAGGATCGAGGCCATTCTGTCGCAACTGCCTTGGGCCTCCCCCGAGTAGTCGCCCACCGCTCGCGACCGGGGATTGCCCTGACACTGATGCGGCGCAGCCGCGTCTGGCGACGTCGCAGTTCCTTCCGAATGACCCGGCTGACGGCCACTTGAGAGTTGACCGCAACTGCGCCGCGCAGCGCGCGCTGAGCGCGACTGCTCTCCCCCGCCGAGGGTCCGATTGCTCAGGGAATTGACCGCAACTGCACCAGAAAACGGCGTTCTGGCAGTTCTGCGAACGCGATCGGCCACCACGCTACCCAGAAGGCCAATTCGGCCCCGTTTGGACCTGACCGGTCGGTCAACTTGTTGTACCGCTGGTACAGGTAGAAGCCGCTGAATTGCACCGGCGGGTCAAGTTCGGCAGTGCGTGGCGGCTCTACGCCGCCTTCCATCTGCCGCCGAGCAGGGCATCGTCGCGCACCCTGGTCCCCCATCGCCCGCCCGCCCGTGGATCCGCGCGCCCCGAGCGCGAGCCTCTCGGCGATCCCGGCGAGCGGCACGTCCCGAAGCGACGCGCACGATGCGGAGGGGGACGTCCGGGGAGGCGAGTCCGGGTGGCGCGTCTCACGGCGACCTCAAGCTAGCGAGAGCCGTAGCGCGGAGCCGGTTCGCGTCGGTCGCGCGCGTGTCGTTATCCTGGCAATCGCACCGTATCTGAAAAGGAGAAAAGGAGACCCCATGAAGCTGGTAAGCGCCGCTGCCCTCGCCGGAACGATCGCGATCGCATGTCTGGGCCTGGCCTGGCAAGGCCACGAGGCCGCCAAGAGCATGGAATACGCCATTCACCGGCCGGACAAGATCGAGTGGGTCGATGGGCCAGCCTCGCTCCCACCGGGCGCGAAGTTGGCCGTGCTGGAAGGGGATCCCGCTAAAGACGTCTTCTTCACGATGCGAGTGAAGGTGCCCGACGGCTACCGGATCCCGCCGCACACGCACCCCAAGGTCGAGCACGTCACCGTGATCAGTGGGACGTTCCACCTCGGGATGGGCGAGACGTTCGACGACACGAAGACGACCGCCATGCCCGCGGGGACCTTCGGGCACTGGCCCGCGGGAATGAAGCACTTCGCGTGGGCGCGCGGTGAGACCATCGTCCAGCTGCACGGCATCGGTCCCTGGACCATCGAGTACCTCGATCCTGCGGACGATCCGCGCAAGAACTAGCTGCGGTTTTCCCCCGCATGCTGCGCACGAGTCGATCGCCGAGCATTCCCGATCCCAAGCCGCCCATCGACGTTCGAGGAAGCGGCGCAGCTCCGCGCGCAGGGCCACTCCTACGCCGCCGCGCTCTCGGGATCGAAGTTCTGTCGCTCGATCTGGGTGCAGCCGAGAAGAACCACGAAGGTCGCCCCGTGATGCCGTCGATGAGCGGCAAGATCGACATTCGTCGCCTGGGCGATGGTCTTCTTCGCCGGAGCGATGGACGACTTCTAGCTGCCCGCCGTAGGACGCTTCAGCGAGCCGGCTCTCGGTTCGAAGCGGCGTCGCGATCGAGGGCGAGCCGGACGGTAGGTGCGAACACGCCCGGCGTCAGCGCCGCACGATCTCCCGCCCCGCCCACGCACGCCACTCGGCCGGCCCACCCCGCAACGCGATCGCTTCCAGCAGATCCGGCAAACGCTCGCTGTCGCGATCCCTCGTGAGGATAACACCCCGGCGGGAACGCCTGCATCTCGCCTGCGATTCGCGAGGAACCGACCTGCCTCGTGTCTCCTCGAGCACTCGCCGACAATTGCACCAACAGCGTGATCGTCCAGGGAACCGCTGCAGAAGTGGCGTGGTTGCGCGAGCCGTTGCGCGGCTCGATCTGGCTGACGATACCGCCCAGCCGTGGCGTCAGCTGGTACAGAAGGCTGAACGCAAGAGGCCGAGCACGGCGACGGTTCACCCGAAGTCGCGCTCGACCATGGCACCCGCACGGCTTCCCGAGTCGCGCTGCTACGACGCGCTCTTGCCGCCCCGCTCGAAAGCGTGCGGTGCGGCGACCCGTGTCACTGCGGAGGGAGCACGTACTGATTGAGGAACGCCGAGATGTAGACGTGGATAATGAGGTTCTCCAAGAAACCGTTCCAGCTGAACGTGTGCACGCTCGCGTCGGTGTACGGGCCCAGCACGGACAGCGTATGGACTTGGGACGCATCCGGGGGGGCGACCGTGTCCTCGAACTCCGACACGCCTAGCGTGTACAGCTGACGCGCTAAGCCTAGGGCTGCAGCGGGAGGGACCACCTTCGAGACGGCGATGGTCTGGCTGCCGGGAGCCACCCCGGGCAGTTGCACATAAACGACATGCCCGTCGTTGTAGACGATCAGGCTCGTGTTGCCGAGGAGGATAGGGTTCGGCACGTCGGAGAAGTCGTACACGACGATCGGCTCGCGCACGAACGTGTTCGACGCCGGTGGACGAGCGCCGGCGAGCACAGCGACGAGCAGACCGCAACCGGATGCGAGGACGAGTGGCAAGGCGAGTTTCATGGAATCCTCCGAGCAGAATGGTTCCTGAAGATGGATTGACGACCGATCACCCCAAGTTGGATGCCGTGGCACATGCGACATGCGCCCAGAGAGCGCCTGCATCTACACACCCACGAAATGCGGGCATCAGTCCCTCTCGGGGAAAGAACGACGGCCTTTGCCCACCATCGCCCTCCCAGCCCGCTCGCCCTTCACACGACAAAGCTCGTTACGACCAAGGAACCTCGCGCAGGCCCCGACCGGACATAGGGTCTGGAGAGCGGCCCTACCGCCGCAGCATCTCGCGCTCCGCCCACGCGCGCCAGGCCGCGCCGCCGCGCAGGGCGATCGCAGCGCCGGCACGCGTGCGGCTCGCCACTGACGACAGGGTGCGCGAGTGGAAGGGCAAGACGGTGACCGCGCGCCTCCCGCTCGGCTACGACCTAGTGGAGAAGAAGCTCGTCGTGAACGAGCCCGAAGCGGAACGCGTGCGCGCGATCTTCGCGCTCTACCTGGAGCTGGGCTCGCTCCTGCTCGTGGCGGACGAGCTGCGCCGGAGCGGGTGGATGCCGAAGGTGTGGACGACCAAGACGCCGAGGCGGCGCGCTCTCTTGGGCTGACGCGCGCTCGTCTCTCGCAGTTGATCAACCTGATGCTGCTGCCACCCAAGATCCAGGAGCGGATCCTGCTGGGTGTTGTACCGCGCACGGAACGCTCGCTGCGCCGCGCGGTCTCGCAAGCGAACTGGCGGAATTAACTGGATGACTTCGCGCTACTCCAGCACCCGGACCGTTCACTTCAAAGCGCTCAAACGCCGGCTGGGCCACGTATCCGAGGGATCGAGTTCGAACGCTCGCTCGTAGGCAGCCTTGGCTTCGTCGATTCTCCGTGACGCTTCGAGCGCCCAACCTCGGTACTGATGGGCCTTGGCGTACGACGGCGTGAGCTCGATGGCACGGTCTGCGTCGGCCAACGCTCCCAGGAAGTCGGCGAGGTGGTACCGAACTCGACAGCGCCCCAGGTAGGCGTGAGCGTCCGTGGGCATCGCATCGATGTACTGGTCGTAGTCGAGCAGCGCCTCTCCGTGGGCGCCACGGTCCGAACGGAGCCAGGCTCGTTGCTTGCGTGCCCATGAATCGGTTGGATCGAGCTCCAGTGTTCGTGTGTAGGCGGCTTCCGCGTCTTCCGGGCGATCCGCCATTTCGAGCACCACGCCACGCTCCCGGTGGGCAGTCGCCAGCGTCGGAGACAATTCGACCGCTCGGTCCGCATCCTCCAGGGCGCCCGTGAGATCTCCGAGATCGGCACGGGCACGGGCACGCCCGCGATGCGCATCACACGACGATCCCGCTTCGATCACCTTGTCGAACTCGGCGCACGCGCCGGATGCGTCGCCACGAGTCCAGAGCAACCATGCTCTGCGATGACGAGTATCCGTATCCGAGGGGTTGAGTTCGACGGCCCGTGCGTACGACGCATCTGCACGGTCCGGTCGTCCGGCGACCTGCCACGTCCAGCCTTGCTGGACGTAGAGACGAGCATCGTCCGGCGCCAATTCCGTCGCACGCGCGATGTCTGCGACGGCACCGTCGGAGTCGGCAAGCTCCAGTCGCGCGCCGTTGCGCCGTAGGTACCAGTATGGCTGGTTGGGTTCGGCTGCAATCGCGGCGGACCATTCCCTTTCGGCACCCTGCCAATCCTCGCTCCTCGCGAGCTCGGCCGCCCGCCTCGCGTGCAGTCGGGCCTTCACGCTCGGATTCGCCTCGACCCGCGCGCGCAGCAACGCGAGCGCGAAGCACACGGCGACCGCGCCCGCTGCGAAGCGTCTCGCCCTCCTCCATCCGGAGCCCGCGACGTCGGCCCCCACACCGCGATCCAGCAGGAACCCCGCAACGACTCCGGCAACGAACCCGCCCAGGTGTCCGGCGTGGCCGACTCTGCCTTCGTACTCCCACGCTGCGTCGCCCACGAAGCGCTGCACGAGAACGGCGATCGGTACGAGTGCGAACGGGAGGAGGACGAACATCACCAACGCGTGCTTCAGGGGCACCGACGCCGGCACCGCGCGTCTGTGGCGCAGTGCGATGTACGCGTAGGCCCCAACGAGGCCGAAGATCGCACCGGACGCTCCGTGGTGTTGGTTCTCCGGCGCGACGAGGACGCCGAGCATGGAAGCACCGACCGCGGAGAAGGCGTAGAGCGCGAGGAACCCCACGTGGCCGAACATCCGTTCTACCAGCCTCCCCACGAACGCGAGAGCCATCATGTTCCCGACCACGTGTTCGAGAGTGCCGTGCTCGTGCGCGAAGGCCGCGCTGAGCAGCCGCCACCATTCGCCGTCGACAAGGGACTCGCCGGAAACGGCCGCCCAGTCGCTGGCTCTCGAGCGCGACACTCGCCCCGAGCTGGCAGACACGTACGTCATCAGCCAGACGACGAAGTTCATCGCGATCAACGTCGGCACGATCCAGATACGGGGAGTCCGAGCGCGGAGATCCGAGAGGAATCGTTGTTCGCGTTGCCGGCGTTGCTCACGGCGTCGTCGGCGTTCGAGTTTGCGCGGCGACTTCTCGGGCTCCGGAAACGCGCGGACGTCCCCGTCTTCCGAAGGCTCCGAGTTCCCGTTGCTCACCTTGGTCGCCATCGCCCGCCGCAAGTATGGCGACTTCCATTCAGGGAGGAACGAATGGTCGGGGCGCAGCACGACGCCATCGTCGAGCCGGGCGTGCGGGACGCAGTGCAGAGGCACCTGTGGGCCAACCGCGGCGGCTGTGACCCCCGGTTCCGGCCGCTCTCGACGAGCGGCGCGCTCATCGCAAGGTTCGCCTCCTGCGGGCGCGCTATCGAGCGCCTCAACTGACACCCGACCGGACCCGTGCCCGCCGACGCGCGCGAGACCGGGCGAGGATGACGCAGGTGATGAAGCTCGTGCTGCTCGCGCCGGAGGTGCAAGAGCGCATCCTCGCGGGCAATCTACGCGTGTCCGAGCGAGCGCTGCGGCGTTCAAGTGGGAACCCTGATTGGTCAGGCCGAGAGTCGGTGCGACACATCGAACCGTGAGGGATATTCTGGGTTCCCGTCCTCAGCGTTGGGTTCTGCCTCGAATGCGCAAGTACCTCATCTGGTTCGGCGTCGTGCTGGCTTCGCTGCTCGTGTGGCTCGCGATGCGCAATCGTGGCCCAGCCGCCACGGGTTCGCTTCGACCGCACAGCGAGACGCGCGCCGTGGAACGTGGCGACGGTCCCGCGCCCCTCGACTCGCCGGCCGAGATCGGGACGGGCAGCGCACGCGACCTCGCCGCCGAGTCCGAGACGTCACCGACCTTCGCCGCGGCGGCCCTTACCAAGTTAGATCCGACTGTTGTCGTCGAGCTCCGGATCGTCGATGTCGACGGCGGCCCCATTCCCGGCGCAGGGGTCGAAACGTGGGGTCCATCTCCGCGAGCGATCGCCACCGCGGACGACCAAGGAATCGCACGGCTCATCCTTCCGAGCCTTCCCGAGCGGGGCGTCCATCTGGAGGTTTCAGCCGACGGCTTCTTCCACTACCGGCAGCAACGGAATGTAACGCGACACCCCAAGATCGTCTTGCGCCATCGCGCGCGTATCAGCGGAGTCGTCGTCGATGCCGAGACCGGCGCTGCCATCTCTGGCGCAGTGGTGCGCGTTCCCCACGGCGAGTGCGGAGAGTGCCCGCCGGCGGAGGACGTGACGGACGCGAGCGGACGCTTCGCGCTCGACCCCGTGCCTGGCAGCGCGCGCGTCGGATGGCTCGCGACGGCCGAAGGCAACGTCGGTGCGACGGCAAGGCTCCTCGTGCCGCGGGATGCGACGGACACGCGTCTCGACATCGCGCTCGCGACGGGGCTTCGTCTCGCGGGTCGCGTCGTCGACCTCGCCACTTCACTCCCCGTCGCCGATGCGGTGGTTCGACACGGAATCGACTCCGCGACCTCCGACGCGAACGGAGAGTTTGCGCTGCCGGTGGACGGGGTCGTGTCCTCGCAAGTCGTCGTCGAGCATCCCGGCTATGCGGGCCTTTCAGCGAGCATCGACCGGCTCGACCTCGATGTCAGGCGCGTCGAGCTGACGCTCGTGCCGCTTGTCCCGATCACCGGAGGCGTGCGCGACGCGACGGGGCGACCGATCGCCGGTGCGACAACTCGAGTCGGGCGCGTCTGGGGGATCCGCGACATCCAGGACACCAAGCCCCTGTCCGGGCTCCCCACGGCTTGGCGCGTGCACGACGCCCACGCCCTGAGCACGACGGACGCCGACGGTCGCTTCCGCGTGGTCGGGGCCGTGGCGTGGCGCTCGGGCCAGGAGCTGCGGGTCACCGCCAACGGCTATCGCGAGGTCCAACTCGCGCTGCCGTCCTGCCCGTTGCCCGGCGAGGAGCGCGTCGACGTCGTGCTGGAGCCGGTGGCGCACGCGGTCATCACCGGCACGTTGACGGTCAACGGCCTGCCCGCCACCGGCTACGTCGACTGGGAGGCCGGGGACGATTCCGTGGGTGCACGCGCGTTGAACGGCTCCTTCCGCCTCGAGCGCGTCGAACCGGGCCCGGGAGAGCTGTACGCGTACACGGACGACTTCGAGGAATTCGACCTGCCCGGCGCGAAGGTGTCGCTCGACATCGAGCCCAGCGCCGCCGTGCACTACGACTTCGCGCTCGAGATTCCTATGCTCCCGATCAGCGGCCACGTGCGCTTTCCCGACGGACGTCCGGCCGCCGGCGAAACCGTGACGGCCGCGAAGATCGGTCCCACCTTTCACGACAACGTGACCGCTGACGAGAACGGTGCCTACGCCATCTCCGTCCCCGCTGTCCCTGAGCCGTACATGATCTCCGTGGGCCGAGGCGGCATCTCCTACCGGCGCCGGGACGTGGCCGCGGGCGCCTCCGGCGTCGACATCGACCTCGGCGCGGAGGGAACGCTGCGCTTGCGCACCCTCGACGCCCGCTCGCGCGAGCCGATCGTCGATGCGTCGTACGAGATCACACCTCTCTTCACGAACGACCTAGGATCGATGTCCCAGACGGCGCCCTACGCCTCGGGCTGGCGCGAGGTCGAGCTCGCCGCAGGATCCTGGCGCGTCGTCGCCCACGCAGGAGAGCGCGGCTTCTCCGGCTTGTGGCAGACCGCTCGGATCGTCTCGGGAGAGACGTCGGAGCTGGAGTTCCCGCTTCAGCGGGGCGTCCGCGTCGCGCTGGTCGCTGGTCCCGGCTGCGACCCGCCGATGGCGCGTGCCTGGCTGGTGGAGCAGAGTATCGTCGAGGATGCCAAGCAGCAGTTGCTCGACCCCGACAGCCCGCGGACGCCGAGCGAGACGCTCGTCTCCGGAGTAACGATCTTCCGCAACCTCACCATCTACGACGACGACCCTCAAGTGCTCGATGGCGTGCCGCCGGGACACTACCAGCTCCTCTCCGCGCCCGGCTTCCTCTCCCCGTACGTCGATCTAGTCTTCGAGCCGGACGTGATCGTCGTTCCGGACGACGCTGAAACCGTCCGATTCGACGTCGTGTGGCGCAAGGCGAGCGCGCGCTAGACAGCGCCGGAATGCGCGCCCGTCCCCGCGATCCCGCACTTGGGGACCCGCTGACGCGGTGTTCTTAGCTCACCGCCCAACGCCATCCACCTTCGCCCAGAAAAGACTGGATGACTTCGCGCCTCCTGAGCAAGGACATGGGGCATGAGCGAACAGAACCCCGCGGCCTGCGCGCCTGGCTCGAAGGTCGTGATCCGATTCAATCCCCACATGGGGCACGCGTCCGACATCGTCGGCACGGTGCTTCGCTTCCATCCCGGCGCGGGCTTCCTGGGCTGCGACCTCGCCGACGTGCAGTACGAGGACCCGCGTGACGGGACGATCCACGTGCTGCCCTTCGGCACCCACAACCTCGACGTCGGCGACCGCACCCGCGCACGGATCGTCTCGACCAGATCGCGAACATCCTCTTCGGCGAGCTCCGGAGCGTCGTGGAACTCCGGTCGTGCGAACGGCGAGGCCCTCGTGTACGAACCGGCGCTCCGCCGTTCGAACCCGCGAGCGACGTGTCGCGCCCGGCACGGGCGGCGAGCCGGTCAGGTGCCGAGGACGATGCGGCGCGCGGCGCTCCACAGCCGGCCCCGGATGCTGCGGTCCGCCCGCCCGACGACGCGCAGGGCGGCGCGCCATGTCCGCAGGAGAGGCGGGCGCTGGCCGAACCGCGGGTAGGCCCGTACGCAGTGGTCGAGCCGGGCTCGCGCGCTCCGCGCCGCTTCGCTCGCGCGGTGCGGGTCGAGGTCTGCGACCGACACGGCGGCGCCGATCGCTCCGCGCAGGAACTCGTAGAACGGCGAGAGCTCGTCCTGCGGGACGGCGGCGAGGTGCGCCGCGGCCTCCGCGAGGTCGTCCGCTACCAAGGCGTCGGACGCGAGCCACAAACGGTGCATGCCCGTGCAGTGGTCCTCGGCGCGCAGCAGCGCGCTGCGCGAGACCTCGTGGGCCTCGTCCGGGCGACGCCTCCCGCGCAGCGCCGCCGCGAGGTTCGCGAGCATCCAGGGCAGCGCGTCCTCGCGCTCGCGCCAGTCGGAGAGCCACTCGATCGCGCGCGCGCGGTCGTCGACGCGCACCAGGACCGAGCCGATGTCGCCCCAGGTGGTGGTCGAGGCCCGCAGCCAGTCGCGCTCGCGGGAGACGAAGGAGCGCACGCGCCGCCGCGCCCCGCGCTCCGCGAGCTCATCGAGGTAGGCGCGCGCAGCCGACCGGGCGATCCCGTCGCGGTGGCGCCGCGCCGCGAGCTCCCGCTCGCAGCTCGCCGGCTTCTCGCGCGCGACGAGCTTCTCCATCCACAGGGCGCCGACCTCGCCGTTGGCTTCGGGCGACTCGAGGAGCTCGGACAGGAGCCCGTCGACGACATCGTCCATTCCCGCCTTCGCCAGCGCGTCGAGCGCCGCGTCCCACGCCGGTCGGACCGCGTCCGGCGCGCACAGGAGCGAACGCAGGTGCGCGCTCGCGCCCTCCGCGTCGCGGGTCTGCGCGGCGAGCTCCACGCCGCGCTGGTCGGCGAACGGGCCGGAGCAGTGCTTCACCAGGAGCGCAAGCGTCGCCCGCGCCGCGTCGAGCTCGCCGTCCTGCAGCTCCATGTCGAACAGGTTCACGCTCGCGAAGGCGTGGTCCGGCGCGACCTCGAGCGCGCGCCGGAAGGCCTGCTTCGCCCTCGCCCCGTCGCCGGTGAGGCGCGCCGCGTGCGCGAGGTAGCTCTGCGTCACGGCGTCGACGGGCGTGATGCGTGCGAGCTGCTCGGCCGCGGCCAGCGAGGCCTCGAAGTCGCCTGCCGCCTCGCTCCAGTCGGCGATCTGCATCCAGGCCCACCCGTGGTTGGGCTCGCCGGCGACCACGTCGCGCATCGCGGCGAGCGCCGCGTCGCGGTCACCCATCGCGGCGAGCACCCACGCTGCGCGCGCGGCGAGCTCCGGCGGCGCGTGCCCGCCCGGGAAGGACCGGCAGACATCGAGCGCCTCGTCGAAGCGCCCGGCCTCCGCGAGCAGCGTCGCGCGGATGTCCCATGCGTCGACGCCCAGCGGGTTGAGCTCGACCGCGCGCTCGAGGAAGGCGAGCCGCTCCTCGAGGTGCTCCGGACCCGCGAGGACGCGCGCGGCGACGACGTAGCTGCGCGCCTCGTTCGGTCGGGACTCGACGAGCCCGCGCGCGAGCCGCTCGACGACGCCGCGGCGGTCGAGGCGGCTCGCGACCTCGGCCAGCATCGCCCACGCCGCGCGGTAGCCGGGCTCGAGCTGCACCGCGTGCTGCAGGCGGTCGAGCGCCCCGGCGTCGTCGCCAAGCTTCGAGAGCACCGTGGCGAGGGCGCCGAGGTTCCCGACGTCGAGCGGATCGCGCGCGACGGCGCGCTCGAGCAGGTCGCGCGCGGCGCGGAGCTCGCCACGCCGCTCGCGTGCGGCCGCGAGCTCTCGGAGGCCCGGGCTCCAGCCGGGCCGGATCGCGAGCGCCCGCTCGAGCGCGCGCTCCTCGCCCGCGGCGTCGCCGAGCGCGGCGCTGACGCGCGCGGTATCGAACCACAGCTCGGGGACGAGCGGGAACTCCTCCGTGGCCTTGGCCGCGGTCGAGCGCGCGTCAGCGGCGCGGTCGAGCGCGGCGAGTTGACCGACGAGCGCGGAGCGCGGCTGCCACAGCTCCGGATGGCGCTCCCGGAGCCGCTCGAGCGCCAGCAGGACCTCCTCGCCGTCGAGCACGTTCCTCGCGATCTCCCACCAGGCGAGGACGCCGTCGCCGCTCGTGTGCTGGCGCAGGAGCTCCCGCTCGGCGAAGGCGACGTGCTCGCGCCGCTCGGCGCCCGTCAACGCGAGGGCGACGAGCTCGTAGAGCGCCGGCGGGTAGTCGACGCTCAGCTCCAGCGCCCCGCGCAGCTCGCGCACGGCGTCGGCGGTCGCTCCCTTCGAGCGCGAGAGGTGTCCGAGGATCGCGCGCCCGGCCGCCGCGTGGGGCTCGAGGTCGACCGCGCGGCGCGCGACGTCGATCGCCTCGTCGAGCTGACCGAGCGCCTCCAATCGCAGCGCCAGCTCGCGCTGGGCCCAGGCGTCGGTCGGGTCGCGGTCGAGCAGCTCGCGCAGGGCCGCCTCGGCCCAGGCCGGGTCGCGCTCGCCGATCGACTCGACGAAGAGGCGCCGGAGCGGGGCGTGAAACGGGAACGTGCGCTCGACCTCGACGACGTGCTCGCGCGCCGCGTCCTGCCCGCGCGTCGCGGTGAGCACGCGCAGGAGCTCTGCGTGGACGCCCACGTCGAGCGGCTCGCTCTCGAGGACGGCGCGCAGGTGAGCCAGCGCGTCGTCGAGCTCGCCCACGTGCAGCGCGAGGCCCGCGGCCGCGCGGCGGCGCGCGGTCTCCTTGCCCGTTCCCTCGGCGCGCGCCAGCTCCCGGCGCGCCTCCTCGAACCGGCCGTAGCGCCCGTACGCCTCGGCTGCGAAGATCGCGAGGTCCCCGTCGCCGGGACGCTCCTCGAGCGCCGACCCGAGCACGCGGAACGCGTCGTCGAGCCTCTGGAGCTGCTCGAGCGCGAGGAACAGCGTCCTCCCGGGGAAGCCCGACTTCGCGGCGAAGCGCCGGAAGCGGCCGCGGAGCAGCGCGAGCGCCTCGGCGCGACGACCGCGCGCCACGCTGGCCGCGAAATATGTCTGCGCGAAGTCCTCGTTCGTCTCGTCGAGGCAGGCGGCGATGCGCAGGAGCTCGAGCGCGCGGTCGAACGAGCGCTCGTTCCACTCGCGCGTGCCGAGCATCGAGTAGGTCAGCGCGTCGAGCGGCTCGCGGCGCAGCGCGCTCCGCAGGAGCCGCTTCGCGCGGGCGCTCTCACGCGCCTCGGCTCCGAGCTCGTCCGCGAGGAAGCGCGCGAAGACGGGGTCGCCGATCCGCTGCCACGCGTCTTCGAGGAACGCGAGGCGCTCCTCGCGGCGGCCGAGGTCCCGCAGGCAGGCGTGCTTCTGGATGTTGTACAGCCCGTCGTCCGGGAAGCGCTCGAGCAGGCGCTCCACGCACGACAGGAGCCCGACCACGTCCTGGTCATAGGCGCACAGCGCCTGCCGGCCGAGGATCGCGAGCAGGTGCTCGGGGTCCGCCTCGAGCAGTGCGCGGTGCTCGCGGAACGCCCGCTCCCGATCGTGGTCGGCCAGCGCGTCCTGGACGGCGTGGTAGCGGTCGTAGATGCGCTCGTCGCAGAGCTCGAGGTCCGAGAGCTCGCTGGCGCGCGACGCGGGCACGATCACCATGCCCCGCGGGCCGCGCGACCGGTAGTGCTCGAAGAACTCCTCGGCCAGGCACTCGCCCACGCTCGGCACCCAGGGGTCGCGGACGAGGAACGTGCCGCGCGTGTCGTCGTAGCCGATGAACGCCTGGAGGTGCGCGTTGGACGTCTCGACGGTCGCTACGGCGAAGGGGAAGCCGCGGTCAATCAGCTCGCGCGCGTCGTCCGCGTTCACCGTGAACTCGCGCGCAACGAAGCCGTTCGCGGTCGCCCAGCGCCGCTCGTTCAGGTCGGTCGTGCCGCCGTACCAGATCTCGTCCGCGACGCGCAGGTGCTCGACGGGCACGCCGAGCCAGGCCGACAGCGCGGCGAGGGTCGCCGGACCGCAGGTCTTGTGGTGCTGCCGCACGAACGCCACCGGCAGGACGACTCGCCGGCCGCCGACGTTCGGGTCGGCGAGCCGCTCGGCGACTTTCCGGTGGAAGGGCGAGTCGACGCGGCGCGCGTAGCGTTCCGACGCCTCGCGGTCGCCGCGCACCCAGGCGAGGTCCGACCGCAGCGCGCAGAACCAGGAAGCCGTGTCCTTGTCGAGGAGCGGCGAGAGCTCCTCGAACCGGTCGAGCGACTTCCAGGCGTCGTCGTACCGCCCGCGCTCGCGCTGGAGCGCCGCGAGCTGCGCCGCCGCGGGCCCGTTCTCGTTGCGCTGGATCACCTCCTGCAGGAACTCGCTCGCCTCGTCCTGACGCCCGAGCAGCACGAGTCCCTGCGCGCGCGTGTGGACCGCCGGGGCGTACCAGGGACGCGCCTCGAGCGCGCGCTCCGCCGCGCGCAGCGCCTCGGCGTAGCGATCCTCGGCCTCGAGCACGTGGGCGCGCTCGAGCTCGAGCCAGGGATCGCCCGGGCAAATCTCCTCCCCGAGCCGCAGCGCCTCCTCCGCCGCGTCGAAGTCACGGAACGTCGCCTCCGCGCGGGCGAGGAGCCCGAACAGGTGCGCGCGGGTCTCGTCGTCCGCGTCGGAGAAGGGCCGCTCGGCCCGCAGGAGCGCGTGTCTCTCGAGCAGCCGCCCGCGCGCGCCGATCGCGTGCAGGTGGTAGTACAGCGCCCGCGGCTCGCGCGGCTCGTCGCGGTACAGCCGCGTGTGGATCGCGCAGGAGAGACGCCAGGAGCCGACCCAGGCGGCGAGGCGTCCCGCCAGGATGCGGCCCTCGAGGCTCCGCCACTCGCGCAGCGGGGCGGAACGCTCGCCGAGGCGCAGGGCGCTCAAGAACCGACCGCCGTCGTAGAGCTCGGCGACCGCCGAATAGTCGGGTTCCGTCGTTGCCATGCGCCGCCCTCGGGGACTTCCTGCAACGGTCGGCCCCTCGCCGACCCCCGGCTGAAGCCCACCGGCGCGCTTCCTTGCCCCGGCGTAAGCCGGCGCTCCGGGGACCGCGCGCCGGCGTCCCTCGTCCCGTCGATGGAGCCTACCGCCGGCATCGACCGTTTGTTCTCGACCCCGCGGGACTCTGTGCTGCTCGAGAAGACCATTACCGCGTCGCAAAGGCTGATCAGGGATAGGGGCGTCGCCTCCTTACGCCGGCCATGGGCCGCAGGAGTCGACGATGAAAGAGGAAGGGGCGCAGCGAGAGCAAACTGCGGTGGTGCAGGGCCCGGTCGGCGCGGGGTCGGGCAATGAGCGTTGTCATCCTCAACCTGCGAGAGCTCCCGCGCCGGATCGAGGAGGGCGAAGGCGAGTCCGGGCAGCGCCTGCGCAGGTGCGAGGGCAAATGGCGTGGACTCGACGATGGAGAAGAAGCTCGTCGTGAACGAGCCCGAGGCGGAACGCGTGCGCGCGATCTTCGCGCTCTACCTGGAGCTGGGCTCGCTGTTGCTCGTGGCGGACGAGCTGCGCCGCCGCGGGTGGATGCCGAAGGTGTGGACGACCAAGGCGGGGAAGGAGACTCGCCCGCCGCCCTTCTCGAAGTCGAGCGTCCACGGCCTGCTCGAGAACGTGATCTACCTCGGGAAGATCCACGCGGGCGACGAGGTGGTCGAGGCCGAGCACGACGCGATCGTCGAGCAGACGGCCGCCCGGCGCCACGGTCGCTTCGGGCGCCCATGTCCAATTGGCCAGGAACCCACGAACGCTCGTTCTCGCGACGCATCGACCCGCACGGTGGCGGGACACGACAAGGTCGCCTCCGGAGACCTCGGTCGCCCGCCTTGCATCTACCGGCACCTGCGGCGTTTCGCTCGCCACCTGGTGAGAGATGCGGGCTAGCGCCAGTCTCCGGACAGCACGAACGCCCCCCAGGTCGCGGGCAGAGCGCGATCGTAGTTCCTGCGGTTCTCGTCCAGCATCTCGATCTGCGCCGTGCGCAGTGCCGCCGCTTTGCCCAGCCCCTGGTTCCACAGCCTGTCGTAGAAGGCGAGCATCAGCCTGCGCGTCGAGTCGTCGCCCACGTTCCACAGCGAACTGATCACCGTGCGCGCGCCCGCCTGATGGAAGGCGTGACGCAGGCTCCGCATCCCCTCGCCGGAGCGGGAGGTGCCGAGTGCCGTCTGGCAGGCCGAGAGCACGACCAGGTCGCAACCGGAGAGGTCGAGCCACGAGGCTTCCTCCGCGGTCAGCAGACCGTTGTCGCGCGCGGGATCGAGGTCGGCGTTGGCCCCCGCGCAGACGAGACCCGAGAGCAGGCCGGGCAGGTAGCCGGTGACGAGTCGGTGCTCGAGCCCGAGATCGGCACGCAGGCCCGGACCGGTCTCGTCGCTCGTGAGCTCCTTGGCCTTCTCCCACGCCGAGGGCAGCGCGGCCGGCTCGAAGTAGCCGTGCGTCGCCAGGTGGATGACCGAATGCCTCGGCATCCCCGCCTTCAGGTTCTCCTCGGACGCTTCGTCCTCCGTCAGCAAGCGTCGCTCGAGGGCCTCGAAGCGCTGGCGGTGGAAGCGTGAGATACCCTCCACTTCGCGGCGCGTCTCCGAGAGCGGTAGCCAGCCGTAGTCGAAGTCTCCGTCGTTCGGGTTCCCCCGGCGCAGGCTCGCCACCAAGTCCTTCGGGGGCGACTCGTCGCGCCGATCGTAGTCGATTGCCCCGACGGCGAGCAGCGTCGGTTCGACCGGGGATCTCGCGTCCTTCAGATCCAGCAACGCCGCCGCGTCCTGCAGGTAGACGAAGGCGTGCTTCTCGACGAGGAACCGGTCGTCGGCGTCCTCGATGATCTCGAAGGGCAACGTCGCCAGGAACACGTCGGGACAGACGAAGATGCGCTCGCTGTCCGCGAGCAGCGCGGCGAGCGGGTCCCACAGGAGCGAGCGCACACGCTCGTTCGCCGGAGCCTGCGGGTCTTCTCGGTTCTCCCCGGCCGCGAAGCCGCGCTCGTCCGCGCCGGCATCGAGGAGGTCGCGCTCGCGCGTGGTGCCCTCGAGGAAGGTGACGACGGCCTCGCGGATCGGCGCGCTCTCACCCAGGGACACGTGCGTGAGCTCGCCGCCCGGCATGACGATCCAGGCGCTCAGCATCGGTGCCGACCACGTGCCCGGCGCGGCGAGCTCGCCGCCCTGCCACTGCGCCGGCACCCAGAGATCGTGCTCGACGAAATCGACCCAGGCCGAGCCCGGCGGCAGCGCGGCCGCGATCGCCGGGACGCGCACGGGCTCCTGGCGCGGCGTTGCGGCTTTGCTGCGCTGCAGCTCGGCGCTGAGTCGGTCGGACTCCTTGCGCAACCACTCCAGGTTCGCGGCATGGGCCGTCGGATCGTCGATCTCCCTCAGCGCCAGGGCGTTCGAGAGCCCCGCTTGGATCGCGCGCAGGCGCTCCAGGGTGGACTGTTGCTCGGGGGATAGCGCCGCGAAGATCTCCAGTCGGCTCTTGCCGAAGAG
This sequence comes from uncultured Planctomycetaceae bacterium, assembly GCA_964413535.1. Classification (GTDB taxonomy): domain Bacteria; phylum Planctomycetota; class UBA1135; order UBA1135; genus CAYPTB01. The sequence goes on along the minus strand of CAYPTB010000004.1, from coordinate 146,971 downwards.
CTGCGACACCAGCCCCTTCCACGAGCAGACGGCTTCGTAGCCCTCGACGGATGAGTCGGTCCCGGTCGCCTCGAGCACGCTCAGGACCACCTGCACGGAGTTCTTCAGCCGGCTGGCGTAGCGCAGGGCATCGCTTTCCGCCGCGGTCGAGATCTGCGAGAGCAGGTACTCCCGTTGACGGTCGAGCAGCAGCCGGACGCGGGCCAGCGCCTCGGAGGGCTCTCCCGTGTCCAGGTCGAGTCGCGTCAGCCAGCTCAGGGTCGCCGTGGCGCTGGGATACCGGGGGCCCCAGACCTTCTCCTCGATGGCCAACACCTGCTCATACAGCGGCCCCGCCTGCGCGTACTCACCTTGGTCGTGGAAGAGTTTCGCCAGTTGGAAGAGGCAAAGGGCAAAGTACGAATCCTGGCCCCTCGCCCGCTCCCAGATCGCGAGCCCTCGCTCGTACAACCGGCGGGCCTCTTCATACCGCCCTCGATTCTCGAGGATGTTGGCGAGGCCGACGAGCGGCTCCACCAGGTCGGCGTGCTCGGGACCCAGCAGCCGCTCCCGGATCGCGACCGCCTGCTCGATCAGACTCAGGGCTTCCTCGTGCTTGCCTTGTATCTCGCGCACCGCCGCCAGGTTTCTGAGGCTGAGGCTCAGGGGCAAGGCAAAGGAGTCGTCCGAGGTCGAGAGCTTCTGCCGGATCGCCAGCGCCCTCTCGAACAAGGCCTGCGCTTCCTCGAACTTGTCCTGGGTAAAGAGCAGGAGCCCCAGGTTGTTCGAGCTCAGGGCCACCTCCGGATGGTCCGGCCCCAGCGTCGCTTCCCGGATCGTCAGCGCGCGCTCGTAGAGCGGGTGCGCCTCCTCATAGCGGCCCAGTTTCCACAGGAAGAGCGCCAGATTGTCCAGGCTCCGGGCCACGTCCGGGTGATCGGGACCGAGGGCCGCCTCCAGGATCGCGAGCTCGCGCTCGCAGATCTGCTGCGCCTCCTCGTAGCGGCCCCGCGCCTTGAGGGACTGCACCAGATCCGCCCTGCATGCCGCGAGGTAGGCATCGCCCGGAGGGCGGGCCTGCTCCACGATCTGCAGCGCACGCCGGAAGAGTGGCTCGGCTTCAGCGACCCGTTGCTGTGCAGCGAGCGCCCGACCCAGGTCCGTGCAGCCATAGGCCAGGTAGGCGTGCTCGGCTCCGTAGGTCTGCTCGAAGATGGGTGGGACACGCGCGAGGTACGGCTCGGCCTCGACCGGCCTGCCCAATGAGGTCAGCAGGTTTCCCAGGCTGCGACAGGTCCACGCCGTGTCCGGGTGATCCGGACCCAGCTGTTTCTCCCGGATGGCCAGCAACTGCTCGTACCGCGAGCACGCCTCCTCACGCTCGCCTCGCGCCTCGAGGAGCGGGGCCAGGGCGTCGAGCGCCTTGGCCAAGAACGCATCGGTGGGGCCCACGGTCGGCTCGAGAACGGCCAGTGACCGCTCGAGCAACGGCAGGGCCTCATCGCCGTTCCCCGTGGCCGCGAGGAGCGAGCCCAGGCTGGTCAGGATGAGCGCCACGACCGTGTGCGCGGGGCCCAGCGTCGCCTCCGCGATCGCCAGGGCACGCTCGTAGAGCGGCTGCGCCTGCTCGGACTCTCCGAGGTCGACGAGGCAGGAGGCCAGGTTGTGAAGGACGGGAGCCAGGGACTCGTGCTCCGGTCCCAGCACCTTCTCCCGAATCGCGAGCGCGCGCTCGTAGTACGGCCGCGCGGCCGCGAGGTCGCCCTGACCCAAGAGAAGGTCGGCGAGCTCGTTCGACGACACAGCGGTGTCCAAGTGCTCCGACCCCCGCACGGCCTCGATCACGGCGAGCGCCTGCTGAAGCTCCGCACGGCGCGCTCGGGCCTGCTCGCTCGGCGACAGCTCGGCCGGTCGTCCACGGAGGATCTTCAGCTCGAGCGCACCGCGCCCACCTTGCAGAGCGCACACGTCGACCTGATGCATCCCCGGCGTGAGCTCGACGACGATTCGAGAATGCGTGCCGAGCAATCCGTCGTCGTCCTCGGCCAGGATCTCGCCCGCTTCGGTGCGCAACACGAGGTAGGCGTCGAAGAAGTACGAGCGCAGCTCGATCGTGTACGTGCCGGGCTCATCGACCCGAACGACGTAGCTCTTCCCGACGACCGGCGCGTCGGTCATCGACCGGTCCAGCGCCGGTGTGTGGACCACGGGATCCGAGTCCGCGATCTCGCCCCGAAGCGTCTGGCCGACGCGCAAGTGCGGCGTCTCGGCGATTGCTCCCTGCAGCAGCAGAAGGCAAGCGAGCGCAGACAGGCTCTGGACCAAGCGGGGCGCCTTCCTAGTGTCCCCTCACGTGAGTATCAGCAACACGATCACGCTGCCAAGTATGCAGCATGACGTGCATGGCTGCTGACGTGGCGGTGCAGTCTTCGGACCTTCGGGTGCCCGAGTCGTGGACGCGGGCGCACAGTCTATAGCTTGCACCGACTATCACGGGTGCTCTCCCCCTCTGCCAGAGCCAGGGACCGATTCCCGGTCGAATGTCCCCCACCGGGAACGCGGCGCACTGATGCGCTCGGGGAGGCCGGACTGGCCGGCCTCCCGTTGCGTTGCGTCGCGGCGCCTAGAGGTTGCTCACAGGAACTGACGCAGGCAGCGCGCGCGGCGAGAACGCCTTGAGGTCCGTGAGCTCCTCACGCAACTCTGCGAGCTCGCGTTCGAGTTCGCGTTGGCGCTCCCTGTCGCGCGCGCCGTTCTTCTTCAACTCGTTGAGCAGCATCGACGCGAGCAGGTGGTACTTCACGGTGAAGGGCAGTCCTTCCTCGTCGTAGACGACGATGTCGGGAAAGATCTCGGCCACCTCCTCTGCAATGAGGCCGTACTCCACCGGCCGCTCGCCTTGCTGAACCTCGGCCTTGTAGCGGAACGTTACGGGCCGGAGGTCGAGCAGCCGCTCGGTCGCCTCACCCATGTCTGCGACGTCCTCCTTGAAGCGCCGTGATGACGACACCGTACCGAGTTGGCCCGCGCTGTCGACGACGACCGGTATGCCATCGGCGACGTCGGTCGTGACTCCATGGATCCCGGCAAGGAACGCCCGCGTGTGCGTGCCGGCGCTGCCGACACGGATGGTGGCTCCGTCACCGGAGATCCCCGGGTTGCCGATCGCGATGTTGTCGCTACCGGTGGTCAACGCGCTGCCCGCGAAGCGGCCGACGGCGATGTTGCGATCACCGGTCGTGGAACCCGAGAGCGCGGATCTCCCGATCGCCGTGTTCTCGGAACCCGTCGTGTTGGCGTAGAGCGCCTGGTGCCCCATGGCGCTGTTCTCCGAGCCGGTGAGGTTGTCGAAGAGCGCCCCGACCCCTACTGCGGCGTTGTAGGACCCGGTCGTGTTTGCGATCAGCGCGGATACCCCCGTGGCCGTGTTGCTGTTGCCGGTCTTGTTCGAGACGAGTGCTCGGTACCCGCTGGCCGTATTCAAGCTGCCTTTCGTGTTGGCCCTGAGTGCCATGCGTCCGGTGGCCGTATTCCTGATGCCAGTCGTGTTCAATTGGAGGGCAACATCCCCGGTTGCGGTGTTGTCCCTGCCCGTCGTGTTCAAGAAGAGCGCGAAACTACCGCAAGCAGTGTTGCTGCTGCCCGTCGTGTTCCTTCTGAGCGCGTTATTCCCGCTCGCTGTGTTCCAGAAGCCGATCGTGTTGGATGCGAGCGCCGAGTACCCGGTAGCGGTGTTCCAGAGGCCGGTCGTGTTGGATGAGAGCGCCGAGTGCCCGGTAGCAGTGTTGAACTTTCCGATGGTGTTGGAGGAGAGCGCGTGATCTCCGTTCGCCGTATTCTTGTATCCCGTGGTGTTGGATCGGAGCGCCTGGAATCCGAAGGCGGTGTTGCCGCCTCCATTCGTAACGCTCGTCAAAGCCTCCTTTCCCAGACTGCTATTGCCCATGCCACCTCGAGTGTGTAGGAACAACACGCCCTCCTTGTAGATGCTCCCCGCACTGACGTCGAGCGCCTGATCGCCGCTCGGATCGAGCGTCAACGTGTCCGTCATCCGCGTGGTGCCCGCGACGTCGAGCTTCGCCACCGGATTCGTCGTGCCGATGCCTACGTCGCCGCTCGTCGCGACGAAGAGGTTCGCGGAGATCGGATAGAGCTTGCCGAGCGACGGCAGCGTCGAGACGAACACGCAGTTGCCCGTGACTCGATCCTTCACGCTCAGCGCGCAGCCGTTGGCAAAGGAAGAGGCGAGCCCTTCGTTCGGGGTCGGCTCGAGCGGATCGACCGCCGGCGCTCCGACCACGAGGGGATCGGGATGGACATCCGCGACGAGGGAGCCCGCGAGTGCTCCCGCGCCTCCCTTCATACGCCCTGACCCGCTGGCGAAATCGTCGCGTGGCGTGCGCCCCGTTTCCGACGTCGCCCCTGCGGCCTCATCGAGCGCTCCGGGAATCGCTCTCACGGGCGCCGTTTGCTCTGGAGCAGCCGCTCGACAGAGCTCGACGAAGGCGACGGCTTCGAACAGGAAGTCACCGAGGTTGTGGAAGAGCCGTGGAGCGCCCTGCGTCGAGAACTCGACGTCGGCCCGGCCGTCCGCGTCGTAGTCGAGCCAGCGCGCCGCGCTCGCACCGGTGATGCCCTCGAGGCCGGCGGCCAAGGTCACGTCCTCGAACACGCCGTCTCCGCGGTTGCGGAGGAGCTCGACGCCGCCCGACACCAGGATTCGCAGTAGATCCGGGCGCCCATCCAGATCGACGTCGCGCCAGGCGACTTCGAGCGACGCGCACGACACGCAGGGAAGAGCGCGCGCGGTCACGTCTTCGAAGGAGCCGTCGCCGACGTTTCGGAAGAGCGAGTCCCCGCCCCCCGCACGCACGGCGTAGACGTCCTCCAACCCGTCTCCGTCGAAGTCGGCCCACACGAACCGCCCCGGTGCGTGCTCCCCTTCCCCTGCGGCGTCGACCGAACCGGACAACCAGGTCGCGAGGACCACGAGCAACAGAATCTTGCACGTCATTCGACTCCTCCGTTCCAGAGTGATCTTGCCGATGCCACGGCGGAGAGCCAATCCATCGGCTCTCCGCTGCCGCGCGAGGCAGGCTTTGCCCTCTAGCTCGCGGTCATCGGTCCCTACCAGCCCGTGCACCGACTGCTACCGAGTTCACGCAGGAAACGTCGCGAGGTGCAGGCGTGTCGCGCAAGGGGTGATCGCGCGTTTCGATCTCGTCACACTTCGTGCCTCGCAGCGACTAGATGACCGCTTCGGTCCAGGACTGTCCGGAGCAACCGCCGCCGAATGCGTAGCTGGGTTGCCGCGTGCCTCGATCGCGAAGTCTCGGCTCCTCAGCTCTTCCCACTCGCGCAGTCCGCACTCGTGCGCAGCGCTGAGCTCAGCATCGAGCTCAAGAGGTGGTACTTCACGGTGAAGGGCAGACCGTCCTCGTCGTAAACCACGAGGTCCGGGGAGATCTCGGCCACCTCATCGGCGAGGAGCCCGTACTCCACAGGGACCTCGCCCGCCGGCACCGACTGCTACGCCTCCTGACGACTTTCGAGATTCTTAGCCGATTCTACGGCCCTTGCCTCGATGTCGCGCCCGCCGGCGGTGCGGAACGTGCCGCGCTGGCCGAAGTGGTACTTGACGTCGCGCGAGCCCTCGGAGGAGAGCGGCAGCACCACGCCCTGGAACTCGGACACGCTGTAGGCAAGGACGCATCCGTTGAACGCCTCCAGCACCTGGAAGTACGCTGCAAGCCTGTCGACCGCTGTGCGCCGGTTCACGACGTACACCAAGTCGAACGGCTCAATACCGCCCAAGCCCACGCCGCTTTCGCACTCCCGTCGCCCTCGCCCACCGATTCCGACGGTTCGCAGTTGACGCCCCTAGACCGCGTGGTTGACGCAACCCGTCAACCATTCTCCCCTCTCCCCGAGAGCACCGAGAGTTCGAGAGCGCGTCGGCCTCGGGGTCGAACGGAACGGGCGCGATTCGAGGTGGGGCATCCGCTCTCGACGGTGCGAGCCGAGAGCGAGGCGACAAGGCGAGCATCCCGCGCAGGTTACGCCCGAGGCCGATCCGAGACCAGCCCGTCTCCCCCACCCCGTCAACCGCGCGCGCGAGCCGCGCTCACAGGCCCGCGGGAGGATGGCTCCCCGATCCCTACGGGTTTGCGAACTGCTCTCGGTTCGAAGGAGCGCGGTATCGAAACCGAGCGAGCCGGTTGGTGCGAACGCCGCTCGGCGTCGGGTGTCGGCCGCGACTCAAGGATGTCGGAAGTGGAGTTCGATCCCTGCCAAGCTAGTTGCCGCAGCCCGAGCCGGATCCGCCTTCGCCAATCATCGTCAATTGTCGGTCGATACCTCTGCCACCGTCCGAAGCAGTTGCGACACTCGCCGTGGACAGGCACGCGACGAACGACCCGGCGAAGAACGAACCCTTGAAACGTTGCTTCATGGCATCCCTGAGTTGGCTTTCGCCGGAGACTAGTGGACTGTAACAGCCTGATCTGGGAGTGATCCGTCTTTTGGGATCGAAGTACTTCCACTTCACGGTTTTCGGAGCCGTGTTGTACTTGCGGATGTAGCGCAGCAGCTTCCGCTTGAGGTCGTGAACGGAAGTGAATACGCCTCGTGCGATGACATCGCGCTCGATCTTGGCGAACCAGAGCTCGACCTGGTTCAGCCAGGAGGAGTAGGTCGGGGTGAAGTGCAGGCGGACGTTGCGGTGACTCTCGAGGAAATCGTCGACCTTCGACGTCTTGTGAGCCGAGAGGTTGTCGGCGATCACGTGAATCTCCTTGCCGCGCGGCTGGTTCGCGACGATGTCGGTGAGGAAGGCGACGAATTCGGCCGAAGTGTGCCGCGTCGCCGTCTTGCCCAACACTTCGCCGGTCTTTGTGTTGAACGCGGCGTAGAGCGAGAGCGTGCCATGCCGGTAGTACTCGAATCCGTGGCGTTCGGCGCGTCCCGGTGAGAGCGGCAGCACCGGATCCTTGCGATCGAGCGCTTGGATGGCCGTCTTCTCGTCCACGCAGAACACTGCTGCATGCTGCGGTGGATGCAGGTAGAGGCCGATGATGTCCGCTGCCTTGGTCTCGAAGTTCGGATCGTTCGAAGCCATGTATCGGTCGACACGATGCGGAGCCAGCGCGTGCCTCTGCCACACACGCGCAATCATCATGTGCGAAACACCCAACTGGGCGGCGAGCTTGCGCGTACTCCAGTGCGTCGAGCCATCCGACGGCTTCCGCTTCACGGTCCACTCGAGGATGCGCGCTTCCAAGGCTGGAGTCAGCGTCGTCGGCAGTTGTCCCGCGTGACGGCCGAAGAGTCCCGAGAGGCGCTCGTCCACGAACCGCTTGCTCCAGCGGGCAATGAAGCTGTCAGGACAGTCGAGCTTGTCGCGAATCAGCGCCCATGTGTGTCCCGTGGCCAGCAGGAGAATCAGCCGCGCACGCCGCGCGTCGGCGGCAGCTCCGGACTGACTTGTCGCGCGCCGCGTGAGTTCCACTTCTTCGCTCTTCGAGAGGATGATCGCGCTCGTCATGGCACGATCAATACTAGCGATTTAGATGGGACAGTCTACTAGGACACTCTAGCCCCCGCCTCCCTGACGTCTGGGCTCTACCGACATCCGCCCGGGGCGGGTTGCGAACTGCTCCACGTTCGAAGGGTCGGAATCGGGACCGAGCGAGACGCCGCCGCGAACCTCCCCCCGTCAGCGCCGCATCATCTCCCGCCCCACCCACTCGCGCCAAGCCGCCCAGCCCCGCGCGCGCCAGCGTCCGCGACCCGCCAATGCGCTCCTATCTTGGCAACCGTAAGCTTTTTCCTCTTCAGGATTAGCGCCATCTACTCGAAAAGCGGTCGAATCCTGACCCTTGAGACGTTGGATTCGAAGGGGGCGGTGTGCCTTGGAATTGGTCCCATGGTTGAAGCCGAGCCCGCTCCCAGTGGCACACTCGCCCCCCACCAGACAGTCTAACCAGCAGTACCGAACCGTTGGGATCCTGAGTCAAGATCCGGAGCGACACCGTCCGATAGACAGAGTGAAGCCCAGCCCCCTCCCAGGTCGAGTCGGAGTCTCCGATGACCTGGGCCACGCTCACCCACCTCGTTCTCGTCCCGCTCCTCCTGTTCTCCCCTGTCGGCGGCCGTGAGGCGGCCTCTCTGCGCGGGAGCATGGATTGCCCCCACGCCTGCCTCGCGAGCACGGCGGGGGTCCCACCTAATGGGTTCGGAGCGCCAACGTCACGGTTCGCGACGCTGCTGGCCGTCGCTGCGTGCTCCGCCGTCCTTCTCCTCTGCGTCTGGGCGGCAGTCACGCTCTTCCAGCTGCGGTCGCCCTACTTCTTCGCGGGTTGCATGGTCTTGGGCGCATTAGGCGCCCTGCTCTGTCCCTCCGGTTCCCTCGAAATTGAACGATTCGCGCTTGCAGGCTTTGAGCTTGTCGGCGTTCGGCTGGGCTCACGCGATGCAACCCCCACACCGGTCTCCGTGGCCCTGGTGCTCGCTGCACTAGCCGTTCTGCTATTCTCGTTCGACTTTGCAACGCGGGGCCCGCGTCATTCGCCTCTCTCCCGCTCCCCGGTGCACGTCCTAAAGGGACATCGCCAGACCAGGCTCCAGCGAAGCCCGCTCGCTCCACGTCACGTCGACAAAGGCATCGCGCAGGCCAGAATGTCGGATCCTGATTCGAACAACGGGCCCGCTTGAACCGTTCTCCTGCGCGGGCGGAGAATGGGACGACGTTCCACCTCGCAGTCACCCCGACTCTTTCGCGCTTCCTCAATCCCAGGCGCCCCGATGCCACGGTCATCAAGGCGCCTGGGCGAGCGATCGCGAGATCGCAGACGCCACTCTTCCCGGCACCCGGTCCTTCGCGCGGTCGTGCGCGACTGGGCCGCGTGGGTGCTCACTGGCGAGCCGGACTAGCGCAGCATCCTCAGGTGCCCGGCCTATACCATCAATCGGGATCCCCGGAGAGCACCCAAGCAGCCCAGTACCTCGGGGGCTCGAATGGCCGCGCCTCTCGGATTCCCTCCGACTCAACAGGCACGGGCTCGCCAAGATCGCGCTCGCCTGTCCCTAGGAGCTTCCAGAACTCCGGAACATCCGCGGCGCCCGAGGCGGTGATCGCCTGGCTGAGCGGAAGTTCCCGAAGCCAGCGCTTCGCCTCCCACAAGGCCTCTGCCTTGGGCTGCTTCTGCTCCCAGATCCGGCGGTAGAACTCCACCATGAGGAGCCGCGTCGCAAGGTCGCTCACCTTCCAGAGGGACGTCACCGCAGTGCGAACGCCAGCCCCGTGCAGTGCAGCCTGAAGTGACTGAATTCCCTGGCCGGCGCGGCGGATGCCGACGTTCGTCTCGCAGGCCGACAAGACCGCAAGCTCGCAGCCGCGCAGGTCGAACAAGGACAACTCCTCGGCGGTCAGGATCCCCGGCACTCGACCCAGAGCGTCACGGCCATTATTCGCACCGGCGAATGCGATCCCACACAGGGTCTCCGGTGCGAAGCCTCGAATGGCTCTCTCGACGCGGTCGAAGGACGCGCGGTCTGTTTCGTCCCCGAGTGAGTCGAGCTGCGAGCGGAACTTCTCCGACGCGAACCACCCGTGCGTTGCCAAGTGCAGGAATCGCGAGCGGGGCGCGAGGTCGGCAAGCGTCGCCTTGGTGGCGGCTCCGTCCGAGAGCCGCGTGGCCGGGATGCGGAAGGCTTCCTCGAAGATCCCCGCGATCTCCACAGTCTCCGGCTCCGTGCCCGGCAGGGGCAGGAATACTCCTCCTGAGCGGGTGGTCCCGGATTCTGCCACCGGCGGCGTCGCCGCATCGAGTCGCGGATCCGCATCCAGCCCCAGCTCCGCCTCGTAATCGATCCCGCCCGCGAGGAGCAGGCGGGGTTCTGACGTGCTGTCTCCCGGGGGGTGGATCAAACGCCCGAAGGACACCTCCGTGCGAACCCTGTACCGATCCCCCAAGAGGTCCGTCTCGATCGGCAACGCCTCGAGCGGCACCAGATGCAAGAAGTCTTCCAACACCACGTACAACAGGGAGGCCGCTGGCGCCCGCGCTAGCACTGGATCGAGGATCCGCTCTCGCAAGCCCAGCCCGAGGTCGCTCTCCCGCGTCCGCGAGCCCGCCGGAGCGACTGCGACTCCGCGCGCGCCTACGGACGCTCCCAGGGCCTCGCGCCAGGCCGCCACAAGTGCCTCGATCTCCCGGGCTGGCCCGAGCTCAATGCGGTCGACTTTTCCGTCGGGCCACACGAGAAAGGCGAGCAGTGAATCCACTAGCGGCGACTCGCTCGTCACTGGATCCTTCGGAAGCCTTCTTGGGTAGCGGAGGTAGGAGAGCGCCACGGCATCGGGACTGAGCGCCTCTGCCAGGCCAGCCGCGTCGATCTCACCCGCGAACACGCCCTCTCGCGAGAGCTCTGAGCGCAGGCTTCCTTCCAGTCGATCTCGCTCCAAGCCGAGTCGCACCAGCTCCTCGCGCCACGCCTCCACCTCCTCCCTCTCCCGGGGCCCGAACGTCGCGAGGTTGCTCAGCTCCGAGCGCAGCCTTGTGATCTCTCGCTGCTTCTCCGCGAGCTTGGGGCGCTCCGCCAACGCAAGCGCCACTTCGGGCGTCAAGACCGTCGCGTGGCGTAACTCCTCCAGCGCAGCGAAAAGCTCCCGCTCAAGTGCCCCCTGCGAATGAACGGCCTCGCCTAAGCAAAGCGCCTCGAAGAGTCGCCTGATCGCGAAGTGCGCTCCCTCCCGAGCAGCTCGCGGCGACTCCGCGTGCAGACTGCGCGCGCGCGCAACAAGCCCCTCGAGGAGGGAAACGATGAGCTCCCGCGCGCCCAAGAGGTCGCCGAGCTCGTACTTCGTCGCGGCGAGTTGCTGCTTCGCCCTGAGGAGTTTGGGGTGGTCATCGGAGAGCGTCATCGACGAGACTTCGAGTACCTTCTCGAAGATCAACCGAGCTCCGTGAAGGTCACCGAGCTCCATCATCGTCGCAGCCAGGCTCCCTCGCGCCTCCTGCAGGTCGGGGTGCTCGTCAGGTAGGGTCTTGGAAAAAACTTCGAGCACCTTCTCCAAGACCGCCCGCGCGCCTTGAGAATCGCCTAGCTCTTTCGTCGTCGTGGCTAGGTTCAGCCGCGCCGCCTGGAGGTCGGCGTGCTCGTCCGGAAGCGCCCTTGAGTAGACCTCAAGGACCTTTTCCTCTAGCACCCTCGCGCCCTGAAGGTCGCCAAGCTCCTTCTTCGTTATGGCGAGGTTCTGCCGCGCCTGCTGCAGGGCCTGATGCTCGTCAGGCAGCATCTTCGAGCGGACCTCAAGCACCTTTTCCTCCAGCATCCGGGCGCCGTAGAAGTCACCGAGTCTCTTCATTGCCACGGCCAGGTTCTGGCGCGCGAGCAATAGGTCTGGGTGATCGTCGGGCAGCGTCCGCGAGAAGATCTCGAGCACCTTCTCCGAAAGCACCCGCGCCCCCTGGAGATCGCCGAGTCCCTGCATCGCGCCAGCCAGATTCATCCGCGCCGCTTGCAGGTCGGGGTGCTCGTCGGGCAGCGTCCGAGAAAGGACATCCACCACCTTCTCCAAGAGCGCCCGTGCGCCCCGGAGATCGCCGAGCCGCAGCATCGTGACGGCCAGGTTCATCCGGACCCCCTGGAGGTCGCGATGCTCGTCGGGTAGTACCTTCGAATAGGCTTCGACTACCTTCTCGAAGACCACCCGCGCACCGTGAAGATCGCCGAGCATGTACATCGTCACGGCGACGCCTTGTCGCGCTCGCGCCAGGTCGACGTGCTCGTCGGGTAGTACCTTCGAATAGGCTTCGACCACCTTCTGTAAGAGCAACCGCGCACCGTCAAGATCGCCGAGCATGCACATCGTCTCGGCGAGGCTTTGTCGCGCTCGCTGCAGGTCGGGGTGCTCGTCCGGCAGTACCTTCGAATAGGCTTCGACTACTTTCTCGAAGATCAACCGAGCTCCGTGAAGGTCACCGAGCTCCATCATCGTCGCAGCGAGCCCATGTCGCGCTCGCGCCAGGTCGGGGTGTTCGTCCGGCAGGGTTCTCGAGCGCACCTCAACCACATGTTCGCACGCCCGCTTCGCCGCGCTGTTCTCTCCTACCTCGTAAGCAAAACTCCCGAGCTCGAAGAGTAAGCCAATACCAGGCTCGCCGTCCGTCTCTTTGCACTCCGCGAGTAAGACGTCGATCGCCGCCGCTACTTTTGCGCGGGAGGCGGCATGGTCTTGCTGCTGGTGTGCAGTGCGCGCCTCGTCGAAGAGTGCGCGGGCACGCCAAACCGAATCATCCGAAGGATGGCCAGCGCTAGCTCCCGGCTCCTGGCTCGCACTCTCTCGCAAAGTCGCGCTGGTAGTACTGAATCTTGCCAACGCTCGTAACGATCCGGAGAAGGATCTCGCGGGCGATGTACATCCGGGCACGGCTAAGAGGATCGCGATGGATGCGGCAGCCGATACAAAGCCCTTTTCGATGGAGGAAAAACAGTACATCATTCTGAACCGCCGGTAAGCATCCATTAAGTATGGGAAGTATGGGCGGATTCGAAGGGCCAGGCGTCCGTGAATCGCCCCAGAGAACCTGACCTCCATTGGCGTAGCGAGGACGTTCCTGCGGGGCAGCCGGACGTGCAATCCACGATGCGCAGCGTTTCCCTTCCCCGGACAACGCTGCTTCATCCCGCGTCCGGTCCTCCTCCGCAGCTTCATCCTCCGGCAACCCGGGGTTCCGATTCCGAACGCGGTGACTGCAAACACTGCGAGCTTGCGCAAGGGCACCTCCTCGGACCTTAGGTCCCCAAGAGAATATCGCCGGTCTATGGACACCCCCACACGGCGGGTGCAAAGACCAGCCCACCGACCACGTCCGCGCCACCTCCGAGTCAATTGGGATCGCCCGACAGTACCCAGGCAGCCCAGTACATCGGGGGCTCGAAGGGCCTCGCTTCCCGAATCTCCGGATCGTCCACCGGCACTGGTTCGCCAAGATCTCGTTCGCCCGACCTGAAGAGCTTCCAGAACTCCGGACCATCCGCAGCGCCCGAGGCGGTGATCGCCTGGCTGAGCGGAAGTTCCCGAAGCCAGCGCTTCGCCTCCCACAAGGCCTCCGCCTTAGGCTGCTTCTCCGCCCACAGCCGCCGGTAGAACTCCGTCATCAAGAGCCGCGTCGCCAAGTCGTTCACACTCCACAGCGACGTGATCACCGAGCGCGCGCCCGCCATGTGCAAGGCCTTCTGCAAGGACGCGACGCCCTGGCCGGCGCGTCGCAGGCCGACGTTCGTGTCGCACGCCGAGAGCACGGCGAGCTCGCAGTTTCTGAGATCGAGTGCGCCGAGCTCCTCGGCCGTGAGGAGCCCGGGTGTCCGCGCGAGAGCGTTCATAGGCAAGTTCGCTCCGGCGAGCGCGAGGCCGCACAGGAGCATCGGACTCATTCCCTGGACGCGCTTTTCGATGCTCGTGCTCATCCCAAGCTCCGAGTGCTTGTCGAGCGACTTGGGATCGCTCCACGACTTGACGGACTCCGGCGCCACCCACCCGTGGGTCGCAATGTGTAGGTAGCGCGTCTTGGGTGTGAGCCGAGCGAGATTCTCGCGCGATGCCACGCGTCGCTCCAGGACGACCGTCGCGAGCCGCCCCGCGAACTCCTTGCGCGCGTACTCGTTGATCGCTCGCACCTCCGCGCCCGTCTCGGACAGCGGCCCGAAGCTCTGCTCCCACGCGCTTCCCCGTAGGATCCCCGCTCGCTCCGCTGCGCGGGTGACGACCCCGCATGCATCGGACGCATCTTCGACCAGAGAAAGCTCGTCTCGAGGCTCCCATTCGACGGGCTCCCGATCGAAGTCCGGATTCCCAAGCGCGAGCAGGATCTCGTCTTTCGACGCAGGCCTTGTCCCTCTACCTCGCTCGTGCACGAAGATGTTCATCGCCACCTCGATGCGCCGCCGTTCTCCGAGCAGCACCGGAGCGGAACTCTCGCTGCCCGCGCCGACATCCTCTTCTCCTGCGCTCCAAGCCACGCCCGCCGGCAGGGCGTCGAGAGGAATCAGGTGCAGCACGTCGTCCAGCGCTACGACGAGACGCTCCGCGTCTCCGACGGCGTCGCACAGCGGATCGAGGACGAACTCGCGCAGCTTGGATCCACGTTCCTCGACGACACTCGGCCTGGCGGACGGGACACCCACTCCGCTCAGATGTACGCCCACGGCATCTCGCCAGGCGCCGACCGCCTGCTCGATGGCAGCGATGGGTCCGAGCTCGACGCGTTTGAGTCGTTCGCCGGAGCGCAGCACGTACGCGCACATGCTCGGGGTCGAGCTCATGACGTCGGCCGCCACCGTATGGAGGTCGTAGAGCCGGTACGCGACCAACGCTTCGCCCGCGTCCAAGCGTTTCGAGAGCTCCACGACGTCGGCACCGAAAGCCGCCATCGCGGCAGGGTCAGTTTCAGTGCCGAGGAGCACCAGCTCGCGCTGCGCCAGATCGAGCTCGGCGCGAGCCTGTGCAAAGTCGTCAGGGTTCCCGCCGCCCTGCGCGAGCGAGGCCATGCGCTCGCTCGCCGCGCTCACGCGTTCACGCAAGAGCTCCCACTCCGGGCTCGACCTTGCACCACGTGCGAGTCGCGCGGAGAGCAGACCGACGTTACGCGTGCTCTCCGAGAGCAGGAACGCACCTTCGTCGAGCTGGGGAATGAAGCCGAAGACCCCACACCCACGGGCCATCGAGAGAGGGAGATCCAAGCGAATCGAGCGCACGACACGCTCCTCGGCCTCGCGAGCCGAGGTTCCCAGCAGCACGGCCCGGGCTGCGAGCTGTGCACCGTGGAGGAAGCCAAGGGATATCTGCGCGAATCTCTCTCTCTCCTTTTCCCACTCTTTCTTGTCCTTGCCTTCCCCTCCTGACCCTTGCGCGCCGAGGACCGCAATCGTGCCGGCGAGGTTCCCGCGCACCGTCTGGAGGTAAGGGTGATGGTCGGGCAGCGTGCGCGAGCGGATCTCGAGCACTTGCTCCTCAAGCGCGCGCGCGCCGGCGAGGTCGCCCAGAGTTCCGAGCGTGACAGCGAGGTTAAGTCTCGCCACCTGGAGGGTGGGGTGGTCGTCGGGCAACGTACGCGAGAAGACCTCGAGCACCGCCTCCTCGAGCACGCGCGCGCCGTCAAGGTCGCCCATGGCATTGAGCGTGGCGGCGAGGTTCAGTCGCACGGTCTGGATGTCGGGGTGGTCGGCGGGCAGCGTGCGCGAGCGGACTTCGAGCACCGGCTCCTCGAGTGCGCGCGCGCCAGCGAGGTCGCCGAGCGCGTGCAGCGTGGCGGCGAGGTTCAGTTGCGCAGCCTGAAGTTGCGGGTGGTCAGCGGGCAGCGTGCGCGAGCGGATCTCAAGCACCTGCTCATCAAGCGCGCGCGCACGGGCGAGGTCGCCGAGCGCGTGCGTCGTGGTGGAGATGATCTCCCGCGCCCACTGTAGGTCGGGGTGGTCGGCGGGCAACGTGCGCGAGAAGACCGCGAACACCTGCTCGGACAGTGCGTGCGCGCCAGCGAGGTCGCCCAGGGCCTTGATCGTGAGGGCGAGGTTCCCCCGTGCTATCTGTAGGTCGGGGTGGTCGACAGGCAGGGTTCGTGAGAAGACCTCGAGCACAGCATCCTGGAGCGCGCGTGCGCCGGCGAGGTCGCCCAGGGCCTTGATCGTGAGGGCGAGATTCCCCCGCGCCAACTGGAGGTCGGGGTGGTCTTGGGGCAGCGTGCGGGAACGGATCTCCAGCACCGCCTCCTCAAGCTCGCGGGCCCCAGCGAGGTCGCCCAGCGCCTTGATCGTGCTGGCGAGGTTCAGTCGCGCTGCCTGGAGATCGGGGTGGTCGGCGGGCAGCGTGCGTGAGAGGACTTCGAGCACCGCCTCCTCCAGAGCGCGCGCGCCAGCGAGGTCGCCGAGCGCGTGCAGCGTGCCGGCGAGGTTCAGTCGCGCCACCTGGAGACTGCGGTGATCGGCGGGCAACGTGCGCGAGAAGACTTCGAGCACTGCCTCCTCGAGTTCGCGAGCCCCGTCGAGGTCGCCCAAGGCCTTGATCGTGGCGGCGAAGTTCCCCCGCGCCATCTGGAGGTCGGGGTTGTCGGCGGGCAACGTGCGTGAGAGGACTTCGAGCACCGCCTCCTCCAAAGCGCGCGCGCCGGCGAGATCGCCGAGGGCCTTGATCGTGGCGGCAAAACCCTGCCGTGCCCTTTGGATGTCGGGGTGGTCGGCGGGCAGCGTGCGCGAGCGGATCTCGAGCACCTGCTCGAACAGCGCGCGCGCGCTCGCGAGGTTGCCAAGCGCGTACTTCGTGACCGCGAGCTTCTCGCGCGCCAACTGAAGATCGTGATGGTCAGCGGGCAGCGTGCGCGAGCGGTACGTGAGGACCTTGCGCCAGGCATTCTCTGTCGGTCGAAGTAGGGCTAGTTCATGCGTTTCGAATCCCGATAGCCAAGCCTGCTGCGCCACGAGTTCACTGTCGGCTCCCCCTTCCACGCGCACGAGATTCTCGACCAAAGTGAAGGCTCGCGCTCTGGCGTTCGAGAGTTTCCCAGTCTCCCGCAGGTTCTTGATCTCACAAAGTTCTTCCTCCGCACCCGCAGCTTCGGTGCGCGTGGTTTCCGTTTCCGGCGCGGCGACGAGGTGCAACTCGACCTCCCCGGTCTCTCCCGTCTTCGCTGCCGCGACAACGATCGCGAGCCTTGCCTCCGGCTCGACCTCGAGCTTCAGGTACGGTGTCGGCGCTCCGCCCGAGTCGTCATCATCGAGGAGGAGTACTCCACCGACGTCCACAACCTGCAGGAACGTATCGAAGGTGTTCTCGACCTTCGTCCACAGGTGCAACGTGCCCGAGAACTCGGCCACGTAATCAACCCGCTTGCATGGCCCGTGGCCCTCGAGCGGCGAGTCGTCGGGCGACAGCACCAGTTCGATGACGCGGTCGTACGGCAATGACGCGACGGGCTCGGCGTCCTGAACCGTGAGAATCGAAGTGAACGCGAGGAGGGCATTGGCGAGCATGCCAGGAATCCTAGATCCGGCGTCTACGCTCGCGCAATCGCGTCGCGCCCTCCGGTGCCACACGGGGTAGCGGGAGGCTCCGGCAGCGAGGCTCCGACCATCAACACGCAACGGACCCCGCACCCGGTTTTGTGCGTGGAGACGGCTGCTACCTCAGGGAGTCGAGCGCGCTGACGCGGTCAAGTAGCGCTTCCCTGAACCCGTCGCGAGCCTCGGGAGATCCTTGGTAGCCGATCTCCCAGAAGATGGCGTGAACGAACTCGCCGAACGTGATGGTGATGCTGGTGTCCAGAGCGGGCTCACCACTCGACACGCGCCCCTCGGGCTCGAACGAGACCCTCGGGTTGTAGCGGAGCGGGTAGTGGAGCATGTCACAGAGTCGTCGGCAGTGCAGCGCGTGACCGCCCTCGAACGTGCCCGGGTCGATCTCCGGGTGCTCTGCAAAGTAACCCGAGTAGGGCTCATCCCATCGCCCCCAGCCGTGGAAGTCGCGGCCCATGGAGTACGGCGCTACCCAACGGCCGTGCAAAGCGCCGAGGAGAAGGCGGCGACGTTGCGGTAAACCGGTGTCCGGGTCGTCGTGCATGCAGTCGTAGAGGACCCACGGCTGCGCTTGCCCTGGACACGCTGCATCGTGTTGCAGACTCTCCTGCGCCTCCTCTTCCGGGGTAAGCGAGCGATCGGGCTCGTCCGGCCGATCGGGATCTTCGACGTACGCTGTGAGGCCGACGAGGTTGTACACCTCCAGGAAGCGAAGAGGCTCGTCGGAATCGAGCTTCGGCTCGAGGTCGGCTTCACTGAGGAACGCGCGGATGTCGCAATCCAGCATCGGGCCGATTGTCTGTATGCCCTCGACTCTCTGGAGCAACCGAACGAGATCGCCGAGAGTGTAGTCGTCGTCGATCTCGTCGACCTCCCAGTGCCAGTACCGGAGCAACTCGAACACGTCGCTCGTCGGCATGATCTCGATGACAGATCCCTCCCGGTCGAGATCCCAACTTTCCCGACGCAGTCCTTGCTTCGTCAGGGTGATCGAATAGTTGCTCATGATCTGAACTCCGTGTGCCTCGCCATCAGGTCGTCCGCGCCCAACGAGTGCTGTTCTCCCGTCGAGGGACGCGCGGAACCTCTCTCTTGTTGCCATGGAGGCCGCACGACTGGCAGGCTGCTCTACCCACCGTTTCCCAGATGGACGCGTGGCCGCAGTGCCGGCAGCGCTTTCGACTGGACTGGTTGGCTCTGCATGTCGGGCAGAATCGCACTCGGCGGGTTCGTCGAGCGTTCATGGGGAACCGTTCGAGACAGATCGGGCAATGCTTCCCACCCCGACGGATCTTCGACACCTGAGAGCACCGGTTTCCGGGCTGGTAGGGCGGGACACCCTCTTCGCTGGAATACGGATGAGCCACGCCCCGGTGATTCGCGGCCAGGCCCCCCGGGATGACACGGCACCCGGGAAGCGCCACTGCTTGCGCCGGGGGCAGGCGCCCCCATTCGCGTAGGGTCAGCGGGTCTCCCGGAGATCGCCCCGCAAACCCCCGAAACCGGTGTCAGAATCCTCCCACGAGCACGAAGCCCCCGTGCCCGAGGGAGACCATGGTGGCCATCGACAGAACCCGAAGCAGCCTGATCGACCGGGCGAAGCACGGCGACACCGACGAGTTCGCCCGGCTCTACGCCCCCTTCGCCTTCGGCGTCGCTCGCAAGCAGGGGCTCGACGAGAACGATGCTCTCGACGTCATGCAGGAGACCATGCAGGCGCTCCTCAAGCTCCTGCCGAAGTTCGTCTACGACCGGTCACGCGGCACGTTCAGGGGCCTGATCAAGAAGATCGTCCAGAACCGCATCGTCGACCAAGCTCGCAGGCGGAAGGTCGCGAAGGTTGCGGGTGCCGACGATGAACTCTCTGTTGTTCCGGACCCCAGTCCTGGGGTGGAACTCCTCTACGAAAAGGAGTGGCACAAGGCCATTCTCCAGCTTGCCTTGGATCGTGTGCGCAAGGAGGTTCGTCCCTTGACGTTCCAGGCGTTTCAGTTGACCGTGCTCGAGGACTGGCCCGTGGCCAAGACGGCCGAAACTCTCGGAGTTCCGGAGAACCACGTGTCGCAGTACAAGGGACGTGTCGTGCGGAAGCTTCGCGAGCACTTGGATGCGTTGATGCGGGAGGAGGAGTAGCCATGCGCTCTGCGGGAAAGCATCTGAACGAGAAGACCCTCGCCGGGTTCCACGCACGACGACTTGATGAAGCGGCGCGTGTGCGGGCACAGAAGCACCTCGACGACTGCCCGGCCTGCCGGTCCGCTCTCCGGGACCTTGCCGATGGCGAGCAGTTCGGCCTCATCCTCCGCGAAGCACGCCGCGACACAGCGCCCGGCCTTCGAGAGCAGCTAGTCGATCGCGCCGCCCGTGTGCTTCGGGCCCCATCTTCCTAGAAGGCAATCGTGTCAGACGGCCCTGCACCCGAGCACGAGCGCCCCGTCATCCCCGACTTCGAGCTGCTGAGGCCACTCGCGTCCGGGGCGTTCGGCACAGTATGGCTTGCGACGTCCAAGACTGGCGTCCCCCGCGCGATCAAGGTGGTCTCGAAGGCCACGTTGACTGCCATCGAGCTAGACGGACTCAAGGCATTCGTCGCTCTTCCCGAGGGTCATCCGAACCTTATCGACATCCGTCACGACGGTGAGACTGGGCAGGATCTCTTCTATGTGATGGAGCTCGCGCATGGCTACGAGACCGCGCGCAAGTTCTCGGCAGAGGACTATGAGCCGAGATCCCTAGCTACCGATCTCCAGCGCGAGGAAAGATTGTCGTTGGAGCGCGCGATCGAGATCGCCGTCGCCGTCCTAAATGCCTTGGATCATCTCCACAGGCACGGCCTTGTTCACCGAGACGTGAAGCCGCCGAACATCCTGTTCGTTGGAAGCACGCCCAAGCTTGGCGACATCGGACTCGTTCGGCCGATGACCCGTCAAGGATCGCCTCGGGGCACACCCCACTACGCTCCGCCCGAGGGTTGCATTGACAAGACCGGTGACTTCTACGCCCTTGGCAAGACGCTCTTCGAGATGCTGACGGGCGTTGGTCCGGAGTTGTTCCCCGAATTGCCACCCGACGCGCCAGACGACGTTCGCGCGAGCGTCCGACAGTTGATGCCGGTCATCGACCGGGCGTGCGCACCTGATCCGAAGGACCGATTCCAATCAGCAGACGCGTTCCGGCGCGCGCTTGCGCGTCGTGTCCGCAGCCCCCAGCGGCGGCGCAATATTGCATCATTGGCTGGTCTAGTCGGTTTGGTAGTAGCGGCAGCCAGCTTTCTGGCATATCGCGGGCCAATCGACGCCGCAACACGTGATCGCACCGAAGACGCTGAACCTCTACAGCGCCGAGTGCGTGGCTCCCTGACGCTCGGCTACCTTCCATCCGGCAGTAAGGAACTCAGGGAGTTTACTCCTCATGATCTTCCCCTGTACACCGGCGAGGCCATTCAGCTGAGCGCGACGTTTGACGAGCCTTGCTTCCCCGTCCTGTTTCACGTGACCTCGCGCGGAACTATCGATCGTCTCTACCCCGCGGATGGCACGATGCAGGTGCTTCGATCTGTACTCCAGTACCCCGAAGCGAGCCTCT
The DNA here is from genome assembly GCA_964413535.1 of uncultured Planctomycetaceae bacterium. Classification (GTDB taxonomy): domain Bacteria; phylum Planctomycetota; class UBA1135; order UBA1135; genus CAYPTB01. The sequence goes on along the minus strand of CAYPTB010000004.1, from coordinate 126,337 downwards.
GCGCCGAGCTCCAGGCTCCTGAGGAGACCCACGCGTTGATCTTGCTCTGTCGAAGAACAGAGCTTTCCGACCTTGATGCGGTCGAGACCATGCTCCGTGACATCGGACCTCCAGTAGCTCTTGAATCCGATGTTCTTGAACTAGTCACAGACACCTACTGCGGCCCCCTAGCCGCCCCCCACGGCGGTCGCGAACGGAGCGGGGAGTTCGAACGACTTGTCGAGTACGAGCCCCGGTTCGTTCAGAAGCTGTGGCCGGCGCTCCGGGATGACTTCGCCGGCGTGTGGGCGATCGTGGTCCCGCAGGCCCGCGCGCATTGACGCAGTCGGATCCGCGGGCCTCTGGGAAATCGCTGTCATCGCCGCACCCGAAGACCGAACTCTAGGAGAGAAGCTCGTCGGAACGGCCGACGACACATCAAGCACATGGCAACCAAGTAAGGCGGTTCCAACAATGCGTAGCGTGCTAATTGGCTTGGTCTTGATTCCCACGCTATCGGCTCCGCTGGCAGCGTACGGCGATGCAGCGTCTGGAGGCGGGTTCGTTCGAATGTTCAGTAGCGGGAGCGGTGGCGGCGTCGTCAGTCAGCCGGTGGTTTCTGGAGGTGGCGCCGGCGGCGGGGTGACCGGTCGAGCGCTGGCCGGTGGAGCTGGCGGCGTTGTGACCAGTCAACCGGTAGTGTCTGGTGGCACCGGCGGCGGCGTCGTGATCGGTCAACCGGTGCTCTCTGGCGGGGGCGGCAGCGACGTCGTGGTCGAGGGCAGCGACGACCTTGACGGTGGCCAAGTCTTGGAAATCCTGCTCGCGGGAGAGCCCGGAAGCCTCGCTACCCTCCTGGTGGGAACGGAAGAGAATCGCCCGGCCGGCATCTTGGCTCATGGAGCCTTCTCCGGATCGGGAATCATGTCGTTTCGGATCGTGGTCCCCAGCGAGCTCGCGAACGACAGTCGTCCCCTGTTCCTCTTCCTGCTACGGCAGCAGGGGTCTGTCCCCGCCTCGGAGGGAATCGATGTCATCGCAGTGGAATCGGGCCCGTCGCTCGTGGCTCGCAAGGGCAACCTGACGGTTGTGTGGACGGCCGATCACATCACGATCATCGTGGGCGACAAGGCTGTTACGGTGCACCGGGGGGAGACCTTAGACGACACCGTCGGCGACCTTCAGGTCGATGTATCCAAGGACGGCGATGTGCTGACCGACCTCGTCTTCTACCAGACCCCCTACTACGGACCTGCGTTCAAGTAGACCGGGATAGAGGCCCGCTAACGCATCATTCGTCCTGTCGCCGCTCGCGCAAGCTGGCAGGTGACATCCTTCGGGCCGACGGCAACGCAGGTCGTCGGCCTCGCTCGTAACGGGCGAGTCCGTTGCCAGGCTCAGTGGCCCTTGTAGCGCCTCGGAACGCGCAGCACCTACTGTGTCGCCACTCACCTACGGCCCGCCGCGTTACGAATGCGAGTGTCATGACGCGCGGCCCCACGCGAAAGACGGACGTGCCGCCATCGCACCGCGCGTTGGCGTTTACGTCGCAAGAACTGATTCACCAGTCTGGGAGAAACAATCATGACCTCGCGCGCTCTATCGTCCGCCGTCGTCCTGCTGGTAGCCCTGTTGCTCGGACTTCTGGCGGCCGCAGCAAGTCCCGCCGTCCCGGCTGCTCAGGCAACCACCGGGTCCATCACGCAGAATCCTCCTCCGAGTGTCAGCGCACCCGCCCCTCCGCGTTCCCCGAGACCGAAACCGACGATTGGACCCTTGGGACGATTCTGCTCCGGCACCTGGGTTCCGTTGTTTCAGGGCTCATGGAGTAAGGAGATTACCCTTCGAAAGTTCCGCACATGCCCAACGCCCGAGGGAGAAGTTACCTGCTATGATGAATACGTTCTTCTAATCATATATGTGTGGGAGAAGCAAGTGTGTAGCACGGACCCCACCTTGACTAGGAAGATCGTGATTCTGAAAAACGTGCAACTAGTCTCGATGTCGACGACGTGCCCCTGCTCAGACGAAGTGTAGGTCGTTCGATCTTAGGAAGCCCTCAATTCCGCGTGCACGCAGGGGGGGGCGTGTGGATCCTCGTGGCTCGCCATGCCGCTTGACCGACATGGCGAGCCACCTGCGGATCAGCGATCCGATTTCCCGTCGAAGGACCCCACTGACGGGCACGTGAGCGCCGCACAGGGCGCGCTGAGCGCGACGGCCCTCCCCCGCCGAGGGTTCCGATTGCTAACGGTTTGTTGTCATCATGGACCCGCATCTCCGAATCGTGGGTAGCCCCCATAAATAGTAGCGGGCCGGCACACAAGACAACAACTAGCTTTCGGAGGTAACGATGCCCACCGTTCTGATGCTCATCGCGAGTACCGCCACAATGCTCAATCTAGTAGAGTCGGATCGAGTTCCCGCCGTACCTGCCACGATAGAACTTCACGATCCGGCTGCCCGCCAGGACCCACAACCCGAGCCGTTTCTCGTATCGGGCGATATTCAAGGCGTCCGTTATACCCTGCATCTAGGTCTATTAGTGCCCGACAAGGGTGCGGAACTGCGGCTAACCGTGCCCGCTGACAATCAGCACCTTCTGAACTTGATGGACATTCATATTGAAACCGAAATCGGCAGACACACAATCGCCTCTCATGAGGAGTTGAGTCTGTTGGTTGATTCGCAACTAACCGAGTTGCCTTCACAAGCGATTGTTCACTTCGCACATGCGAGCATGATTGCATCAATTGGATGGATCCCGTCGGCGGACATCAGTTCGGCTGGAGCGCTACAACTTCGGCTTAGTTCAATTGGTACGCCAGGGACGTATACGCAAATCATATATATGGACATCCTTACTGTCAGATGCTGGATTGTGACCGAAGCGGATGGTTCGAATCCATCCACGACTGTCGAAGACATTGATGCCGCAATCGACCATGCAAACGTGTTTCTTGGGCGCGCCTGCCTGAGGATTGAAAGAGAGCATCCCGTTCGTGTAATTCCGCTCGGAGACTTCTTGCAAGTGGATGGACCCGAAAACACCGATCCAACCAGTCCGGGTTGTGAACCAAGTGTTGAGATGCAGGGTCTTGCTAGTACTCCCGAATACCTTCCTAGCCCCGGCATTGTTGACGCCGTGTTTGCTGATAGCTTTTCTTCTCCCGACCCATCGTGCGGCAACCCAGTTGGTGCCACCCAAGGTAAGGGTGACGAAGCAGTGATTCTGCTTACAAATTTTTCAGACAACATCGGCAAGAAGGCACAGAACCTTAGCCATGAAGTGCTTCACGCTCTTGGACTAATGGACAGCGTAACTCAGGGGAATATCATGTTTTACAGCATTGATGGGAGTGGATGGGGTCTGACCGCAGCGCAACTGTCGACGTTGTGGAGCAAAGATAATGTGTTTGCGCAGGAGCTACTGAAGGACTCACAAGAGATTTGCAAGTTTCAATCAACGCAGGTGCCAGAGTAGACAATGCCACAAGTCGGTCCAGATCCGCCGCGGACGGCACGGCGTGCGCGGCGGACAGCGGCAGGGACCCGATTTCCCGGTCGAATGCCCCGGCCGACGTGCACGTGAGGGTTGACCGCCACTGCGCCGCACAGGGCGCGCTGAGCGCGACGGCGCTCCCCCGCCGAGGGTCCGATTGCTCAGGGAATTGACCGCAACTGCACCAGAAAACGGCGTTCTGGCAGTCCCGCTACCACGATCGGCCACCGCGCTACCAAGGAGGCCAATTCGGCCCCGTTTGGACCTGACCGGTCGGTCAACTTGTTGTACCGCTGGTACAGGTAGAAGCCGCTGAATTGCACCGGCGGGTCAGTTCACTGTTCCCCCGGACAGCGCTTGCTGGACCAGGCCGTTCGAATTGCGGGGGTTGGGCGTTCGCGAGTTGACTGACTTCCCCTTCCCACGGAGGACAATCGGACAGGCGGACCCCCTCCCGGTCGTCCGGGCGACGGCTCTTCCGACGCATCTCGGGGTCTCGTCGCTATCCTGATCGCGGTTTCCCGGATGCCGCTCGCACACGACTCGCCTTCCGACGACACGGGCTCGCTCTCGTTCTTCCGCCACGGGCAGCGCGAGCAGGTTCAACAGGTCCCGGGCCTCGTCGCCGGAAAAGTCGTCGGCGACTTCCAGCTCGTGTCCCTCCTCGGTCAGGGTGGCATGGGACAAGTGTGGGAGGCCAAGCAGCTCTCGTTGAACCGCCAAGTCGCCGTCAAGTTCGTCCGCCCTGAACGGGTAACCCCGCATCAGCTTGAGCTGTTCGCACGCGAGGCCCGCGCGGGCGGGCGACTCTCACACCCCGGCATCGTCGCGGTGTACGGGCACGGGCAGTCTGACGGGCTGCATTGGATAGCGATGGAGCTCGTGCCGGGTACCTGGACTCTGCGCGACTATCTGGACGAAGTGACGCGCACAAACGACGTCCCAGGCGGCTATGACCGAAAGGTCGCCGCGTTCGTCGCTGAGATCGCGGACGCGATCCATACCGCGCACGAGGCGGGCGTCATCCACCGTGACCTCAAGCCCCAGAACGTCCTGATCACCGAGCATGACCGACCCAAGGTGACCGACTTTGGCTTGGCGCGCATCGTCGACGAGACTGCCCTGACTCGCACGGGCGACTTCGCTGGCACCTACTTCTACATGAGCCCGGAACAGGTGGCGGCGAAGCGCGCTGGGCTCGACCACCGTACCGACGTATTCAGCCTCGGGGTAGTGCTCTACGAAATGCTCGCGCTCCAACGCCCCTTCCAGGGAGACACGGAACATCAGATCGCCGAGCAGATCCTCATGAAAGAACCGCCTGAGCCGCGGACGCTCAGGTCACGGGTGCCTCGTGATCTCGCCGTGATCACAGGGAAGTGCCTGGAGAAGGACCGCGACAAGCGCTACAGCACAATGGGAGGGCTTGCAGCTGACCTGGGCAGGTGGCTGGCGAACGAGCCGATCGCGGCACGGCCGCCCACTTCGTTCGAGAGGGCGGCAAAGTGGTGCCGGAGACATCCGACCAGGAGCGTCGCGGGGGGACTCGGACTTGCCGCTTTCGGGGTGATCTTCGCCCTTCTCGTCCTGTACATCGATTTAAACGAGTCGCTCGCCGACCGAACCCTCGAGGCGGAGTCGAACGCCTCCGATCTCTTCGACAGCAACGCCCGCCTCGAAGACCTACTTGGGCAGCGCCGGGCTTCGGATTCGTTAAGACTTGCGGGCAGCTTGCTTCAAGGCCGACTGGTGCAAGCTCGCGATGCGGTCTTTGCCACCGAATCGGCGCGCCGGGGGCCCTCTTGGCTGGCGCTGAGTGAGTTTGCTTTCCAGCGTACGAAGCGAAGCGTTCGGACGCGACTGCTCGACGTCCATGCTCCGACGGCTATCACCAGCAGCGACGACGGTGCACTCATTGCCATCGGGGACGATGCGGGGACCGTCGAGGTCGTCTCGGTCAATTCGCAGGAGTCGATATGCTGGATCCAGTTACCTTTTTATCCGAGCGTAACCTCACTCACCTTCAGCGTAACGTCAACACATATGTACGCAGCTTGTGACGACGGATGCGTTTACGTCGTTGCCCTGCGGGACGCAGAAGTCGTCAGCCAGTTCGATGCTAGTGACGCTCCTCTAGTTCTGGTGAGCCGATTCGGTGAAGCAATTCTGACAGTCTCGCGAGATGGGGAGATCTCAGTCTCTGATCCGACCAGCGGTCAGAGTCTCTTCATGGTTGACAACCTAGGTCCAGAAATGACAGCAGCCGCTGCCACCTCTGACGGGCACTGGCTCGCCGTCGGTTCCTCGACGGGTGAGTTGTTCCTCTATCGCGACGGACATGAAGTCGTGCTCCCTCCAAGGTCCGACTCCGTTCTCTTCGGTGGTCACTCACCGGCCGCTAAGATCGAGTTCAGTCCACATCGGGACGTTCTCTGGTTTGCCACCTCGATGGAAGCGAGTCTTGTCGAATTGGATGATGAGCCTTCTGTTCGCTGCGTCTTCCCCCTCTTGAGCTATCGTGACTCCACTTTTGTGAGTGACGATGCGCTTCATGAGCAAGTCGTATTCTCCCTTGAGCGATGGGCGGACAGCGATGCCGTAGTGCTACGGGGCTCGGGCGCCATGGCTCACTTCGGGGTGTTCCCAGACTTATTCGCCGGATCGCTACTGATTCAATCGTGCAACCAACAGATAGCTCTCGTTTCTACTGAGGCGGAGCTCCATATTTGGGATCTTCGGAGTCCTGGTCCATGAAAGCACATACCTATGGCCTCGTTTCTCGAGTGACGCCTGTGACGGCGTCTGTCGCATTCCTCGCAATCTTCGCGAGTCCGGAATCCGACTGGTTGGACTCATTCAACTCGGCTTATGGATCTCGGCAGGTGCAAGAGTCGGATGTGAGGCTCCAGGACGGAAGTGTCGTCTATGACCTAGCTCTCTCAACTGATGGCCGTTTTCTCGCGACGGCCGGCGGTGGCCAAGTCCTCGAGGTTTGGGATCTACGAGAGAAGAAGCAGATCGCGGAGGTTCGTACCAAGAGACAACACACGTTCTCGGTTGCGCTGTCAGAGAATTCCGAAATCGCAGCTTCGGGCGGCAGCGCGGGCTGGGTCACAGTGATCGACGTCAAGAAAGAACAGGCGATCAAGCAGTTCCGTGTCGGCAACGAGGATGTAAAGCTCGTCGCCTTTGACGGAGACTCCTCTTTGATCGTCGCGGACCAGTCTGGCGCCGTAGGCAGATGGGATGCGCGACAAGGAAAGCGCAAAGACAAGCTTGCTTCTCTGCGTGAAGATCTGAATGCGGCAGCTCTGTCGCCGGACGGCGCGTGGCTTGCCGCCGGATATCTCGACGGAAAGCTTCAAATCGTCGACTTACGTGAAGGCAAGATTCATGAAGCGGGATCCCTGTCCGGGAATGTGCTGGACATCGAGTTCAACGAGGACGGAGGGCGTTTTATCGCCTCGGGCAACCAAGACGCTGCCGTCTTCGACTGCTCTGAAAACGGCGCGGCGCTCGCTGAGAATTACATGCGACCCGGAATAACTTGCCTAGTGCTTCCTGAGAGCGGAGATTCCAACTGGGTTGTCGGTTTTGGGAGCTTGGACGCGTTCGTGCTATGTCGTGCTGACTCCGACGCGATCGAGTCAAAGGTCGACACGAGTGACCTGGGGGTCGTCTCAGCTTCAGCGTTTTCGGCCAAAGCGCGGCGCGTTGTGCTGGGAGCTGGTGGCGGAGTACTGATGATCCTTGACCTTCCGTGACCGAGGCGTAACAAGCTAGGACAACTCGGTCGACGAATGTCGGAGGGGGTGGGGAGGGGAGTATCAGGACATACCCGAGGAGCATACTCCCGCGCCGCAGGACGATTCGGTTTGGCTTGGCGTCACGCCCCCAGCCGTGAGATGCCTTGTCGTCCGCTTTGCCGTGGGCGCCGCCTAAGCGACCTGCACAGGCGTTGCACCGCACCTGCACCGCTGCTATAGGAGAGAGCACCTCACACCTCTCCGCGGTCCAGTAGTTCCAATCCCCAATTCCAAGTCGGACCGCCCTCCCCTGACCGGCCGCGCGCCGGAGGAGCACCGACTTGGCCACCGAGACCGCACCCGCGCACCTGACGATCCGTCGCGTCGCGATCGATAGCCTCCACCTCGATCCCGCGAACGCTCGTCAGCACGGCGAGCAGAACCTGGAGGCTATCCGAGGAAGTCTCCAGCGCTTCGGACAGGCCGAACCGCTCATCGTCCACAAGGCCACCGGACGCGTGATCGGCGGCAACGGCCGCGTCGTGGCCATGCGCTCGCTCGGGTGGACCGAGTGCGACGTGGTCGAGGTCGACGTCGACGACCTCACGGCCACGGCACTGGGGATCGCCCTGAACAGGACGGGCGAGCTCGCGGAGTGGGACCTGTCGGCCCTCGGGCAGCTACTCGAATCGCTGCGTGCCGAGGACGCGCTCGACGGCGTCGGCTTCAGCGGCGGCGACATCGACGACATCCTGGCGCAGCTCGAACAGGAGGCCGGGCTCGGCGAGATCGAAGAGGACGAGGTTCCGGAGCCGCCGGACGCTGCGACGTCGCGGCTCGGCGACCTCTGGATCCTCGGGCGACATCGGCTCCTGTGCGGCGACAGCGGGTCGACAGAGGACGTAGACCGGCTCGTGAACGGCCAGCCGATCCATCTGCTGAACACGGATCCTGTTTACAACGTTCGCGTCGAACCGAGGAGCAACAACGCAATCTCCGCGGGCTTGAGTTCGTTTGCGCCTACGAAGCAGACGCATCACCAGAAGCTCGACCTTGCGCGACACCCAGAGAAGTCGAAGCCCACGTCCAAGAAACTGCGCCCGAAGGACCGCCCGCTCCAGAACGACTTCGTGTCGGCCGAGTCATTCGACGTGATGCTGCGCGCGTGGTTCGGCAACGCGGCACGCGTGCTGCTGCCAGGACGCGGGTTCTACGTGTGGGGCGGCTACGCCAATCTCGGCAACTACCCATCTGCACTCGCGGAGTCGGGCCTCTACTTCTCGCAGGGCATCGTGTGGGTGAAGGAACACCCCGTGCTCACGCGCAAGGATTTCATGGGTAACTTCGAGCTCGCATTCTATGGTTGGAGGGAAGGCGCTGCGCACCAGTTCTACGGTCCGAACAACGTGCCCGACGTGTGGTCGGTGAAGAAGCTCCACCACGCTCACTCGGTCCATTTAACGGAGAAGCCCGTCGAGCTTGCCGCGCGTGCGATGCAGTACAGCTCGCGCAAGGGCGAGAACGTGCTCGACCTTTTCGGTGGATCGGGTTCGACCGCAGCAGGAGCCGAGCAGACGGGCCGCAACGCCTACCTGCTCGAACTGGACCCGCTCTACACCGACGTGATCGTCATGCGCATGGAGAAGCTAACCGGCAAGTCCGCCACCCTCGACGGCGACGGGCGCACCTTCGCCGAGATCCGCGACGAGCGTGCCGCGGAGGCGCCGGAGGTCTGAGCATGGCCCGCAAGCTCCCTCTCGAAGCCTTCCAGCACTACGTCTCTCTCGGCACGGGCCGAAGCTACCAGGCTGTCGCCGACCACTTCCGCGTCTGCAAGAGCACCGTCTCGAACCGCGCGCGCGACGAAGGCTGGCAGGCGCGCCTCGAAGAGCTCGACAAGACCGCGCGCGAGCAGTTCGAGAAGCACGCCGTGAAGGAACTCGAGCTCGTGCGCGAGCGCCAGCTCAAGGGGGCCCGTGCGTTGCAAGCGAAGGCGCTCGAAGCACTGCGTGACCTGCCGGCGGAGCGCGGGATCCGCGCGGGCGCGGCGCTCTCGATCGCGTGGAAGCACGAGCTTCTGCTGCTCGGCGAGCCGACCGAGCGGAACGCATCCGTCGAGGAGGTCACCAAGCGCGAGATCCGCGAGCTTCTCGTCGTGGGTGACCGCGACACCGCAGAGGAGGACTGGAGCGAGTTCGAGGATGATCGAGAAGAACACGCCGACCCGGCTGCGTAAGCCTCAGCTCTTTCGGATGCTCGGCTATAAGCCGCACCCCGGGCAGGTCGCCGTGCACAGATCGACGGCGTCTCGAAGAGTGCTAGCGGCAGGCGTCCGCTCCGGTAAAACCGTTTGCGCGGCAATGGAAGCGCTCGCCGCCGCGCTTGAACCTAGGGAACGGTCCATCGGGTGGGTGGTAGCGCCGACCTATGACCTTGCGGACCGCGTGTATCGGGAAATTGTCTACGTTGTTGCTAAACATCTAAAGCACAGAATCATCGTTCTGAAAGAGTCAGAGAAGCGTCTGGTCATCCGCAATCTCGGAGGAGGACTGTCGGAGATCCGCGGAAAGAGCGCCGACAATCCAGTATCTCTTCTAGGCGAAGGACTCAATTGGGTTGTGATCGATGAGGCGGCGAGGCTGCATCCCAAGATCTGGGAGGGACACATCTCGCAGCGATTGATCGACAAGCGCGGATGGGCGCTGCTCATCAGTACCCCGCGTGGAAAAGGATACCTGTACGAACTCTGGAGGCGTGGCCAACGTGGAGAGGATCCCGCGTATGCGTCGTGGAATTTTCCGTCACGCACGAACCCTCACCTCGACGCATCGCTCATCGAAGCCGAACGCGATCGTTTGCCAGAGCGGGTGTTTCGTCAGGAGTACGAGGCCGAGTTCCTCGAAGGCAGCGGCGCCGTGTTCCGCAACGTGCGCGAGTGCGCAACGGGCGAGTGGCAGGAACCCATCGAAGGCAAGGGCTACTGGGCCGGCTTGGACCTGGCGAAGGTCGAGGACTTCACGGTCCTGACGATCTTGAACGTGAATCGCGAGGTCGTGTTCGTGGACCGCTTCCATCGTCTCGACTGGAATCTCCAGGTCAGCCGGATCAAGGCGGCGGCGAACCGCTACAACGGCGCCGCGATTTTGGTCGACTCGACGGGCGCGGGCGAGCCGGTCTTCGAGAGCTTGCGGCTTGCCGACTGCTGGGTGACGCCATACCCGTTCACGGCGCGATCGAAGAGCGCGCTGATCGACAACCTGGCGCTGATGTTGGAGAGGCGCGAGATCGTACTGCCGCGCCCGGAGATCTTCCCTGATCTGGTCGACGAGCTCGAAGCGTTCCAGTACGCGGTCACCGATCAGGGGAACGTGAGAACGAGCGCGCCTCCAGGGATTCACGACGACACTGTGATCTCGCTCGCCCTCGCCGCGTGGCACTTGAAGGCACGCCCCCAGCCTGCCGCGACCATCATCCGCCGCCGTCGCCCGGCCTGGCGCTGAACTGCGCGTTGGGCGTCGGTTTTTGCCCGCCCTGGCTTCCCTTCCGTCCCATTCCGAGGCCTCGTCGTGGCGGCGCGATGGTGCGCCTTAGGCAGAGGAAACCGGAATGCGAATCGAGAAAGCCTTGACCGCGTACACAACGCAGCTCGAAGCCGACGGTCGCAGCGAGCACACCATTGTCCAGGCGCGGAGGCACGTGACGCTCCTCGCCGTCTGGCTCTCTGGGACGGAGAGGAGCAGCGAAGTCGAGCAGATCCGGCACGAAGACGTCGCGGCGTTCATCGCGTCCGACCGGGTGCGGCTTACGAGACACGGAACGGTGCGCAAGGCCACGTCCGCGAACGCGCTGCGGTCGAGCCTGCGCGCGTTCTTCTCCTTCTCTCACGCCGCGGCCTACGCCTCGACGAACCCCGCAAGACTCCTGCGTCGTGCGTTGTGCACCACCCCTCCACCTCGGGGGCTGAGCGACGCGGATCAGGAGCGGTTGCTCGCCACGTTGCGAGAAGCGAAGACGGATGCCGAACGTCGCGACAGGCTCCTGTTCACCTTCCTGCTGGCAACCGGCGCGCGCATCGGATCCACTCTTGCGACCCTCATCGAAGACGTCGACCTCGGCGCCGGAGAGCTTCGCTTGCGCAGGGAGAAGAACCGGCGCGAGCGCAGCATCTTTCTTTCGGACAGCGTCGTGGCGCTACTCCGGGATCACATCGCCAACCGGAGCTCAGGCAATCTGTTCGTCGGCCAGGCAGATGCTCACCTGACCTCGCGGCATGTCGCACGTCGACTCGCAGCCTGGTGCAAGCGCGCCGGAGTTCGCGTCGTGTCGCCGCACGCCCTCCGCCACAGTTTCGCCTGCCGGATTCACGCGAAGACGGGCGACCTCTTGCTCACCAGAGAGGCGCTCGGGCACGTCAGCATCTCCTCCACCGCCATCTACGCGACCGTGGGCCGGGAGCGGCTGCGGGCTGTCGTCGCGGGGTAGCGCGTTGCCGGCCAGATCCAGGCGAGGGGCCCGAGGGGGCGCCCTGGCGGGCTCCGTCCGGTCGGGGATTCCTCAGGTTCCACCCTTGGCAGCACGAAATATAGGCCATAGTTTCTTACACAATGACCGGCCGCGCCCAACGAGGATCCGTCGCTACCCAGGCCCTCGCCCGGATCAAGCGCTGGGGGCGCGGTCGCGTCTTCGTGCCCAAGGACTTCCTGGATCTCGGCCAGCGCGGCGCCGTGGACACTGCCCTCCACCGACTGACGAAGATCCAGGTAATCCGCCCGCTCGGCCGGGGCCTCTACGACTATCCGAAGGTCCACGAGCGCCTGGGGCCCCTTACGCCGTCCATCGACGACGTCGTCGCGGCGGTCCGGCGTTCCACCGGCGAGACCATCGTGGTGTCGGGCGCGGCCGCGGCGAACAGCCTCCGCCTCTCGACACAGGTTCCCGCCCGCCCGGTCTACCTGACCAACGGCACTTCGCGGAAGTTGTCTGTCGGCACGCTGACGATCTGGTTCAGGCACGCCGCGCCATCCCGCATGGCGGGCGGTAACACGATGGCTGGCCTGGCGCTCCGTGCCTTGCGCTTCCTCGGGCGCGACGGCGTCGGCAATTCCGCGATCGATCGTCTGCGCGCGATCCTGACCGATAGCGACCGCAGCGCTCTCCAGGGCATGCGACGCCTAGCTCCTTCGTGGCTGCAGCCCTTCCTCGATCGAATCGTGGACGACGAGCACACCCAGGCCGCGTGAGCCTGACATCCCCCGTCGTCGGTCACTCCCAAGGGCTTCCAGGTTCCAAGTGGGGACTTGACGCGGAGTCGATCGTTTTCCAAGACCAGGGACGATCACTCTACTCCAAGCCAAGAGCGCAGGCTCGAAAGGAAAGCAATGACTCAAGACAAGAAGCAGACTCTCCGCCTGGCGACTCCCGTCACGGGCGAGAGGAATTACGGCAAGCTTCCCACAGCAGACCAGGTTCAAGCCTTCGTGACAGGAAAGCCCGCAGCTTCTGCGGGAAAGGCAGCACCCGGAACGCAACCAGCGTCGGTCAACACAACCGGAGCCCAAGATGGCAGCAAGAAGACGTAGCCATCTTCCCCCGCAGAGCGCAACTCTGACCGCTGAGTGCCCGCTCGCTCGAGGCATGCTCCTCATGGAGCCCGCGCATCAGCCACTCCGTGACGCTTTCGACAACAACGGGCCCTGGTTCAACGCCGAGTGGGGAACCTACTTCGACCTCGTCGGTGTGGGGGATCCTCGCCAAGCCAGTGCCGCTTTTAAGCGCTCGGTCGCAGAGCACGGGCTCGACACGGACCCGTTATCCGAGTGGAACCGCGTCGTGGACTTCTACGGCGCACCTCCGTCTGCGATCCAGTACGAGACGGCAGAGCTTGTTGGGCGCTGCGGCATCGGCCAGGACGATCTGCCGTGCATGCTCATCTTTCCCATAGGATCGTTAGATCCCGTCACAGTCCGTATACCGGAGACGTTGGCATACGAGCGCGCGACGAGCGCTCGTGTCGCACGCCTTGTGCAATCTGCTTTCCCGCGCCCATTCTTGCAGGCAATGGCTGCTGCCCCTACGACGGTGACCGAACAGCTTCGAGTCGCGGCCACCGACCTACAGAACAGGCTCCTCGCGCTCGCTGCACAAGACCGGAGAGAGGCCGGGACGTGGGTGAAGGCGTACGGGCGGGAGATCGTGCTGGCATCGGGCGCCAAGGCGCGTCTCGATCCGACCGACGAGGAGATCCTCGTGATCCTCCTGTCTGCGACGAAGCGCCTCCTCACCACGGAGATTGCGCTCCAAGGAGCCTTCAAGGAGAAATCGATCGGCAAGAATCTGTCGCGCTTGAAGCAGGCGGAGCTGGTCGAGAACCCCGGTCGGCGCGGCTACGCGCTGACGCCGAGTGGACGTTCCGCCGCCAGCGAGATTCGCGCTCGACGCCAGGGCCGGCCGTCGTCTCAGCCGGAGCAGTGATGCTCTGTCTCCCGCTATCTCCCCTTATCTCCCCAGCCAACGCGGGGCCGTAGCGTGCTTTCGTGAGGCCACGTCGCCGGTAGCCAGCCGGCGCGTGGCCCATGATCGACCTAGCTACCGAAGAGATCCTCACCCTCGCTGATGCCTGCTCGCGTCTCCCCCGACGCCGGGCTGGCAGCCAGCCGCATCCCGCGACGCTCTATGCCTGGGCGCGGAAGGGATACCGCGGAGTCCGCCTGGAGACGATCCGCGTGGGCAGCTCGCTCTGCACGTCCGTTCAGGCGTTGCAGCGCTTCTTCGACAGACTGTCGGCTGATGACTCGGGGGGCGCGGCGTGAGCCCCCTCGCACTCGTCCTCTCCCTCCTGCCCGGCGTCAGGCGCGTCGGCAAAGAGTGGCGCTGCCGCTGCCCGGCCCACGAGGACAGCACGCCCAGCCTCGGGATCCGCGCCGGCGCTGATGGTCGGGTCCTCCTGATCTGCCGCGCGGGGTGCACGACGGACGCCGTGTGCGCTGCGATCGGGCTCACCAAGGCGGACCTCTTCCTGCGCAACGCGACCTGGGAGCGGAACGAACCGCTCACCTTCGGTCCAGCGTCGGCGGCGGAGGTCTTGCGCAAGGCCCGCGCCCGGGCGCTCGATGACGACACCGTCGACGAGGACGCGGAGGTCTACCGGTTCCTGAACGATCGCGGCCTGAGCGAGTCCTGGGAGGAACGATCGTTCGGGATCGTGGCCAAAGGGATGGACCTTCCCGAGGCCGTCGGACGATGGGCTGACACCGGCCATCAGATCGTCGGCCCGCTCTACGACGCGAAGGGCGAGATCGCCAACGTCCAAGCGCGCCGGATCCGGAGCGGCGATCCGAAGACGCTGTTCCCGAAGGGTTCGCTGGCTCGCGGACTCGTCTTCGCCAACGCCCCCGGGTTGCGTCTTCTGCGTCGCGAGCTGCCCCGCGACGTTCCCGTCCTCTACGGCGAGGGCCTCACGGACTCCCTCGCGTTCGCCATCACGACCAGGCTGCCAGTGCTTTGCGCGCCGGGCACCTCCAACGCGGCGAGCGGTATCGGGTCGTGGGTGCGACGGCGCGTGGTCTGCCTCGCCCTCGACTGCGACGCCCCCGGCGAGATCGCGACCGTCGAGACGGCGCGCCGCGCACACGAACTCGGTGCCGCGGCAGTGAAACGCATCCGCTGGCCGGACGGCTGCAAGGACGCCTGCGACGCGCTCTGGAAGCTCGGCGTGTGCGGATTGACCAACTTCCTCAGCAACGCGCACTGCGAGGCCACCCGTGCAAGTGCGTGACGAACCCCTCACCGCCGAGAGCGCGTTTGGAAGCGTGGAAGACATCACCCCCGAGTCCGTGGGTGCCCGCGAGGGGCGGCGCATCCTCACGCTCGCGGAGGTGCTCGCGATCGAGCCTCCGCGATACCTCGTCGAGGAAACGATCGTCCAGGGCAGCCTTGGCGTCCTCTACGCGTCGCCTGGTGCGGGCAAGACATTCCTCGCGATCGATCTCGCTTGCTGCGTCGCAAGCGGGCGCATGTGGCATGGGAAGGAAGTCATCCAGGGGGTGGTCCTGTACGTCGCTGCCGAGGGCCTCTCCGGCATGGGCCCTCGCATCGACGCCTGGTGCGGAGGCAGCGTGCCGGCGGACAGCCCCCTGCACTGCTACTTGTTCGTGCTCAAGGGCATGCTCGACCTCCTCGCGGACGATGAACCCGAGGCCCTCCTCGGGCTGATCGATGAGATGGATCAGCGCCCGGCTTTCGTCGTTCTCGACACGCTCGCCCGCTGCCACACCGGCGACGAGAACTCGACCCAGGACATGGGGCGCATCGTGCGAGCGTGCGACGCGTTGCGCTCGCTAGGCATGACGATCCTGCTCGTTCACCACAGCGGCAAGAACAGCGAGCAGGAGCGCGGTAGCTCCGCCCTTCGCGGCGCGGCGGACTGCATCCTGAAGCTTGGCCGCAACGAGGACGACCATCTCGTCCTCAGCAACGAGAAACAGAAGGAAGGCCCCCGGGCGAAGGAGATGGTCTTCTGGCTCGACCCCGTGACGCTCGATCGGCTCGTCGACGGCGAGCATCCGACGAGCTGCCGAATCAGTCTCAAGCCCTTTGAGACTAATCAGTCCAAAGACGGCTTCGCGTCCTCGCGAAAACACTCCGATGCGGTCCTTGAGACTCTTCGAGACACGTTCTTCGGAGACTGGACCGCAGCGGGCAAACTACAGCTCGCAAGCGGCGTCAAGTACGCGACCTTCTATCGCACGCTAGCTGCGATGGTGAAGGGAAATACGCTCGAACGCCAGAAGGCCGGACGAGCAGTCTACTACCGCCCGAAGCAATCAGTCTCAGACGAATCAGTCTCATCTGTCTCAATCAGTCTCACGGAGACTGGCGAACCTGATCAGTCTCAAGTCTCACCCGATTCCCCCCCCTTAGGGGGGGGATCGGTGAGACAGGAGACAGGTTCGGGCGGGTCAAACGACTCCGAGAACCAGCAGCCGAAGGACAACAACACCGCCGCGAACGCAGAACCTCCCGCCGCGGCTGCCAAACCCCGCCCCGCCCGGCGCAAGGCCAGCGCTGCGCCTGACGCCGCGAAGCTGAGGAAGCGCAAGACCTCGAAGCGCAAGGGGTCGAAGGCAAAGCGCAGGCGCAAGACGAAGGCCGAGGGCTCGGCTGAAACCGATGGAGGCGCGGCATGAGGCCCGCCCTCGTCGTCACCCACGTCGGGACCACGGAGGGCGCAGCATGAAGCCCCGCACGATGCCCACCGTCTCGGCGGTCATCTTCTCCCGGGCACACCACCTCGACCGCCAGCGAGGCTTGCGCGGCTGGACGAGCTTCCTCCTCGACGACGCGCTGGTGGTCGAGGGGGTCGCCATCCGGCGGAGCCGCGACGGCGTGCTGAGCCTCTCGTTCCCCGAGCCGGTCGACCGCAAGGGGAAGCGCCGTCGCCCGGTTCGACCCGTCGACGAGGAGGCGCGGCTGGCCATCGAGCGCCAGGTCCTGAGCGCCCTCGCGCGGGAGTACGGAGGCTCGCTGTGACGGCCTCCCGCAGAGCCCCTCTCGCGGGCACCCGCGGCCAACGTGCCGCGCTGGGTGGCCCCGGGGCGCGCCGGGCGCGGGAAGTAGCGGCCATGTCCCCCGCCGAGCGCGTGCGCGAACTGGGCGCGTTGCTCGCGCGTGGGATCGCGCGCGTTCGGCTTCGGCAGAAGTCACTGGATGAGGCGCGCGAGAGCCTGGCTCTGTGTGTCCCGGCGGTTGACGGCGACGGTGCCGTTCCCGCCAAGGAGGACGCATGACACAAGAGAAGACGATCGCGGACGAGATCAACGAGCTGCGCGCGATGCCCGTGGCGGAGCTCGTCGTGCGCTACGAAGCGGTGTTCGGCAAACCGCCGCGCATCAAGCACCGCGACTGGTTGTGGCGGAAGATCGCGTGGAAGATCCAGGAGCAGCGCTACGGCGGGTTGAGCGCGACCGCCCTCAAACGCCTCGACGAGTTGATCGCCGAGATCGATTTGCCGCTCGGGAGCCGCACGCAGGTTGCGCGCATCGAGACGCGCGCGAAGGACCCGCTCGTCGGCACGACGGTCGTGCGTGAGTGGAAGGGCAAGACGGTGACCGCGCGCGCGATCGAGGGCGGCAAGTGGGAGCACGAGGGCGTCGTGTACCGCTCGCTCTCGGCGGTGGCGAAGGCGGTCACGGGCTCGCACTGGAACGGTCGGTTGTTCTTCAACCTGACGCAACGGAGGGCAGCGAAGTGAAGGCAACTCTCCGCACCAACGGGAAACACGCCTCCCCCGCCGCGCCGGCGACCGTGCGCGTCGCAATCTACTGCCGTCAGTCCGTCGACCGCTCCGAGGGGAGCGAGTTCGGCTCGATCGACGCGCAACGCGAGGCGGTCTTGGCCTACGTCGCGTCGCAACGCGCGCAGGGCTGGGCCGCGCTGCCCGAGACGTACGACGACGGCGGCTTCTCCGGCGCGACGGTCGACCGGCCGGCGTTCCAGCGCCTGCTCGCGGACATCGGCGCCGGGTGCGTCGACGTCGTCGCCTGCTACCGCCTCGACCGGCTGTCGCGCTCGATCCTCGACTTCGCGCGGCTGATGGACGCGTTCAACGCGCAGGGCGTCGCGTTCGTCAGCGTCACCGAGCACTTCGACACGAGCACGGCGACGGGTCGCATGGTGCTCCACCTGCTCGCGACGTTTGCGCAGTTCGAACGCGAGACGATCGCGCAACGCACGAAGGACAAGATGCTCGCGACGCGCCGCCGCGGCATGTGGACGGGCGGGCTGGTGCCGCTCGGCTACGACCTCGTGGAGAAGAAGCTCGTCGTGAACGAGCCCGAGGCGGAACGCGTGCGCGCGATCTTCGCGCTCTACCTCGAACTCGGCTCGCTCCTGCTCGTGGCGGACGAGCTGCGCCGGCGCGGGTGGATGCCGAAGGTGTGGACGACCAAGGCGGGCACGGAGACGCGCCCGACGCCGTTCTCGAAGTCGAGCGTCGACGGGCTGCTCAAGAACGTGATCTACCTCGGGAAGATCCACGCCGGCGACGAGGTGGTCGAGGCCGAGCACGACGCGATCGTCGACCAGGGAACGTGGGACGCGGTGCAGGCGCTGCTACGGGCCAACGCCGGCGGACGCGACCCGCGCCACCCGCGCGAGTCGAAGAACGGCGCGCTGCTCGCGCGGCTCGCCTTCTGCGGTCGCTGCGGGTCGGCCCTGATCCCCCACTACGCGGGCAAGGGACCCAAGCGCTACGGGAGCTACGTCTGCCGCAAGCTCCACAACGCGGGCGCGAAGAGCTGCCCCGGCTCGCGCGTGCCGGCGGGCAAGCTCGAGGCGCACGTGGTCGAGCAGCTCCGCGAGATCGGCCGCGACCCGGCTCTCATCGAGGCGACGCTCGAAGCCGACCGCGCGGACCGCGAGGCGCGCAAGCCCGAGCTGATCGCGGAGGTCCGCCGCCTCACCGCCGACCAGACGCGCCTCGAAGCCGAGCGGGCGAACCTCGTCGAGGCCATCGCCACGGGCGGGAGCGCCGCGCACGTGCTCATGGCGCGCCTGGCCGAGGCCGACCGCGAGATCGACCAGGCTTGCCAGCGCCTTGCCGAGGCGCGCGGGGACCTCGCAGCGCTGGAGATGGGCGACCTCGACCCGGGCGAGCTGCGCGCGGCGCTCGCGGACCTGGAGCCCGTCTGGTCCGAGCTCTTCCCCCGCGAGCGTGCGCGCGTCCTGGCTCTGCTGCTCGAACGCGTGACGTTCGACGCCGACCGGGGCGAGGTGGCGATCACCTTCCGCCCGGGCGGCCCCAGGGCGCTCCAGGAGCGCGCGCGATGAGCCGCACGATCCGCAGCGCGTTCGCGGTCGAGAAGCCCGTACGGCGGGCGGAGGTGTCCCCCTCGGTTCGCGCGCGCCGCAAGCCCGATGTGCCCGTCGGCCCGAGCCGTGCCGCGCGGATGCTGGCGTTGGCGCACCACGTCGAGCGATTGGTCGAGGCAGGGGAACTCTCGGGCTACGCAGAAGCGGCGCGGGCGCTGGGGGTCACGCGGGCGAGGATGACGCAGGTGATGAAGCTCGTCCTGCTCGCGCCGGAGGTGCAGCGGCGCGTGGTGACCGGCGAGATGCCGGCCACGGAGCGCGCCCTGCGCGGTCTCGTCCAGGCACCAGAATGGTGCCGCCAGGCGAGCTGAGCGAACCCTCGCCCAACGAAGCCAGAGACGGGTCCCAAACCCGAGCACCACTGCCGGAGCGAATGCAACCACGCCACATCGATCATGTGCTGCGAAAGATGCAACAGATGCAACAGAACGGCGCCGACGCCCGACTCCCCTGGTACCTGCGAACCAAGTCTCTCGCAGGCCAATAGGAGTAATTCACGATGAACAACCCCGCTCGGCCCACCTCAGTGTTCCCCTCACCGCGCTGGAGCGCGATCCTCTGGATCCTCATCCCGTGGGTCCTCGTCGCTGTGATCGGCTCCGCCGCGATCGTCTCGTCTGGCCTCCCCCTTTGGTGGGGTGGCGGCCTCCTGATCTCGGCGCTCGTCGCGACCTCGGTATGGATGTGGGCCGGCGGCGCGACTCCTGGTCGCGATCGTCGCGCTCAGGTTGCCTGGTTCTGGACCGTGGCACTGTGGCTGCTGGCCGCAGGCGTCGGGCTAAGCTCGCTCGTGATCTGGACGGACGTCAGCGCGTGGGCCTGGGGCTCCACTCTGGCTGTCTGCTCCGTTGTGTCCATGGTTACTCTCGCCAGGGTGCGCTGGACCTGGAGCACCCCCAACTAGGGCCTCGTTCAGGGCTCCCGGCCGCCAATGGCGCCCGGCCCCGCGAGGCGGGGCGGGCGCCTTTTTCGTGCCCAGGCAGCCCTGGCCCTCACCCCCGGAGGTGCGCAAATGTACGATCCCGACGTGGACCCCCCGCGAGCAGACGAGCCCGAGGAGGATCCAAGCAAGGACGAGGACTGGCGCGGAGAATGTGCCGGACAGACACCCACGCCTGAACACGCCCACCGTATCGCCGTCACGACCCGCTTCATCATCCAGAACCACCTGAACAAGCGCCATGCCCGCCAGCAAGCCACGGACGAATCAGATCCTCCAGGAGCATGAAGCCCGGGGGCTACTGTCCCAGGCGGACAGTGTCTGGTGGACGACCGTCCAGGAGCCCCTTCTTCAGGGGCTCTCCCTCGATCAACTCGACGACATCGCCGTCGAGGATGTCGCGACCCGGGCAAGAACCTCTGTTCTCGACTCCTTCCCCGGCGCTACATCCACCGCGGCGCTCGTGATTATGGTGCGCCGGGAGTTCCTCCGAGCGCTCAGCGTGACTCGCGAACAGCGTAGCTACGCCGCGTTCTCTGAAGTCCCGTCCGAGATCAGAGACCGTGTCCATAGGACCGTGCTCGATGATCTGAGCGTGAAGGACGGGCACATGGATCTCGACCCGGCACGCTGGGGGCACGTTGCCGGCGTGGCTCGGGAAATCGACAACTCTGCTCGCGAACTTCTCGTCATGGATCTGGCCTACGGCGTGCGCGCCCAAGACTACGCGGCGTACTGCCGGTCGCAGGGTCGTCGCGGTGCAGGAAACTCGGACGCATATCCAGATCTGTCGAAGGATACTCGGAGTCACCGGGACGCGATGCTCGCCTATCTCTCCGCAGCAGACATCCGCCTTGATGAGTCGCAGCGGCGCGCCCTGGCGCGTCTCGACGAGGTGCTGCGCACGCCCACGAGAGGTTGAACCAGAAGGAAGCTCGTGGTTCCTCAGGCAACCACGGCTACCTGCTCCCCGCGTCGATTCGGTCTTCGAGAAGCTTCACAAAGTGCTGTCGGAACCCATCGTCGCGCATGAGTCTCTCGCTGCCGCTCGCAAGAACAACGCGGTAGTTGAGGCGCCGCTCTGTTAGAGCCCTCTTGTAACGGGTCAATGCGCTTCGATCGGCGCTTCTTCCGGGTGCAGCCTGCGGAGCGAGAATCCCAAGGATGGGCTTCCACTTGAGGCCCACGTAGTCTCGAAGAAACGCCGTGAATGCTGCGCGAACATTCGCCCGCAGGTAGCTTCCAGGCCGGATTTCGAAGGCCAGTTCAACATGATCGAGGCACGTTTCGAGACAACGGTCATCAAGCGCCTTCATGGCAGCATCATGCCGAGTAGCCTCAGCCCAGCCACCCTGGAAA
The DNA here is from genome assembly GCA_964413535.1 of uncultured Planctomycetaceae bacterium. Lineage (GTDB taxonomy): Bacteria > Planctomycetota > UBA1135 > UBA1135 > CAYPTB01. The sequence continues at coordinate 104,943 of CAYPTB010000004.1, read as the reverse complement.
TGCCGCCTCACCTCCCGGTCGCGGGCTCGATACGTCTCAACACGTGCGGCGAGTTCGGTATCGAGAACACCAAGTCTCGGACGGCTCCCTACCTCGGCCCGATCAGGGACATTCTCGTTCAGCGGGGTCGTGGCGCGGGTTGAAGTTGATCCGCGCCGACGAATCGTAAGGCCTTGATTCCTGCAGATGCCGAACAGCCGTTTGCGACAGGCACCACACTGTGCGTCGAGTCCCTCCGCGGCGGCCACGCGGAAGGTCTCCTGCACGGCGTCTTCCGCGCCGTGGAGATCGCGGCCACAGTACCTCTTCGCCGCTGCAAGTAGTTGATACCGGAACTTGACGCACGACATGGCCGAAGCCTCGGGGCCGAGGCGTTCGTGCCTTTCACCGCATGGGGACAGGGGACCGGTAGACCTGTCCGGAGAGTCCATCCCGAGACCTCCCCTTCGTGACTACTTGAGAACGCGGACGATGGATCCCCTTGGCTCCGACCGCAGGAAGTTTCCATTGGACGCCGCGGCTTTTTGGTAGTGCCCTCAATCTGGAGTTGTGAGCTTGCTTCTCACCACGGGTGAGCGAAATCGAACATCCGAAGGCTGAGGCCTTCTTCGCGGGCTCGGAGAGCTGCCGCTGGGCCATCGGGTAGGCCTACCTTGCGCGCGATCGTCAAGCGCCGAAAGCGAGACTCGACATCGGACGTCTCCTGAAGCGCCGGCGCACTGCTGTGAGGCTGATCGCGTGAACTCCTGGCCCGTGATGCCTTTGACTCTCTTGGTTCGCCACCCAACTGCTCGGTTTGCGACAAACAACTGGCTGCTCTCCCGCCCGCGAGCAAGGACATGGGCCATGCCCACCACGAATCCCGCGCCCTTCGCACCCGGCTCGAAGGTCGTCATCCGCTACAACCCGCACGACGAGGACGCGTCGGACATCGTCGGCGTCGTCACTCGATTCGAACCCGGCGCCGGCTTCATGGGCTGCGACCTGGCGACGGTGCGGTACGAGATCCCGCGCGACGGCTCGGAACACGAGCTACCGTTCGCGACCTACAACCTCGACTTCGGTGACTGCGACGCGCTGCTCGAACGTGCGGCTCGTCATGAGGAGCAGGCCGCCCGGTTCCGCGCGATGGCGGAGGAAATCTCCTGACGACGTGGCACCGTTCTTAGCTCTCCACCCAAGCATGTCCGGCTTCTCCAGAAACGACTGGATGACTTCGCGCCCGCGAGCAAGGACATGGGGCATGAACGAACTCCCCTTCGCCTCGTGCGCGGGCATGGAGGTCCTCGACCAACTCATCGAGGAACTCGCGCGCATCAACGCGTCGGTCGTCGCGCTCGCTGAGGCGATCGACCGCAACACCCAGGCGCTAACCGAGCGCATCGCGGAGGTCCGCCAGTGAGCGCGTCCCCCGTCCCCGTCCACCGCGCTGTGTTCGAAGGCATCGAGGCCGTGCGAGTTAGCGGCCTCACGAACATGCTCGCCCGCGACGCCGTCGCCCAACTCTGCGAAGCCATGGGCTTCCGCGAGTCCGCGCTGTGGGTGCTGGAGAACCGCGGGCTCTACGCACAGGCCGTGTTCCACGGCTTCGAAGTGATCGATGAACCCGGCGGCGAGGCCGCCCCAACCAAGGACTGATCCCCATGGCACGCAAAGCCAAGAACGTGAACGCATCTGCAACCGCCGTCGCCGAACCCAAGGAGCGTAACCGCCGCACGCCCGAGCAGCAGATCGCCGACCTCGAAGCCAAGATCGCCTCGATCCAGAAGCGCGCCGCCACCAAGGCGGTCAAGCAGTCCGATGAGGGCCGCGCCTTCATGGTTGCGGTGAAGGCGCTCGACAAGGCGATCGAGGTGAGCAGCGGAGAGACGCTGCGGGCGGTGGAAGCTGCCCGAGCGATCTTGGCTGAGCACATGATCACGATGGGGATCCGCGCGCCCGGGAGCCGGCCTGGACGGAAGGCGAGGGGCGAAGCCGCGTAGGTCCGCCCCCCACCGGGCCCCTCGCGGCCCCGGCTTCAGCGCCCACGAGGCGCTGCGGCTCGTGGAGTGCGGTGCAGGCTACTCTGTGCGTCCCAGAACGACGTCCATGCTTGAGAAAGTCCGCAACATTGGGCTCTGCTGAAAAGACCTCTCTCGGAAACCCTCTAGCATTTGGTGACGCACAAAGGGATAGAGTTCCGTAGCCGAAACGAATCCATCACCATTGACGTCGGCGCCGCCGCGGAGCCCCTCTATTAGAGACCGAGTAAACGACCCGCCTTGCGATGAGGGGTGATCCATCGCTGCCTCCTGTGCCCCCGTTGAAGAAATAATAACCATCCCCGGTCGATCCGGTATTGACAGAAGTCCAGCATAACTCGTATCGAGTATAATCACAATCTGTTCCGCAAGACTCTGTCCAAGAATTGATACCACCTCACGCGCTGAGACTCCGCCTCCCAGAACTTCCGAGCCAGTCGTGTCAGAGGGGAGCAAATAGAGACCACCATCCGCAACTTCCACTGCGTGTCCGCTAAAGTAAAACCAGATTTGGTCTCCACGTTCCGCTTCTCGTGCAAGACTATTAACGCTCTCCATGAGTTCGGCCCTTGTAACGGCCTGGCCAGAGATGAGTCTATTAGACTCAGGCCATAACGTCTGCACGGTGTCATAGATAGCATTCGCGTTTTCGAATGCGAAGACGAGGTGTGGCAACGAGTGATACTCTGACACACCAACCAAGAGGACGGAACGTCTTCGTTTCAGCTCTGCCGTTGCTACCGAACTCGGAGGCAGGTCACCAAGGCGCGACGCCACGCTCTTAGACAGTGCCTCAATTGTCGCCCGCAACTCCTGAGAGGTCTGCCGTTCTACATCGAGCTGACGTTCGAGATAGGACAGGGACACCGTCGCGTGGATATCTGACGGCCTAGCTTGTTCAAGGACTTGAAGTATCGCGGTTATGACTGAGGTTATGTTCGGAAAGTCTACAACCGTAAGGCGGGTTTCGCATTGTGATTCCTTCGTCGAGAGCGCTACGTGGACGATGTTGGGCTCAACATACGCCCCCCAGAGGCAGGCAGCCGCCCCAGTAGACCTTGCGAGTTCCAGGGCTTCCTGATGATCCGTAAGCGTCTGAAGGGATGCGGCAACCCGAACGTCTCGTAGTTCCGCGCGCGCGGCAAGAGCAGTGCGCAGTTCCTCCACTGTGTGTAATTGAACCGTTCCTTGAGTATCATTCTGAAATCGAGCAATGGATACGCCCCGCTGCCCGAAATCAAAGGTCGGGCGAGCCCTGGCGCGAAGAATAGCAAGAGTACCGTAATAGCCGACGATGCCTAAAGCACCAAACAAGGTTACGAATTGAAACGCTGGATTCGATGCAATCTGACGATAGTTCGTGGTTCCTGTCTGTTGCTTGATACCCCACGCCACGGCGCTGATCACCGCTGCTACAAGTAAGATGGGAATCGGAAGGATCCCAATAATTCTGTCGAGGATTTTGTTCACTTCCTCTCGTAGATTGGTTAGCGGTGGTTCGATCACTGGATACTCTGCCATGACGGAACATGAGGTCAACTAGCCGCAAGCAGCGATCATTGCGACCCTGGATTCCTTCCGTCAAGCCCTGTCCTCCGCCGAGGGATGCCGGGTGAGGTCGAAGCTGCCCGGCCGATCCTCGCCGAGCACATGATCACGATGGGCGTCCGCGCGCCGGTCAGCCGGCCGCGTCGAGGCGAGGCGGCGTAGCTTCTAAGGGCAACCGGGGCAAAGCGGCCCCAGCCGAGCCGGCTGTCCACGAAACCGAGGGCAGACCATGGATCGTTCGTGTGTGCAGCGCTCATGTCTGCATGCGCTTGCTTGGATGGGTTCCCCGGCGAGTCCGGCAGGAAATTGCGCTTAGGGGGGGGCCGCTTGCGCATGCTCCTGCAGATGCATGGTCCAGGGGGGCGGCGGCTCCCCTGGATCCTGCGAAACTGGTTGAGCCCACGCGTGCCTGAGAGCCGCAGGCGAGCCGCAAATCTCCGCGTGGGTCTGTCGGAGCCGGATCGGCTCCCACTCGCCGTTCTCGCGGGCGCGCAGAACGTACTCGCCTAGGAGTGACCCAAAGTTCTCTTCCTGAGGGGGGCCATACACCATCAGATCAGACCCGTCCGGCCACTCGGGGTGAGGAGTGAACGCGCCGTTGGGGCCGACCTCGACCTCTGGACCTCGCCCGCTTGAGACCCGACCCGCCGGCAGGGCATGGCCATCCGCTGTGACCAAGTAGGCATTCGTTGCGCGGGAAATGCCGCCCGTGAGGTGCTCCCCGATGCGGCCGAGGGGACCTGCCAAGATGGCGACGACAGCTGCGATTGCGAGTCCGATCAGCCAGCCCCATCCATGCTTTCGGGCACTCTCTGTCAAGTTCTTCAACATTGCCAGGACCTCCTGGACCCCGTTCGTGAGGTCCGGGACGAGCATGGGGCAAAGGCTAGAGTCCACCCAGGACACTTCAGGACACCTGACACCCAACCACGGTCAGAGCTAGAGAAGGACCATGATCCGTCGCCGTGACCTCGAACGCCCAAACGTGGAGTTCCTCCGCGAATTGCGGAACCGCCTCAAGACTCAGGGAGTGTCGGACGAGAGCCTCGCGGCTGGGATCTTTCCTCAGGAAACCCTGGACACAGCCATAAAGCGCATGCGGCGCCTGCTGGCCCTCGGGAGCAAGCCGACTGCCCAGATCTCCGTGCGCGTAGCGCGAGAGTACGCGATCGGAGTTCGCGACTACTGCACGCGGCGAGGCATTTCAGCTCCGCCGCTCCACAAACTTTCTCCGAGCTTTCGAGGCTCAGCCGATGCTCCGCTTCCCCTGAGTCCGGAACCGCCGAGCCAGCACGATTTCGCGTACGACTCGCTCGATCAACTCATCGACGCGCTCATTCGCACGCCGCGGCTCGGGGCGAACGAGTGCCGTGCGGCGATCTACATGCTGTCGCAATCGCTGCGCTCGACGCTTATGGCGGGAGGGACCGGCGACGTGGTCTCGGCACTGCTCGCGCTCTCCCAGCAAAGCCAGCGCGTGACTCACGTCGGCGACGCGCTACGCCAGGAGAACGCGACGCTGCTTGGCCGTGCCCAGTTGGTGCTGGACGATCGCGCCCTCGGAAACCGCATTGCTGGTGCCAGGCTACTGCACGAACGTGGCGTTGCGATGCACAACTGCCGCAAGGGTGCGATCTCCAGCCAGCTGCTAATCGAAGGTTTGGCGCGCCTGAATCCCGCAACTGATACGCGCTTCTATGTGCGTACTCTTTGCGACCTCGGTTTTACGTCTGTCTACACCAAGAACGCAGGCGCGCGTCGCGCCTTCGCTGCCGCGCGTGACCGTCTCCCGCAGAACCTGCCGAGCGACTTGCTATTCCTGCTGGGGCTCGTAGACGCGATGGAGGACGTGATAGGCAAGGACTATGACGCGACCCTGCGAGCTGTCGACCGGGCGCGTTCCTCCATCGACCCGTTGCTGGACGAGATCGACCCGATGTGGCGAACCATGCTTGGATTCTCAGAGGGTGTCGCACTATCAGGCATCGGACATGCCGTCGAAGCTGAACGCACGCTCGAAAAGGTTCTAGGCCTATGCCACAAGCACGAGTTCGCGGCGATGTCTGACCTGACCTCGTCGGCGCTTGCCACCCTCGACCAAAGCGATCGCATCGTCCAATTGCTTCAGTACAAGTAGCCCCATGGACTATACGTCGCTCACCGTCCGCGAGTGACGAATCAGCGTACGCGGAGGCGTCTCCTAGCTCAAATGTGCAGCTGCACGGGGCCGTGCCGTTACAGTCTGGTTAGGAAGTGCCAAATGCCTGGAGCGCGTCGCAGAAACCGCGAAGCAACGCACCCTGCGTTAGGTCTATTGCGCTCCTCCGCTCGAGAAGATACTCGTGAGCAGCTATTACTCGACTAACGTCACGCAGCCACTCTGCGGCATCCACTCCCGGGTTATCAGTCAGCAACGGGTATTCAGTCCCGAAGTACTCCACGGTCGCGGGCAACCTCCGTACGATGGCTGGTGTTGCGCGCACGATGCTCTCGACTACTGCGTTGTTTGCAGCGGCCGCCACCAAGTCCAAATAGACGACGCAGCTACGGAGGCGTTCGTCCAAGACCTCGTGGGACAAATACTCTGGAATCGTGACGCTCCCGTCGTCGCGGCCTCCTTGCGCGATCAAGAGGCTGGCGGTTGGGCAGCGCGGATCTCCGGGCAACCATGTCTTGGTCCATCTGGGACCAGGGTCCAGGGCGTAGAAGGACGCCGCGTTCCTGAGCCAGTGCCCGAGGAGCAGCAACTCGTGCCGATCCTGTGCGAGGAAGTCCGCGGGCGAGAAGTCTGAGACGAATGTCGTCGTCGGAAGCTTCAGAGCGCGCACCTCCACAAGGGAACCAACCCGGGTCTCGACATGGTTGCGCAACCACGCCGAGAAAGTCAGGAGCCCTCGGCAGTGCTCCAGTGATGCGCGCATCGCGCCGCTGGCTAGGACGTCGTCGAGATCGTAGGGAGGGTCGGGATACAGTCGGTTTATGTATGACGGTGTGCCGGGACACCAGTGGAGAAACCCAACCCAGGGTTCATGGATGGCGCCCCGCGTGTTGAGTGTCTGCTCGACTGAACCGATGAGCAGGACTCCGTCGTCCGCGTGGTGGCGCTCCGCCAAACTTTGAACGAGGCCGTCCCAGGGCAGTCGGTGGTGAGACCACCCTGTCGTCTCGACACGCAAAATCCCCATTTGAGTAGTAGGGTACGACAAGCGCGCCGAAGCGCCGAAGTGCGCATCCGCTGGGCGGACCTCGTGCTACTCATGATGCCGCTATTTGCTGGCGTACGCCAACAAACTGCACGCAACCGCCGCACGCCCGAGCGCAGATCGCTGACCTCCAGGCGAAGATCCAGTCGATCGAAAGTCGCGCCGCCGCCAAGCAGGTCAAGGCTGCGCCCGAGGGCAGGCCGTTCCTGCTCGCGGTGAAGGCGGTCCACAAGGCGATCGAGGCGGCGGCGGGCAACGCCGAGCTTCTGCACACCATCGAGTCCGCGCGCGCCATCATGGGCGAGCAGCTCGTGCGGATGGGACTGCGAGCGCCCGCTACGAGGAGGAAGAGCGAAGCGGCGTAGAGACCGTCGGCATCTGCGGCTAGGTTGTCACCGAGGCCGCGAGTTCAGCAGCGCCACGTCGGCGCTGCGTCTCGTGTGCCGCGCGCAGTTGGCCGCCCAGCCGTGAAGAACTTCCAGCAACAGTTAGTGCAACACCCGGCCTTTTCGAAAGCCGCGAACCAGTGAGCGACCTATTTGTACCGCAATTGTCGCGCCCGTGGCATGCCCATTCTCATCGACAAGTTCGGCATATCCATCAATTCCAACGTCGGCGTTGGGTGTCTCGCGGAAGACCACGCCGGCAGAGTTCAGCAGCTCTGAGACACGAAGGACGCCTGCGCGCTCCTGAATATACGTTGAAGGAACTCTAGGACCCCTGACGGGATTGAAGGCAGCGTTAGGCGGGAGGTCCAATGGTCCGTATCCTTCGAGGAACGACGCTCTTCGGGTGCACGAGCGCCAGAATACCCGGGAAGCACTTCGGAATACTCCCAGACCCCCGCGGTCACCCGTCGTGGCCCCTGATGTCGCGGTGAAGGCACTCGACAAGGCGATCGAAGCCGCAGCGGGAAACAACGAGCTGCGCCGCGCCCTCGAGTCCGCCCGCGCCATCATGGGCGAGCAGCTCGTGCGGATGGGGCTGCGGGGTGTCGCGGCAGCGCAACGGCAAGGCGGCGTAACTACCGACTGAGATCCGGGCTCTCGCAGCCCCAGCCGAAGCGCCGGAATGGGCGCTGCGGCTCGTTTGTGCGGATGCGCCGCGGTTCTCGGCGTTCGGCAAGACACGGGGCGCGTAGCCGACTTGACGAATACCGACGCCCGGCGCGGAATGCGGCGCATGGTCCCCGGGTCCATCGACACCGAGATCCGCGCCCGCGTCGACGCCTTCGTCGACGAGCTCCAGGACCTCATCCGGCGCGCCGCGCTCGCTGCCGTCAAGGAGGTGCTCGGCGTTGCGGGCCGCGCGCAGTCCGCGCGGCGGAAGGAGCCCACCCCCGTGCGCGTGATCCAGCCCGAGCCGCCGCCGTACGAGCTCACGCCGGCGGCGCCGCCCGGGCGCGACGCTGCGCTCCCCTTGCGCCTCACCGCGTACGAACGCGCAGCCTACCAGCGCGCCATCGTCGAGTCCGGAGGCGACCTCCGCGCAGCCGCCAAGCTCCTCGGCGTCAGCAGGAGCACGGTCTACCGCCGCACCGCGGTTCTCGGCCTGCCCCACGACGGCGGCGGCGCGCCCGTGCTCGTGACCGACGACCCTGTCAGCATCGGCGGATACGAGAAACTAGCGCTGGAGCGCGCGCTGGCGGAGACGGCCGGAGACGTAATTGCGGCCGCGCGGCTGCTCGACGTCGGAAAGAGCACGCTGTACAGGAAGCTGGGGAGGCACGGGCTGCGCGCGTAGACGCCGTGCGATCGCCAGGCGTGAGCTATCGGGGCGAGGGCAAACCGTTCCTGCTCGCGGTCAAGGCCGTTGACAAGGCGATCGAGGCGGCAACCGGCAACCCCGAGCTGCGCCACGCCCTCGAATCCGAGCGATCATGGGCGAGCAGCTCGTGCGGATGGGCTTGCGGGCGCCCGTGACTAGGCGCAAGAACGCGGCGGCGTAGCAGCTAGTCTGTCGCCGACGCCGCGAGATGAGCAGCGCAGGCCCGGGGCGGCCCTTTCAAACGCAGCAACCACCGAGAAGACCTGGTTTGTACCGCGAACCCGGCCACTCGACGCCGCGCCGGTCTTTACTCCGATTCGCCTCTACTGCCTTTACGGAGTACTCCACCGCACAAGGGCCCGATCCACCTGACTCAGGCCAGTATCGCCAGCAATCTTTCTAATCGTTCCCGCCCCGTTGCGGATAACAGACAAGACATCACGACGACTTCCGGCCGCGGCACGCGCCGCCCAAAACGCAAAGCAGGACAAAGCATACATTTCATTGGCGCACTCAATGTGCGGCAGCAGACCACGTCGGCACTCCTCGCGAAACTCAAAACGCTTCAACTGCTCAGAAAGCACGACAAGATCCGGCAACTCTGTCCTCCATGTCGCGCACTTGAGGCTTACACGACTTGTTACTTGTGCAAGCGTGATCCAATCTTTGGACACCCCTAACGCAAACTTGGATACTGTTTCCGCGTCTTCTCCCACAAATGGGGCAGATGCGCCAGGTGTCGGGTCGAGATCGAATCTATTGCGGCAGTACTGCACAAACGCGAACCCATCAGACATCTTGCTGGCTCTTGCTAGCCCCTGTTGATTCAGTGTCTGCGCAACGTCCTTTTTCCCCATGCAGGCCCGCGCGGCCCGCAGATACACACCAGCCGGCAGGTAACGCCATTGAGCCTCCCGAGCCAACCCTTCCATTCTCTCGTCCACTTCGCTGGTCTTTGCGCTGGCCGCCGGCGCCACGTCGCCTGCTTCCAGGCTCTGTACCGCATCGCTCACCTGGCCCGCGGGATCCTGCAGCAATGCCGATAGAGTAACGACTATCTCGCTATAGTCCCTCGGCAATGCATCGCGCCTTGCGTTTTCAACCAGTTCCGAAGCCACACTTTCCAGTCCCGTCCGATGCTGTTTCTCAGCGAGCGCAGAGACGAACGCAGCCGCCTCGACCAACAGATTCCCCTCCAAGTAGGTACTGAGCGCCGTTCTCCACGACTCGTCGTCATCCCACAGCCGTCCCATTAATACAGCACGCGCCAACTGACTCCGCACACGCGGAAGAACGCTCCGTCGGAGAAATGCAGCGACTCCGGTGCTTGGACGCTTCAGGCAGTCCGAGACGACCACCTTCCAGTGTTTGTCGCTAATATGCGTACAGCATGCATCGACAACCTCGCCAAGATCTTCAATTAGCCTCTGTTCTTGACCCTGTAGGCGCAAGGCAACCCGCGCCGACAGAAAGTCGCCCTCGTCGGCCGGACTGGGTATGGCGGACAGCGCCTTTTCAAGCACCCTAAAGGGGTAACCACCGACGTCGCAACTAACATGGTGCTCACCTGTTGCGAGAAGCTCCATCAGCAGTTCGGCGCGATCGCGTCTGTAGCGCAGCCCTTCGAACTGTGCGTGCAACGACTGCGCGCGCGACATGCTCACCTCTTCCAAGCGCCTTGGATCCACGACGCTGCTACGGTCGTCGCGCTCACCGCCCGCACCAGTGGCCACTCCACGCAGAACGTACTCTCGGTCACCCCCTGACGGCATCAGATATAAGTACTGTGCGATTTCTGGCACAGACATGTCCACTCGGTGGTCGGGGGCGGACAAGAGCGCATGCGTAACGTCGTCCCGATCCACGCATGTCGTCAGACTAGCAATTATCCACCGTGCTACTTCTGGGTCTGGGCGGTTGAGTCCAATAATACTAATCATTGCACACGAATAGTCGGCATCGCCGATTAGATGGTGCGTTCGATCAGGCGCGACATCTTGTGCCATTTGCGCCATTGCACTCTCTACCTCGCCGCAGAATCGTGAGAACGGCGCCGCCGTGGTCGTCAGTATTCCTTCACGTCCGCAGATTGTCGGCAAGAAGTATGACGACCCAAAAAAAGACGCGCGCATCGACGACAATCCCAGGCCGATCTCGACTAGCGCGAGTCCAGCCTTGATGCTCGATGTCTTTGTAATCTGCATTACCAGTCTTGTACCGGTGTCCAGACCGTATTCGTATAGGGAGCGCAACTCACGCTGCGGAGTGCCCCGTTGCCGTAGATCGACCGTTGCGCGGATTCCTGGATTCACTATCCAAAGCAGGTGCGCGGGTTCCGGTGGCAGCCCCGAGTTTCGCAAATGGTAGACTAGGTGCTGCCTCGCGTACGCATGAAGCGTGTCGTCGCCGCCGACAGAAGTACTCTGCATGTCTCCGTGCTCACCGCCAACCACCCGCGCGAGAGATGAGATTAGCCGAGCGTGGAGCCCGTGCACCGCTTCGCATTGGCGCAGCAAGAAACTTCGCTGCATGTCGTGAAGACGAAGTGTCCCACCGTCCTGCAACTGAATTAGCGAACGGTCAAACAGTCGCATCAGCACGAGATCCGTCTCTTCATTCGGAAGTCCAATGTCCTGCCACCACAGTCGAACCACAGCGATGGGAACCGCGTCCGCCGGAAACACGCACAGATCAATAAAACGCGCTTGATCAAGCTCGGTCAAAGCTCGGTAACCAACCAATAACGCACGATCCACCGAAGCATGCTCGTAATTTGGCATGCGCTGTGCAACCGACGTTGAGCCAGCGCGCAGCGCAGTCAAAATTGATTCATACTTGCTGGCGTCAGCGGCCGCTGATCCGTCACGGACTCGGAGCATGGCGCCAATGATTGACAAGGCCAGCGGTAGTCCGTGACATTCGCGTGCTAGGTCCTTGGCCGCGGATGGCAGTTCTTCTCTTGCTATTCCGGCCCACGAAGCCAGCAAACCGAGCGAATCAACATACTCAAGCGGAATCAGATTGATCTCGACCGCACCCGTTGACGCAAAGATCTGGCGCAGTTGAGCGGTGGCAACAACATGCACGCCGGTGGTACCGGATGAGTTCATGCTTTCCAAGAGACCGGTATCCCAGATATTGTCGAGCACGATGAGACATCGCCGCGTTGCTATGACGTTGGCTAGCTTTGCCCTTGCCTCGATAACAGTGCTGTACGTCTCGGCGGACTGATCTCCCAACGCGAGCCCAATGCGGCGTAGAGCGCCCAAGGCGTCGCTGTCGTGGTGTAGATCCATCCAATAGATGCCGTCTGGAAAGGATCTTCTGACCTCCGGCATCTGCACGGTCGCGGCGACCAGTAGCGATTTTCCAATGCCGGCCATGCCGGTGACCACTGTGATACGGCTGTCGGGTCCGTCGCTCGTCTTGAGCGACCAATCGTGAACCAGTCTCTTGCGTAGGCGGTCCGTTTCCGTAGCACGCCCGTGGAACGGAGATGGGACGCGCGGAACGTGGCCAATCATCGATCCCATCGGAGCCGTTGGAGTTCGCACAATGCGCAGAACCTCGGCGAGAGCCGCGTCTTGTGCTATTGTTGGGCGGCAATCAACACAGTGCAACGTTCTAAGAGGCGCAGGGACGCAATCGTAATTGCCGTCGCGGAGAATGGGTGTAATCACCACGCCATGAAGTAGGGCGTGACGCCACTCTTTCTCGACATAGACACTAGAAAGCGTACCGGAGCTTACGATAAGCAGTAAGCGCTGCGACCGCTCAATTGCACGCCGAATCTCCTCCGGAAACACGAGGCCGCGGGACTCCATCTCTGTGATGTCCCACCAGACAGTCACGTTGCTTTCACTGAGGTACCCCCGCAGTAGACCCGCAAAATCCGCGACGTCCTTCCGCACATACGATATGAACACGGACGGTTCAGGTGTCATGTCGGTGGTTGGAATGCTCTGGGCTGGTACTCGATTGTCCAGGGCGGTCCCACATGTTTGCATGTCGCCAGCGAAAAGATGCGGGAGGATCAGAGGGGTCTGCGTAGTTGCACAGGACTCCAGGCAACGCGTCGCAACAGATCGCGGCTAGCTGCTACGAATGTGCGCACCCGAGCGCAGTCGCCGACGTGACTCCGGATGCGACGGAAACGCGCTACAGGTCATCCGTTCCCCCTCGTCCTCCTCCTGACATGCAAACTTCCCACGCGAGGATGTCTGTAGGCGTGCTATCCACCTGTCCATCTTGGGGCCAATTGAATTCAACTCTTTCATGAGTAATGAGCTTGCAATACCCAGCATAGCGATTATGCGCAATGAATTTGTAGTTGGATATGAATAACACAGTGGTAATCACAAGCCCGAGCGCAAGTGCCGCGATCCCAAAGGAACTAGGGTACTAGCGTCGCCTTGAACGGAAAGGACTTCTTGAGTTCTGCTTCCCAGGGCAACAAAGGCGAACCCGACACCTCCAAAAAGGAGCCCCATGTAATTCGTTATGCACTTTCTAATAGTCTCGACTTCCGCTCGCAACGCCTCCCACTCGCGAAAGTTGCTCCCGTGCATTTCTATTGCTCCTGACTGCGCCTGTACGGTTCACGAGATTCGATCCACTTTTTGACGGTCGCAGGGGCATCCCGGCGCATTTCGGTGGCCGACCATGTCCTGCTAGCGAGAGGAAGGTTCTCCGAACCGCGCCAGCGCGGGAACCGGAAACGATGAGCCCCACGAATAAACCCCTGGCAAGCCTTCAACAGCGCCGCCAAGTCTCGCCCCTGCTCGTGCCAAGTGAACCGGACCCTCATGCCCTTCTCCCTCCGCAGGATTCTAGCGAGGATTCTAGCGAGGCCCGGGCCAGGATGTCTGTGCGTCGCCTGGACGCGAGCGTCAGGTTTCAGCGCGATTGGCCGATGACCGTGGCGCGGGCCGCTCCGCATGCGCGTAGGTGTCCGCCTGACATCTGGGCCTAGTGGCCCCGGCGGTCCGCGCGCCCGTGACGCATCCCCGACGCAAGCGGCGCGACGAGGCGGCGTAGGACCTACCCACAACTGGGCCTTCGCGGCCCCGGCTCCAGCGCCTACGGGCGCTGTTGCTCGTGCGGGCTCCCTTCCAATCTTGGGCGTCAAGGTCGCGGTTCGGCTCGCGCTTGGCGCGCAGACTCGTTGGTACGGGCCCCTCTGTTTGCCACACTCCCGGCCCTGCGCCAGCAGGGAAGGGAAGGGGAGCATGAAGACGATCTTCGAGACCTGCGAGCCCCGCGATGAGGTGCTCTCCGGTGAGTTGCGCGACGAGATGTTCGCGGCCCGGCTCAAGGACGTGGTCGAGGGGCAGGCGGACTCCATCTACCAGGACGCCGGGCGCTTCTTCCGCAGCACCTACCCGACCGAGGGCCTGCGCACGCTCGCGCGCGAGGTGCTCGGCCGCCTCTCCGGCCGCGAGCCCGCGAACAGCCCCTTCATCCGGCTGGAGACGAGCTTCGGCGGCGGCAAGTCGCACAACCTGATCGCGCTCTACCACTTCGCGCAGAGCCGCTCCGACAGCGTCCCTGAGGGCCTTCAGATCGACACCTCTTGGCTGCCCTCCAAGCCCTGGCCGACCGCCGGTGTCGTCGGCTCGGACATGGACCCGGCCAACGGCATCGACCACGGCACGCTGACGACCCGCACCCTCTGGGGCGAGATCGCCTACCAGCTCGGCCGCGCGAGCGGCGATCCTGACGCGGCTTTCGCCATCGTCAAGAAGAGCGACGAGGACCTCGTCGCCCCCGGCACCCAGGTCCTAGAGAAGCTCGTCGGCGATGGCCCCGCGCTCATCATGCTCGACGAGATCGCGCGCTACCTACGCGCGGCCAAGGCCGTCCAGACGCCCAACAAGCACAGCGACCTCGCCGAGCAGACCGTCGCCTTCCTGATGACGCTCATCGAGTTCGCGTCGAGCAAGCCCAAGGTCGTCGTCGTCCTCACGCTGGCCGACTCTTCGGACGCCTTCGGCAACGAGACCGACGAGTTGAAGCAGACCCTGGAGCAGGAGCTGGGCGAGGCCCGCCGCGTCTCCGCGCGCCAGGAGCGCGTCATCACGCCGACGGGCGAGACCGAAATCTCCCGCATCGTAACGCACCGCCTCTTCAAGTCGATCGCTCCCGGCGCGGGCAAGGAAATCGCCGAGAAGTACTGCAACCACTTCGCCCAGCTCGAGTCTCAGGGTGTGGACATCCCTCAGCGTGCGCTGCGCTCCGACTACGCGGCGGAGATGGCGCTCGACTACCCGTTCCACCCCGAGTTCCTGACGACGCTCAACCGCAAGACCGCGACGATCCCAAACTTCCAGAAGACGCGCGGAGCGCTGCGGCTCCTCGCACGCGTCGTGCGCCAGCTCTGGCACGAGAAGCCGAAGGACGCGCACCTGATCTCGGTCCATCACCTCGACCTCTCCCTTGATGACATCGTGAACGACCTGACGAGCCGCCTCGGACGGCCCGCCTTCCGCAACGTCGTCGAGGCGGACATCACGAGCCCGCGCAAGGGCTCCGAGGCCCACGCGGAGACGCTCGACCGCCGCTGGAAGGCGGCGGGCAAGCCGCCGTACGCCCGCCGCATCGCGACGAACGTCTTCCTGCACAGCCTGACGCAGGGCGTCGCGACCGGCGTCGATCCCGCCGAGCTACTGGTCTCTGTCCTCCAGCCCGGAGACGACCCGCAGCACATCAAGAAGACCCTCTCCCAGATGCTCGCCGAGGAGAAGGGCGACCCCGGCAGCGCCTTCTGGTTCCTGCACTTCGACGGCCATCGCTACCGCTTCAAGACCGAGGCGAACCTCCAGATGGTGATCGAGCAGGAGGTGCCCCAGGTCGGCCGCGTGCGCGCCAAGGACGACCTCGACGAGCGCATCAAGAAGGTCTGGCGCAAGGGCACCTTCAAGCCCTTCTTCTTCCCCGCTGAGGCCGCCGAGTTGGACGACGACGCCAAGGAGCCCAAGCTCGTCGTCGTCCACTACGACGCCGCCGTAACGAGCCCGACCGAGGGCGCGGTGCCCGACCTCGTAGCGAAGCTGTTCGATCACGCCGGGTCGATGGAGGGGTACCGCACGTACAAGAACAACGTCGTTTTCCTCGTCGCCGACGAGGACCACGTCGAGCGCATGGTGGACGTGACGCGCCGCCACCTCGCGATCCAGCGCATCGTCAGCGACTCCGGCCGCCTGACCGACTACAGCGACGAGCAGAAGAAGCAGCTTCGCAGCATGGAGGAGGCCGCCGAGCTGGAGGTCCGCGTCGCGATCACGCGCGCGTACCGCCACCTCTACTACCCGAGCGCCGACGCTCCCAAGCACGCGGGCGGCCTCGCGCGCGAGACCTTCCCCGCCCAGGATCAGGGCGAGGTCAAGGACCAGAGCGCCGTCGTACTCCGCGTCCTCAAGCAGCTGGAGAAAGTGCTCACCGCCGACGACCCGGCCATGCCGCCCGCGTACGTCAAGGCGAAGGCGTGGCCGCACGGCCAGGAGTCGCTCAGCACCGAGGACCTGCGCCGTGAGTTCGCCAAGCGCATCGGCCTCAAGGTCCTGCTCGACGTGAACCAGCTCAAGAAGACCGTCAAGCAGGGCTGCACACAGGGCACCTGGATCTACTACGACGCGACTGAGCAGCTCGGGTACGGCAAGGTGTCGCCCGCGCCGCTCGTGCAGCTCTCCGAGGACGCGACGCTGTACACGTTAGAGGAGGCGCGCCGCCTCGGGCTCAAGATCAAGGGTGAGGTCAAGGACATTGTCGACGAGCCCTGCCCGCTCTGCGGCGAGGTCGAGTGCGTTTGCGAGACGAAGATCGAGGAGGAGGAGGACCCGCCCCGCCTGCGCGTCCGCACGGAAGGCTCGCCCGGGCAGGTCTTCCAGAAGATCGCCGACGAGTTCCACGACAAGAAGCGCACGACGATCCAGCGCCTGTTCCTGACGACCGAGGGCCAGGGCAAGGAGGCAGCCTCCGACGCGCGCGCGCTCGGCCTCGCGATCCCGCAGCTCGGCAAGGGCGACTACCGGGTGGTCCAGGAGCTGAACGCCGAGTTCCACGAGGGCGCGGAGCCTGCCAGCTTCTCGGTGCGGTTCACCGGCCCCTGGGAGCGCTACAAGCGCGTGAAGCAGCTAACCGATGCCTTTGGCCAGGAGGCGACGAAGGTCACCGTCAAAACCGTCCTCCGCGCCACCTTCCCGGGCGGACTCCCGGTCGGCTCGGACCAGTTCCAGACCCTGCGCGACGTGTTCACCACCCTCGGCCTCGGAAAGCTCGTGGCCGATGTCGAGGAGGCCGAGCCCGCCGATCAGCGTGTTGGGGAGAAGTCCGAATGATCCTCATGCCTGTGAAACCGAGACGCCACTACGAGCTGCGAGTCATCCCGCCCGAGCGCACGGGCAAGCGCGCCGGGTACGGCCTCGCGCTGTACCAGAGCCGCATCCGCTCCAGCCAGCGCGACGGCGAACCCGACATGGAGCGCATTGTCCAGCTCTGGGGCGATCCGTTGCGCTCGGTCATGGAGCCGGTCCTGGCCGCGATCAAGCGCGCGGGCTACCGCGCGACCGACATCGGTCCCACGCGGCGCGCGCCCTTCGAGCTCAGCGAGGAGGACGCCGTGCGCCTCGGCCTCCTCTTCCAGGCGGTCAAGCCGCTGCGCAAGACCTCGCGCATCGAGTCCATCAGCGAACACGTGCGCTCGATGGAGCCCGAGGAGGTTCTCTACTGGTTCTCGAAGACGGCGTCCAACAGCTCGGCCAATCGGGCACAGCGCGCGCTGCGAATCCTGATGGCCGAGGAGTGATGATGCCGAGCCGACCGCCCGTTTTCATCGAGCGCTGGTTTCCGATTGACGTGATCGGGGCGGAGTCCATGCGCGAGCGTGGCGCGTCGAGCGCACTGCCGCCCCTCTACTTCCTGCACGTCTGGTGGGCGCGCCGCCCGCTGCTAACGAGCCGCGCCGCCATCCTCGCCAGCGTGCTGCCCGCATGGAGCCAGGACTGGCCGGAAACGCTCCGCGAGCGCTTCCCCGACGAGAAGAGCTACGAGCGCTGGTTCGTGCGCCTGTGCGGGATCTTCGGCGACCCCGTCGCTGGGCGGAAGCTGATCCAGTGGGCGAAGGACACGGGCGCGGGCAAGCTCTCCGAGCCGCCGTACAAGCACAAGCGCGCCTTCACCGTCAGCCCCTCGCAGGACTTCCTCGACACGCTAGGCGACCTCCTGGAACACACCTGGGGCAAGCGTGATCTCAAGGTGCTCGATCCCTTCTCCGGCGGCGGCTCGATTCCCTTCGAGGCGCTGCGGTATGGGTTCGAGACGTACGCGAACGAGCTGAACCCGGTCGCCAGCGTGATCCTCAAGGCCACGCTCGACTACCCGTTCCGCTTCGGCCCGAAGCTCGCGCAGGATATCGAGAAGTACGGCGCGATCATCGCCGAGCGCGTGCGCGAGCGGTTGGAACCCTTCTTTCCGGTCGAGGACGGCGAGAGCATCCACGCCTACATCTGGGCGCGCACGGTGAAGTGCCCGTACACCGGCAAACCGATCCCGCTCTCGCCGAACTGGTGGCTCGCGAAGGGCGCGAGTCCGGTCGCCGTGCGCCCGATCTTCGATGCCGACGCCTCCGAGGCTCGCTTCCAGATCCTGCGCGGCAAGGAGGTGTCGTCCTTCGATCCCGACCAAGGCACGGTCAAGCGCGGCAACGCGGTCTCGCCCTGGGAGCACAACCAGCCGGTGGACGGCGACGATTGGATCAAGCCCGAGGCCCAAGCGGGTCGCATGGGTCAGCAGCTCTACGCCGTCGCCGTGAAGCGCCGAGGCGGGTTCGACTTCCGCCCGCCCACCGCGCAGGACGTGGCCGCCGTTTCCTCAGTCGATGCTGAGTTGGCTCGCAGGCTGCCGGGCTGGGATGCGAAGGGCTGGGTCCCGCGAGAGTCGTACCCCAGCGAGACGAACGACCTCCGCCCGCTCCACTACGGGATGCCTACCTGGGCAGACCTCTTCGCCCCTCGACAACTGCTCGCCCTCTGCACGTACATGGTGGCGTACCACGAGGTGTGCGCCCAGGTACGTGACGAGCACGACCCTGAGCGGGCCGCCGCCATCCAGACGTACCTCGCGCTCCCGCTGGACAAGGCGGCCGACTACAGCTCGCGCCTATGCAAGTGGGATGGAACGCGAAACAAGGTGACCAACACCTTTGACCGCCACGATTACAGCTTCAAGTGGAGCTTCGCGGAGTTCGATGGGGCGCACAACCTGTTCCCCTGGGTGCTGAACCAAGTGGTTGACGCCTTCAAGGGCATCGCGTCGCTGGCTGCCTCCGACGAGCGGATGTTCGACTCGGGACCGCAGCCGGTTCCGGTGACCTTCTCGCGAGGACCCGCTGCCTCGATCCCGACCATCCCGAGCAAGTCGATCGACAGCATCTGCACTGACCCGCCGTACGAGGCGAACGTCATGTACGCCGAGTGCGCGGACTTCTTCTACGTGTGGATGAAGCGCACGCTCGGCAGCCTGCACCCGGAGTTCTTCAACGAGGAGCTGACGAACAAGGACGACGAGGCGGTCGCGAACGTCGCCCGCTTCTCGTCGATGGGGCGCAAGAAGAAGGCGCTCGCGCTGGAGGACTACGAGCGCAAGATGGCCTCGGCCTTCCGCGAGATGCACCGGGTGCTCACCGATGACGGCGTGCTCACGGTGATGTTCACGCACAAGAAGGTCGAGGCGTGGGACACGCTCGCGACCTCGCTCATCGGCGCGGGCTTCGCGATCCACTCCTCCTGGCCGGTCCACACCGAGAGCGAGCACTCGCTCCACCAAGCGAAGAAGAACGCCGCCCAGAGTACGATCATGCTCACCTGCCGCAAGCGCGAGGTCTCGACCGAGCCGGTATGGTGGGACGACCTCAAGGGCCGCATCCGCCGCGTCGCGCGCCAGAAGGCCGAGGAGTTCGAGGCGCAGGGCATCCGGGGCGTGGATCTCTACATCGCGACCTTCGGCCCGACGCTCGCGATCCTCTCCGAGAACTGGCCCGTGCTGACGAGCGAGGTTGACGAACGCACGGGCGAGCCGAAGCCGCTACGCCCCGAGGTCGCCCTCGATCTCGCGCGCGAGGAAGTCATAGACCTGCGCAAGCAGGGCCTGCTCCTCGGCCGCACGGTCGCCTTCGATCCCTACACGGACTGGTATCTCATGGCCTGGGACGCCTTCCAGGCCCAGGAGTTCCCCGGCGACGAGGCGCGCAAGCTCGCCCTCGCGCTCGGCCTCGATCTGGAGAAGCAGGTCATCGCAGAGAAGAAGCTCGTCACGAAGAAGAGCGCCACCGTCCTGCTCCAGCCCCCGAAGGCCCGCCGAAAGCGCGGCATGGTCGATCCCGACCTACGGACCTTCCCCGCCTGGATCGACGCCCTCCACACCGCGATGCTCCTCTACCAGGAGGACGGCGGCCCGGCCTGCAAGCAGCTCCTGAGCGAAGCCGGTCTCCTGAACGACAGCACCTTCAAGGCCCTCGTCCAGGCCCTCCTCAACGCGATCCCGCGCACCAAGCAGAAAGGCCAGTTCGTCCGCCCCGAGGCCGAGACCCTGGAGGCCATGCGCCTCGCCTTCTTCGACGACCTAACCGCCCCGCCCGAGGAAGCCGTCGCCCCGCCCTCCCACCAAGGCGACCTCTTCGACCAGAGCGCCGCCGTTGCGGCCGAAGCTGCCGACGACTACGGCGACGAGGATCTCGACGGCGACGAGTCCGACTCCGATAAGGAAGAAGACGAGTGAGGCCACCATGCCCGCCAACATCGAGACGATGGCCTACGCGGGTGAGAAGCCCTGGCACGACCTGGGCACCGAGGTGCCTGCTACGGTGACGGCGGCGGAGATGATCCGCGCAGCCGGACTCGACTGGGAGATCGAGAAGCGTCCTGCACGAGGTGCCCAGCCCGTTCGCCGTTCCAACGGGCAGGACGTGTACAGCCGGTACGAGCTGGTTCGTCCGCCCGGTCCTGGACCCAAGGACGAGGAGGTCGTGCTCGGGATCGTCTCGCAGCGCTACGAGCCCCTCCAGAACGCCGAGGCGTTCGACTTCTTCGATCCAATCGTCGATCGCGAGGAGGCGTTCTTCGAGACCGCTGGCTCATTGGGTCAAGGTGAACGGGTCTGGGTGCTTGCGAAGCTCCCAGACGTGATCCAGGTCGTCCGGGGCGACGACTGCTGCCGATACCTGCTCCTCTCCAACACGCATACGGGGAAGGGCTCGGTGATCGTGAAGTTCACCTCGGTGCGCGTCGTGTGCCAGAACACGCTCGTCCTCGCTCTCAAGGGCGGACAGGCGGAGTTCCGCGTGCGACACAGCCGCCGCGTCGCGGATCGGCTGCGACAGACCGCTGATCTGATCGCGGCCACGACCGAAGTCTTCAAGCGCTCCGAGGCTGTGTTCAAGAGCATGGCGAGCTTGCAGCTCACGAGGGAGCGGCTCGCTCACTACCTGGAAGGCGTCTTCCCGAAGAGTGCCGCCCAGAAGCACGACGACAGCAAGCCCCCGAAGTGGCTTCACGTCGAACGACTCTTGGAAGAGGTCCCGGACCTCCAGCTCCCGGGAGTTCGCGGAACGCTGTGGGCCGCCTACAACGCGATCACGCGCTTCGAGGACTACCGGCAGGTGCGTGACGAGGTGGCCGAGGCACGCCTCGATCGGGTGTGGTTCGGGACGAGCGCCAACATCAAGTTGAAGGCGTTCACCAACGCGCAGGAACTGATGAGAGTCAACTGAGCGCGCCCATGCCTTCGCTCAGCTCGCACCCCTTCCAGATCAGCTACGGTCCGAACGACGACCGCCTGCACCGCTTCTACATCCCGGCGCTGGAGCGCAGCGTCCGGTACGACCGCAGCGCGGGGTACTTCTCCAGCTCCGCGCTCGCGGTCGCGGCGGCGGGCGTCGTGCGGCTGATCGCGAACGAGGGTCGGATGCGGCTGCTCGTCGGAGCACAGCTCTCCGAGGAGGACTGCGAGGCGATCCGCCGGGGCGAGAGCCTCAAGGGCACCGTCGAGGCCGCGATGACGGGCAAGCTCGACACGCCAAACGACCTGATTCGCAAGCGCCTGGAGGTGCTCGCGTGGATGGTCGCGCAGGGAACCCTGGAGATGCGCGTCGTGCTGCCGCGAGGGCGTGACGGCGCGCCGCTGCCTGCATCGGATGCCGAGGAGTATTACCACCCGAAAGAGGGCGTCTTCGCGGACGCTGACGACCAGAAGGTCGGATTCAGCGGGAGCAGCAACGAGTCCGTTCGGGGCTGGGAGTCGAACTACGAGACGTTTATGGTCTTCACGACCTGGGAGCGACAGTTCGGCTCCGATCACACCCCATCGCTCGCGCCGTACATCCACCGCATCGAGCGCCGCTTCAACGATCTCTGGGAAGGGCGCGACGAGTCCTGGATCGCCCTCGATGTTCCCGAAGCCGTGCAGCGAGAGCTGCTCGACTTCTGCCCGCCGGACCAGCCGCGCGAGGATCCGCTGGAGCGGCGGCCGAAGGCGAAGGAGCCCAAGCCGGATGAGGAGGCCATCGCCTCGACTGCGGCGGAGCGCATCGCGTTCCGGTTCCTGCGCGAGGCTCCGCACCTTCCGAACGCCGCGCGCATCGGCATCGAAACGAGCACGATCAACCCCTGGCCGCATCAGCTACGAGTCGTGCGCGAGACGGTCGAGCGGTACCCGGAGAACTTCCTCTTCTGCGACGAGGTGGGGTTAGGAAAGACGATCGAAGCGGGCCTCGCGCTCCGCCAACTGGTCATCTCGGGCAAGGTAGAGCGCGCGCTCCTGCTCGTCCCGAAGAGCGTCCTGCGGCAGTGGCAGGAGGAGCTGTACGAGAAGTTCGTGCTCAACGTCCCGCGGTACGAGGACGGCGCGATTCGCGACGTTTTCGATCGCGAGGTCCAGCACACGAGCGCGAACCCCTGGCGCGCGTGCCCGATTCTGCTCGCCTCCAGCCAGCTCGCGAAGCGCCGCGAGCGCCAAGAGGAGGTTCTCGACGCCGGACCGTGGGACCTCGTCATCGTTGACGAAAGCCACCACGCCCGCCGCAAGGACTTTCTCTCCGGCCAGTACCGGCCCAATCGGCTCTTGGAGCTGCTCACCGGGACCGACAACCGGCCCGGCATCAAGGATCGCACGCGTTGCCTCTACCTCTTGACCGCGACGCCGATGCAGGTTCATCCGGTCGAGGTCTGGGACCTCTTGCGCGTGCTCGGCGTCGGCGGGCGCTGGGGGGCGCTGGAGGACAACTTCCTCGCGTTCTTCGAGCAGTTGCGCAAGCCGTTCGAGGATCGCGACTGGGAGTTCCTGCTCGGCATGGTCGCCGACTACCTCGACGCGGGCGGGCGCTGGGACGATCGCTTCGAGACGGTCGTGAGCGCGAAGCTCGGCCTCGTCGAGTGGGAGACCATCAAGGGGCTCTTGCGCTCGTCGAAGCGAGAGACGGCCATCCAGCAGCTCAGCGCCGACGGCCGGGCCGCGCTACACGAGATGGTCAAGCGCCACACGCCGATCCGCACGCTCGTCTGGCGCAACACGCGCGCGCTCTTGCGGCGCTACCGCGAGCGCGGCCTGCTCGATGCCAACGTCCCTCACCGCGATCCTCGCCCGGAGTGGATTCCGCTGACCGAGGCGGAGCGCGAGCTGTACGACCGCATCGACGAGTACATCTCGGACCACTACCAGAAGTACGAGGCGGAGCGGAAGGGGCTCGGCTTCGTGATGACGGTGTACCGCCGCCGCCTGACCAGCTCGTTCTACGCGATCAGGAAGAGCCTGGAGCGACGGCGCGACTTCCTGCTCGGGCTGGCGAAGGACGCGGGGCTCACCGACGACGACATGGAACAAGCCGACCTCGACTTCGACTTCGGCGAGGCGGAGGTCGAAGGCGACCCGGCCCAGTTCCTCGCCGAGGTCTCGTACATCGAGGATTTCATTCGCGAGCTGGAGCGGCTCGGATCGGACAGCAAGCTGGAGCAGCTCGTGAGGGATCTGCGCGCGATCTTCAACGAGCGGGAAACCGTGATCGTGTTCACGCAGTACACGGACACGATGGACTACGTCCGCGACGAGCTGCGACAGGTGTACGGTTCGCAGATCGCCTGCTACTCCGGTCGCGGCGGTGAGGTTTGGGACGGCACGGCCTGGATGCCGCGCCACAAGGAGACGATCAAGGAGGAGTTCCGACGGGGCGAGGAGATCAAAGTCCTGCTTTGCACGGAGTCGGCGAGCGAGGGCCTCAACCTCCAGACCTGCGGCGTGCTCATCAACTACGACATGCCCTGGAACCCGATGCGCGTCGAGCAGCGCATCGGTCGCATCGACCGCATCGGCCAGACCTTCGAGACCGTCTGGATACGCAACTACTTCTACGCCGACACCGTCGAGGCCGTGATCTACCAGCGGCTGGACGACCGCATCGGCTGGTTCGTGGACGTGGTCGGCGAACTCCAGCCGATCCTCCACAAGATCAGCCGCACGATCGAGGAGATGGCGATGCTCCCGGCCGAGAAACGTGCGAGGAAGCTGGAGGAGCAGATCGCAGCGCTGCGCGAGGAGGTCGAGAAGCACGAGGGCACGGCGCTGGACCTCGATGCGCACGTCGAGGAGGACCCCGACATCGACGACATGCCGGAGCCGCCGGTCACCTTGCAGCAGCTCGAACAGGCGCTCGTCCGCTCGCGCGCGCTCGGTCGCCAGTTCCGTCCGCACCCCGAGATCAACGGCGCGCACATGCTCTCGTGGAAGGGCCACGATCTCGCGGTGACCTTTGCGCCCGAGGTCTTCGACCGGCACCCGAACTCGGTGCAGCTCCTCTCCTACGGCGAGGGCGTTCTCGACGAGCTACTCGGGTCCGTCGGCGATCCGCCACATGCACCGAAACCTGCCGGGATCGCCGAGCTGGCCTCGCCAGCTCCCGCCCGGGTGACCGTCTTCGCCGCTCCACGCGGGACCGGCGTGGTGTCCATCCTCAACCTGCCCGCTCTCCAGGATGCCGTTGGAGCCGCGCCCGGAGACTGGACGCCGACCCAGGTCGAGGCGGGCGACCGTATCGCGGGGGACGCAGCAGCCGCTATCACCTCCCGGCTCCAGGAGGTTGAGGACAACCGTAACGCTGCCGAGCGCCTCGCCCTGGTCGAGGCCGCCCGTCAGATCCTGGTCCGCAGCGCCCTGATAGAGCTGGCTCGCGCGCAGGCTCCTGACCTTTTCGAGGAGCGACTGCCGTACGGCTTCGGTCGAGAAGCCGTTTCGGCACTCGAGCGCCACGGCGTGCCCTTCCGGGGTCTCCTGAGCCTCGTCGGGGTCGAGGTCCTGGAGGCCCACGCCACCGACTCGTACTACACCGAAGTCCAGGGCCTCGGCAGACTCCAGCTCAAGCGACACTGGGAGGCCCAACGTCGCGATGGGGTCGAAGTCCTCAAGCGGTATCGCAAGGCCCGGGAGACAACTCCGCCTTGCCTCCAAACACAAGGAGGGATCAGTAGAGCGTGGTACGCGCTGTAGACATGATCTCCGTCATCCGCAGCGACACGTTGCGCGCGGAATATCAAGAGACTGCCGCCGCTGCGCAGGTCCCCATCGGGCTGACAGGTTGCCTGGAGCTAGTTGTCGTCGCGAAGAGCCAGCTCGAACCGATCTGGGTCGGGTTCGGCAACTCGAAGGGGGATTCCGCGATCTCTGGTCAACTTGCGCAATCGATCGAGCCACGGACCAGCCAACCGTGACCCACGTACCACGCCGACAAGTGCTTCCCGAGGAAATGAATGCGGGCCAGGGCCCTGCTCATCATCGATACTCCGCCACTCATTCTCGTAGATCCATTCTTCTGCCTTAGTGAAGAGTGAGTCACGGGCCATCTGTTCGCCATCTGAGTCTGTAAATCGGATCGAAAGGTAGTCACGCGAATATGCTACAGCGCGTGCCGTCGAAAAGGGGGAGCAGGTTGTATCGAACGCCAAGCAGACTCCAGCATGAGACGCGCCATAGTGCGCCCACATTAAGAGATCGCTCGGGTCTTCGACCAGGCAAAGCACACCGATTCGTTTGGCACCTTCGCGCACGGTTTGGAGAAACAGATCCCGCCCCTTCTCGGTGCGGAGTTGAGCCACCCGCTCGCCAGGCTCCTCGTCGGACAAGAGCGGAATCCCGTTAGCCTTCAGGATCCTGACAACCGCCGCGCCCAGATCTTCGTCTGTTCCGTCGAAGTCGATCTTTATGCGACAATCGAATGGGTCGTTGAACGCCGCCGAAGAAGAGAAATGAATCGTGCTTCTCCGGAGGATTGTGGCAACTCTCCTGAAGTACTTGCATCCAATGAGCGGCATGTACTTGTGAAGCACTTCCGGGCGGGCCTTCGTGCTCGCTGGAGGGATAGACTGCGCTTCTTGTTCCATCAGGACGGCGTGGGCCCCGGGTTGAACCCGCATCGTTCGCATCCGTCCCTCCCGGTACCGACACCAACGCTGCGAACTTTGCCGAGTGGTTGACGCAACCCGTCAACCATTCTCCCCTCTCGCCGAGAGCACAGAGAGTTCGAGAGCGCGTCGGCCTTGGGGTCGGTCGGAACGGCCGGGATTCGGACTGGGGCATCCGCTCTCCACGGTGCGAGCCGAGAGCGCGGCGACAAGGCGAGCATCCCGCGGAGGTTACGCCCAAGGCCGATCCGAGGCCAGCCCGACTCCCCCACCCCGTCAACCGCCGTCGCGAGCGTGGCTCACAGCGTCCGGCGGGGGTTGGCTCCCCGAGTAGGATTCGAACCTACGACCTAGCGGTTAACAGCCGCGCGCTCTACCAGCTGAGCTATCGGGGAACGTGCGTGAGAAGGCTAGCGTACCTGATCGGCGGATCAAGGGTCTGACTGGAGGGGCGCTCGTCGCCCGCTCGGCGCTCTGGGTGTGCGGGCGCGAGGGGTTCTAGACGTTGCCGTTGGTGGGCGCGTGCTTGGCGGCGCGGGCTGCGCCGCGGCGCATCCAGAAGCAGCCGCCGCCGGCTTCGATGCCCTCGAACTTCGGATCCTGCCAGAGCTCGTTCAGGATGTGGATCGCGGGGGAGAAGCTGGAGAGGAAGTAGTTCGGCAAGAGGATCTGGTCGCCGTCCGCGCCGCCGAACAGGTAGGCGGCGAGCAGGTACTGCTCGTTGTAGAAGCGGTCGCGCCAGTGGAGCGGGTAGTCCTCCGGGAGCCAGATGTCGTGGATGCCGTAGATCAGCCCGTGCGGGAGGATGGGCAGGATCTCGGTGAAGAACACGGTCACGTCGGAGCCTTGGAACGAGCGGTGGCTGCAGTCGACGAACAAGAGGTCGTCGGGCTGGAACTGCTCGAACTGCGCCGGGTCGACGTCCTCGAGGCGTTCGCGCACGACGCGGTCGCACAGGGCGTCGATCTCCTCGCGCGGCTGTGGATCGATCGAGAGGATTTGCGTCCGCAGGCCGTGGTCGCGGATGGCGCGGCGCGCGAACTTGGTGGAGTTGCCCGAGCCGACCTCGACGTACCAGCGCGGGTTCTCGGTGGCGAGCAAGCCGTAGATCGTCACGCCGTCGAGGCCCGGTAGCCAACCGTTCACCCAGCGCGGCTCGGCGGCCGGCAGGCCGCGCGTGTCCTCCAGCGCGATGCGCCGGAAGTGCGGCAGGAAGCGCACGAACTCGTGCAGGAGCTGCGAGGCGCGGGTCTCCGACTCCTGCAGGAGCCCGTACAGACGACGCGCGGCGCCGGAGCGCTGCCAGGCGCGGCGGCGCACGTCGTAGGCGTAGTCGAGATCCATCCGGCGCCCGCCCTTCGTCAGGGTTTCGGGCACGTCCTGCTTCAGGTCGTCACGCAGGCGCGCGGGGTCCGCTTTCACGTCGTCACTCCGGGGCGCGGGGTTCGCTCGGACGTCCGTTCCGGGCGCGGCGACGTTCGGCTGCCGTCGCCCGCGCTCGTTCGTTCCTCGATGGGCATAGGCCCCCAGCGTAGTCGATCCGACCCCTCTGCGGGCCGGGGGTTCCGAGCCCGTGCGAGCGACGCGCGGCGTGGCCGAGCCGTGGACCGCTTCGGCGAACGCCGTATGCTGGCCCGCACCCGGACCCCACGGAGAGCATGGAGAGCTTCGCGCCGGATGACGTCCTGAGGCTCTTCCTCGCCCTGGGGATCCTGCTCGCCGCGGCGCGGCTCGGCGGGGAGTTCGTCCGGCGCTTCGGCCAACCGGCGGTGCTGGGCGAGATCGCGGCGGGGATCGTGCTCGGACCGACGGTGCTGGGCCGGCTCGCCCCGGAGAGCTCGATCTACCTGTTCCCTTTGGAGGGTCCGGTGGCCGTGGCGCTCGAGGCCCTGAAGGTGCTCGCCGTCACGCTCTTCCTCCTGGCCGCGGGGATGGAGGTCGATCTGTCGGCGATCCTGCGCCGCGGACGGACGACGCTGGCCGTGGCGTCGGGCGGGATCGTGGCGCCGTTCGCGCTGGGGTACGCCTTCGGCCGCTTCGCGCCCGAGCGCCTGGGCATGGGAGCGAGCGTCGAGCCGGAGGTGTTCGCCCTGTTCTTCGCGATCGCGCTCTCGATCTCCGCCCTGCCGGTCATCGCGAAGACGTTGATGGACCTGCACCTCTACCGCACCGACCTGGGCGTGGTGGTGATCGGCGCGGCGGTGCTGAACGACCTCGTCGGGTGGCTCCTCTTCGCGGTCGTCCTGGCGAGCGCGGGCGGCGACGTGGGAACGCTCACGCTGCCGTGGAAGCTCGGCCTCACGCTCGCGTTCACGGCGGCGATGCTGACCGTCGTCCGCTGGCTGATCCACAAGAGCCTGCCCTTCGTGCTGGCCTATTCCGCCTGGCCCGGCGGCGTGCTCGCGTTCGCCCTCTCGCTCGGGTTGTTCTCGGCGGCCTTCACCTCGTTCTCGGGCGTGCACGCGATGTTCGGCGCGTTCCTCGCGGGCGTCGCGCTCGGCGATTCGGCGCACCTGCGGGAGCGCACGCGCGCGACGATCCAGGACTTCGTGTCGCACTTCTTCGCGCCCCTGTTCTTCGGGAGCATCGGCCTGGCCATCGACTTCGCCGCGAACTTCGATCTCGTACTGTGCGGTGCGGTGCTGGCCGTCGCCTGCCTGGGCAAGATCGCGGGGTGCGGCATCGCGGCGCGCTGGAGCGGAGTCGACGTTCGCGAGGCGTGGGCGATCGGCTGCGCCATGAACGCGCGCGGCTCGATGGAGATCGTCCTCGGCTCGATCGCCCTCCAAGTCGGGCTGATCGGCGCGCCGCTGTTCGTGGCGCTGGTGGTCATGGCGCTCGCCACGAGCCTCATGAGCGGACCGATCCTCCAGCGCCTCACCCGGCGCACGCGGACGCGCGAGCTCGTCGACTACCTGACCCCGCGCGCGTTCGTCCGCGAGCTCCGCGCGCGCGACCGCCGCGGCGTCATCGCCGAGCTCGCGGCGACGCTCGTCACCGACGTGGGCGACGACGCGCAGAGCTGGGTCGAGCGCGTCTGGGCGCGCGAGCAGACCGGACCCACGGGTCTCGGCGAGGGGATCGCCGTTCCGCACGCCCGCATCCCGAAGCTCGCCGGGCCGCGCCTGGCGCTCGGTCTCTCGGACGCGGGGGTCGACTTCGACGCACTCGACGGGCTTCCGGCGCGCATCGTCGTCCTGGTGCTCACGCCCGACGAGGCGACGGGCGCGCAGCTCGAGATCCTGTCGGGGATCGGCGACGCGCTGCAGCATCCGGTCACGCGCGAGCTCCTGCTCCGCGCGCGCACCTACACGGAGCTGTGCGCCGTGCTGCAGACGCGGTCGTGACGGCGCGCGCCGCCCTTCACTTCCTGCGCGAGTCGGCGCGCTTCTCGTCCTGCGCCTCGCGCGAGAGCTCGCGGTAGGTGTGCCAGAGCTCTTCCCAGCCGGCCTGCAGGCCCTTCGCCAAGGCCTCGGTCTCGCGCGCGGTCGACTTGGCGAGCGACGCGATGCGCTCCATCGCCCGGCGCCGGTTCGGCTCGAGCTCGTCGCCGAACTCGCGCAGCTTGTCCGCGAGCTCCTTCTTGCCGAGATTCGCCTGCACCCGCAGGTGGTCGAGTCGTCCGCGCATGCGATCGAGCTCCGCGCGCAGGTCGTCCTGGATCGTGTCCTTCATGGTGGGCCTCCGCTTCCCATCGTCGCGGCGAACGGCGCGCGACACCATCGGTAGAACTGCGTAGGGAGCGTCCCTCCGCGTTCGGGCGTTCGGCGCGCCGTAGGATGGCGGGCGTGCAAGAGCCGACCCCGACCGCAGGCGCGCTCGAGTCGTTCGGGCCGCAGGAGATCGCGCTCGGCCTCGCCCTGGCCCTCGCCGTGGGCGGGCTCGTGGGTCTCGAACGCGAGCGGCGCGGGCGCGAGGAGCGCAAGTCCGGTATCGGCGGCGCGCGCACCTTCCCGCTCGTCGCGCTCCTCGGAGCGCTCTCCTCCCTGCTCGCCCACGCGCAGGGCGTGATCGTGCTGCTCGTCGGCTTCGGCGCGGCCACGCTGCTGATCGCGGTCGGCTACGCGGGCGATCGCAACGATCCCGGCTCGGATCGCTCGGGCCTGACGAGCGAGTTCGCGGCGCTGCTCGTCTTCGCCATCGGAGCGTTGCCCTTCGTCGGGGGGCTCGGACTGCCCTTTGCGCAGCGCCTGCTCCTCGCCGCGGGTCTCGGGACCATCGTGATGGCGCTGCTCGCCCTGAAGGCGACGATCCACGAGTTCGCCGCGACGCTCTCGCACGAGGACCTGCTCGCGACCGTGCGCTTCGCCCTCGCCGCCCTCGTCGCGCTGCCGCTCCTGCCCGACCGTCCCTTCGGTCCCTACGACACGCTCAACCCGTTCCGCATCGGTCTGGTGGTCGTGATCATCGCCGGGATCAGCTTCGTCGGCTACTTCGCCGTGCGCCGCTTCGGAGCCCGTCGCGGCATCGTGATCACCGCGCTCGCCGGCGGACTCGTCTCCTCGACGGCGGTGACGCTCACCTTCGCCGCGAAGGGCCGCGAGCACCGCGAGCTCGCCCTGCCGTGTGCGCTCGCCATCGCCCTGGCGGCGACGATCATGTTCGCGCGCGTGCTGGTGGAGATCGCCGTCATCCAGCCGCCGCTCGTGCTCCCCGCGGCGCTGCCCCTCGGTGGGATGTTGCTCGCGGGCGGCGCCGGGTGCCTCGTGGTCTGGCGCAGGGCCAAGGCGTCGGAGCCCGCCGACGGCGAGGAGACGAAGGGGCTGCACAACCCCTTTCGGCTGCTGGGTGCGCTGCGGCTCGGACTGGTGTTCGCGGCCGTCCGCCTGGCGTCCGCCTTCGCGTGGGATCGCTTCGGAGAGAGCGGCCTGTTCGTCTCCGCCGCTCTCGCGGGTCTGGCGGACGTCGACGCGATCACGATCAGCGTGGCGCGCATGCAGCAGGAAGGGCTCGAGTCGGGCGTGGCCGTGAACGCCGTGATGCTCGCCTCGGTGTCGAACACGCTCGTCAAGGTGGTGCTCGCCGCGGTCCTCGGCGGCCGGCGCGTCGGAGCCGTCGTCGCCGCCGTGATGCTGCCCGCCGCGGCCCTGGGCGTGGTGCTCGGCTTCGTCATCGCCTGAGCTCCCCCCCTTCGCCAAAACGAGCGCTCAGCCGCCGCCCTGCGCGGCGGGCGCCGCGTCCGGCACGCGCGCCCGCACGAGCTCGCACTCGAGCGCTCCGTTCGCGAGTCGCGTGGGCTCGGCGCCGGTGAGTGCCAGGGCGCGCGCGTGCCGGGGGTCGCCCAAGAGGAGGGCCACGTGGAAGCCTGCGCAAGACGCGCGCAAGCGCTCACCGAAGGCGCGATAGAGAGGCTCGAGCTCCGCTCCCTCCCCCATGCGCACGCCGTAGGGCGGGTTCGACACGATCCACGCGTTCCAGCCGCGCCGCGGCGCGAGCTCGCGCGCGTCCGCGCACTCGATGCGCAGGCGCTCGGCGAAGCCCGCCGAGGCGGCGTTCTCGAGCGCGCCCCGCACCTGGTCCGGATCCGAATCGGAGGCCAGGATCGTGAGTTTGGGCGGCCATTCCTCGCGCGCGTTCAGAGCGTTGCAGAGGCTTGCGAAGGACGCCGCGTCGTGTCCCGGCCAGCGCTCGAAGCCGAACGAACGCCAGCGTCCGGGCGGCACGCGCGCGGCGATCGCGGCGGCTTCGATGGCGATCGTCCCGGAGCCGCAGAACGGATCGACGAGCGGCGAACGCCGGTCCCAGCCCGACATCGACACGACCGCGGCCGCCAGCGTCTCCGCCAGCGGCGCGCGCCCTTGGAAGCGCCGCCACCCGCGCTTGTGCAGCGAGCCGCCGGAGGTGTCGACCGAGAGCGTCGCTCGGTCGCGGAAGAGGTGCACGTGCAGGCGCGCGTCCGCGTCGTCCGCGTCGACCCACGGGCGCACGCCCGCGCTCGTGCGCAACTGGTCCACGACGGCGTCCTTGACGCGCTGCTGCACGAAGTGCGTGTGGAACAGCGCGGACTCGCGCGACTGGGCGTCGACGAACAGCGTGCCCTCGGGGCGCAGGAAGCGCCGCCACTCGACGCCCGCCGCGCCGCGGTACAGCTCGTCCGCGTCGGCCGCGCGGAAGCGCGCCACGCGCAGGAACACGCGCACGGCCGTGCGCAGCTCGAGGTTCGCGCGCCAGGCGTCCTCGATCCTGCCCTCGAAGTACACGCCGCCCACCTGACGCTCCACGTGCGCGAGCCGCAGGGCGCGCACCTCGGCGTGCAACACGGGCTCGAGACCCGGAGCACAGGTCGCGAAGAAGACGAAGCGCGCCGCCACGGACGTGAGGATAGCCGACCCCGCTCCGTCGCTTCGCGCGCGGCTCGAGCCGCGCGCGGCAACGCTCAGGGCCGCCGCTCTCCGGACGCGTACGCGCGCGACTTCGGGTCCGGGGTGAGCACCTTGAGGAACACGCTCTTCCCGTCGCCCGCGCGGTAGAAGTCCGCGAGCAGCGCCTCGACCCGATAGCCGGCGGCTGTGTAGAAGGCGCGCGTCGGCGCGTACTGCTCGCGCGAGCTCGTGTCGACGTAGATGCGCCGCCCGCCGCGCCGGCGGACGTCGTCCTCCGCATGCGCGAGCAGGAGCCTGCCGATGCCCGCTCCGCGCAGGGCGGCGTCGACGACGATCCAGTAGAGGTCCCAGCGCCCGTCGGTCCCGGCGATCGGTCCAAAGCACGCGTAGCCCACGACCGCCTCCCCGCGCTCGGCGAAGCAAAACAGGTAGCCGCTCGCCTCGCCGTGCGCGAGCGCCGCGTCCACGAGCTCGACCGCGACGGCCGTCTCCTCGTCCGTGAAGAAGCCCGAGCTTCGCACGAGCGCGCGCACGGCGTCCCCGTCCGACGCTCGCAGCGCCGCGCGGATCGTCGTCGCCGCGCTCACGGTACTCCCGGACGCGCGAAGGCGTCCTCGAGGATGCGCGCGACGACGTCCCGGAAGCCGAGACCGGCGGTGCGCGCCGCCGCCTGGAAGCCGGCGTCGTCCGACAGGCAGGGGTTGGGATTCACCTCCAGCACGAACGGGCGGCCGCGCTCGTCCACGCGGAAGTCGACGCGCGCGTAGCCGGAGAGCCCGAACTCGCTCCAGCAGGCGCGCGCGATGCGGACGAGCTCGCTCACGAGTGCCCCGTCGGCACGCGCGAGCTCGAACGTGCGCGGCGTGTGGGCGTGCTCGAAGGAATCGGGATCCCACTTCGCTCGCCAGCCGACGATGCGCGGGCGCTCTCCGAAGTCCTCGAAGCGGATCTCGGCCGGCGGCAGGACGCTCGGGCCCGCGCGGCCGCCGAGCACGGAGAGGTTGAACTCGCGCCCGTCGACGAACTCCTCGGCGAAGAGATCGCCGTCGGCCCGGTGCAGGCCTGCGCCCGGCGCGCCGACGCGCTCGGCCTCGAGCCCGAGCGAGCCGTGGTCCCAGCGCGACTTGACGATCACGCGCGACCCCGGTGCGAAGCCGTCGGTCGCGCCCGGATCCTCCCTCCAGCGCGGCGTCGGGAGGCCGGCGGCCACGAGCCAGCGCTTCGCCACGACCTTGTTCCCGCACAGGGCCAGGCACTCGGCGCCGGCGCCGGTGAAGGGGCGGCCCGCGCTCTCGAGCAGGGCCGGCACAGCCCCCATGAGGCGTTCCGATCCGCCCAGCGACTCCACCAGGTTGAACACGACCGCGGGGCGCGTCCGGGCGAGCTCCCGATCGAGCGCGGCGAGGTCGAGGTCGACTGCGAGCGGGACGACGGCGTAGCCCTGCTCTTCGAGCGCGCGCGTCACCGCCTCCACCTGCGCGAGGACGTCCCGCTCGTCGGGCGGCGCGTCCGCGGCGACGGCGTTGTGGAGCACGACGGCGCGCTTCACGCCGGCGCGGGGATCCCGATGCGTCCCACCTGCGCCTGCCGCGCCTGCGCGCGCACGCGGGCCGACTCGAGGATCTCCGCCACGAGCGAGAGGTAGGGGACGCCGAGCAGGTTGCACAGGATCGGCAGGTCGGAGTGCTCGGGGTGCAGGCCCGCGAGCGGGTTCAGCTCGATCACCTGCGGCCGGTCGTCCGCGTCGGCGCGCACGTCGACGCGACCGGCGTCGCGGCAATCGAGTGCGCGCCAGGCGCAGAGGGCGAGCTCCTCCGCCTCGCGCACCAGCGGCCCGCTGCCGAGCCGGTACTCGACGAGCTCCTCGCAGCGCTCCTTGTTCACGTACGAGTAGACGCCCGGCTCGGCGCCTGCGAGCAGGATCACCTCGAGCGTGCCGAGCACGCGCGCCGAGCGGCCGGTGCCGACGATGCCCACCGTGAACTCGCGACCCGGGAGGTACTCCTCCACCAGCACCGGCTGCGCGTAGCGCTCCCAGAGATAGGTCGCGCGCGCGAGCAGCGCCGCCGCGTCGGCGACGCGCGAGCTGGGATCGATGCCCTTGCTCGTGCCCTCCGCGACCGGCTTCACGAACAGCGGATAGGTGAGCGCGAGGTCGGCGAGGTCCTCGGGACCGGCCGCCACCCGGAAGGGAGCCGTGGCGATGCCGCGGTCGCGCAGGACGTTCTTCGTCAGCCCCTTGTGGAGCGTGAGCGCGAGCGTCACGGGATCCGAGAAGGTGTACGGGATGCCGTAGACGTCGAGGATGGCCGGCACCTGGGCCTCGCGCCCGATCCCGTTCAGGCCCTCGGCGAAGTTGAACACGAGGTCCCAGCGATCCCCGTGCGCGAGACGCCCGACCAGCGCGCGCGCGTGCCCGATCCGGTCGGGACGGTGGCCGAGCTCGTGGAGCGCCGACTCGACCGACTCGATCGTCTCGAGGCTGTCGTACTCGGCCGTCTCCTCCGCGTCGTAGCCGGCGGCGAGGTAGTCGGCGCGCAGGTCGTAGGTGATGCCGATCTTCACGCGCCGCTCCCGGACGCGCTGCGCGCTCGCGCCGCGGAGCGAAGGGTGGTCGTCACGACTGGAGGACCTCGTTCGGCACGCGCGGGGAGAGCGGGTCGTAGTAGCGGAAGATCCGACCCGCGTAGTTGCGCAGGAGCACCTCCTCGCCGTCGCGCCCGACGACCGACTGCGGCAGGATCGGGATCTTGCCGCCGCCCCCGGGCGCGTCGATCACGTACTGCGGCACGCTGTAGCCGGTCGTGTGGCCGCGCAGGCCGGAGATCACCTCGAGCCCCTTGTCCACCGACGTCCGGAAGTGCGCCGAGCCCGTGATCGGGTCGCACTGGTAGAGGTAGTAGGGCCGCACGCGCATGCGCAGGAGGCCGTGGTTCAGCCGGCGCTGCGTCTCGACGTCGTCGTTGACGCCCGCCAGCAGCACGGTCTGGCTCCCGAGCGGGATGCCGTTGTCGGCGAGCGCGTTGCACGCCGCGGCGACCTCGGGCACGAGCTCGGCGGGGTGCGTGAAGTGCAGCGAGAGCCAGACCGGGCTGTGCTTCTTCAGCACCGCGAGCAGCTCGGGGGTGATGCGCTGCGGGAGGCAGGCCGGGACCTTGGTCCCGATGCGCACGAACTCGATGTCCAGGGCCTTCAGCCGCCCGAGCAAGTAGTCGAGCTTGGCGTCGGACAGGGTCAGCGGATCACCACCCGACAGGAGCACGTCGCGCACCTCGCGGTGCTCGGCCAGGTACGCGAAGGCACTCTCCCAGCGCTTCACGTCCGGCGACATCTCGCCCGAACCGACCACGCGCGCCCGCGTGCAGTAGCGGCAGTAGACGGCGCAGTGGTCGGAGACGAGGAAGAGCACGCGGTCGGGGTAGCGGTGAACGAGCCCCTCGACCGGACTCGACGCGTCCTCGCCGAGGGGATCGTCGGCCTCGCCCGGACCCGCGACGCTCTCGTCCGAGACCGGGAAGAGCGTGCGCCGCAGCGCATCGTCCGGATCGTCGGGATCGAGGAGCGCCGCGTAGAACGGCGTCACCGCCATCGGGAGCCCGCGCAGCCGAGCCAACCCGTCGCGCTCGGCCACCGACAGGTTGAAGATGCGCTCCAGGCTCGGCGCGTCCCACAGGCGGCTGCGGAGCTGCCAGCGCCAGTCGTTCCATTTGCGCGTGGGAACGTCCGGGAACCACCGCCGCCGGAACGCATCGACGGCGGGGGACGACGACGGTGGAGGCTCGTCGTGGAGGGCGGAGGAAGGGGAAGGCTTGGAGTTCTCTTCGAGAGGCTCGATGATGCTCATCGTGGGAGGGCCGAAGCCCCGTGTGGGAGGTCGCAACCTTTTGGGAGCGAAACCTGGGAGCGAAACCTGGGGAGCGAGACCCGAACGACCCCGCGCCCGAGCGAGGTGGGAAGCGATCCCGCGCAAGTGCGGAGATAAGATCCGGAGCGGCTCGAGGCACAAGAGGAATTCGATTTTTTTCGAAGTCTCCGTCGCACTTCGCTCGGCTCCGTCCCTCGCGCTTTCGAGTGCGTGCTAGCGATTCCGCCACGGAGCGCTGCCTGCCAACACCTTCTCCACAAGCAGGTCCGCCACGCTCGCGTTGGCCGCACCGTTCGGATGCATGTCGAAGTCCCCCGCCCAGTAGCGCGTCAAGTCCTCTCCGGGCTCGAAGGCCCGCGCCCCTCGGTGGAAGTCGAGGCCCAGGGCGCGGCACTCGCGCGCCACGGAAGCGTCGATCGGCGCGAAGGGATCCATTCCGGGGGGGCACAAAAAGGGGTAGGCCACGACGTGGAGCCGAACGCCCGCCCGCTCGCAAGCGAGCTTCATCCCGCGCAGGGCGCGGACGAAGGCGAGGCGGCCCCGCGCGAACTCCTGCGCGGACAGCTCGGGCGTCCGCAAGGCCGTGTGGACGCCCACGCGCTGGAGGGCGAGCTTGATCCGGGTCTGCGTCCACTCGAGCAGCGCGGAGCGCAGCGGAAAGCCCGCGAAGGCGTCGATCACGGCGTCGGGGGGGATCGCGTCGACTTCCTGCGCCGGCTCCAGGTCGTTCGAGAAGTAGACGTACACGACCGTGTCCGGTTCCAGCGGGAGCACGCGCGCCTCGAGCACCCCCGCCACGTCTTCCGCGTTGTAGCCGGGAACGCCGCAGTTCAGGACCTGGGCCGGGATCCCCTCCCGGGCCAAGCGCCGGGCGAGACACGCCCCGAGGGTGTCCCCGAACGCGACGCCGTTCCCGAAGACCATGGAATCGCCGACGAGCGCGATGCGCCGCGCGCCCGCGACGGGCGGGCCGAACTCCGGACCGCGGAAGCCCGCCGAATTGATCTCGATCGGGATGCCGCGGTAGAGCGTCCGAAAGCCCTTGCGCAGCTCCCAGCACACGCCCGGGAGCTCGCTCGTGCGGAAGGGCGTGCTTTCGTTCCGCGGAACGCGCGCGCGGAACGCGAGCTCGGCCAGCGTCGCACCGACGAGGAAGAGGGCGAGGACGAGCACCAGCACCCGCCGGCGCGTGCGGCGCCGGCGCTCCAGAGGCTCCGGGCGTGGCTCGGCTCGGGGGGGATCCTGGGGCATTCGAGCGCGCGGGCGGAGCGCGCGCGAGCGATCGATGATACGCAGGATCGAGGATACGCAGAGACGGAGCTCGGGCGGGCGGTCGCTCGCTCCGAAGCCCTCAGAGACCGCCCTGCAGCACGAGGTAGGCGACGTTGAAGTAGATCGCGAGCCCAAGGACGTCGACCAGCGTGGCGACGAAGGGCGCCGAGGCGCTGGCGGGGTCGAACCCGATGCGCTGCAGCACGAGGGGCAGGATCGAGCCCGCGACGGTCCCCCAGGTGACGACCGCCACCAGGCTCAGGGAGACCGCGGTCGCGAGCAGGGTCGCGTGCTCGCCGTAGCTCCCGAAGAGCTCCTCCCACAGGAGGATCCGCGCCAGGCCGATGAGCGCCAGGAACACGCCGAGCACGAGCCCGGTGGCGACCTCGCGGCGCAGGATGCGCCACCAATCGCGCAGGCGCACCTCGCCGAGCGCCATCGCGCGGATGACGAGCGTCGCCGCCTGCGATCCCGAGTTGCCGCCGCTCGAGATGATCAGCGGGATGAACAGGGCGAGCACCACGGCCTGCGCCAGATCGGCCTCGTAGCGCGCCATCGCGCTGGCCGTGAGCATCTCCCCCAGGAAGAGCAGCGCGAGCCAACCCCCGCGCTTGCGCAACATCGGCAGGAAGCGCGTCTGGAGATAGGGCACGTCGAGCGCCTCCATGCCGCCGATCTTGTGCATGTCCTCCGTGGCGCTGTCCTCGACGACGTCGACCACGTCGTCCACGGTGACGATGCCCTTCATGCGGCCCAGCGCGTCGACGACGGGCACGGCCAGCAGGTCGTGCTGCGAGACGAGCTTCGCGACCGCTTCCTCGTCCTGGTCCTCCGACACCGAGATCACGTCCCGGTGCATCACCTGCTCGACGGTGCGGTCCCCCGGTGAAGTGAGGAGATCGCGGAAGGAGACGACGCCGAGCAGGCGCTGCTCCGCGTCGAGCACGTACACGTAGTAGATCGTCTCGGCGCGATCGAGCGGCTGGTGCCGCACGTAGCGGATGGCCTCGTCGACCGTCATGCCCGGTCGAACGCGCAGGAAGCGCGGGCTCATCAAGCCGCCCGCCTCGTCCTCGGCGTAGGCGAGCAGCGCCGAGACTTCGCGCCGCGAGGTCTCGTCCATGAGCGCGAGCAAGCTCGCGCGCTCCTCCGGCTCGAGCTCCTGCAGCGCGTCGGCCGCGTCGTCGGGCGCGAGCAGCCGCAGCCACATGCCGCGCTCGCGCACGGGTGAGCCGGCGAGGATCTGCGCCTGCCCGCGCGAGGAGAGCGACTGGTAGAAGTCGAGCGCCTCCTCGCGGGGGAGCGAGGCGAACCCTTCGACGCGCTCCTCGGCGGTCAAGAGCTGCCAGACGTCGCGGAGGTCTTCGGCGGAGACCTGCGTGGTCATGTGCGTTCCTCGAACGGGGCGCTCGCGCCGGACCTTATCCAGCTCGTGCAGGGCGAACAAGCCGGCGGCTCGCCTCGCGTCGGCTCCCCTGCGGCTCCCAGGCCCGGAACCAGGCCCCGGAACCAGGCCCCGAAAAATAGGGGGCCGGTGACCCTTGCGAATCACCGGCCCGAGGGAGAGAGGAGGAACGCTTGGCTTTTTATTGCAGCCCTGCGGGCTCGCATCCGCGGGCCGCAACCAAGCGCTCTCTTGCCCGAATCCTAGAACACGCGGCGCGTCTCGTGAAGCGCGACCGCGAAGATCCGCGGCGACTTTCGTCAGGTTTTTTCGAGGATCGGCTCCCCGCAGCGCTCGCGGCTAGGTATTCCCACCCAGTGCGCGGCCGCACTCGAGCGCGGACGTGGAACTCCCCCGCGCGGACACTACGCTCGCGCCGCCGGCCCGGCATGGACCACGACCTTCCCCGCGCTGCCGCCGCTCCCGCTCGGAGGACCCTCCCGCTCGGAACCCGGGCCTTCGTCTTCGCGGTGGCCGTCCTGGCGCAGGCCTGGATCCTGGCGCTCCCGTTCCAATTCGACGACTACAGCGTGCTCGGGGCTCCGCGCGAGATCTTCGCCGCGGCACCCGCGTCGTCCGAAGGGTCCGAGATGCGCCTCCCGCTCTGGCTCTCGTGGAGCCTGTGCCACGCGCTCGCGGGCGAACCGCTCTCGCCCCTTCCCTTTCATATATGGGGGCTCTGCCTGCACGGCTTCGTGAGCGTCCTCCTGGCGCGTCTCGTCGCGCGCGTCGCTCCCGCAGCGTTCGCGGAGCGTGCGGGTCTCCTGGCGGGCCTCGCCTTCGGGCTCTCCGCCGGCGGCATCCAAGCCGTGAGCTGGACGGCCGCCCAGAGCGACGTGCTGTTCCCCCTGTTCGGCCTGCTCGCCGCGCACGCCCTCTTCGACGCGCGTGCGCGTGGTGCGCGTGGTGAAGGCACGCGCGTCCTGCGCGCGCGCCTCGCGGCCGTCCTGTGGACGTGGCTCGCGCTCGTGTCGAAGACGCCTGCGTTCCTGGTTCCCGTCGCGCTCTTCGCGCTGCTCCTGGCCGTGCCTCCGGGCCCGCATCGCCGCGGCGTTCGGCTGGGCGAGCTCGCGTGCCTGGTACTCGCGACCGCCCTCGGCTGTGCGGCGCGCTACGCGTACCTCGGAACCCTCGAGCTGCGCTACGGCGCTCTCACGCTGCCGTCCGTCCTGGAGTTCCCGGCGCTCCTTCCGCGTGCGCTCGGCGCACTCGGCCAAGCTCTCTATCCGTGGAACCAGGACCCCGCCTTCGCGGGCGACGGCCCCCTGCTCGCACGACTCGTCTCCCGCTTCGACGTGCGTCCGCCCACCATGGCCCTCGTGATCTTCGGCGCGCCGTTGGCGGCGGCGGCCGTGCTCGAGCGTCGCGCGCGCGCAGCGCTCGCCGCCGCGGGTCTGCTCGCGCTCCTGTGCTCGGCTCCCGCCGCGCTGCTCTACTCGGGGCAGGCGACGAACGTCGTGTCGCGCACGACCTACTTCCCCTTGCTCGCGGCCTGGACGGCGGTCGCGATCGCGTGCGCGGCGCTCTGCGCGCGGACACGCGGCGTCGGCCTCGCTTGCACCGTCCTCGCCTTCGTCGTGGTGCTCGACACGACCGTGCACGTGGCGCGCACCGAGCTGCTCGCGGCCGCTCAGCAAACCCACGCGCGCGCGGAGATCGCCCGCGTCGTCGACGAGCACGCGGCGCTCGCAACGGGGCGCGAGCTCGTGCTCCTCGCGATCGTCTCCGACGGAGGTCTCGGAGGCGTTCCGTGCCTCGGCTACGGCGTCGTCGAGGCCCATCGCCCGCCCTTCGTCGCGGCTCCGGGGCTCGACGTGCGCGCCTTCGGCTCGTTCGACCAGGCCCTCGAGCACCTCGCCGGCGCGACCTTGGCCGACCGCGACCTCGCGCTCCTCGTCGAAGGCGTTGTCGAAGGCGTCGAAGCGGCCGCGCGGCCGGGCGGCGCGCCGGACGATCCAAATGGCACGCTGGGCACGCCGGGCGCGCGGCTGCGCGCGGACGCTCGACTGCGCTCGATCGGCGAGCTGCGGCCGGGCGTCGCGACCACGGCGCTCGGACCCGCCGTCGCCTGGAGCGCGCGCGAAGACGGCTCGAGCTGGCGCGTCGAGCCGCCCCTTCCCGCGCACGCCGTGTGCGCCGTCGAGCTCGTCTTCGAGCCGGGCGCAGCGGAAGCGGGCGAGCTCGTGCTCGCGCGCGCGGACGAGAGCCTCGCCGCGATCCCGCTCGAGCTCGAAGGCTCGACGCGCACGCGGCGCGTTCCGTTCGAGACGTGGCTCACCCTGGCCGACGCCCTCGGCGCACCGGTCGTCGCCGCGCATTGGACGGGCCGCGCGCGACTCGCAGCTTGGCCCGCCATGCTCGTGCACGTCCCGCTCCTCGAGCCGCTCTTCCCCGGGCCCGACGCTGCGATCGAGCTCGGGTCGGATCCGCCGCGCTTCGAGCTCGCGCTCCCCGCCGGGGCGAGTCTCCCGAGCGCGGCGCGGCTCGAGCTGCGCCAGCACCTGCCGCGCGCCGGAGCGCGCGCGTTCTTCGGCGACGGTCGGACGCCGCTCGCAGACGAGCGGCGTCGGCTCGTGCTCGAGCTCACCTCCGCGCACCTGCGCCGCGAGCACTCGCCCGCGGCCGGGCCGCCCGCCGACGCCGTCGCGTGGAGCGCCGCGCGCGAGCGGCTCGAGGCGGATCTGCGCACGCGGCGCGCTTACGGCGGCGAGATGGATTGGCGCGCGAGCCTGCATCATCCCGGCGGACACGTCGCGGCGCGCTCGCGCTTCCGTCCGGGCCGCTTCGTCCTGCCCGCGGCCCAACGCGCGCCCTGAGCGAGCCCGTCGGCGGGCTAGCGATCGCGACTCACCGCGCGGACGCGTTCGCGCGCCGCGCGAAGGACAGCAGGACGGCGCTGGCTGTGACCGACAGCGGTCCGAGCTCGGCGGCGGCCAGCGCCTCGCGCTTGCGGGCGCCGCGGTAGGCCGTGCGCAGCACGTCGCGCAGCGCCTCGGGGGAGAGCGTCGTCTGCTCGCGCACCTCGCGCCGCTCGCAGAGCTCGAAGAGCGCTTCGAACTGTGCGCGCGTGCGCTCCGCCGGATCCTTCGCCAGGCTCGCTCCCGAGGTCGCGCGCCGCAGCTCCGCCAGATCGTCCGTGCCGGGCACGACCACGAGCAGGGCGCCGTCCGGGGCGAGCACGCGCGCGAACTCCGCCGGATTCTTCGGACCCTTGATCGAGATCAAGACGTCGAGGCTCCCGTCCCCGAACGGGAGGCGGCGGTCGGCGTTGGCCGCGACGAAGGTCGCGCCCGGAACCCGGCGGGCGGCGGCGTCGACCGCGTGCCGGGAGAGATCGACGCCGTACGGCTCGCAGCGTTCCGCGACGGACGCGAGCGCCGTTCCGATCCCGCAGCCGACGTCGAGCACGGCCGGGACGCGCGACGAACGGACCCCTTCGAACCACGCGCGCACGGCCTCGACCAGGGAGCGGTCGAAGCCCGAGTCGGCGAGCCGCCGCCGCGCGTCCACCGTCGCGCGATCGTCCCCGGCGGCGAGCGAGCGCCGATCCTGGGGCTGGAGCAGGTTCGCGTAACCGCTGCGCGCGACGTCGAACGCGTGACCGCCCGCGCAAACGAGCGCTCCGGCCGCGCGCTCGAGCGGCCGACCGCAACCGCGCACCGAGCAGGCGAGTCGCGTCCCCTGCGGCATCGCAAGGACCCCTACGGGTCGCGATCCCCCTCGGAGGGCTCGCGCTGCGCGCGCGCGAACGCGCCCAATGCGCTGACGCACACCAGGAAGAGCAACGGATAGGTG
Source organism: uncultured Planctomycetaceae bacterium (assembly GCA_964413535.1). GTDB lineage: Bacteria > Planctomycetota > UBA1135 > UBA1135 > CAYPTB01. Next base: position 62,267 of record CAYPTB010000004.1, on the reverse strand, counting down.
TGCATCAACAGGCGCGGAGCGGCGGTCTCGAGGTGCCAGGCGAGGTCCACGGGGGTGAGCACCATCGCCGCGACGTAGAGCAGGACGTGCGCGGCGAGCAGCGCGAACGCGATCGACAGTGCGCGACGGCGCCGTCCGAGCAGCCAACCCGCCGCGGCGCACAGAGTCGTCACGGGCCACAGGACGCCCCAGGCGAAGGTGTCTGCGATGCCCCGTTCGAACCACAAGCCGCCGAAGTACGCGAGCACGGGGCCGACGCGCCCGAGCTTCTCGAACGGGTCCCCCCCCGTGGCTCCCGCGAGGTAGGGATCCGCGAGGCCGTGGGTCGAGCGGAAGAGCGGCCACGCGAGCGCCATGACGCCCACGATCAGGACGGCCGCGACGCCGTTCTGCCGCAGCAGACCGCCGCGCCAGAGCTGGAACGAGAGCACCGGCAGCCCGAGCGCGGCCAAGGCGATGCCCTCGTTCTTCGTGAGCGCACAGGTCCCGAGGGCCAGCGCGACGGACAGCGCCGTCGCGCGGCTTGGGGTCGTTCCGAGACGCTCGGCCTCGACCACCGCGAGGAGCACGGCCGCGGTCAAGCGCAGGTCGGCGAAGCTCCAGGTCGCGTGCCAGTAGCCCGCCGGCCACAGGCAGAACAGGACGGCCGCGGGGACGCCGTAGCGCGCAGGCAGGCGGCGCTGCGCGAGCTCGAGCACGAGGAGCCACAGCGCCAGACCGGCCAGCGCGAAGAACGGCTTCACCGCCAGGGAGCGCGCGGGTCCCGCGGCGCGGAACACGAGCGCTTCGTTGAGCGCGACGAGCGGCGGGTACTCGGGATGGACCGTCTCGGAGTTCGCGAGCGAGGCCACCAGCGCTTCGGGCGCGAGCGAGAGCTCCGTCTCGAAGATGCGCGCGACGACCGCGAAGTTGAACATGCCGTCGCCGCGGTGCACCGGCACGAGCAGACCGTGGGCGAGGCTCCCCGCGAACAGCGCGACCACGAGCGCCAGCAACAGCCTCTCGCCGCGCGGAGTCCCAGCGCCCGGCTTCGGCGCGCGAGCGAAGCGGCGGCGCTGGAGGACGAAGAGGATCCACCAGGGCGGCAGCACGAGGTGCAGTCGGAACGGGATCCCCACGTGGTGGAAGAGGAAGAGCTCGAGCGCGAGCGCGGCCGGTCCGAGCAAGAGCGCGCGCGCCAGCAGCTCGTGGGCGCGGAGCTCCCGGGCGCGGCCGATGGCGGCGAGCACAGAACAACCCGCCACGATCTGCGTCGCGTAGACCGCGAGGGTCGCGGCGAAGGAACTCACTGGCTCTCCCCGGCGGGACGCACGCGGTACAAGCTGCCCCAGCCTTCGCGGCGCACGATCTCGAGCTCGTAGCCGGGGACGTCGACCTCGATCTCGAGCGGGTAGAAGAGGACGAACCGGGCGCGTGCGACCTCCTCCGCGAGGCGCTCCGGAGTGAACAGGGTGCCCTGCTTCTCGCGTTGGTCGAGGTAGGTGGAGAGCTCCGTGAAGACGTCGGGATTGAGCGTGCGCAGCGGCTCGAGGTCCTCGCGCCGCGCGATCATCAGCGAGACGAGGGGTCGCGGCCGCAGGTAGAAGGAGTACGCGCACGGCACGAGACCCGTGTCGAGCAAGAGGACAGCGGCGTCCTCGGGGATCTCGAGGGCGAGGCGACCGAGGTCGCGGTAGGCGGCCAGGTGGCGCGGCGGGATGGGGATGCGCTCGGCCGTCCGCAGCACCTCGCGCGTCGCGCGATTGGCCGCGACGCTGTACCCCACCGCCGGCGCGAACGCCGCGACCTGGAGCGCGACGCACAGCCACAGGAGCGCCGGGACGAGCCGTCCGGAACGCGCGCCCCGTGCGGAAAGCGCGTCCCGTGCGGAAGCGTCCAGCGGACGCGCGCCCTCGCCGTTCGCTCCCCCTCGCGCGCGTCGCCGTGTGTCGTCCATCTGCTTCGCGGCGCCCGTGAGCGTGTCGCCGCGCGCGCCGGCGCCCGCGGCGGCCGGATTCTAGCGGGCCGCCGCCCCAGCCCGGACGAGCATGCTGGAGGGAATGGAGCTTTCGCTGCGGGGAAATGTGCTGCGGTCCGCAGAGATTCTCGCTGGGCGCGCCGTGCGCTCCGCGCACAGACTGCGTCCCATGCGACCTTCGGTCGCGTGCCGCGCTCGGCGGGCGGAGCTAGAGGCGGCGTGCGGTCTCTTCCTCTCCGGCGGCGCTTCGATGCGCCTTCTCGGGCCGGCGCGGCCATCGTCGCGCGCAGCGCGATCGCCCGCATGAGGTCGTGCGCGATGGCGAAGAGGGTGAAGACCGTCTTCACTCTGCGTTGGCCGCGCACCAGGAGTCGTTGCAGTCCTCGGTTGCGCGCCATGGCATTCACGCACTCGGCGTGGCGGCGCGGCGAAACCGGCGACGCGATAGGGAGCGAGCCCCGCCATCGCGCTGCCCCGCGCGGCGGCGGGGCTCGGTGAAGGACCGCGACCGACTACGAGCCGACCTTCTCGAAGAGGCCGTTCGTCAGGCCGATCCGCACGGGGTTCGCGGTCAGGTCGATGAGGACGGCTTGTAGGTAGAGCTCGAGCCCGGCCAGGCCGGGGTCGTCGGGGATGTCGAGCGTGAGCATCGCGGGGGCGGCCGGGGTCCACACGCCGCCGGGCACCGTCACGAGCGACCCCGCGAAGTCGATCAGGCGCTCGCCGGGCGCGCCCGGCGTGGAGAGGCTCGTGCCCGGTAGCGGCGTGCCATCGGGGAGCGCGGGATCGCCCTGCAGTGAGATCGCGAGCAGCGTGCGCGCGAACGGGCCGAACGCGTCGGACGGATCGTCGATGGCGAGCGTGACCGCGTCGCCCAAGACGACCGATCCGGCCGCGACGCGCAGGCTGTCGGGCGGATTCGCGCCCGAGCCGTCGATCTCCTCGGGCACGGCGATGGCGAAGTCGTCGATCCACATGCCCGGCTCGGACTCGATCTCGTCGAGCGTCATGCGCCAGCGCAGCAGGACCACTTGGCCGTCGGAGGGATCGAGGGGGATCCCGAAGCTCGTCCAGTCGCCGAGCCCACCGGGGCCAAAGGCCCGCCAGTGCCAACCGGCCGCGGTCTCCCACGTGGTACCGCCGTCGTAGCTGATCTCGTGGTGCACGCCGTCGGCTTGCTCGAAGAAGGCGAAGCGCTGCCAGGTGACGTAGACCGCGCGGTGGCTCGCGTAGAGCGAGAGGTCGATCGGCGGGGCGAGCAGGATCTGTTCCGTGGGCGAGCCTTCGTAGGAGCACTCGGAGAGCAGCGTGCCCCAACAGCTCGTCCCCGACGCAGCACTGCCCGTGAAGCCGTGGCAATTCTCCGGAGCGCCGCGCATCCAAGTCGCGCCGATCGCGGTGAAGCCGCCGGCGTCGGCCTCGAAGTCCTCGACCGAGAGCGTCACGCTGCGCACCGCTTCGACCGCGAGGTCGTCGATGTAGACGCCGCCCACGCCGCGCTCGAACTCGAGCTCGAGGTCGTTCGTGGCGTAGGAGCTCGGCAGCAGCACCGCCACGCGCCGCCAGCCGACGTGCGGGAGTTCGCCCGAATCGAAGATGGTCAGACGGCGAAAGACGTTCTGGGACTGCGTCGACGTGCGCGCTCTCACGTCGAAATTCACCGGGAAGCCCTCGAAGTACTGGTACCAGCTCACCTCGATCCAGTCCGCGTCCGTCGCCGATGCGTCGATGGGCGGCGTCGTCAGGAACTGCTCGGGGAACGGATCTGTGGCGTCCTCGACCCACCACGCGTTCGCCCCCGAGTGCGCGGCGCCGGGTCCGCCGCTCGGCGGACCGTGGTGCCAGTCGACCGTGGCGAGCATCCCGCCGCCGTCCGCTTCGAAGTCGGAGGCGAAGAGGACCTCGTTGTGCGCCGCGGGCGCGCCGGGGACCAGGAACAGCGCGAGGACGCGTGAGCAGGTTGCGAGACCCATGGCCGTGGCTCCCTTCGGTCGTTGGAAGCAACGCTAATGGCCTGACCTGGATCCGACAAGGTGCGCGGCGGGATCCGAGGCGAAGCGCTCGCGGGGCGCCCCCTCGCCGGCGTCCAATGCGATCAGAAGGAGCGCGGCATGGACAGCGGACGGGCGGACAAGGTCACCGAGCTCGAGCGGCGGGTGGCGGGCGAGCTCCCGGCGCCCCGTCTAGCGGGCCGCGCAGGACCCGCTGCGCTCCCCGCCGCGCCTCCCGCCGCGGCCGGCGCGCCGTGAGCTCGCTCCACGGCGATCGCGCGACTACTGCGACGCCGCGCCGTCGCCTTCGCCTTCGCCGTCGCCTTCAGCGAGCTCCGCGTCGAGCGCCGACAGGTCACGTCCGTCTTGCTCCGCCACGAAGCGCTCCGCGCAGGAATGGATGAAGGTCGCCGCCGCGGCGAGCCCACGACCGGCGGGGACCGACTCGACCGATCTCGCGCGCGCGAGAGCCAGTGCGACCTCCCGCGTGGGGATCAGGGCCTGGATGCGAGCGAGCGCCGCGACGCTCGCGTGCGCACGCCCTTCCAGGAGACTCGCGAAGTCTCCCGGATCACGCGCGCGAGCCAGCGCGAGGAACGCGAACTCCACGTCCAAGAGCTTCCCTACCACGTACATGACGCGCGTGCGCTCGGGGGACGAGACGGCGTTCTTCCCGTCTCCCCGCACGAAGTTGTGACGCACGACTCCCTGCGACCAGCTCACGAACTCGAAGTCCCTCCCCACGGGATGGCCGGCGGCCACGAGCTCTCGGTCGGCGGTGCGATGGCATCCAAAGCAGCGCGACGCGAGCCCCACCAGGTCTCCGACCCGATTCATGCCGGCATCGTCGCAACGCGCGAGTCGCAGGGCGCGGTGCTCGGGCGATTCGCGCTCGGCGGTCGCCACACCGACGCCGAAGTCGGCGTGGCGCTCGATCCAGTCGCGCGCCGGGCCGTGGCACGATTCGCACGAGACGGCGTCGATCGCGACCGCTGCCGCTCCGTTGGGGGCCTGCACGGTGAAGTGGCAGGTCGTGCAGCGGGTGTCCGAGTGCACGGCTGCGATGCCGAGCGCGAGGGCGATCTCCCGCGCGGCGTCGCCCCGCAACAGCGCGCGCGCTCCCCGGCGATGCGCGCTCGCGCGCCAGACCTCCGTCTCACGCGCGTGACACGCGGCGCACGCGTGCGCTCCCACGACCCGCCGCGCGTCCGTCACCGGGCGCACGACGCCGACCGGAGCGGGCGTGGGGAACTCGTCCGTGAGCGGCATCGGGCGCACCGACGCGACCGCGGCGACGCCCAGGGCGAGCGCGAGCGCTAAGAGGACGATCTGGTTCACGGGCCGACGGGCGGGGGCCGGCTCCTCCCGGAAGATCATGGAAAGGGGACGTCGAGGGGCGCGGCGGGGGTCTTCGCTCCATTCGGGCCGAATCCGGAGGCCGCCGGGGACGGACCTCCATCGGCTCCCTCCCCCGATCGCTTGACCCGCGGCCCGCGCGCGGCCGTTCCCGCACGTAACTTCGCGAGCGCGGGGCGATTCCCGCCGCACGCGTCTCCGTGCATCATGGGACGCCCGAGCGAGCGTCCGCATGATCCACCTCCTCCCCCCCATCCTCCGCCGTCATCCCCCCTGCGGCCCGCTCGCGCTGTTCCTCCTGGCCCCCTCCTGCGCCCCGCCCGAGTCGGCGCGCGCCGAGGCCGATGAAGGCGTCGCAGCGCCCTCCGAGCACGAGGCCAGCACGAGCGCGGCGCGCCTCGAGCCGTGGGCGCTCACCCTGCGCGTCACGGGCGAGCTCGTGGCGTTCGAGGAGGTGACGCTCTCCTCCGAGGTCTCGGGCCGGCTCGCGAGCCTGACCGTCGACGTCGGCTCGCGCGTCCGCGCGGGGGAGCTCGTCGCGTCGGTCGAGACGCGCGACTACGAGCTCGGCGTGACCCTGGCCGAAGCCGCGGTCCAGGCGGCGCGCGCACGGCTCGCGTCGGGCGGGGGGAACGGCGCCGACCAGCACCGCTCCGAGGACACGGCGATCGTGCGCGAGGCGCAGGCCGCGCTCGACGAAGCGCGGCGCGAGCGCGAGCGCCTGCGCACGCTCCTGCGCGACCAAACCGTGGCGCAGTCCGCCTTCGATGCGGCCGAGGCGCGCTTCCTCGGCGCCGAGAGCCGCCTGCAGGGCGCCTTCGAGCAGGTCGAGGTGTCGCGCGCCGTGCTCGCGCAGCGCGAGGCCGAGCTCGCCATCGCGCGCGCGGAGCTCGCGGACACGCGCATCGTCGCGCCCTTCGACGGCGCCGTCGCCGAGCGCCTGGCCGGGACGGGCGAGTACCTGTCGGTCGGGCGGGCCGTGCTGCGCCTCGTGCGCTTCGATCCCGTCCGGCTGCGGCTCGAGGTTCCCGAGCGCGACGCGCACCGCGTGCAGGTCGGCCTGGAGGTGCGCTTCGAGGCCGCCCCCGGGAGCTTCGTCGCAGGGAGCCTCGTGCGCATCAGCCCGGAGCTCGACGCGCGCACCCGCACGCTCGTCGTGGAAGCCGAGCTCGCGAACCCGGACGGCCGCCTGCGACCGGGCGCGTTCGTGCGCGCCGAGATCGTCGTCGATCCCGACGCGCCCGCGCTCGTCGTTCCGCCGAACGCCCTGGTGCGCTTCGCCGGCGTCGACAAGGTCTTCGTCGTCCAGGACGGGGTCGCCGTGGAGCGCTACGTGGCGGTCGGCCGCCAAGCGGAAGGCAGGGTCGAGGTCCTCTCGGGTCTCGCCGCCCGCGAGGTCGTCGTGCTCGCCCCCGGCGGGCTGAAGGCCGGCGAGCGCGTGATCGCTCTGCCCTGATCGGAGCCCGCCGTGCAGCGCTTCGTCGAAACCTTCATCCGCCGGCCGGTCTTCGCCTCGATGGTCATCGCGGCTCTGGTGGTGCTGGGCAGCGCCAGCTTCCTGCGCTTGCCCGTGGACCGCTTCCCCTCCGTCGACCTGCCCACGGTGAGCGTGCGCACCACGCTGCCGGGCGCCTCGATCGAGGAGGTCGAGACGCTCGTGACCGAGCGCATCGAGGAAGCGGTCAACACGATCGAGGGCATCGACCAACTGCGCTCGATCTCGGCCAGCGGATCCTCGTTCGTCATCGTGACCTTCGACCTCGAGCGGAACATCGAGGCCGCGGCCCAGGACGTGCGCGACCGCGTGGCCACCGTGCTGCGCGACCTGCCGCCGGAGGTCGAGGCCCCGATCATCGGGAAGTTCGACAACGACCAGTCGCCCGTCCTGACGCTCGTGATCTCGGCCGACCGCTCGGTGCGCGAGCTGACCGAGATCGCCGACAAGACGGTCAAGCCGGCGATCGAGCGCGGGGCCGGCGTGGGCGAGGTGCGGATCGTCGGCGGCGCCGAGCGCGCGATCAACCTGTGGCTCGACGCGGACCGGCTGTGGACCTACGGCCTCTCGCCGTTGACCGTGCGGCGCGCGCTCGAGCTCCAGAACGCCGAGGTGCCGGGCGGCGCCGTGACCGCCGAGCTGAACGAGAGCGTGCTCCGCACGATGGGCCGCATCGCGGACCCGCAGGACTTCGGGGACGTCGTGGTCGCGGTCGCGGACGGCGTGCCGGTGCGCGTCTCGGACCTCGGGCGCGTGGAGGACGGCACCAAGGAGGTGCGCTCGATCGCGCGCCTCGACGGCTTGCCGTGCGTGACGCTCGAGGTGCGGCGCCAGTCCGGCGCGAACACGATCGAGACGATCCGCGACGTCAAGGCGAAGCTCGAGGCGCTGCGGCACGACCTGCCGGACGACCTGCGCCTCGAGGTCGTGCGCGACCAATCGAAGTACATCGAGGCGGCGCTCTCCGAGATCGAGGTGCACCTCGTCGTCGGCAGCATCCTGGCGAGCCTCGTGGTGCTGGCCTTCATGCGCTCGTGGCGCTCGACGGTCATCGCCGCCGTCGCGATCCCCTGCTCGACCATCGCGAGCTTCGCGGTCATGGACGCGTTCGGCTTCACCCTGAACAGCGTCACCATGCTGGCCCTCGTGCTGATGGTCGGCATCGTCATCGACGACGCCATCGTGGTGCTCGAGAACGTGTTCCGCTTCGTCGAGGAGAAAGGCCTCTCGCCCTTCGACGCCGCGCGCGAGGGCACCGCCGAGATCGCGCTCGCCGTCTTCGCCACGACGCTGTCGCTGGCCGTCGTGTTCGTCCCGGTCTCGTTCATGTCGAGCATCTCCGGGCGCTTCCTCTATCAGTTCGGGATCACGGCCGCGGCGGCCGTCATGGTGAGCCTGCTGGTCTCGTTCACGCTCACGCCGATGATGTCCGCCCGGCTCCTGCGGCGACCCGCCGCGGCGGACGGGCGCGCGGCCCCGGCCTCGCGCCGCGGGCTCTACGGAGCCTTCGAGCGCGCCTACCTCTTCGTGCTGAAGGGCGCCCTGCGCTGGCGCTTCGCCGTGCTCCTGCTCGCGGGCCTGACGATCGCCTGGACCTGGCCGCTCTACGCGAACCTGCCGCAGGAGTACACGCCCACCGACGTCGACGAGGCCGCCTTCGAGGTGCGCATCTCCGCGCGCGACGGCGTCGGCCTCGAGGCGATGGACGCAGCCATGCGCGAGGTCGAGCGCGCGCTCGCCACCGTCCCGGGCGTGGAATCGCAGCTCGTGTCCGTCGGCGGCGGCTTCATCTCGCAGGTGGCGCGCGGCGAGGTCTTCGTGCGCATCGCGCCCCACGCGGAGCGCAAGCTCTCCTTCGGCCGCCTGTTCAGCGCGCTGCTCGCCGGCGAGCCCGCGAGCGCGTTCCGCGGCAACTACAGCCAGCGCGACGTGATGGTGGCGGTCCGGCGCGCCCTGGCGGCCTTCCCCGAGCTGCGCAGCTCGGTGCGCAACGTGCCCTCCTTCAACATCGGCGGCGGCAACTTCGAGATCGACTTCTCGATCCTCGGGCCCGACCTCGTGGCGCTGGCGGACTACGGCGAGGAATTGCGCCGGCGCGCCGTCCTGCTGGGCGGCATCGCCGACGCCGACGTGACGCTGCGGCTCGAGAGCCCGGAGCTGCGGGCCGTCATCGACCGCGAGCGCGCCGCCGACCTGGGCGTCGACATCCGCGACATCGGCACGGCCCTGCGCCTGATGGTCGGCGGCGACGAGCGCGCCTCGCGCTACCGCGACGCGCGCGTGGGCGAGGACTACGACGTGCAGATCCGGCTCGAGTCGCGCGACCGCTCCGACCCCGCGCGCATCCTGGAGCTCGGCGTCCCTTCGCGGGGCGGCGGCATCGTGCGCCTCGACCAGGTCGTGCACCTCGAAGAGGCCATCACCGCCGCGCGCGTCGATCGCCTCGACCGCCAGCGCCAGGTGTCGCTGCGCGCCTCGGTGGCGCCCGGCTACGCGCTCGCGGACCGGCTCGCCGCGCTGCGCGCCGCGGCCGACGAGATGAACATGCCGCCCGCGTACGTCACGCGCGTCTCGGGCCGCGGTCGCGAGCTCGAGCGCACGTTCGACGAGTTCCTGCTCGCGTTCCTGCTCTCGCTGATCTTGATGTACATCATCCTCGCGAGCCAGTTCGAGAGCCTCGTGCATCCGCTCACGATCCTGGTCTCGCTGCCGCTCGCCATCCCCTTCGCGCTGTGGTCGCTCTCCGTCACCGGCAACACGCTCAACCTCTATTCCGCGCTCGGCATCCTCGTCCTGTTCGGCGTCGTGAAGAAGAACTCGATCCTGCAGGTCGACCACACGCGCCAGTTGCGCGAACGCGGCATGCCGCGCGGCGAGGCCATCCTGCTCGCCAACCGCGACCGGCTGCGCCCGATCCTCATGACGACGCTCTCGCTCGTCGCCGGCATGCTGCCGCTCGCGCTCGGCAGCGGCCCGGGCGCGGAGGAGCGCCGCGCCGTGGCCGTGGTCGTGATCGGCGGCCAGTCCCTGTCGCTGCTCCTGACGCTCGTCGTCACGCCGGTCGTCTACGTCTTCTTCGACGACCTCGCGCTCCTCGCGCGCCGCGCCGTCGGCTGGAAGCCCAAGGTCGGCGCGCCTGCGCCGATCGAGGTCGAGCACGACGCCGCGCGCTGACCCCGCGCCCCGCTACTCCACCGTCGAGTGCGCGGCCATCCGAGCATCGACGGCGGCGACGACGAGCTCCGGGTGCGTGTACAGGAGCTGGTGCCCGGCTCCGGGAACCTCCACGAGCTCGACCTCTTCCGCGGACGCGCGCAACCGAGGCCCGTGCAGCGTCGGGCTCACGACGCGATCGCCGCTCGCCACGAGGCACGTGATCGGGAGGCGCAACTTTGCGTAGCGCGCGCTCGCGCCGGCGAGGAACGGCTTCAACGTGCGCCGGTCCTCCGCGTTCGCGCGGTAGCTCGCCGGGCGCAGCGCGAGCGACACGGGCGAGCGCTCGAACGCCCTGGGAACCGAAAGCGGTGCGAACGCCCGCTCGACGCCGCCCTGCAGCAAGAGCGCGCCCACGGGCGCGACCCACGTCTCCGACAAGAGCGGCCCGAAGACCGGGATCCCCGCGACGCGGTACTCGAGCTCGAGCGGATCCGGCCACGGGTGGCTGGGCGCGTTGATCAGGACGAGGCCGCGGAACTCGTCCTGTGCCAGGAGGGCCGCCGCGAGCACCACCGCTCCGCCGTAGGAGAAGCCGACCAGCAGGGGCCGGTCGAGCTCCAGCGCTCGCACGAGATCCACGAGCACGCGCGCCTGATCGCCCGGATCGTCGATCGCACCCGAACGCTCGCTGTACCCGTGCCCGGGTCGATCCCAGAGCACGCAGCGATGGCGCGACGCGAGCTCGTCCACGACCGTCGCCGTGAAGTCCCCCAGCGCGCCGAACGCGCCGTGCACGAACACGATCGGCTCCCCCGACCCGCGCTCGAGCACGTGCTGGCGGAGACCCTCGACCGTCAAGAGCCGCCCTTCCCGCGGAAAGTCGCGCTCGGCGCGCGCGGCGATCGCCCGCGTCGCGATCCAACCCGCTGCGAGCACGCCCGCCGCGCCCAGGGCCGCGGCCACACCCAGCTTGCGCGCGCGACCTCGAGCCAGGGCGCTCACGCCGCCGCGCGCGGCTCGCAGAAGCACGACGACGTGGGCTGCACGTCGGCGCGCTTCCAGGCCGCCGCGCGGCGCGTGCGCAGCTCGTCCACGCCCTGCGTCTCGCCCTGGGCGGTGAGCGCCTGCTCGAGGCCGAGCAGCGACCAACCGTTCTCGGGATTGCGCTCGAGGTCGGCGCGGTAGACCGCTTCGGCCTCGGCGAAGCGCCCCGACGCGAGCAGCAGTGCGCCGAACGCGTGGCGCACCGGCTGCATCCAGCCCGGCGGCTCGTCGTACACGAGCGCGTCCTCGAGCTGCACGCCCGCGCGGAACGACGCGAAGGCCTCCTCCAGCGCGCCCTCGCGGAAGGCGAGCTCGCCCACGAGCATCGCGCGCGAGAGCGCGAGCACCTCGCCCGAGCCGTTGTTGCCGACCACCCAGTCATCGGGCACGAGCGCCGCGCGCTCGTCGAAGCGCGCGAGCTCGGCGCGCGCCTGCGCCGTGCGGCCGAGGGCCGAGAGCGCGACGCCGCGCGCGTAGCTCGCGATCGCGCGCGACAGCAGGCGGAAGTCCTCGGGCTCCGGCTCCGCAAGGATCGCGTCCCACATGCCGAATCGGAGCATGACGTGCAGCGGCGTGGCCATGAGCCCGTCCGCGAACGACGTGTAGTCGCGCAGGAACTCCGGCGGCACGTCCGTCGCGAGGCGCCGCGCGGCGGCGAGCGCCGTCGCGGCGCGCCCCTCCATCATCGCGGCGTAGGCCAGGAAGTGCACGTTGTGCACGTAGTACAGGCTGTAGAAGTCCGGCTTCGGCGCGACGGCGAAGTAGGCGCGGTCGGCGGCGATGGCGCGCTCGTTCGTGTCGGCCGCGTCGGCGTAGCGACCCACGCGCGTGTAGACGTGCGACGGCATGTGCACCAGATGGCCGGCGCCCGGCACGAGGTCCACGAGCCGGTCGGCGGCCGCCACGGCGCGCGCGGGGTCGGGCGAGGCCTCGACCGCGTGGATGTAGAAGTGGTTCGCGCCCGGGTGCAGCGGAGAGACGGCCAGCGCCGCTTCGAGCACGGCCACGATCTCATCGGTGCGGCCCTTCGGCTCGCCGTCCTTCGTCCACAGGTCCCAGGGCTGCAGGTCCATGAGCGACTCGGCGTACAGCGCGCCCACGTCGGCGTCGTTGGGAAACGCGCTCCAGAGCTTCCCCATCGCCGCCGCGTAGGCCTCGTCGAGGGGCGCGCGGTCCTCCGGCACCGGCCACGCGTAGCGTTGTGCGACCGCTTCGACGAGACCGCGCTCGAGCGGCGTCGCACCGGCGCGGCAGGCGAGCGCTCGCTCGGCGGCGCGGTAGGCCGCCTCCGACTTCTCCGGGCTCATCTCGGTGTTGTTGATGTGGAACCCGTTCGCGTAGGCCACGCCCCAGTGCGCCATCGCGCAGTCGGGATCGAGCTTTGCCGCGCGCTCGAACGAGCGGATCGCCTCGTCGTGGTTGAAGCCGAACAGGAGCTCCAGTCCCTGATCGAACCAGCGCTGCGCCTCCGGCGAATCCGTGCTGACCGCCCGGTGATGGTTCCCGAACCCCTCGTAGAGGCGCACGCCGTCGGGCGCCGTCCGGCAGGCGAAGAGGATCACGAGGCAGAGCGCGAGGACGAGTGCGATTCGTGTGGAGGGCATGGCGGCAGAGACTCTAGTGAGCCCGAACGGATCGATCAAAGAAACGTCGGGTGCGCTCATGCGTCGCGCATTCGGATCGCGAGCTCGGCGTGCGCGCGTTGCAGGTACTCCGCCACCTGGTCGCGATCCGCGCCCTGGACCTGGATGAAGCCGACGTCCTGGCCCGTGCCCTCGCGGCGCAGGACGCGGTCGCCGGGTGCGACGCGGCAGACGACGCGGCGCACGCCCGGCAGCTCCTTCACCCGTTCGGGGTCCCCCATCGACTCCACGATGCCCGCCCCGGGATGGAGCACCCAGACGCCGGCCGCGCGGCGGGCGCGCGGCGGGAACTCGACCTGCCCTCCGAGCTCGAGCCGCAGCCACGCCTCCCACGGGTCGAAGCCCCAGGCGCGCCGCAGGCACGACATGATCCGTCCGCCCGGCGGTCGGATCGCGATCTCGCCGAACAAGGGACCCTGCTCGCTGAGGAACAGCTCGACGTGCGTGATGCCGGTCACGACTCCCATGGCCGCGATCACGCGCTCGTTCAGCGCGAGGATGCGCTCGCGCTCGGGGGTGCCGAGCTCGGCCGGGAGCACGTTCGCATGCAAGGGGACGAGGTACTCGGTCGGGTTGACGAAGACGACGCGGCCGTCCACGACGAACGACTCGACGCTCATCTCGCGTCCGTGCACGAAGCGCTCGGCGAGGTCGCAGCTCTGGAGCGCGCGCGTGATGGCGTCGGCGTCGTGCGCCACGACCATCCCGCGGCTTCCAGACGAACGCTTGCGCTTGAGGACGACCGGGAACCCGAGCGCCGCCCCGAGCTCGCCCGGATCCGTCTCGGCGAACACCGCGCGCCACGCGGTGCACGGGATCTCGTGCGCCGCCGCCGCGCGCTTCATGGCGACCTTGTCCGTGCAGCGGTCGGCGACTTCGATGCCGGCCGGCGCGAGGCCCAGTCGCGCTCGGGCCCAGCTCGCGGGGAGGACGGTGCGCTCCACGATGCCGAGCACGGCGGCGATCGACGCGCCCGCACAGAGCTCGTCCACCGCGGCCTCGACCTGCTCGCGCTCGAGCGCGGTCGAGCGCGCCTGCGCGCGCGCCTGGACGGCGGGCGGGAGCTCGCGCTCGTGCAGGATGCGACAGCAGAGACCCAGGCGCTCGGCCGCTTCGAGCGCGCCCAGGCGAAAACCGACGAAGAGCACTTCCGACACGAGTCCGACCCCCTGCCGCGCGGGCGCCCTGCCCGCCCTCGGAGAGTCTAGGCGTCTCGGCGCAAGGCGGGGAGACGGCTTTCTCGCCGAGCTACGCGCGTTCGCAGGACCGACCGCTTCCCGCCAGAGCTCGCGCTCAGCGGCGCCAGGTGCGCGGCAGGAACAGGGCGATCAGGGCGTAGAGCTCGAGGCGGCCGAAGAGCATCGCCGCGCACAGGATGACCTTGCTGGCGCCGTTCAGGTCCCCGTAGTGCAGGCTCGGACCGACCGAACCGAGCCCCGGTCCGACGTTGCTCATGCAGGAGATCACGCTCGTGAGCGAGGTCGTGGCGTCCGAGCCGAGCAGCGCCAGCGCGACCGCGGCGCCCAGGCCGAGCAACACCCACAGGGCGAAGAAGCGCGTCGCGGACGCGATCGTCTCGTCGCCCAGGGCCTTGCCGTCCATCTCGACGGTCTGGATCGAGCGCGGCTGGGCGAAGGAGCGCGCTGCGGCCAGCGCCGCGCGGGTGACGACGGCGAGCCTCACGATCTTCACGCCGCCGCCCGTGGAGCCCGTGCACGCGCCGACGAAGGCCGCGGCCGCCAGCAGCATGCGGCACACGTCCGGCCAGCGGTCGAAGTCGGCCGTGACGTATCCCGTGCAGGTCTGCATGGAGACGAAGCTGAAGGTCGCGTCGCGCGCGCTCGCCAGGAAGCTCGAGTAGTTGGGGAGATCGCTCCCGGGTAGTCCGTTGCTGCCGCCCCACACCCACAGGACCAGCGTGATCACCAGGCAACCGCAGCCGAGCACCAAGAGGTACAGCTTGAGCTCCGTCGACCTCTGGGCATGCTCGAGCGCGCCGCCCGGCCCGCGGCGCAGGAACACGTCCCAGACGAAGAAGTTCACGCCCGCCGCGACCATGAAGACGATGCAGACGAACTCCACGAGCGGCGAGGCGTAGTAGGCGATGCTCGCTCCGCGGTTCGAGAAGCCGCCGGTCGCGATGCTCGAGAAGGCGTGGATCACAGAGTCGAACACGTCGAGTCCCGCGAGCTTCAGCGCCACGGCGTGCAAGAGCGTGAGCACGAAGTAGACGCGCATCACCTTGAACGCGCTGTCGCGCACGCGCGCGCTGTCGGCCTCGCGCGAGATCGTCTCCGCCCGGTACAGGTTGCGCCCGCCGGACGGGAACACGGACACGAACACGATCACGATCCCGATGCCGCCGATCCAGTGCGAGAAGCAGCGCCAGAAGGCGATCCCGTGCGAGAGCCCGTCGACCTGATCGCCGGAGAAGATCGAGGCTCCGGTGGTCGTGAAGCCCGAGGTCGACTCGAACAGCGCGTCCGCGACGGAATCGGTCGCGCCGCACCACAGGAACGGCAGCGAGCCGATCGCGGCCGAGAGGATCCAGCCGAGACCCACGACGACCAGGCCCTCGCGCAGGAAGAACGCCGGCCGCCCCTCGGAAGTCTCGCGCGACTTGCGATTCGTGAGCATCAAGAGCGTCCCGCCGGCCGCCGCCACGGCCGAGGACAACAGGAAGCCCTGGACGTCGTCCATCTCCCCGTAGAGCGCCGAGACCCCGGCCGGTGCGAGCAGGGCCACGGCGTGCAGGACACACAAGCTGCCGAGCAACCAACGGACGGCGGAGATGTTCATCGTCGGCCGAGCTCGGCCCCGCGGAGCACCTTCATGGCGGCGCTCGAAACCCGCGTCAAGGGAACGCTCCGACTTCCGCGCCCGACGCGCACCTCCGCCCGTTGGGACGGGAAGCGCGGGCTGCGCGGCGCCTGGAAACCCGGCGCCGCGAACCCCACCATGGCCGCATGCCGCATGGCGCGACCGGCTCGCACACGTCGGCGCGGCGCATTCCATGGCGCGCCGCGGCGGCCGTCCTGCTCTTCGGCGGCCTCGCCGCGCTCGAGATCTCCGACGGGCTCGATCGGCTGGCGGAGCAGCGCGCGAGTCACCGCCGCGACCTCGTCGACCTGGTCGACGCGCAGCAGGAACCCTTGGCGCGCGAGGTGGCCGGCTTGCTCGGCGAAGGTCGGCGCCACGCCGCGCACCTGGCGAAGAGCCCGCACGTCGTCGACCTCCTGCGCGCGTCGCCCGGCGACGCGGACCCGAGCTCGGAGCTCGGACGCTTCCTGCGCCCCTACCTGGCGAGCTTCCACGAGCTCGATCGTCTGCGCGTGCTCGATCTAGCGGACCGCGAGCGCTTCCGCTGCGAGCGCATGGGAGGCGGCGTGGCGACGCTGCCCGCGTCGCTCCTCGACCCGACGCCGCGCTCCGACCTGGTGGGAGCCGCGCGCTCTGCGGCGCCGGGCGAAGTGGTCGCCTCGGCCCTCCTGTACGACGCGAGTCGCGTCGAGGTGGAGGAGAGCGACCGGCGCGTCTTCCATCTCGTCTCGAGCGTCACGGACGGCGGCCGGCGCCTCGGCGCCGTGGTCGTGACGGTCTACGCGGCGCCGCTCCTGCACGCGCTCTCGAGCTTCGCGCCGCTGGTCGGGACGACGAGTTTCCTGTTCGACTCCGAGGGCCGACTGTTCGCACCGCCGAAGGGCGCTGCCGCGCAGCCCCTCGCGCCCGACCCCGCGACGCTCACAGCGCTCCTCTCGGGCGCGCCGCACGTCGAGACGAGCGCCGCGACCTATTTCGCGCGCGCCACGGGCGCGACTCCGGCTTCGTACGTCGTCAGCGCGGTGCCCGAAGCCGTGCTGGCCGCGGATCCGATCGACGGCTCCACGCTCCGGACGGCCCTGCGCACGCTCTTCGTGCTGGCCGCGATCGGGCTCGGCAGCGCCTTCTTCGTGCACGCCAGCCTGCGCGCCAGCCGCCTGCGCGAGACGGAGCTCTTCCTCGCGCGCATCCGCGACGAGTCGGAGAAGCAGCGCGCCCTGCTGGAGGCCGCCGCCGACATGATCGTGATCGTCGAGCCCGCAAGAGAGCGCCTCTCGGATTGGAACCCCCTCGCGCGCGAGGCGCTCGCTCTCTCGGCCGAACGGGTCGGGTCCGGAGAGATCGATGCCGATCGACCCGGCGCCGAGCGAGTCGGCGCCGATGCCCCGACGCTCGCGAGTCTCGAGCCCGCTTTCGGTGCGGCGGGACTCGAGCGGCTGCGCGCGGCGGTGCGCGAGGCGGCGCGCGGCACGGGGAAGCCGGTCGTGCTCGCGGGGCTCGCGCTCGACGTCCGCCGCGGTCCGCCGCTCGAGGTCGACGCGCGCTGCGTCGCGATCGACTACGGGGGCAAGCGGCTGGTCGAGGTCTCGCTCAGCGACCGCACGCGCGAGCGCGAGCTCGAGCGCCGGGCGCGGACGGCGGAGCGCGCGAGCGCGCTCGGCCTGCTGACGGCCGGCGTCGCGCACGAGGTCAACAATCCGCTCGAGGGCATCGGGAACTACCTCGCCCTGCTCGAGCGCTCCGCGCCCGACGACCCGCGTCGCTCCCACTACCTGGCGCAGGTGCGGCGCGGGTTCCAGCGCATCCGCGACATCACCGGCGAGCTGCTCTCGTTCGCGCGGCCCGATCGCGAGGGCAGCACGGCCGACCTGGCGCGGGTCGCGGAGCGCGCCGTCTCGATCGCCGATCTCTCGGGCGACTTGAAGGGCGTCCGGATCGAGCTCGTGGACCTCGACCGGCCGCTCGAGGTGCCCGGCAACGAGGGGCGGCTGGAGCAGGTGCTCTTGAACCTCCTGATCAACGCCGGGCGCGTCATGGCGGGCCGCGGACGGGTGCGCGTGGTCGCCGATCGCTCCGACCCGCAGTGGGCCCTGCTCGCCGTCGAGGACGAGGGCCCGGGCATCGCCGAGGCGGATCTCACCCGCATCTTCGATCCGTTCTTCACGCGCACCGGCGGAACGGGCCTCGGTCTGTCGGTTTCCTATGGCATCGTGCGCGCGCTCGGCGGGGAGCTCTCGGCCGCGAACCTCCCCGCCGACGGGACGCGGAGAGGGGCGCGCTTCTTGCTCCGACTGCCGCGCCATGTCGACGATGGGCGTCCTGCGACGCCGCCCGACGAGCGAGGGGACGACGCGAGGGACGATGAAAACGTCTGAGACCATCCTCCTGGTGGAGGACGAGGAATTCGTGCGGGACTCCATGGCGGACGTCCTGCGCGAGGAGGGCTACGCGATTGCCGAGGCGGCTTCCGTGCGCGAAGCGCGGCTCGTGCTCGAGCGCACGCGCGTGCACCTCGTGCTCACGGACTTGCGCCTGCCCGGCGAGCCGGGGATCGAGCTCCTGCGCGGCGCGGAGCGCGACGGCGCGAGCCCGCCGGTGGTCGTCATCACGGGCCACGGAACCGTGGACGACGCGGTCGACGCGATGAAGGCCGGCGCCTACGACTTCCTCCAGAAGCCGATCGATCCGGAGCAGCTCGCGCTCGTCGTGCGGCGCGCCATCGAGCACGGGCGCCTGGTCGACGAGGTCCTGGTGCTGCGCAACGCCGTGCAGCGCCAGCAGGAGGGGCGCCCGATCGTCGGCTCTTCGCGCGCGATGGCGCAGGTGCGGCAGATGGTGGAGCGCGTCGCTCCGGCCGACGCGACCGTGCTCGTGTCGGGCGAGAGCGGGACGGGCAAGGAGCTCGTGGCGGCGGAGATCCACAAGCAGAGCCCGCGCGCGGAGGGCTCGCTCGTGCTCGTGAACTGCGCGGCCGTCCCGGCCACCCTGTTCGAGAGCGAGTTCTTCGGGCACAAGAAGGGCGCCTACAGCGGCGCCCACGCGGACCGCAGCGGGCGCTTCGCGGAGGCGGCCGGGGGGACGCTCGTCCTGGACGAGGTGCACACGCTCGGCGCGGACGTGCAGGCCAAGCTCCTGCGCGTGCTCGAGACGGGCGAGTACCAGATGGTCGGCGAGTCGCGCACGCGCGTCGTGGACGTGCGCATCGTCGCGGTCACGAACGCGAACCTCGACGAGCTCGTGCGCGAGGGAGCCTTCCGGACGGACCTCTTCTACCGGCTCAACGTCTTCCCGATCGAAGTCCCGCCGCTGCGCGAGCACAAGGAGGACATCCCGGAGATCGTCCTCGAGCTCTTCGCGCGCATGCGCGGGCGCGCCACCGGCGGCGCAGAGGAGCAAGGCCTCGACGCGGAGGCGCTGGCCGTCCTGTGCGGCTACGCGTGGCCCGGCAACGTCCGCGAGCTGCGCAACATCCTCGAGCGCGCGCTGATCCTCGCGCCGTCCGGCCGGATCGACGCTGGGCTCCTGCGCGAACTGCTCGGCGCGAGCACGCGCGCCATCCCTCCCGAGCGCGAGCTCAACCTGCGCGTGCGGCTCGAGGCCACCGAGCGCCAGATCGTGCAGGAAGCGCTCGCCCGCACCGAGGGCAGCAAGAAGCTCGCGGCGCAGCTCCTCGGAGTCGACCCGAAGAACCTGAGCTACTACCTGCGCAAGCACGGGCTCAAGAGCGAGGACGCGTGAGCTCCCGCGCGGCCGCGCTCGCCTGCTGCGCGCTCGGCGCCTGCGCGGGCGACGACGATCCCGCTCCGCTTCGAGGGGCCGGACCGGACGCAGGGGCCGCCATGGGTCGCTCCGACCGGGCGCCCTTCGCCGCGCGCTTCGAGGACGCGACGCGCGCCTCCGGCATCGCCTTCACGCATCACACCGGCGGCTTCGGTCAGAAGCGCCTCCCGGAGACGATGGGCTCCGGCGCGTGTCTGTTCGACTACGACGGCGACGGAGCGCTCGACCTGTTCCTGGTCGACTCGACGCGTTGGGCGGACGACCCGGGCGGCGCGCGCGGGCGCTGCGCGCTGTATCGCGGCCGCGGCGACGGCACCTTCGAGGACCAGAGCGCCGCCGCCGGAGCCGACGTGGAGCTCTACGGCATGGGCGCGGCCGCGGCCGACTACGACGGCGACGGCGACCAGGATCTCTACGTCACGGCCCTCGGAACGGATCTGTGCCTGCGCAACGACGGCGGCGTGTTCCAGGACGTCGCCGCCGAAGTCGGTCTCGCGAACGCGACCTGGCGCGACCACGAGGGACGCCCGCACCCGGAGTGGACGACCGCCGCGCTGTGGCTCGACGCCGATCAAGACGGCGACCTCGACCTGTTCGTGGGCGGCTACTGCGAGTGGACGCCGGAAACCGAGATCTTCACGACGCTCGACGGCGTCGAGAAGGCCTTCACCACGCCCGACCACTATCCGGGGCTGCCCTGCCGGCTGTACGCGAACCAGGGCGACGGGACGTTCGCGGAGACGGCCTTCGAGACCGCGACCACCGGGGTCGCCGGGGCCACCGGGGCCGATGGCGCGAGCGGCGCACGCAGCCTGGGCAAAGTGCTCGGAGCAGCCGTCTGGGATCTCGACCTGGACGGCCGGCTCGAGATCGTGGCGGCCAACGACACGCGCCCGAACTTCCTCTTCCGCGCCACGGGCGCCGGGCGCTTCGTCGAGGTCGCCGCGGACGTCGGGATCGCGTACGACGAGAACGGCCGGGCGCGCGCGGGGATGGGCGTCGACGTGGCGCGCCTCGGCAACGACGTGCTCGCCGTGGCGATCGGGAACTTCGCGGGCGAGCCGCTGTCCCTGTACGGCTCGAAGCCTTCCGGGCGCTTCGACAGCATCGCGGCCCGCGCCGGACTGCAGGCCGCCACGACCGCCGCGCTCACCTTCGGCCTGGCGTTCCTCGACGTCGACCTCGACGGCTTCGAGGACCTCGTCGTCGTGAACGGCCACATCGAGCCCGACATCGCCCGCTTCCGACCCGCGGAGACGCACGCGCAGTCCGCGCTGCTCTTCCGCGGTCTCCCCGACGGGACCTTCGAGAACGTCACGGCCGCAGCCGGCCCCGACTTCGCGACGCCGCGCGTCGGCCGCGGGCTGGCCTTCGGCGACGTGGACGGGGACGGCGACCTGGACCTCGTCGTGACGCAGAACGGCGCGAGCGCCGTGCTGCTCGCGAACCGCCTGCAAGAGACGTCGCCGCGCCACTTCCTGCGCGTCCGCTTGCGCGGGCCCGCCGCGAACCCGGACGCCCTCGGCGCGCGGATCGCGCTCACGGCCGGCGGTCGCGAGCAGGTGCGCACGGTCAAGACTGGCTCGTCCTACCTGAGCCAGAGCGAGCTCACTGCCACCTTCGGCCTGGGCGCGCTCGAGCGCGTGGACGAGCTCCGCGTGCGCTGGCCCGACGGACGCGAGACGCGCCACGCCGTCGCGGGGGTCGACCGAACGCTCGTGCTCGAAGCTCCCTGAGACCGTTCGTCCTACGGGCCGCCCTTTGGAACTACGGGTCGCGAGCCGGCAGCGAGCCGCGCTCGGTGGCGAGCGCACGGCTGGTACGCGGCGTGCTCGCCCTCGCTCGCCTGGGGAGACTTCGGCGCGCACCCGATGCGAGGGAACCCTCGAAGGGACGCGGATCGAGTCCTACCCATGAAGGGTGTGAGACATGGGGCGCGGTCCTGCGGAGGGCAGGGCCGCGCGGATCGGATCGGGGCCGCCGCGCGGGCGGCCCCGATCCTTTTCCACCGCTCCCGCATCCACGGCGCCACGGCGCCACGGCGAACCGACCCCCGTTCGCCCGCCGGTGTTCGGTTAGGTTGCCGGGCGTGAAGCGCAACGCATCGTCCCGAGCCCGCTCGCGAGGGAAGCGGCCGTGGTGGCAGCGGCTCTCCAGCGCCGAGCTCCTGGACGTGCGGCTGTGCGACCTCGAGCTCTCGATCGCGGGGACGGCGCTCGAGCGGCGCATCGCGCGACTCCACGCGGAGCTCGCCGCCGTCGGCCTCGGGCCGCGCCCCTACGTCTGGCTCTCCTCGGACTGGTTCACGCCCGACGGCCTGACGGGTTTCGCCGTGCCGTTCTACCTGGCGCACCCGCGCCTCGTGCGCCTCGAGCACAGCGTGATGTTCGAGGCCGAGGGCGCGACGCACGACTCGTGCATGAAGCTTTTGCGGCACGAGGCCGCGCACGCGCTCGACAACGCCCATCGACTGAGCCGGAGCGCGCGCTTCCGCGCGGTCTTCGGCAGGCCGAGCGTTCCCTACGGGCCGTCCTACCGCCCCGATCCCGCCAGTCGCGACTTCGTCCTCAACCTGGACCAGTGGTACTCGCAGAGCCATCCGCTCGAGGACTTCGCGGAGACCTTCGCCGTGTGGCTGCGGCCGCTCTCGCGCTGGCGCAGTGACTACGCCGGCTGGCCGGCCCTGGCGAAGCTCCAGTTCGTCGACGCGCTCATGGCCGAGCTCTCGGATTCCACGCCGCGCCTGCGGACCCGGAGCGAGCTCGAGCCGCTCGGCTCGCTGTGCATCACGCTGCGCGAGTACTACGACGAGAAGCGCGCGCGCTACCGCACGAACCTCCCCACGGTCCACGACTCCGTGCTGGAGCGCATGTTCGTCGCGTCGAGCTCCCAGAAGAAGGGCCGCTCCGCCGCGGCCTTCCTGAAGCAGAGTACGCCCGAGCTGCGGCGGCGCATCGCCGCGCTGACCGGCCAGCACCCGTACGTGATCGACCAGGTCCTGAACGCGCTCTTGCCGCGCTGCCGCCAGCTCGGACTGGAGCTCACGCGCTCTCCTGCCGATACCGCTCTCGACGCCGCGATCGCGCTCACGGCCGCGACCATGGACGCCCTGAGCGGTCCCCACGCCTCCTACAACCGTTGAAGCGCCTGCGCATCCTGGTCCTCCTGCCCGATTCCCAGCTCCCGCCGCAGACGCGCGCGGAGCTCGGCCCCGAGCAGGACGACGTCTGGTCCGCGTTCGAGCTCGTCTCGGCCCTGCGTGAGCTCGGCCACGAGGTGCGCACGCTCGGCGTCCACGACGAGCTCGCGCCGATCCGCGAGGCGATCGCGAGCGACCACCCGCACGTCGTCTTCAACCTGATCCTCGACTTCCACGGCGCCGCGCTCTACGACGCGCACGTCGTCAGCTACCTCGAGCTCCTGAAGACGCCCTACACCGGCTGCAACCCGCGCGGTCTCCTGCTCGCGAGCGACAAGACCCTGTCGAAGAAGATCCTCTCCTACCACCGCATCCGCACGCCGCACTTCGCCGTCGTCCCGCGCGGCCGCGCCCTGCGCGTGCCCGCCCGCCTGCGCTACCCGCTGTTCGTGAAGTCCTCCGTCGAGCACGCCTCGCTCGGTATCTCGCAGGCCTCGATCGTGCACGGCCCCGAGTCCCTCGCGAAGCGCGTCGAGTTCGTCCACGCGAGCATCGGCACCGACGTCATCGTCGAGGAGTACGTCGAGGGCCGCGAGCTCACCCTCGGCATCCTCGGCAACGCGCGCCTGACGGCCCTGCCGGTCTGGGAGCTCTTCTTCGACGACCTGCCCGACGGCGCGGCGGCGATCGCGACGTCGCGCGTCAAGTGGAGCGAGAGCTATCAGGCGAAGCACGGCATCCGCAAGGGCCCTGCCGACCTCCCCGACGCCAAGGTGCGCGAGATCGTGCAGCTCGGGAAGCGCACCTACCGCGCGCTCGGCATGTCGGGCTACGCGCGCATCGACCTGCGCATGGCGCAGGACGGTTCGGTCCACGTGATCGAGGCCAACCCGAACCCCGACCTGAGTCCCGGCGAGGACCTGGCCGCGTCCGCCGAGCAGGCCGGGATCACCTACCCCGAGCTCCTCGCGCGCATCCTCGCCCACGGCCTGGCCTATCCGGCCGGTTGGAAGACGGCGCAGTAGCTCGAGCCGCGGCCCGCGCTCATCCCGCGCCCTCCATCGCGTCCCGGAGGTCAGCCAGCGGCTGCTGGGTCACCGCCAAGATGCCGCTGTCGGGGCGATCGAGCGAGGCGATCAACGCGAACACCAGGGAGAACGACAGGGCCAGGAGCGGCCGCGCCATCGACCGCTTGGATCCCGCGATTCCCGTCTGGTAGCCCACGCCGATCATGCCCAAGGTCGTGATGCAGTACAGGACGAACCAGATCTCGGCCGGAACCCGCGCCTGGATGCCGACCGCGATGCGTGTCGCGTGGATCCCGCTCACCTCGTTCAGCGAGTCGATGTAGAGCGCGGCGACGTCCGAGTTCATGTCCTTCTGCGCGTTCGCCACCGCGACGTCCCACAGCCGGTCCTGCATCCGCTGCGCTTCGGCCAAGGCGCCCTTCACGTGCTCCCCTTCGAGGTTCCGTTCCTGGGCGAAGGTCACGAGCAAGTCGAGGTACTGCCGCAGCAAGGCGGCCGCTCCCGCGCGTTCGGCTTCCGGCAGGAAGTCCGATCGCCGCCAGGCGGTGCGGATGGCGACGGCGTGCTCGCGCACGAGCCCCTTCTTCGTGTCGTAGCGCTCCGAGACGCTCCCGAACGTGAACGCCAGCATGAACGCCGCCAGCCCCAGGATGGCGCCGGCGATGGCGGAGACCGGCGACTCCTTCTCGTCCTCCGACCGCCTGCGCATGGCATGTCCGAGGCGGTACCCGACTTCGATGGCGATCATCACGAGGACGATCGTCGCGGCGAAGACGACCCAAATCGGCAAGAGATCCATGCGCTCGTTCCAGCTCGTGAGCTCCAGCGCGCGCTCGCCGGTTGGTAGGGGTCCGAAAGCGCGTCGGAGCATCGGACCTTCTCCGCCGGATGGCGGACCCAGACCTATCCGAGAGAGCAAACGCGCGGGAGGCCTGGAAGTCAAAGGGGCCCTTCGCACACGACCTCCGGTCACTGGGGTCGCCTCGTGCGCCGGGTGCGCGCCCTCGCTAGCATGTTCCGGCCCGCCGAATTCGCGTCCCGTTGGGCGACGCGCAGGGCGGCGCGAGCGAAGCTGCGCGATGCCCTCCCGCGACCCCGCCGAGCGCCCGGTCATCGGTTGGCGCGAGTTCGTGTCGCTGCCGCTCTTCGGGATCGAGACCATCAAGGCCAAGGTCGACACCGGCGCGCGCACGTCCTCGCTGCACGCGTTCGACATCCGGGAGTTCAAGAAGGGCAAGCACACGCTCGTGCGCTTCAAGGTCCACCCCGAGCAGCGCAGCAACAAGCACGAGGTCGAGATCGTCGCCCCGCTGCGCGACCGCCGCCAGGTGCGCGACTCGGGCGGGCGGACGGAGCGCCGTCCGGTCGTGTCCGCGACGCTCGAGCTCCTCGACCAGCGCTTCGAGATCGAGCTCACGCTCACCGCCCGCGACGTCATGGGCTTCCGCATGCTGCTCGGACGCCAGGCCGTGCGCGGGCGCTTCGTCGTCGATCCCGCGCGTTCCTTCTGCAACGGGAAGCGCCTGCGCGGCACGCGCCGCCTGGCGAAGGAGCGCCGCCGCTCCCGATGAAGATCGCGATCCTCTCGCGCAAGGCGAGCCTGTACTCGACCCGCCGCCTGGTCGAAGCCGCGCGCGCCGCCGACCACCAGGCCATGGTCGTCGACTACCTGCGCTGCTACATGAACATCGCGGCGCACCACCCGGCCGTGATCTACCGCGGCGAGCCGCTCCAGGCCGACGCCGTCGTCCCGCGCATCGGAGCGTCGCAGACCTTCTACGGCACCGCCGTCGTGCGGCAGTTCGAGCTGATGGGCCTGTTCGCCGTGAACGACTCGCAGTCCATCGCGCGCTCGCGCGACAAGCTGCGCTGCCTGCAGATCCTCTCGCGCAAGGGCGTGGGCCTGCCCGTCACCGGCTTCGCGCACTCGACCAAGGACGTCGAGGGCATCATGCGGCTCGTCGGCGGCCCGCCGGTGGTCGTGAAGCTGCTCGAGGGCACCGAGGGCATCGGCGTCGTCCTGTGCGAGACGCAGAAGGCCGCCGAGTCCGTGATCGAGGCCTTCCGCGGACTCGACGCCAACATCCTGGTGCAGGAGTTCATCGCCGAAGCCAAAGGCTCCGACCTGCGCGCCTTCGTGGTCGGCGAGCGCGTCATCGCCTCGATCCGGCGCCAGGCGCCGCCGGGCGAGTTCCGCACGCGCGAGCGCCGCGGCGTCACCTCGGCCAAGGTGCGCCTCTCGCCCGCGGAACGCCAAACCGCGCTCGCCGCCGCGAAGGCCCTCGGCCTCGGCGTGTGCGCCGTCGACATGCTGCCCTCGAACCGCGGCCCGCTGGTCGTCGCCGTCAACTCCTCCCCCGGTCTCGAGGACGTCGAGAAAGCCTCCGGCGTCGACGTCGCCGGCGCGATCATCGCCTACGTCGCCAAGCACCCCGCGAAACCCCGCAAGCAGAGCCGCATCAAGGGCTGACGTCGGCCCGCGCTTCGCCGCCCGCGCGCGCCCTCCGTGCCGAGCGCCCCGACCAAGCTGCGAGAGCGAGCAACACCACGCCCGCCGCAAGCACGAGCACGGCGAGCCAGCCGCTCGCCCAATCCCACGTGCGCAAGAGCGTCAGGACAGCGGACGCGACGAGCCCGACGCCGAGCACTGCCCACGCGCCCACACGTCCGACTCCTCCTGCTAGCGCCGCGACGACCGCCGAGAGCGCAGCCGCGGCGAGCACGGCTGCAACGCCCGCAAAGAGCGCGGGAGTCGACGGCGCCGCGTGTGTGTCGATGCCCGTGACGATCGAGAAGCGCCCGATGGCGAGCAGGAACACGGCGAAGCCCGCGGCTCCGCCCCCGATCTCGCGGTCGCTCGGGGTGAACCACGGGCGGCTCTCGCCCGAGCGACTCACGTGATCCTCACGACGCCGGCGACGCACCCGAAGAGGATCCACGCGAACACGACGGCGTAGCCCAGGAGCCGCAGCACGAGCACTTGCCTGAAGCGGTGCGCGAGAGTCAAGAGCGCGAGCGCGAGGGCCGCGACGACCGCCGCCGACGCATCCATGCGCACCCCATAGCCCTCCAGCAGCAGGGGAGAGAGCGGGCCCAGCGCCGCTCCCCCGGCGAAGAGCGCGCGCTCGTCGTACGGCCCCGCGCAGCGCGGCATCATTCCCTGGTAGCTCGCGCCGAACCAGAAGAGACAGCAGAACGCGAAGTAGCACGCGCCGAACGCCACGAGCCGCGAGCAACGCTCGGACGCGGGTGCGGTCGGCTCAGGCTCTCGTCCTTCCACGCGCTTCCTCGAAGGCGAGTCTATCCGACCCTTCGACGTGGACTGCCTCGGAGAAGAGCCGCAATCCTCCCGTGGAAGAACGGCTCCACGAGGTCACGGACGTTCGCGCTGCTAGGTCGCGATCCTGCCTGCACGACCCACGGAGTACGTATGCTCGTGCGGCATCAGACCAGGAGGAACCATGACACAGATGAAGCTGAAACCGATGCCCCGCTCGAGTTTTTCCTGCTATCGAAAAACTAGCCAGAAGCAACAGGCCTTGATTCTGGTTGGGTGCCTCTTGATGGGATCGGGGGCCAGTCAGATCGGCCGCACCTTGGGCGGTTGGAATCAAGTGGCCGTGGTAGGCCTCCTCGTGGGCGTGTTTCTCATGGTGTTCGTGCCCTTGAGCGCCCTGGCGTCGCGCGTGTATGCGCTCGAGGAAGAGCTGTCCACCGCTCGCAGCAAGGTGTCGCCGACTCACTCCGTCTCGCCGCCGTAGCCGAGGGCGTCGAGGTCGGCTTCGAGCTCGGGGGAGAGCTCCACTGAGTCGGCGTACGCACGGCCGAGGTCGGTGAAGCGTTCGCGGTGCGCCCGCGCCCGGGCTTCGAGCTCCGCGAGCAACGCCGGGTCGAAGGCCGCGCGGGTCGCGCGTCTCGCCGCGCGCCGGCCGCGGGCGAACGTGCGCACTTCGCCGTCGAGTCCGATCACCACTCCCACGTCGTCCCTCACCAGGCCGACCTCCGGTACGCCCGACGACGCGTAGCGGGCGGACACGAGCACGCTGCGACCGTCCGCCGGGAGAGCGCGCGCGAGGCGCCGCGCGAGCGATTCGCCATCGAGCGCGAGGCCTTCCGGCAGCTCGAGCCCGCACAGCTCGGCCAACGTCGGAAGCACGTCGAGCGTGCAGGCGACGCCGCGGTCGACGCCGCGGCGCACGCCCGGCCCGGCGAAGACGAGCGGGATGTCGACGTTCTCGGGCCGCAGGTACTTGCCGTGGCCGAAGTAGCCGTGCTCGCCGAGCGCCTCGCCGTGGTCGGAGAGCACGACGACGAGCGTCTGTGGATCGCCGAGCGCGAGCTCGAGCATCGGCCCCAAGCGATAGTCCTCCGACGCGAGGTTCGCGCGGTAGAGGTGCAGCACGTGCGCGCGCTCCACGTCGGTGAGCTCGCGCTCGCCGAAGGTGTCGGCGCGCGAGAGCTCGTCGTCGCGCTCGCCGCCCGCGAGCGGACAGCCCGCGTCCTCGCGCGCGAGCAACGCCGGATAGGGGTTGTAGACGCCGTGCGGGCGCCGCACGTGCACGTAGAGGAAGTAGCGCCGCTTTGCGTTCGCCTCCATCCACCCCACGACTTCCTCCGGCATCGACTCGCGCAGCGGCCCGCCGGCGATCCCGAAGTAGCGGTAGTGGTCGAAGCCCTGCTCGAGGCCGAAGGCGTGCGACGCGTAGGTCATCTGCACGAACGCCGCCGTCGCGAAGCCCGCCTCGCGGAAGAGCTCAGGCAGCAGCACGGCGCTCTCCGGCACGCGCTGCTTGCTCGTGACGACGCCGTGGCGCTCTTGCAGGAGCCCCGTCAAGAGCGAGGTCGTCGACGGCAGCGTCCAGGTGTTGTTGGAGAAGGCGCGCTCGAACACGAGCCCCGCCTGCGCCGCGCGGTCGAGGTTCGGCGTGCGCCCCTTGGGGCCGCCGTAGAACGAGAGGTGCGCGGCGTTCAGCGCATCGAGCACCACCACGACCACGCGCTCGGGACGCTCGGGTGCCTTGGGCGAGCAGCCGAGAGCGAGCGCGAGCGCGAGGAAGAAGACGGCGCGCGCCGCCGTCACGGTCCCGGACCGCCGACGGGATAGAAGCTCCCGGGGAAGCGCTCGGGCCCGGACGCGGTCTCGACCCGCACGACCTCGGCCGCGCAGACCTTGTACTCGGCCGTGCCGGTCACGACGTCGCCAACGTCGTTCGTGAGCACGTTCGCGCGCGCCTCGCCGAAGTGCAGCGGCGTCCAGATGCAGCCCGGCCGCACCTGCCGCGACACGATCGCGCGCACGCGGATCGCACCGCGGCGCGTGCGGATCTCGACCAGGTCGCCCTCGCCGATCCCCCGCTTCCGCGCATCGCGCGGGTGGATCTCGACGAAACTCTCGGGCTGCTTCTCGTGCAAACCCGACTCGCGCCGCGTCTGCGTCGCGGAGTTGTAGTGGTAGAGCGTCCGGCCGGTCGAGAGGATCAAGCCGTAGTGCTCGTCGGGGAGCTCCGCCGACGGTCGGTAGTCGACCGCCGTGAACAGGCCCTTGCCGCGCATCACGCCGCCCTCGTGCAGGAACTCCGTCCCCGGGTGCGTCGCGTCGGTGCACGGCCACTGCAATCCCGTGCGCCCGCCGTGCACCTCGGCGTCGATGCGCGCGTGCGAGAGCCCCGCGAACTTCGGCGCGAGCTTCACCATCTCCGCGTAGACCTCGGCCGGCCCGTCGAAGGCCCAGCTCGCGCCGCAGGCGTTCGCGAAGTCCACGAGGATCTCCCAGTCCGCGCGCGCCTCGCCCGGCGGCTCGACGGCCTTGCGCACGAGCTGCACGCGCCGCTCGGAGTTCGTGAACACGCCGTCCTTCTCCGCGAACACCGCGGAGGGGAAGACCACGTCGGCGAAGCGCGACGTCTCGTTCAAGAACGGCTCCTGCTGCACGAGGAAGTCGATCTCGTTCAAGCCCGCCTCGAACTTCAGCGCGTTCGGCTCGGACAGCACGATGTCCTCGCCCATCACGAACAGGCCGAAGATCTTCTCGCCCGTCGCCTTGATGATCTCGTTCAAGTTGAGCCCGGGCACGCCTTGCAGCGCCACGCCCCACTCGGCCTCGTAGCGCGCGCGCACGGCCGCGTCGTCCACGCGCTGGTAACCCGGCAGGAACACCGGCGTCGCCCCCGCGTCGTTCGCGCCCTGCACGTTGTTCTGGCCGCGCAGGGGATTCATGCCGGCCGAGCGCACGCCCAAATGCCCCGTCATCAGCACGAGGTTCGCGAGCGCGTACACGTTGTCCGTCCCGTGCGAGTGCTCGGTGATGCCGAGCGTGTAGTAGATGCCCGCCTTCTTCGTCGTCGCGTAGCGCCGCGCCGTCCAGCGGATGTCCTCGGCCGACACCCCTGTGACCTTCTCGGCTTCCTCCGGCGTGTACTTCGCGACGCTCGCGCGCACCGCCTCGAAGCCCTCGGTCTGCTGCTCGACGAACTTCCGGTCCACGAGCCCCTCCGCGACGATCACGTGCGCCATCGCGTTGAGCAACCACACGTCCGTCCCCGGCACGAGCTGCAGGTGCTTCTCGGCGATACCCGCCATCCAGATCGACCGCGGATCCGCCACGACCATCGTCGCGCCGCGCCGCACGGCGCGCTTCATCTCCATCGCGATGATGGGATGCGCCTCGCTCGTGTTGCTACCGATCACGAACAGGAAGTCGGCGTCGCGGATCTCGCCGATCGAGTTCGTCATCGCGCCCGCTCCGAAGGTGGTGACCAGACCGGCCACCGTGGGAGCGTGTCATGTCGCCGCGCACTGGTGGACGTTGTTCGTCCCATACACAGCGCGCGCCAGCTTCTGAACGAGGTAGTTCTCCTCCACCGTGCAGCGGGCGGAGCTGATGAAACCGAGCGCGTCCGGCCCGCGCCGCGCCTTCACGTCGAGCAGACCGCGCGCCGCGATCGCGAGCGCCGCGTCCCACGAAGCCGGGTGGAGGTTCCCGTCCGTCCCGCGCACGAGCGGCGTCGTCAGGCGCTCGTCGTGGTGGATGAAGTCGTACGCGAAGCGGCCCTTCACGCACAGGTTGCCGTCGTTCGTCGTCGTGCCCGGCGGCGGGCTCGTGACCTTCACGACCTGCCCCGCGCCGTCGTTCGCATCGCGATCGACGTTCAAGTCCATCTGGCAGCCGACGCCGCAGAAGTTGCACGTCGTGCGCACCTTCTCGAGCTCGCGCTCCGGCTTCGCGCCGCGCATCAACGGGAGCTTCTCCCCCATCGCGCCCGTCGGGCACACGTCGATGCAGCCGCCGCACATTTCACAAGTCGTGTCGAGCAGCGAGAGCTTGTCGACCGTCGAGATCGTCGTCTCCGACCCGCGCCCGGCCAGCGTGATCGCGCTCACGCCCTCGACCTCGTCGCAGTAGCGCGTGCAGCGCGCGCAGGCGATGCACGTCGCCGGATCGAAGTGGATGTAGGGGTTGCGGTCGTCGGGCCGCCCGGCGCGCT
Organism: uncultured Planctomycetaceae bacterium; assembly: GCA_964413535.1. Classification (GTDB taxonomy): domain Bacteria; phylum Planctomycetota; class UBA1135; order UBA1135; genus CAYPTB01. The sequence goes on along the minus strand of CAYPTB010000004.1, from coordinate 31,374 downwards.
TCGTGGCGAGCTCGCCCCAGCTCTCGTCGGCGCCGAAGCGCTGTGCCATCGCGAGTAGCTCGTTCGGAGCGCCGCGTTCCGCGCGCGCAGGGTCGCGCGGGTGATCGGTCAGGTAGAGCGAGAGCAGGCTCGTGCGATGCCGGTCGATGCGCGGGCTCTCTGCCGCAACGACCATCCCCCCTTGCGCCTTCGTCGCGCAGGCCGGAGCGAGCCGCTTCCAGCCCCCGATCTCGACCAGGCACGTGCGGCAGGCGCCCGCCGGCTCGAGCCGCGGATCGTGGCACAGGGTCGGGATCTCGACCCCGTTCCGCTGTGCGATCTCGAGCACGGTCTCCCCCGGCTCGAAGGCGCAGGTCTTCCCCTGCAGGGTGATGGCGGTGCGCTCGATCACGGGCTCGACTCCTCCTGACCTTACTTAAGGAAGGAGAAAGCGGCAACGGCGCGCCCGAGGGCCTGGTGAGCACCGGTTTCACCAACCCCAGGCTCCGGAGTCCCCCATGGCGGGCTACCCTCGCCCTCGAGGACTCCCGATGAAGCTCCCGCTCTTTGCTCTCTCCGTCCTCCTCCTCGTCTCCCCCGCCTCCCCCGCCGAGGGACAGCGCTCTCCTGCGATCGAGGCTCAGCCCCTCCCGACCTACGTCACCCAACTCGGCAAGACGCACTTCCCCGCGGGTGAGGCTTCTCTATCCGAGATGGCGAACGCCGTCGTGGCGCTGCGTTCGGGAGCGGTGGTCGTTGCGGGAAGGACCTACGGGTCGCTCGGAGAAACCCACGCGGGATCGAGCAACGATCCAGACGCCTTCGTTGCGCGCCTCGACCCGCTGGGCAACCTCGAGTGGATCCGTCAGATCGGCGCGATCACCGGTCCGACGATCCCGGCGATCAACGGCGACCCTGCCGGGCCGGGGGGCGACTCGAGCGGATGGGACGAGGCCACGGACCTAGCCCTGGCGCCGGACGGATCGATCTACGTCGCGGGCTACACCGCGAGCGACCTCGGCGAGACGAACGACCGCGGCGACACGTTCCTCGCCAAGTTCGACGCGCAAGGCTCGCTCCAGTGGCTGCGCCAGCTCGGCGTGGAAACGAAAGCAGCATTCGTTCAGCCAGGGGGATCTCCACTCGACACGAACAATGGCAGCAAAGGCTCGTCGATCCTGGTCCATCCCTCGGGTGACGTCTTCGTCGCAGGCTCCACGGGCCATGATCTCGCCGAGCTCAACGGTACTGGCCCGGCAGACGGATTCGCAGGCGACGTCTTCCTCGCTCGGTTCACTGCGGACGGCAGACTCCGATGGGTGCGGCAGATGGGAGCCGTGAGCTCGGGGAGCGTCGGATTCGACTCCATCGCCGCGGAGTACGACCCGCAGATCGCGCTGCATCCTTCCGGCGCGATCGTCTTGGCTGCGACCAGCGTGCTGGAGTTCTTCGTCGGGTCCGTGTACCACGTCACCCGATCCTGTTCGCTCTTCACGTTCGACGCGCAGGGAACGCCTCTCGGCTCGCTCAGCGTGCCAGGCACGTCGACGGAGGGCGTCCGCGGTCTCGCGATCGACCCTCGCTCGGGCCGCATCTTCCTCACCGGTTGGACCGAAGGGAACCTCGCCGAGCCCAAAGGGGGCGTGGCCGACGCGTTCGTCGCGAGCTTCGAGCTCGATCTCGACATCCTGTGGATCCGCCAGATCGGAAAGACCACGGCGGCGAATCACGCGCTCGACGTCAGCGGGCGCGAGCACGGGTGCGCACTCGGCCTCGATCGCAACGGGCACCTGATCCTGGCTGGGGAAACGTACGGGTCGCTCGTCGAGCACAACACGGGCGCCGGACAACACTCCGACGTCTTCATCGCCACATTGCGCGCCGCCGACGGCGAAGTCCTTGGACTCTCCCAGATCGGGTACACGGCTGGTGTCGACAACGGCCTGGAGACGTATGGCAAGGAGGCCGTGCAAGGGATGGCCTTCGGACCTGGCGGCGCGATCGTTGTTGCCGGATATACGACCGGCGACTTCGCGGAGCCGAATGCCGGAGTCCCCGACGTCTTCGGACTAGGAGTCCTTGACGTCTTCGTGATGCGCCTGACGCCGGACGGCAAGCTGTGAAGAAGTCCTCGCTCTTCGGTCTCTCCGTCCTGCTCCTCGTCTCCCCCGCCGCGGGACAGCGCTCTCCCGCGATCGAGGCTCGGCACCTTCCGACCTACGTCACCCAGCTCGGCAAGACGCACTTCCCGGGAGGTGAGGCGGCGGTCGGTGACTGGCCGAGTGCGATCGTGGCCTTGCGTTCGGGAGCAGTGCTCATCGCAGGCACCACGAACGGATCCATCGGGGAGCCGCACGGAGGAGCGGACGACCCAGATGCTTTCCTCGCGCGCTTCGATCGCCTCGGGAACCTCGATTGGGTTCGTCAGATCGGAGCGATCACGGGTCCGACGATTCCCGCGCTCAACGGCAATCCCGGTGGGCCCGGCGGCGACGCCAGCAAGTATGACCGCGCCATGGACGTCGCCGTGGCCTCGGATGGATCCATCTACGTCACGGGGTTCACGTCGGGCGATCTCGGCGAGACGAGCAGTTACAGCGACATGTTCCTCGCCAAGTTCGATCCGCACGGGTCGCTTCAATGGCTGCGCCAACTCGGTGTCGAAACGAAGTCGACATTCGTTGCCCCATGGGGCGGATCGCTGGACATGTCCAGCAGCAGCGGGGGCTCGTCGGTGATCGTCGATCCTGCGGGTGATGTGTACGTTGCTGGACAAACCTACGACGACCTTGCCGAGCCCAATGGCACTCGCAGCGGCGGAATCGGTAGCGACGTGTTCCTCGCCCGATTCACCGCGAATGGCCGACTCCAGTGGCTGCGTCAGATGGGAATGCTGAGCTCACCGCAAGTGGGATTCGATTCCTGGGGCGAGGACTACTGGCCGAAAATCGCGTTGCATCCTTCCGGATCGATCGTGATGGCGTGCTCGAGCGAGCTTTGGAACCCCATCCTGCCCGGAGGAATTCTCGACATCGACAACTACGTCACGTTGTTCACGTTCGACGCGCATGGCAACCCACTCGCATCTCGTGGCTTGCCTGCGCCGAGTTTGGAGATAGAGGCCTGTCTCACCGTCGACCCACGATCGGGTCGAATCTTCCTCGGGGGATACACGGCAGGCCTGATCCCGGAAGAGGAATCGGGCAGCCTCGACCCATTCGTCGCGAGCTTCGACACCAACCTCGAGTTCGAATGGGTCCGCCAGCTCGGAACCCATACTGCCGCGCAGTTCGGTCTCTTGGACATCACCAAGAACGATGGCATCGGATCGATCTGTATCGACGAAGCAGGCGATCTGATCCTCGTGGGGGGAACGGGCGGATCGTGGAACGAGCAGAACGCTCCGTTCTCGGATGTCCTGACGGCGAAGATGCGCGGTTCCGACGGCTCCCTCGTGTGGGTCTCCCAGATCGGAAAAGCCACGAGCGCTCAGCATGGCCTCTCGCTCAAGAGCTCCGAGGGCTTCGTGACAGGCGATCTGGCTCCCGGCGGCATGATCGTTCTTACGGGAACCACGAGCGGGAGCCTAGCGGAGCCCCACGGCGGACCTGGCGTATCCAGTGGCGTAGCCGCGGATGTCTTCGTGATGCGCCTGACACCGGACGGCAAGCTGTGAAGAAGTCCGCGCTCTTCGGTCTCTCCGTCCTGCTCCTCGTCTCCCCCGCCGCGGGACAGCGCTCTCCCGCGATCGAGGCTCGGCAGCTTCCCACCTACGTCACGCAGCTCGGCCTCGGGCACTATCCGGTGAGCGGGGCTTCACACTCCGAAGAGGGTGAGGCAATCGTTGTGTTGCGGTCGGGCGCAGTGCTCGTCGCCGGAAGGACCTACGGATCGATCGGAGAGCCACACGCAGGAGCAACCGACACTCCGGACGCTTTTGTCGCTCGCTTCGATCCTGCTGGCAACGTCGAGTGGATCCGTCAGCTCGGGGCGATCACGGCCGCGACCATTCCGGCCCTCAACGGCAATCCTGCCGGGCCTGGCGGGGATGCTAGTTCATGGGATGTCGCCGACGACCTCGCCGTGGCTGCGGACGGATCGATCTACGTTACGGGCACGACGCACAGCAGCCTCGGAGAGACGGTCTCTGGCAGCGACTTGTTCCTCGCCAAGCTCGACCCGCACGGCTCGCTTCAATGGGTTCGCCAACTCGGTGTCGAAACGTCGGCCACGGTCGTAACTCTTCCCGGCAGGCTCGATGCCTCGGACTACAACGGCGGTACGTCGATCCTGATCGATCCCACGGGTGCCGTGTATGTGGCGGGCAACGCTAAGTTCGACGTTTTCCTCGCGCGCTTCTCCCCCGACGGCCGGCTCGAGTGGTTGCGGCAGCAAGCTGGATCCAATTACGAGGGCTGGGAGTTTTCGCCGGAGATCGCGGTGCATCCATCCGGCTCGATCGTGTTGGCGTGCACGACTGAGTACGTCGATCTGCCGTTCATTTGGGACTACTACGTCACGCTGTTCACCTTCGACCCGCACGGGACGCTGCTTGCGTCCAAAGACCTACCGAGCACGGGTTACGAGGAAGTTGGTGGGCTCGCGGTCGATGACTCCTCGGGCAAGATCTTCCTCGCCGGTCACACGGGAGGCAGCCTGGGAGAAACGAACGGAGGCGGGCTCGACGCCTTCGTCGCCAAGTTCGACGTCGATCTCGAGTTGGAGTGGATTCGTCAGCTCGGCAAGACGACCGCAGCGAGCCTCGGGCTCCAAGTCAACACGGACGATTACGTCGCTGGACTCTGCATCGATCGCGCAGGCGATCTGATCCTCGCCGGCTTCACGTATGGTTCCTTGGCCGCGTGGAGCGCGGGGGGAACCGACATCTTCACGGCGAAACTGAACGGCTCGGACGGGCAGGTGCTCTGGGTGTCCCAGATCGGTGATATCACGAGTACTCTCCACGGCCTCGAAGCCCTGGGAAACGATTGGGCGCGAGACCTCGCCTTGGGTCCGCGCGGCACGATCGCCATCACCGGTGGGACGAGCGGCAACCTCGCAGAACCTCAAGCGGGTTCTAGCGACGTGATCGTGATGCGGCTGACCCCGAAAGGCGAGCTGTGAGAGCATCTCGATGCGCCCAAGCCTTCGCAGAGTCGCGAACTTCGACCTTCTTCGGTGCCTCGAGACCGGCGCGGGGATCCGCGTCGACGACGCGGGCGACGTGATCCTGGCCGGGCTGACGAGTTCCTCGATGAACGAGCCTGTTGCGATCCAGGACGTGTACACGGCCAAGCTCGCCGGCTCCGACGGGCGTGTCGAGTGGGTGTCCCAGATCGGGACGACGACCTGTCTCCTCTACGGACTCGGCATCAACAGCGCCGAAAACGTGCGCGCCTTCGACCTCGGTCCGCGCGGAACGATCGTGGTCACCGGCTACGCCGGCGGCAGCCTCGCGGAGCCGAGCAACGGGGGCGTCGTCAACGGCGCCGACGTCTTCGTTATGCGCCTGAACCACGATGGAAGCCTGTGACGGCAGCGCCCGGAGACGGGCAGTGATCTCCGCGTCGTACCCGGCGCTCGTCCTCTCCGTCGCGAGCTTCATCTGCACGACCGCTCCATCCGATGCGCAGCGGACACAGTCGAGTGGCGCGGCGCACCTCCCCACCTACGTCACGCAGATCGGTTACACCGCTCCCGGCGGCGACACGTCGCTCAGGGACTCGGCCAATGCCGTCGTTGCGCTGCCGTCGGGAGCGGTCATCGTCGCCGGCGAGACATTCGGCTCCCTCGGCGAACCGCATGCGGGAACGAGCAGCTCCAGCGACGCCTTCATCGCCCGTTTCGATCCCCTCGGCAACCTGGAGTGGATTCGGCAGATCGGCGCCATCACGGGACCGACCATCCCGGGGCTGAACGGGAATGCGCTCGGCGTGGGCGGTGACGCGAGCGACAGCGAGTTCGTCGGAGACGTCGCCGTCGGGCGGGATGGGTCGATCTACGTCGCGGGATCGACCTGGGGCAGTCCCGGGGAGACCAACGCCGGCCTCTCCGACCTGTTCCTCGCCAAGTTCGACCGGGACGGCGGCCTCCAATGGCTGCGCCAACTTGGCGTCGAGACGGCGCTCTCGCCGACGCCGTCCGGAACGACGCTCGATCCCTCGAGCGTGGAGAGCGCGACCTCCCTCTTGCTCCACCCGTCCGGCGCGGTGTACGTCGCCGGCGCCACCGGTGGCTCCCTCGTCGAGAACAGTCCCGAAGGATTGCGGGACGCCTACCTCGCGCGCTTCTCAGCCAACGGACGGCTCGACTGGGTGCGGCAGATCGTCGCCTTGGGGGACGACGAGGCCGCGGACATCGCTCTCCGACCTCCCGACCAGATCGTGCTCGCGAGCAGCACGGATGACTTCTTAGGCCTCGACTGGACGTTCTTCGCAACGGTGTACGTTTTCGATCCCGACGGGAGCCTCGTCGCGTCTCGGCGCATGCCCAGCGGCTTCCACGCAACCGCCAAGTCCTTGGCTGTCGATCCCCGGTCCGATCGCATCTTCCTCGCCGGCAACTCGGGTCAATCCCTGTCGTTCGCGGGCTTCGGTTGGAGCGAAGCCTACGTCGCGAGCTTCGACGTCGGCCCTCCGGGGCTCGCGTTCGCGTGGGCGCGGCAGATCGGCGCCGGTCTCCCCTCCTCGATCGGATTCTCCGCCCCGGGCGACCAGAAGCTCGAGTCGGTCGGAGGGCTGCACCTCGGCGCCGACGGCAACCCCGTCCTCGTGGGCGCGACCGAGGCGGCATTGAGCGAGCCGAATGCCGGGAAGACCGACATCTTCGTCGCGAGCGTGCAGGCGGACGACGGCGCGATCCAATGGACGACGCAGTTCGGCGCCATCACAGGTCCGCACAACGGCGCCATCGCGAAGTTCGCCGACTGGGCGAATGCCCTCGACGTCGATCGAAGCGGGATGATCGTCGTGTGCGGCTCGAGCTTCGGCAACTTCGGCGGCGACGGGTACGGCGGCTCGAGCGACGTGCTCGTCATGCGGCTGAATCCCGACGGGAGCTTGTGAGCGCCACGCTCCGCCATCCCACGACCATGGAGAGCCGTGCTGTTAGGCGCCCGCAGCCTTCCCCATGAAGGGCTTCGGCGATTCGGGAGCTCGCCCCACCCGACTCCCGCATCCGGGGCTACCCTGCGCTCGGGAGATGTCCTTCTGAAACCCGTGCTCTTCGGACTCGCCGTCCTCGCGCTCGTCCCGGCCGCCTCCGGACGTCGCGCGGTCGCGAGCCACGCGCAGGGCCTCGGCACCTACGTCACCCAGCTCGGCAAGACGCACTTCCCCACCGGCGGAGCGACCGAGTCGGACTCGGGTGATGCGGTCGTGGCGCTGCGCTCGGGCGCGGTGCTCGTCGCCGGGACGACCTACTCCACTCTCGGCGAGGCCCACGCAGGGCCGAGCACCGAGCCCGACGTCTTCCTCGCGCGCTTCGATCCGCAGGGCGAACTCGACTGGATCCGGCAGCTCGGCGCGACGACGGCTCCGGCGATTCCGAAGGCGAACGGCGATCCCGCGGGACCGGGCGGCGACGCGAGCGGCGCCGATCGGGTGGGCGACCTCGCGGTCGACGCGGACGGGTCGATCTACGTGACGGGCTCCACGTCGAGCAGCCTGGGCGAGACGAACGGGGGCGGCGACGACGTGTTCCTCGCGAAGTTCGACGAGCACGGCTCGCTCCTGTGGCTGCGCCAGATCGGCGCCGAGACGAAGGCTTCGTTCTCTCCACCGGTGCAAGCGTCGAAGCTCGGCGACGTTTCGGGATCCGATGTCGCTTCGTCGATCCTGATCGACCCGTCGGGCGCGGTGTACGTCGCGGGCCACACGTCGGGCGACCTGGCCGAGAAGAACGGCACGACGAGCTACCAACACGACCGCGACGTCTTCCTCGCGCGGTTCTCCGCCGAGGGCCGGCTCGAGTGGTTGCGCCAGATGGGGGCGACGAGCTCGCCGAAGGTGGGCTTCGACACCAAGGGCCACGACCGCACAGCGGACATCGCGCTCCAACCCTCCGGGTCGATCGTGCTCGCCTCTGCGAGCGAGTTCTCCTACCACTACCCGGACGGATTCACGTCCTACGGGACGTACGTCGCCCTGGTCACCTTCGACTCGCACGGGAGACCGATCGCGTCGCGCTCGCTGCCCGGTACGGACAGGGAGTTCGCCGCCGGCGTCGCGGTGGAGAGCCCGTCGGGTCGCATCTTCCTCGCCGGGACGACGAGGGGCTACCTCGGCGAGGCGGGAGGAGGAGGGAGCCAGACCGACGTCTACGTCGCGACCTTCCATGCCGACCTCGACCTGCAGTGGATCCGACAGATCGGACAGACGGCGGGCGTGGATCTCGGGCTCAAGAGCATCGCGCAGAACGAGAAGATCGCCGGAATCGTTCTCGACAGCGCAGGCGACCTGATCCTCGCCGGCTGGACGCTCGGATCGTTGAGCGAGCCGAATGCGAAAGCCAAGACGTCCGACGTCTTCCTGGCGAAGTTCGACACCCAGGACGGCGAGTTCGTTTGGGTCGCGCAGTTCGGGAAGACCACGAGCGAGCTCCACGGCTTCGGCGCCAAGGGGGACGAGGTCGTCGGTGGACTCGCGTTGGGTTCGGACGACACGATCGTCCTCACCGGCGGGACGACGGGAAACCTCGGTGACTTCAAGGCCGGATCCTCCGACGTGTTCGTGATGAGGCTCGCACCCGATGGGACGCTGTGAGATGGGACGCCGTGCAAGGAGCATCGTGCACAGGAGACGCGACTCGCAGCCGCGTCGCTCCAACTGGTCCTGTGCAGCGCGCGATCGCCGCGCTCGGCCCTCCCGATCGAGCGAGTGCAGCCGACTGGATCCCGCTTCCGAACCTTTCCCTTCGACCAGGTCCGCCGTGAAACGCACGACAATCGGTCTGCTCGCACCCCTGATGCTTTTCGCACCCGTCGCGGCAGGTCAGCACGCATCGTCGCCTTCGCCGTCGATCGAGGCGCTACAGCTTCCAACCTTCGTCACGCAGCTCGGCAAGACGCACTTCCCGTTCAAGCGAGCCTCGCACTACGACTCGGCCGAGGCCGTGGGCACGCTGCCCTCGGGCGCGGTGGTGATCGCGGGAAGGACGTACTCGTCCCTCGGCGAACCCCACGCAGGACCGAACATGGCGCCGGACATCTTCCTCGCGCGCTTCGATCTCGTCGGAAGCCTCGAGTGGATCCGGCACTTCGGTTCCTCGAGCGCGGAGAGCATCCCGCGGGTCAACGGTGATGCCCACGGGCCCGGCGGCGACGCCACCGGTTGGGACCTCGCTTCCGACCTTGCCGTGGGCGCGGACGGATCGATCTACGTCACCGGATACACGCAGAGCGATCTCGCCGAGACGAACATCGACAACGGCAGCATGTTCCTCGCGAAGTTCGATGCGGACGGAGCCCTGCAGTGGCTGCGACAGATCGGCGAGGAGACCAAAGCCGTGTTCGTGCAGCCGTGGGGCACCAAGCTCCACGAGTACGGTGACAGTTGGGGCCACTCCATGCTGATCGATCCGTCCGGCGACGTGTACGTGGCGGGCACCACCTCCAGCGATCTCGCCGAATACAACGGCACCTGGGACGGCTTCCCGAGCGACGTCTTCCTCGCTCGGTTCTCCGCGGACGGCAGGCTCCAATGGCTGCGGCAGATGGGAGCCGTGAGCTCCGGGATCGTCGGATTCGATTCCATCGGCGAGGAATACAACCCGCAGATCGCTTTGCATCCTTCCGGTGCGATCGTGATGACCGCCTCGAGCGAGCTCTGGGATTTCCTGCCGGGCTGGGTCATCCAGGTCGACTCCTACGTCACGCTGTTCAGCTTCGACGGTGAAGGGACGCCGCTCGCAGCAGTCCCCCTGCCGGGTACGAACTCCGAGGGCGTCTCCGCTCTCGCGATCGACCCTACGTCCGGCCGGATCTTCGTCGCCGGCCAAAGCTACGGCGGCGGGAACAGCGGCACCTTCGTCGCGAGTTTCGACAAGGACCTCCGTCTCGAGTGGTTCGCACCCGACACGCCGTCGCTCGGCATCGTGGGCGGACTGTGCGTGGACGCAGCGGGTGATCTGATCCTCGCGGGCTCGACCACTGCGTCGTTGGGCGAGCCGAACGGCGGCGGCGCAGACGTGCTCACGGCCAAGCTCCGCGGTTCGGACGGCGAGCTCGTGTGGACGTCGCAGATCGGGAAGACGACGAGCGCGCTGCACGGTCTCGACCCCAAGGGATCGGACTATCCCTTCGACATCTCCCTGGGCCCGCGCGACACGATGGTCCTCGCCGGCTCGACCGGGGGCAACCTCGCGGAGTCCAACGCAGGAAACTCCGACGTCTTCGTGATGCGCCTGAACCCGGACGGGAGCCTGTGAGAAGAGCGCCATGACCCGCTTCCAGTGCGCCGTCGCGTGCCTGTGCGTCGCGTCCCTCGCACTCCCCGCCGCGGGCCAGCGCTCGGCCGCGGCGAGTTCGCAGCACCTCCCCACCTTCGTCACCCAGCTAGGCGCGACGCACTTCCCCGGCGGCGAGGCGGCGCTCGAGGACGAGGCCACGGCGATCGTCGCGCTGCCCTCGGGCGCCGTGATCGTCCTCGGAGAAACCTATGGATCCTTGGGAGAGCCGCACGCGGGCCCGTCGGACGGGACCGACGTCTTTCTGGCGCGCTTCGGTCCGGCGGGTGATCCGGAGTGGATCCGCCAGATCGGAGCGACGACCGCTGCGAGGATCCCTGCGCTCCACGGCGATCCGGCAGGACCGGGTGGTGACGCCAGCTCGAGCGAGCGTGCGGCCGGCCTCGCCGTCGCCTCGGACGGATCGATCTACGTCGCGGGCACGACGTATGGCAGCCTCGGCGAGACGAACGGCGGCCTCTACTCCGACGTGTTCCTCGCCAAGTTCGACGAGCACGGTTCGCTCCAGTGGTTGCGCCAGCTCGGTGCGGAGACGGCGGCGACGTTCGCGTCGCCCAAGGGAGGCTCGATCGACACGTCGGACTACGAGCGGGCCGGGTCCATCGTGGTCGATCCCTCGGGCGACGTGTACCTGGCGGGCGAAACCGGAGGGAGTCTCGCCGATATCAATTGGGACGCGTCCGACGTCTTCCTCGCGCGCTTCTCCGACAGTGGCCGGCTCCGGTGGGTGCGCCAGATGGGATGGATGAGCTCGGCGCGCGTCGGCTTCGACACGCAGGGCTTCGACTTCGCGCCCAAGCTAGCGCTGCATCCGTCGGGGTCGATCGTGCTGGTGTGTTCGAGCGAGTTCTGGGACTTCGGGGTGCCAGTAGGCATCGACATCCTGAACTCCACCACGATGCTTACTTTCGACGCGCAGGGCGTCCCGCTCGCCTCTCGCAGCTTGCTGACGGACGAGGAGGGAGCCGGCGACCTCGCGATCGATCCCCGTTCGGGAGCCATCTACCTCGCCGGAGGCACGACGAACGAGCTCTCGGAGCCGAACGGTGGTCATGACGCGTTCGTCGCGCGCTTCGACCTCGACCTCGAGCTCGTGTGGGCCCGGCAGATCGGAGTCACCACCGCCAACGATCTCGGACTCATCGAGATCAAGCGGGTCGAGTCCGTGGTGGGTTGCTGCATCGACTCGGCGGGCGACATCGTGGTCGCCGGCTCGACCACCGGCTCGCTGAACGAGCCCAACGCCGGTCCGCACCGAAACGACGTCTTCACCGCGAAGTTCCGAAGCACCGACGGCGAGGTGTTGCGGGTGTCCCAGATCGGAGCGACCACGAGCGCGCTGCACGGCCTCGGCGCGAAGATGCAGGACTGGGTCCAAGGCGTCTGCCTCGCTCCCGACGACACGATCGCCGTCGCCGGCTACACGACCGGCAACCTGGGCGGCCCCCAAGGCGGAGCGCGCGACGTCTTCGTCATGCGCCTCGCGCCGGACGGGAGCCTGTGAGCGGCAAGTGTCCGGAGGGCGGAGGCTCTCGGCGAGTCTAGGCACGGCCGCGCCCCGCATCGCTCTCGCGCGGCTTCAGGCGGGGTCCGCGACGCGGATCGTCCGGACGCCCACGAACTCCGACTCGAACTCGGGCTCGCCGTCCTCGAGGAGCCTAGCGATCACCTCCTGGAGGTTTCGATCGAGCTCGTCGAGCGTCGCGCCCTGGCTGTGCGCGGCGGGCCAACCGGGAACCGAGCCGACGTAGAGCCGAGTGTCTGGATCTCGCTCGACCACGATGTTGAAGCTGCGCACGGCTGGATCGCTCCGGTTCGAGAGCTACTCGCCGAGATCGACGTCGCGAGGGACGGCAACCGCTCTCACGGCGCCGTGCCTGCCGCCGCGCCGAACTCGTCGGGGAAGTGCTTCATGGCGCTCGTGAGCGGGAGCGGCGCGGCTTGGCCGAGGCCGCAGATCGAGCCTTCGTTCATCTGCCAGGCGGCTTCAGCGACATGCGCGAGTCCGCTCGCGGACTTCTCGCCGCGCTTGCCGTTCGTCACGTGGCGCTCGAGGGTGTCGCGCAGGAAGTAGGTGCCGATGCGGCACGGGGCGCACTGGCCGCAGCTCTCGGCCTCGAAGAAGCGCAGCTCCTCGAGGGCGGCCCAGCGCATGTCGACCGACGTGTCGAGCACGACGACGCCGGCCGAGCCGAGCATCGAGCCGGCGGCGGCGAGCGACTTGAAGTCGAGCGGGAGCGAGCGCTCGGACGCCGGCAGGAAACCCGAGCTCGCGCCGCCCGGGCTGAAGGCCTTGAGCTCGCCGGTGTAGCCGCCCGCGGCTTCCACGAGCTCGTCGAGCGTCACGCCGAGCGCGAGCTCGTAGGTGCCGGGGCGGCGGACGGCGCCGCTCACGCAGTAGAGCTTCGTGCCGGGCTCCGTGCGGCCAAGCCGGCGGAACCAGTCGCCGGCGCGCTCGACGCCGTGCTCCGCCGCGCGTTCGACGATGGGCGGCACGCAGCCGATCGTCTCGACGTTGTGCACGAGCGTGGGCTTGCCCCACAGCCCGACCTCCACCGGGAACGGCGGTTTCAAGCGCGGCATGCCGCGCTTGCCCTCGAGCGCTTCGATCAGCGCCGTCTCCTCGCCGCAGATGTAGGCGCCCTGGCCGGCGTGCATGTGGAACGTCACGTCGCCCAGGACGCCGGAGCGCGCGAAGCGCTCGATCGCGTCGGTGACGACGCGCCAGGGCACCTCGAACTCGCCGCGCAGGTACAGGTACACGTCGCGCGCTCCTACCGCGAACGCGGCGATCGCGAGGCCCTCGAGCACGAGGTCGGGACGCCGCAGGAGCACCTCGCGGTCTTTGAACGTGCCGGGCTCGCCCTCGTCGGCGTTCAGCACGACGTAGCGCGTGCGCTCCGCCTGCGCGCGCACGCCCTTCCACTTGATCGCGGCCGGGAAGCCCGCGCCGCCGCGGCCCTGCAGGCCGGAGCGCTCGATCGCGGCGACGATCGCGTCGGGGCCGAGCTCGCGCGCGCGCGCGAAGGCGCGGCCGGTGAAATCCGGCTCGCGCGAAAGGTGCAGCACGAGCTCGTCGTCCGCGCGGTCCGCGGGGCCGATCGCGCCGCGCCAAAGGGTCTCGCTCGCGCCGCCCTGCGAGGTGAGCTTCTGCCAGTCCCCCGCCGCGCGCTCGACGTCCTCGACGGTGACGTTCGGCAACACGCGGCGGTCGCGCAGCACGGCCGGCGCCACGTCGCAGCCCGCGAGGCAGGAGGTCGCCTCGACCGGGAGGCCCGAAGCCTGCGCGGCGGCGAGCACGGCGTCGGCGCCGGCGAGCATGCACGAGAGCCCGGTGCACACGCGCACCTTCTCGTGCGGCCGCGCGAGCAGGTGGAAGAAGCTCGCGACGCCGTACACGTCGGCCTCCGGCACGCCCGTCTCACGCGCGAGCGCGCGCGCGACGCCGGGAGCGAGCCCGCCCTTCTCTTGCAGCAGGTCGGGGATCGAGGCCTTGGCGTGCGGGTCGGGCTTCAACGGGCGCTCGCGCGGTCGAGCGCGCGATGATACTCCCCGCCCCGCGCGCCGTCGGCCGTGCTCTCCCCGAACGAGAGCGCGCGCCGGGCCCGAGGAGGAGCCCGGCGCGCGCGGAGGCGGGCGCGCGTCAGCGCTTGGGCTTCCGGGCGGGAGGCGCGCCGGTCGTGACGAAGTCGCCCATCTCGCCGCCCGCGCTGCCCGGGCCCGCGACGAGCGGACGCAGGATGAAGCCGCGGTCGGGGCCCCACGCGGTGCCGTGGAAGCCCCGGCCGATGATCACGCCGTTCTCGCTGATGTCGAGCGCCTCGACGAGGCGGAAGTCGCCGGTCGCGTAGAGGGCGTGGAGGTCGGTCATGCCGGTCTGCGGATCCCACAGGAACGCGTGGAAGTCGCCCGCGCCCGTCAGCGCGCTTCCGACGACCCGGCCGGCGTTGTCGATCGCGCTCGGGTACACGCGCATCGTCGGGCCGCCGTCGAGACCGGGCAGGAACACGAAGCCCGTCGCGGCCGACCACACCCAGGCACTGACTGACGTGCCGTCGGGGCCGGTACCGAGGACCAGGCCGGCGTCGTTCACGTCGAAGGCCTCGCTCAGGCCGGGGGCCGGCAGCAGCGCGTGGAGGTCGACCCACGCGCCCGTGTGCACGTCGACGACGAAGGCCTCCTGGTCGGTGTCGTTGAACAGCCGATAGCCGACCGCGGTGCCGTAGGCGTTGACGCGCCGCAGCCTGCTCGCGGCGTAGACGAGGACGCTCTGGGACCCGCCGCTCGGCGTCCAGTGGAAGACCGTGCTGCTCGTGTTCGACGGGACGCCCTGGCCGACCACGGTCAGCGCGTCGTTCAGGTCGGACTTGCCGCTGCCGCTCCAGCCTCCGATCGGGTCGGGGATCGGCACGTGGGTCCCGTCGGCGAGCACGAGGTCGGGCGTGCCGGCGAAGAACACCGAGTCGCCGCGGTTGTTGATCCGGCGTTCGCCACCCGGCGGGGTGTGCGTCGGGTAGGTGAAGCCGGCTTGCGCGGTCCACTCGAAGTGCACGAAGGCGCCGCCGACCCAGGTCACGCCGACGACCAGGCCGAGGTCGTTGACGTCGGAGCAGCCGGTCATGGCGAGGGAATAGGTGCTGTCCGGCTCGATCACCACGAGCTCGTGGGTCGGGCCCTGGGCGAGCGCGGGGAGAGCGCCGGCGACCGCGAGGACGAGGGCGGCGAGGAGGGACGAGGGCGGCGGTGAGGGTTGCATGGCTGGACGGGGACGGGGGTGGGTGGCGGGCGACCGGCCCCGCGCAGGGGCCGCATCCGCAGGTTCGTGCGCAGGCCGCGCCCGCGGCCAGTCAGGATTCCGCCGGAACTGCCGCCGAGCGACGTCGGGCTCGCTCCGCCCCCCCGCCGCCGTGCGTGATAGGGTCGGAAGCCGCCATGACGAGCACGCCCGACTCCGGCGAGAGCGAGCGCCCTGCCCTCCCCACGGCGCCCGAGGCGCTCGCGTCCCTGCTCTACGAGGAGCTGCGGGCGATGGCGCGCCGGGCCTTGGCCGGGGAGCGCGCGAACCACACGCTGCAGCCGACGGCCCTCGTCCACGAGGCCTTCCTGCGGCTCGCGGGCGCCGACGCGTCGTTCGAGAACCGCGCGGAGTTCTTCGGCGCCGCGGCGAGCGCGATCCGGCGCGTGCTCGTCGACCACTCGCGCCGGCGCGCGAGCCTGCGACGCGGCGGCGCCTGGAGTCGCGTCGAGGACGCGCCGCCGATGGAAGGCGGGGACGACGGGGACGAGCGCTGGCTCGCGCTCGACGCGGCGCTCGAGCGGCTCGCCGCGCTCTCGCCGGAGAAGGCGCGCATCGTCGAGCTGCGCTTCTTCGCCGACGCGACGAACGCGGAGATCGCGAGTCTGCTCGGCGTCTCCGAGTCCACCGTCGCGCGCGAGTGGCGCGTCGGGCGCGCCTGGCTGCGTCAGGAGCTCTCGGGCGATGGAGGCTGACCGCTGGCGCGCCGTCGAGGCGCTCTTCCTGCAACTGGCCGACGCAGAGCCGGCGAAACGCGCGACCGCACTCGCGGCCGAGGAAGCGCGCGACCCCGAGCTAGCCGCCGAGGTTCGCAAGCTGCTCGCCGGGGACGAGGGCTCCGACGAGCCCTTCGAGGCGTTCCGAAGTGCGACCTGGCTCCCGCGCGAGGACTCGCTCGTCGGGCGCCAGATCGGACCCTACCACCTGACCGCGCTGCTCGGCTCGGGCGGAATGGGCGTGGTGTACCGCGCACGGCGTACCGACGGGCTGTTCGAGCGCGACGTCGCGGTCAAGCTGATCCGCGCCGAGCGCATGAGCGACACGGCCGTGCGACGCTTCGAGTCCGAGCGCCGCGCGCTCGCGGCACTGAACCATCCGAACATCGCCCGCCTCTACGACGGCGGAACGACTCCGGAGGGCACGCCCTGGCTCGTGATGGAGCTCGTCGAGGGCGATCCGGTCGACCGCTGGTGCGACCATCGCAGCCTGCCGATCGACGCGCGGTTGCGCCTGTTCGCCACGATCTGCCGCGCGGTCCACGTCGCGCACCAGAGCCTCGTCGTCCACCGCGACATCAAGCCGTCGAACCTGATCGTCGACGAGCAACGCGTGCCGAAACTGCTCGACTTCGGGATCGCGCGGCTACTCGACGAGGTGGAGATCGGAGTCGCGACCGAGACCCTCGCCCGCGTGCTGACGCCGGCGTACGCGAGCCCGGAACAGTTCACCAGCGGCGCGGTGACGACCGCGATGGACATCTATTCGCTCGGCGTCGTGCTGTACGAGTTGCTCGCCGGCCGTAAGCCGTTCGAAGCACACACGGGCATCGCTCCAGTCGAGTGGCAGCGTAGGGTCCTCGAGCTCGCACCGGAGCGTCCGAGCGTCGCAGCGCTCCGTCGCTGGGAAGACGCGCCGAGCTCGTCGAGCGAGATCGCCGCACGTCGCTCGACGACTCCGTCGGCCCTCCGGCGCAAGCTCGAGGGCGATCTCGACCGCATCGTGCTGATGGCGCTGCGCAAGGAGCCCGACCGCCGCTACGCCTCCGCGCTGGCCCTCGCCGAAGACCTCGAGCGCCATCTCGCCGGACAGCCGGTGAACGCGCGGGGGGACTCGCTCGCCTACCGCACATCGAAGTTCGTGCGGCGCAACCGGATCGCGGTCGCCGCCGCCCTCCTCGTCCTGCTGGCGGGCGCGAGTGCGTTCGTCGCCACGCTGCGCAGCGAGCGTCTCACGCGGCAAGAGGCGCAGCACGCGCGCATCGAGGCCGAGTCCTTCGAGGGCATCGCCGAGTTCGTGATGGACACGTTCCTGACGTCCGACTTCGCGGGCGACGAGGCGCGCGTCGCCGCGGCGCTCGAACGCGTCCGCCTGCACGTCGAGCGCGTGCGCCTCCAGCACGCCGACGCCCCGCACCTGCGCGCGAACCTGCTCGATGCGCTCGGGAAGGTCTGCCTGCGCCTCGGCCTGTACGACGAGGCCCTGGCGCTCGTCTCCGAGGCGCGCGCGATCCGCGCCGCGACCTTCGGCGAGCGGAGCCTCGAGTACGCTCTGTCGCTGCGCAGCGCGGGCCTGATCGCCCACTCGCGGGGGCTCGTCCCGGAGGCGGAGCGGCTCTTCGGCGAGGCGCTCGCGCTGCACCGCGCCCTGCCCGCGGGCACGCACACCGACGTCGCGACCGCCGCGAACGACCTCGCCGTCTGCCTGCGCGGCCGGGGCGACCTCGCCGGCGCCGAGCTCCTGCACCGCGAGGCGCTCGCCCTGCGGCGCTCGGGCGGACGCGACTCGCTCTCCGTCGCGGAGAGCTTGAACAACCTCGCGCTCGTGCACCTCGACCGCGCGGAGTCGGAGCTCGCGCGCGAGGCGCTCGAGGAGGCGCTCGCGATCCGCCGCGCCGTCCTCACGGACCACCACCCGCTGACCCTGCAGTCGATGGCGAACCTCGCCTCGCCGGCCTGGCAGGCGGGCCAGCGCGCGGAAGCGCTGGAGCTCCTCGGTGAGGCGGCTGCCGGCCAGCGGCGGCTCGGCGAGGCCGGGCGCGAGGGCCTCGGGCGTACGCTCTCCAACCTGGCCGGGATGCAGATCCTCTCCGGAGACCTCGACGCGGCCGAGTCGAGCCTGGCCGAGGCGCTCGCGATCGAACGCGCACACCTCGGACCCGAGCACCCCGCGCTCGCCGGCTCCTGGGCCAAGCTCGCCGAGCTCCAACAGCGACGCGGGCACCCAGCGGAGGCGCGCGCGAGCTGGCAGCGCGTGCTCTCGCTGCGCCGCGCATCGGGCTCGCCGCGCGGCATCTCCGACGCGCTCTTCGGCTACGGACGCTTCCTCGCCGTGAGCGGCTCCCTCGCGGAGGCGCTCGGGGCCTTTGCCGAGGCCGTCGAGACCCTGCGCGCCGAACCGACCGCGGAGCCGCTCGCGCTCGGCCGCGCGGAGCTCACGCTCGGCGCCTGCCTCGCGCGCCTGGCGCGCCCGGCCGAAGCCGAGCCCCACCTGCGCCAAGCGGCGGCTCTGTTGCGCGACGTCCCCGCCGCGCAGGGCGAGCTGCGCGAGGCCGAGCGCCTGCTCGCCGAGATCGCGTCGGGCTCGCGCTGACCGCGCCCCCGTCCACGAGCAGGACGGCTCTGTGCGGCGCTCGCAGTCGCCCGCGACGGCCGCAAGGGGCTCCTCGCTGGCGCCGCCGCGCGCTACGATGCCGCCGACTCACCGCGCGCCCGTAGCTCAGTTGGATAGAGCGTCAGACTTCGAATCTGAAAGTCGGGGGTTCGAACCCCTCCGGGCGTACCCTCTTCGCGCCGAGCCGAGCGCCCGCTGCACCTCAGCTCGTCGGGCGTTCGAACGCCTTCGAGAGCTTCTCGAGCACCGCGGCCTCCTGCTTGGAGACCTTCGAGCCGAGACCGAGTACGCCGCCGCTCGCGCCTGCTACGCGGCGCGCGCGTTCCATCAAGGACGCCTCGAGTTCCTCCACCTCTGCCTCGGGGAGCGACGCGCTCATGCCCTGGACCAGCGTGGACCAAGCGGCGAAGAGGTGCGGCTCGGGCTTGCGCTTCAGCCACGCGTCGAGCAGAAGGTAGGCGGCGGAATCGGCAGGAATGCCGGCCTCCTGGGCGCCGGAGAGCACGGCCTGGCGCTCCTTCTCGTCGATCGACCCGTCGGCCCAGGCGACCTCGACCAGCGGGACGATGCGCAGCGCCGCGATGATCTCGGGCTGGATCTTCAGCGCCAGCAGCTTGTCGAGCACCGCGGGATTGGTGAGGCCCGTGGCTTGCGACAGCGTCTCGCGCGCGGTCTCGGCCTCGCGCAGCTCGCGCATGCGCGCGAGCAGGCGCTGGTCCTCACGGTGGAAGAACTCTTCCTCGAGACTGTTCGGGTTCATCGTGGATCGCGGAGAAAGTACGCCGCGCCCCGCGCGCCGCGTCGGGCGACGATGGTACCGGCCGCGCGCGGATCGCTCCACGGTCGGCGGGATCGCACCTCCGCGGCCCCCTCCAAGCGCGCCCCCCTTCGGGGAAGAGCTCGATCTCCCGGCTCCGACCGCGGCGCGCCTTGCGCGGTGCTCGATCGGCGGCTCACAATGACGCAGCGCCGGCGCGCCGCGCGATCCCGACGATGTCCACGCCTCAAGAGGGGGAGCGCACTCGCAAGCCGCTCGTGCGGGGCGCCCTGGCAGTGGGCACTCCGCTGGCCGTGCTGCTCCTGCTGGAGGGCGGCGCGCGGCTCTACCTCGGCGAGGACCTCCTGAACGGCCTGCCGTCGGGCCATTCCTTCGAAGCCTGCGCGGTCCACGACCCCGAGATCGGCTGGGTGAACAAGCCCGGCGTGCGCACGCGCATCGAGGGGCCCAAGCTCAGCTATCGCGTCGAGATCAACGCGCAGGGCCTGCGCGACCGCGAGCATCCCTACGCGAAGCCGGAGGGCGTGCTGCGCGTCGTGCTGCTGGGCGACTCCCTGGCCTGGGGCTGGGGCGTCGACAACGGGCGCGCCTTCGCCGACCTGGTGGAGGAGGACCTCGGGCCCGGCGTGGAGGTCGTCAACCTCGGCGTCCCCGGCTACAGCAACGACCAGGAGCTGTGGATGTTCGAGCGCGAGGGGCGGCGCTACGAGCCCGACCTCGTGCTGCTTTGCTTCGTGCTCAACGACGTCGTCGGCAACGCCGGCGTGGAGCACAGCAAGCTGACCAAGCCGCGCTACGCGCGCGCTCCCGACGCGGGCGAGTGGATCCTCGAGAACAGCCCCGCGCCGCTGCCCGAGAAGCGACGCGCCTCGCTCCAGCAACGGCTGTGGGTGCGCTCGGGGTTCCTGCAGCTACTGAACCCCGCGGACAGCGAGCAGCAGCTCGCCAGCTCCGCGCGAGCCGTGCTCGAGCGGCGCGCCACGACCTCGCGCGAAGCCCGGATTCTCGAGTCCGAGAAGGCCCAGCTGGACGCCCTGGCCGACGAGATCAGCGACCCGGACTCGCTGACCTTCATGCTGCTCTCGCGCTTGCGCGCGGCCTGCGCCGCCCTCGACGTGCCGCTGGTGGCGTTCTCCATCGCCCACCACCACGACCGCTATCTCTACTCCCCCGTCGCCCCTTTGCCGCCGGAGTTCGTGCGTCCGTCGCCGGACGGGACCGCGCAGCCCGAGGCCGCCCCGCCGAGCGAGTTCCGCACCCGGCTGGCCGAGCGGTTGACCGAGGCCGGCGAGCGCATCGGCTTCCAGACCTTCTTGGTCGATCAGGCGATGCTCGAGCAGACCGAAGCGGGCGTCGACCTCTCCTGCGGCGACGGCCACCTCAACGAGCGCGGCAACGAGGTCATCGCCCGGCGCATCGTCCTGGAGCTTCAGCCGATCCTCGCCGGCTTGCGCGCGGGCTCGTCGGAGCCGGGGAGCCGCTGAGGCGAGAGCTCTCCTTCAGCGCACCTCGCTCGGCAGGCCGGCCTGCGCGAGGCCGCTCGAGAGGTGCACGCGGCCGTCCATGCCCACGAGCACCGCTTCGACGCGCTCGAGCTCTTCGATCAGGGCCATGCCCTCGTCGGGGCCGAGGATGCACATCGCCGTCGCGATGCCGTCGGCGAACGTCGCTTCGGGACCGATGACGGTCGCGCTCATGCAGCCCTGCGACGGTCGGCCCGTGCGCGGATCGAGGATGTGGTGGTAGCGCCGGCCGTCGATCACGAAGAAGCGCTCGTAGTCGCCCGAGGTCTGCACGCACTGGTTCACCACGGGCAGGACCGCGAACACGTCGCCCTGCCGGCGCGGGTTCTTGATCGCGATCTGCCAGGGCGCGTCGAACTTGCGTCCGAGCGCCTTGGTGTCGCCGCCGGCCTGCACGAGACCGTTTTGGATGCCGTGCGCGAGCAGGACGCCCATCGCGCGATCGACGCCGTAGCCCTTGGCGATGCCGCCGAGGTCGATGCTGAATCCGCTCGGGAGCTCGACGGTGTCGTGCTCGAGGTCGACCTCGATCCGCCGGTAGTCGACGCGCTCCAACGCGGTCTGGATCTGTTCCTCGCTCGGCAGCGTCGGATGCTCGGCCTTGTAGTCCCACAGCGGCCGCAGCGGGAAGTAGGTGACGTCGAAAGCGCCGCGGGTGATCCGCCCGCACTCCACGGCGATGGCGATTACCTCCGCCAGCTCGTGGCTGACCGAGATCGGCCCCTGTCCTGCTCGGGCGTTCAAGCGCGTCAGCTCGGACTCGCGGTAGACGGTGAAGACGTCCTCCACGCGCCGCAGCTCGTCGAGCGCGAGCGCGATGACGCGGTCGAGCTCGGCCGCGTCCTCTCCGATCGCCTCGATCTGGAAGCTCGTGCCCATCACGCCGCCGCGCCACTCGCGCAAGAGCTCTTCGCCGCGTTGCACCGTGGACTTCGCGATGTCGTCGTCGACGGCGGCGCGCGGCGTGTCGCGAACCGGCGCCTGCGCCGGGCTCGCGTGCGCACCGGACGAGAGGACGCCGAGCGCGAGCCACGCGCGAGCGAGCCCGAGTCCGGTCGCGCTCGCGCGCGCGCTGCGATCCATGGCGTGGAGCTTCAGAGTAGGGCGTCCCAGTCGGGCAGCTCGTGGCCACGGTACAGGACGTCGCCGTGCGAGCCGAGCACGACGATGGTCGGCGTGACGGTGATGTCGAGCGCGTTCGTGAGCTCGAGGTCCCGGTCGCGCACGTTGCGGTAGGGCAAGCGGAGGTCCCGGATCGCGCGCTCCAGCGCGGCGGCGTCGACGGCGTCGTCCGGGCCCGAGACGACGCCGATGAACTCGATCCCTGGGTACTTGCGGCTCGCGGCCACGAGCTCCGGCGCTTCAGCGCGACAGGAACCGCACCACGCCTGCCAGAACACCAGGGCGACCTTCTTGCCGGACGAGAGCTCGTCGGCCAGGACCAGCGGCCGATCGGCCGTGTCGCGCAGCGGCGCGCGCAAGAGCTCGCTCGAGAGCTGCACGGAATCCTCGCTCGGCTCGCGAGCTCGTTCCGTGCTCGAGCAGCCGCTCGATCCGAGGCTCGCGAGCCAGAGCCCGATCGCCAGGACGTTCCAACCGATTCGCATGGTCGCTCCTTCCCGTCAAAAGTCGATGGAGTAGCCGAAGCTCGCGAAGTACCCGTCCAGGTCGTCGGAGCGCATCTCGTAGTCCAGGGCGACGTACCAACTGTGGCGGCCGCCCGGCGTCAGGTCGAAGCGCACGCCCACGCCGTGGCTGTCGAAGGCCGCCAGCTCGGCGTCCTGCGTGCGGAACTCGGGCAGGTCGGAGGCCAGCGTGCCGAGGAAGTGCTCGTCGAAGTCGTCGGCCTCGGTCTGGTTGTAGTAGCGGTAGCGCAGCCGCATGCGCAGGCGATCCGGGACGAGCGTCCGGTAGTAGCGCGGCTCCAGCGCGAAGCTCAAGATGCCCCAGTCGTCGCCGTAGAGCCTTCCGCCGAGCTCGACGGCGGTGCCCTCGCGCAGGAAGTGTCGGGCCCTGTACTGCAGCGCGGCGCGCAGACGCGTGTCGGGCAGCTCCTCCGCGAACTCGATGCCCTGCGCCTGGTTGTCGAGCAGCGGGTTCGGCGGGAAGCTCGGGTCCTCCAGCACCACGGCGTTGTAGGGGGTCTCGAGGAAGCCCGACTGGGCCGAGAGCGTGGCGCTGAGGTCGCTCGCCCAGGTCGGCGAGAGCACTCGATAGAGGCTGTAGGTTCCGGCCAGCGACAGGCGCGTGTCGGAGCCCTCCGATTGGACACCGTCGAAGCGGATGATGTCGATCGTGTCGTAGTAACCGGTGAGGGCGAAGCCGTGGGTCGTGTTCTTGTCGGCGCTCTCCACGCTGGTGTTGCCGCCGAAGTGCAGGGAGGTGTAGTCGTACTCGAAGCTCGCGCCGAGCTGCCAGCCGATCCACTTGCCCTCTTCGATCCGGTGGCGCGCCGCGAAATCGGCGCCGTAGTAGTTGTCGCCGCTGGCGCCGGATTGCTCGGGAAACTCGCTCAGCCGGTCGATCGAGGCGCTGGAGACGTTGTCGTAGGAGACCGCCACCGAGTAGCCGAAGTCCTCGGACACGTTGCGGTCCCACAGGATGATCGGCTCGATGACCGTCAGCTCCTCGTCCAGGAACGGGTTGCCGCCGCCGTCGTCGTGGTGGTACCAACCGAGCTGCGTCGAGAGGCGGCTCGTGCCCGGGTCGCCTTGGTTCGCCGTCGTCTTCGGCGCTTTGGATCCGGCGCCCTCGTCCTGAGCGAGCGCCGGCGCGCCGAGGAGCACGAGGAGGGCGCCGACAGCCGCCCGGGTCAGTAGCACCCGCAGCCCCCGCCGCCGCCTGTTCCGATGCCGCCGATGCTGCCTTCGAGCGAGAAGTAGAGCTTGGCGAACCAGTGGGTCTCGAGCGGCTCCTCGCTCATGTCCATCACCGGGTCGGCGAAGGCGGCCTTCTCGTAGAACGCGACCTCGGAGCGACAGCCTCCCAGGAAGATCGCGAGCAGGCAGAGGGAGCGCAGGGGTGAGGCGTGGAGTCGCGGCGAGTTCATGGCGCACCGTTGGATCGGACCGTGACGGAAGTGTCGGTGATTCGCCGCGTGCGCGCGCATTAGGAAGCAGTAATCTCCGGCTTGGAGCGAGCCGGCGCGGAGCCCGCGCGCGCCCCCCCGAGCCTTGACCGTCGTCGAATCCTTCCCCCACGGCGTGCGCGAGATCGAGCACGCGTGGATCCCGATGCGCGATGGGTGTCGGCTCGCGGCGCGCTTCTGGCTGCCGGAGGGAGCGGAGCGCGGGCCGGTGCCGGCCGTCGTCGAGTACATCCCCTACGGCAAGCGCCTGGGCACGCGCGATCGCGACGAGGCGTTGCACCGTTGGTTCGCGGGGCACGGGCTCGCCGCCGTGCGCATCGACCTGCGCGGCTCGGGCGAGTCCGACGGCGTGCTGCACGACGAGTACCTGCCGCAGGAGCAAGCCGACGGCGTCGACGCCATCCGCTGGATCGCGGCGCAGAGCTGGTGCAACGGCGCCGTCTTGCTGATCGGGAAGTCGTGGGGCGGCTTCGCCGCGCTGCAGATCGCGGCGCTCCGGCCGCCCGAGCTCGCGGGCATCGTGACGGTCTGCTCCACCGACGATCGGTACACCGACGACGTCCACTACATGGGCGGGTGTCTCTTGAACGACAACCTGTGGTGGGGCGCGACGTTCTTCCAGCTCGTGGCGCAGCCGCCCGATCCGGCGCTCGTGGGCGCGAGCTGGCGCGCCACGTGGCTCGAGCGGCTCGCGACGGCGAAGCCGCATCCGCTGCGATGGCTCGGCCATCCGCTGTACGACGCGTACTGGAAACAGGGCTCGGTGCGCGAGGACTACGCGGCGATCGCCTGTCCGGTGTTCGCGGTCGGCGGCTGGGCCGACGGCTACTCGAACGCGATCCCGCGCCTCGTCGCCGAGCTCCGCGCCTGTCGCGGTCTCATCGGGCCGTGGGGTCACGACTATCCGCACGACGCGCGACCCGGTCCGAGCATCGGGTTCCTGCAGGAGGCGCTCTCCTTCTGGCAAAGCTGTCTCGGCGCCGAGCGCGGCTCGCCGCACGCTCGCGAGCCGCGCTACCGCGTCTGGATGCCCGAGAGCGTTCCGCCCGGTTGGACGGGTGATCGCCCCGGACGCTGGGTGGCCGAGGCGAGCTGGCCCTCGGCGCGCATCGCCGCGCGCGTGTTCCACCTGGCGCCCGATCGCCTGGGCGACGCGCGCGCGCGCGCGGAGCTCGTGATCGCCTCGCCCCAGACCTTGGGGCGCGCGTCGGGGAACTGGCTCGTGGCCGGCGGTGAGGACCAGCGCGAGGACGACGCGCTCGCGCTGTGCTTCGATTCGGAGCCGCTCGCCCTGCGCGTGGAGATCCTCGGCGCACCGTGCGTGCGGGTCGTCGTCGCCGCGGATCGGCCGGCCGCGTTCCTCGTCGCGCGCCTGTGCGACGTCGCGTCCGACGGGAGCTCGCGACGCGTGAGCTACGGCGTGTCGAACCTGACGCATCGCAACGGGAGCGAAGCCTTCCGACCGCTCGAGCCCGGTGAGCCGCTCGAGGTCACCCTCTTCCTCAACGACGCGGCGCACGCCTTCCCGCCCGGCCATCGCGTGCGGCTCGCGCTCTCGAACGCCTTCTGGCCGATCGTCTGGCCGTCGCCCGAGCCCGTGCGGCTCACGCTGTTCACCGAGCCGAGCACGTTCTCGCTCCCGGTGCGCCCGCCGGATCCGCGCGACGCCGAGCTCCGTCCCTTCGACCCGCCCGAGCAGGCCCCGGCGTCGCACTGGTCGCCGCGCCACCCCGGCCTCCGCGCGCGGAGCGAGGAGATCGACCCCGCGTCGGGCGACGTCGTGGTGCGCACGCGCTCGGGCTTCGACGCGCAGGGCCGCGTGGCCCTCGCACGCCTCGCCGCCGCCGGCGACGTGGACGGCGGCGACGCGATCGTCACGGAGCACGCCATCCATCCCGCCGATCCCCTACGCGCGCGCGCGGCCATGAGGCAGCGCACGGAGCTCGCACGCGGCGCCTGGAACGTCGCGGTCGAGACGGAGATCACGCTCGCGTGCACGCAGAGCGCGTTCACGGTCGCGGCGCGCCTCGAGGCCTGGGAGGGCGACGCGCGCGTCTTCGCGCGCACCTGGGACGAACGCGTGCCGCGCCGCGGCCTGTGAGCTCACGCCGAGCGGCGGTCTTCCAGCAGGCGGCGCGAGAGCGCGAAGAGGTCCTCGATGCGGAAGGGCTTCTGGATGAACTCGATCGGCGCGCCGGGCGGGAGCTCGGCCAAGAGGTGCGGCTCGTTGAAGCCGCTCGTCAGGATGATCGGGAGCTCGGGGCGCTCTTCGCGGATGCGCCGCAGGACGTCGGCGCCGGAGACGCGCGGCATGGAGAGATCCAGCACGACCAGGACGAAGTCGGCCATCTGCCGCTCGAGGTGCGCGAGCGCCTCCTCGCCGCCCGCGGCGACGGTCACGTCGAAGCCGACGCGCTCCAGGAAGCGGCGCGAGAGCTCGCGCAGCGCCTCGTCGTCGTCGACGACGAGCACGGCTCCGCGCGCCGTCCAACCGGCTCGTGACGGAGTCGCGCCGGGCTGCACGGCGACGCCCTCGGCGGCCGGGAACAGCACGCGCACCCGCGTGCCCGCGCCGGGCTCGCTCTCGATCTGCAGCACGCCGTCGCACGCGCGGACGATCCCGAGCACGGCCGCGAGGCCGAGCCCGTGGCCCTTCTCCTTGGTGGTGAAGAACGGATCGCAGGCGCGCTGGACCGTCTCGGCGTCCATCCCGACGCCCGTGTCGACGACCTCGAGCCACACGTAGCGCCCGGGCGGCGCCTGGCGCTCCTGGAAGGAGCTTGCGAGCTCTCCTGCGCCGAACGTCCGACTGCCGGTCGAGATCTCGATCCGACCGTCTTCCGCGCCGAGGGCGTCGGCGGCGTTCGTGACCAGGTTCAAGAGCACCTGATGCAGTTGGCTCGGGTCGGCGAGCACCGGCGGCACGTCGCCGAGCACGCGCACGAGGTGCGCCGTCTTCGGCACCGAGACCTCCATGAGTTGGTAGATCTCCTCGACGATGCGCTTCAAGTCGGTGAGCTCGGGCGCGAAGCTGCCCTTGCCCGCGTAGGCGAGCATCTGCTTGCACAGCTCGCCCGCGCGCCGGCTGGCGATGACCGCTTGCTCCAGGCACTCGCGCGCCACCGCTCCCTCCGCCAGGTCCTCGAGCGCGAGGTCGACGTTCCCGAGGATCACCTGCAGCAGGTTGTTGAAGTCGTGCGCGACGCCGCCCGCCAGGATCCCCAGGCACTCGAGGCGCTGCGCCTCGAAGAGCTTGGTCTCGAGCTCGATGCGCGCTTCCTCCGCCTGCTTGCGCTCCGTGACGTCGACGGCCACGCCCAGGATCGCCGGCCGCGCCGTGCCCGACTCGGTGTAGGGGATCTTGACCGTCTGCAGGTAGCGCACGTTGCCGCGCGCGTCGGTGAGCGTCTCCTCCGGGATGAACACGGGTTCGCCGCGCCGGATGACCTTCTGGTCGTCCTCGCGGAAGCGCGCGACCTCCTCGGGGTCGGTGGCGAAGTCCGCGTCGGTCCGACCGAGCACGTCCTCCACCCGCTGGCCGAAGGCCTCTGCGACCGCGCGGTTCAGCAACAGGAAGCGGCCGGCGTCGTCCTTCGCGAAGATGAAGTGCGGGACGAGGTCGATCACCTGGCGCAGCCGCGCCTCGCTGGCCTCGAGGGGCGCCTGGGTCGAGCTCTCGTCGGGCGGGTCGCGGCCCTGCGCCGCGCTGCGGGCGCCCGCCTCGGCCAGGCGTTCCTCCAGGATCCGGATCTCTTCCAAGAGCTCGAGCTCACGCGAAGGGATCGCTTTCTCGGCCATCGCGTTCTCCAGAGTCGGGGCGCGGCCGGAGCCGGCGCCTGAACTCTCCTCCGGCGACCTTTGTAGCTCCCCGAGGCCAGCCCCGCGAGTCCCGGTTCCCGCCTTCCGACCCGCGCTGCCGCGGAGGATCGCCGCCGCCCGCGCGCGCCGGCGTGCGCAATCACTCGCCTTGCGGCGCACCGGCCGGACCGGCCGCCGCGGAAGCGTCCCAGGCCCGGCGCAGACGTCGCGCGAGCGCGCGCACGCGCGCGGGGTCCAGCACCTCGCGGTACTCGACGGACACGACCGCGGGCGGTTCTGGCCGCGCCGCGAGCCACGCGCGGAAAGGCTCGTCCCCCGTCGGCGCCCGCGAGTCCGCCCCGCGCAACTGCAACTCGTCGAGCGGCGCGTCGAAGGCCGTGAGCACGGCCCGCGGGTCGCGCCCCCCGTCCAAGAGGTGCCCCGTGTCGAGCACCCCTGCGAACACGTCGGGCGCTCCCAGCTCCCGGATCAGGCGCGCGACGTCGTGCGGATCCGTCAGCGCGTCCGACCGCAGCGGGCTCAACGGCTCGATCAGGATGCGCACGCCGAGCTCGCGCGCGCGAACCGCGTGCTCGCCGAAGAAGGCCCGGCAGCGCGCGAGCGCGCGCTTTGGATCGCGCTCGCAGGAGCGGCCGTAGCCGCACACGGCGATCACGCGCGGCGCGCCGAGCTGCCGCGCCAGCTCGAGCGTCGCATCGAGGTGTCGCGCGGCTTCCGCGCGCCGGCTCGCAGCGGGGTGCAGCGGGTGCGCGTCGTGCATGCCCCAGGCCTGCACGCACACGACGCGCGCGGCGCCGAGCGCGTCGAGCTCGAGCTCGGGGCGACACGCGACCTCGAGCGCGACGCCGAGCTCCTGCGCGAGCCGCACGCGCGCCGCGCCGTCCGGTCCGGGGAGGGCGTGCTCGACCCACGCGAGCTCGGTCGATCCGTCGAGAGCCGCGGGCTCACGCATGCCGCGCATTGTCGCGCTTTCCGCTCTGCGCGCGCGACCGGCCCGACGCGGCTCCGTATCAACGCCGTTCGGCCTGACGCTCCACGAGCTCCTGCACCCGCTCGTGCAGCAGCTCGAGGTCGCGCATCTGCGCCTGGATGCGTTCCATGGCCTCCCCGAGCTCGGCGCGCAAACGGTCGAGGTCACGCCGCGTCCCATCGATGTCATCTCCGGGAGCGCTCGGTTCCCTCGGGCGCCGCGGAGCGGCGGGCGTCTCGAACAGCTTCGTGCGAGTCGCGTTCAGGTAGCGCTCCGGGTCGGCCAGCACGCTCTCGAGGGCCGCCCGCACGTCGTCGAGTACGAGGTCGACGTCGACGTCGCGTGAGCGCAGCTCCTCGAGATAGGCCGGCAACGCGTGCTTCACGTCGCGCGCGAAGGACTCGGGATCGATCGACCCGTAGTAGCGGCGGGCGACTTCGAGCGCGTCGCGCGCGAGGTCGCCACGGCTCTCGATGCCGTATCGCTCCAGGAGCTCCGCGATCACCGCGTGCGCCGACTCGAGCGCCTCGTGCGCGCGCACCTCGCCGTACCGGCGCGCCGCATCGGCGACGCGCGCGCGGTCCGGCCACACGTGCACGCTGCCCCCGTGCTCGCGTACGCCGTCGGAGCGCAGCGCCCCGGTCTCGCCGCGGTGC
The DNA here is from genome assembly GCA_964413535.1 of uncultured Planctomycetaceae bacterium. Classification (GTDB taxonomy): domain Bacteria; phylum Planctomycetota; class UBA1135; order UBA1135; genus CAYPTB01. The sequence goes on along the minus strand of CAYPTB010000004.1, from coordinate 1,972 downwards.
TTGCCCTCCGCCGCGGCCCGCGCGCCGGGCTCCACGCCCGGCAGGGTGACGCTCGTGCGGCGCCCGCCCCGCACGACTTCGAGCTCGAGCGGCCGGCCCGCGTTCCACTCGGCCTTCGCGCGCGCGAGGCTCGCGTCGTGCGCCGGCTCTCCGGCGACGGCGGCCAGGACGTCGAAACGCGCGAGGCCGGCGCGCTCTGCCGCGGAGCCCTCCACGACCTCGAGCACGACCAGTCCCACGCCCTCCGCCAGGCCGAGCTGCGCGGCGAGCACCGGGCCGGGCGTCTCGAGCACGACCCCGAGCTTCTGCGGCGCGCCGTCCGACGAACGCGCCACGCGCACGCCGAACGCCAGACCCGCATTGCCCTCCGCGACCTTGGCGGGGTAGGCGTGGTGAGCTGCGCGCGCTTCCCCTTCACGAGGGATGGCGACCGCCGCGGGGGCCTGCGGGGCGCCCGCCGGCTCGGGCGGCACGTCGGCGACGGGCGCGCTCGGCGCGGCCGGAACGAGGCGCGACGCCGCGCCGGCCTGGGCGGCGCCCTCGCCGTCCCCGCCGAACGCCGAAGCGAGCGCCAGTTGGCTGCACAGCACGACTCCGAGGAGCCCCGCCGCGAGCGTGTGGGTGAGCGCGCGCCACGGGCGCGCCGAACGCGGTGTCTTCACGAACAGCATCTCGATCCTCCGGGTCAATTGGCCTTTGGAACGTTCGGGGTGTGCGCCGCGGCGCTGCGAGCGCGTCCAGGGCACGAGCGCCGAGGGCGCCTCGCGCCCCGCTCCGGCGCGCAAGCGCTCCGCGAGCAACGCGGCGTACTCGAGCAGCACGGCGGCGTAGCGCCGGCGGCCGCCGGTGCGCTCGACCACGCGCGCGTCGCAGGCGAGCTCGCGCAACACGGCAAGACGCCGCGCGAGCCAGAACGCCGCGGGGTGGAACCAGAAGGCGGCGCACAGGCACTCCTCGGCGAGCTGGACCCAGGCGTCGCGGCGCTCGAGGTGCACGAGCTCGTGCAGCAGCACGCACTCGAGGACTTCCGGGCGGCGGATCTCCACGCCGTCCTCCGGCAGGACGACGACGCGCTCCACGAGCCCCGCGCAGGCCGGCGCCTCGACCTCGCGCGACACGACGAGCCGCGCGCCCTCGACGCGCACGCGCGCGAGCGCTCGGCTCCAGGCCGCCGTCACGAGCGGATCGTCCGCCGCGCGCGCGCTGCGCACGAGCACTCGCGTCCGCAGGAGCCGGCGCGCGAGGCGCACGAGCGCGATCGCGAGGCCGACGGCGTAAGCGGCAGGGAGCCACGCGAGCGCGCGGCCGAGCAGGTCGCTCCCCCTCGCGCCGCTCGCGATCTGGATCGGCGCGATCTGGATCGGCGCGACCTGCATCGAAAGGTTCTCGGGCTCGCGCGCCGCCGCTCCCTCGCTGCGCGCGGGCGCAAGAGCCGTCTCCTCGACCTGCTGCGCCGCACCGAGCAGACCGATGACGAGGGAGGCCACGTCCGCCGGATCGCCCGCGAGCTCGGCCGACTCCCCTCTTCCCTCCGGTGCGACGCGCGGCGGCTCGACCGCGGCCGGCGGCGCGCTGCGCGCAGCGCTCAGCACAGGCAGCCGCGCGCGGAAGTGGTCCGACAGCCCCGAAGCCTCGGCGGCCACGTGCAGGACGGGCAGGCAGAACACGCTCGCGAGGGCGAACACGCCCACGCGGTAGGCGTCGACCGGCGCATGGCGCAGGACGCGTTGGAAGAGCGCGAAGACGAGCGCGATCGCGGCCAACCCGAGGGACGCGAGCGCGGCGTGGAAGAGCGCGAGCTCCATGTCACTCCTCCTCCGAGAGCTGCGTCTCGATGCGGCGCTTGAGCTCCTCGAGCGCGTCGCGGTCCAGGCTCTCGTGCTCCACGAGGTGCGCGAGCAGCGGCTTCGCCTCGCCGCCGAACATGCGCTCGACGAAGTCCTGCGTCATCGACGTCGTCGCCGCGTCGCGC
>CAYPTB010000003.1:0-51623 GCA_964413535.1 uncultured Planctomycetaceae bacterium | reverse complement strand
GAGAACCGCGCGGTGAACAACGCCGGTTCGGACTTCGACGTCGACCGCGGCAATCCGACGGGCCCGCTGATCAGCACCAGCTGGTGGATCCAGGGCTCCAACCCCCAGGCGAACTTCCGAACGCCGTTGTTCTAGGAGGGTCGGATCGCGTGGGACTCGCGCCTTGCCTGCGCGAGTCCCGCGCAGATCCGTCCCCTTGGCATTGCGAGATCCACCGCGCCCCGAAGGGCGCGCTAGCATGCGCGGGTGGAAGGGGACGCGCGTTGGAGAGGCGGGCAGCGCTGCGCGGGCGCGGTGCTGCTCGCCGGCGGCGTGCTGGTGCTGATGGTGTTCCACACGGGGGCGCTCGATCGACTCCGGCACGGAGAGAGCTATCTCCTCGGTTCGCCGCGGGCGGTCGGCTTCGCCCTGGCGGGGCTCGTCGCGGCGGGCTGCGGGTTCGCGGTGCTGGTACGCGCGGCCGAACCGTCCGCGCCCAAGCCGCCCACGCGCGCGTTCGCGCTCGCGGCGCTCGTCCTGCTCTTCGCCGCGAGCGCGCTGAGCGCTTCGATCGGGCTCGCGTTCTACACGGGCCTCGAGGCGGACCTGTTCCTGCGCGTCGTGGCCGCGGTCTCTCTCGCCGTCCTCGCGCTCGCGTTCTTCGCCTTCGGCAGGCCCCTCGTGCAACTCGCGCTCGGCGGTGCGCCGCGCGTCTCCCATCCCGGACGCGGCCTGCGCATCGCGCTCGCGCTCGCTCCGGCGCTAGCGGTGTTCTCCATGGCCCACGGGTGCGGGTATCCCGGCTGCAACGGGCCGTGCACCGCCCTGACGTACGGTGCTGCGGGACTCGCAGCGCTCGGGCTGTTGCAGGTCTCGAGCGCGGGGTCGACGCTGCCGCTCGTGTTCCTCGCGTGGGTCTACGCCGTGCCGCACTGCATCTGCGCGAACCCGATCAACGCGCCGTGGATCGCGCTCCTCGGCGTGAGCCCGAACTGCTTCGCCTTCGCAATGATCGCCGCCTTCTTCGCGGTCGCGGGTCTCGCCGGCATTCGGCCGCGCGTCGCCGCACTGTTCGCCTTCGCGCCCGCGCTCGCGTCGGCGGCCTTCGCCTTCGGACACCACGTCCTGCGCTACCCGTGGTAGGGCGAGACGTGTTCAGCGCTCACAGCTACGACTCGACATCGGCACTACCCCGGCGGCATCGAATCGAGGTCTCCACGTGCTCACCTTCCTCCTGGCGCTCCTCGTCCAAACTCCGACCGCACCCGCGACCGCGATGACGCATCGCATCGCTCCCGGCGACCGTATCACGGGGCGTCCGTTCGCGACGCGCTCCGAGGTGTTCGCGAAGAACGGCATGGCGGCGACCAGCCAACCGCTCGCGACGGGCGTCGCGCTCGACGTGCTGAAGGCCGGCGGCAGCGCGGTCGACGCGGCCATCGCCGCGAACGCGGTGCTCGGGCTCGTCGAGCCCACCGGCTGCGGCATCGGCGGCGACCTGTTCGCGATGGTGTGGGACGTCGAGGCGAAGGAGCTCGTCGGCCTGAACGCGAGCGGGCGTTCGCCACGCTCGCTCGCGCTCGAGGAGTTCGCGAAGCGCGGCCTCGCGCGCATTCCGAGCCACGGACCGCTGCCGGTCACCGTTCCGGGCTGCGTGGACGGCTGGGCCGAGCTGCACGCGCGCTTCGGGGTGCTGCCGTGGAAGGACCTCTTCGCGCCCGCCATCCGCTACGCGCGCGAGGGTTTCCCCTTGAGCGAGACCATCGCCTACTACTGGGAGCGGAACGCGGCCGCGCTCGCGAGCCACCCGGGCTTCCGCGAGCAGTTCATGCCCGGCGGGCGCACGCCGCGCAAAGGAGAGCTCTTCGTGAACGAGAACCTAGCGCGCACGCTCGAGGCGATCGCCAAGGGCGGCCGCGACGCGTTCTACGAGGGCGACGTCGCGCGCACGATCGCCGACTACATGGCGCGCCACGGCGGCTTCCTCTCGTCCGAGGACCTTGCGACGCACCGCTCAGAATGGGTCGAGCCCGTGAGCGCGAGCTACCGCGGCGTAAAGCTGTGGGAGCTGCCGCCGAACGGCCAGGGCATCGCCGCGCTGCAGATGCTCAACGTGATCGAGGGCTTCGACGTGCGCGCGATGGGCTTCGGCAGCACCGAGTGGCTGCACGTGTTCCTCGAGGCGAAGAAGCTCGCGTTCGAGGACGTCGCGCGCTTCTACGCGGATCCCGACTTCGCCGACGTCCCGGTCGCGGGCCTCGTGTCGAAGGAGTACGCGGCGAAGCGCCGCGCGCTGATCGACCTCGAGCACGCCGCGGACGCGTACGCGCCGGGCAATCCCGCCCTCGACGAGGGCGACACGATCTACCTCGCGACGGCGGACGCGAAGGGCTGCATGGTGTCCTTGATCCAGAGCAACTACCGCGGGATGGGTTCCGGCATGGCGCCGGACGGGCTCGGCTTCGTGCTCCAGGACCGCGGCGAGCTCTTCGACCTCGAGCCGGGCCGCGCGAACAGCTATGCGCCCGGCAAGCGCCCGTTCCACACGATCATCCCGGCCTTCCTCACGAAGAACGGCGCGCCGTGGGTCGCCTTCGGCGTGATGGGCGGCTCGACGCAGCCCCAGGGACACGTGCAGATCGCCGTGAACCTGGTCGACTTCGGCATGAACCTGCAGGAGGTCGGCGACGCGCCGCGCGTCGTGCACACGGGCTCGTCGGAGCCGACGGGCGAGCGCATGACCGATGGGGGAGAAGCGCACTTCGAGACCGGCTTCGATCCTGCGGTCGTGCGCGCGCTCGCGGAGCTCGGCCACACGATCGGCGACGACAAGGGCCTCTTCGGCGGCTACCAGGCGATCCTGCGCGACCCCGCGACGGGCGTGTACGCCGGCGCCTCCGACTCGCGCAAGGACGGCCACGCGGCGGGCTACTGACGCGCGCGCCTCCGGCCCGGGGCAGTGCAGGCGGGAGCGGGTGCCTTCGGCAGCTCCGCCGGTGTACTCGGTGCGCTTCGCCTGAGCCGAACGCGCTCGCGACCTCGGGGCGCGGTCAACTCTTGCCTGGGAATCACACGCGGCACGCCGGGAGCCGACAACGGGCCCGGCCGGATGCTTATCCTTGGGTGCGCGATCACGGCCGCAGGTTGCGGCTCGTCCTCCCAAGGAGCACCCGTTCATGTCCCATTCGTCGTCCAGCGCCCGCCTCGTCGCCGTCGTCGTGGCTGGGCTTGCCTTCTCCGCCTGCATGCACGTCAGAACCAGCACCGAGAATCCTCTCCTCGCCCAGTGGTCGGGTCCTTACGGGGGCGTGCCGCCGCTCGACGCGGTCGAGGTCGAGCACTTCGAGCCGGCGTACGAGGTGGCCATGGCCGAGTACCTGGCCGAAATCGACGCGATCGCGGCCGATCCGGCCGAGCCCGACTTCGAGAACACGATCGCGGCGCTCGAGCGCGCGGGGCGGAAGCTCGACCGCGTCTCGGCGGTCTACGGCATCTTCCAGACGACGATGAGCAGTCCTGAGTTCCAGGAGGTCGAGACCGAGATGGAGCCGCGGCTCGCAGCGCTGACGGATCAGGTCGTCCAGAACGAGAAGCTCTTCGCGCGGATCAAAAAAATGTACGACGCGCGCGAGAAGTCGAATCTCACGCCCGAGCAGAAGCGCCTGGTCTGGCTCGACTACACGAACTTCGTTCACGCCGGCGCGCAGCTCGATGCCAAGGACAAGCAGCGCATGTCGGAGATCAACCAGCGCCTGGCGAGCCTGTTCACGAACTTCAGCCAGAACCTGCTGGCCGACGAGACCGAGCACATGCTCCTGCTCGAGGACGAAGCCGACCTCGCCGGCCTGCCCGATGCGCTGAAGGACGCCGCTGCGAGTGCGGCCGAGTCGCGCGGGAAGAAGGGCAAGGGGGCCATCCTCAACACGCGCTCGAGCATGGAGCCGTTCCTCACGTACTCCGCGCGCCGCGACCTGCGCGAGAAGGTCTGGCGCACGTACTACAACCGCGGGAACAACGGCGACGCCAACGACACGAAGGCGATCATCACGGAGATCCTGCGACTGCGTGCGGAACGCGCTCGGCTCCTGGGCTTCAAGACGTTTGCGCACTGGCGCTTGGACGACACGATGGCGAAGACGCCCGAGCGCGCGCTCGCCCTGATGGAGTCCGTGTGGAAGCCCGCTGTGGCGCGCGTTCACGAGGAAGTCGCTGACATGCAGAAGATCGCCGACGCGGAGGGCGCCAAGATCACCATCGAGGCGTGGGACTACAGGTACTACGCGGAGAAAGTGCGCAAGGCGAAGTTCGACATCGACCAGGATCTCGTGACGCAGTACCTGCAGCTCGACAAGATGCGCGAGGCGATGTTCTACACCGCAGGCCAACTCTTCGGCCTGCAGTTCGAGCGCGTATCGGACGTGCCGATCGTGCTACCGGACGAAGAGGTGTACGAGGTCACCGACGCGGCCGGCAAGCACGTCGGCCTGTGGTACTTCGACTGTTACGCACGGCCGGGCAAGAAATCGGGCGCGTGGATGAACGCGTACCGCGAGCAGGAGCGCTTCGACGGCGAGGTCACGACGATCGTCTCGAACAACACGAACTTCGTGAAGGGCAAGCCCGGCGAGCCGGTCTTGATCAGTTGGGACGACGCGACGACCCTCTTCCACGAGTTCGGGCACGCGGTGCACGGGCTGCTCTCGTCCGTGAGCTATCCGTCGCTCTCGGGCACCGCGGTCTTCCGCGACTACGTGGAGTTTCCCTCGCAAGTTCTCGAGAGCTGGCTCGAAACCCCCGAGGTCCTGAATCGTTTCGCGTTGCACTACCAGACCGGTGAGCCGATCCCCGTGGAGCTCGTCGAGAAGATCGCGCGCGCGTCGACGTTCAATCAGGGCTTCTCGACCGTAGAAACCCAGGCGTCGGCGCTGGTGGACATGAAGCTGCACCTTGCGGCGACGCCTCACGAGAAGATCGATCTCGCCGCATTCGAGCGCAACACGCTCGCCGCGCTCGGCATGCCGAAGGAGATCGTCATGCGCCACCGCACGACGCAGTTCGGCCACCTCTTCTCCTCCGACGCCTACTCGGCCTGCTACTACGGCTACCTGTGGGCGGACACGCTCGCGGCCGACGCCTGGGAAGCCTTCGAGGAAGCCGGCAGCCCGTGGGACGAGGCGACCGCCAAGCGCCTGCGCGACCACGTCTTCACGGTCGGCAACACGATCGATCCCGCCGACGGCTACCGCGCCTTCCGCGGCCGCGACCCCGGCACCGAAGCCCTCATGCGCAAGCGCGGCTTCGCGACGCAAACTGCGAAGTAGAGGCGGGTCGCGGCTCAGCCCGAGACTTCCGTCCAACCTGCGGCGAACTCGACGCCGTCATGGAGCTCCTCGACCGTGACGGTGGTCGCCTCTTCGAGCACGCCGTCCCCGTCGGCGTCCCACAGGACCGTCCAGAAGATCACCTGGTCGGTCGCGGCCAGCACCACGGCCGAGCCCCGCGTCTCGTGCCGCATACAGGCCATGCCGCGGAAGCCGTGTCGCAGGGCGGACTCGGTGGCGGACGAGAAGACGGCCCGCGCCTCGCGCGCGCCGACGTCGACGACCCAGACGACGGTCGGGACGGAGAGGTCGTGGTTCGCGAGCAAGGCGTACACGAAGCGTCGCTCGGGCTCCGCGACGATGTCGATGAACACTCCGGGCAGATCGCCCTCGAACAGCACGGTGCGCCGCGGCGGGGAAGGCGCGGGGCGCTCGGCGGGAGGGACGTGCGGCGGCTCGTGGAGCACGGACGGGCCGCCGGCGAGCTCGCAGACGTAAGAGCCGGGCTGCACGTCGAAGCGCCACTCCTCGATCACGTCGTTGCCGTCGTGCGTGACGCCCGCTACGAACAGCACGTGCGATCCGCCGGACGCGAGGTCGGTGAGGTCGAACGAGGTCGAGTGGCGGGTCACCGCCTCGCTCCAGCTCCCGTCAGCGCCGCGCTCGCTCGTGTGGATCCCGACCGTCCGCTCGCCCCAGTACCAGACCGCCCCCACGTCCAGCTCCTCGCTGCGCGCTAGCGTCACCCCCAAGGGATGCGCTGCGAAGCCAAAGGCAGCGAGCTCGGCGAGTGACGCGGGACGGGGTTCCTCGGTGTGCGGTGCGAGCACTCCGCCGCTCTCTCGAGCGCGGATCACGGCCGTCGCCACGGAGGCAATGGTTAGAGCTGCGAGCGCGCGTCCTCCCATCGGTTCAATTGGATGCCACTGCCGCCGGTCCCGCAAGCCGCCCCTTGACCGCCCTCGGGGGCTTTCCGATACTCCGCGGGCCTGACGGACGGGGAAGGCGGTTTGAATCCGCCGCGGTCCCGCCGCTGTGAGTGGGGACGAGAGCCGCCACGACGCCACTGCTTCGAACGAGACCGCTGCGGCGGTCTCGATGAGAGGTGGGAAGGCGGCGGCTCGAGTACGATCCACGAGCCAGAAGATCCGGACGGAGGGCTGCGCGGGAGTTCTCCCGCGCGCACGCTACGCGCGGTCACGAGGACGAACGCGCGCGAGGGCTTTCCCCCGCCCGCGCCGTTTCGCGGCCGCTCCCGAAACTCGCTGCGACGCGCGGGGTGCGATGGACGCGCCGCGCGTCGGTAAGGAAAGCACCATGTTCGATCGAAGGACGACGCGCTTCCAAGGCCTGCTGGCCCTTCCCCTGCTGCTCGCATTCGTCGACCCCGACCCGTTCGCCACGAGCGTCGTGGACTACTCCCCGGGCGGGGGCGGGGGCATCTTCGTCGCCGCCCAGAGCCTGGGCGGACCGCGCGGCGGCGGTGCGCTCATGGGCTCGCTCGACGTCGCGTCGCTCGGCGTCGGCGGGAGCTTGACGCTCGGCTTCGACGTCACGCTCACCGACGGTCCGGGCGCGGATCTGACGGTGTTCGAGAACGGCTTCTTCGACACGGGCTTCAACGGGGTGCACTCGGAGGTCGCGTGGGTGGAGGTGTCGAGCGACGGAGCGAGCTTCGCGCGCTTCCCCGCCAAGTATGGCGGGGGGACGGGGCCGTTCTCGCCGTTCGGGACGACGGCGCTCGGGACGTATGGGAATCTCGCGGGGTCGCGGTGCGTGCACTCGAACGTCGACACGAACGCGATTCCGCCGCTCGCCGCCGCGCAAGCGGGGGGGACGGCGTTCGACCTAGCGGACCTCGTGGATCATCCGCTCGTGCTCTCGAACGACGTCGATTTGGCGGCGATCCAGTTCGTGCGTCTCGTGGATTCGGTGGACGGGGAGCTGGATGCGGACGGGGCGGTTGTTTGGGACAACAGCGGGACGGCGGGGAGCGCGGACATCGATGCCGTCGCGGTGTTGAATCACACGGGGAACCAGACGTCGGATCGGCCGGTGGTGGAGATGTGGATCGACGGGATGGACCGGCTGCACGTGTTGTTCGAGGATTTGGATGGGGTGGAGGATATTGTTCACTTGAGGACGACGGTGTCGCAGATACCGGTGAACTTCTTTGCGCTGTTGCCGGAGTTCAAGATCTTGGAGATCACGGATACGCGGTTGCACTTGTGGCTCAAGCATCCGATCTCGGGGACGGGGTGGCTGGCGGATTTGACGGTGTCGGTGAGGGATGCGTCCGGGCAGAGGTGCTCGGAGCATGTGGTGTTGCAGGGGTGAGAGGGGAGAGGAGAGAAGAAAGAGGAGAGTGAGCGGCCTTTGGCCGCGGATCGTTGCCTCTCTCGATCGCTGCGATCGAGAGAGGCACCGATCGTTAATGAGAGAAGAAGTACGGAGTCCGGTGCCAGGCCAGTTTTTTGCACTCGCGTGGAGGCCTTGGCTTCCTTCGCCTGCGAGTTGGGACCAGTCCACTTCGCGTGCGTCGAAGAGCTTCGGAGTGCTTCGGTCGTGTTGCGTGAAGGGAAAAAGTGGGTGGCACCGTACGGCTACTTCTTGGGGCGGAAGACTTTCACGATGGCGGGGTTGCCTTCGAGGTAGGGGCCTTCGGCGAGCTCGACGCAGTAGGGGATGGCGGGGAAGATGGCGTCGAGGCAGACCCGGATGGAGGCGGGCTTGCCGGGGAGGTTGACGACCAGGGACTTCGCGACGATGCCGGCGGTTTGGCGCGAGAGGATGGCGGTGGGGACGCCGGCGTCGAGGGAGGCTTTGCGCATGAGCTCGCCGAATCCGGGTAGCTCCTTCTCGAGCACGAGCGCCATGGCCTCGGGGGTCACGTCGCGTGGGGCGGGGCCGGTGCCGCCGGTGGTGCAGACGAGCGCGGCGTTGCGCTGGGTGAAGGCACGCACGGCGTCGACGATGCGCGGGACTTCGTCCTCGACGAGGACGCGCTCGAAGGTGCAGGGGGTCGCCAGGTACGAGCGCAGGGCTTCCTCGATGGCGGGGCCGGAGAGGTCGTCGTACTGACCACGGCTCGCGCGGTCGGAGATCGTCACGATGCCGATCAGCGGGGTTCGTTCGGACATGGCGCTTTGAGTTCGGGTATCGAAGGCGGGAGGGCGCTACGGGCTCGCGCGCGGAATGCCGATCAGGGCAGTAGATACAGGGCACCATCTGCGAGCAAGGAACCCGTGACCGACGACTCGATCGAATGGCCCCCCGGGGCGGACCCAGACTTGTTCTTCGCGAACCTCGCGGCGCTCGCGGGGCGCTCGCCGATGCTGGCCGAGAGACTGTGCTGGCCGGTCGACGGGAGCCACGTGCGCGCGGACGTGGGCGGCGCGGTGCTCTACAGCCTGCACGGCACGGAGTTCCCGCTCGCGATCGACGGCGTGGAGGCGGGGCTCCGGGTGGACGCGGCGCTCGCGCGCGCGTCGGGGAAGCGCCTGCTCGTGTTCGGCGTCGGACTCGGTGAACTGGTGACGGGAGCGCTCGAACGCGGTGCGTCCGTGACGGCGTGGGACCGCGATCCGTGGCTCCTGCGGCTCGCTCTCGGCCGGCGCGACTGGGGCCGCGAGCTCGAGAGCGGCGAGCTGCGGCTCGCACTCGGCACGGATCTCCTGGAGCTCGCGCACGGGGACGTCGTCGCGCATCCCTTCCTCGAAGAGGTGTATGCCCGCGAGCGGGCGCTGTTCGAGGCGAGCTCGCGGGGGGGAGATGCTCGTCCGCGCGCGCTGCTCTGCTCGGGCGGCCTGTGCGTCGATTCGCTCGGTGCCGCGCTGGCTGCGCGGGGCTACGGCGTCTGGACCTGCGACGCCGAGCGCTCGTCGCGCGAGGAACTCGAGCACACGGCGCGCGCTCTGCGTCCGGAGCTCGTTGCTTCCATCAACTACCGGGACGGTCTGGCGGACTTCGCCCGCGCGATCGACGCCGAGCTGCTCGTGTGGGAGATCGATCCCGCGACGTCGCCCATCCGCAACTCGGAAGCGTCCGCGGCATCCGAGCGGACGCGGATCTTCAGCTATCGCCGCGAGAACGTGCACGCCTTCCGCGCAGCGGGCTTCCGCCACGCCGAGTACCTGCCGCTCGCGGCGGACGTCGAGCTGCGCTACCCGCTCGAGCTCACGGCGGCGGAGCGCGCGCACTACGCGGCCTCCGTGAGCTTCGTCGGCTCGAGCATGGCGGCGAGCACACCGGAGTTCGTCGAGCTCTTCCTCGGAAGCTACGCACGTTGGCGCGGCTCGCCCGCGGCCCGCAACCCGGGCCGGGAGATCCTCGAGGAGATCACCGCCCTCCAGCGCGCCGACTTCGCGCACTTCGCCGCGCGCGAGCTCCTGGAGGAACGCGCGCCGGGCTTCGCACGCTGGTGCGTCGCGACCGGCGAACGCTGCGATCCCGTCGCGCTCCTGGGCGAGCTCTCGGCCTCGGAGAAGCGCCTCGCCTGGCTCTCGAACCTCGGCTCGCGCTTGGCGGTTCCCCCGAGCGGTCGGCACGGAGCCAACGACGGCGTCGACCCGCGCCTGCAGGTCTGGGGCGACGCGGGCTGGGAGCGCATCGCTCACCACGGCGTGCGCTACCGCGGCCCCGCCTCGCACGCGCGCGACCTCACGCGCATCTACTGCGCGTCGGCCATCAACCTCGACCTCGGGAGGCTGTACCAAGCGGACATCGCCACGCTGCGCACGTTCGACGTCCTGGCCTGCGGCGGATTCGCGCTGGTCGAGCACAACGCGGCGCTGGCGGAGCTCTTCGAGCTCGGCGTCGAGCTCGTGACCTACCGCGACTTCGCGGAGTTGTGGGAGAAGCTCTCCTATTATCTCGCGCATCCCGACGAGGCGCGCGCCATCGCCGAGCGCGGTCGCGCCGCCGTCCTGGCGCGGCACACGTTCGACGCGCGCGTCGACCACATGCTCCGGTCCCTGGAACGCGACACGGCGCTCGCGGGCGTGCGCTGATGCCGAACCCGACGCGGGAAGCACACGAGGTCGCCGGCCCAGGTGGTCTCCACGACGCGCCCGCCGATGCCGCGCGCGATCCGCGCGGTCGCTCGGGCGCGGAGCCCGAACCGGCCGTGCTCGAGTGGGTGCGCAAGGTCTTCGACGACGGCGAGCATTGCTCCGGCACCGACCTCGCGCGCTGGAAGGGCACGTGGTACCTCGCGTTCCGCCACGGCCACCGCCACATGCCGTGGCCGCCGGGGCACGTCGTCGTGCTCGCGAGCGACGACCTCGCGACGTGGCAGGTCCGCGCGCGCGTCGCGACGGGCCTCGACGACCGCGACCCGAAGCTCGTGCCGGACGGCGAGCGTCTCTTGCTCTTCTTCGGCTCGCACCACGAGGAGCGCGGCCACGACGACGCGCGCGTGGCGGGCTCCTCCGTGACGACGTGGTCGTACGCGACCTGGACGCGCGACGGGCGGCACTTCGAGCTCCCGCGCCGGATCGCCGACGCGGGCTGGTGGCTGTGGGGCCCGAAGCGCTTCGCGGACGGTTTCTGGACGACGGCCTACGGCTGCGACGCGGGCGCCGAGGAGCCGGTGCTCGGGGTGCGGCTCCTGTACTCGCGCGACGGCTTGCACTGGGAACAGCGCGCGACGCTCTTCTCCGCCGGCGAGGGCAACGAAGGCGCGCTGCACCGCACCGCCGACGGCCGCCTGCTCGCCGTCGTGCGCGGAACGCTCGACACGACCCACGTTCTCGAGAGTGAGCCGCCGTACACCGTCTGGGCGCGCCGCACGCTGCCGCACTGGATCCACGCGCCCGCGCTCCTCGAGCTCGACGGACGCATGATCGTCGCCGGTCGCGACCGCACGCCGGAGGGCGGCTACGTCACGCGCCTGTGGGAGCTCGACGGCGCCACGACGCGCGTGCTGCAGGACCTCCCGAGCGGCGGCGACACGTCCTACTGCGGCTTGGCGTCGGACGCCGACGGCGCCCTGCTCGTGAGCTACTACTCCCAGCACGAGTTCCTCCCGCGCCCGAACTTCCGCATCAACGAGAAGCCCGCCGCCATCTACCTCGCCCGCGTGCGCGTCTGAGCACCCGCGGAGAGCACGTCCGGCTCCGCCCTGGCCCGCGTTCCGCGGTGTCTCAGGAACCGTTCGAATGCGAAGCGCCGTCGTTCCGGGGCGGGGCCGCTGACAGCCGGTCGACGCCCGACCGCCGATCACGGGTGCGAGCATGGGACCGGGTCCAGAGGGTTCCGCTCACGGGACTTCCGAGCCCCCTGTGTAACGGCTTCGCGATCTCGGTCGCGGATTCCCGGTGGTAGGCCTTGCGGGGCGACGCTCGCCGCTACCCTGGTGGTCCGTGGTTGCTCGTCGCACTTCTTTCCGTATTCGGAGGTTCGTCATGTCGAAACGCATCGGTCTCTCGCTCGTCGCGCTCGTCGCCGCGAGCCCTCTGCTCGTCGCTCGACAAACGGAAGACACCAAGTCGCCGGCGCTCGCGGTCGGCATGCCGGCTCCGCCGCTCGCCGTGGAGAAGTGGGTCAAGGGCGAGCCCATCGCGAAGTTCGAGAAGGGCAAGGTCTATCTGGTCGAGTTCTGGGCCACGTGGTGCGGCCCGTGCATCGCGATGATGCCGCACCTGTCGGCGCTCCAAGAGGAGTACGGCGACAAGGGACTGCGGATCATCGGCACCAACATCTGGGAGCGGGAGTACGACGCCAAGACCTACTCGAAGGTCGAGCAGTTCGTCACGGACCAAGCCGACCGCATGGCCTACTCCGTCGCCTACGACGGCAGCAGCAAGCGCATGGACGCGAGCTACATGAAGGCGGCCGGTCGCAAGGGCATCCCGTCCGCGTTCATCGTCGACAGGAAAGGCACGGTCGCGTGGATCGGTCACCCGGGAACCGTCGACTACGCGCTGTCGGAAGTCGTCGCGGGCACCTGGGACCTCGAGAAGGGACCGGAGCGCGAGAAGAAGGTGCTCGCGCAGCTCGAGTCGATCCGAGCGAAGCTCGCGGGCGATCCCGCCCGCGCGCAAAGCGAGTTCGAGGCGTTCGCGACCGCCTACCCCGCGGTGGCGAAGCACCAGGACGCCCTCGAGCTCGACCTGCTCAAGGCCAACGGCCACTGGGACAAGGCCTACGCGATCCTCTCCAAGCAGGTCGACGCCGCGATCGCGAGCAAGGACGCGATGACGCTCAACATGATCGCGTGGGACATCGTCGATCCCGCGGCGAACGTCGCGAAACGCGACCTCGAGCTCGCGCTGCGCGCGGCGCTCCAGGCCAACGAGCTCACGGGCAGCAGGGACGGCGCGATCCTCGACACCGTCGCGCGTTGCTACGCCTGGAAGGGCGACCTGAAGAAGGCCATCGAGCTGCAGACCAAGGCGGTCGAGAACGCCGAGGGCCCGATGAAGGCCGAGCTGCAAAAAGCTCTGGACGAGTACAAGGCGAAGAGCGCGCAGTAGCGTTCGCGCCGCGAGCAGACAACGCCCTCGCGCGGCCCTCCGCGCGAGGGCGTCTTCGTGTCCGGCCGGAGTGTTCGCGCCCGCTCCGTCCGGGGGTGCCGAAGGAAACGCCGCCATCCGGACAGGGGCTCGCGAACTCGAGCGCCGATCGCCCCGGCCCGAGCGTCAATCCTGGCGCAGCGTCCGCAGCTCGGCGAGCGGCGAGTCGGGGCCGACGACGATCACGGTCGCGTCGGCCGGCACGTTGCCGAGCTCTTGCTCGTGCTCGAGCTCGAGCGTGAGCACGCTGCCGTCCGCCATCAGGACGTTCGTCACGCCGCCCGCGTGGTTCGCGCGCAGGTGGTTGTCGCAGGCGAGCAGCGCTTCGGTTCCGCGGCCGGGGAACGCGGCGAGCGGGTGGTGCTCCTGGTCGCGGCCGGCGTACGCGGAGGAAGCGGCGCCCAGCCCCGCGAGGTTCGCGAACCACTCGGTCGGCGGCTTCTCCGCCAAGCCGAGCTCCTCGATCGACACGCCGGGACAGGTGAGCAGGCGCGCGTGCTCGGCGTCGTTCGGCCACGTGCCGCCCGCGACGAGCTCGGCGAAGAACGCGACGCCGCTCCCCTCCGGCGCGTGCCCGTTCGCCGTGGCGTATCCGAGCAGGCCCTCGTAGATCGTGCGCAGCCGCGTCTTGCACTCCTCGACGTCGGACGAGAAGGTGCGCGCGCCCACGTCGTCGCCGCAGCCCGCGACGGCGAGGAGGAGGAGCGGGAGGACGGATCGGAGCATCGCGAGCGGAGGATTCTAGCCAGCCCGAGCGGCGACCGACCACCTCGCCGCCCGACGCCGGCTTCGCGCGCGGATTCGCCGACGGCCCCGCCGGGCGACGGCAGCGACCGAGAAGGAGAACCCTCGGCGGACACGAGCACGTAGGATGGGCCGAACGCGCGCGCCTGCACGCCGCGGGAGCGCGCGGTGGAGGCGCCCATGCAAGACCGTCGCGAGTTCCTCGGCGCCGTCGGGCTCCCGACGGTCGCGTTCTTCTGCGGCGCGCCGGCTGCGCAGCCGGGCTTGCTCGAGCTCCTCGCGGGCGCCGCGGGCGCCGCCGACGACGAGGACTTCTGGTTCGAGGTCGGCCGCGCCTTCACCGTCGACCGCACGCTCGTGAACCTGAACAACGGCGGCGTGAGCCCGTCGCCCGCGTTCGTGCAGGAAGCCATGAAGCGCCACCTCGACTTCTCGAACCAGGCGCCGCCCTACACGATGTGGCGCGTGCTCGAGCCGCAGCGCGAGGCCTTGCGCCAGCGCATGGCGGCGGCCTTCGGCTGCGACGCGGAGGAGCTCGCCTTCACGCGCAACGCGTCGGAGAGCCTGCAGACCTGCCAGCTCGGCTTCGACCTCGCGCCCGGCGACCAGGTGCTCACGACGAACCAGGACTACCCGCGCATGCTGACGACGTTCCGCCAGCGCGCGCGGCGCGAGGGGATCGAGCTCGTGACGATCCCGATCCCGACTCCGTGCGAGGACCCGGGCGAGATCGTGCGGCGCTTCGAGGCCGCCATCACGGAGCGCACGCGGCTCCTGCTCATGTGCCACGTCGTGAACCTGACGGGCCAGATCCTGCCCGTGCGCGAGGTCGTCGCCATGGCGCGCACGCGCGGCATCCCGGTGATCGTGGACGGCGCCCACTCGCTCGCGCAGTTCGACTTCGAGCTCTCCGACCTTGAGTGCGACTACTTCGGCACGAGCCTGCACAAGTGGCTCTTCGCGCCGCACGGCACGGGGCTCCTGTACGTGCGCCGCGAGAAGATCGCGGGCCTCTGGCCGCTCATGGCCGCGGCCGAGGAGCAGTCCGCCGACATCCGCAAGTTCGAGGAGATCGGCACGCACCCCGCGGCCAACACGCTCGCGATCGGCGAGGCGCTGACGTTCCACCAGGGGCTCGGGGCGAAGCGCAAGGAAGCGCGCCTGCGCCACCTGCGCGACACCTGGGCGAAGCGCCTGCTCGAAAGCGACCGCGTGCGCCTGCACACGAGCCTCGACCCGCGCTTCTCGTGCGCCATCGGCTGCGTCGAGGTCGAAGGGCTCGACAGCGTGAAGCTCTCCGACTGGCTGTGGGACAGACACCGCATCCTCGTGACGCCCATCGTGCACGCCGAGTTCACGGGCCTGCGCGTCACGGCGAGCGTCTACACGACCCCCGAGGAGCTCGACCGCTTCTGCACGGCGGTCGAGCACGCGATCGAGAAGGGACTGCCGGCGTGACGGGCGGAGAAGCGTCGGCTGCAGCAGCGCTCGCGCCGCGGATGCGCTCAGAGCTGGAAGAGCTCGTCCGTCGGGAGGGCCTGCTCTACGCAGACAAGAAGCTCCTGCGCGACGGGCGCCTCGAGGAGCTCCTGACGGGCATCCGCGACCGACACCGCTCCGACGTCCGCCTGCTGTGGATCATGATGCCGCTGTACGTGTTCGCGTTGATTGACACGGCATCCGTAGCGCTGGTGCCAGCCTCCGAGGGAGCGTCGGGCACGCCCTGGAAGTGGATGGCGACCGGAGCCTGCGTCGGGTGGCTCGCGATCCTGGTCGGGATGACCTTCCTGATCCGCTACTTCCGCGCGGACGTTCGCCGAACCGAGGCGCTGCTCGCGGAACTCGCCGCGGCCCGCTAGGACGCGTGACGAACGTCCACGCTCGCGGACGATCGGATCGCTCCTCGGCTCTTCTGCGAGATGACGCCCACCGAGGGCGTTTCTACTCTTCTCGCCACTCCTTCACCGACTCGGTCAAGTGCGGAACGCCGCACCGCTCCTCGATCGCCGCCTCGATCCGGATCATGAGCGGCCGAACGGCCTCGAGCTCCTCCCGCGGCACCGGTCGGTTGACGGAGACCTTGTGCTGGTCGAGCGTGACGTTCCCCTCGTGGTCGATCGTGACGAGCAACGTGGCGCCCACCTCGCCGCTCGTGTACGCGAAGTAGTAGAGCTCGTCCCCCGGCCGCAGTCCCGTGAGCGTGAGCGTGCGGCCTCCCTGGCGAGCTTCGTGGCGAACATCCTCGATCCCGTCCACCGAGCGGATGGCGGCCTCGATGCACTCGAGGGAAGGCTGCTCGGAGACCTCCGCCGCGCGCCGGATGCCGTAGATCTGGTCGATGCACCCGGCGAGCGCGCCGAGCAGCGCGAGCGCTGCGACGAAGAACCGAGCGCGGTTCACCGCGCCCGTTTGGCGCTCGCTTGCGGCGCCGCAACGAGCGGCGGTCATCCGCGGCCTTCGTTCGGCACCGCCCAGGACGGAAACGTCCCGAGCGGTGTCGCGGTGCGCGGCGAGACCAATTCGCATGGGGCCATCGGTTCGGCGGCTCATGGGGCGGTGCCCGGACCAGGCGGACCCCCAGCATGGCGCCCGGACCTCCCAGAACGGCCTCTCCCGTCGGCCACGGGGCAGGGAGGCACCTCTGCCGGCAAGTTGGTCGAGACCCTTGACAGACTTTCCTGTCAATGCTCGGATAGCACCCATGCTCGAAGTCGAGGTGATCGAAAGCCCCGCGGCAGCGGCGGTTGCGCTCGGTCCGATGCGCAGCCGCCTGCTGGCGGAGCTGGCGCAGCCCGCCAGCGCGGCGGCCTTGGCGAGCCGGCTCGACCTGCCGCGGCAGCGGGTGAACTACCACCTGCGGGCGCTGGAGGCGCACGGGCTGGTCGAGCAGGCCGACACCCGCCGGTGGGGGGGCCTGACCGAACGCCGCCTGGTTGCGACCGCCAGCGCCTACGTCGTGTCGCCGGCGGCGCTCGGCCCGGCGGCGCTCCGTCCGCCGGCGACGACATCACCGAGCAGCGCCGACCGCCTGTCGGCGAGCTACCTGATCGCGCTCGCCGCGCGCGCCGTCCGCGAGGTCGGCGAGCTCGTGCGCGCGGCGTTCGCGGCCGGGCAGCGGCTCGCGACGCTGTCGATCGACACCGAGATCCGCTTTCGCAGCGCGGCCGACCGCGCGGCATTCAGCCAGGAGCTGTCCGACAGCGTCGCCGACCTCGCGGCGCGCTATCACGATGCAACGGCCGCGGGTGGGCGTTTGCATCGGATCGTCGTCCTCGCCCATCCGCTCGGTCAGGCAGCGCCGGATTCTCCGTCTGCCACGGAGTCGTCACCATGAGCGTCGAGAAGGAGCCGTCCGGACGCCGCAGCGTCCAAGTCGAAGTCGAAGTCACCGGGACGCCGGAAGAGGTGTGGGAGGCGATCGCCACCGGTCCTGGCATCTCGGCGTGGTTCGTTCCCGCCAAGATCGAGGGCCGCGTCGGCGGTTCGATCGCCCTGGACTTCGGCGGAGGCATGGTGTCGGGCGCGACGATCACCGCGTGGCAGCCGCCGCACCGGTTGGTCGCGGAGGACACGACGTGGCTGCAGGGCGGTCCACCGGTAGCGACCGAATGGAGCGTCGAAGCGAAGGGGGGCGGCAAGTGCATCGTGCGCGTCGTGCACAGCCTGTTCGCGAGCACCGACGATTGGGACGGTCAGCTCGAGAGCACCGAGCACGGCTGGCCCGGCTACTTCCGCGTGCTGCGCCACTACCTCGAGCACCACGCCGGCGAAGCCGCGGCGTCGTTCGTGCTCATGGCGCCGGTCGCGGACGGAGCGGACGCGATCTGGAACACGCTGTCGCGCGCACTCGGCGCGCCTGCGCCGCGCGTCGGCCAAGCCGTGCGCGTGCAAGCGCACGGCGCGGCCATGGCCGGCACCGTGCAAGCGGTCGACGACGTGCCGCAGGGCAAGGGGGTGATGGTCGTCGTGGACACACCGGCTCCCGGCATCGTGCTCGCGAGCGCGATGGACTGCATGGGCATGCGCATGGCGACGCTGCAGGCGTTCTTCTACGGCCCGCGCGCCAGCGCGGCCGCCGCAGAGCAGGAGCACTGGCAGCAGTGGCTCGTCGGCCTGTTCCCGCCGGCGCCCACGGCTCCGCTGGCGCCCTGAGGCGCGCACCCCGTGCGCGGAGCAGGATGCAGGGCGAGCGCGTCGTCGCCGTGGACTGGAACGGCGCGCGTCGCGCTCGCCCGCATGTCACCCGTGTGCCGGGTTGGTTACATCTGTTACCGATGTGCCCGCGGCGGATGGCCTCGTCGCGCAGCGCCTTCTTCGTCCGCCAGAGCGCTGCAGCCGAGGGGGGATCCAGCCGAGTTGGGGCGGGAGATTCTCTGTGGAGCGAGCTGCCGGAATTCCGCTCGAGACCCAGGTGGCCGGGGAGCCGGAAGGGCTGACGCGCGGTCCAGCGGCGGCTCGTTCCGCTGAGACGTCTGCGGGACTCGGCGTCAGCCGGGCCTCCAATGTCGGAATCCAGTAACCGCCGGCGTCTCCCGCGCGATCGAGGGCGTGCGGAGGATGGGCCTCCGCCGTGGGCGCGAGCCCCGCAGAACGGAAGGAACCCGAGCATGAAGACAGGGACGATCGCTCTGGCCGCGCTCCTCGTGATGGGGCTGGTCTCGATCGCGCACGCGACGCTCTCCGGAGATCACCGCGACCTGCACGCCCGGATCGTAGAGCTGCTGCACGGCGACCTGGGGGCCCGGATGGCCGAGCACCTCGACGACGTTTCGGACCAGCTCGAGCTCGACGCGCAGCAGCGCAGGCAGGTCGCCGCCACGATCCTGGCAGCGACGCCCGGGCTCGAGGAGCGGGGTCGCGCGCTCGTGGACGCGCACAGGGAGCAGCTCGGGCTCGTCCGGAGCGGCGAGCTCGACGAGGCGGCGATCCGGGCGGCGGCGATCCGCCTCGGTCAGGCCCAGGGCGAGTTCGCCATCGAGGTGGCCCGAGCGCTGAAGGACGTGCACGCGGCGCTCACTCCCGACCAGCTAGCCCGAGCGGCAAAGCTGCACGGGCACGGGTCGCACCTGCTCGAAGTCCTCCATGCGCATGCGCACGGCGCCGGCGCGGGCATGAGGATGTGGGCCGAACGTCAGTAGACGACCGAACGGATGAGCCGGACCAGCGTTGCCTACACCGAGGCGTTCCCCGACACTCCGGTTCGCATCCGCCGATGGAACGCCATGGAGCGGCACCTGATGAGCCCGATGGAGCGATCGTGCGGCGCGTCGTGGCGGGTGACGCCGACGCGTTCGCGAGGCTCGTGGACCGGCACGGAGGACGGGTCCGACGACTGGTCGCGCGGAGTGTGCCCAGGTCGGCGGTGTCCGAAGTCGCTCACGACGCGTTCGTCGCCGCCTACCTGTCCCTCGCGTCCTACGCCGAGACGCACCCCTTCGAGCACTGGCTCGTGCGCGTCACGCTCCGCACCTGTGCCGACTATTGGCGTGCTCGGCGGCGCGACGCGCTCACGGCGGGCGACGCCGACCTGGATTCCGAGGTCGCCCGGGCCGCTCCCCCGGTGGGCGATCGCGAGCTGTGCGAGTGGGTGCTCGCGCACCTCGATCGCGAGGATCGTGAGATCCTCACCCTCGTGTACATCGAGGAGCTCGCCATGAAGGAGTGTGCGCGGATCCTCGGTTGGAGCGAGTCGAAGGCGAAGGTGCGCGCGCATCGCGCGCGCGTCCGCCTGCGTCGGCTCTTGGGGCGGGTCGTTTCCGACCAGGAGTGGCGGGCGTGAAGGAGCGCGGCGACCTCGAGGCGTTGGAGGTTCGCCTGGCACGCGCTTGGCGCGCGGACGACGTGCCCGGGCTCGACCCTATCTGGAAGGCGACCGTCATGCACTCGGTCCGCGCCGCCTCGGCGCGATCGCGCGCGGCGGCCCAGGCAGCGCTGGAGCGGATCGTCCGGAACGCCTTCTGGGCTGCGGCGGCGGCCGCCATCCTCGCGGCGGTCGTCGTCGGCCCGCGCGCTTCTGCGCTCGATCCGTCCCTCGAGCTCGCGCGCGTCCTCGCCGCCGATCCGCAGGGCTTGTTCCAGCTCGTGTTGGTGTGGTGATGGCCGTCGACCGCCGCGGATGCTTGCTCTCGCTCGGGCTCCTCGGGGTCTTCCTGGCCGGCGCGGTCACAGGCGTCCTCGTAGCGGCGGGATACGTGCACCACCGCCTGCGAAGCTTCCACTCCGACGTCCCGCACGCGGTGCAGGGGCTGGCAGTGAGCTGGCTCGACGGGGAGCTCGATCTCGGCCCGGACCAGGAGGCGACGATCGAGACGATCGTGCTCGAAGCGCATCGGGAGCTCTCCCACTTCAAGAGCGAGCACAACGACGAGATCCGGGCCATCGTCCTCCCGGCACTCGACCGGATCGAGGCCGTGCTGACGCCTCGGCAAGCAGAGAGGTGGCGCAGTACTCGTGAACGGATCCTCGAGCACGTCGAGCGCGTCGACCCCACCCTACGAACGCGCACGCCGCACTAGGCTGCCTCGGGGCCTGAACCTCGAGATGGCTGCGACGGCTGGATCGGCTTCGATGCCGGTGCGCAGATCACCGCGGGTGGCGGTCCACCTGCTCTGGAACGCTTGCACCGAGGAACGCAGGTCGAGCGCGCTACCGAAGGCTCGTGCGTCACCGAGTCTTGCGCTCGCGTGCGACGGGCGCGGCTCGGGCGACGAGCTCCAGGACGCGCGGCCGGAGCGGGCCGACGGGGGTCTCCTCGGCCAGAGCCTGTGTGGCGAGCGCGCGGGAGCGGCTCGCGTCCGCCGCGCTGCCCAGCTCGTCGAGGCAGAGCGCCGCGATGCTCTCGCACACGACCGGATCGGCGCCGAGGAGCTTCGATTCGCGCGCGGCGGTCAGGGCTCCCGGCCAGTCGGAGGCGAGCAGGCGGCCGAGCGCGAGGAGCGCCCGCGCGGCGCAGTCCTCGGGAGCGATCCGGGCGGCGAGCTCGGCCTGCGCGAGGCCGGCGGCGTCGTCGCGCAGCTCCGCTTCGGGGCAGGCGAGCAGAACGAAGGCCAGCTTGCGCGCGAGGTCGAGGTCGTCGACCGTCGAGGCGGCTGCGATGCTCCAGGCGCGGAGCGCGCGCGCCCAGTCCGGGCGCTCTGCGTACGCGTCGCCTAGGACGCGGTGGTAGTGGGGCGTCGCGGGCTCGATCTGGGCGGCGAGCTCGAGCTCGGTGATCGCCGACTCGAGGTCGCCGCGGACGAGGTGGAGCACGGCGAGCTCGTAGTGCGCGAGCGCGTCGTTCGGGCGCAGCTCGAGCCCGCGCCGGTAGACCGCGACGGCCTCGCGCAGGGCGTCCTGAGAGCCCGTGCGCGCGAGCGACGCCGCGCGCCCGAACAGGAGGTCGGGCTCCTCGCCCAGGAGCGCCCGGGCGCGCTCGAACTCGGCGAGGGCCGCGGCGTGGTCGCCCGAGACGGCGAGGGCGCCGCCCAGCGAGCGATGGATCTCGCCCTCGGCGGGGAAGCGCCGCGCGGCGAAGGCGAGCACCTCGAGCGCCAGGTCGAGCTCGCCGGCGTCGAAGTGGGCGTTGCCGAGGTCGAGCCACGCGTCCGCGGTGGCCGACGGCGTCGCGCGGATCGCGCGCACGAGCTGCCGCACGAGCTGCATGGCGCTCGTCGGCGGGCCGGCGCGCGCGCCGCGCAGCGCGCGGTTGCGTGTCTCGAGCAGCGCGCCGAAGAGCGCGAGCGACGCGTCCGCTGGAGCGCGGTCGGGGAAGTAGGGCGCGATCCCGGCGACGTCGATGGCCACGAGCTCGGGGAGCGGATCGAGCCACGCGCGCGGCGCGGGTTCGCGGCGGATCAGGTGGTCGGTCATCGTCGCCTGGATCACGTCGCGCGGCCGGCGCTTCGGCATGTGGCACGCGACGCAGTCGCCGCGCTGCGCCGCGAGAGCCGCCTCGTTCGCTCCGCCGGCCCCGGCGCGGCTGGCCTCGGCGCTTGCGCCGGTCGCATCGGCGTGTGCGCCGGTCGCATCGGCGCTTGCGCCGGTCGCCTCGGCGCCTGCGCCGGTCGCATCCGAGCGCGCGCCGCCGTGCGCGCCGCTGGCGTCGGTCGAAAGGCTCGCTTCCATCGGCCCGACGCTGCAGTCCTCCGACGCGTGGCATTCGAGGCACTTCGCGCGGTAGTGCTCTGCCCGCTGCTCGCCCGTCACCTTCACGTGCGGGTCGTGGCAGGTCGTGCACGTGAGCGCGGTGCCGCTCTCCTGGTAGCACCGGCTCTGGCGCAGTCGGTACGCGTGGTGGTTGATCTCGAAGCGCTCGGAGGCGGGCAGCGGCTCCGACACGTCGAACTGCACGTGGTAGTCGTCGAGCGGCGTGCCGGGCACGAACGAGTACGCGCCGCGCCCGGGCTGGAGCACGGTGTTCCCGACGATCGACACCGGCTGCAGGTGGCACTGGAAGCACACGTCGTCGCGCAGCCGCGGCGCGAGGCGCGCGGGATTGACGATCGACGCGCGGATCCGCTCGTCGTCGGCGCCGCGCTCCAGGGCGAGCGCCACGTGCTCCGCGCCCGGGCCGTGACAGCGCTGGCAGCCGATGCCCTCGGGCAGCGCGTGCGGGAAGGCGAGCGGATCGCCGTAGCCGTCGCTCCCGGCCGGAACGTCGGGATACGCGTCGTGGCAGAACATGCACTGCCGGCTGATGCGACGCCGGAAGTCCTCGTGCACCGGCACGTCGTAGCCGGGCGACATGCGCCAGCGACCGGGATCCGCGTACCAGCTCACCGGGAGCTGGAAGAGCTCGCCCGACGGCGTCTGGTACAGGTAGGTCTGCACCTTCGAGCCGGAGCCGACGACCCAGTCGATCTTCTGCTCGTGCTCCGCGTAGCGCCGGCCCTCGGCGTCCTCGCGCCAGCGCTGCTGGAAGAACGCGTCGCCGCGCTGCACGTTCGCGTAGTGGTTGCCGGAGAGCTCGTGGAAGAACTCGGCGCCCGAGAAGTCGCCGTCCGCACTCTCGCGCGACACGCGCGCGAACGAGCGCGCCATCCCGACGTGCTGGTAGCTCTGCCACAGGTCGGCGTGGCAGTCGGCGCAGGCCAGGTCCGGCACGTAGCCCGGCGCCGCGCCGCTCGTCACCGGCCAGCCCGCGCGCTCGGCGAGCGGATGTTCGGCTCCAGTCGCTTGCACTCCCGCATGGCTGGCGGCGAGGGAAGCGAGGAGCGCGCCGGCGGCCACGGACAAGGAGGCACGACCGAACATCGCAGCTCGCCCGATTGTACGCTCGCCATACGTTCCGTGTACGGTCGCCGACAAAGGTCGCGATCCCCCCCGCTCGCGCCCCCCGGGCCGGGAGCCGCGCGGCGCCGGTGAGTACGACCGCGTCGAATCGCGAGCCGAGCCGAGGAAAGGGAACTCGAGTAGCCTTCGACTCCGCCAAGACGCGCTGCAAGATCTCGGGCCGCTCCCAAACCGCTACCTGCGACGGCTCCAAGACGCGAGAGCTCGCCTGCGGAGTCGACCGATCCCCGTTCTGTGAAGGAGCCGCCTCGGCGGAAAGCGCGCGGGAGAGTTGCTTTCCAGCCTCCTTGGCTTTTTACAGCAAAGTACTTGTCGGCCCGGCGGCCCGGCGTAGTCTGAACGCCGTGAGACCGCTCCGCCGTCTTCGCGCGTTGCCGCCCGAACGCTTCGCACTCCACGGTCGCGCGGCGGCGGACCTGCGCTTCATCCGCGAGACGATGGAGCGCTCGAAGGCATTCACGGCCGTTCCCGGCAAGGGCGGAATGGCGATGGGAGCACTCGGCTGCGCCGGTTCCGCCGTCGCCGCGGCGCAGGCGACGGACGCCGCGTGGCTCGCCGTCTGGGCGTTGACGGCCGCGGCCGCGGTGTCCGTCGGCGGCGTCGCGCTGTGGCGCAAAGCGCGCGCGGCGGGCACGCCGATCTCGCGCGGAGTCGGTGCGCGTTTCGTCGGCGGTCTCTGCCCGCCGCTCGTCGCTGGCGCCGCGCTGACGCTCGCGCTGTGGCGCGCAGACGCGACCGCGGCGCTGCCGGCGGCGTGGCTCGCGCTCTACGGCACGGGCCTCCTCGCCGCGGGCCTCTTCTCCGAGCCGGTCGTGCGCGTCCTCGGCGCGAGCTTCCTCGCGCTCGGCGTCCTCGCCGCGGCAGCGCCGGCGTCGCTCGGCGATCTCTTCATGGCGCTCGGCTTCGGCGGTCTGAACCTCGGCTTCGGCGTCGTGATCTGGAGGCGCTACGGTGGCTGAGCCGGCGCGCAGAGCGCGTCGCAGGCTCGTGCCAACCGCACCCGGCGCTGCCGCGGCCGGCCTCGATCGCGTCATCCACGAGCGCGCGCGGCTCGGCATCGTCAGCGCACTCGCGGCGAATCCGGTGCTCTCGTTCCAGGACCTGAAGGGCCTGCTCGGCCTGACCGACGGCAACCTCGCCATCCACGCGCGCCGGCTCGAAGAGGCCGGCTACGTCGCCTGCTCGAAGGGCTTCGACGGACGCGTCCCGCGCAGCGAGTTCAGCCTGACGGCGGCCGGGCGGCGGGCGCTGTCCGGGTACATCGAGCACATGGAGTCGATCATCCGCGCGGCGCGCGAGGGCGGCGCCTCGTGAGCTCCCCCCTTTTGTCCAGGAGCTTTGCCGCGCAAAGTAGGCGCGGCGCGCGCCTGCATGTAGCCATCACGATGGACGGCAACGGGCGCTGGGCCCTGGCGCGCGGCCTCCCGCGCACGGCCGGGCACGTCGCCGGGGCCGGAGCCGTGCAGCGCGTCGTCGCGTCCGCGCCAGGGCTCGGCATCGGGACACTGACGCTGTTCGCCTTCTCGTCGGACAACTGGCGGCGCTCTCCGGACGAGACGGCGGGCATCCTCGAGGTCGTCGCGGAGTACCTGCGCGAGGAGGCCTTGAGCCTCGCCGGCCAGGGCATCCGCGCGCGCGTCATCGGCCGCCGAGATCGCCTGCCGCGGATGCTCACCGATGTGATCGATGCCATCGATGCGATCGAGGCGGCTGAGCGCGGGACGGATGCTGGCCGGAAGCTCTTGCTCCAGATCGCGCTCGACTACTCGGGCCGCGACGCGATCCTCGCCGCCGCCGAGCGCCTCGCGGGCCGGGCCGCCACGCGCGAGGAGTTCGCGCGCGAGCTCGGCGCCGGCGGTGACGTCGACCTCTTCATCCGCTCCGGCGGAGAGCAGCGCCTGTCCGACTTCATGCTCTGGGAGTGCGCCTACGCCGAGCTCGTGTTCACGCGCACGTTGTGGCCGGACTTCGACGGCCGCGCGCTGTCCGCGGCCGTCGCGGAGTTCCACGGGCGCGGCCGTCGCTTCGGCGCGGTCGCTGGAGAGCGCGCATGAGTCCCCGCGCCGCTCCAGCGCGCGCTGCGCATCCCAGCGCTCGCTCCCGGAATCGGATGAATCGCGTCAGTGCGATGAAGTGGCTGGAGATCGTCCGGTTCGAGCTGGTCTATCAGCTTCGACGCAGGTCAACGAGGATCGTCTTCGCCTTGTTCCTGTTCCCCCTGATCGGGGTGACGAACGACGGCCTGCTGGACGCGCGCAACCGCGAGATCACCTTCAACGCGCCCCTCTTCGTCGCGCAGAACAGCGTCCTCATGAGCGTGGTTGCTCTCGTGCTGCTGGCTATCGTGGCCGGCGATGCGGCGACGCGCGATGTGCAGACGCGGCTGGAGCCGCTGATGCACGCGTCACCCGTCGGCCGGGCCGCGTACGTCGGCGGCCGCTTCCTCGGCGCGTTCACGGTGGCGGCTTTGCTGCTGGCGGTGGTGCCCCTCGTCCACGTACTCGTCCCGCTCTTCAGCTCGGGAGTCGAGGCGGAGGTCGTCGGGCCGTTCAGGCCGGCGGCCTACTTCCAAGCCTATCTCCTGCTCATCGTGCCGAACGCGTTCGTGGCGACGGGGTTCATGTTCGCGTTGGCGACGCTGGTGCGGCACACGCTGGGGAGCTATGTCGGCGCCGCTCTCCTGTTCGCCGGAGCTCAGCTCAACATGGCCTTCGTCGGTGGAGCGCTCGGCCGCTGGGAGTTGGCCAAGCTGCTCGACGCCACAGGTGTCACTGCGCTCAGCTTGATGGCGCGGACGTGGTCACCCGTCGAGCTGAACGAGCGGTTGATCGCATCGGATGGCGCGCTGCTGTGGAACCGCGTGCTCTGGCTCGCGATGGCGTTGGCCGTGCTCGTGCTTACGTACAGGCGATTCGACTTCGGAGGGAACGCCGGCGCCGTCCGGTGGTGGCAGCGCGGCCGTCTTCGCGTGGTCGAAAGGAACCGTAGCGACGCAGCCGGCGCGCGTCCGGGAAGCTCGACCGGCGCCGGGATCGGGCTCGGCGCGCCCGTGGCCGTGCCCCGCGCGCCGCGCGACTTCGGCGCTGCCTGCCGCGTGCGGCAGACGCTCGCGATCGCGCGCGATTCGCTGCGTGAGATGGCGGTCCTGAAGTGGCTCGTGCTGCCGTTCCTGGCGGCGAAGGTCGCGCTCAACCTGGACGTGCTGGCGGGCATGGGCGCAGGTACGCCGGTCCTGCCCACGACGGACCGCATCCTCGAGCCGTTCGAGTTCGACGACATGCCTCCACCCGTGATCTTGCTCGCCGTCATGCTTCCCATCGTCCTCGCCGGGGAGCTCGTATGGCGGGAGCGCGACACGAACATGCAGGCGCTGGCCGATGCGGCGCCGCTGCCGAACGGCGCGCAGTTCGTCGGCAAGCTGCTCGGTCTGTGGGTCGTGGTCGTCGCGCTGCATGCGCTCTTGTTGCTCACCGGCGTGCTCACCCAGGTGTGGCTCGGCTGGTACGACTTCGACTTTTCGCTGTACCTGAGAGTGTTGTTCGGTCTCGAGCTCGCCGACCACCTGCTGTTCACGCTGTTCGCCCTCTCGGTGCACGTCCTGGTGAACCACAAGCACGTCGGGCACGTGGTCGTGCTGCTGCTCTTCGCTCCGCTCCTCGGGGAGCTCTTCGGAATCGAGCACCCGCTGCTGCTCGTCGGTTCGGAGCCCGCCTGGCGGCACTCGCCCATCAGCGGTTTCGGGCCCTTCGCGGGACCGCTGCTCTGGTTCGACCTCTACTGGTGGGCTTGGGGGCTGCTACTCGCGCTCGTGACCAGGCTCTTCTGGGTCAGGGGAGTCGAACGGAGAATGCGTGCCCGCATGCAGATCGCGCGGCGCCGTCTCACGGTCCGCACGACAGGTGCTCTCGCGGCGGCGCTGGGTCTCATTGGGCTCGTCGGCGGGTTCGTCTTCTACAACACGAACGTCCAGAACGAATACCTTTCGACTCCCGAAGTCCTGGATCGGCTGGCCGAATACGAGCGGCGCTACAAGAGCTACGAGAACACGCCGCAGCCGCAGCTCTCCGCCACGCGCTTGAACGTCGAGCTCCATCCCGACCGGCGCGCGGCCGACGTCCGCGGCGTCCATCGACTGGTGAACCGCACGCAGCAGCCGATCGACACGATCCACGTGGCCGTCTCGTCCGAGGTCGAGACGGGTGTAATCGAGTTCAGCCGCCCCGCGCGCGCCGCACGGCTCGACGACGACCTGGGGCATCGCATCTACGAACTGGAGGAGCCGCTCCAGCCGGGCGACTCGCTCGAGCTCTCCTTCGAAGTGCGCCACGCTCCGCGCGGCTTCCCCGCACGCGGCCTCAGCACCGCCGTCGTCGAGAATGGCAGCTTCATCGTGATGGCGGACTGGATTCCGCTCATCGGCTACCAGCCGAGTCGCGAGCTCGCGAACGCAGTCGAACGGGAGGAGCAGGGATTGGCCGCGCGTCCGGACCTCCCGTCACTCGACGACCTCCGAGCGCGCAACGACCCGCGGGGGCAGGAGCGGATCGACCTGGAGGTCGTCGTCGGCACGGCAGCGGACCAGACCGCCGTCGCCCCGGGTGAGCTGCGCGGAACGTGGGAACGCGACGGCCGGCGCTACTTCCAGTACGCGACGTCAGCGCCCATCGGGAACGGGTACGCCATCTTCTCCGCCGCGTATGCGGTGCAGACGGCGCGCTCGGGCGACGTCGCGGTCGAAGTCGTCCACCATCCCGCGCACGCCTGGAACGTGCCGCGCATGATCCGCAGCATGCAGGCGTCGATCGAGCAGTTCACCGGACGATTCGGTCCGTACCCGCACGGAGTCCTGCGCATGGTCGAGTACCCGGCGGCAGGCGGCTCGCTCCACGCGGCGTCCGCCACCATCTGGTACAGGGAGCTCTTCTCGCTGTTCGACCCCGAGCACGCGGAGCGCTTCGACCTGCCGTTCGCCGTGGTGGCGCACGAGACGGCGCACCAGTGGTGGTGCGGACAGCTCGGATACGCGCGCGTCGAGGGCGCGGCGCTGCTCGGTGAAAGCCTCGCCTGGTACAGCGCGTTGGGCGTCATCGAGCAGGAGCACGGCACGGCGCATCTACAGCGCTTCCTCGGCTTCATGCGCCGCGCCTACCAGGATCCGCGCTCCCGCGCCGACGTTCCGCTGCTGCGCGCGGTGGACTGGTACCAGGCCTACCGCAAGGGTCCGTTCGCCATGTACGCCCTGCGCGAGTACGTCGGTCAGGCACAGGTGGACCTCGCGCTGCGAAGGCTGCTCGCGCAACACGTCTCGCACGAGCCGCCGTTCCCGGTCTCACTCGACCTGTACCGTGAGCTGCAGGCGGTCACACCGGGCTCGCTCCAAGAGCTGCTCGGCGACCTGTTCGAGCGCAACACGTTCTGGGAGCTCCAAACGCGTCGGGCGACGGTGCAAGAGACTCCGAGCGGCGAGTGGCGAGTGAACCTCGAAGTCGTGGCCCGCAAGGTCGCGGTGGACACCGCCGGCGTGGAGACGGACATCGCGATGGACGATCTGGTCGAGATCGGCGTCTTCGCGCCGGCGGAAGCCGGCGAGGAGCGGGGCGTGCCGCTCTCCCTGGCGATGCATCGCATCTGCACCGGGCAGCAGACGATCACGATCACGGTCCCGAGACAGCCCGCCAGCGCGGGCATCGACCCGCGTCACCTGCTCATCGACGTGGAGCCGGACGACAACGTGGTCGACATTGCGGAAGCATCCCCTTCGAAGAACTGAACATGGAACTAGAGATCCGCGGTGTCTCGAAGACCTACGCGAACGGCGTCCGCGCGCTCGACGACGTATCGCTCACGATTCCGCTCGGCATGTACGGCCTGCTCGGTCCCAACGGCGCCGGCAAGTCGACGCTGATGCGCATCGTGGCCACGCTGCAGGATCCGGACGAGGGCACGGTCCGCCTGGGCGACATCGACGTCCTCGCTGAGAAGGAACGGACGCGCGAGGTGCTGGGCTACCTGCCGCAGGATTTCGGCCTCTATCCCAAGGTGACCGCACAGGCACTGCTCACGCATTTCGCGGTGCTCGAGGGCATCGTCGACCGTCGCTCCCGCACGGAAGTGGTCGAATCACTGCTCCGTCAGACCAACCTGTGGGGCGTACGCAAGGCAAAGCTCGGAACCTACTCCGGCGGCATGCAACAGCGCTTCGGCGTGGCCGTCGCGCTGCTGGGCGACCCGCGGCTGTTGATCGTGGACGAGCCGACCGCCGGTCTCGACCCCGCCGAGCGCGTGCGCTTCCTGAACCTCTTGAGCGAGCTCGGCCAGCGCAGCGTGGTCCTCTTGTCCACGCACATCGTCGAGGACGTGTCCGAGCTCTGCACCCGAATGGCGATCATCCATGGGGGCCGCATCTGGCTCGAGGCGGAGCCGCTGCGCGCGGTCGACGAGCTCCACGGGCGCATCTGGCGACGCGTCGTCCCGACCGGCGAGCTCGAGGCGTTGGAAAAGGAGCATGCGGTCATCTCGACCCGCCTGCTCGCCGGCCGCACGATCGCGCACGTGTTCGCCGAGGAGAGCCCGGGCGCGAACTTCGAGGCGGTGGAACCCGACCTGAAGGATGTCTACTTCAGCGTGATGGCGGGGCATCGCGGCGGACCGCTGGCCGCGTCTGGATCGTCGTGACGGTCAGGGATCCGCTGTGATGCGGACGTTGTCGACGCCCAGCTCCCACTGCTGGAAGATGAAGAAGAAGGTCGGGTCGCCATAGAAGAACGACACCTGGCTCACGCTCGTCAGGACCTGGTTCCAGTCGGCGTCGTCTTCCCCACTGCCTTGGAGGACGAGCCAGCCCGCGGGCAGCGCAGTGTTCGCCGAAGGAATCCGGAAGGAGAAGCGGCGCCACTCTCCGTTCGGGGGCGGGATGTCCTTCGATCCGACGCGATACACCACGACGTCGTCGGAGACATCGCCCGGTGTGCCCGGATCGTGACGCAACATCAAGGTCAGCGGGCGGTCGGCGCTGGAGAAGTCCACGTGGAAGATCGCCAGGTCGACGCCCACCGCCACGATTTTCTTCGCCCGCCAGTCGCCCGTGAAGATCGACGACGTCCCGAGCTGTGTGCGCAGCTCGGGGGCGAAGGTATCGAGACACGCAAGACCGCTGCAGGTCGAATGCAGGAAGGCCCCCGGGTTACCGCCGCTCGGCTCGATCACCTCGACCGGATTGTTGGGATTCCCGAAGAAGCTCCAGTTGCCCGCGTTGCCGCGCTCGAAGCTCAAGTTGCGAGTGACGGGCGATCCTAGGGCGAGGGGGGGGAAGGGCTGCAGGAAGAGGGGGACGCACAGGAGGGCAGCGATCGTCATGACGGTCTCTCGCGGCGTTGCGGGGTTGGTGGAACGCAGGTGGCGCGACAAGCACGAGTAAGGATCGGTGCGCGCGAACGGTCAAGGGGGATTCCCCTCGCCTCGTCGGGCGGAGCATGAGCCCATGGGGCCAGAGGGCGCGCGGCGGGCCTCCGGATCCGAGCGGCACGTCCGCGATTGCGTCCGACATCGGGATTCCACCGCCCAAGGCGCCGCTCGAAGGGGGCTCACGCCGCGCGCCGGATGCAACGATCTAGATGCATTCGAGGCCGACGGAGGTCAAGTACGCGAACGTGTCGTCGTAGAACTCGGGCAAGCGCGTGGGGTCGTCCGCGTCGCCAGGCGGCACGAAGATCGCCATGCCTTGTCGCGCGCGCGTCAGCAGGACGCGATAGGCATTCACCAAGTAGCGTTGGGCCGCAACGTCCTTGATGCGCTTCCATTGCTTACCGTGGAACTTGCGGTGCAGCCACTGTCCGGCGCACATCCGCAAGTCGGCGTCCCACGTCGCGCAGATCCAGTCGAGCTCGAGGCCTTGCACCTGGAACTCCGTGGCCGCGTCTTCCAGGTAGAAGGACGACCTCGTGTCGTCCCTGTCGTCCAGGAACCAGTGCACCGGGTCGATCGTCGCGCGCACGTCGATCGCATGCGGCTTGAGGCGCTCCGCATTGGACGAGGCCACGAGCCCGAAGCGTTCGCTCCCGCGCGCTCGGGAACGCACCCAGGACTTCGCACGTTGCAAGTCTCGAGTGATCACGATCGGATAGCGCAGGCGCAGTTCGCCGTACAGAGTGCGGGCCGCTCTCACATCCTGATCGAGCACGGCCTTCACGAAACCGGAGACACGTTCGGCGCGAAACGAGCGCATGGAGACGGCGAGGTGGAGGTCATCTCTCCACTCGACGTGCGGACGACCTCGCAGAGCCTCGATCGCTTCGCCCGCGCCGTACTCCGAATCCGTCAAGTGGCTGGAGATGAAGATCCGCCATTCCGGGAAGTGAGCGCGCGCCGCGTCGAGCCACGCCTGGATCCCCGCTTCGCCGTCGTGGATCTCCTGACCACCGCCGACCAAGCAGATCGCGACGGCCCAATCCGGGCGCCGGTCCATGTAGGCGAGCTGGAACTCCGGCTCCGACTGTCCGAAGTCGCTGATTCCCTTGCGCGACTTCATGAAGCGCGCGGTCTTGCTCCGATTCCAAGCGCGTTGAGCCTCATCGAAGACCACCACGTGGTCGACGGGCGGCTCGATCGAGCGCAACCCGGCATCGCGGAAGTGGTGCACGTTCTGGATGAACGGCTTCACGCGTTGCTGGACGTCGCCCTTGCGCACGCGAATGCCATCGGCGCGCAGACGTGACAGCTCATCGCGCGTCAGAGCCTCGTGCAGAACCTTCACGAGCGGGCCGTTGCCCGAGAGGTACACCGCGTGCGCGGGGTCTTCCTCGATCGCCCGTCGATGCCGCGTGGCGATGTTCAGACCGACGAGCGTCTTGCCGGCTCCCGGCACCCCGGTCACGAACACGATGGCTTTCCAGCCTTCCGCTTGCGCGGCGGCGATCACCTCTTCGACCGTGCGAGAGGTAGCGCCGAGGTTCTTGGCACTCGCGTCGCTGCGGGAGATGGCCTCGACGGAATGTCGCGCATACAGAGCGCGCGCCGCCTGCACGATCGTCGGAGTCGGTTGGTAGGGCTCCGCACCCCAGAGCACGCCGTCGAGCGGTTTTCCCGAAGAGCTCCTGCGCGCAGAGAGCACGGCCTCGGGAAGCGAATCGGCGTTCACCCGTCGCGGCGGATGAACTCCGTCCGGGTGCGCGGGCTCCCACGCGAGATCCGAGTGCGCAGCGTCCGTCGCGACGAGTATCGGGAAGATGCGCGCGTCGTGGCTGCCTCGATGGAAGTTCTTCAGGTCGAGCGCGTAGTCCCATGCTTGATCGACGTCGGCACGGTGGAATCCTGTCGCGCCCACCTTGAACTCGATCGGGATCAGCGCGGCGCCCGTGAGCACCACCGCGTCGATTCGCGACCCGAGCCGGGGAACATCGAACTCGAGGAAGAGGTAGCCCTCCACCTCCGCCAAGACGCGCTGCAAGATCTCGATCTCACGCTCCCAGGCCGCCACCTGCGACGGCTCCACCGCGAAAGCGCTCGCCCGCGTGAGTTCACCGATCACCGTGCTGATCGAGGCAGACCGGAAGTCCGCCGTAGATGCCGCGTAGTAGGCGGACCGCAGCGCAGGGACCGGGGAGTGGGGCACAGGGTCAGACTGCCCGTGTGTCCGGTACGAAACCAGGGGCGGCCAGGAGTCGACGGCCCAGGAGCCGCAGCTCGAGAGCGCGACCGCTCCTGCACCCCCAGGGACCTGTCCGTGACTAGTGCAGAGACCGGAGGCCGCGCGCTTCTCGAGCCTGCATCCTGCGCGGAAGGGCGAGTGAACGCTTCAGCCCGCGGTCTTGTCGTCGCGAAGTGACTTGAACGCCGCGCGCAGCTCCGTCGCGAAGAGCTCCGGCAGCTCCCGCGCCGCCGCCTCGGCTACACGCGATACGTCGCACAAGCACGGCGGACAAGGCGGACGGTCGAATGTTCCCCCTGGCAATGGGGGCGCTCCAAGGTGAATCGCGCCCAACTGTCGCGCTGTGGCCGAGAAAGGGGGTTGACCGGAGGGTCACTAGTGTGTATATACACAGCTCATGGCCGCCGGGCGAGACTTCTCCAGGCTCGAGAGCTGCGTGTGCTTCCACCTGCGCCGCGCCGCGCGGCTCGTGACGCAGCACTTCGACGCGGAGTTGCGCCGGCATGGCATCCGGCCGACGCAGACGCCGATCCTCACCGTGCTGGACGCGCGCGCGCACATCGGGATCGCTGAGCTGAGCGAGCTCCTCGGAATGGAGCGCACGACGCTGCTGCGCAACCTGCGGCCGCTCGAGCGCGAGGGGCTCGTGCGCGCGCGCGCTGGCGAGCCGCGCGGGAAAGTCGAGCTCGAGCTCACCGCCAAGGGCAAGAAGGCGCTCGCCAGAGTTCTGCCCGCGTGGAGAGCGGCACAAGCGAAGGTGCTCGCGACGCTGGGCGAGGCGCGCTGGTCGGCCCTGCTAGGCGATCTCGAGCAGGTCGCGCGGGAGCTTGCCGAGGCGTGACTCGGGAGCGGAGTGAACAGGAGCGCCGAGTACGACCATGAGCACCTCCATCGACACCCATCCGACCGTCCAGAACCTGCGCGCCCGGCCGCAGTCCGCGAGACTGCCCGACCCGTTGGACGCGCGCTGGCTGCGTGAGCTCTGCCTGCGTGCCGGCGCCGACGACGTCGGCTTCGTCGAGCTCGCGAGCCCGGCGCTCGCTGCCGAGCGCGCGAACATCGAGCGCGCGTTCTCGCCGACGCAGAGCCTGATCAGCTTCGTCCTGCGCATGAACCGCGAGAACGTGCGCAGCCCGGCGCGCTCGATCGCCAACGTCGAGTTTCACCAGTGCGGCGACGAGGTGAACGCGGTGGCGCGGCGGATCACCTCCGAGCTCGAGCGAGCCGGGATCCGCGCGCTGAATCCTCCCATGGGCTTCCCGATGGAGGCCGATCGCTGGATGACCGAGCGCATGTGGGTCGTGGCGCACAAGCCGATCGCCGTCGCCGCGGGCCTCGGCCGCATGGGGATCCACCGCAACGTGATCCACCCGCGCTTCGGCAACTTCGTTCTGCTCGGCACGATCCTGGTAGGCGCGCGCGTGAGCGGGTACGGCACGGAGCTCGACTACAATCCCTGCCTCGAGTGCAAGCTCTGCGTCGCCGCCTGTCCCGTCGGTGCGATCGGCGCGGACGGTTCGTTCGCTTTCTCGGCGTGCTACACGCACAACTATCGCGAGTTCATGGGCGGCTTCGCCGATTGGGTCGAGACGATCGCCGACAGCAAGGACGCGCTCGACTACCGCCGCCGCGTGAAAGAGTCGGAGAGCGTCTCGATGTGGCAGAGCTTGGGCTCCGGACCCAACTACAAGGCGGCCTACTGCATGGCCGTGTGCCCCGCAGGCGAGGACGTGATCGGTCCCTATCTCGCGTCGAAGGGGGACTTCACGCGCGAGATCGTGCGCCCGCTGCAGGCGCGGCGCGAGCCCGTCTACGTCGTGGCCGGCTCCGACGCGGAGACGAACGTGCGCAAGCGCTATCCTCACAAGACCGTACGGCACGTGCGGAGCTCGCTGCGCCCCCGCAGCATCGCGAGCTTCCTGAGTGGATTGCCGCTCACGTTCCAGCGCCAGGCCGCAGCAGACCTCGAGGCGACGTACCACTTCACCTTCACTGGCAACGAGCCGGCGCAGGCCACCGTGACGATCCGCGCGGGCACGATCGCCGTGACGGAGGGTCTGCACGGCCGCGCACGCCTGAGCGTGACGGCCGATGCCGAGACTTGGCTCGGCATGCTCGCGGGCGAGCGGAGCCTGGTTTGGGCGCTGCTCGGGCGCCGCCTCCGGATGCGCGGCCATCCCAAGCTCCTGCTCGCGTTCCGGCGCTGCTTCCTGCGCTGAACCACGACCCGACGTTCTCGGGCCTGGCAACCGTCGGCGCTGTCGATCTCACGGAGGTCGTCCACCGTGAGCTCGACTGCGATGGCTCCGATGCTCTCCTCCAGGCGGTGAAGCCTCCTTCGAGCGCGCGAGCGAATCTTCGGGTTTCGGCAAAGCCTAGCCGCACGAGCACGATCGCCGGCGGTGGACCTTGCATCGTCTATTCCCCTCGCCACTCCTCTACAGTCTCTGTCAGATGGACTCTCGGGGTGTGCCTTCCCGGCCACGCTTGGCTTCGACGGGCGTGGTCGCGCTCGCATGAAAGTCGGCATCGACTACCTGCCGGCCGTCACGCACTGGCCGGGTGTGGGGCGCTACGCGCGCGAGCTCGTGCGTGCGCTCGCGGCGCTCGACGATCGTCCCGAGCTCGCGCTCTACGACGTCGGTGGGGAAGCGCGCACGATCGGGGAGCCGGCGCTCGGGATCGCCGGAAGCGCGCGTGTGACGCGCGTTTCGCGGCGCCTTCCGCGGCGCGTCGTCGAGCGCTGGGCGCGCCTCACGGGTCGCGGCGCGGACCGCGCGCTCGGCGGCGTCGACCTGTTCCACCGGGTTTTGTCGGGCTATCCGCCCGTCGGCGACGTGCCGCAGACGATGGCGGTGGGGGAGCTTCCGCCCGCGAAGTCGGCGGCGGAGGCGGAGCTCGGAGCGCTGCTCGGCTCGCTCGCCGGCGTCCTCGCGCCGAGTCGCCACGGCGCGGCCGAGCTCGTGCGGCGCTTCGACTTGGCCCCCGAGCGCGTGCACGACGTGTCGCTGGGCTGCGAGCACTGGCGGCGCGACTTCGCGGGACCGCCGCCGCCGAAGAGCGGCGCGCCGTCGTTGCTCGTGCTCGGCTCCGTGCGCCCCGAGCGGCGCCACGCGTTGATCCTCGCGGCGTTCGAGCGGTTGCTCGCGAAGGACCGCGCGGTGCGCATGGTGTTCGTCGGCGGCGGCGAGCAGGGCGACCGCGAGCGCTTGGAGGGACTGCTGCGCTTCTCGAGCGCGCGAGATTCCGTCCACTGGATCCGCGCGCCCGTCGAGCGCGATCTGCCGGGGCTCGTGGCCGACGCGTGGGTGCTCGTGCACCTGTCCGAAGGCGAGCTCTCGGCCGTCACGCCGCTCGAAGCCTTCTCGTTCGGCACGGCGGTCGTGACGAACCCCGGCGGCGCGTTCGCGGAAGCGCTGGGCGCCGAGGCGCGCACCTTCGACGCGTTCTGGCGCAAACGGCCGGACGTCGATTTGCTCGCGGCCGAGATCCGCGCCGCGCTCGAGTCCGCGACGGACGCCGCCGCGTTCGAGCGCCGCATCGCGCTCGCGAGCGAGTTCACCTGGGAGCGGAGCGCGCGCAGGACGGTCGAGGCGTGGAGGCTGGTCCTCGCGGCGGAGCAGTGAGCGCGTCGTTCGGCGTCGAGCACCGGTCGTATCCGCCGCCCGATCGGCCGTGGGTCATGGCGCAGGTGTGGCACGACTTGTTGTTCGCGCACTGGCCGCTCGCGCCCGAGCGTGTGCGGCCGCACGTGCCGCGCGAGCTCGAGCTCGACACCTTCGACGGAGCGGCCTGGGTCGGCGTCGTGCCGTTCCGCATGAGCGGCGTGCGGCTGCGCGGGACGCCGGCCCTGCCGTGGCTCTCGGCGTTTCCCGAGCTCAACGTACGCACGTACGTCGTGCACGGCGGGCGGCCGGGCGTGTGGTTCTGGAGCCTCGACGCGGCGAATCCGCTCGCCGTGCGGCTCGCGCGCGCCTGGTTCCACTTGCCGTACTTCGACGCGCGCATGCGCTGCGAGGCGGCCGGCGACGGGATTCGTTACGCGAGCACGCGCACGCACCGCGGTGCACAGGAAGCGCGGTTCGCGGGCGAGTATCGGCCGAGCGGTCCGGTCGCGTTCGCCGAGCGCGGCACGCTCGACCACTGGCTCACCGAGCGCTCTTGCCTGTACGCGTCGAACCGCCGCGGCGAACTGCTGCGCGCGGAGATCCACCACGGGCCGTGGCCGCTGCAGCCCGCCGAAGCGGAGCTCCGCGAGAACACGCTGGCGGCCGCGGTCGGGATCGACCTCTCGGATCTGCCCGCGCGCCTCCTCTTCGCGCGCAGGCTCGACGTGCGCTGCTGGGTGCCCCGGCGCGTCGCGGATTAGCCAGGACGGGCTCGCGGCCGCGGCTTCGGGCGCGGGCGTCCCGCTGCAGCTCTTGCGCTGCGGGGCGTGGTGCGGCTTCGTCGAGCGGTGACCCGCGTCTCGGCGAGCCTCTCGAAGGCTCGCGACGACCCGAAGAGTTGCGACGGGAGACGGACGATGGTACTCCTCGCAGGGTGAGCAGTCGGCGTGCAAGGAAACGCGGCGGACGATCGGTCTCGGCGCGGACGCTTTTCTCCTTCGTTGTCTGGATTCCTGCGCTGCTCTTCGGGCAGGTGCTCGGTGGAATGGCTGGATGGCTCCATTCCCACGGGCCATCGGGAGAGCATCTGCACCTCTTGGCGGGGCAGGTCGACCCGGACCCTCTCGGGACGCTCCACGATTGGCACGACGCGCAGCATGGGCACGAGCACGAGGACGCGACCGACGAGGAGGATGAACCTACGCCCGTCGGGCTTCTGATCGACTTTCCGCAGATCCTCGCGGCGCCGTGCGTGGACCCAAGTTTCACTGCGGCGTCGAGCCTCCACTCGCTCGCGTTCCTCCCCCCTCCGCGGTGGCACCTCGCGCCCGTCGCGGGGCCACACGGGGACGGGTTCTACCCTTCGGGCTGGCCGCCGCAGGGAGCGAAGCGCTCGGGCGTCGCCGCCCTCCTGCGCTCGAGTCACGCGATCCTGATCTAGGGCTCCGTTGGCACGCCTGGCCTCGAGCCGGGCAGGTCGTCGCACAGACCACGCGTGGTCGTGGCTGTCGCGATCCCACGAGTCCCAACGGTCCCTTGGAGCGCACATGAATCGGCATCGCTTTCTCGGCCTCGTTCTCGGCACTCTCTCCTGCGGCGTGAGCTGCGGCCCGCCTTCCGTCGCGATCGAAGAAGAGCACTCGCACGATCCCACGAGCACCACCGTGTTCGGCGAGCGGTTGCTCCTCTTCATGGAGTACCCGCACCTCGTTCGCGGGGCTCCGGCGCGGTTCCTCGCTCACCTCACGGTCCTCGAAACCGGTGAGCCCGTTCGCTCGGGAAGGGTGACGCTGGAGATCGGCGCCTCGCGCTTCTCGGTCGATGCTCCGAAGCGCGAGGGGCTCTTCATCCCCGAAGGAAGCTTGCTGGAGCCGGGGACGTTCGACGGGCGCCTGATCGTCCAGAGCGAGCAGGCGGAGGAATCACTCGATCTCGGCGAGATCGTGGTCCACGCGCACGAAGCCGGGGCGGAGGAGGCAGCGCAGGCGGCAGACGGAGACGAGCCGCCCAACGCGGTTCCCTTCCTGATGGAGCCGCAGTGGAAGGTGAAGCTGCTCGTCGCTCGGGCGGCCAGACGGACCCTGAGCAAGCGTCTGATCGTTCCTGCACGCGCCGTCGCGCCGGAGGGAATGTCGGCGGTGGTGTCTCCGCCGGTCGGAGGGCGACTCACGGCACCGAGCTCGGGCGTTCTTCCCCGGACGGGCGAGAGAGTCGAGGCGGGGCAGACGCTCGCCTTCGTCGAGCCGCCGCTCGGCGCTCCCGAGCTCGCGCAACTCCACGCACTCGAGCTGGAGTTCGATCTGAAGGCACTGGAGGTGCTCCGCGCGACCGGTGAGGCGGAGACCAGGCTCCGGTTCGCCGAGCGCGAACGCGAGCGAATCGGAAAGCTCCGGGCCGAGGGACTCAGCACAGAGCAGCAACTCGATGGGGCCGAGCAGGACTTGGCCTTGGCGAGGACGGAGATCGAAGTGGCCGGGCGCATGAAGGAGTCGCTCGACCGGCTCGTCGCGCGCCGCGTCGCCGCAGCCGGTAACGAGCGGGGAGCGCCCATCCGATTCGCGTTGGAGGCTCCGATCTCGGGCACCGTCGTCGCGGTGCCGGGCGTGAGCGGTGTCTCCGTCGAGCCGGGGCAGACGGTCTTCCGGATCCTCGATGCCTCGCTCGTCTGGGTCGAAGGGCGGGTGTCCGAATTCGACGTGGCCCTCATCGGCGAAACCTCTGGAGCCATCGCCCAGTTCGCGGCGCTTCCGGCACGTCGGTTCGAGCTGCATGGAACTCGAGACGGAGCCTACATCGGCCAGGAAGTCGACGCGTCGTCGCGGACGCTGCTCGTCCGGTACGAGCTCGAGAACGGGGATGGCGCCGTGCGTCCCGGGATGTTGGCGGAGCTCCACATCTCCACCGGTGAGCACGAGGCGCCCGTGGCCATCCCGGCCGAAGCCGTCGTCATGGATCAAGGGCTTCCGACCGCCTACGTGATGCTCGAGGGGGAGCTCTTCCAGAAGCGGGACCTCGAGCTCGGAGCGAAGGACGGGGCCTGGGTCGAAGTCGTTCGGGGAATCGAGTCCGGCGAGAGAGTCGCGACCCGCGGATCCCACATCGTCAAGCTCGCCGCGCTCTCGCCCGCATCGTTCGGAGCGGGCCACGCCCACTGAGGAAGGAGACGAACCATGGTCAACCTCCTCATCCGCTGGTCCCTCGCTCATCGCGTGCCGGTCCTCTTCATGGCGGGACTGCTCATCATCGTCGGGGTGTACGTGACCTCGCGCATGCCGGTCGACGTCTTTCCCGACCTCACGGCTCCGACCGTGACGGTCATCGTCGAAGGGCACGGGATCTCGCCCAAGGAGATGGAGACGCAGGTCACCTTCCCCATCGAGGCGGCAGTGAACGGCGCGCCGGACGTCCGACGCGTGAGGTCGGGCACGGCGGTCGGCATCGCCGTCGTCTGGGTCGAGTTCGAATGGGGAACGGACATCTACCGAGCACGGCAGACGGTCGCGGAACGGCTCGCGGCCGTGGCCGGGAGCCTCCCGTCCCAAGTCGAGCCCCCCAAGCTCGCGCCCGCTTCCTCCATCATGGGCGAGATCCTGTTCGTCTCGCTCACGTCGCCGCGCCACAGCTTGCTCGACCTCGGGACCATCGCGACGACACACGTTCGACGGCGTCTGCTCTCGATCGCGGGCGTCTCGCAGGTGACTCCCATCGGAGGCGACACGAAGCAGTACCAGGTGGTCCTCTCCCCGGAGCGGCTGCGGGCCTTCGGCATCTCCCCGGCCGAGGTCGCACGCGCACTCGAGGAGACGAACGAGAACGTCGCTGCGGGGGTACTCGTGAACGGGCCAGAGGAGACGATCGTGGAGGGGATCGGCCGCGTGCGCACGCCGGAGGACATCGGCAAGACCGTCGTCGCGCTGCGGGGCGAGAGCCCCGTCCAGGTCTCCCACCTCGGAACGGTCATGGTGAGCGCCGCCTTCAAGCGCGGTGTGGGTTCCGCCTCGCGGCGAGGACCGAACTGGGAACCCATCATCGAGCCCGGCGTCATCGTCGCGATCCAGAAACAGCCGGGAGCGAACACCCTCGAGCTCACGGAGCATCTCGATCGCGCGCTCGACGAGATCCAGGCGAGCCTGCCCTCCGGTATGCACGTCAACAAGGACCTCTTCAGACAGGCGAACTTCATCGGCAACTCGGTTCGGAACACGACGACCGCGCTCCTCGAAGGAGCGGCCGTCGTGACGCTCATCGTCATCGTCTTCCTCGCGAGCGGTCGAGCGAGCCTCATCACGCTCCTCGCGTTGCCGCTCTCGCTGCTGACCGCCATCCTCGTCCTGAGAGCACTGGGCGGGACGATCAACACGATGACGCTCGGCGGCATGGCCATCGCCATCGGCGCGCTCGTCGACGACGCCATCATCGACGTCGAGAACGTCGTGCGCCGACTGCGGGAGAACAACCGCCTTCCCGCCGAGGACAGGAAGCCGGTGCTCGGCCTCGTCTACGAGGCGAGCGTCGAGGTGCGGGCCTCGATCGTGCTCGCCACGTTCATCATCGTGCTCGTCTTCACGCCGATCTTCTTCCTCTCGGGGGTCGAGGGAAGACTGCTCCAGCCGCTCGGCCTCGCGTTCACGGTCGCCCTCGCAGCTTCGCTCCTGACGGCGCTCACGGTGACGCCCGTACTCTGCTCGCTCTTCCTCCCGAACAG
This sequence comes from uncultured Planctomycetaceae bacterium, assembly GCA_964413535.1. Lineage (GTDB taxonomy): Bacteria > Planctomycetota > UBA1135 > UBA1135 > CAYPTB01. Next base: position 10,836 of record CAYPTB010000003.1, on the reverse strand, counting down.
CAAGACGGTGCAGAGTGGCGCCGAGCCCAGGTTGGTTTACTGGCTGAAGGCCCTCTACGCACGCCCCCTGGATTGGGTCATGCGTCACCCCTTCGGCGTCGCCGTGCCGAGTGTCGGCCTCCTCGCTGCGAGCGTGTTCGCAGCCTCGTCGATGGGCAGGAGCTTCTTGCCCGAGTTCAACGAGGGCGCGCTCGTGGTCGGCCTCGTGACGGTGCCGGGGACGTCGCTCGACCAGAGCGACGAACTGGCGCGCTTGGCCGAGGAAGCCTTGATGCGCCACCCCGAGATCGTCGCCGTGGGACGGCGCACGGGCCGGGCGGAGTCGGACGAGCACGTCCAGGGCGTCGAGGCGAGCGAGATCGACCTCACGCTCGACATGGAGGCTCCCGTGCGCCTCGGTCTCCCTAGGAGGAGCAAGGCGGAGCTGCTCGACGCGCTGCGCTCCGACCTCGCCGCCGTTCCTGGAGTGCAGGCCACCTTCGGACAACCGATCAGCCACCGCATCGACCACATGCTCTCGGGCACGCGCGCGAGCATCGCGGTCAAGATCTTCGGCGAGGACCTCGAGGAGCTCCGGTCCCTCGGAACCGAGGTCGAAGCGCTGATGCGCGAGGTCCCCGGGGTCGTCGACCTCTCGATCGAGCAGCAGGCGCAGGTCCCGACCTTGCGAGTGGAGTTCGACCGCGATGCGATCGCGCGTCACGGAGTCCGGATCGCCGACGTGGCGCGTGCGCTCGAGCTCGCGACCCAGGGCGAGGTCGTCGGTCAGGTCCTGGAAGGCCTGAACGCCTTCGACCTGCTGGTACGTGTCGGCGACGTCGGCTCGGCTTCCACGGAAACCGTGGGGCAGACGCTCGTCGATGCTCCGGGAGGCGTGAAGCTCCCGCTCGAGGCCCTGGCCACCCTGGTCGACGACCGCACGCCGAACTTCATCAGCCGCGAGAACGTGCAGCGCAAGATCGTGGTGATGTGCAACGTCGCCGGACGCGACGTCGGCGGCGTGGTGGAAGACATACGGCAGGCCATCCAGTCCGAGGCCGAGCTCCCTCCCGGCTACTACGTCGAGTACGGCGGCCAGTTCGAGAGCGCCGAGACGACGACCAAGCTGCTCGCGTTCCTCGGCGTCGTCATCGTGGCCGGGATCGCGGGCTTGCTCCACATCGCGTTCCGCTCGGCCCGGGACGCCTTGTTCATCCTGCTGAACCTGCCGCTCGCTCTCATCGGCGGAGTGATCGGCGTCTACCTCGCGGGCGGAACGTTCTCCGTGGCCTCCATCATCGGCTTCATCACGGTCTTCGGGGTCGCAGCGCGGAACGGGATCATGCTGATCTCGCACATCCGACACCTGGAGCGCCACGAGGGCGTGGAGAGCTTCCGCGAAGCGGTAGGCCAGGGAGCGATGGAGCGGTTGTCGCCCATCCTCATGACCGCCCTTGCAGCAGGTCTCGCGCTCATGCCCCTGGCGCTCCGCGGCGACGAGCCTGGGAACGAGATCCTGACTCCCATGGCCATCGTGATCCTGTTCGGGCTCCTCTCCTCGACGCTGCTCAACATGCTCGTCGTCCCGGCGCTCTTCCTCCGTTTCGGGGAACCTGCTGCGAGCGCCGAACAGGTCGAGCTCCGGATGGAGGCGCAACATGCTTAGGTCCAATCGTCTTCGTGTCTTCAGTGCTGGCGTCGCGCTCTCGGTCGCCGGGTGCGCGAGCGTGGATCCGAGGCCGGACTACGAGCAGGCGAGGCGCGAGATCCGCGTGACGACCGGCGTGGAAGACGTCCACGACCCGGACGAGCCCGTGCTCACCGGCGAGGAGATCGGGACGATGCTCGCCGACGGATTGGGACTCGACGAAGCGGCGCGACTTGCGCTCCTCAACAACCGGCGCCTCCACGCCGGTTTCCTCGCGCTGGGCGTGGCGCGCGCCGATTACGTCCAGGCTGGCTTGCTCGAGAACCCGAGCCTGAGCCTCGCGTTCCTCTTCCCCGACGCAGGGGGGCGCGTGAGGTGGACCGCCGATCTCGTCGGAAGCGTGGCGCAGATCTGGCAGATCCCTTCGCGCCAGGCCTTCGCTCGGGCCGGGCTCGAGCAGCGCATGCTCGAGCTCTCGCGTTTCGCCGGCGAGCTGGTTTCGGCGACGAAGACCGCCTACTTCGAGGGCGTCGCCGCACGCGAGGCGAGAGCGGTAGGTCGGGCGAATCTGGAGCTCGCACGACGCTCCCTCGAGGGCGTTCGCCGGCAGGTCGCGGAAGGGGTTGCATCGAAGACCGCCGAGAGCCTCGCCGAGAGCCTCGCTCTGGGAGCGGACGTCGCGTTCCAGCGCACGGAGCGCGAGGAGGTCGCAGCTACCCGAAAGCTCGCCGCACTCCTCTCGCTCGAGGAAGACTTGCTCGCGGTCGCGTTGACGGATGCGCTTCCCGATCCAGAGTGGCCGACGCGCGAGCGCGAGGCCTCCGTCGAAGCCGGCCTGGGTGTCCGGCTGGATCTTCGCGCCGCGGCGCGCGCCATCGCCGCCGCCGAGGAGCGCGTCGCGCTGGAGCGCAGGCGAAGGTTCCCCGAAGTCGGCGCAGGGATGTCGGCCGAGCGCCCCGAGGGCGGGAGCTCGGATGACTTCTTCATCGGGCCCGTCGCCACGCTCGAGCTCCCGCTCTTCGACCAGAACCAGGCGCAGGTGAGCCGGGCCGAGTTCGAGCTCGCGCTGCGCAGGAAGGAGCACGAGGCGCTCGTCGCCGAGGCACGACAGGAGCTACGAGCCGCACTCGACAGGGCCGAAGTCGCCTCGCGCACCGCAGCCTTCGCCCGCGACGAGATCGTCCCCCAGGCCGAGCGAAGTGCGGCCTTGGCCGAGAAGGCGTACGAGCTCGGGGACACGACCGTCTTGACGCTCTTGCAGGCCCAGGCGACAGCGCTCGAGGCGCGGCGCGCGTCGATCGAAGCGTTGCTCGAAGCGGCCCTGTCCCGGATCGACGTGGAGCGAGCCACCGGAGCTCCGCTCCTCGCTCCATCGGGCGCAGAGCCCGAGCCCTGACGCGCACTTCGCCCTGCCCGCGGCGTCTTCCGCGCAGGCCTCAGCGCGTTCGGCGCGCGCGAGTGGGCTTCGCGACGGCGTCGTCGTTCGCGGCGCGCGCGGCGCGGATCCACACCAGGCGCGCCTGAGCTTGCAGCAGCGCGTTCTCGTGCGCGAGCGCGAGCCAGGGATCGTCACGTTCCTCCGCGAGGAGTCGCGCGATGTGCTCGGCGTGGGCGTGCAGCGCCTCCTCGGCTCGCTCGAGCCACAGCGTCCGGGCTCGGGCCGACAGGAGTCCGAGGAAGACGATCCGCGTGCGCAAGGGATCGGCGGTGACGAGCTCGGCCGAGGACTCGGGAACGTCGAGCCAAGCGCGGAGCGCGGCGCGACCGGCGGTCGTGCACTGCCAGACCGTCGCCTCGCGGTCGCCCGCGCGCGTTCCGCGACCGGAGAGGAGTCCCAGCTTCGCGAGCCGCTGCACCAGCGGATAGACCGCGCCCGCGCTGGCCGAGAAGCGCGCGGAAGGGGAGGCGGCGAGCTGTCTGCGCACGGAATAGGCCGTTCCGCCGCCGCCGCGCCACAGGGCGCCCAGGACCACGGCTTCAAGCTCGGTGAGGGAGTGCATTCCGAAATCGACCCAAACGCCGCCGGCGGGGACGCGTAGGGTCCAGATAGTACGAATCGTACCATACGCCCGACCGAACCTCCCCGACCCCGGAGAACCTTCCATGTCGTTCCTCGCCCTGATGCTGTGCGGGCTCGTCCCGTCCGTCGTGTCCACCCCCCGGTCGCCGCAGGACACTCGCTCGCGCTTCGAGGTTCCGCCCGAGGGAACGAGCGTTCCCATGCACTCCTGGGATGGGCGGCCCGTGGTCGAAGCGCAGTGCGGCGACCGGACGCTGCGCTTGATCGTCGACACGGGCTCGACCAGCGTGTTGGTCCTCGGACGCGAGGTGGGCGACGTCGACGAGCTGCGCTTGGGCGAGGCTCGCTTGGCGAATCCGCCGGTGCGCCGGATCGACTTTCCGCTCTCGCCCCCGGGAACGACCGAGCGCATCGACGGGATCCTCGGGATCCACGCGTTCGCCGGATCGTTGATCGTGTTCGATTTCGGCACGCGCCGATTCGAGCTGGCCCACGGCGCCTTGTCCGAGGACGATCCGGACACGATCGGGTTCTTCTCGGACGGAGGCATGGACGGGATTCCCACCGTTTCGCTGCGGGCGGGCGGCGTCGCGCTCGAGGCGCATCTCGACACGGGCTCGCCCGAGTTGCTGCTCGTTCCGAGCGAGCTGGCGGAGCGCTTGCCGCAGAAGGGAGTCCCCCAGGTGCTCGGCGTCGCGCGCACGCCCATGGGCGACGCGGAGATCCGCCAAGTCGAGCTCGACGGGGCGATCGAGCTCGGTCCGCTGCGACACGAGCACGCGCTCCTGCGCATCGCCGACTTGCCCCAGATCGCCGGGCGCGGACTCGGCAACGTCGGCGCGCGCCTGTTCGGGGACGCGCGCTTGACGCTCGACCTGGCGTCGCAGCGCATGCACATCGAGACGAACGAGCCGCGCCGCAGAGCCGTGGAGAGCCGGACGTCGGGGACGGCCGAGCCCGAGCTCGAGGACCTGCTCGCGCGCATGTCGGGCGACTTCGACGTCCGCGCCCGCATGGTCTTCGGCGAGGAGTTCCGCGAGCTCGCGGGGCGAGCGACCTGGTCCCCTGCGCACGTCGGGCGCTTCACGCGCGAGAGCTTCGTCCTCGACGATCCCGATCGCGGCTCCCTGGAGGGCATGGCCTTCGTGGGACCGACGGCCGTCCCGGGACACTACGAGCTCGTGCAGCTCGACGGCTTCCACCCGAGCGCGTTGCATGTATGGGGGAGCTGGGACGCAACCCGGCGCGCGCTCGTGCTCGAGACCGTCGTCCCGCGCGATGCGCCGGCGGGCCTCGCGCCGCCGCGCGTGCGCTGGACCTACCGCGCGCTCGAGGGCGGCGGCTTCGAGAAGGCGATGCTCCGCATCGACGAGGACGGGAGCGCGCGGCTCGCCTCCACCTACCGCTACTTGCCGAGGAGCTGAAGCCGGGCGGCGCAGGCGCGATTCGCACCGTCCCGCACCGCTCCCGAGTTCGAGCTCGGAGCCACTCGCGCGCGCGCTCCGCTTGACAGCCGCGCCGACGCGGGCAGATCATCCGGCCGCATGGACGGGGAGCGGACGACGGAGGTGCTCGACGCGTTGCGCCGCCAGGCGATCCTGTCGTCGGTCGCGGGCTTCCCGTTCCTCCTCGTGTTCGCCTGCGTGTGGACCGCGGGCGCCGTGGCCAGCTACCTCGTGCCGCGCGACGTGGCGCCGTGGATCTACGTGCTGCTCGGGATGCCGGCGACGCCCGTCGCGATCGCGCTCGAACGCCGCGTCGCCTACTTGCGCGTCGAGGGGCCCGATCCGCTGCTGCCGCTCACCCTGCAGCTCCTCTTCGTGCAGATGGTCGCGTTCCCGGCGGTGCTCCTCGTCTGGAACTTCGCGCCCGACTTCGTGCCCGTGGCGTTGGCGGCGGTCGTGGGCGCGCACTTCCTGCCGTTCCAGTGGGTCTATCGCACGCGCATCTACGGGGTGCTCGGCGTCGTCGTGGCCGCGGGGCCGTACGCGCTGGCCGTTTTCTTCGGCGCGGACGCGCTGCACTACACGGGGTTCTTCGTGGGCGCGGCGCTCTTCACGGGCGCGCTGTGCGTGCGCTCGCACGCGCGCGCGACGGCGAGCGGGAGCGCGAGCGGGAGCGCGCGCGCGACGCCCGGCGCCGACCGATCGGCGTCCGAGTCCCCGTGACGGGGCGCGCCCGCGGCTGAGCGACTCGCCTCGCGCTGACGAGAACGCGCGCGCCGTGGCATCATGGCAGCGTCGCCGTGGACGCGGTCGGATCGAGGAGCGCAGATGACGAAGCCCCCAGAGAAGTGCCCGAAGTGTGGCGGTCGGATGGAGCAGGGCTTCGTGCTCGACAACACGCACGGCGGGCGGCTCGTCAGCCAGTGGGCCGAAGGCGCGCCGGTGAAGTCGTTCTGGGTCGGCACGAAGCTGCCCGACGAGAAGCTCGTCCCGATCGGGACGTTCCGTTGCTCGGGCTGCGGCTTCCTCGAGTCCTACGCGGGACCCGAGTTCGCGGCGAAGTAGGCCCTCGGACCAGGATGCCCTCGATCGAGCGCGGCCGATGACGCCGACGAGACGAAGGCGCCACCTTTCCCTCGTGGCGCACGGCGCGCGGCAGCAGCTTCTCGCCATCGCATGGCACGACGGCCGGACCCTGCTTCGCCCGTTCACTTCTTCGGCTTGCCGCAGTGCTCGTCGAGCCAGACGAAGCCTTTTTTCAGGCGAGCCAACGGATCGTCCTGCCAACCATGGCCCCCCTTGTAGGTAACGAGCTCGACCTCAGCGCCCTCCTTCGCAAGCTCGTCGCGGGCTTGCTCGGCGAAGGTGAACTTGCACGTCGCGTCATCCGGCGAGTGGTCGATGAAGAACGCCTGGCCCTTGGCGTATTTCAGGCTGCTTTTCAGCGCATCGCGGTGGAACACGGACATGGCGACGTAGGAACCCGTGACTGGACCAGATTTCTGCAACGCGATCGCGTACTCCGCCGGGCCGCCAGATGACCAACCGAGCTGGAAGACACGGGCGGGGTCGATGTCGAGCTTCTGCTTCTTCTGGACGTCGTCGACGACGGCTTCGACGAACTCCTCGGTGGTGAAGTCCATCGAAGGAACTCGCGCCAGACGTGTAGGCCAGACCACCTCTTGATCGGGCTTCCACTTCACGGCGACGAGTTGCGCGAAGATCCAGTCCTCTGGAGCCGATTGCTTCCAGACGTTCCGGACGAAGGAAGTGAAGTTCGCTGAGCCATCGCCACCGGGCATCACGAGCATCAGCGCGAAGCCTGACTTCGGCGGAGTTACACCTTCGCGCGGTCCGATCAGGAAGTAGCGCTTGTTCTCGTCGCCGAGGGCACGCAGATCCTGGGCGGGGACGTCCTTCACGTCGTCCCCGATCTCGAGCGTTTCCTGCGGCACGCCGGTGTCGGGCTTCTTCCCCTTTCCTTGGCCAGGAGGAGAGGCGAGCAGAGGAAGCGCAACCACTGTGCTGCACACGCCGAGCAACCACGTTCCGCGTCTCATGCCGTTGCTCCCTTCGAGTCGGGGTCCCCGTCGAGCCTTTCGTGCCGTGTACCCGAGTACTCTAGTAATCCCAGCGAGAGGACGAGCGTGGATCGGCGGCAATCCTGAATCCGAGGATTTGGCTGCACGCCTCACTCGCCGATGACTTTCACGAGGACGCGCTTCTTGCGGCGGCCGTCGAATTCGCCGTAGAAGATCTGCTCCCAGCGGCCGAAGTCGAGCTTGCCGTTCGTGATCGCGACGACGACTTCGCGGCCCATGATCTGGCGCTTGCAGTGGGCGTCGCCGTTGTCCTCACCGGTCAGGTTGTGGCGGTAGGCGGAGACGGGCTCGTGGGGCGCGAGCTCCTCGAGCCAGCGCGCGTAGTCCTGGTGCAGGCCGGGCTCGTCATCGTTGATGAAGACGCTCGACGTGATGTGCATCGAGTTGACGAGCACGAGGCCCTCCTTCACGCCGCTCGCGCGCACGGCGGACTCGACCTCGCGCGTGATGTTCACGAAGCCGACGCGGGCGGGGACTTCGAGGGTGAGCTCGTGGCGGTGGGACTTCATGGCGCGTGGTTCGGGGCGGGTCGTGTGATTCTGGCCGACGAGCGGGCCTGCGGCAGGTCGTGACGTCGAGCGAAGGTGCGCGATTGGCCGTCTTCGGTCGAGCGGCTCGCCTTGCAGCGTCTCGTCTGGGACGGAGCGAACTGGATCGGAGCGAACGGGTCGTCAGCGGGGGTCGAGGAGCCGGGCGACGCGCTTGATGCGGCCGGCGGAGGCGTCGAGGCCGCCGGGGCGGTTGCGGGCGGTCCACAGCTCGCGGTGGCGCAGGGCGAGCGCGTCGAGGTCGTCGGCGAGCGCGCGCCGCTCGGTCGGCGGGAGTTCGACGCAGGGCGCGCCGTCCGCGCGCAGGCGCGCGAGCCCGAGGCGGCAGCCGGCGCGCGCGAGGTCGGCTGCGAGCGCGAGCTCGCGCGTCGCGAGCTCGGCCTCGGCGCCGGGCGGAGGGCTCGAGCGCGCCAGGAGCTCGGCTCCGTCGTCGAGCGCGGCGACGGCGTCCTCGAGGCCGGCGGCCGTCAGGCCTTCGAGCCGCGGGTGCGGCAGCGGCGCGTGCGCGTAGTGCAGGAGGAAGAACGGCGCGCTCCCGTTCACGCAGCGGGTGCGGCAGGCGGCCGACGCGGCGCCGAGGCGCAGGAGCGCTGCGCCGAGGGTCGCCTCGCCGGCGGCGGCGTGCGCGCCGAAGACGTGCGCGTCGAGCAACGCCGCGACCTCCGGCGGCGACGGCAGGTCGTCCGCGTTCCACGCCGCGCACGCGCCGAAGAGCAGGCCGGGGTAGCTCACGGGCAGCGGTTGCCAGTGGCCGTGGTCGCCCCAGTCGGCGACGAGCAGGCCCTCGCAGCCGAAGCGGCGGCCCGCGCGGCTCGCGCGCTCGAGGTTCGCGAAGGCGTTCGCGGGGCGGCCGACGATGCTGTTCCAACTGCTCGTGCCGGGACACACGTAGCGGCGCTCGAGGGCGCGCGCGAGCGTCTCCTGCTCCGCTTCGAACGGATGGTCGGCCTCGTAGCCCCACTCCATCGCGATCACGTCCTTGGGCAGCTCGCGCACGAGCTCGGGGTGCAGGAGGATCCAGTCCGCCCAGAACTGGATCGTCTTCCCGCGCTCCGCCGCCAGGTCGCGCACGCGCACGAGGTGGGCGAGGAAGAGCCGTCCCGCGCCGATCTCGTCGCAGACGCGCTTCGAGCGGCCCTGACCGAGGTCGATCGGCTCGTCGAGGCCGACGTTGAAGAGCGAGCTCGTGAAGTTCGGCAGGAGCTGGTCGTAGAGGTCGGCGAGCAGCGCGAGGGTCCGCTCGTCGGTGGGGCACAGGCTGAAGGGCTCGGGATCGTGCGAGAAGGGATGCACGATGCCCTCGGGCACCTCGGCGAGCTCGCGGTAACGCGGGTGCACGAGCCAGCGGTGGAAGTGCGCGAGGCTGTTCTGGTTCGGCACGAGCTCGACGAAGCGCTCGCGGCAGTAGCGGTCGAGCGCGCGGATCTCGGCCGGGGTGAAGGGGCTCGCGTCGCGCCAGACCTCCTCGTGGCCGACGTAGGCGAAGACGTGCTCCATGTAGAGCTGGAGCTGGTTCACCTTCCACGCGGCGAGGCGGTCGACGAGGGCGTAGAGCGTCTCCATCGTCGGCACCTTGTCGCGGTTCACGTCGAGCGACACGGCGCGCGCGCGAAACCCGGGCGCGTCCTCGATCGCGACGCCGTCGAGCACGACGAGCGCGCCGTGCTCGGCTCGGCCGGGCGCCGCCGGCGTACGCGAGAGGAGCTGCGCGAGCGTCGCGAGCCCGTGGAAGACGCCCGCCTCGTCCGCGCCGCGCACGGCGACCCCCTCCCGGTCGACGACGAGCGTGTAGCCCTGCGGCGCTCCGGCGGGCTCACGCAGGGCGAGCCGCAACCGGGCGCCGGCGCCCCCCTCGCGGACGCCCGGGAGCCGCAGCGCCGCCGCCCGCAGCCGCGCCGAGGGCGCGCCGGGCTCCAGCACGAGCCCCGCCTCGAACCGCTGGCGGTCCCCGGTCCGGACGACCCGCCGGGGGCGCGGGACCAAGAGCGAGAGCGCGTCTGCGTGGTTCACGGCTCGCGAAGGTAGCGGGTGGCGGCGGCGCTCGCCCCTCGGCGATCGCCCGTCGAACATCGGGCCGCCCACGCGCGCCTGTCGCCGATCGGGCCCGGACCGCGTAGAGCGGTCTTGCTACCCTGGTTCCCCACCTACCCGAGAGAAAGAAGACTAGAGATGAAGACGATCCTCCTCACCGGCCTCGCGCTCCTCGCAGCGCTCCCGCTCGCTTTTGCGGCCGTCGCGACGCGCTCCGCGGGGCCTGCGCTCGGCGACGAGGCGCAGGACGCCGTCGTGAAGGCCCAGCGGCCGGCCTACCCGTTCCGGGAGTGCCTCGTGAGCGGCAAGCGCTTCGGCGACGGGGTCGAGCCCGTCGCTCACGTGGTGCAAGGCCGCCTGTTCCTCGTGTGCAGCGCCGAGTGCGCGAAGAAGGTCGACGCGAGCCCCGAGACCTACGGCGCGAAGATCGACCAGGCCGTCATCGCGGAGCAGACGCCGATCTACCCGCTCACGACCTGCGCCGTCAGCGGCGAGGAGCTCGGCAGCATGGGCGCGCCGATCGACGTCGTGCACGGCACGCGCCTCGTGCGGCTGTGCTGCAAGAGCTGCAAGAAGGGCCTGACCCGCAACCCCGACGAGCTCATCGCCAAGATCGACGCGGCCCTGATCGAGAAGCTGCGGTCGAGCTATCCGCTCGCGACCTGCCCCATCAGCAACCGCCCGCTCGCCGATTCGGAGCGCGTGGTCGACAAGCTGTACGGCGTGACGCTCGTGCGTCTGTGCTGCTCGGACTGCGTCGCGAGCTACGAGAAGGACCCGGCCAAGCACGCCATGCGCGTCCAGGACGCCGCGCGCGGAGCGCAGACGCGCGAGGGGAGCGGGCGCTGAGGATCGGGCTCTCCGTGCTGGAACGACGACGGCCGCCTGCGAGCGGTCCGGAACGACGACGGCCGCCCGAGGGCGGTCCGGAACGACGACGGCCGCCCGAGGGCGGTCCGATACGGCGACGGCCGCCCGCGGGCGGCCGGTTGTGCGTGCAGCGCGGCACGGGTTAGAGCCGCGCCACACCCCGGGAGGAATACCACGTGAACAGCCGCAAGCG
>CAYPTB010000002.1:0-11112 GCA_964413535.1 uncultured Planctomycetaceae bacterium | reverse complement strand
GAGTCGATCGAGTTGATCACGTCGCGCACGTCGCAGCTCGGTCTCTTCGCGCACGCCGTGCACCGAACGCCCGAGGTCGTGCCGTACTGGGAGGGCGAGACCTACAAGACGCTCGCGTCGAGCTTCGTCCCGCGCTTCCTGTGGCGCGAGAAGCCGACCAAGGAGCTCGGCCAGCGCTTCGGACACCGCTACGCCGCGATCGCCGCGACGGACCACGCGACCTCGGTCAACCTGCCGCAGATCGTCGAGTTGTTCGCCAACTTCGGCCCGCTCGGCGTGCTCTTCGGAATGCTCGCGCTGGGAGCCCTCTACCGGCTCGCATACTTCAAGCTGGACCACCCGGACGCGGGCGACGGAACGACGCTGATCGGAGCCGTCGTGTTCGCCGAGCTCGTCAACATCGAGTCGGACTTCAGCCTGGTCTTCGGAGGCATCCTGCAGCTCGCGTTCGTCCTGTACCTCGTCCTCTGGATCTGCGCGCCGCGCGGCGAGGGCCGCGTCGAGAGCTCTCCGACGCGCGGAGAGGGCTCACCCCGCGAGCTCGGACCGCGTGCGGGAGCGAGGTTCGAAGCGTCGTGAGGATCCTCCACGTCGTCCCTTGCTACCTGCCCGGACGTCGCTACGGCGGCCCGATCGCCTCGGTGCACGGGCTCGGGATGCACCTCGTGGCCCGCGGCCACTCGGTGACCGTGTTCACGACCGACCAGGACGGATTCGAGCCGCTCGCACCGCCCGCTTCAGAGCGCGCCGTGATCGACGGCGTCGAGATCCGCTACCACGCTGCCCGCGCGCCGCGCCGCATCCACCGCGCGCCGTCGATGCGCGCCGCACTGCGCGAACGCATCGGCGAGTTCGACGTCTGCCATCTGCACGGCCTGTACTCCTGGCCCAGCGTCTGCGCGGCGCGCGAGGCCGAACGCGCGGGCGTCCCGTACGTCGTGAGCCCGCGCGGCATGCTCGTACGCGACCTGATCCGCCGCCGCGGCGCCGCGCGCAAGCGTCTGTGGCTCGCCGCCTTCGACCGCCGCACGCTCGAGCGCGCCGCGTGGATCCACGCGACGGCCGAGGCCGAAGCGGCCGATCTCGCCGCGTTCCCGTTCCGCTGGCCGCCGGTCGTCGCGATCCCGAACGGCGTCGAGCCGGTCGAGTTCGACGGCGACCTCGCTACCGTCACGCCGCGCGTGCGCGAGGCGCTCGTGGGCGACGACGCGATCCTGTTCGTCGGTCGTCTCGACTGGAAGAAGGGCCTCGACCGCCTCGTACGCGCGCTCGCGCGCATGGAGCGCGGCCGCCTCGTCGTCGCGGGCCCCGACCACGGCTACGGTCAGGAGCTCCGCCGCCTCGTGCGCGAGCACCGCCTCGAGTCCCGTGTGACGCTCCTCGGCGAGGTCGCCGGCCGCGACAAGGCCGCGCTCCTCGCCCACGCGCGCGTGCTCGCGCTCGCCTCGCACCACGAGAACTTCGGCAACGTCGTCCTCGAGGCCATGTCGGCCGGCCTGCCGGTCGTCGTCTCGCAGAACGTCGGCACCGCCGCGCTCGTGCGCGAGTCCGGCGCCGGCCGAGTCGTCGAGGGCGACTTCCTCTCGCTCTCACGGGCGCTCACCGAACTCGTCGCACAACCCGACCTCTGCCACGCGCTGGGCGAAGCCGGCCAACGCACCGCGCGCGAGCGCTTCGCATGGCCCGCGATCGCCGAACGCTTCGAGCGACTCTACGCGAAGCGCGCGAACGATGTCGGCACCGCCGCGAGCTCGGGCGCGGCGTGAGAGCGCCTCGATCCCGGGGCAAGCGCCGAAAGGTCGACGACGCAGCGACTCTTCGAGCTCCAAGCTCTGGAAGGAGAGGCTCGGGAAGAGCGAGGCCCTGTGGCAGGCGAAGACACCGGCGGGAGTCTGCGCCGAATCACGAGCGACGTCGCGCTTTGCGCAGAGCGCGGGCGCGGCTCACGAGCCACACTTCGCGATCTCGATTCGCATCCTCGATCGCGCGGAACCTGCGGATGCCCCGTGGAGCGGCTCCCGGTGCCAGCCGTGCCGCAAAGGCCCACAGGCTCCGAATGCGCGGCACGAGTCCGGGATCCCCCCGCTCCACCCACAGGGCGCGGCGCGCATCGTCGAAGTCGCGAAACCGTTGCAGAGCCATTCAGATCTCCCCGATTCCGAACAGCCGTGCGAGTGCCTCGGCGTCGGCCCGATCGATCGGACGAAGCGTTCGACTCTTCATGCGCACCAACGTCTCCGGGGTCGCGATTCGCACGAGGACACCTTCGATCTCCAGCGTCTCCGCCTGGAGATCATCGAACGAGAACGCCGTTCCGAGACGCGTCAAGACGTCGATCACGAGCTCTTCACCCGGTGGACCGTACCTCAGGGTCGGGTAGGGGCCGAAGTCTTCGGTGCGGATCCCGTCGATCTCGGGATCGTCCCACAGGCAGCTGATCGAGCGCGCGCAGCACATCCAGGAATCGGCCGAAGTCCATCCGGCGACATCCTCTAGCCTCCGAGACCTGGATATCCGTGCGAAGCACGCGCTCTCGTCCCGACACTCGAGCGCGCTCGTCCTGGATCATGGGCAACCGGTGGCAGCGCTCAGGGGAACGACGCCGGGAACGACAGGTCGAAGTTCGCCCAGGGGTTCTCGCTCTGGATGAAGCCCTTCGTCTTCAGGAACGGGCCCTCGATGTTTTCCGCCGCGATCTGCGTCTGCACGTCGTTCAGGTCGAGCGAGTTGCGCACGATCAGGTTGCGGGGGCCGCTGGCCTCGATGCCCACGCCGTTGAAGGCCACGTGGTTGCCGTCGATGCGGTTGCCGACCGAGACGTCGATCCCTCTCTGTCCGTTCGACGTGGCCACGTTGTTCTGGATCAGCGTGGCTTGCGAAGCCGTGATGCCGGATCCCAGGTTGTCGTGGGCGTTGCAGCCCTCGATGCGACCTCCCTCGCTGACCATCGAGAATCCATTGTTGTTGCCGCTCGCGATGCAGCGCTGGAACGTCGTCCCGGCGTGGCCCGTGAACCCGTTGGCGAAGTTCCCCGTGGCCTTGCAGTCGACGACCACGGAGCTCGTGACGAAGAAGCCGACCGCGTTGTCGTGGGCGATGGAGCGCTCCACGACGCACCCCGGCCCGGTCGTGAAGCCGCCGCCCGAATTGCCGGAGCTCGAGCAGTCGGAGATCGAACTGTGCGCCCCTACCCAGAAGCCGTTCGAGTGATTGGTGAGCGCGGAGCATCCGCTCAGCCGCGAGAAGGACCCGACCTCCGCGCCGAACCCTGCGTTGCTCGCGAGGTGGCAGTTCAGGAGCACGCAGTAGTCGCCTGCGACGACACCCTGGGCGCCGTTGAATGAGATCCTGCAGTCGATCAGCGTCAGCAAGCCTCCTCCGCTCACGCCTTCCTGGACGTTGCCGGAGATGTCACAGCCCTGGATCACATTGCGAAGCTGACACTCCACGCCACCCTGCGCGTTGAAGAGGACCTGCAAGCCGGACAGCAGAGCATCGGAGGACACGATGACCCCCCGTCCACCCCAGGAGCGGATCTCTCCGTTGAACACCGTGCATCTGTGGACGGCGACGATGCCGTTCATCGAGCCCGGAACTCCCGTGAGCGTGAAGCCGTTGAGGTCGATCACCACGTCTTCCACGAGCACGGTGATGCCGCTTTCTCCCACGGCTCCCAGGAGGTCGTCCGTGACCTGGTAGTAGCCGGGGGTGTTGATGGAGAACGGCAGGGCGCTGATCGGGATCGGATTGGGCGGCGCGACCGGCAGCAGCATCTTCTGCGCGGTCGTGGCGACTGCCTGGCGGTTGGAGGGGACTTGCAGCGTCCCCGAGGGAGCGGGGACCTGCGCGAAGGCGAAGAGCGGGCCGCTTCCCACGAGAAGAGCGAAGGCGGGAAGCAGACGATGGATCGTGGTTCTCATGGTGTCGCTCCTCGGGAGCGTCGTTTCGAGGTGTCTGGGGTGTCGGGAACGTCTCCAAGGACCATCCCGGAGACCGCGACACCGTTACGCGGAATGTCCGGAGGACGATCACGGGGCAGCTCGCGCGCTCGAACGCTCGAGCGCGAGCGCGAGCCGAGCCTCGGTCGCGTGACCCGAGGGCTCCGGGCTGCACAGTCGGTGACATCGGTCCTCGACGTGCCCCGCCGGCCGCTCGGGTCCGTCTGCCGGTCGCCGCTACTCGCGTTGCTCGAGCGCGGTCGCTTCCGCTCGGGAGGCTTCGTCGCCGGCGCGCAGCAGCGCGGCGTGCAGGCCGGCGCGGAACGACTCGCGCATGTCGGCGGCGGGGCTCTGCGGGGCGCTCGCGCTCTCGAAGGCCTGGCGCCAGGCGCTCGCCGCCGTGGCCCGGTCGCCGGCGGCGTCGGCGGCGCGGGCGAGGAACGACGCCTCCATGATCGTGTTGAAGTGGTCGGGGCCGAGGGTGCGGCGGTTCATGTCGAGCGCGCGCTCGTGCAGCGCGACGACGCCCTCCTTCTCGCCGAGCGCCGCGAGGACGCGCGCGAAGACCGAGAGCGCCATGCCGAGATCCTGGTGCACGGGCCCGACGGTGAGCTCGAGGATCTCCACGGCTTCCTCGGCCGTCTGCGCGGCCTCGTCGAGGAGGCCGCCGCGCAGGAGCCACGCGGCGAGGTTCGCGAGGTGCAGGCCGAGGGAGGGGCGGGGCTCGTCGCCGATCGCGCGCTCGACCGCGATGGACTCCCGTAGCGCGTCGAGCGCGGCGCCGAAGTCGCCCGTCACCGTCGCCACGATCGTCGCGTGATTGCTCCAGGCGGCCGCGGTCTCCTCGTGCGCGCGCCCGTAGACCGCCTGCGTCTCTTCGATCGAGCGCTTGCTCGTCGCGATCGCGTCGGGGTCGCGGAGCTGCGCCTGGGCCAGGGCGAGCGTGCCGACCACCTGGGCGTGCTCGATCGTTCCCTCGGCGCCCGCGGACTCGGACTCGGCGAGCGCGCGTTCGAGGTAGTCGCGCGCCGGCCCCGCGCGCATGGCGACGAGCTCGAGCTCGCCCAGCATGCGCAGGGCGCGCGAGCGGTGCATGACCGTGTCGGCCGACGCGGCGTCGAGCGTCTCGGTCAGCGCGAGCAGTTCCTCGGCCGCCGCGCGGGCATCGGCGAAGCGACCGGTCGCGCGCAGCACGGAGCAGCGCACCGCGAACGCCCGGACGAGGTCCAGCGACTCGGGACCCGGCTCCGCCCGCGCCATGTCCAGGGCCTCGGCCGTCGCGGCATCCGCTCCGGCGGCGTCGCCGCGGCGGGCGCGGATCGTCCCGACGTCGAGCAGCGCGCGGATGCGCGCCGCGCCCGACGTCGCGGGCGTAGCGAGGCTAGCTTCGAGGTTGCGCTCGGCGGCCTCCGCGTCGCCGAGCGTGAGGAACGCGTTCCCGAGGATCGCGTGGATCCAGCCCAGGCTCTCGGGGCTGCGCCGGTTGCGCCCGCGGTCGAGCGTGAGCTCACCGCGCTCGAGCGCCGACGCGAGGGTGAGGGTGTCGCCCGTCTCGCCCGCGCCGGCCGACGTGCCGAGCAGGCTGCCCAGGAACTCTACCACCTCGTGCGTCACGCCAAAGGAGCGCGCGATCTCCTGCCGCGCCTCGCGTTCCCGCTCGTACTGCACGTCGAGCTCCTGCCGAGCCTCGCGCTCGCTCGCGAAGAGCGCGTCGGCCTGCTGGCGCGCTTCCTGCTCGCTCGCGAAGAGCGCGTCGACCTGCTGCCGCGCATCGCGCTCGCTCTCGTACAACACGTCGATCTCGCGCCGCGCGTCGCGCTCGCGCAGCCACAGGACGACGCTCACCGTCAGGCCGACGATCACGGCCGCCGCCGTGAGCGCGGCGCCGATCACGGCCGCGCGGTGGCGGCGCGCGAGCTTCCTGAGCTGGTAGGCCGTCGACGGCGGCCGCGCCAGGATGGGCTCGTCGGCCTGGAAGCGCCGCACGTCCTCGGCCAGCGCGGCGGCCGATGGATAGCGCCGCTCGCGCTCGCGCTCGAGCGTCTTGCCGACGATCACCTCGAGGTCGACGTCGAGGTCCGGACGCACGGAGCGCAGCCGCGGCGCGTCGGCCTGGCCGATGGCGGCGATGACCTCGCTCAGGCTGCGCCCCTCGATCTCGATCGGCGGCTTGCCCGCGAGCAGGCCGTAGAGGATCACGCCCAGCGCGTACACGTCGCTGCGCGTGTCGACCGCGTCGACGTCGCCCGACACCTGTTCCGGGCTCATGTAGGCGAGCGTCCCGAGGATCTGCCCGTCCTGCGTGAGCGCGAGGTCGAGCGAGAGGCTCGGATCGACGGCCTTCGCGATGCCGAAGTCGATCACCTTCGGCACGGGCCGTCCGTCGACCTCGACCACGAGCAGGTTCGACGGCTTCAGGTCGCGGTGAACGATGCCCTTCTGGTGCGCGTGCTGCACCGCGAGGCAGATCTCGGCGAAGAGCCGCAGCCGGTCCGCGAGCGGGAGCGAGCGCTCCTCGCAGTACGCGAAGAGCGGCGCGCCCGCCACGTGCTCCATCGCGAACCACGGCTGCCCGCCGTCGGTCGTGCCCGAGTCGAAGATGCGCGCGATGCCCGGGTGGTCCATCAGCGCCAGCGCCCGGCGCTCGGATTGGAAGCGCGCCCGCGCATCCTCGCCCGTGAGCCCCGCGCGCACGACCTTCAGCGCGACGCGCCGCCGGATCGGCTCGGTCTGCTCCGCGAGGTAGACGACGCCCATGCCGCCCTCGCCGAGCCGCTCGATCAATCGGTAGGGCCCGATGCGCTCGGGATCGCGAGCGAGCGCGCTCGCCGCCGTCGCGCAAGCCTCGGTGTCGCCCTCGCCGGGCGGAGGGGTGGCGGTCGCGTCGCCCCCGTTGCCCGCCCCCGCTGCGGAACGAACCATCTCCCCGAGTCTAGCCGAGCACGCCGGAAGGGGATCGACGGGCTCCGCCGAGCCGGCCGTCCTTCGCACGACCCGCTCCGCGAGGCCGTGCTGGGCGAGAAACCGGAAGATGCGGGAGCTCGCGTACGGCTGTGCCGCACCTCTCGTCCTACCGATCGTCCGGCGACTTCGGAGCTCGGACCCGAGGTACGGAGCGTGCACCTCCGTTCGACGGCTCGTCGCGCGGCGGTGGACCCCGAGCTCGCTCGCCGCTGCCGAGCTCCGGAGCCGTGCGGGGTCGCCCCGATCCGCCTACCATTGCGCCATCGTCGAGCTGCTGTGCCGCGGCGATGAAGCATGTTTGCAGCCGTGATGGCCGGGGTCCTGTCGCTGGGTGTGCCCGCTGCGTCCTCCTGCGGCGATGGCGGGGGACGGGAGCGGATGGTGCTGGACGTGCGCCTGACCGAGGAATCGCTCGAGTACAACGCTCCGCTGCGCCCGGCCGAACCGGGCACGTTCGTGCTGTGGCTCGAGGGGGCGCACGCGCTCGAGCGTTGCGAGCTGACGGTCGTCTGGCCGGACGCGGAAGAGGTTCCCGTGGTCGGCGGCGCGCGCCTTCCGACGCCCTTCGGGCGGCTCGAGTGGGATGGCGAGCGCGAGCTCGCCGTCCGCGTGCGCGGATCCCGGAAGGCCGAGCTGCGGCTCGTCGTGCAGGAGACCGGCTCGGAGCCGGACGCGATCGCGTTCGCCGAGCGGATGAGGGGCGAGGCGCGCGACGTGGAGGAGAGGACCGCGCGCGGCGAGCCCATCGAGCCCGCGCGGCTCTCGGAGTTGCTCGCCGCGCTGCGGGCGTGCGCCGATCCGACGAGCGAGGACACGCTGCTCGCGGCCGAGGATCTCGGCTTTGCGGCGCTCGAAGCGGGCGACGTCGCCACGGCGGTCGCGGCGCTCGAGATCGAGCGGACGGCGCTGGAGCGACTGCGGCCCTCGGACCACGACGATGCACAGCGCGGGGCGTCGAACCTCGCGCTCGCCACGCTCTACGCAGGCCGTTACAGCGAGAGCGCCGAACGCTTCGGGGATCTCCTGGCGGTGCGCACGCGCCTGCTCGAGCCCGACGATCCACTGCTCGTGTCGGCGCGCGCGAACCTCGGGGCCGCTCTCGCGTCGTGCGGGCGCCAGGATGAGGCGATCCCGCACCTCGAGTACGTCCTCGAGCGGCGGAGGGACGTTCTCGACCCGGGCGACCCCGCGCTCCTGCGTCCGACGGTGAACCTCGCGCATGCGCGGCTCGCGGTCGGTGACCCGGCCGGTGCCCGTCCGCTGCTCGAGCAGGTGCTCGAGCTCACGCGCGACGGCGTGGGGCCGATTGCGGTCGAGCGCGGTCGCGCGCTCACGGTGCTCGCGGGCGTGTGGCGCCAGGCCGGCGACCTCCTGGGCGCGCGCGTCGACGGAGAGCGAGCGGTGGAGACGCTGGAGGAGGTCCTGCTCCCGGATCACCCTTTCGTGAGCTCGGCCCGCTCCGAGCTCGCGATGACGCTGCGCCGGCAGGGACACGGTGAGGAGTCCGAGCGACGGCTCCTCGACATCGTCGAGCAGGCCCGACGCACCTCGGGCGACTCGTCGGAGGCGGCTCGCAACGGGCAGTTCAACCTGGCGATCGCGCGGCTCGAGCGGGGACACGCGGCGGAGGCCTTGGAGGAGCTCGACGCGTTGGCCGACCTCGAGGAGCTCGACCTCGCGCCACACCACCCCTCTCGGCTCGCGACGGACATCGCGCGGGCCGAGGCCCTACGCACGCTCGGGCGACGCGACGAGTCGCGCGAGCTCTACGAACGGACTCTCGCCGGCTACGACGATATCGGCGTGCGCGGCGCGGACCGGCTGGGGTTCGTCGACAACCTGCTCGCCCTGGCCATCGAGCAGGGCGACGGCGAGCTCGTGCGCCACGACCTGGGTCTCCTCCTCGACGCGCTGCGCGACAGTTTCCGCGAAGTCGCCCTCTTGTCGGGACGCGAGGCGAGGGCCGTCCTGGACGACGCGCGAGCGCCGCTCTCGTTGGCGTTCTTCGCGGCGGTCGAGTTCGACCCGCCGGCGATCGGCCGGGTCTTCGAAGTGTGCGCGCTGGGACGCGCCGTCGCGGCGGGCACGGCGATCCTCTCCGCGCCACCCGCGGCGGATCGCGAGCTCGACGAGCTCGTGCGCGACGTCTCTGCGACGCGTGCCGAGCTCTCGGCCCTGTTGGGCGGGGGGCGCACGACGGCGAGCGACGGTGGCGATCTCCCGGAGGCGGTGGCAGCGCTCGCCGCGCGGCGGGACGCGGCCGAACGGCGGCTCGCCCGCGCCGCGGCAGAGCGCGGGCTCCTGCGGGAGGCGCCCAGCCTCGCCCAGCTCGCAGACGGGCTCGACGAGGGAGATGCGCTCGTCCAGTTCGCTCAGCTCGCGGACGTCGTCATCGACTCGCCGAAGTGCCGCCCCGGACCCGATCGACTGTTCTCGTTCGTCCTCACTCGTACGGGCGAGCCGGAGCTCGTGGACCTCGGTCCGGTCGCCGCGATCGAAGAGACCGTCGAAGGCTGGCGAAACTCGCTCGGAACCGGTGCGCTGCGCGGGCTCGCGACCCACCCGGACGGCGACCGGGAGAGCGAGCTCGGCAACCGGGCGTTCGAGGCGCTCCTCGCTCCCGTCCTGACTGCGGCCGGCTCCGGCGTCGTCCGCCTCTTCGTCGTCGCCGACGGTCCGGCGCACGTGGTGCCGCTCGACGCACTCCCGCTCGAGGAGGGCGGCTGCGTCGGTGATCGCATCGCGATCGTGCTCGAGCCTGCCCCCGCCAGCCGGCAACCCGCGTCGCCGTCCGGCGTGCGGGGCCCGCTCCTCGTCGTCGGTGCGGTCGACTACGGCGCGGACGGTGGCCCAAGCGCAGCGTCCGAACCGCGCACCGCGTCGGTTACCAAGTTGGTGACGCCGTTCGCCGGCCTGCTGCAGTCCCGCTTCGAGGTCGAGACCGTGCGCGCCATCTTCCAGGGTTGTTCCAAGCCCGAAGACGAAGTGCGCGTGCTCGTCGGAGGTCAAGCCACCAAGGCAGCGTTGGTGGAGGCCGTGCGTGGCGCACGCTTCGTCCACCTCGCGACGCACGGCTGGTTCACGCCGGAGAGCGTGCTCTCGGAGCGCGACTTCAGCGCCTCGGTCCTCGCCGGCCTCGACGCGGGAGCGCTCGTCGCGGGGTTCGCGCCCGAGAGCCTGTGCGGTCTCGCGCTGACCGGCGCGAACCGCGGCCGCGACGCCCTCGGCCGCCTGCCCGGTCTCTTGTCGGCCGAGGAGCTCGCGACGTTCGATCTCGGAGCGTGCGAGCTGGCCGTCCTCTCCGCCTGCGAGACGAACGTCGGAATCCGGCGCGCGGGGCAGGGGATCCAGTCGCTGCAGACGGCGCTGCACGCGGCGGGCGCGCGCACGGCGATCACGAGCCTGTGGAAGGTCGACGACGCGGCGACGCGGCGTCTCTTCGAGCTCTTCTACGCGAAGCTCTGGCAGGAGGGGCTCGGCAAGGCCGACGCGCTGTGGCAGGCGAAGATGGCGCTGCGCGCCGAGGGCCACCCGCCGCGCGATTGGGCGGGATGGGTGCTCTCGGGCGACCCGCGGTAACGGTACAGGCCGTTCACACGACGATCATCGTCCATGCCCTGGAAGGAGTTCCATGGGCTGGAGACGCACGCACGACCCAGCCCGCACCCTCGAGTCCGAGAGCGTGAGAGCTGCGCGGCGTCGTCCGAGGTCGGACGTCGTGAAGCGCTGACGCCTCCGGTCGCTTTCGTTCCACCCGAGCTCGCCCCCTCGGTTACAAGGAGGCGGGTGGGAGAGCTCATAAACTTGCGATCGGTCAGGATGACGGGCGCGGAGCTCGCGATCGAGCGGCCGAACGGCCGGTGGGTCGCCGCGGGCTGGATCGCCGGTGGGATGGCCGCGACGCTCTTCGCGCCGGCGGCCGGGGCGCAGAGCGCGGATCTGGACGACCTGCCGTGGATCCGAGTCGGCGAGGCGATCGAGTCGTCGATCGACGCCGACTCCCCGTCGTTCTCCACGCCGTCCCTCGACGCCTGGTTCCCCGGTGGCGCGGGGCGCGCGCGCAGCTGGAGGCTGACGGTCGACGAAGCGGACACGTACGGCATCGTCGTCACGACGAGCCGGTTCTGGCCCTGGGTCGTGCTCAGCGACGCCGACGGCCACGTGCTGCGCCAGCAGGACGTCGGGGGCCAGATCGTCGAGCCCCCCCTCG
>CAYPTB010000001.1:0-26860 GCA_964413535.1 uncultured Planctomycetaceae bacterium | reverse complement strand
GCAGGCCATCGAGTCGAAGATGGTCACCCGCGCGATCATGAAGGCGCAGAAGAAGGTCGAGGACTACCACTTCGAGATCCGCAAGAACCTCCTCGAGTACGACGAGGTGATGGACGAGCAGCGCAAGACGATCTACGGAGTTCGTCAGGAAGTGCTCGAGTCCAAGGGCCTCGAGGAGAAGGTCGTCGAGATGCTGCGGTCGGCGACGGTGCGGATGGCGGCGGCCTTCGTCAACGACGCCGAGGGCTTCCGCGGATGGTTCCACCGGACGTTCGGATTCGAGCTCCCCGAGGACGCGGCGAACCGAGCGACGGAACGCGGCGCCGACCCCGACGCGGCGGTCGCGCCCGTGCTCGCTGCCTATGCGAAGCGCGGTGAGGAGTGGGGCAGCGACCTCGCGCGCCAGATCGAGCGCTACTTCCTGCTCGAGGTGATCGACGGCAAGTGGAAGGACCACCTGTACGCGATCGACCAACTCAAGGCCGGCATCGGGCTGCGCGGGTACGCGCAGAAAGACCCCAAGAACGAGTACAAGGCCGAGGGCTACGCGCTCTTCCAGAAGCTGCTCGAAGCCATCGAGGACGAGATCGCCGGTCGCATGCTGCGCGTGCAGGTGCGCGCGCCCGAGGAAGCGAGGTCGACCTTCGCGCAGCCGCGCCAGATCCTCGGTGGGGGCCAAGCCCGTCATCCGAGCCTTTCAGGCGCACCCGCGGGAGGCGCGAAGCGACCGGGCGTTCCCGCGTCGCGCGCCTTCGACGCCGCCCGCTATCGCGGCATGCTCGAGGCGCGCAAGCGTGAAGAGGCCGAGGCTCGGGCGCAGACCGACGGAGGCGGGGCGGTTCCGCAGGCGACGGCCAAACCGCAGGCGGTGCCCGTGCAGAGCAGCGCGGAACACCCCGGCGTGGGGCGCAACGACCCGTGTCCCTGCGGGAGCGGAGCGAAGTTCAAGAAGTGCCACGGCCGGGCGCAGTAGCGATCCCCCCGCCCATCGCAGGGGATCCCAACCCCGGGCTCCTGCGCGGTGCGCTCCACTTCGGCTACGACCTCCTGTGGGTGGCCGCAGCGGTCGTGGGTCTGCCCTGGCTCGCCTGGCGCAGCCTGCGCAACGCCGAGTTCCTGCGGATGGTGAAGGAGCGGATGTGCGTCGGCATGCCGGATCTCTCGCGCAACGGGGCGAAGCGCATCCTCGTGCACGGGGTGTCCCTGGGGGAGGTGAAGGTGGCCGTCCCGCTCGTGCGCGAGCTCGCGCGCCACTACCCCGAGTACGAGGTCGTGATCAGCTCCACCACCAACTCCGGGATCGACGTCGCGCGCAAGGTCCTACCGGACGTGCGCGTCGTGCGTTTCCCCGTGGACCTCTCGCCGTTCGTGCGCAGGTTCCTGCGGCGGATCGACCCGGTCTGCGCCATCCTGATCGAGCTCGAGATCTGGCCCAACTTCCTGCGCGAGGCGAATCGCTTCGGCGTTCCCGTAGCCGTAGTCAACGGGCGCATCACCGAGACGAGCTTCACGCAGTACCGACTGTTCCGGCGCACGCTGCCCCAGTTCAACCGGATCACGCTCTTCTGCGCCCAGGGAACCGAGCACGCCGAGCGCTTCCGCGGGCTGTTCGTGGATCCGAACCGCGTGATCCTCACCGGCAACATCAAGGCCGACGGCCTCGCGCTCGGTCCGGTCGATCCGGGTGAGGAGCTCCTGCGCCTGCTCGGCGGGCGACCCGCTCAGATCGTCGTCGTCGCCGGAAGCACGCATCATCCCGAAGAGCGCTGGGTGGTCGAGGCGTGGCGCGCGGGCACCCCCGACGCGCGCCTGGTGCTCGTGCCGCGCCATCCCGATCGGTGCCCGGAGATCGTTCGTGGGCTCGAGGGAGCGGGAGTCCGCGCCCAGTTGCTCTCCGACTTGCGCAGCGGTCGCGAAGCTCCCGACCCGACGCGCCCCGCGCTCGTGGACACGATCGGCGAGCTCGAGCGCGTGTACGGGCTCGCGGACCTGGTCTTCGTCGGCGGTAGCCTGATCGACCACGGCGGTCAGAACGTCCTCGAGCCCGCCGCCCAGGGGAAGCCGGTCCTGTTCGGCCCGTCGGTCCGAAACTTCGTGCAGGAGGCGCACCTGCTCCTGGAGTCGGGCGCCGGCCGTCGCGTCGCCGATGCCCTGGACCTCGAGCGTGCGTTGCGCGAGCTCGCCGGCGACTCCGCCGCGCGTGCGCGCATGTCCGCGGCGGGCCTCGCCGCTGTGGAGGCTCAGAAGGGCGCCGCGCGCGAGACCCTGCTCGCCCTGCGGGAACGTTGCCTGCCGCTCGCGTCCGAGCAGGCCGCGCTGGGGGGACCGAAGCGCGGTCGGTCCTGAACAAAGGACGCGGAGCGCTGGTCCCACGGGGCGCAAGGTCCGCTATCCTGGTTCGCCCGTCCCCCATGGCTCGATCCACGGGCTCGATCCACGGGCTCGATCCGCGGCACCTGGGACCCGACCCGAGGACCCCCTGCAATGTCCAGACGCCTCTTCACCTCCGAATCCGTGTCGATGGGCCACCCCGACAAGGTGGCCGACCAGATCTCCGACGCCGTGCTCGACGCGTGCCTGGAGCAGGATCCCGACAGCCGCGTCGCCTGCGAGACCCTGGTCACGACCGGTCTGTGCGTGGTGGCGGGGGAGATCACGACGCGGGCGATCCTCGACTACCAGTCGATCGTGCGCGAGACGATCAAGCGCATCGGCTACACGAACGACGCCTTCGGCATCAACGGCGACACCTGCGCCGTGATGGTCACCCTGGACAAGCAGTCCCCGGACATCAGCCAGGGCGTCAGCGAGGGCCAGGGCCTCCACAAGGAGCAGGGCGCCGGGGACCAGGGGCTCATGTTCGGGTACGCCTGCGACGAGACGCCGGCTTCCATGCCCTTCCCGATCTACTACGCGCACCGCCTGGTGGAGCGCCTCGCCGAGCTGCGCCAGACCAAGGTCCTGCCCTGGCTGCGCCCCGACAGCAAGAGCCAACTCACGGTCGAGTACGACGAGGACGATCGCCCCGTGCGCGTGCACACCGTCGTGATCTCCACCCAGCACGATCCGGAGATCCTCCACGCCGACCTCGTGCGACAGGTGATCGAGAAGGTCGTGAAGAGCGTCATCCCGCAGGAGTTCCTCGACGCCGACACGATCTACCACATCAACCCGACCGGTCGCTTCGTCGTCGGCGGGCCGCACGGGGACTGCGGTCTCACCGGCCGCAAGATCATCGTCGACACCTACGGCGGAATGGGTCGGCACGGAGGCGGCGCCTTCTCCGGCAAGGATCCGAGCAAGGTCGACCGCTCCGCCGCCTACGCTGCGCGCTGGGTGGCGAAGAACGTCGTCGCGGCGGGGCTCGCTCGCCGCTGCGAGGTCCAGCTCTCGTACGCGATCGGCGTGGCGAAGCCGCTCTCGATCCGCGTCGACACGTTCGGCACGGGCAAGGTCGAGGAGGATGCCCTGACTGCGGCGATCGGGAAGGTCTTCGATCTTCGGCCGGCCGCCATCATCGCGAGCCTCGACCTCAAGCGCCCGATCTACCAAGAGACCGCCTACCACGGACACTTCGGCCGCGACGCGTTCCCCTGGGAGCAAGCCTCGCGCGCCGCCAAGCTGGCCGAGGCGGTCGGGGCTCTGGCGCACTAGGCGGATCGCTCGCGCGGCGCGGATCGCGGCCCCCCCGTGGATCCACGCAAGGGCGTGACCCGCGCCCGACCGCAGCCTACTGGCGTACGGTTCTGGCTTCCACGACCGGTCCAAGACCCCTCCGCCCATGACTCCTCCGACCCCGCGCTCGCGCCGCCAGGGCTTCACGCTGATCGAGATCCTGGCCGTGATGGTGATCATCGGGATCCTCGGCTTCTACCTCGTCAAGAACCTGCCGGACTACTTCGACACGGCCGAGGTCAGGGCCTGCGCCGAGAACCTGCACGAGCTCCACTCCGGCATGCTCCTGTACAAGTCGAAGTACGACCGCATCCCGAGCGAGAGCGGCGTGGCGTTCTTCGCCGAGCTCGTCACCCGGGGGGCCATGGCCAACACGAAGACGAACGCGCGCAAGCTCACCTGTCCGGGGGTCGACATCGGCTCGCTCGCCCTGCGCGACCGCGAGCCCCTCGAATGGTGGACGGACCTCGACCTCGTGGACGGGACCTGGTCCGCCTACGCCGGTCGGGATTGCGAGCGCTTCCCCCTGCGCAAGTTCCCCGGCGACGGCAAGGAGCCGCTCGTGGCCGACGACAACGACGGCGGCATGAACCACAGCACGACGACCAACGTGCTGTACAGCGACGGATCGGTGCAGACGTTCGAGCTCTTCGACGAGCGGGAGCGCGGGACGATCGGAGCGGACGAGATCCTGGTGGTGGGGCCCGATTCCGCCCTGGAGGATCTCCAGAAGTTCAGCCTCGACTGACGCCTGGAGATCGCCCGGCCGAGACTCTAGGGTGCGCGTCTCCGAGCTCGGCGTGAGCGCGGGCGACGGCTCCCTCCGAGCGGCGTAGAGGCTCCCCAAAGGAATGAGATTGCCGGCTGCGCTGCGCGCCCTGCGGCCCCACCAGTGGTCGAAGAACCTCTTCGTCCTGGCGGCGTTGGCGTTCGCCTTCGGCGACGAGCGCGCCGGGTACGAGCCGGTCGCGAGCGACCTCCTGCACACGCTCGCGGCGTTCTTCGCCTTCTGCCTGGGCTCGAGCTCCATCTACCTCGTCAACGACGTCGTGGACGTCGAGGGCGACCGGGTCCATCCGGAGAAGCGCAAGCGACCGATCGCGGCCGGGGAGATCGCGATCGGGACGGCGCTCGCGCTGGCCGGGGTCTGTGCGACGGGCGCGCTGGCGCTGGCGTGGATCGCGGGGAACGGCGCACTCGGCGTGCTCGCGATCGTCGCGGGCTACATGGCGCTGAACCTCGTCTACAGCCTGAAGCTCAAGCACGTCCTGCTCGTCGATGCCTTCTGCATCGCGGCTGGGTTCCTGCTGCGGGTGCAGGGCGGGGGACTCGCGTCCCGCGCGGAGATCTCGCACTGGCTCCTCCTGTGCACGCTGTTCCTGGCCCTGTTCCTCGCGCTCAACAAGCGCCGCGCCGAGATCGTGCTCCTCGGTGACGACAAGCGTGCGCATCGCGCGATCCTCGACGAGTACACGACGGGCTTCCTGGACCAGATGACGTCGGTGCTGGCCGCCTGCACGATCATCTGCTACGCGATGTACACGGTCGACCAGGAGACCCTGGCCAAGTTCGGCGAGGACTCCAAGCTGGTGTGGACCGTGCCCTTCGTCGTCTTCGGCGTCGGCCGCTACATGTACCTCGTCGACGCGCACGCGAAGGGCGAGAACCCGACGCGCATCCTGTTGGGCGGCGACACGATCTTCCTCGTGAACGGGCTCCTGTGGCTCGCCGTCGTCGTCGGCGCCGTCGTCTTCCACATCTGATTCGGCGCTACCGCAGGAGCTCCGGCAGGGCCCCGCGCACGAGCGCGGCGCGCGCACGCCGACGGGCGGCGATCTCCTCCCTGGTCTCGACGACGCCGACCGGTCCGTTCAGCGCGTCCCACTCCTCCAGGACCGCTCGAGCGCGGAGCGAACCCTCGCGCTCGCGCTGCGCGAGCCAATGGCGCAGCGCGGCGGCGCTCGAAGTCGGATCGACCTCGGTCGACTCGAGGAAGGCGCACAGTTGCGCGGCCGTTCGCTCGCCCGCACCCGCATAGGCGATGGCCTCGGCGGCCGCCTGCCGCAAGTCGACAGGCTCGCTCGGATCGAGGAGCGACGCGAGGGCCGGGACGGAGCTCGCCAAGCCCAGGCCCCCCAGGGCGCGCGCGGCCGCGACGCGCAGCCCGAGGTCGCCGCCGCGCAGCGTGCACGCGGCCAACGCGGACGCGGCTTCCGGGTGGCCGACGCGCCCCAACGCCGCCGCGGCGGACGGCGCGAGCTCGGGATCGGAGAGCGCCTTCACGAGCTCTCCTCCGGCGATCGATGCGCGCGGTCCCATGCGCTCCAGGCACTGCGCCGCGTGCACGCGCACGTGGGGGCTCGCGTCGTGCAGCGCGCGCGCCAGCAGGACCGCGGCCGACGGGCCGAGGTTGGAGAGGACGAAGCGCGCGTCGTCGACGCCGCGCAACTGGAAGTCGCCCAGGGAACGGATCTCGCGCCACACGGCGAGTCGGTAACGCGCCGAGCGCTCCGGCTCGGAGAAGAGCCCCGCCGTCTCGGAAGCCGGGCTGCCGTCCCAGCGGCTCCAGGCCCACTCGAGCCCCGTCGCATCGGTGCCACCGCCCCGGCGGGCGAGCTCCTCGGTGTCGAACTTGGCAAGGATGCGGGCGAGCTCATCGGCCGCCAGCGTCCGAACGGCGTCGTCGGGCGCGGAACGCGCCACGTTGGCGAGCCCCGCGACGCCTGAGTAGTTCGAAAAGCGTGCGAGCGCGCACGCGATCCACACGACCGCTTCGAAGTCGGTCTCGTACTTGAGCCGCAGCACGAGGCGCGGAACGACCCAGTCCTGCGTCCCTTGGCCGAGGCGCCAGGCCGCGTGCGAGCGCACCCAACCCACGCGCGACGCTTCGACGAGCGAGAGGAGCTGCTCGGCCGAACGCACGTCGTCCAGCGCGCCGAGCAGCTCGATCGCGGCCGCGCGCTCGTCGGCGCTCGCGGTCTCGGACACGGCGAGCGCCGCGAGGGTCGGCGTGGCCGAAGGACCGACTCGCTCGAGGTCGGCGATCACGGAGGAGCGCAGGGCAGGCGGGGACGACGCCAGGAAGGTGACCAGGCCGCGCACCTCTTCCTCGACCTCGCGCCCCTCGGGCGTCGCGCCGGGCGCGTCGTCCCGAGCCGCGGCGAGCTCGTCCTCGAGGAGCGCCATGCTCCTCTCGACGACCGGGAAGAGCTCGAACGCGGGACGCGACGCCACGGGCGCGCCCGGCTCCGAGCAGGCGCTCGCCAAGCCGAGCCAGACCCAGAGCATCGCGCTCCCGACGTGCTTCACGGTTCGAGCACCAGGCTGTGCACGAGGATCGCCTCGCGCTCGGGATCGGGATGCTCGGGATCCGCGAAGTACGGCGAGCGCTTGTAGAAGAGCGCGACCTCGACGGCGCCCACGCCCTCCGCCGCTTCGATGGGGATGCGTCGCGTTTCGTGCGCCGCGAGCAGCGTGTCGGGGACGTCCACCTCGTGCCGGTAGGGGCTGCGGAAGCGATGCAGGTGTCGCCACGCGACGGGAGCGCTCCCGTTCGAGGCCCGAGGACGCCAGAAGACGTCCGCCGCGCGCGAGCGCTCGTCCGTGGGGAAGCTGTGCCCCGCCCCGACGTTCTCGACCTCGACGACCCAGCCCTCGCCCGCGCGCACGGCGCGCAGCAGGACCGCGCGCTTCAGGAGCGCGAGATCGTTGCCTCCCAGGCACACGTGCGAGCGTCCCGAGCTCGCGTCGCCGTCGCGGAAGGGCATGTGGCACGAGAGGCAGTCCTCGCCGCGCGCGGGCCACTCCGAGTCCTTCCACTGCTGCACGGTCTGGTGCTGGTCGTGGCAGCCGGAGCAGAACTCGACCCGCGCGAGCTCGAGCGTCTGGACGGGCCGGCAGGCCGCGCGCTCGTTCGTGATCGTGCCCGCCATGCCGCCCGGGACGAGGTTCCCCGCGGCGTCCTTTTCGTCCGGGAGCTGGTGACACGCGATGCAGTCGACGCCCTCGACGCGGCGCGTCGCGCGCGGCAGCACGCGCTCCCCGATTCCGCTCACGAACACCGGACGCGGAGCGTGGCAGTCGATGCAATCCTGATTGGCGAAGTCGTTGGAGAGCGCGCGCACGGCGGGATTGGTCCAGGCCATGGCGTGCTGGCTCCGCTCCCACTCGGCGTAGACCTCCGCATGGCAGGCGCGGCAGTCGCGCGAACTCGTGAATGCGACCGGCGCGGCGCTCTCGGCCGGCGCGTGGAAGACGCTCACGAGGAGCCAGACTCCGAGGACGGCGCACACGACGCCCGCGATCGGCCGAAGGAGCCTCACGCCGAGCCTGCCTTCCAGCGGCCGTTCGCCAGGTGCGCGGACGCGACGCCCAGGCGCGCGGGTTCGCCGGGGTCGTGCGTGACGTGCAGCGCCGTGAAGCGCAAGCGCCCGTGCAGCTCCCTCAGCATGTCGGCGAGCTCGCCGCGCAGCTCCGCGTCCAGCGGTCCGAGCGGCTCGTCGAGCAGCAGCACGCGCGGACTCGAGGCCAGGGCGCGCGCGAGCGCCAGGCGCTGGGCCTCGCCGCCGGAGAGGTAGCCGGGCATGCGCTCCTCGTAACCCGCGAGGCGCACGAGATCCAAGAGCTCCGCCGTGCGCTTCGCGCGCTCCGAGCGCGGCGTGCCCGCGTGCGCCAGGACGAAGCGCAGCGTCTTCCCGACGCTCATGTGCGGCCACAGGGCTCCCCCCTGGAAGACCATGCCGACGCCGCGTCGCTCGGGTCGCACGAGCACGCGCCCCGCTCGGCTCGCCTCGCGCCCGTCGAGGGCGACCGTGCCCCGGGTCGGCGTCGCGAGGCCCGCGATCGCGCGCAGGAGCGTGGTCTTGCCCGAGCCCGAGTGCCCGAGCACGCAGCGATACTCGCCCGGCTCCAGCTCCAGATCGAGCGGCCCGAGGATCGTCACGCGGCTGGCCGTGATCGCGAGGCCCCGCACGAGGATCGACGCGCCGGTCAAGGCAGGACCTCGAGTCGCTTGCGAGCGAAGAGGGTCCACAAGAGCCCCGGCAACAGGATCGCGAACACGAGCAGCAGCGTCAGCGCCGCCACGTAGTCGTCACGTCCGAAGTGCACGCCGTTGTACACGCGCAGGATCGCCGTCTTGTTGGCGGCGGGGACGAGGATCGCCGCGTCGAGCTCGCGCATGGCGAAGACGAACACGAGCACGGTGCTCGCCGCGAGCGATCCCAGGAGCGGCGGCGCGACGACGGACGCGAGCCGGCGCGCCGGGGGAACTCCAGCCAGCGCCGCGGCTTCCTCCAACGCGGGCGAGAGCGATGCGACGGCGCCCGACAGGAGCAGGACGGCGAAGGTCGCGAAGCGTCCGCAGAAGAGCAGGACCACCATCGCCCCGCTCTCGTAGAAGTCGGCTGTCGCGGCGTGGTTCCACACGACGATCGATCCGATGCCCACCAGGATCGCAGGAGCGGCGAGGGGTACCAGCGAGAGCAGCTCGAGCGCGCGGCCCACCGGGCGCCGGCGCGCGCGCTCGATCGCGTGGCCGAGCACGAGCCCGATCGCGGTGCAGGCGAGCGCCGCTGCGGCCGACCACACGAGGGAGTTCTGCAGGTCCGAGCGCGAGCGCTCGAGCGCGAGCCCGAAGGCGGTCTGCAAGTTCTCCCACTGCGCGGGCAGCACCAGGGAGAGCTCCGCGAGCCCCTTCTCCTTCCACAGCCGCGGCCCGCCCGACGCTTCCCACGCCATGCGCCCGAGCGGAACGAGCGCGGCAAGGGCGACGACCGCAGCGCAGAAGGCGAAGGCCGGCCAGCGCCAGCCGCGCAGCGGGAGTCGCGCCGGCGTCACGAACCCTCCGTCGAGCGTCGCCAGAGCCCCGCGCCGGCGCAGCGCGAGCACCGGGAGGAGTGCCCCGAGCGAGAGCGCGATCAACGGCAGCGCGCTCGCCACGGCCGCGCCGGGGTTCGCGAAGTCGCGCCAGGCGAAGAAGATCTCGTCGGCGTACACGTTGAACTTCGGACCCACCGACGACACGTAGTCGGGCACGGCGAAGTCGTTGACCGTGAAGGCGAACGCCAGGCAAGTGCCTGCCAAGGCCGCAGGCAGCACGAGCGGGAGCTCCATCGCCAGCACGGCCCGCGTGCCCCCCGCGAGCAGCGCCGCCTCCTCGCGGCGCGCGTCGATGCGCTCGAACGCGCGCGCGGCGAACAGCGCGACCAGCGGAAAGGTCGAGCCGGCTAGGAAGAGCGTCGCCGCGCTCGCGCCGCGCAGCTCCGTGAGCGGCGCCCAGCTCATGGCGAGCACGAGCGTCGGCATCAGGAGCGGGACGATCCCGAGCGGGCGCAGCCAGGCGGCGCCCGGTACGTCCGTGCGCGCCACGAGCCAGCCGAACGGCAGCCCCAGGGCGAGGGCGATCGCCGCGCTCGAGAGCCCGAGCGAGAGCGTGCGTCCGAGCAGCGACAGCGCGCGGGGCTCGCCCAGCGCCGCGAGGTCGCCCGCGCTCACGTTCGCGAGCATCGCGACGAGCGGCGCGAGCCCCGCGAGCGCGAACACGAACAGTGCGAGGGCGACGAGCGGCCGGCTCATCGTGCGGCGCTCTCCGCGAACTCGGCTCGCGCCCTGGCGAGCGCCGGGAGCGGCGCGCTCAATCCAGGAACATCTCCTTGAAGAGCTCGTGGCGCTTCGGGAGCTCGCGGCCGACGGCGGTGAAGTCGACGTCCATGACCGTGTAGAAGCGGTCGATGCCGATTACGTGCTCGGGTCGCGGGACGGAGTCGCGCACGGGGATCTGCGCCGAAGGCGAGAACGCGAGCGCCTCCTCGACGGCGGGGCTCAGGATGAAGTCGACGAGCCGCCGTGCCGCGTCGAGGTGCGGCGCGCCCTTCACGATCGCGACGGTGTTGGGGATGAACAGCGTGCCGATGCCGGGCTCGAAGGTGCGCGGGTCGATGCTTCCGTCTTCGGTCAGGTAGTGCAGGGCGAAGATCTTTCCGGAGAACTGATCCGGATACACGATCGCCACCGGAGCACCCGCTTCGCGCGCGACGTTGTAGTCGTCGCTGTCGGTCCAACCCCAGGCGAGCTGTCCGTCGCGTACCTGGCGCATCACTTGTGCATTGCCGCTCGTGAGCTCGAGTCGACCCGCGCGGTTCGCTTCGCGGATATCCGTCAAGTAGCGCAGTGCTTCGTCCTCGCCCAACACGCTGAAGAGGGCCGCCATGTGAGTTAGCGTGGTCCCGGTCAGCGGTCGTGCCATGCCGACCTTGCCGGCCCACTTCGGGTCGAGCAGGTCCCACATGCGATAGGCGTTGGCGTCGAAGCTCTTCCAGTCCTTCACCAAGTCCGTGTTCACGATGAACACGCGCGCGCGCGCCGCGAAGCCGGTCCAGCGGTGCTCGGGATCGACGAATTGGGCGGGGATGTCTGCCGCGCTCGGCGAGGAGTAGCTCTCCAGCAGACCCTCGTCGGCCAGCGCGACCGTGTTCGCGATCTCGTTGTTCCAGAAGACGTCGCAGCGCGGGTGAGCGCTCTCCGCGCGGATGCGCTGGACGAGCCCGACGGTCTTGTTCGCCTCCACGTCGAACTCCGCCCGTACGCGCAGGCCGGTTTCCTCCTCGAAACGCTTGATCAGCGGCTCCGAGTGCACCTGGTCGAGCGCGCAGTAGAGGACGACGTCGTGATCCGGTGCTCCGCAGGCCAGACCGGAGACGAGCGCGACGGCGGCGAATGCGTGGAAGGGGCGGAGTCGGGCGCGGGGGAGCGATCGCGGGTTCATGCAGCGGTTCGTTTCGTCGGCGGTCGGGCGGGGCGAGCGCGCGCGTCGGCAAGCCCCGTGCCTTGACCGGATTCGGCGCGCGACCGTACGCTCTGTGCCGGACCTTCGCTACCGCGCGGCGCTCGGCGGGACCGAGGCCCCGCGCTTCGGGCGCGGCGCGCTCCCGCGAGGCGCACCTCCGCGAGAAAAGGAACCGCCGTGCAGCTATCACAACGGATGTCCCGACTCGGGACGGAGTCGGCCTTCCAGGTTCTGGCGCGCGCGCGGGCGCTGCAGGCCCAGGGCAAGGACGTCATCAACCTCGGCATCGGCGCGCCGGATTTCCGCACGCCCGACAACGTCGTTGCGGCGGGGAAGCGCGCGCTCGACGACGGCTATCACTTCTACACGCCGGCCAAGGGCCTGCCCGAGCTGCGCCGCGCCGTGGCCGACGACATCCGCTTGCACCGCAAGGTCGAGGTCGACCCCGAGTGCGTGATGATCGTCCCGGGCGGCAAGCCGACGATGTTCTTCGCGTTGCTCATGTTCGCCGAGCAGGGCACCGAGGTCCTCTATCCCAACCCGGGCTTCCCGATCTACGAGTCCATGATCGCGTTCGCCGGCGCGAAGCCCGTTCCGATCGAGCTCCACGAGGAGAGCGGCTTCGCCTTCGATCCCGACGAGGTGCTCTCGAAGATCAACGCGCGCACGCGGCTCGTCATCGTCAACACGCCGGCGAATCCGACCGGCGGCGTGCTCGGGCGCGACGCGCTGGACCGCTTCGTGAAGGGGCTCGAGCGGCACCCGCACGTCGTGGTGCTGGCCGACGAGATCTATTCGCGGCTCCTGTACGACGGGCTGGAGCACGTGTCGCTGCTCGAGTACGAGTCGATCCGCGATCGCACGATCCTGCTCGACGGTTGGAGCAAGACCTGGTCGATGACCGGCTGGCGGCTCGGCTACGGCGTGTGGCCCAAGCACTTGGTCGAGCACGCCGAGCGGCTGCAGATCAACAGCAACTCGTGTCCGTCCGCGCCGGTGCAGGTGGCCGGCATCGAGGCGCTGCGCGGCCCGCAGGACGACGCCGAGCACATGCGCCGCACCTTCGACGAGCGGCGCAAGCTGATCGTGCGCGGCTTGAACGACGTGCCCGGCTTCTCGTGCGTCATGCCGAAGGGCGCCTTCTACGCCTTCCCGAACGTGCGCGGCAGCGGGATGAAGGCGAAGGAGCTCGAGCACTTCCTGCTCGAGGAGCTGGGTGTCGCCACGGTCGCGGGCACGAGCTTCGGCAAGCTCGGCGAGGGCTACCTGCGCTTCAGCTACGCGGCGAGCACGGAGCAGATCACCGAAGGCCTGCGGCGCGTGCGGGAAGCCATGGCCGCGCGCCTCGCGAGCGCCCGGTGAGCGCGCCCTTCGCGTCCGACTTCCGCAGCGACACGGTCACGAAGCCGACTCCCGCCATGCGCCGCGCCATGGCGGAGGCGGAAGTCGGGGACGACGTGCTCGACGGCGACCCGACCGTGCGGAAGCTCGAAGAGCGCTCGGCCGCATGGCTCGGGAAGGACGGCGCGCTGTTCGTGCCGTCGGGGACGATGGCGAACCAGGTCGCGGCCGGCGTCTTCGCGCGGCGCGGCGAGGAGGCCATCGTCGAGCGCTCGGCGCACGTCCTGCTCTACGAGGCGGGCGCGCTCGCCGCCCTGCACGGACTGCAGACCGTGACGCTCGCGGGCGAGCGCGGAGCGCTCGATCCCGAGGCGGTGCGCGCGCACATTCGCCCCGACTACGTGCACCGTCCGCGCACCGCGCTCGTGTGCGTCGAACAGACGCACATGGCCGCCGGCGGCCGCGTCGTGCCGCTCGAGAACCTGCGCGCCGTGTACGCCGCGGCTTCCGAACGGGGCGTCGCGGTGCACCTGGACGGCGCACGGCTCCCGCACGCGGTCGTCGCGAGCGGAACGCCCGCCGAGGTCTGGGCACGCTGCGCCGACTCGGTCTCCGTGTGTCTCTCGAAGGGGCTCGGCGCGCCCGTGGGCTCGATCATCGCGGGCTCCGCCGAATTCGTGCGCGAGGCGCGCGTCGTCCGCAAGCGGCTCGGCGGCTGGATGCGGCAGGCGGGCGTGATCGCCGCAGCAGGGCTCGTCGCGCTGGAGACGGGCGTGGAGCGGCTGGCGGAGGACCACGCGCTCGCGCGCGCGATCGCCGAGACGGCGCACGGCCGTCCGGGCCTGATCAGCGACCCGGCGGACGTCGAGACGAACATCGTGTCGGTGCGCATCGCGGGTCCCGCCCGCGACGGGCCGCTCGCGCGAGCGAGCGCTGGACCGGGCGTCACGCGAGCGGCCGATGGACCCGGACTCGCGCATGCGGCCGATGGACCCGGACTCGCGCACGCGCTCGATGGACCCGGACTCGCGCGTGCGCTCGGGGCGCACGGGATCGGGGTGCTCGCGTTCGAGCGCGATGCCGTGCGCTTCGTCACCCATCGCGACGTCGGACCGGCCGACGTCGAGGGGCTCGCGCGCGCCTTGGACGCTATCCTGCTCGCTTGATCTCCACGACCGACCCCTCACGGAGCCCTTCCTGACCCCATGGGCATCTTCAAGGCCTACGACATCCGCGGCGTCGTCCCGACGGAGCTCGACGCGGCGCTCGCGAAGAAGATCGGCAACGCCTTCGCGCGCTTCCTCGGAGCGAAACGCCTGGTCGTCGGGCAGGACATGCGCACGCACTCGCCGGAGATCGCGGACGCGGTCGCGGCG
The DNA here is from genome assembly GCA_964413535.1 of uncultured Planctomycetaceae bacterium. GTDB lineage: Bacteria > Planctomycetota > UBA1135 > UBA1135 > CAYPTB01. Next base: position 12,682 of record CAYPTB010000001.1, on the reverse strand, counting down.
GGGATGCGCGACGCCGGCTGCACGGTCATCCGGCTCGGCCTCGCTTCGACGCCGATGACCTACTTCGCGATCGGCTCCCTCGAGTGCGACGGCGGGTTGTGCGTCACGGCGAGCCACAACCCGGGCCAGTACAACGGCATGAAGCTGTGTCGCGCGGGTGCCGTGCCCATCTCGGGTGCGACGGGCATCGCCGACATCGAGCGCATGACCAAGGAGCCCTATCCCGCGCCGGTCCGGGAGCGCGGCGGGGAGGTGGCGGTCGACCTCCTCGAACGCTACTGCGACCACGTCGCGCGCTTCGCCCACATCGCGCGCCCGATCGACCTCTCGATCGATGCGGCGAACGGCATGGCCGGACACACCCTGCCGGGCATCCTCGCGCGGCTGCCCGACGTCCGGGCGCACACGATGCTGATGGAGCCCGACGGAACCTTCCCGGTGCACGAGGCCAACCCGCTCAAGGAGGAGAACCTCGACGGACTGCGCGAGCTGGTGCGCGCGAAGCGCACGGCCCTGGGCGTCGCCTTCGACGGCGACGCGGACCGCTGTTGCTTCGTGGACGAGACCGGTGCGACCGTGGGTGCGGACCTGGTCACCGCGTTGCTCGCGCCGCGCTTCGTGCGGGAGAGGCCCGGTGCGCCGATCGTCTACGACCTGCGCTCGTCGTGGGTCGTGCGCGAGGTCGTAGCGGAGAACGGCGGCGTGCCCGTGCGCGATCGCGTGGGACACTCGTTCATCAAGGCCACCATGCGCGCGAACGGCGCGGCCTTCGGCGGCGAGCTCTCGGGCCACTTCTACTTCGCCGACAACTTCACGTGCGACTCGGGCGTGATCGCGATGGCGAGCGTGCTGTCGCACCTGACCGCGCCGGAGAACCAGGGGAGGACCTTCAGCGAGCACGTCGCCGGTCTGCGCCGCTACCATTCGACGGGAGAGATCAACTTCCACGTGGAGGACAAGGACGCCACCATCGCCATGCTCAAGGACGAGTACTCCGACGGCGAGCAGGACGAGCTGGACGGAATCACGGTCGCCTACGGCGATCTCTCCGATCCCGAATGGTGGTGGTTCAACGTGCGGCCGTCGAACACGGAACCGCTGCTGCGGCTCAACCTGGAGGCGCGCACGGCGAAGCTCCGCGACGCGCGCAAGCTCGAGCTGGTCGCCCTGCTCGGAGAGCCCGAATGACCGCCCGACGCCGAGGGGAGCGCAAGGGGCACGCGCGGGCGATCGTCCTGGCGGGTCTCTTGCTCGCGACCCAGGGCTGCGAGTCGAGCGACCGCGAGCGCGAGCCCCCCAAGGTCTCGGCTCCCACCCCGGCGTTCGCCCTGCGCGAGGGACCGCCGGTCCTGGTGGGGACCACCGTCGACGCCGCCACGGGCAAGCCTCTCGCCAAGGTGACGGTGACGCTGCCGGACGGGACGAGCGCGGTGTCGGATGCAGGAGGTCGCTTCGAGCTGCGCGGCATGGCCCCCGGACTGTCGGGCGAGCTCGTCGCGCTCCATCCGAGCGGGCTCGAGGGCAAGAACCGCCTGCTGCCGCTCGGGCCCGGGCGTCTCGAGGTCGTCGTGAGGTTGGCGCGACCGCGCGCGACGCGCTGACCCGGCGCGGCGGCGGTTCGAACGGTTGGGCCGCGGGGGACTTGAAGCGCCCGGCGCGGCGTGACGATAGGTTGGAGTCCATGCTCGGCTCGACCCTGGTCGCCCTCGCCTGCTTGGCTTTCGCTCCCCAGGAGCTGGAGCCCGATCAACCGGTCGCAGCGGCGGAGGGGGAGAGCTCGAATTCCGCGCTGGAGGTCGCGCCCTTTGCCGAGCGCATGCTGCGTCCGCTGAACTGGAAGCGCGTCGACCAGCGCGAGAGCGTGATCACCTTCCCGCCCTCCGCCGCGCGCGCGGCGGCGGCCGACCTCGAGGGCCACGTCACCGATCCCGTCCGGCGCGCTGCCGCGTTGATGGCTCTCGGCGCGACGCGTCTGCCCGGCGGGCGGGAACGGCTCGAGGCTTGGGCGCTCGGCGGCAGTCCGCTCGAGCGCCGCGCGGCGGTGCTCGCGCTCGGGGAGCTCGGATCCTCCTCGCTCTCGACGCTGCGACCTCTCTCGACCGCGGAGGACTCGCTCGTGGCGGAGACGGCTCTCCTGGCGATGCTGCGTCTCGAGTCCCCCGCCGTGCGCGCGGAGGTCGAAGCGCTCGCCGCCGACACGTCGAAGTCCACGGCGCAGGTGGCCAAGCGGCTGCTCGCCTTCCTCGGTCGGCCGACGGGCGGCCCGGGGGCTCCGGACTCGGTCAAGCTCCTGTTCGAGCTCAGATGGGAGGCCGCCATCCGCTACGGGCTCGTGGGCGGCAAGAGCTGGTCGCAGGTTCGCATCGAGGAGCTCCAGAGCGATCCGACTTTCCTGGAGGCCGTCGTCCTGCGCTCCGTGGTTCGCTCCTCGCTGCCCGGGGTCAAGGACCACGTCCTCGCGATGCTCGAGGCCGGCGGTGGACCCGAGGTCGTGCGCGCGTCGGTCCACGCCCTCCCGCTCCACATCGGCCGCCGCGTCGCCGCGGGAGAGTGGATCCCGGCCGACCTTCGGGAATGGGAGATGGCCCTCGACGCGCTCGAGGCGAGGGGGGCTCCGCGCGAGGGCTTCGAGATCGCTCGCGCCGCCCTGGGAATCAAGGAGCTTCGTGTCCGCGCCGCGGCACTGATGCTCGCGATGGGCGACGAGACGGCGCCCTCGGTCGTTGTGGACGTGCTCTTCTCCGGCGCCCTGGAGCAGCGCATCGCGCTCGTTCGAGCGCTCGGTCGGTCGCGCGATTCACGCTGGGTGGAGGAGCTCAAGAAGCTCCGCTCGGAGTCGAGCGAAGCGCTCCGCATGGCCGCGCTCATCGCGCAGATGCGCATGGGCTACCGGGCCTCCGACGAGATCATTCGTTCCATCGTGACGAGCGGCGACGACGATCGCCGGGCGGCGTTGGTGGGGGAGCTCTTGGCCGTGCAGACGGACGCCCGGGTGATCCCGCTGCTCGAAGCCGCGCAAGTCAAGCTCAGCGGCAGGCTGCGTCTCGAGGTCGCCGCAGCCTTGGCCTCGACCGGCCGCGTCCTTCCGCGCCGAGAGCTCCACGAGGCGCTCGAGACCGGCCTCGAACCGGACCTCGCCCCCCTGTTCGTGCGCGCCCTCTCGAACAACCCGAGCCACGAGGACGTCGCGCTCGTCGCCAGGCTGTTCCCCTCGGGCAAGCGCGACCTCGACATCGAGCTCGGCTGCGTGCTCGCGACGAACAATCACCCGCTCGGGATGAGCATCCTGGAACGCGCTCTGTGGACCTCCACGTTCGACCAGAGCGTGCTCGCCGCCGGGCTCATCTTCCGCGCGCGCGGGATCGGAGCGCTGCACCTCGAGCTCGACTCGCCTCCCCCGCGCGTGACGCAGACGGACTTGCGCACCGTGGGCTTCGCCCTCGGCGAGTGGGGCGGCGTGGAAGCGCTGGAGGAACTCGCGCGGCGCAGGACCAGCAGCGACCCAGCCCTCGGCGGCGCCTTGCTCGGCGCAATGAGCGCGCGGACCCAGTAGACTGCCGCGCCGCATCCGGGCGCGCCCAACGCGGCGCACCAGCCCATGGTCTGGACTCCCAGCGGAATCGTCACCTTGCTGACCGACTTCGGGACGCTCGATCCCTACGTGGGCATCATGAAGGGCGTGCTCCTGTCGCGTTGCGATTCGCTGCGCGCCGCGATCGACCTCACGCACGCCGTTCCGCCGCAGGACACGCGCACGGCGGCCTTCCACCTGGCTCACGCCTGGCGCTGGTTCCCCGAGGGGAGCGTGCACGTAGCGGTGGTCGACCCGGGGGTCGGGTCCGGCCGGGCGATCCTGGTCGCGTTGGACCGCGGGCACGCGTTCATCGCGCCCGACAACGGCCTGCTCGGTCCCGTGCTCACCGAGGACGCCGTCGTGCGCGCGCTGGACGTCGAGCGCTTCGCACTGCCGAACCACGGTCGCACGTTCCATGGCCGCGACGTGTTCGCGCCCGCGGCGGCGGCGATGGCGGGCGGGGTCGATCCGGCTTCCGCTGGATCGCCGGCCGAGCTCGGCGCGCGCTTGGTCCTGCCGGCTCCCCGGCGCTCCACGGACGGCTGGAGCGGAGAGGTGCTGTTCGCGGACCGCTTCGGGAACCTGGTCACGAACGTCTCGGGCGACGACCTGGAAGTCGAACGAGCGTGGGAAGTCGTCATCCGAGGGCGCGCGGTGCCGCTGTGCTCGACCTACGCCGACGCGCCTCCCGGAGAGCTGTGCGCGCTCGTGGATTCGTTCGACGTGGTCGAGGTCGCGCGCTCCGGCGGGAGCGCGGCCGAAGTCCTCGGGTGCTCAGCGGGAGAGCCGATCGAGCTGAGGAGAAGGCGATGATCGCCGACAAGGAGATCGCCCTCCTGGGCGTCCCGATGGATCTGGGCGGCGGGCTGCGCGGCGTCGACATGGGGCCCAGCGCCCTGCGGATCGCGGGTCTGGAGGACGCGGTCAAGCGCCTCGGCCTGCGTTTCGTCGACCTCGGCAACGTGCCCGTCTCGCGCCCGGAGTCGCGGCAACCGCGCGACGCGAAAGCGCGTTTCCTGCTGGAGATCGCGCACTGCTGCGAACGCCTACGCAGACGCGTGGAGCGCGTGCTCGACGACGAGCGTTTCCCAGTGGTGGTCGGCGGGGATCATTCGATCGCATGCGGCACCGTCGCGGCACTGAGCTCGTGGTACCACCGCCACGGCGAGGACATCGGGCTCGTCTGGGTCGACGCGCACGCGGACATGAACACGCCGGAGACGACCGAGTCGGGGAACATCCACGGGATGCCGCTCTCGGTCGCGCTCGGTTTCGGACCGAAGGAACTCGTCCACCTCGGCGACCGCCTGCCCATGGTGCGGGCGGACAGAGCGGTGTTGGTCGGGATCCACTCGGTCGACGAGGGCGAGAAGCAGATGATCCGGGAGGCGGGCATCACGGTGTTCACCATGCGCGAGATCGACATCCTCGGCGCGCACGAGGTCATGCGCCGCGCGATCGAGATCGCGACCACGGGCACAGCCGGGTTCCACCTCTCGTTCGATCTCGACGCGTGCGATCCCTCCGTCGCGCCCGGCGTGGGAACGCCCGTGTCGGCCGGGCTGACCTCGCGGGAAGCGCACCTCGTCATGGAGCACGCCGCCGAGTCGGGACGTCTGCTCGCGCTCGAGCTCACGGAGATCAACCCGATCCAGGACGTTCGCAACCGGACCGCGGAGTTCGCTCGCGATCTCGCGCTCTCCGCCCTCGGGAAGCGGGTCCTGTGAGGAGGAGCCGCTCGGTGTCCGGGAAGGGGAGGGGCCGTGACGGCCGGACGCGGTGATGCCGGACACCCCCTCCGCGAGCCCTCTCCGAACTGCCGATAGGGAGGGGGCCCACGCTCCCCTCGATCGGGCGCCACTCCGTCCCCCGCGTTCGCAGGCGCCGTCCCCGGCGCCCGGTCCGGACGAGCGCGCACGATCTGCCGGAATGTTCCGCCTCCTCCACACTCTCTGGAACCAGCGCCAGCTCGTGCGCGCCTTCGTCGTGCGGGACATCAAGTCGCGCTACGTCGGCTCGAGCATGGGCTTCTTCTGGTCCGTGGTCGTGCCGTTCCTGTACCTCTTCGTGTTCATGGTGGTGTTCAGCCTCTTCATGAACACGCGCTGGACCGACAAGTCGGGGCCGCGGGACACGGCGATCTTCATGCTCGTCGGCATCCTGTCCTGGCACGCGTTCGCGGAGACCCTGTCGCGCGCGACGAACTGCCTGGTCGAGAACGCCAACCTGATCCAGAAGGTCGTCTTCCCGTCCGAGATCCTGCCGGCCTTCCTGACCATCTCCTCGCTCGTGAACATGCTGATCGGCATGCCCATCGCGATCGCGGGCACGTACTTCTTCACCGGGCAGGCTCCGACCGCCGCCTATGCGGTGCTGCCCGTGTTGATCGTGCTCCAAGGCGTGTTCACGGTGGGCGTGGGCTACTTCCTCTCGACCCTGAACCTGTTCTTGCGCGACACCTACCACTTGGTGGGAGTCCTGATCCTGATGTGGATGTTCGGCACCCCGATCTTCTATCCCGAGCACCTCGTCCGGGATGCCGTGGTTCCCCTGCCTGGCACGGGGACGGCCGTCGAGCGCTGGGTGGCGGTGGAAGGGCCGCGCATGCGCGTTCCCATGCCCTCCACCGCGCGTTTCGAGATCGACGGCGTCGGAGACCCGCGCCCGCGCTGGGAACTCGAGTCGGGCGACGAAGGTGCGTCCCCGGAGATCCGTCGGTTCCTGACGCCGAAGCGCGCGGACGAGTTGCCGCCCGGGACCGTTCCGGACGCGAGTCCTCCCGCCGACCTAGGCGCCTACGTCGTCCTCGGCTCGGTGCTGCACGAGAGGAAGATCGTCGAGGAGAGCCGGCTCCTCCCGCTGCGATTCTTGCTCGAGATCAACCCGATGTACTGGCTGATCAACTCCTACCGCAACGTGATCATGTTCGGCCAGTGGCCGCAGTGGACGCTCATGGCGCGACTCTTCGTCGTGGCCTTCGTCGCCCTGGCCTTGGGGGCACGGTTCTTCGCGAAGCACAAGCGGCGCTTCCCCGACCTGCTGTAGGTTCAACGGGATGGTGAACTCGAGCGATGGAGCGAGCGGGGGGAAGGCGCTGGATGCCGGCGAGGCCGTCATCCGCGCGCAGGGCCTGTCGAAGGTCTACCAGATCTACGCGAAGCCCTTCCACCGCTTCATGGACCTGCTCGTTCCGGGTTGCGTGAAGCACCAGGAGTTCTGGGCCCTGCAGGACGTCGACCTCGAGCTCGGCGGTCACAGCACGATCGGCATCATCGGGGAGAACGGCGCCGGGAAGAGCACGCTCCTCAAGCTGCTCTCGGGCATCACCGCTCCGACCCGGGGAACGGTGGACGTGAAGGGGCGCGTGACGTCGCTGATCGAGCTCGGCGCCGGCTTCCATCCGGACTTCACGGGCCGGGAGAACATCGGCCTCGCTTGCTCGATCCTGGGTCTCTCCGACGCCGAGATCGCCGAGCGCGAGCAGGCCATCGTCGAGTTCTCGGAGCTCGGGGCCTTCGTCGATCGACCCGTCAAGACCTACAGCTCGGGCATGCACGTGCGACTCGGCTTCTCGGTCGCGACCTGCGTGGATCCGGACGTGTTGCTCATCGACGAGGCGCTCTCCGTCGGCGACGAGTACTTCCGCGGCAAGTGCATGAACCGGCTGAACGAGTTCCGTGAGCGAGGCGGCACGGTCGTGTTCGTGTCCCACGACATGGGTTCGGTGAAGACGCTCTGTCAGCACGTCGTCTACCTGGACGGCGGCAGGATCGCGGAACAGGGCCCGCCCGAGAAGGTGGCCGACGAGTACCTGCGCCGCGCCCAGGCGCGCGGGAAGGCGCGCATCGAGACGGCCGACGACGATTCGTCCGCCTACCCGCGCTGGGGATCGGGCGAGGTGCTCGTGGAGAAGGTCGAGCTCCTGGGCGAGACCGGCGAGCCGAGCGTGGTGTTCCGAACCGGCGAGCCCTTCGTGGCGCGGCTCTCCTGGAGGGCCCTGCGCGCGTGTCGCAAGCCCGTCTTCGGTCTGGGCCTCTACCGCGCCGACGGCACCTACGTGAACGGCTCGAACCACCTCTGGAACGAGGAGCCGCAGGTCATCGAGGACGTGCGCGCCGGCGAAACGGGCGCCGTGGAGATGTCGATCGGTCCGCTGCCGCTCTTGCACGGCCGCTATTACGTGACGGTCTTCGTCTACGACCACAGCAAGACTTCGCCGACGCCCGTCGATCACCGCGAGCACGCCCTCTCCTTCCAGGTCGTGGACACGAGCAACCATCAGCACGGGCTCATACGGCTCCCCACGCGTTGGACGATCCGGCGCGACTCCTCTCCGGCTGCGCGAAACGGGAACGCGACGTGACGGACGACGTCCTGCGGCTGCCGTTCGACCAGTACCAGCGCTACCGCTTGGTGGCCGACCTCCTCGAGCGGCTGCGGGGAGGTGGCGGACCGTTGAGCGTGCTCGACGTGGGCGGACGCACGGCGCTCCTGCGGCGCTTCCTCGAGCGGGACGCGATCACGCTCGTCGACCTGGAGAAGAGCGACGTCAGGGAGGGCATGGTGCTCGGAGACGGTGCGCGTCTTCCGTTCCAGGACGGCGCCTTCGACGTCGTTTGCGCGTTCGACACGCTGGAGCACGTGCCGCGCGAGCAACGCTTTGCCTTCACGGCCGAGTGCCTGCGCGTCGCACGGCGCTGGTGCGTGCTGGCCGGACCCTACGCGACGCCGCGCGTGGCGCGCGCGGAAGAGCTCCTGCGCCGCTTCATGCAGGACAAGCTCGATTTCCGCCATCGCTACTTGGAGGAGCACCACGAGCACGGTCTTCCCGACCGGAGCGAGATCGAGCGGGCGCTGGCCGCAGGCGGAGCGCGCGTCGCTTCCTTCGGGCAGGGCAATCTCCATCGTTGGCTCTTCATGATGTGCGTCGGGATGCTCCTCGACCGCGACCCGGCCCTGCGCGATCTGGCCGGCGACGTGTTCGCCTACTACAACGAGGCGCTCTATCCCTCCGACACCGAGGAACCGGTCTACCGCCACGTCGTGATTGCGGCGAAGGACGGCGCGGAGCTCCCCGATCGGGAGAGCGTCTTTCGCGACGCGGACGCCGACGCACGCTCCGCGCTGCGCGATCCGCTCTGGCCCACGGCGCTCATGACCGCCGAGCTCGCCGCGTTCGACCGCGAGCGCGCGGCCTGGCGCGCGGAACGCGCGAGCTTCGAGCACACCGTGGCCGACCGCGAACGCCGGCTCGCGGAGCACGCCGCCGTGCTGACCGCGCGCGACGGAGACCTCGCGCGCTACCAGGCCGCCGTCGAGCGCATGGACGTGAGCCTGAAGTGGCTGCCGGTCAAGCTGCTCGTGAAGCTGCGCGAGACCCTCGGCCGGCGCGCTCCCTGAAGCGCGCTCGATCCAGTCACTCCCCCGAGACGAGGCGGAAGACCAGGGCGTCGCCCGCCGCGAGGGAAGGCGTCCCGGATCCCGCCGCGGGGGGATGGATCCACTCGATGCGCGCGCCCTCGGGCACGCGTAGGCGCGGCTCGAGCGCCGCCAGGCCCGCGCGCTCGGCCGGAGTCGTCGCGTTGGGCAACGCCATGCACACGACGCCCGTCGGTCGCCGCTCGCACGCGGTGAGCCACGGCAGGCGGCCGCCTTCGACCTCGAACGGCGCGAGCGACGCTCCCTCTGCGAGCCAGGAGCGGAGCGTCGCGCGCAAGGCCTGCGCGCGGCCGCTCTCGGGCCGCCGCCGCAGCTCCGCGTACTCACTGACGCGTTCCGGCGCGGCACGCACGCGCTCGCCGCCGGCGCGGGCGAGTCGCTCGAGCACGGCAACGCCCTGCGGCTCGCCGCGTTCGTCGAAAAGCCCGACCTCGCCCTCGACGACCACGCTCCCGCCGGCCGCGAGGTAGCGCTCGAGGGCTTCGACGTGGCTCGCGGAGAGCACCTCGACGTGCGCGAGCACGAGCAACGGGAACCGCTCGACGGTCTCTGCATCGATCGCGTCGACGGGCAGCGCGCCGGGGAGCGCGCCTGCGTCCTCGAGGAGCCGCAGCCAAGCGCGGAGCGAGCGCTCGCGCGTGCCGTGCTCGCGCTGGTAGCCCGCCAGACGGCGCGGCCACGTCGGACCGTCGAGCAGGGCGTCGCGCAGCCAGGCCAGGGCCATGGAGGCGGGAGAGTGGACGACGGCCGCGCCGCGCACCGCCGGACGGAAGGCCCCGACGCGCCCGCGCACGGCGCGCAGGTCCACGACCGCCCCCGCGAGACGGGCGCGCAGCGCGGGATCGGCGGCGAGCGTGCGATCGCTCCACAGGACGAGTCCGTCGCCTCCGCGCAACACGTGCTCCCACGCGAGCCAGGCGGAGGCGTCTGGACCGCCCGCTTCGGGGAAGACCGTGGCGAGCGAGCGCTCGTCGGTGCGCAGCGCGGCGAAGAGCTCGCGCGCGTCGTCGACCGGATACACCTCGACGAAATCGAGGAAGGGGAGCACGCGCTCCACGGCGACGCCGCCGAAGGTCGAGCGCCCGGCCATGCCGAGCAGGCCGATGGGGGCTCCCGGCGCGAGCGTGCGGGTCGCGGCGGCGAGCTCCTCCAACAACCCGGTCAGTCCCTCTTGATGGAACTCTCGCCGAGCGAGCCAGGCCCCCAGCTCGCTCCAGTCGCCGTCCGCGAAGCTCCTGCGCACTGCGTCCGTGGTCGGAGCGCGGCGCGCGTAGCCGCGCTCGTCGCTCCAGGCGCTCCACGCCGCCTCGCAGCGCGCACAGCAGCAGACGTCGGAGGGATCTCCCCACGGAGTGAGCGAGACCTCGTCGCCGAGCGCGATGCCCAGGCCATGGTTCCCGTCCCGCGCGCCGAGGCTCCGTTCGAGCGTCTCGAACAGGCGCGCGCGCGTATCCTCCGCGAGCAGGCACGGCTCGCGCACGAGCAGGCGCGGGTCGCGGGTCGCGTACCACAGCTCGAAGCGCTCCAGGTACGAGTCGGTGCGGCGCAGGTGGAGGTCGTCGCGACCGGGAGCGTGTCCGACGAAGAAGGAGAGCGGAGGGTCGCAGGGCGCCGCCTCGCCGCGGTCGACGTTCGTGCCGCCGAAGGGCTGCGCCAGCTCGTGCGGGAGCGCGCGCCCGCGGTAGTCCTGGCGCCAGACGAAGACGGGAAAGGAATCCCATCCCGCCGTCTCCTGCGCGGCGGAGACGTCCAGGCAAACGAGGAGCAGGGCAGCGAAAACGGGAGCGGAGTTCCTCACGCTGGGAAGCTCTCGGGGAAGCCCTCGCTGGTCTCGGCTCGAGATGCCGTTGGCCGCTCCAGCGCCTCGATCGCAGCGAGGGCGTGTCGATGCGAGGGTCGCGACGCCCGAGAGCGTCGCGAGAGCGCTCGTTTCGAACGTCCGCCGCGCTCGCGAGCGGCAGGATGACAGCGCCCGAGCGGAGCGGCAACTGGAGCTCCCCGGAGGGGCCGGCCCATCGCCCGGACCGAGCCACCTGGGAGGGCGGACCGCGGAGGCCTAGAATGGCGGACGGCGCTCGTCCGCGAACGAGTTCGAAGCGCCGATCGTGGTCCAGCCCATCGACATCAAGAGATTCGCCGACCGCGTCGGCTCCTGGGCCCTCAAGGAGGGGCCGGAATCGGACGTGGTCGTGTCCTGCCGCGCGCGACTGGCGCGCAACTTGGTCGGCTTTCCCTTCATCTCGCGGCTCGAATCCGGGCCCGCGGAAGAAGTCTCCTCGAAGCTGAAGGAGATCCTGCTGGCCAAGCGCATCGACGGGGAGACCCTGTGGGTGTCGATGGGCGAGGCGAACACGGTGCTGCGGCTGCTCCTGCGCGAGCGCCACCTGGCGAGCCGCGACCTCGTCGGCGGAGACGAGAAGCGCCCCGGAGGCCCGGGACGCGCCGTCGCGTTCGGCGAATCGGAGACGACCTCCGCGATGATCAACGAGGAGGATCACCTGCGCTTGCAAGGCATTGCCGCGGGATTCGATCTCGATCTCGCCTGGTCCCGGGCGCGCGACCTCGACCGCGAGATCGAGGGCGAGCTCGAATACGCCTTCTCGCAGCGTCTCGGCTACTTGACCGGTTGCCCCACGAACGTCGGCACGGGAATGCGGGCCTCCGTGATGTTGCACCTTCCGGCCCTCGGGCTCGTGCGGCACGAGCTGGAGAAGGTGTTCACCGCCGCGCAGCGCACCGGGCTGGCCGTGCGCGGCATGTACGGGGAGGGCAGCCGGGCCGCCGGGGACTTCTATCAGATCAGCAACCAGGTCACGCTCGGTCGCTCGGAGGAGCAGCTCGTGGGAGACCTGCGCGAGCTCGTTCCGTGCATCGCCGCCTTCGAGCGCCGCGTGCGCGAGGTTCTGCTCGACGAGCAACGCACCGCGGTGCAGGACAAGGTGAGCCGAGCTTGGGGAATGCTCAGAACCGCCCGAGCGATGCCGACCGAGGTGGCGCTCTCGCAGCTCTCGCTGGTGCGCCTCGGCGAATGCTTGGGCCTGCTTCCGCAGGGAGCCTCCCGAGATCTCAAGCGCGTGGCGATCCAGATCCAGAAGGGGCACCTCCAGGCGCTCGAGGACGGTTCGCGAGGGGACGAGCTGCTCGAAGTGACCGAGCGGGATCGCTTGCGAGCCACCTATCTCCGGCGGCGCTTCGCCGATCGCTCCAACTAGGTCTTACGCGCACTGCGCATCCGGTGGAGAAAGCGCACGAGACGTTTCGCTGGCTCGCGAGCGGCAACCGATGGACACGCGGTGTGCGAGCGGCAACTGGACACGCTGGCTCGCGAGCGGGAACCGATGGTACGCGGGCTCGCGAGCGGGAACCGATGGACACGCGGTGCGCGAGCGGGAACCGATGGACACGCGGGCTCGCGAGCGGGAACCGATGGACACGCGGTGCGCGAGCGGGAACCGATGGACACGCGGTGCGCGAGCGGGAACCGATGGACACGCGGGCTCGCGAGCGGGAACCGATGGACACGCGGGCTCGCGAGCGGGAACCGATGGACACGCGGGCTCGCGAGCGGCAACCGATGGACACGCGGGCTCGCGAGCGGCAACCGATGGACACGCGGGCTCGCGAGCGGGAACCGAGGGACACGCGGTGCGCGAGCGCACCGCTAGCGGA